>CAVPJS010000021.1:0-68266 GCA_963705475.1 uncultured delta proteobacterium | reverse complement strand
ACGGCAAGCGAGATGAATGTCGATGCGCTACCTCAGGCTGCTGAGCATCTTCTACCGCAATTCCCTTTACACCGAGATGGCGTATCGGGCCAACTTCGTTGCCAACCTCTTCATGAGTGCCTTCTGGCTGGCTTTCGCCATACTGGGCCTGAATGTCTTCTTTTACCATCGCGGTCAGATCGGGGCGTGGACCTATTACGAGGCCATGCTGGTGGTGGGGTTTTACTCACTTTTCAACGGCCTCATCGAGGCGTTGCTGCAACCGAACATGAGCCGCATTATCGAGCAGATTCGCATGGGCACCTTCGACTTCGTATTGATCAAGCCGGTGAACAGTCAGTTCATGGCCTCGCTGCGGCACCTGTCCATCTGGAAACTGGCGGATGTCGCCATGGGCCTGGGCATCTGCACCTATGCCATGGCCCGCCTCGCATTATCACCGACGATCGCTGATCTGCTCGCTGCCGCCGGTTTCGTTTTTTGCGGCACGGTGATTCTTTACAGCATCTGGCTGATGATGGTGACCTCCGCGTTCTGGTTTGTGCGCATCGACAACATCAGCGAACTCTTCACGGCCATATACGAAACCGGACGTTTCCCGGTCTCCGCGTATCCCTCCTGGATGCGGGGCGTGCTGACCTTCGTGGTGCCCATCGCCTTTATCACCACCTTCCCGGCAGCCGCCATTCTGGGCCGTGCAGAGCTGCATCTGCTGTCGGTGGCGCTTCTGCTGGCCGCCGGACTCTTTTGCGGTTGCGCGTACTTCTGCGCCCTTCGCGGTCTGCGATACAGCAGCGCAAGCAGCTGAGCAGCAAATGATTTAAGGCCGCCGTCCCCGGTTCGTATCCGATCCGGCAGCGATCTTCTCGATGGAATCAACGGCGATGGCGCCCGGACGGACGGACCAACGAATATTGCGGTCATACAACTGCAGGCCGAATTCCGTTCGATCGGAACGGTTTTCCATGTAGGCGGGGCGGGGGTCGGCGCGCAACACCTGGATCAACAGTTCGGTGAATCCCGGATAGGTTTTTTCAGCATCGTCGCTGGCGCGTCGTCCCCGGTTTGAAAATTCAATGGCGATCGACGGTCGGGGCGTCTTCACAGCATAGCCCCCTTTTGCATCGGGAATCGAATCTGCGTAGGGCACATAGGGTTTGATGTCCAGAACTGGGGTTTGATCCAGCACATCGATACCCGCCAGGTCGAGCAGCATCTTACCATGCTCCCGGCGGACACCTGATAGGGCGACACAGGACATCCCGATGGGGTTGGGACGGAACCCGGACCGGCTCGCAAACACACCGATCCGCGTATTGCCGCCCAGCCGCGGCGGTCGAACGGTGGGTTGCCACCGGCTGCCGCCGATACCATGAAAGACAAAGACGATCCACACATGCGAAAAGTCACTGAGCCCTCTGAATGCTTCGTCCCGATCATAGGGCGGCAGCATCTCCAAGCGTGGCCCGGGCGGCAGGCACCAGTCCCGGTTGCCGGGGAATGCCAAATTTTTCGCCGAAGCACGAATGGACGAGGCCGATGGGTGTGAAGGAAAAAGTGGTATCCATTGAAGCGCTCCCGAATGGCTGTTTTTTTCACGGGCGTTTCCCACATGTCCAGCGGTTGTAGCACAGCCCGTTGGCCTTGAACAGCAAAGACGGCATGCCCATATTATCCCTTGACAGGGGGTTGACCCTCCTTCAGAATTTGCCGCAGCAGAATAGGAAAATCGGTTGACGGCGACCCGCTGATCGACAGCCATCTCACACAAGGAGATACGCATGTTTAATCCGGGAAACTACTCGGCGGATTGATCCGCAGCAGCACCCGGGGCAGCCGGGGTGGGCTTCAAGGCCTCATGTCCGGGGGCGCCGCGCTAGGGGGATGCTGGGCGTGGCCATGGAGGCGGTGGAACATTTCATGAACAACCCCCAAGGAGCAGGCGCCCCACCCCGGGCACCCGGCGTGCCGCCGCCGGTTCCCGGTTCTGCGCCCCCGTCCCCACCGGTAACGGGTCGTTCCATGGCTGCTCCACCGCCACCGCCGCCAATGCCGGGACGACCGGTGCGTGTTCCCCACCGCCGCCGGCTGTCGACCCTGCCGATAAACCGGAGGCGGTGCTTCTCATACGGGCCATGATCGCAGCGGCCAACGCCGATGGTGTCATCGATGAAGCCGAACGAAACCAGATCCGGAACGTCTGAGGGCCGTCGATCTTTCACCGGAGGAGCACGGCTTTATCGTCCAGGAACTACTCTCACCGGCGGCCTGGAGACCATCGTCGCCGGGGTAGTTCACCGGAACTGGCCCGTCAGGTGGTACACCGTATCGCTCATGGCCATCGATGTGGATACTGAACAAGAACGCCAGTACATGGAGACGCTGGCCAGCCGGCTGGGATTGACCCATCGACGGTTGAACAAATCCAACGCAGCCTCGAACCGGCGTGATTCCGACTATAAGGGGTCAGGGGTCGAGGATTCCAGGACTCAAGTGGAGAACCAAAACCCTGTCAATTAAATCTTTGACATCGCATAGTAAGCCATTGGTTACGATAGTCGCAATTGGGTATTGGACGATTTACGGTTGGCTTTATCCTTGGCCCCTCGACCCCTCGGATCCTTGAACCCTTTTCTTGATTAGGAGGTCCCCGAAATGACCCAATGGTATCTGAGTTTTGACGGCAATCAAGTCGGCCCCATGGATCTTTCAGCGGCCATCGGCAAGGTCCGGCAGAATCCCAACGGCTTTGCCTGGCGGGACGGGTATGCCGAATGGCAGCCCATTGCCAGCATCGCCGAGCTCAATCCGGGGTCCGGGGGCGTTCCGTACCCACCCCCCCCCTTCCCGGCATCGCCTCGCGTGGGTGCGGACGAGATCGACTTCAAGATCGTCGGCGCCGAGATGCAGTTCGTGGAAATCGAACTCGACCCCGGCGAAAGCGCGGTGGCCGAAGCCGGCGCGATGATGTACAAGGACGGCAGCATCCAGATGGAGACCATGTTCGGCGACGGCTCGCCCTCCAGTCGCGGCGGCGGCTTCATGGACAAGCTCCTGGGCGCCGGCAAGCGGCTGCTCACCGGCGAGAGCCTGTTCATGACCGTGTTCACCAACACCGGCCAGGGCAAGGCCCGCGTCGCCTTCGGCGCGCCCTACCCGGGCAACATCATGCCGGTGACCCTGGCCGAGGTCGGCGGCCACCTGATCTGCCAGAAGGACAGCTTCCTGTGCGCCGCCAAGGGCGTCTCCATCGGCATCTTCTTCCAGAAGCAAGATCCTCACCGGGCTGTTCGGCGGCGAGGGCTTCATCATGCAGAAGCTCGAGGGTGACGGCATGGTTTTCGTGCACGCCGGCGGCACCGTGGTGGAGCGCGAGCTCGAGGCCGGCGAGGTGCTGCACGTCGACACCGGCTGCGTGGTCGCCCTGACCCAGCGGTCAACTTCGACATCCACAGGCCGGGCGGCATCAAGACCATCCTGTTCGGCGGCGAGGGCCTCTTCTTCGCAACGCTGCACGGGCCCGGGCAAGTCTGGCTCCAGTCGCTGCCGTTCTCGCGGCTGGCCGGCCGCATGCTCCCGGCCGCTCCCCAGCGCGGCGGCAGCCGCGGCGAAGGATCCCTCCTGGGGTCATTGGGCGGGCTGATCGATGGAGACAACAAGTTTTAGCAATTGAGGGATTAGGGGATTGGCAAAGCTCAATACCGCTTCCAATCCCCACTTCTTCAATTCGCCATTTCACTGATCAGGCGTTCTCGAATGCCTCGGCCATCACCCGTTCATACCACCCGTTCAGTCGCCACCCTTCCAGAAAACCGTTGTGTCCGCCATAGGGCTGGACGATCAGGCGGGTCGCAGGGCTGGTGTGCAGGTCGTAGAAATCCTCCACGGGAATGATCGGGTCGTCTTGGGCAGTGATAATGGTCGTGGGGACGGTGATCCCCTGGAGGTCGTTGTTGGTGAGGGTATACCCTTTGAAATAGGATGCGGCGCTGTCATAGGCGCTGTAGCGTGCCAGGAGCCGCTCGGTCATCTCGCGGATATTGTCCACTTCCATGATGGCCGAAAAGTCATAGTCTTCCGGGAACAAACGCTGTTTGATGGCCAGGGAGCGGCGCCATTTGTTGAGAAAGTATTTCAGAATGAACCGGCTGTTGTCGATGCGATCCGTGGCCTTGTCCGGATCCAGCACGGGACTGATGCTGATGATCTGCTTCAGATTGGCGATGGGCTGCATGGCGCAGCGCCGGGCGATGCGCAGGGCAAAATTGCCGCCCAGGGAGAATCCGGCAAGCATCACCGGCGCTGCATGTTCGGCCTCGCTGATCTGGCGGACCGCATCGAAGACCTCGTTTAAGCGCACCGCGTAAAAAATTCCCCGGTTCAGGTGGTGGCTGGGGCCGTGATCCCGGAAGTTGAGACGGAAGACATCGACGCCGCGGCTGAAGAGAAAGCGGCCCGTGGTAAGGATATACGTGGAGTTCGAACTGCCTTCCCAGCCGTGCAGCAGAATTGCCAAACCCCTGCCGTGGGGGCGGGGTTGACGGCTCATAAACCCCGACAGGCGAACCCCATCAGCGGTGGTGAGGATGGTCTCCTGGGCGGCGCCGACCATGGGGTTTTTTCCCCAGGCGCGCACGCCGGCGCTGGCCAGGGTGGTCTGGACGCCGGCCGGCTTCAACCAGAATGGCGGATTCAAATTACCGGATTCCATCGGCGGTCGCTTCTCTCCCCCTGCTTGAAATCGGCAGGGCATGATTACGCCACGTCTAATATCAATTTCTCATCCGGCGGTAAACCCTTGAAATTGAATAGTCCGAGCATTTCTATTGACAGAAACACAATTTGCGGCGTAAAACCAATTGTCATACCGGTGTTGGTATCATTAAAGGTTTCGCCAAGCCGCTGTTGCCGTGAAGGGCGGCGGGTTTTTTTACTATCCAAGGAGGAACGAGCATGAAACCCAAGAGCTTCATCCTGACCAAAGATGAGATTCCCAGACAATGGTACAATATCCTGGCGGATATCAAGATGAACCCCCCCTTGGGACCCGACGGCCAACCGATAAGCCCCGACATGCTGGCACCGGTGTTTCCCATGAATCTCATCGAGCAGGAGGTGAGCTCGGATCGCTGGATCGACATTCCCGAGCCGGTTCTGGATGTGCTTTCCATCTGGCGCCCGGCGCCCTTGACCCGGGCCGCCAACCTGGAGAAAGCATTGGGTACCCCGGCCAAGATATATTACAAAAATGAAGGTATGAGTCCTCCGGGCAGCCACAAGCCAAATACGGCCGTACCGCAGGCTTACTACAACAAGGTCTTCGGCATCGAGAAGATCACCACCGAAACCGGCGCCGGCCAGTGGGGCAGCGCGCTCTCCTTCGCCTGTGCCCAGTTCGGATTGACCTGCAAGGTCTACATGGTGCGTATCAGCTTCGATCAGAAGCCTTACCGCAAAGCCATGATGGAAACCTGGGGCGGCAAGTGCATCGCTTCCCCAAGCAATGAGACCAAGGCCGGGCGGGACGCCCTGGAAAAGGACCCCAACACCCCGGGAAGCCTGGGCATCGCCATTTCAGAGGCCGTCGAAGCGGCGGTGAGCGACACTTCAGGCAAAACCCGCTACTCGCTGGGCAGCGTGCTCAACCATGTGATGCTCCACCAGACCATCATCGGCCTGGAGGCCAAAAAACAATTCGACATGGCCGGCGACTACCCGGATATTGTCATCGGCTGCGCCGGCGGCGGCAGCAATTTTGCCGGCTTGGCGTTCCCCTTCGTGCTCGACAAAATGAACGGCAAGCAGATCGAGATCTACCCGGTGGAACCCAAGGCGTGTCCGACGATGACCCGGGCGCCTTTCGCCTACGACCACGGCGACACCGCCGGGTACACGCCGCTGCTGCCCATGCACAGCCTTGGACACAACTTCGTGCCGGCGCCGATCCACGCCGGCGGCCTGCGCTACCACGGCATGGCGCCCACCGTCAGCCAACTGATCAACGAAGGGCTGCTTACGCCCAAGTCGGTGGGGCAGATGGCCGCCTACGAGGCCGGTGTCCTGTGGGCGCGCACCGAGGGTTTCATCCCTGCGCCGGAAACCTGCAATGCCCTGGCCCAGGTGGTGGAAGAAGCCCGGATGGCCAAAGAAGAGGGCAAAGCGAAAACCATTGTGGTCAACTTCAGCGGGCACGGCCTGCTGGACCTGGGGGCCTACGACAAATACTTCTCCGGTGAACTGTTCGACTTCGTCCTGGACGATGCCGAAATCGAGAAATCGACGGAGATTCTCAACAATTACCCCAAACCCCAGAACATCAAGAGCACCTGATGGAACCGGAAGGTCTGGAACGGCGATGCCCCCGGCTGGGCGGCGACGTTGCATTTGGCTACTGCACCGTCTGCGGAGAAGGCGAAACCCCCTGTTTCAAGGTGTTCGACTGCTGGTGGGAACGGTTCGACGTGGTGGCCTACCTGCAGGCCTACCTGCCACCGGATGCATTCGACGCGCTTTCCGCATGTCGCCCCCAGCCGAAATTGACCAGCCTGGTGGATCTGATCCGCCAGGCCCAGGCGCGGGCGGCGCAGGACTGACCCTCCTTTTTCGAAAAGTGAAAACCGGCAGCGCTTGATTCGAAGTCGCTGCCGGTTTACTTTTTGCGTGCAGCGCCGTCATCAGAACCGGACATGGGAGGCAGAAAAACAGTGAAAAAAGAAAATGACAACGGTGCCGAAAATGACGCCCTTCATGCAATTGTTTACAAGTTCAATGCGTTGTCTTCAGTTTTCGAAAGTATGCCCACGGGGGTTTTCGCCATTCTTGATAAAAACATGAATATCGCAACCATCAATCGAACGGCCAATGCCATTCTGGGAATAGAAACGGATGCGATCACGGGCAAAAATGCGCAGGAGATCTTTGAAACACGATTTCCCGGCATCCTAAAAGTGGTTCAGGAAACCATTTCCAACAAACGCCCCATTAAGAACTTCAACCTCGACATAGAAGATCAGGTGGGCGAAATAAAAACCTATTTGGTCAGTACGGGGTTTACCGAAGACTCATCCAGGGATGATTGCGGGATCGTCCTCGTGCTGCACGACATCTCAGAGGTCACCCGTCTGCGCAAGGCCTTTTTGGCCGAGCAAAGCTTTGGAGGGCTGGTTGGCTCAAGCCCGGTAATGAAAGAATTGTACGGAACCATTGAAACGATTGCTGATTTCGATACAACGGTGTTGATTTATGGCGAGACCGGTACCGGCAAAGAATTGGTTGCCCACAGCATTCACAGCATCAGTCACCGCAAAAACGGCCCTTTTATCCCTATCAATTGTTCAGCCTTGAGCAGCTCGGTCTTGGAAAGTGAACTTTTTGGGCATGTCAAGGGCGCCTTTACCGGAGCACTCCAAGACCGCCGGGGAAGATTCGAAATGGCCCATGGCGGCACCGTGTTTTTAGACGAAATCGGCATCCTTTCCTTGGAACTGCAGGTTAAATTGCTGCGGACGATCCAGGAACGGGTCATCGAACGCGTCGGCAGCGCCGAGCAGATCCCCATAGACGTGCGGGTGCTTTCCGCAACCAATCATGATTTAACGGAGCTGGTCGCCAAAAAACAATTCAGGGACGATTTGTATTACCGTCTCAAGGTTTTTCAGATCAATGTACCGCCTCTGCGTTCCCGCCGCCTCGATATTCCGATTCTCGGGGACCATTTTATCGAAAAGTTCAATCGGGTTCATGGAAACCGAATTATCGGTCTTTCCGGCGCCGCCAAGGAGTTGCTGATGAGATACACGTGGCCTGGAAATGTTCGGGAACTGGAAAACGCGATCGAACATGCCATGGTGTTAACCCCAGGGAAAATCATCGAACCGCAATATTTCCCGCCCGAAGTCAGGCACATGCAGCATGACGGGGCACCGCCAGTTCCTTCGATCAATGAGGATCCCGGTGCAGAGGAAGAAAATATCCGCCGCGCCCTTGCCGCCCTTGGCGGAAATGTATCCAAAGCGGCCAAGCAGTTGGGTATGCACCGATCAACCTTGTGGCGAAAAATGCGTGAGTTCGGTATCAAACGTGATCAGTGACCGACCCGAGCGCCTGTTGGATGGGTTGTGACCGCGGTTATCCCTGAGTTTGCGTCGCGACAAACGTGTTGCGACACTTGTGTCGCAAACCATCATCGACCCACGCTTCAACACCCTCCCTCGGACGGCCCCCTGCTTGTGCCCGCATCCTTTCCCAAAGAGGGCCGGCCAGTTTCTGAAAATCGGTATTTACAATAAAATATATGGGTTTTGGAGGTGCCGCGTTCGATGCCAACCTTACCGGTTCGTTTTCAGGGTTCGTCTATAAATCTGTTCAATTCCATGGCATGCCGCTTGCTCAAGGAAAAATAAACCGTGACAGCGAACGCTAATCCCGCGGCTTGTCGGAGCGAAGCAGCGATCCTGCGCATCGGGGGCCGCGGGGAGGGTTCAATGTGCAGACACGACTGGTCGGGGAAAGGAGCAGATCCAGCGATGATGCAAATCAGATATAAATATGAATTGAACCAGCAATTGAACCGGGTCAATGGATTGCTGCTGTTGAACATATGGGCCCATTGGAGCCTTCAGTGTCGCAGTATGTATAATGTCGTCCGGAAAATAACGCCTCGGCTGGATGTCGGGGACGCGGTTGCCTTCATCGATTGGCATCACCACCGGGAACTGGCCAACAGTTTGGATGTCTATGGTGTGCCGACACTGATCATTTTCGCCGGCGGTCGGGAGGTCGACCGTTTCTCCGGAGTGACGGGCGAGGCGGTACTGCAGCGTTATGTCGATGATGAAAAAAAAGCCATGCTTGCAAGCAATGAGCGGCCTTTCGCGTTACCAGGCCTTAGACAGATTGATTCTGTCAACCTTGACAATCGATAGATTTAAATCAGCAGGAGTTGCAATGAGGAAATATGCATCCGATATTGAACCCTCCCCGCGGCAAGCCGCGGGGAATGTTCTGCCTGTACCGGCAGTGCTGCGCAGCACCGTAAGGATGAACGTCTATTTTCAGTTCGCTCGCTATCGCGGTTCAAGCTATTGATTGTCGAGGACAGTAAAAATTTCAGACTGGTTTTTAAAGCGCTGTTAAAAAACCAGTTTCGATCTGTCATCATTGAGGAGGCGTCTTCAGGTGAAGAGGCCCTGGTTAAGATACAGGCTTTTTTACCGGACATAATTTTTATGGATGGCGAACTGCCGGACAGCAGCGGTCTTGAAATTACGAAAACCATAAGAGCGGCATATGGCCGTGACGTCGGCATCATATTTCTTACCAGCCAGGATCAAGACTCGCTGAAGAAAAAGGCCCTGGCATCCGGCGCGGATGCTTTTTTTGAAAAAGGAACGAGCATAGACGATATATCCGTGACCATCAGCAGCCTGCTGGGGATAATAAACAGGTTCGCAGGAGATAACCGCCATGAAAATTTTATTTGCCACGGCAGGGCCGGCATCAGCCCATGAAAATGCAGACTATGTTGTCAACATCGCTAAACGGCTTGGGGCGGAACTAACTGTCCTGCATGTCCTCAGTGAAGAAGACGACCAGGCAACTGGCAATGAAGCGCTAAAATTTTTCTTGGAACGCGGTGAGAAAGCCCACGTGCAGGTAACAGGTATCCTACAAACAGGCGAGATTATATCACAAATCATCAACCTTGCCGAAAAGGAATCATCTGTTATGATTATCATGGGGGCGAGTCGAGGAATGCTGTTGAACGAATGGCTCAGCTCATACGTCAAACAAAAAACAACCGTTCCGGTCCTCGTCATTCCAATTGGCGGGCCGCAAAAGAATCACGCATAACTCTGGATGCGCCGACGTTCCCATATTGTGCATGTTGTTCAATCGAATCGGGTGCCTCGAAAACGATTCGCGTTTAGAATACAATCAACAAACAGGAGAGAGAAGATGATTAAAAAAAGTCATTTTGTTTGTGGGGTGATTATTTTAATTTTTATGATTGCAATTGTGACAGCACAGGCTCAATCTGGCGCTACGGGGAACCCCGGACAACTGGTCGGCCAATTGGAAGCAGACGTGGCCAGTGCAAAATCCAATCAGGTAGATGTGCTCTCACCGAAATTGTTTGAAGACGCCCAATCCGCATTATTGAAAGCAAAGCAAGGCCTGGAGAAGGGAGCCAAGTTGTCTGCCATCATCCAGCATGTCGCCGACGGCAATGCCATTCTGAAAAAAGCGGAAGAGATCGCCCAGGTCTCCCGGACAGTCCTGCGTTACACGAACGAAGCCAGGGACAAAGCCCTCAAGGTGGATGCCGACAAACTTGGCGAACCCTACGATAAGGTGGAAAACGAATACCTGAAGCTCACCACGGCCATTGAGAGAGACAATTTGAGTTATGCACAGGAATATGCCGCTGAGGTTCAGGCCGCCTTCCGGGAAGTGGAGATCATGGCCATTAAGGACAGCGCCATTGGTGGCGTGCGCAAGATGATGGCTGACGCCGAAAAAGCCAAAGTATATAAAATCGCCCCGACAGCATACAACGATGCCCTTCAGTCCTTGAACGATGCCGACGCCTATATCGGCCAGAACCCCTATGCGGTGGAAACGATCAGCCAGAAAGCTGCCCACGCGGAGTTCATGGCTCGACGGATGATGACGATCAGCCAAGAGAGCACGAAGTTTAAGGAGATGACACCCGAGGCGTCAGCACTATACGTGGAGAGCCTGTTGGCGCGCCTGGGGCAATCCATGAACACCGGCGATTTGCGCGACAAGGGTGTCGAGGGCCAGTTCAACGCGTTGGCCGGGACATTCGAAGCCATGGGACAAAAGGCTCAGTCACTTGGAACAGAGAATCAGAACTACCAGGCCCTGCTTGCCAACCTGGAGGAACAGGTTGGTGGCTTAAGAGGCTATTCGAGCGAACAGGAAGCCGCCAGGCAAAAACTCGCTGCCGAACGCGCGTTCAATGAAAAGTTTAATCAAGTCCAGCGTTTTTTCCGGCCCGACGACGCGGAGGTTTACAAACAGGGGAATCAACTGGTCATTCGCATGCGCGGTATTCAGTTTCCAGTGGGACAGGCAACACTCACCCCGGATAATTTTAACCTGCTTAGTAAGGTGCAACAGGCTATTCAGACATTCGGGCAGCCAACCGTAACCATCGAGGGCCATACCGATAGTACCGGCTCCGTTCAAACGAACCAAGAACTGTCCCAAAAACGGGCCGAGGCAGTCAAAACATACCTAGTTGCCAACAAGACCCTGCCATCAAACCGGATTCGGGCAGCCGGTTATGGTCCAGATAGACCCCTGGCGCCCAATACAACACCTGAAGGCCGGGCCATTAACCGACGGATCGATATTTTGGTCACGCCTGCAACGACACAATAACCGCATAAGAAGAGATAAAGGAGATCATGCCCGGTTTACATTGCAGTCTCGCGCTTCTGATAAAAAAACTATACAGGATCTGAAGCAGCTACTATGAAAGGAGGCGGATATGAAAATTATTGTGCCCTCCGCTGGACCTGTGCCTGATCAAAGGACAGCAGACTACATCGTCAATATCGCCAAAAGACTCAATGCAATGCTGGTCTTTCTGCGCGTCCTTGCCGAGAACGAGACGGAGGCAGCGGGGGAAAAAAATCTGGGGCTGTTTAATGAAATTGGCCGAAGAGAGAACGTGCCGGTAAAAATAGTGTTGAAGCGTGGTGATGTCGCCTCTGCTATCATTGACGTCGCCCTGGAAAAATCTGTCGATTTGATCATTTTGGGCGTCAGTCATGGAGAGATTGTGGCTGAATGGATGAATGCCAGGGCCATGGAAAAAACCGATATCCCGGTTCTCTTAATCCCCAAATGGGTGCCGGCGGCAAAGCGATCGCCTGCGAATGGTTGCGCATAAGCCAGCCCTCGACTTCGTGGCCGTGTTCATTTATGCGGTGATGCACCGATCAACCTGAAGCGAAGAGAAAGGGTTGGTGCCGATGATAAGAAGCCATTATTCCCCAAGCTCTCCCCGTTCGGATGAAGAGCTGGCCCTGATGGTGATCAACGTCGCAGAGGCGGCCCACGTGGACGGTATCATTTGTATCACCGAATCTGGTCTGTTGGCGCAGCATCTATGCCAGCGATCGGGCCGCTTCCGGATCATTACCACAACGACAAACCATCAAACCCACGACACCCTCACCAAGGCGGGGCTGGAGGTCATCCGCCTACCCTTTTACACGGCCGACAAGTACGCGCAAATCCGCCATGCTATCGTCGTCGCGCTTCGGTCCGGCAGTGTTTCAATTGGCGACCTGATTGTCTGTGCAATCGGTCATGATGTATATCGGGAGGGGGGAAATCTAATCGTTTTGACCGAAATGGAGACGCGTGTTGAAAAACTTGCCATCTCTGATCTTCTCACGCTCACGGATGGCATCCAACCCAAAGCGCTGGAGGCTGCAATCACGGTCGCCTGCAAAATCGGCCGCGCGGCGCTGCGCGGAAAACGGATTGGTGCCATATTCATGCTGGGCGACTCGCTCAAGGCTCAGGAAGGAAGCAAACAACTGGTTCCCAATCCTTTTCAGGGCCACGAAAAAGCCAGTCGCATGCTGACCAACCCTGACATCCACGATGCCCTCGTTGAATTGTCCAAGCTAGATGGCGCCTTTGTTTGCCGTGGCGACGGCTTCATACAGGCAGCAGGTGTTTTTTTAACGTCTCCTGCCACCGATATTAAACTACTCCCCGGTCTCGGCGCTCGGCATGCCGCCGCCGCTGCGGTTACGATGCGGTCGAAGGCGACCGCCATCGTTGTCTCAGCTACCGATGGCAACGTTCGCGTTTTTTCAGGTGGCAGGATGGTCCTTCAAATCGACCCCGACGTTTCCCATGGTCAAATCAGCCTGAATGAGCAGGGTTTCTAAGGAATTGATCATATTTGGCCGTGTTCTAAAACAGGTTCCTATCAGGGGGTCGCATGTCGGAGAAATGAAAAACCAAGACAGCAAGAATCAACCACCGCCCGGGACCAAATTCGGAACCTTTGGCGGTGTCTTCACCCCCTGCACACTCACGATACTTGGCGTCATCATGTTTTTATGGTTCGGCCAGGTCGTGGGCCAGGCCGGTATCCTCCTAGGAGATCTGAATGCCATTGCACCCGTCATCACCATGTTCTTCATGATCACCTACGGGACGCTCAAACTCGCCTGCTTTTATGAATCCATTACACGCAACCCGAGTTACCGGCCGAAATTTCGCTTCAGCCACTGGTCTTCGGCATTGCTGGGGGCCATTGGCTGCCTGGTGGTCATGTTTCTGATGAACCCTCTATGGGCGTTGGTGGCCGTGTTGGCAATGTCCGCCCTGTATGGGTTCATCAGCCGCTCGGAGATCATATCCCGCTGGGGGGACGTCACGAGCGGAGTCGCGTTTGAGCGCGCCCGCAGGGCATTGTTGAAACTCGAAGATGAGAAATATCATCCAAAGAATTTGTGAGACATTACGGCTGGCTCAGCGTTTCCGGCGCAGCATTCTCATCGTGAAATGTGACGAGGAAAAGGAGCGCTGGCTGGCGCCGGCAGGATCGGTCGATATCTGGTGGCGCGGGCCCGAGCACGGGGCGCTGGCCCATTGAAGTGATTCTGGTTTACAACAGCGGAGATGCGTCGCTGGAGGCATAGCCAGTTCCACGGATAGAACCGGTCAGCGTTCACTTCCCGTAAACATCTCTCCGGCGTGGTAGGAACTTCTCACAAATGGGCCGGATGCCACCTTCTCAAACCCGATATTTACGGCGAATTGCCGCCAGCGATCGAAGGCTTCCGGCGGGATGAAATCGACCACCGGCAGATGCTGCGGGGTGGGTTGAAGGTACTGGCCGATGGTGAGCATGCGGCAGCCGGTGCGGTAGACGTCGGCGATGGTCTGCCGGACTTCCGCTTCCGTTTCCCCCAGGCCCAGCATGATGCCTGATTTGGCCGGGATGGAACGGTCAATGGTGGTGACGCGGGCCAGCAGCTCCAGAGATCGCTCGTAGTCCGCCTGGGGCCGCACGTCGGGATAGAGGCGTCGCACGGTTTCCACGTTGTGGTTGAGCACATCGGGGCGGGCTGCCAGCACCCTTTCCAGGGATGACCGGTCCCCCTGAAAATCGGGGATGAGAACTTCCACCTGCACGCCGGGGATCTTTTCCCTCAGCGCACCGATGGTGGCGGCGAAATGGCTGGCGCCGCCGTCTTCCAGGTCGTCCCGGGTCACCGAGGTGACGACGACGTACCGCAGGTTCATTGTCGCCGCTGCCTCGGCCACACGCCGGGGTTCGTCCGCATCCACCGGACCCGGCAGACCGTCCACGATGTTGCAGAAGCGGCAGTTGCGGGTGCAGGTGGCGCCAAGAATCAAGAAGGTGGCCGTACGGGCGGAGAAGCATTCGAACTGGTTGGGGCAGTTGGCCTCCTGGCACACCGTGTGGAGCTGACCGTTGCCGATCATGGATCGGATCTGTTCGTACCGGGGTCCGGAGGGCAGCTTTCTTCTCAACCAGGCGGGTTTGCCGGTGCGGATGGGGTTGGATGGGGGCATAATGCGGTCGCTTTCAAAAAAGGGTTCGAGGATTCGAGGGGTCAAGGGGTCAAGTGTTTGCCTTCCAACAATCTTATCGATACGTCAAGCATCCTTTTTGCGAAGCAGACAATGAGCTTTCTGCCAACCTTTAGCGATTCGCAGTTGGTAAGCATTTCCCTCGACCCCTCGAATCCTTGGCCCCTTGAACCCCAATAAATTTTCTTATCCCTCAATTCCCAAATTCGATCTGGGCATAAAGTTGTTCCCGGTCGACCGTTGTCAAGGCCATCCCGAAAACCTCTGATAGATGCCCGGCCATATATTGCCGGGCCTCGGCCATGGAAACGGGGCGGCCCAAGTGGCGTTCGAAGGAGGTCATGTGCACCTGGTCCAGGCCGCAGGGGTTGATCCAGCCGAAGGGCTCCATGTCGGTGTTGACGTTCAGGGCCAGGCCGTGGAAGCTGACGCCGCGTCTTACCGTGATGCCGATGCTGCCCAGCTTGTCGCCATTCAGCCAGACGCCGCGGTTGGCCGGGTCGGTGCCGGCATCGATGCCCCAGTGGTCGGCCGTATGGATCATGGCCTGTTCGAGGCCGGAGACGAATTCGACGACCTTCAGGCGCCGGCGATTGAGGTCGATGATCGGATAGACCACCAGTTGGCCCGGTCCGTGGTAGGTGATGTTGCCTCCCCGGTCCGTGGGCATCACCGACACACCTTTCTGGGCCAGGAAATCGTCGGTGACGCACAGGTTTTCCCGACCACCGCGCCGGCCCAGGGTGAAGACCCGGGGATGTTCGACGCACAGGATCACGTCGGCATTCAGACGGCCGGACGTCTTGGCCGCCACGACCGCCAGCTGCAGGTCCAATGCCCGCTGGTAGTCGGTTTCCGGCAGGTCCACCCACCAGCAGGGCGGTGCTGATTTTGGTTTGTTTTCAATTGTCACAGGCACCCTTGGATCAATAAACAGGTGCGGACCTACAGCGAATATCCAATGTCGAACAAGGAACCGCAGAATGTCGAAGGAAGGCATTTTGTCTTCTGATGTTATCGATATCGCTCAGCGATACCTTCCTTCGACATTCATAATTGGACATTGGATATTCTGCAGTTCTCCTTCATCCCCGCAGGCATGGGTTGCGGGCTGCCGCGGTTTCGTCCAGTCGCCGCACTTTGGGGAACTGCGGTGATTCGTGCAGGCAGTCGGGACAATCCACGGCCTCCTGGGCGATCTGCTTCATGGCGTCGATGAACTGGTCCAGGGTCTCCTTGGATTCGGATTCGGTGGGTTCGATCATGATGGCGCCGCTGACCACCAGCGGGAAGTAGATCGTGGGCGGATGAAATCCATGGTCCATCAGGCGCTTGGCGATATCCAGGGTGGCCACATGGTGCTCCTGCTGGCGCTTGTCGGTAAAGACGCACTCGTGCATGCAGGGCCGGTCGAAGGGCAGGTGGTAGTGGCCTTTGAGTTTCTCCTTGATATAGTTGGCGTTGAGCACGGCATACTGGCTGACTTGTTTGAGGTACTTGCCAACGCTCAGGATGTAGCTGTAGGCACGCAGCAGGATGCCGAAGTTGCCGTAGAAGGCATGGACCTTGCCCACGGAGAGGGGATATGCCTCGTCCAACCGGTAGGCGTCGCCTTTTTTGACCACCCGGGGAACGGGGAGAAAAGGCTCCAGTTCCGGGGTGACGCATACCGGACCGGCGCCGGGGCCGCCGCCGCCGTGGGGCGTGGAAAAGGTTTTGTGCAGGTTGAGATGCAGTACGTCCACACCGATGTCGCCGATGTTGACGATGCCCATGACGGCGTTCATGTTGGCGCCGTCGCCGTAAACCAGGCCGCCTTTTTGATGAACGATGTCGGCCACCTGACGGATGTTGTCCTCGAACAGCCCCAGGGTGTTGGGGTTGGTGATCATGATGCCGGCGGTATCCTCGTCCATGAGTTCGGCCACCGCTTCGGGCAGCAGGACCCCGTCCGGCCCGGATTTGAGCGGTACGGCCGTGAAGCCGCACAGGGCCGCGCTGGCCGGGTTGGTCCCGTGAGCGGTGTCGGGGATGATCACCTTGGTGCGTGGCTTGCCCTGGTTCTTGTGGTAGGCGGCGAAGATCAGCATGCCGGTCAATTCACCCTGGGAGCCGGCGGCCGGCTGGAGGGTCACCGCCGGCAGGCCGGTGACTTCGCCCAGGTAACCCTGCAGGTCATGCATCAGCTCAAGGGCACCCTGGGAGAGGCTTTCGGGCAGCAGGGGATGGGCGCCGGCGAAGCCGGGAATGGACGCCTGACGTTCATTGGTCTTGGGGTTGTATTTCATGGTGCACGAGCCCAGCGGGTACATCCCGCTGTCCACGCCGAAGTTCCACTGGGAGAGTTTGGTGAAGTGGCGCACCACATCCAGTTCGGAAAGATCCGGAAAATCCGGACCGTCGCCCACCAGGGCATCGTCCAGCGGGGTTTCGTCCACGTCGCGGCGGGGCAGCGACAATCCCTTGCGCCCCGGGGATCCTTTTTCCCAGAGCAGGGGCTCGTTGAAGATCAGACCGGTGGTTCCCATCTTTTCTTTGATTTGGTCTTTTATCTGATCTTTCATTTGGCCACCTCCTTTACCAATGCATCGATCACCGTTTTAGAGATGGTTTCGGTTACGCACATCAGCCAGCAGTCGGACAGTTCCGGATAATAGGGCGCCAGGTTCAGCCCGGCGACGATCTTCTTTTCCAGCAGGGCTTTCCAGGTGTCGGCAAAGCCTTTGGGGAAGCGCACCACGAATTCGTTGAAGGTGGGCGCACTGAACGGCGACACATGGCCGGTCTTGGCCAGTGACGCTTTGAGGTACTCGGCCCGGTCGCGGTTGAGCCGGGAGAGTTCGCGGATGCCTGTGCCGCCCAACGCCGCCATGTACATGGTGGCGGCGGTGGCACACAGCCCCTGGTTGGAGCAGATGTTGGAGGTGGCTTTTTCACGGCGAATGTGCTGTTCGCGGGTCGCCAGGGTCAAAACGAAGCCGGTTTTTCCGTCCCGATCCGTAGTTTTGCCGATCAGTCGGCCGGGCATGGTGCGCACATACTGCTGCCGGGCGGCAAACATGCCCAGACCCGGGCCGCCGAAGCTCTGGGGAATGCCGAAACTCTGGCCCTCGCCGCAGGCGATGTCCGCCCCGCAGGCACCGGGGCTCTTGAGCAGGCCATAGGCCAGCGGCTCGCTGAAGGCGACCACGAAGAGGGTTTTCTTGTCGGCATGGATGGTTTTCCCGGCAGCCTCCAGATCCTCGATGCAGCCAAAGAAGTTGGGGCTCTGCAGGGCCACGCCGGCCAGTTCACCCAGGTCGGCCAGGCCGGAGAGGTCGGTGCGGCCGTCTTTGCCTACGGGCAGCTCGATCACCTCGAAGCCGGTGGGGGCAAAATAGGTCTCCACCACCTTGCGGTACATCGGGTGAACGGCGCGCGAGACGGCCACCTTTTTGCGCCGCGTGGCCCGGATGGTCATCAGCAGGGCTTCGGCCAGGCCCGAGGCGCCGTCGTACATGGAGGCGTTGGCCACGTCCATGCCCAGCAGGCGGGTCACCAGGGTTTGGTACTCGTAGATGGTCTGCAGGGTGCCCTGGCTGATCTCCGGCTGATAGGGGGTGTAGGCGGTGAAGAACTCGCTGCGCAGCAGCAGTTGACGGGTGATTTCGGGGATATGATGATGGTAGCTGCCGGCGCCCATGAATACCTTGTAGAAAGGGGGCGTACCCATGCTGGCGGCCATGCAGTCCATATGCCCGTTGAGCTCCCACTCGGTGAGCGGCTCGGGCAGGTTCATCGCTTCCTTCCGGCGGCAGTCGTCGGGAATGCTGGAGAATAACGCGTCCAGATCCGCCGCGCCCACCACCTGGAGCATCTGTTGGATGTCTTCTTCGGTATGGGGCAGATATCTCATGATGGTTTATCCTTTCAGCATCGCAAGGTAGTCGGCCTTGGATTTCAGGGCCTCGAGCTCGGCGGGGTCGCCGGCCTTGATCTCCATCATCCAACCGCCGTGGTAGGGGTCGCTGTTCACCAGCTCGGGCGCATCGGCAAGGGCTTCGTTGATGGCCGTCACCTCGCCGCCGATGGGCATGTAAAGCTCGGACACGGCTTTGACCGATTCCACGGTGCCGAACTCTTCACCCTTGTCGAAGCTGCTGCCCACCTCGGGCAGTTCCACAAACACGATGTCTCCCAGCTGGTCCTGGGCATAGTCAGAAATTCCCATGCGCACCACATCGCCGTTTTTTTTGGCCCACTCATGGTCGTCGGTGTATCGCACGTCTTCCGGTAGATTCAGTTCGCTGATCGCTTTCATGTTTTCTCCCTCCCTGTGATTGTTTTTCTCTATCAGATTAGCGGTGTCGTGTCCGCGATTAGACCATTTCAGCCATCGGTTTGCGGGCGGTGCGATGCGGACGTACATCCTCCGCGATGGCAACCGTGATCTTCCGTCGGCTGTCGGCGATATCCACATGCTGGCCGACGGACAGCTTCCGGTTGACCTTGACGAATCCGCAGCACAGGCCCTTGACTTTGAAGCCGTCGGGTTTGTTCGGGCTGGCAACGCTGAAAATATTGCCGTCGTGACGCCCGATGCCCATATCTGTAGCGCAGGTGAGAACGGTCCCGATCGTTTGGCCGTCGGCATCGATGACCCGTGAATCTTCCCCGGCGGATATTTTGCGCAGATCCTTGCCTGCAAATGCCTGGGTGAACGAAAAATCCGTCGGCTGTTCCAGGGCGGCCCGACCGATGAAATCCTTGGTGAACCCGGTCTGGTCTGCATTGAAGGGCAGGGCGAAGGGCCAGGGGTGGTTGATGAACGGCCAGTGTCCGATATCCTGGTGGGAAAGCGGCAGCACGGCGCCGGCGCGCAGGCTGTCCCGGGCCGCCAGGCCGCAGGGTTTGACGTCGTAGGCATTGCCGGCCTCCAGAAGGCGCTCCCACAGGGACTGGATCTTGTCCGGCGCCAGAAAGATCTCGAAGCCGAACTCGCCGGTGTATCCGGTGCGCGACAGCAAAAGAGGGGTGCCGTCGTCCAGACGCACCGCATCGGCCAGGGGTGAGGCGGGGTCAACATGTCCCTTGAAGGAGAAGTAGGGCATGCCGGCAAAGACCGCCTTGGGATCGGCCAGGATTCCACCGAGAATCTTGGCCGCCGCCGGCCCCTGGATGTCCATCTTGCCCAGCCGGTCGGTGAGGTCGGTGACCATCGCCTTCCGTCCGCCGAGGTGGCGCCGCAGGTGGTCGGCAACGACCGCGCCCATGCCGGCGTTGACCACCACCATGTAGCTGTCCGCCTCCACGAAAAAGACAATCGCATCGTCGATGGTGTGGCCGTTTTCGTCCAAGAAGGCGCCATACACGCATCGGCCCGGAGACAGGGGTTTTCTGGACGGTCCCACGCAGGCGTTTAAATCGTTGGTAAAGCAATACTGGAGCAGGTCTGCAGCTCCCGATCCGGCCACGGTGACGACCGCCATGTGGCTGGTGTCGAAAACACCGGCACCGGTCAGTACGGCCAAATGTTCGTCTTTCACCGACGAATACCACAGGGGCATCTCGTACCCGCCGAAATCGGCCATGTTGGCGCCTTGATGTCGATGCCAGCTGTTCAATTGTGTGGTTTTGATGTCTGTTTTCATGACGCGGTTTCCTTTGATGATTAAAGGGTGCAAGGATTCGGGGGTTGCAGTGGGACAACAAAGCCTTGGGCAAGGCGAATCAATTTTTTCATGTGTCTGCCCACATGCAGCGTTCATGGTAGCACTTGCTTTTCACTTGACCCCTTGACCCCTTGAATCCTTTTTTCCTTTAAAAGATATAAGGTACCTTCAAGTTGTAGCTTTTATACACCACAAAGGTTTCCACAGACTGTACACCCTCCAGCCGGGAAACCTCTTCGGTGTAGAATTCCAGCAGACCGAAGCCCTCCTTGAGCAGAACCATGAGGATCAGGTCGAACCGGCCGGTGACGACGCTCACCGATACCACCCCGCGAACGCGGCTGAATTCTTCACCTTTTTTGACCAGGTCCATGGTGGTTAGCTTGACGCCCACCATCACGACCCGGTGCCGGGGAATCGTTTCCGGATCCACCAGACCGACGATCTCCAGCACACCCTCTTCTTCCAGCTTACTGACCCGCGATCTGACGGTATTTTCGGATACCCCGAGGTCCTCGGCGATGATTTTGTAAGACTTCCTTCCATCCTGCAGATGGCGGACGATGGAAATGTTCAGATCGTCGACTTTCATCCATGACCTTTCAACGATTGCGTGGTTATTTAAGATATTTAATTGAGCATGATGTATCTGTCAAACATTTTTTAATAAATTGAAGAATTCGGCAAAAAAATGTCAAAAAAAGGTTGAAAAAGACATAAATTGCGCTTAACTGATCGGAGCGGGTATTGCGGCGAACCGATCCGCGCTGCAGGTTGAGCAAAAAGGAAAAATATTGGTGTGTCCGGCCAGAAATGGTAGCTTTTGGTTCAGGCCAAGGCCGCAGCGCCCTTGAACCCACAGGCGTAGCAGCGCTACGTCGAGGACTTCAAGGGCGGGAGAACGATGTCCTGGGCCGAAAGATGCTGTTTCTGGACGGACACTAATGAGGAGTAGGCATATGGCAACACAGATAACAGTCCTGGGCGCCGGTCCGGGAGGGTATGTGGCGGCGGTTCGTGCCGCACAGCTGGGCGCGGCGGTGACGGTGGTGGAAAAGGAGCAGGTCGGCGGCACCTGTTTGAACTGGGGGTGCATTCCTTCGAAGATCATGAAGACCACCGCCGAGATGTTTGAAAAATTTAACCAGGCGGATCAGTTCGGCATCCGCCTCGATGGCCGCGCCGCGCTCGACATGCAACGCCTCATGGCCCGCAAGCGGAACGTCCTTTCCACCCAGATCAAGGGGATCGAAGGCCTGCTGGCCCACCACAAAATCAGTCTGGTTCGCGGCACCGCCCGTATCGATGGCCCCGGCAAGGTGTCCGCCACCGCTGAAGATGGTCAGGTGCAGGCCTGGTCGTGGGACCGGCTGATCATCGCCACCGGTTCCCAGCCGTTTTCGGTCCCGGCTTTTCCCTTCGACGGCCGGTGGATTCTGTCCAGCAACCACATTCTGGAAATCGAGCAGATTCCCGAATCCATCATTATCGTGGGCGGGGGGGTGATCGGCTGCGAATTCGCCTGCATCCTGTCCGCCATGGGGGCAAGGGTCATTGTCGTGGAGGCCCTCGACCGCCTGCTGCCCCTTCCGTCGGTGGATGCCGGCTGCTCCAAGGTGCTGGAGCGGGAGATGAAAAAACGCAAAATCAAGTTCTACGTCAACCGGGTGGTGGAATCGATCGCGCGGTGCGGTGACGGCCTGACGGTGACCATCGGCCCCTCGCCGTTTGCATCGGATTTGAAGGAAAAGGACAAAGTCCCGGTTACGGAGACGGTGGCGCAGGCGCTGGTGTGCATCGGCCGGTCGCCCAACACCACCGCGATCGGCCTGTCCACCATCGGCCTGGCGACGGATGCCAAGGGGTGGATTCCGGTGGATGACCGGCTGCAGACAGGCGTTCCGGGTGTCTACGCCATTGGCGACGTACTGGGCCCGGAGCGGGTGATGCTGGCTCATGTGGCCTCCACCGAAGCCATGCTGGCAGCGGAAAATGCCATGGGCGGCGACCGCACCATGGACTACACGGCCGTGCCCGGGGCGATTTTTACCATGCCGGAGGTGGCCTGCGTGGGCCTCACCGAAGCCCAGGCCAACGCGCAGGGGATCGATGCCCGTGCGGATACCGTCCTGTTCCGCACCATCGGCAAGGCCCAGGTCATCGGTGAACTGGCCGGCCAGGCCAGCATCATTTCCGATGCCGGCAACGGCAAGGTGCTGGGCGTCCACATCATCGGCCCCCACGCCACGGACCTGCTGGGGGAAGGCACCCTGGCGGTCAGCAACAACCTGAGTGTGGCGGACATCGCCGACACCATCCACGCCCACCCCACCCTGGCGGAGATCATGCTGGAGGCGGCGTTGAAGGGCACCGGCAAAGCGCTCCACGGATAGAGTGAACGTCCGCAAATTAATCCAAAGCCGACAAAGAAGTTTGCCCGGCAGCTGTTCTGTTCACCTTTCCGTCTAAAGCGATGGAATAGAAGTAAGTCGTTTATCAAACTCGAAGTCTTGGATATTACCGATCTTCAACGTGTTGAATTCAGGATGAGATGGATTGAGCACAAAGTTGTGCTCCATTGGGATAACGGTGCTAGGTACTTGTAAAGCAGGGGAAAGTTGTTTATCAAACCAGTTGTTGCCTATATGTTGCGTAGTTTGCGGAGCGGGGACGGCTTTCCAATCCGCAGGCAACTCGCTTTTGGCAATTGAGGTAATATAAGCCTCCGGGATGTCCACCCAGATAGATTTATACCCTCTTA
Organism: uncultured delta proteobacterium; assembly: GCA_963705475.1. Lineage (GTDB taxonomy): Bacteria > Desulfobacterota > Desulfobacteria > Desulfobacterales > Desulfosarcinaceae > Desulfosarcina. The sequence goes on along the minus strand of CAVPJS010000021.1, from coordinate 45,238 downwards.
TCATGTGTAATCGTACCATGTGGACAAGGGATTCAAGGGCACTCAAAGAGAGGCTTTCCGACATGTACACAACCGCACGTCCTGGGCTGTTCCAACGCCCGCCTTGCCTGTACGCACCCCCACCGGAAAAAATCCGGTCCACATAAGTCGCGGGCGATAACCGCCACACACGGATCAAAAGATCACTCCGTCAGATATGCGGTCGAGAACAACTTCTACTTCCCGGGCACCGATTTCTGTATCCGCATATTCAAGCGGGGTCTTGCCTTCAAAGTCCCCGGAAGGGGTACGAAGCCACTCGCGTGCATTATCTGTCGTGTCTAGCACCTTGGTTGCCAGGTTATACAACCGTACAATACGATATAGCCGTTCAGATTCTTCAAAAGAAAAACGCCCCTCCCGCTTACGTCGGGTCAGGGTGCTTTTCGGAATATGAATAATATCTGCTAACCGAAGATCCGGAACTTGCAAGCATTTCGCCACTTCATCAAAGGTTTGCGCACTGAAACCCGATTTACAGAGTGCAATCAGGCGTTGGGTGTCGGTATGCTTCAAGGAAATTAAACAGTTGGCGTCCATTTTGGTGTCCTTTCATATAAAGGCTCATATGGCACCTTAAATATACCCATTTGGCGCCAGCCTGTCAAGGCCACCATGTTATTTAAAATGGATGCTGTCTCCCAAGGCGGCTATACCGCTATCAGCACCAACGCCACCCCGGCACCGGCCACCCCGAGCCACTGCCGCCGGCCCAGTCCTTCCCGGAATACCAGCCACGCCAGCAACACGGTCGAGGCCGGGTAGAGGGATGCCAGAATGGCCGCAATGTCCAGCCGCCCGAGGTGGGCGGCCATCCCGAAGGCGGCGTTACCGGCGGTATCCAGTATGCCTGCCAGGGCGATAAAGACGAACTGACCCCGGGGTGGTGTTGCCAGTTGACGCGTCGCGGCCAGAAGGGCGAACATCACCCCGATGGCCGCTGTCCGGGCAGCCACCAAAGGCCACAGGACAGACTGGCTGCTGGCCTGATCCATGAAAATGAAGAAGAGGCCGAACCCCAGGCCGGCTAAAATCGAGAGTCGCAGTTCGCCGGGTTCGATTTTCGATTGGTCGCCCGGAGAAGAAAGCAACCAAACGGCGGTCATGGCGACTGCGAAACCGATCGTGCGCAGCCAGCCGGGAAAACCCTCCATCAATAAAGAGAATGCCAACGGCACGATGGCGGTGACCACCGCTGACAGGGGCGCCACCAGACCCATCCGGCCCTGGGAAAGCCCCTTGTACAGCCCGATGAGGCCCAGCACGCCAAAAATGCCCGCCAGTCCGCCGAATATCAGATGCCTGACCGGTGGCACGCCTTGAGCAAATGTCGCTGCCAGACCCACCAGAAGGGTGCCGCCGATCAACTGGGAGAAGAGGACCACGGTGAGCACATTCCCCCGCCGGGAGGCGAATCCCCCGGCAAAATCTCCGGCCCCCCAGGCCAGCGCGCTGCACAGACCGCAGACCACGGCCAGGCTTTCCGGAAGGATCATATCAACCCCTTCTGGTCCCTATTTGCCGGGACAGCCTGCCGGCCCGGCAATTTATTCCCGATAAAAAAATCGCTTGCACCCAATGCGTCCCTTTCGGCGCTGTTTTCGAGTGCCCTGCCTCATGGCACAAAAACTGCTTAAAAATAGCCAAAATGAAATTTGAAAAAAGGTCAATGAACCGAGCCTGTTTCAAAACGTTTTAGTTCGGTCAAGATCAAGGCGAGCGATCATTTCAACCGCAGGCGTAGCCGCGCTACGTTGAGGATTGAAATTTGAGCCCAACGCCGATATTGGCCGAAATGGGGCGTTTTGAAATTGGCTCAACCGTCGCCATCCGCTTATAAACTAGAACGGAATAGAACACCACCCGCAGGAGGGTTCACAACGTGGTCAGAAACTGTCTTTTATGCATTGGAATGGTCTTTTTTTTCCTCGTTGCCCGCCATGTCATGGGTGACATCCCGGTTCTGGTCAATGTCAGAAGCGGGGCATTGGTTTTCATCGGCACGATCGTCGGCGGTTTGCTGGCATTTCCCGTCCATACCCTGCGTGGTTTGTTGAGCCGTTTGGTCGACAGCCTGAAACCCGAAACCAAAACCGTAGACGACCTGATCCGTCAAATTATCGTATTGGCCCGCCTGCAGCGGGTCGCCGGTCTCAGCGAAATGAACCGCAAGATCAACGCCGTACCAAATCCGGTGCTGCGCCGCGGTTTTCAAATGATTCTCGATAATTTTGACCCGCCACGGGTGGAGATGATGCTGGGAAAAGAGATCAACCTGTATCTGGACCAATTGCACACGCAGCTCAACGTGATCAACCGGCTCGCCAGGCTTGCACCGGTGTTCGGCTTTGTGGGTACGATCATCGGTCTGATCAACGTGTTGAACCACATCGGCAGTTCCGCGACAATCGGACAAGGCATGGCGACGGCCCTGCTAACCACCTTTTACGGTCTGCTTTTGGCCAACTTCCTGTTTCTTCCGATCGCGGGCAAGTTTGCCGAGCACATCCGGCGCGAGGCCCTGATGCTCAATGTGGTTTTCGACGGTGTCATGGGCGTGTGCGATCAACGGCCGCCGCTGGAAATTGCCCACAGCCTGAGGTCCTATGCCGACGTTGATTTCTCTGCACCTGCGCCGATGCCGCGGCGAAAGGGTCATCGATGGCATCTGTGGGGCGGCTCGGCCAAACAACAGGAACCGGCGAGGTAGCACATGGTCGACAGTGCCGGTCAGTCAACCCGATGGCGGCTCACGCCGAACGTGGACAAGGGTTTTGCGGCCCGTTTTTCCCTGACGGAAGCGGCGAAATCTGCCGAAGAGGACGCGTTTTTGTGGAGCATGGCCGACTTGATGACCCTCCTGCTCGTTTTTTTTGTTTTGCTTTACGCCAATGCGATCAATCGGCCTGAAACCGCAGCACCGGATCCGGAACCAGCCGGTACGACCGTGGCATCGTCGTCGGGCACCCTTCCAGAACCTTCCCCGGAAGCCCCCCCCACTGAACCGGGACAGCCAGCGCATTCCCCGTCGCTTGCCGCGCTGGGGGTTCACTCCACGCCGGCGGAGGAGACCGTGGCATCGAATCCGGAACCACCGGCAGCCAACCGCCCGTTACCCGTGGAGGCGCCTGCCGAACCGTTGAGCCCGGCAATGCTCAGCGGCCTGAAAGAGAGCTTCAGCAGTGATTTTTACGTCCGGTGGGACGAGAGACAACCCGTATTTGTTCTGGGTGAGCGTATTACGTTCAACATCGGTGAGGCGATGCTGTTGTCCGAGTCTCAATCGGCATTGAAACGGATTGCCGATCTGATTGCCCCCCAGCGGCATTACCAGATCATCGTGTCAGGCCACACCGACGACATCGCCATCCGTACGCCGAGATTTCCATCCAATTGGGAGCTGTCTGCGGCGAGAGCCGCCAGTGTCGCCAAATTTCTGGCGTCGCACGGGATTGCCCCCCAGCGCTTGATCATTCAGGGGAAATCAGAATTTCATCCGTTGGTGGCCAATACATCAAACGAGAATCGACGGGCGAACCGTCGGGTTGAAATCTCCCTGGTCAAGGGCGAACCGGCATCGGATGGTTTTTAGAATGGTGCTAGTTCACTCGCTCCCAGGCCGTCATCTGGCTGACGGTGTGCTGAAATTTACGCCGGGTTTCACGGATGACGAATTCAACGTCGAAGGGGTTGCCGATCATCTGAAAATGACCGGCCAGCAGGTCTTTCAGCCCATCCAAGGTGGTGTACGGCTCACCGTCCTTGCGAATGCCGCCCACCCAGTTTTCCCGAAGGGTGAATTCCTCCAACCAGGTGTAGGGCGAGGTGAGGACCAGAACGCCACCCATGTTGAGCCGCTCATGAATGGTTGAGAGAAACTTTTTCGGGTCGTAGAGCCGGTCGATGAGATTGGCCGCCAGGATCAAATCGTAGCCGGTGAACTGCGACTTGAGATTGGAGGCATCGGCCTGGAAAAATTCCACCCGGTCGGCAACGGCGTCCAGTCCGAACTCGGCCAGACGCCGTTCATGGTAGGTGAAAATGTCTCCCTCTTCCAGCCGCTCGTAGTGGGTAACGCCTTTTTCCTGCATCTGGACGGCGATGCGGATAAAGCGAGCCGAAAAGTCCAGGCCGTTGACAACGTCGAAAGTCCGGGCCAGTTCGAAGGTCGCGCGTCCCACGGCGCAGCCCACGTCAAGGGCGCGCTTTTTCGGTCGATCTGCCATGACGGTCACGGCAAGCCGGGCGCATTGCTGCGGAAAGTTCTCCACGTTGAAGTAGGACTCCCCGAAATGGAACTCGCAATACTGGGAAACGGCCAGGTCGCTTTCGTACATGGCTTCGGGCAGTTCTACCTGCTGTTCGGATGCCACGTAGCGAAAGCCCGCATGCTGGAAGAAATGGCGCCGGAAAGCGTAGCGGGAATCTCGCGTGGCCTCGTTGCCGGTGGAGATCCAGGACCCCCCTTTGATCAGGTTGTGGCGGGTGTCGAAGGTGGGCGTGGAGAAGTCGTCGTAAACCGGATGGACGGCAAAGCCCGCAAATCCGGTGATGGGGGTTTCCGTCCACTGCCATACATTGCCGATGATGTCGAAAAAATCACCGAAGCGAAAGCGGTTCACCGGACACGACGAGGCCCAGTGTTCCAGATTGATATTGCCCGGCGCGTGTTCCCAATAGGGCTGGTCCGGAATGTCGTGCAGATCGCGCAGCCGGTACCACTCGTCTTCGGTAGGCAGCCGGATGGTTTTGCCACGCTTTTGGGCCATCCAGTTGCAAAAGGCCTTGGCTTCCAGGTAGTTGACCTCGACGGGCCAGTCCCATGGCATGGGGACGACCCGGGTCATGGTCCGGAAACGCCAGTCGCCATTCGACGGGATCCAGAAGAGCGGGTGGCGCGCTTTGGAATAGCCGACCCAGTTCCAGCCCTCTTCGGTCCAGAAAGCCGCCTTTGCATAGCCGTCGTCCTCAACGAAGTCCAGGAATTCCCGGTTGGAAACCAGATGGCGTGAAGCCTCAAAATCCTGGACATCGAAGGTGTGGCTGCCGAATTCGTTGTCCCATCCATACAGGGGATGGTCTTTGGATTTTCCCAGCACCACCTGACCGCCGGGTACCGGCTGCAGATGGTTGTCCGGTGCCGCACCGGATTCCGTGCAGATATCCCACAAGGGCAGATGGCGGACCTGGTCGATGGGCATTCGCCGGATGATCACCGAAGAGGTTTCCAGGTGAATCCGCTGGTGTTCGATGCCCATCATGACGGTCCAGAACGGGTGGTCCCAGGTGATGGGCAGGGTCAGCGGAAGGTGGCGGATGGTGGCGTCTACGACGGTGCGCACCTTTTCCCGATAGGCCTTTACTTCCTGGACGGCGGGCCATTCATAATGGGTGTCGTCCAGATCGTCCCAGGACATCTCGTCCACCCCCACGGCAAACATGGATTCGAAAGTGGGGTTGATGCGCCGATCGATGAGTTTAGCGATGATCAGTTTGTTGATGTAGAAGACACCGGTGTGGCCCAGGTAAAAAATCGGCGGCTGCCGAAGCGGTTCGGCCCGCAGGTAAAAGGCGTCATCGGAGGCCAGGGTATCGTAGAGCCGTTCGTCGAGGGTGAAGGTCTTATGGAAATAGTCCAGGATTTCCTCGCGCTTTGCTTCGGGTGTGCCCGTGTTCAAAATGGTTGTGCGCGTGTTGCGTAAATCTGTCATGACTTCCTCCCGATAGATGATATACCTCCATGTTGCATGAACAACGTGGAAAAAGATAGCTAAAACAAAGGTATTATGATGAATATGTCCAAGTTCATTGCATACGCATGGAATCATATGCTAAAAAACTGAACCAATCCCCTGAAAAAAAAGGCTGCGTTCTCATGCCCGCGGTACAGATCGCCTCTGAATACTGGTTGTTGCTGATTCCTGTGGTCCTTCACGGTGCGGGCATCCTGTTCATTTTCGACGTCATCATGAACGGCCGGACCAGCCAGGGCACCATCGCCTGGGTGATGGCCCTGTTTTTTTTCCCCTACCTGTCCGTTTTTCTCTACCTGATGTTCGGGGCGCGACGAGTCCAAAGCTCCGCCGTCGCCCACCAGTCCGGCAGCACCGCCATCCGCCACCTGGGCAGAGACCTCCGGCTGGATTCGCGGATCGGCTGCCTGATGGTGCGCGATACGCCCAAAATCGATGTTCTCAGCGATATCTACCAGCTGCCGGTCATGGCCGGCAACCGCTGTTCCCTGCTGATCAACGGCGAGGCCACGTTCGATTCCATCCTGGAAGGAATCCGGTCCGCCCGCAGCTATGTGCTGATTCAGTTTTTTATCGTCCGCGACGGCGAACTGGCCGACCGGCTCAAATCGGCGCTGATCGACCGGGTAAAGGCCGGTGTCCGGGTCTATTTTCTCCTGGATCAGATCGGCAGCGTGGGGCTTTCCCGATCGTACACCGCGGCATTGCGGCGGGCCGGTGTCAACGTGGGCGTTTTCCGCATGGGCAGTGGGTGGCTCAACCGGTTCCGGATCAATTTCCGCAATCACCGCAAAATCGTGGTTGTGGACGGCGCCGTGAGTTGGGTGGGCGGCCACAACGTGGGGGACGAATACCTGGGCGGCGGCCGGCGTTTCGATGTCTGGCGGGACACCCACGTAAAAATGGAAGGCCCGGTGACCCTGGCGGTGCAGCTCTGTTTTGCCGAGGACTGGCATTGGGCCAGCGGGGAGCTTCCGGATATTTCCTGGGATCCGCCGGCCTGCATCGGCAGCGAACCGGTCCTTTGCATTCCAACCGGTCCCGGGGATCTGGTGGAAAGCTGTTCACTGATGATGGTGCAGGCCATCAACCTGGCCAAGCAGCGATGCTGGATCATGACCCCTTATTTCGTGCCGGATGTGGCCGTGATCAAGGCGCTGCAACTGGCCGCCATGCGGGGGGTGGATGTGAGGATCCTGATTCCCGCCAATCCCGACAAGCGGGTCGTCTGGTGGGCGGCGCACAGTTACCTGTTTGAAGTGGCCGTGGCCGGGGTTCGGATGTACACCTACCGCAGGGGCTACATGCACCAGAAGGTATTTCTGATCGACGACACCCTGGCCGGCATCGGCACGGTCAATCTGGACAACCGCTCCCTGCGGATCAATTTCGAGATCACCATGGTCTTTACCGACCCCGACTTCCTCCGGCGGGTGGAAAAGATGTGCCGTGACGATCTTGCCCTGGCCGATCCGCTGACCACCGACGAGGTCTATCGCCGATCACTGGCGTTTCGCCTGGCGATTCGGGCGTCCCGGCTGTTTTCGCCGATATTGTGATGGGTATGACTCAATCAACAATTAAAATACGAACCAAATATGTGCCTGCCGGCATCAAGATCCTTTATGAGGATCGAGACATCATCGTGATTGACAAGCGCTCGGGGCTGTTGAGCGTCAAGGCGAATTACGAAGCGGAAAAGACGGCGCATCGTCTGCTTACCACGTATGTCCGCAAAGGCAATCCGAAGTCCAAGATCAACCTGTTTGTGGTCCATCGGCTGGACAGGGGCACATCCGGCGTGATGGTCTTTGCTAAAAGTTATCACGTTCGTGAGCAATTCGCCGCCCAGTGGGAACATGTGGAAAAGAAATACATCGCCGTCGTTCATGGTACCCTGGCGGAAAAAAACGGCCTTATCGAATCGTTTCTCGCCGAGGGCGATGACTATAAGATGCGATCGGTTGAGAATCCCAAAGATGGCGATTTGGCCAGAACGCAGTATAAGGTCATCAACGCGTCAAAGCACTATAGTCTGCTGGAAATCAACCTGTTGACGGGGAAAAAAAACCAGATTCGCGTTCACCTGTCTGAATATGGGCATCCCATTGTCGGTGACAAAAAATATACCACCGATGCCAAGGGACGGTTGGCGTTGCATGCATTGTCGATTCGCTTCAAACACCCATTTACCAATCGCGACATGACGTTTGAAACGAAAATGCCGGACTATTTTTTGACTTTTTTTAACCAAACCGACAAGTGAAGGGTTTGGGGAAAGTGCGCCGAACGCGCAAACCGTTGAACCGCTGAACCCGTGAAAGGTTACGGTCTGCCGGCCAGCACCTCGTGCAGGACAGCGCTCAAGTCTTTAAGCTGATAGGGCTTGCCCACGGCACCCAGGAAGCCGTATTGACGAAACTGGGCCATCACCGGGTCGTTTGAATACCCACTGGAGACGATCACCGCTGCGGAAGGGTCCAACGCAAGAAGCCGGGTGACCGCATCCTTGCCACCCATGCCGCCGGGTATGGTCAGGTCCAGGATGACGGCGTCAAATGCTTCGCCGGCTTCCTGCGCCTGCCGATAGCATTCCACCGCCTCGGCCCCGTCGCGGGCGCACACGACCGTATAACCCAGTGCCTGCAACATCTCGCTGCCCACGGTCCTGATGTCCTGATCATCATCCATGAGCAGGACTTTTCCGACGCCGCGCATAAGCGCGCTGCGGTGGTCCGTTTGGGCGGAACCCGCCGCCTCGGTGGCAGGCAGGTACACATGAAAGGTCGTGCCGCCGTCATCCGATTCCGCCGCAATATATCCGCCATGCTTATCGACGATCGAATAGGCCACCGCCAGCCCGATGCCGCTTCCTTTCTGCTTGGTGGTAAAATAGGGGTCAAATATTTTGGTCAGATGCGCATTGGGAATACCAATACCCTGGTCGTGAATAGAAATCTTCACGTACTTGCCCGGGACGACGGGTATCGGGGTTGACGAAGCGATCTCAACATTGCGGGCGTTGGCTTCAATAACACCCCCCTCCGGCATCGCCTGTTCGGCATTGATGATGATATTGTTGATCACCTGGCCGATCAGGCCCGCATCGACGGTTGCCGACCACAGGTTTTCAGGCAGGTCGAAGGCGCAGCGCACATTGGACCCCCTCAGGGTAAAAAGCGCCGCCTCCTTTAGCAGCTCTGCGATGGACACCATGCTTTTGACCGGTTCACCCCCTTTGGAAAAGGTCAGCAGCTGCTGGGTAAGCCCCTTGGTGCGCAGAGCGACCCTTTCGATCTCTTCCAGTTTTTCATGGATCCGCTCATTCGGTTTGGCATAGCGTTTGGCAAGGGAGATGTTGCCGATGATGGCGGTCAGCGAGTTGTTGAAATCATGGGCGATGCCGCCGGCCAGCACCCCTATGGATTCGAGCTTTTGGGCTTTCTGCCGTTCCTCCTGCATACGGCGCTTTTCGGTCGCATCGCGAAACACCAGAACGACGCCGAGCGTCCGGTTCTGGTGGTCCAGGATCGGCGCCCCGCTGTCTTCAATCACCCGCTCTGTGCCATCTTTGCCGATCAGAACGGTGTTGTTGGCCAACCCCACAATCCCACCGGTCTCAAGCACCTTGGCCACCGGATTGTCGCAACGCGCACGGGTGTGTTCGTTGACGATGTTGAAAACCTTTTCCAGCGGCTGGCCCAGGGCCTCCGCCTGCCCCCAGCCGGTGAGGCGTTCCGCCACCTTGTTCATCAGGGTAATCCTGCCCTGCGCATCGGTGGCGATAACCGCATCACCGATGCTGCGCAAGGTGACGGCCAGGCGCTCTTTCTCTTCTGCCAGGGACGCTTCAACCTTTTTGCGCGCGATGATGTGATGCCACTCCCGCAACGTTTGGGTGGCCTGATGGGGCATATCTCTCAGGGTGACCTCGGACTTGACGATATAATCCAAAGCACCTGCCTTCATGGCCTTCACGGCCGCCTTTTCATCCCCATAACTGGTCATCACCACCACCGGATACCGCGCAGCTTCGGCGCTGCCCGGCAACAGGTCGCTGCCCAACCCGTCGGGCAGAAACAGATCGACCAGGACAAGATCCGGCCTGTGGGTGGATAAATATTGCCTGGCCTGCTCGAGACTGCCGGCCACGGCCAGATCGAAGCGCTCGGTGTGTTTTTCAAAAGCACGCCTGACCAGCTCGGCATGAGCCGGTTCATCTTCCACCATCAAGATCCTGAATCGCTTTGCCATTGCTGAGGTTCCTCTCGCTGAGGCATGCATGCCCTGCCGGTCGCCCTCACCCTTAACCCCATCGTTGCATAAAAAGGAGGTAACGATGGGGTTAAGGCCGTGGGTGACGGTTTAAGGTCAGCCAATACAGAACCAAGTTTTCAATCAGCACCACGAATTTTTGGTAATCCACCGGTTTGACAAGGTAGCTGTTGACATGCTGACGGTAAGCGGCGGCAATGTCGTCTTGTGCCGCCGATGAGCTGAGCACCACCACCGGCAGCAGGCGCAGACGTTCTGATGCTTTGATCTGTCTGAGCACCTCGAGGCCATCGACTTTGGGCAACCGCAGATCCAGCAGCACCAGGTGCGGCTCCGGATACGTCGACCGGTCGGCATAGGCGCCGCGCCGGAACAGGTAATCCAGCACCGCCTCACCGTCTGATACATGGCTGATCTGCAGGTTGACGCGATGTTCCCGAAGCAGTCGAATAATAATTTCGGCATGGGCAGGGTTGTCTTCAACCAGCATGACCACCGGCGTGTCGTCTTGCATGCTGTGCTCCACCGTTCCTGGAAGGTAAACAAATATTTTTTATGCAACCGCGTCCGATTCCGGCTTGGCCGGCAGGGTGAAGCAGAACGTGCTGCCGTGGCCGATCCCTTTGGATTCAACCCAAATGCGGCCGCCGTGGACTTCGATGACCCGCTTGACAATGGCCAGGCCCACCCCGGTACCCTCCACCACCGGATCCAGCTTTTCGAACAGTCCGAAAATCTTCTCCCGATATTGTGGCGCGAGTCCGATGCCGTTGTCCTGGACATAGTAAACGCGCTCATCACCCGCAGACCGGACGCCGATGATAATTTCGGGTTCCGGCTGTGCGCCCAGGTATTTGACGGCGTTTTCCAGCAGGTTTTCAAAGACCTCACGCAGGCGTTGACAGTCCCCGAATATCAGCTGCCCGTCGGCGTCTATTTTTATCTTTATGTTCTTTGCAAACAGGTGACCGGACACCGTTTCCAATGCGTCGCGCACGACCTTCTCCAAAGGAATCTCTTCCGGCGGGTGCATCAGGCGCCCGATCCGCGACAGTTCCAGCAAATCATTCAACAGCCACTGCATCTTATCCGTCGCTTCGGTGATACGCGCGATATCCGTCTTCATACGCGGCAAGTCACCCATGGCGACGTCCTCCTCCAAAAAACCCAAAAACCCGCGGATGGTGACCAAGGGACTCTTGAGATCATGCGAAACCGTATAGGTAAAGCGCTCCAACTCGGCATTTTTGGCCTCCAGCGCGTCGATCAGATTCTCGCGCTCCTGTTGGCGTGCCGCCAGTTCCTGCACTTTCGCTTCAAGCTCCTTCTGGTAGGTGACAAGCTGGCGGTTTTTCTGCTCGAGCATGTCCAGCATGTCGTTGAAGGTCAATCCCAACTGTACGATGTCATCTTTTGGCGTGCCGGTAAATTCAAAGCGTGAGGCGGTTTTTCCCGCTCTGATATCCAGGATGACGCCCGCCACCGATCGGACGGGACGGACGATTTTGCGCGCCACGATCATCAGGATAAGCAGAAGGGCAATGGCGCTCAAGGCCGATGACACCAGAAAAGAGGATTTCAAGCGATCCCGGATGGCTTGGGCGGCGATGAATTCGTCGTTCAAGAGGGTTTCGGCCTGACCTGAAATGGCATTGATCAGCTCGGTCAAGGCGACGCTGGTGGTGTTGAATTGGTGGGCAATCGTCTTGAAGCGCTGATCAATATTGAAATCCGCTTCGAGGACCCTGTGGTAGCCCTCCATATAGCCGTCCAGGCGTTCGTCCAGGAGGTTGGCGTGGGTGATTTTGTTTTTCAGCGAATCGATCACCACCTGCAGCGCGCGGTATTCGGTTTGTTGGTGGTTGCTGACGTAGCCCATCTGAAAATGGGTGGCCACCAGCAACGGTTTTAAAAAGTTTAAGTTGCCAACGGCGAGGATGGAGGAAGCCAGCGATTGATAGCTCGAGTCGAGCCGGGTGCGCTGCAGGCGTTGGTCGGTATTGAGTTGGATCAACTGGTTGAAATCCTGTTCGTAGGCGGCAAGGAGCTTGACGACGCGTTCCAGCTCCCGCGGAATGAAGGTCCCCTGCGATCGGGTGCTCGCCTCAGACAACTGGGACTTCAACTGGGCCATGATCTGGCCGAAGTGCCGCTCGGCATCCGGGAAATCCTGGGTAAACACCGCCCGCTCCCAATACCGCAGCCGGAAAAAAAGACTCAGCACGTTGCGAATGTCTCTCTCGACGCCAATGATCTGTTCGCCCTGGGCGGCCATGCGGGACTGCTGGTTGATGAAATAGGCCACTTGAACGTAGCTGAGACAGAACAAAACAACCAAGACGCCGGCAATCGTGTAAAATTTTTGATTGATCGTGCGAAACATGCCTGTTCCCTCTTATTTTTCGGCGACCTCCAGATCGACCCGCATGAGTGGGGCTGGTTTTTCTCCTCGCCAAAAGCGCGCGATGCTTGCCACTGCCAATTCACCCATTCGTTCAGGCCGTTGGGCGATGGTTGCGTCGATTCGGCCGTGTTGCAGCGCCGCCATCGCCGCTTGAATGCCGTCGAAACCGATCAACACCTTGTCGGCGGAATGCGGGTCCGTTTCCAGGGCATCCGCGGCGCCTAAAATCATGTTGTCGTTGTGGGCAAAGACCCCGTCAAAGGGCACGTCGCGGCGCATGGCCCGCAGGATCACCGCTTTGGCGCTCTGCCGCTCGAAGTCGGCCACTTCCCGTGCCACCACCTTGATGCCCGGGAAGGCCTTCAGGCCCTCATGGAACCCGGCACCGCGCTCCATCGCGGCTGAGGTGCCCGGGATGCCTTCCAATTCGATCACCCTGCCCTTGCCGCTCAAGCGCCGGGCCATCACTCGGGCGGCCATCCGTCCGCCTTCCACATTGTCGGATTCGATGTGGCAAACGATCCGGCCACCTGCGGCCTTGCGATCCACCGTGATGACCGGGATGTCCAGGGTGTTGGCCAGTTCGATACCGGGTACCACGGTTTCCGTGTTGGTGGGGTTGACGATGAGGGCATCGATGGTTGCGTTTAGAAAGGTCAACAGATCGCTCAACTGCTTCGCGTTGCTGTTTTGCGCATCCGCAGCGACCAACTTGGCGCCGTGCAATTGGGCCGCATCCTGCGCCGCCTGCTGGAGTGAAGAAAAAAACGGATTGCTATGACTGGAGATTGACAGGGCGATGGTTTTGCCAAAGGTCTCGTGGGTAACCAAATCCACCGGGGTCGGCAGGTAGTTCTCCGGCTTTTCCCCTGCAAGGGCCTGTACGGCCAAGGCCACACCGAACTGCCCCATCAATTCAGGATGCTGTTCGACCGTGGCATGCACACGGCCGCGTTGCATTTCCGAGCGCACCGCTTCGATGTTGTCGTAGCCGGACAGCACGGTTTTACCGGCCATGCCCGAGATATCCAATGCCTGGAGAACGCCCAGTGCCATTTTGTCATTGGCACAGAAAACGGCATCCACCGGCGCATGGGTCTTGAGCAGGTCGACGGCCAGAGAAAACGCCTCATCGGTGTGCCAGTTGGCGCTCGCGCTGGCCACAATTTCAATATGGCTATCCCGGGTGATCGCCTCCATAAAGCCAGCCTTACGAAGGTCGGCATTTTCGGCTCCTCGGATGCCCTCGATGACCATTACGCGCCCGCGGCCGTTCAGCCTGTGCTTCACATAGGCGCCGACTTTCGCGGCCCCGGCATGGTTGTCGGAACCCACAAAGGGGATGGTGACGCCATACTCGTGCAGGGTGGCCTTGTGAAACGGATTGTCGACGTTGATTACCACGATGCCGCTCGCAAGGGCCTTTTGGCAGACTTGAACCAGTTGTTTGGAGTCGGCTGGCGCAATCACAATGGCGCCGTAGCCTCGCGCGATAAGATTCTCCACGATGCTGATCTGGCGCTCGACATCCGTTTCCCGCTCGACGCCAAAAATTTCCAGGCGGATGTTGTTGTGGTTCGCATAGGCCTTGGCGCCCATCTCCATCTTGGAGAAAAAGGGATTGGTAAGCGCCTTCATCACCAGCGCCACGGTCTGCTCGTTGGCGGCCGAGACGCTTGCAGCAGGCAAGAGGACGCTGCCCAAAAAAAGAAGTGCGCTTGCCAAAACAAACGCCCGGGTCGATCGTGAGCTGTTGACGGGCATCGAATCATCCTCGGTGCTGGAGTAACCATGCTTAAGGGGTCAATCGTCGTGCAAGCGTAACATCGAAGGTTTAAGCGGTTCGGCCAAGTTCAGACCATTGAAGCACATCGCGGCGCAGTGTTGGGAGATCAGCGTGCCAATGACGGGAAATTGATTTTCAGGATAAATATCTCAAATGGCTGGTGGTGTGTCAATAGCATAGGTAAATACAACATGTTGGAGAGAAGCGCCGTCCTCAGGCAAGGTCAGTGCGAATCAATTTCAGACGCCTGGTCGGGTATCTCCAACAGGGCCTTGATGTCTTCCATCTTCTCCTTGACCCCGATGTAGCCTTCCTCGATGGCCATTTCCACCTGGTGGAAATCCATCATTTTCAGTGCCCCCAAGCGTGGCTGGACCAGGATGTCCGGCGGCTCGACGGCCAGGTTGATGCGCGTGATGCGCTCCTGCATGATATTGATGGAGGTCATGACGGTGTCGATGAGGTGGGGCGTATGGGTCTCGCGCCCCAGCAATTCGCTGATTTTCTTTTTAAAATTGGTCTCCGCCGTTTCGTAGTAGTCGGTCAGCTTGACCATGAGTTCGCTGTTGAATTTCGGAGCCTCCGGTACCGATGGTTCGACTTTATTTTTCTTCGGTGGATGCACGCGTCGGGAGGTGATGCCGCTGTTCAGGTCCACGGCGATGACCACGTCGGCTTCGGTGGCCCGGGCAACCCCCACCGGCACCGGATCCACGATGCCCCCGTCCACCAGCCAGCGTCCCTTGACCAGTGCGGGTGCGAAAAGGCCGGGCACGCTCATGGTGGCCCGCAGGGCCTGGAGCAGATTGCCCGACCGCAAGACGACTTTTTCGCCCCGCTGCAGGTCCGTGGCCACCATCATCACCGGGATGTTCAGTTCGGAAAAACGCTGCACGGACGTGTGCATGGAGAAGAGCTCAGCCACCTTCTTGGTGCCGTCCAGCAAGCCGGAGCGCGGGAAGACCACATCGAAGTAGGAGAAGACCTTCTTGCCGTCCATGCTGAGGACGAAGTCCTTGAGGCTGGCCAAACTGCCGCTGGCGTAGATGGCCCCCACGTAGGAGCCGACGCTGCAGCCGGAGATGAAGTCGATGGGGATGCCCTCCTCTTCCAGGGCCTCGATGGCGCCGATGTGGGCCCAGCCCCGGGATGAGCCGCTGCCGAGGACCAGGGCCACGGTCTTGTGCGGTGCTGTTTTCAGCGGGTCCGATGGTCGCTGATCGTCACTGTCCATCTCAAACTCCTGTTAAACCACCATGGGGGCGGCGACCGCTTCCATCTTGGCTTTGCCGTACAGACGTTCAACCAGGGCCAGGGCAAACTCGACAGCGGTGCCCGGCCCCCGGCTGGTGAGGTAGTTGCCGTCCACCACCACGCGGGCGTCGACCCGATCCCCGGCCTTTAACCGCTCGACAAAGCCTGGATGGCAGGTGGCCTGGCGTCCCGCCAACAGACCATGATGTTCCAAAACCACGGCCGGGCTGGCACAGATGGCCCCGACCAGGCGCTTTTCATGATGTTGCCGTTTTAACATGCCGGTCAGCGCTGCGGAGTCGCGCAGGTGTTCGGCGCCGGGAATGCCGCCGGGCAGCACCACCAGGTCGTACGCCTTTTCCGCACACGCCTCGATCAGGGCGTCGGCCACGATGACCACACCGCGGGACGCCGTGATCTGGCGAGCACCGGTCACCGACGCCACCGTTACCGTCGCGCCGGCCCGGCGCAGCACGTCGATGATGGCCACGGCTTCCAATTCTTCGGTGCCGTCCGCCACGGGCACCAATACGGTTTTTTCCATAGCCAGCTCCTGTTTTTCAAATCAATCAAACCGATTATACACCAGCACCCACCGGTTGGAAAGCGATTCAAGGGATATCCGGTTTGACCTGCATAATCAGGGCCACTTCCAACCACGGCGCAAAGGCCTCCCCCTTCGACAAAACCTGAAGGACGTATCCAACGCCCTACCAAAAAAAGTGGCAAATTATTTCATACTTCATTTCGATTTTGGTGCTTTCCAATCCAAACTTAAAAGCGGCAGGCTTGATGCCGATGAAATCGCAAAAAGGTAAAAATTTTGTTGCCTTGATCCCCGCCTAGACGAGGATCCATAAGTTTCAGATAGTTATAGGTGCCCACGGCCGCCGGGGGGACACGACGGGTGAGAGTTTACGAATCCATCGAAGACGCTGCAATTATTATAGGATTTAAAATACCATGTTTGGTTTAATTATTGCTTGCCACAAACCAGAAATGAACTGCGGAGACCAAAAAGATTCAAGCGTTGCGCAGCGACTGCCGAGATAGACGTGAGGCCCTTTGAAGGCTGTCTGCCAGTTTGGCGACCGGCGATAAATTTGTTGATTTGGTGTCAGTTAAAATCCTATAATGGCCCCTTTGCAAATGCTGGTGTAGGCGTTAAAAGTTTAAATTTCAAGCAATTGGCATCCCGCTTACCGATATCTCAGCTGTTTTTTTTGCGTGACTGAGGAAGCGGAGCTATATATTTACCACCAAATTTTATCCACAAGAGGTATCTCATGAAAACGGTAATTTTGGCAGGTGGTTTTGGAACCAGATTGGCCGAGGAGACAGGCGTTAGGCCCAAACCGATGGTGGAGATCGGTGACAGGCCGATTCTGTGGCATATCATGAAGCTTTATTCTGCCTACGGATTAAATGATTTCATTATTTGCCTTGGGTATAAAGGGCACATCATTAAAGAATATTTTGCTAAATACGCGCTGTACCGTTCGGATGTCACGTTCGATCTGCGGAACAATAACATGCAGGTCCACAAAAATGAAACCGAACCCTGGAAAGTGACCTTGGTGGAAACCGGAAAAAAATCCATGACCGGCGGCAGGATAAAACGGGTAAAGGATTACATTGGCGACGAAACGTTTTGCCTTACCTATGGAGATGGTGTAACCGATCTAAATATTAATGAATTAATTTCATTTCACAGAAAACAAAACACGCTGGCCACCTTGACCGCCGTGCAGTCTCCCGGACGATTTGGCGCATTCAAATTAGATGAAAACCAGAATAAAATAACTGCATTTAAAGAGAAGCCCAAGGGTGACGGTGCATGGATCAATGGTGGCTTTTTTGTTTTAGAGCCCGGCATTATGGATTACATCGAGGGCGATTTAACGGTCTGGGAACAGGATCCGATGGAAAAGCTGGCTAAAGACGGACTGCTCTCCGCATATCGACACTATGGATTCTGGCAGAATATGGACTCGTTGCGCGACAAGATGTACCTGGAGGAATTGTGGGCGGCCCCTAACCCTGCCTGGAGAATTTGGAAAAAGTGACCTCGAGTTCAGCCGTTCCGGCGTTCACCCCGGAGGCATGTTGGCGTTTGTTAAAGACGCCGAAAGAAGAGCCAACAATGCGGTTGGATTGCGGGCCATGAGGATCTGACCGGGATTTCATCACGCCATGAAAAAATAAAATCACAGGGGAAGCATCGATGAGAATTTTAATCACAGGAAACATGGGTTATATCGGACCGTGTTTGGTTCAGCATCTGAGAGAACGTTACCCGAATGCCGTTTTGGTTGGGCTTGATATGGGCTATTTTGCCAATTGTTTGACGGCCGAAGCGATGCTTCCGGAGTGCAGGGTTGATGTGCAATTTTTTGCAGACATGAGAAACATGCCAGCCGATTCCCTGAATGAAGTCGATGCGGTCGTACATCTGGCAGCCATCTCCAATGACCCGATGGGCAACAAGTTTGAAGACGTCACCGTTGACATTAACTACCATTCCAGTGTCGAATTGGCCAAAAAGGCCAAGGCGGCGGGCGTCAACACATTCGTTTACGCGTCAAGCTGCAGCATGTACGGTTCTGCTGAAGATAGCGCGAGGGACGAAAACTCCCCGCTTAACCCACTCACCGCTTACGCGAAATCAAAGGTGGCCAGCGAAAAAGGGCTGAAGCCATTGAGCGATGACGCCTTCAAGATTACCAGCCTGAGATTTTCAACCGCCTGCGGCATGAGCGAAAGATTGAGATTGGATCTCGTATTGAACGATTTCGTTGCCGGCGCGGTCGCGTCCAATAAAATTACGATCTTGAGCGACGGCAGCCCATGGAGGCCGCTGATAAACGTCAAAGATATGGCCAGGGCGATTGAATGGGCGCTATTCCGGGAGATAACCGCCGGTGGGAACTTCCTTGCGGTCAATGTTGGATGCGAGGAATGGAATTATCAGGTCAAAGACCTCGCCTACGCAGTGGCCAAGGTGATCCCCGATGTAGAAATTTCCATAAACAAGGATGCAGCAGCCAGACAATCGATCATATCGCGTGAATTTCGATCTTTTTAAAAAACTGGCCCCGGCCCATCAACCCCAGGTCGATGTTATCGCAACAATTAAAGCCCTGAAAAGTGGCTTGGAAGCAATGGGCTTCAAGGACTCAAATTTCCGTCAATCCCGTTTTATGCGGCTGCGCGTGTTGACTGAACTGCAAAACAGAGGATTGCTCAACGATCGGCTGGAATGGACAACCAAACTTAAAAAATAGGATGGATCATAGATGGTAAATGCAAAAAATAGCTGCCGTTTCTGCAGCAGCAAATTAAACCACACGTTCGCCGATCTGGGGGTGTCGCCGCTGGCAAACTCATACCTCAAGGAAGAACAGCTTTCAGGCATGGAGCCATTTTTCCCTTTGCATGTTTATGTTTGCGAGAAATGTCATCTTGTCCAGTTGCCTGAATTTCAGAGCCCTGAAACGATCTTTGACGATTATGCCTATTTTTCGTCCTACTCGGATTCATGGCTCAAACACGCGAAAGATTACACTGACTTGATGGTCCAGCGGTTCGGGTTTGACACGCGCAGCGCGATTGTGGAAATTGCCAGCAATGATGGCTATCTCCTTCAGTACTTTAAGGAAAAAGCCATACCGGTATTAGGGATTGAGCCGGCGAAAAATGTGGCCGAAGCCGCCCAGAAGAAGGGGATCCCGACGATATCCAGATATTTTGGCGTTGATACCGCGACCGTCCTGGCGGCTGAAAAAAAACATGCCGACCTTTTGATCGGCAATAATGTATTGGCGCATGTTCCCAATCTCAATGATTTTGTAAAGGGAATGAAAATCATTCTGAAGCCAGATGGTATCATCACCATGGAATTTCCGCATTTAATGCGCTTAATGGAAGAAAACCAGTTTGATACGATCTATCATGAGCATTTTTCATATTTTTCATTCATGACCGTCAAAAAAATATTTGCCGAACATGGTCTGACTGTCTTTGACGTGGAAGAACTTTCCACGCATGGCGGATCATTAAGGATTTATGCACGTCACCACGAAGATCAGTCAAAACCAGTCGGCCAGCGGGTCAAGGATCTATTGAACAAAGAAGCGGCGGCTGGGTTTAACACCCTGGCGCACCATTTGTCATTCAATCCAAAAGTTATCGCCATCAAACAAGACATTTTAGACTTCATGATTCAGGCCAAAAAAGCCGGGAAATCCATTGCCGGCTACGGGGCGCCGGCCAAAGGAAACACGCTTTTAAATTATTGCGGCATTCGAACCGATTTCATTGATTATACGGTTGATCGAAGCCCCCACAAACAGGCACTGTTTCTTCCGGGAACCCACATTCCCATTTATCACCCTGATAAAATAGTTGAAACCAAGCCGGATTATTTGATGATTCTGCCCTGGAATCTTAAAGACGAAATCATGGCGCAAATGGCCTGCATCCGCGATTGGGGCGGGAAATTTGTGACGTTCATTCCGACCACAACCATTTACCCATGATTTTTTCTCAGACACGCTTGAACGGCGCCTTTATCATCGAGCCGGAAAGGATAGATGATGAACGGGGGTTTTTTGCGCGAACATGGTGCAAAAGAGAATTTATTGCCCATGGACTTGATCCCGACGTGGTGCAATGCAATATCTCCTTCAATCATAAAAAAGGCACCCTTCGTGGAATGCATCATCAGGTAGCTCCCCACGAAGAGGTAAAACTAGTTCGATGCACCGCAGGCGCGATTTATGATGTCATCATCGACCTGCGGCCGACCTCACCCACGTTCAAGGCTTGGCTGGCTGTCGAACTGACTGCGGAAAACAGAAAGATGCTCTATATTCCGCGCGGGTTTAGCCATGGTTTCTTGACCTTGAAAGACGATACGGAGGTCTTTTACCAAATGTCTGAGTTTTATGTACCGGAATGCGCCAGTGGGATCCGGTGGAACGATCCGGTTTTCGGCGTCGTTTGGCCGAATGAGGTTTCGGTCATCTCGGAAAAGGATGCGAACTATCCTGACTTCATACTTTAACAGCAGATGGGCGTTAATTCATGGGAAAAGTATTGCCTCCGGCAAATGAAATCGCTTCTCTTCCAAAAGGCCGGTCAGGGGTTGAGATGCATGACCTGATGCGTGAACTATACCCGCTATGCAGAAGCATCACCGGAAACGGCGTTCGGGAAACACTGCGCATCCTGCAGCGGCATATACCGCTTCAAACACAGGAAGTGGCTTCAGGAACCACCGTATTTGATTGGACGGTTCCAAAAGAGTGGAATCTTAAAGAGGCTTACGTAAAAAATTCGAAGGGTGAGAAAATAATAGATTCCCGGGAATCCAATCTGCACGTGCTCAATTACAGCGTGCCGGTCCGAAAACATGTCTCTCTGGAAGAACTGAAAAATCACCTTTACTCATTGCCGGATCACCCGGACTGGATTCCCTACCGGACTTCTTACTTTAATGAGAACTGGGCTTTTTGTGTCACCCATAACCAGTTGTTAAAACTAAAAGAAGACATTTACGAAGTCGTCATCGATGCCACACTGGAAAGCGGCCATTTGACATATGGCGAATACTATATCAAGGGTGCGACATCAGATGAAGTATTGATCTCCACCCATATTTGCCACCCGTCCATGTGTAATGACAATCTATCCGGTATCGTCCTGTCGGTATTTCTGGCCAAACATTTATCCCGCTTATCCTTAAAATACTCCTATCGGTTCCTGTTTATACCTGGCACGATAGGATCCATCACCTGGCTCTGCCGCAATGAAGCGACGGTTTCCAGAATCAAGCATGGCCTGGTGGCTGCCTGCGTCGGGGATTCCGGAAAGTTTACCTACAAAACATCACGGCGGCAAAATGCGGCAATCGATCAAATCGTACCCTTTGTTCTGAAGACCGCTGACGTCGACTTCGAAGTGATCGATTTTTTCCCCTATGGATATGACGAGCGCCAGTATTGCTCGCCCGGCTTCGATCTTCCCGTTGGGTGCCTGATGCGAACACCGCATGGGCAATTCCCCGAATATCACACATCGGCCGACAACCTGGCATTTGTGAAGCCGGAAGACCTGTTCGCTTCTCTTTCGGTATATATCGACGTCATGAACATGATCGAAAACAACCAGACGTATTTCAATACATACCCAAAGTGCGAACCACAGCTGGGGAAAAGGGGCCTTTACAAACGCATCGGGGGTCACGCCGACAGCCAAAATTTTCAGCTCGCCATGCTATGGGTTTTGAACTTGTCCGATGGCAGGCACACATTGCTCGATATATGCAACCGGTCCGGTTTGAAATTTTCCCTGATTAAGGAATCCGCAGATGCCCTGTTGTCGCACGGTCTTTTGGAAGCACAGGATTAGCCGGACTTAAGTTGAAAAAGGTCAAGCGATGGTTGTCTCGAAGTACTTTTCTGAAAAAAAAATCCTCGTCACCGGAGCCAGCGGCTTCATTGGCGCCAACTTATGTCATCGCCTCTACGATGTCGGCGCCGAGGTTAACGGCGTCTACCACCACTCATCCCGAGCGGAACATGATAAGCAGGTCCAATGGTGGCCGTGCGACCTGGCAGATGGCGCCGCCGTAAAAAGCCTCTTGGTGCGGATAAAACCAGACATTATTTTTCATTTGGCCAGCCACGTGGCCGGTTCGAGGGGTCTTGAGCTTGTATGGCCGACCTTTCAGAGCAATTTGACCAGCAATGTAAATTTGCTGACTGCGGCAACTGAAGTGGGATGCCATCGGATGGTTATAACGGGATCAATGGAGGAGCCTTCCCAAAATGGTTCCCATGTGGTACCGGCGTCTCCTTATGCTGCAGCGAAGTGGGCCGGCAGCGCGTATGCACGGATGTTTCATGCGCTCTATCGCACACCGGTTGCTATTGCACGCGTCTTCATGGTGTATGGACCAGGACAACGGGACCTCAACAAACTCATACCCTATGCGATTCTCTCCCTCCTGCGCAAACAGGTCCCAAAACTCACCAGCGGGCAGCGGAAAGTAGATTGGATTTACGTGGACGATGTGGTGGATGGTCTTCTTGCCATGGCCCGCTTCCCGAACATCGAAGGCCAAACCATAGACCTGGGTTCTGGTGAATTAATCTCAATTCAAGATATCATGCTGCATCTTGTCGGTGTCATGAACGCTTCCATAAAACCGTCTTTTGGAAGCCTACCCGAAAGGCCCATGGAACAGATACGGCTGGCAGACATTGCAGACACCTATTCCAAAATAAAATGGAAGCCGCAGACCGATATAGAAAAAGGTCTGAAACAGACGGTGGCCTGGTATCGGCTGCATCATGGATAGGTTCACACCCACCGTTTATCATTGAGCCGGAAATCACCAGATGGAGATCATCGGATTAATCCCAGCGGGTGGAAAAGCTGAACGCATTTCTCCGCTGCCTTGCAGCAAGGAAATTTACCCCATCGGATTCCACTCCGTGGGACAGGGCAGACGTCTGCGACCCAAAGTGGTCGGCCAGTTTCTTTTGGATAAAATGCGTAAAGCAAATATCCGTAAAGCCTACGTTGTGATCCGGGAAGGCAAATGGGACATCCCCGCGTATTTCCGGGACGGCAAACTGGTGGATATGCATTTGGCATACCTTCTGATGGACCTGCCGTTTGGCGTACCCTATACGATCGACCAGGCCTACCCGTATGTTGATCAGGCCATGGTTGCTTTCGGTTTTCCAGACATCCTGTTTCAGCCCGACGATGCCTTTGTCCGGTTGATCGGCAGACAGGGGGACAGCGGTGCAGATCTCCTGCTTGGACTGCTCCCGGCTTCAGAACCGCGGGCGGTAGACATGGTAGAGGTGGATCCGCAGGGGCGGGTCCGGACGATTCAAATGAAACCATCCCGGACCGACTTGCATTACACGTGGGTCATTGCGTTGTGGACCCCGGTATTTACGGATTTCATTCACGCGTACGTGGCGGGTGACGCAGTGGGGGCAGGTGGGTATCCGCAAAAGCCCATGGAGAGGACCATGGGTGACGTCATCCAGAGCGCCATCGGCAGCGGTCTGCATGTCGACAGCGTTGCCTTTCCGGATGGCAGTTGTTTAGACATCGGAACGCCTGATAACCTGGTAAAAGCCCAATGCAACCATATGTTTTAAATTCATTGCCTTCAATTTTCCTTTTTTCCAATAGATGCCATAAATGAACGCAACACCCATGCGGCCCTGTTTCACGAATTCAATACTGGTAGAGGCTGCCAGCCGAATCCCTTTCGAATTTTCCGATATCAAGCAAACGTTTGAATACATCTGAATGATCTCAATTTAGTCCCAGCATTTTTTTTGACTGATTTTTACTTCCGGATTTCGATAAATGCACATCGCCTATATTTGTTCACCCGACAGGAAACTTGAACTTTATTCTTCACTGCATAGTTTACTTGTTTCGGGCACCGTTTTTGATCGACTAACGCTATTGATCGTGAGCGATACCCGTTTAAAATGGCAGCAATTCAAGGACAAGCGAATTAAAATTGAGCGGGTTGCAGATATCGGGCACGAATTCTGGATGATAAATAAGGCGCATCTGTGCAACATCCAAGATGATGACATCCTATTTATTGACACGGATACAATCATACTCAAGCCGCTGAATATGCTTGGCTCAAACGCAATCGGTGATATTGTCGGCCGGACGACTTCCTACTATGAGCATCCGAAATGGCCGGAACAGGCCTGGCGGGAATATCTATCCAGATTCGGAGCAACCGGTTTTTTCCCTTACTTGAATTCCGGCTTGTTGCTTTTCCGGAATGGCGTGCATCGCCAATTGGCAGAACCCTGGAAAAAAATAACGTGGGCATTGCTGGTGGATTCAAATTTTCCTTTCGGTGCTCGATCACACGCCAACCAACTTGCTTTTTCTCTGGCGGTCGGCAGCCTCGGGCTATCCTACGGTCTGCTAACGCCAACGGAGCACGCCTATGGACGGGCTAATGAACCATCTCTGGGCTAAGATAACTATCGAATACTTCCTCGTTTGTAGCGGGGTTGGCGAGCGATATAGAAACTGATTATCATCCTCACGGGAAAAAATTTAATTATGGAGTGGTCGATGACCAAGTTTACCCGGGTAAACAAGAGTCGACAGGCGCGAATATTGAGTAAGGCCTGCATGTTGATGCTTTCAGCGTTGATTGTGACAGGCACCGTTGACGCGGCTCAACCAGCGTCAATCGAACGCGGTGGTTGGAACAACCGTTACATCAAATACCGTGGTGTTTTTGAATATCTTGTCGGGATGGATTTGCAGCAGTTGGCCAGCGACACCAACATTGACTATCGGAGCAAGATTGACCACTTAGCCCAGTATGGTATCAATAAAGTCAGGATATGGGGCATTGCCAATTTCTTGGATCAATTTCAATCCAACCTCTATCCATATGAATACGATGTTGCCAAAGCGAAATTTGATCTTTTCAAATGGGACGAAGATTACTGGAACCGGCTGGACAGTTTTCTGAAGTATGCCCACCGAAAAGGAGTGATTGTCGAAATATCAATTTTCGAGATATCCGGGCCGATGAAGTATTTCGGTGAGCGTGCGAACAGAAGATACCCATATCATAATTCGTTCAACGTTCAGGACTGGGGCACGCCCAATGCAGAAGGAACGTTTGTGCCTGAGTTTTTCGACTTGAGCTATCAGGAAAATGGTATCACTGCGCAATCATTGCAGAAAGCGATCATTGACAAGTTTGTTTTCGAGACGTTGGATAACCCCAATGTCTACTTTGAGATAATGAACGAATTTCCCGGGAAGCGGGAAGCCGTGCTGGATAAACAGGTGCATGAATGGCAAAAGGAGATGGCCCGGTATTTGTGCTCGAAAACAGATAAGCTTGTGACTGTGCATTCACATGGGTACGGTTACGGGCGCACAACTGCAGAACTTGAAAAAAGCAGTGCATACTACTGGGATGAGCCATATGTTGATGGCATGAATTTTCATTTATATGTATATGATCCGAATCGGCTGTCAAATCTTCTCCATGGGCATCAACGCAAAGGCAAGCTGCTGATCAACAATGAGGGTCGCGGATTCTATTCAAGGGTCACCAAACCGATTTATCCTGAGTATGACTTGGCCCTGGATCAACAGAAGCTCGCAGAAGAGATCAGGGCATCATGGGGTCATGCGACCGCCGGCGGCTATTATCTGATCTATTTTGGCCCCGTGCCAGCAGTTGGCGATTCCGTCTGGCAGCATGGGGCAAAGGCGGCGCAGGCGCAGCGGTTAATTATGGAAACACTGTCATTTTGGGAACTCCGGCCTGTGATGGACAATGGTGATGAATATGACAATTATGTCTCATCCGGGCCAGCTCAACACTGGCAGGTTCTGGCAAATGAAGGTAGTGAGTACCTTGTCTATTTTTGGGGAAATCAGCAGCCTATAGCGGTTCGCCTGAAAAGGCCGACAGGCATGTATGAATTCAATTACTACGACACCCGAGAATGGAAAACACCGCTATTGACCGGTACCACCGATGGAGATATCCCCATCCCCCCTGCTTCCCTTTGGCGTGCGGACACCGGGGTAGTCTTAACCCTGAAAAGGTCAAAAAATTAACCCGAAACATGCGCCCATGATATAAAAATCCGCATTGGTTGTCGCTCATCCAGATGACGTATTTCTTTGGTTTAAGTGGTAAAAATAGATGACTTATGAAGAAAATATGGGTTGAATATCTACGAGTCATAGCTTGACTTACCCACATGAAATCGCGAGCAGCCAACAATAAAGAGGCAACGATGAAAGAAAAGAATATGTCCAACAAAGTGGTTATCAAACCCAAGGAAGGATGGCGGTTGATAGACATTAAAGAGCTAATCGAATACCGAGAATTGTTTGTCTTTCTGGTATGGCGCAATATCAAAGTACTCTATGCTCAAACCATTTTGGGTGTTTTCTGGGCATTTTTACAACCGGTGGTGCAAATAATTCTTTTTACCATTGTTTTCGGTAAGGTTGCCAAGGTCGCCACGGATGGTATTCCCTATGTATTGTTTTCCACGGTTGCCATCATACCCTGGACCTATATGTCTACATCCACATCACAGTCCAGTGAAAGCCTGGTCGCCGGTCAGGGGATGCTGGGGAAGATTTATTTTCCGCGATTGATTTTTCCAACAGTTCCGGTGTTGTCTGCACTAGTGGATTTTGCCATTGCCTCGATTCTCATCATCGGGGTGTGCATTTATTACCGTGTTCTGCCCACATGGAATTTATTGTACGCCCCTTTCTTCATATTTATGATGATTTGCACGTCTATCGGGATTGGCGCCTGGCTCTCCGCCCTGGCCATTCGGTTCCGGGATATCAAACATGCCATGCCGTTTGCGATCAGAATGCTCATGTACACCGCTCCTATCGTTTATTCTGCGGCTTCCATTCCATTTGAATATCGATTGATCTATTCAATAAATCCTATTGTCGGCATTATTGAGGGATTCCGCGCGTCGATACTCGGCACAACAATGAATTGGCAGTACATCTGGCCGGGAGTCATTACTTCTCTGGTGCTTTTGATTACGGGAACACTATATTTCAGGAAAATGGAGGGCGTCTTTGTCGATGTTATTTGAAGGCGAACGCTATAGCATAGAAAAACGCTTTTAGATCGATATCGTGATGATGCTTTTCGGCTGCAATCGTTGATAAAAAAAGATGTTTCGGTCTGGTTTCGTTAAATGCGATCTATCATCTAAATAATTATTCAGATAAATTGAAAAAGGATATCAATGCATTCCGATGATATTGCGATAAGGGTGAATGGTATAAGCAAGCGCTACCGGATCGGTGCGAAAGACGACATGCAGGATAATTTTGGGGGAATGCTTATCGATTTTATTAAAAAGCCCCTGAAAAATTTAAGAAAATATCGTTCTTTGTATATTTTTAATGATCAGGATACAAAGGATGTCATATGGTCCTTGAAAGATATCTCCTTCGAACTGAAACGCGGTGAAGTGTTGGGCGTCATAGGAAGAAACGGTGCAGGAAAATCTACGTTGTTGAAAATACTATCAAGAGTTACCGATCCAACAAGTGGCTACGCTGAAATTCAAGGACGCGTTTCAAGCCTGTTGGAGGTCGGAACCGGTTTCCATCCTGAACTCACCGGAAGAGAGAATGTATACCTGAATGCCATCATCCTGGGAATGAGTAAGAAGGAGGTGGATAAAAAGTACGACGAGATTGTTGAATTTTCTGAAATTGGAGAATTCATTGATACGCCGGTAAAGCGCTATTCCAGTGGGATGAAAGTCCGACTCGCATTTTCGGTATCCGCGCACCTTGACCCTGAAATCCTCATCGTCGATGAGGTTTTGGCCGTCGGCGATACCGCTTTTCAGAAAAAGTGCATCGGAAAAATGGAAGGTGTGTCTCGTTCAGGGAAAACCATATTGTTTGTAAGTCATAATATGGCCGCCATCCAGGCGCTCTGCACCAGAGCGATTATACTGGAAAAAGGACGCTTGACCCAAGACCTGCCCATTGAAGACGCGGTACAGGAATACATCCGTTCGGTACAAAAATTTTCAGAAGATAATGATCTTTCCAAAAGAGAGGATCGAATCGGCGGCAACCTGTTCCGTTTCATGAATGTCGATTTTCTCGATGCTAATACTTTAGCACCCATCAACCTTTTGATATCCGGACAATCCATGCTGATTCGAATAAAATACAGATGTGATTCGGAGGTGCCGTTAAATAATGTAACCGTATCAATCGGTTTTTTCTTATCTACGGGCGTATTCCTTTTCAGTTGTCGCAGCGATGCGCTCTCGTCAAACCTTTACCGTTGCTCCAGGAGATGGGGAGTTGTTTTGTGAAATTACAAAAAATCCTTTAATGGCAGGACGTTACAGTTTTAACTTGTTGGCGGATATGCCGGGGAAATTGCTCGATCGCGTTGGTGAGGCCGGGCTTGTTGATATAGAAAAGGGAGATTACTATGGAACCGGAAGACTCCCTACATACAGAGGCCAAGGCGTTTTGATAGATTATAATTGGAAAATTAATCCTTAAAATAATAGGTCGGTACAGTGTTGTTAACCAAAAAAATCGCAACAGTCCATTCGTAATTTTTTAAAGCCGCTCATATTTGATTTAGTTAATGAAGCGGAGAAAGATCGTTTAAATAAAAAAGTCGCTGATATTTTGTCGCGCCTGAAATCTCACGGCTCCGGAATCAGATTCAATGGTGATTTTAAAATTTCGCATCCCGAGCAAGTCAGTAGTCGGTAACAACGTGCATATTGGCCACAATGCGTATTTTCGAACAACAGGGGGCTTAACCATTTGTGATAACACGCATATTAGTCGTAATGTCACCATATACACGGATAGCCACAATTACGCGGGTGCCGTATTGCCGTATGATGACACCTTTATCTCAAAGCCGGTAAAAGTTGGAAAAAATGTTTGGATCGGCATGAATGTCTGCATCCTACCGGGAGTTACCATCTTCGATGGAGCCATCATTGGAATGGGGTCCGTCATATCGCGCGACGTTCCCCCCCTGTCGATTGTTGGGAGCCAGCCATTTAGAATCCTAAAAACGCGAGATAAAACACATTATGAGAAATTAGAAAATTTATCAAGAGTATGGAGGTGTCAGTGGGGTGCCACTACGATATAAACTGAAACGGCTAAAAAAGGCCAACAACGCAAAGCTAAAGGACCTGATCCATCGAACAAAGACGGACTGAGCCATAAAAAGGCATGCGCTAACCGATCAATGGAGATTAATGTGTTAACTACAAGAATAAAAAAGAAACTGTATCAGCCGGTGCGGGATGCCTATTGCCGGTACCTGCGTCGACAGTCTTTTAAAAAGCAAATACGACCGAGTGATGTTTTCCTGGTCGGCCATCCTAAATCTGGAAACACGTGGCTGACAATGATGTTAGGGGTTTTGATTGAAAATAATTTCAGTAAAAGAATCAACCTGAACAACATTGGCGAATTCGTTCCAAGCTTTCACAATCAAGACGATCAAATCGTAAATTACAATCAATTTCCGGATCCCAGGCTATTTCGGAATGAGGGGCCGATTTACCCGGATTTATACCCTAAAACGATTTATATCGTCAGAGATCCCCGAGCGGCCTATGTCTCCTACTATCATCATTGTGTCCACGATACCGGCCGTGTGGATTGGAAAATAGAGGATTTCATTGAAGAGATGCTATCCAACGGATGCATTAAAGCGCTGGAGCCCTATTTGTTGCGTTGGGATCGTCATGTGAAGGAATGGCTGGACCGGGCTGAGCATCAGCAGGTTCTTTTCGTTAAATACGAAGAGATGAAACAGGACTGTTATCAAGCGCTAAAGAAGGCTGTTGATTTTATAGGGCTTCAATGCAGCGAAGAAGATATGCATCTGGCAGTTGAACGAGGTGACTTCAAGAAGCATGCGCAAAGAAGAAATGAAGTATGGTGCAGCACCCTACAGCGGAACCAAGGGCGAAGGTGGCTTTTTTGTGCGCAAGGGCAAGATTGACGGCTGGAAGGAGGAACTTACTGCTCAATCAGCCGGAAAAATCGAAAAAGCATTTTCTGATGTGATGCGAAGGATGCAATATACCTGAGGAGAGAAGATCGGAAAATATGGACAATATCCTTCAAGAAGCAATCATTGTCGCAGCCCATCCGGATGACGAAATACTCTGGTTCAGTAGCATAATCGCCGAGGTAAAAATGGTTGTCATTTGTTATATTCAGCAAGATTCCAGACCGGATTGGACCAAAGGTCGGCTGCAGGCCCTCGCCGATTATCCATTGGCCCATATTCGTCCTCTCAACCTCGATGTTTCCGATGTATTTGACTGCGGAGATTGGCAATATCCGCGCACGACTGATTATGGAATAGACATTTCCCGCAAGGGATGTCCCCAGGACAAGTATGAATCTAATTATCGCCGATTAAAAAGCGAACTCCGGAAGTTATTGTCACCCAATAAACATGTTTTTACGCACAATCCGTGGGGAGAATATGGCCACGAAGAGCATGTTCAGGTTTTCAGGGCTGTTGAGAGTCTTCAATCCCAAATGGGATTTACGCTTTGGGTATCCAACTATGTCAGTAATCGTTCGATATCATTATTGCTAAACTCATTAAAAATGATTGACGATCATTTTTTTTGCAAACCGACCAACAAAAGATTGGCAGCGCAAATTAGGGATTTGTATTTACAATGTGGATGCTGGACCTGGTATCCTGACTTTCAATGGTTTGACGAAGATGTCTTCTTGAAGGTGAAACCTACCAATCAGCAAAAAAGAAGCATCGGTAAAATGTTTCCGATCAATTTCATCGATATCGGCGAGGTGAGCGCCATTCCTGCTTTAGTCAAAAAAACGGACAGGCTTGTTAGGCAGATATGCAGCTACAGAAATCGTATCTTCAGCATAAATAAGAATTAGGATGTAAACATGTTCAAACAAGCCATAAGGGCCATTCTAGCGGCCGTTGGACTGAATATTGTAAGAATAAATCAGAATCACAATAGTGTCATCGGCAAAGTTGGCTTTCTAAAACATCAGGGTGAAAAAAAGGGCAATGCCCTCATTTCTTATATCGTCGAACCATTTCTCCTCCAGGATGAGAGCTAAGATATCCAATGCGCACCATCATGATTGGCTCAGCTGGCAAATCGGGCAGACTTTTTCTTCATATGGATATGACGTTGATATAATCGATTATGAGGATCGTAAATTTGTACCGCAAAAGCCCTATGATTTTTTTATCGGTGCCCGTACCAATTTTCAGCGTTTGGTCGAGTTGTTGCCCAAACAGTGCGTTAAAATTGTTCACCTGGATACCGCTCACTGGATTTTTAACAACAGTGCCTCCTATCAGCGACATCTCGAGCTTAAAAGTCGGCGCAAGGTGGCCTTAAACAGCTTTAAATGGGTTGAACCCAATTGGGCGATTGAGTTTGCGGATTACGCCACAACGAATTGGGGGAATCAATTCAATGTTGGCACCTATGAATATGCTGGAAAACCTATTTTTCAGATTCCTCTGCCCACCGCCGCAGTCTATCCAGAACCTGACAAAAAAGATTTTAACATTTGTAATACGAATTATTTATGGTTGGCAAGCGATGGGCTGGTTCACAAAGGATTAGACCTTGTTCTTGAGGCCTTTTCTCAAATGCCAGAATATCGGATTACGATTTGTGGGCCGCTCCGGGCAAGTGACGACGGATACCTACAACGGACCACTGCAGCATGATGCTCAATTTGAAGAAGCTTTTCATCACGAACTATACGAGACTGAGAATATAAAGACCGTCGGTTGGGTCGACATTGAGTCCGACGTTTTTCATAGAATAATCGGGCAATGCGTCGGGGTCATATTTCCATCCTGTTCAGAAGGTGGCGGCGCTAGCGCGATTACATGTATGCAGGCAGGATTGATACCAATCGTCAGCTATCAAACGAATATAGAGGTCGGAGATTTTGGCGTCATCCTGCCCGAAAACTCCATCGAACAAATTAAAAAAAGTGTTCGCATGGTGAGTGAACTACCCATTGTTGAACTTAAAAGGAGAGCGCATGATGCATGGCGGTTTTGTCGAGCTAACCACACACGGGAGAAATTTAAAGAGAACTACCGGCAGGTCATCGAGCAGATCATGTCGGAAAGATGTTGAGGTATTCTTCAATCGAAAACGCAAACATTCGACACTGGGCTGCAAACCCCCTGATCAAATTTAAACGTATATAAAATCAGAAGCTTGTTTTTGACCGTGGCTACTTTTTTGGGAAAAAGACACCCCCATGCCCTCGAGCACGATCTATTCATGGCCTGAAAAAAAGATTTTGCCAATGCAAGAAGTAATTCTTATGGTTCAGAAGTGGAGGTCTCCTTCACAACGGTTTGAACGTGGTCTTTGACGCGTTTACGGTTTTACCCGATTTCCACCTGAAGGTGTGTGGCCCCTTAAGTGATAAAGGACCATTGAGCTGCACACATCAGCCTGCATTGAAAAAGACTTTGAGGAATCGTTCCACAAAAAGCTTTTAGGCATGCGCCACGATTTTAAAGGAAACTGAACCGCTCCTACGGAATCGGGCCTTCGATGGTCGACAGTCGTCCGTTCATCGATGTCACGTGAATCGCGATAGGGAACGTCAAACTGGAACTACTCGCTATTTAGATCCTCGCTTCGGTGAAGACTTCCCCACGGCTTCGCCGCGGGGAGGTCACCCAGTTACTTGCGTCGCCATAAAAAATTACGAATTATTCTCCCGGTTAGAGGTGATAGCATGCGTTTCCCCCGCTCGTCTTCATACCTACTGCTGGCCACGTTGATTTTGCTGTTTATCCCTGGTGGATACGCGGAATCTTTGGCAGATCTGCAGCTAAGCCCATCCCCGGACCGTACGGGTGCCGTTCCCCTGGACAGTGAATCGGTGTCAGGGGACATTTATGTTTTCGCTACCCCCGACCCGGACGTTTCCCAGGTGCGTTTTTATCTCGATGATCCCGGCATGTCCGGCGCTCCTTTTTCTACCGACGATGCGGCGCCCTTCGACTTTGCCGGATCGGAGGTCGGCGTATTTTTTGAGGCCAACGGTCTGGTGTCGATCGAAGCGGAGCACTATGCCGCCAATACCGCCCGGGGCGGTCACACCTGGGTTGAGGTGCTTCCGGGCGGGTCTTCCGGCAGCGGTGCGATGACGGCATCGCCGAACATCGAAACCAACAACGATACCGGATATCTGACCAGCAGTCCGCGTCTTGATTACGAGGTCTATTTTGCCCAGGCCGGCACCTATTATGTCTGGATACGGGGCATGGGGGCGACCAGCAGGGATGATTCGGTTCACGTGGGGATCGACAATGCCGCGGTTGACACGAGCGATAAAATCACCGGTTTCGGGCCGACCTGGACCTGGAGCCAGCTGACCATGGGCGGCGCGGTGGCCACGGTGACGATTCCGTCGGCGGGCATGCACACGGTAAACGTGTGGATGCGGGAAGACGGGTTCGTGATCGACAAATTGGTGCTGACGACCACCATCGGCTGCCCGGAATGTTTGGGGACGATGCCGGCTGGAGACCCCGGGAGCGGCCGCCTATGACAGCACCCTGCTGACCGACGGCGCCCATGCGATCACCGCCGTGGTCGGTCTGGCCGGCGGCGGCACCGAAGTGGTCACGGCCAGCTTTGATGTGGTCAATGTTGTGCCGCGGTTGACATTTGATACAAACCAGTTGTCGTTTTCGGTAGTGGAAGGTGGAACCGCCTCTTCTCAAACCCTCAATCTGGTTACAAGTAATGGACCTGACACCACCTTTTCGATAAGCAACAACGCGCCCTGGCTGACGATTTCCCCGCCTTCGGGGACGACACCCGCGGTACTGGACGTATCCGTCGATGCTTCCGGTCTGCCATCGGGCACCTACAATGACGTAATCACCGCATCTGCAGCCGGTTTCACGATTGGCACCGTTGACGTCCAGTTGGTGGTAGGCAGTGCGACCCAGCGTCACGAGCTGCAGCTAAGCCCATCCCCGGACCGTACGGGTGCCGTTCCCCTGGACAGTGAATCGGTGTCAGGGGACATTTATGTTTTCGCTACCCCCGACCCGGACGTTTCCCAGGTGCGTTTTTATCTCGATGATCCCGGCATGACCGGCGCTCCTTTTTCTACCGACGATGCGGCGCCCTTCGACTTTGCCGGATCGGAGGTCGGCGTATTTTTTGAGGCCAACGGTCTGGTGTCGATCGAAGCGGAGCACTATGCCGCCAATACCGCCCGGGGCGGTCACACCTGGGTTGAGGTGCTTCCGAGCGGGTCTTCCGGCAGCGGTGCGATGACGACATCGCCGAACATCGAAACCAACAACGATACCGGGTATGTGACCAGCAGTCCGCGTCTTGATTACGAGGTCTATTTTGCCCGGGCCGGCACCTATTATGTCTGGATACGGGGCCTGGGTGCGACCAACAAGGATGATTCGGTTCACGTGGGGATCGACAATGCCGCGGTCGACACGAGCGACAAGATCACCGGTTTCGGGCCGACCTGGACCTGGAGCCAGCTGACCATGGGCGGGGCGGTGGCCACGGTGACGATTCCGTCGGCGGGCATGCACACGGTAAACGTGTGGATGCGGGAAGACGGGTTCGTGATCGACAAATTGGTGCTGACGACCACCATCGGCTGCCCGGAATGTTTGGGGACGATGCCGGCGGAGACCCCGGGAGCGGCCGCCTATGACAGCACCCTGCTGACCGACGGCGCCCATGCGATCACCGCCGTGGTCGGTCTGGCCGGCGGCGGCACCGAAGTGGTCACGGCCAGCTTTGATGTGGTCAATGGTGTGCCGCGGTTGACATTTGACACAAGCCGGTTGTCGTTTTCGGTAGGGGAAGGTGGAACCGCCTCTTCTCAAACCCTCAATCTGGTTACAAGTAATGCACCTGACACCACCTTTTCGATAAGCAACAACGCGCCCTGGCTGACGATTTCCCCGCCTTCGGGGACGACACCCGCGGTACTGGACGTATCCGTCGATGCTTCCGGTCTGCCATCGGGCACCTACAATGACGTAATCACCGCATCTGCAGCCGGTTTCACGATTGGCACCGTTGACGTCCAGTTGGTGGTAGGCAGTGCGACCCAGCGTCACGAGCTGCAGCTAAGCCCATCCCCGGACCGTACGGGTGCCGTTCCCCTGGACAGTGAATCGGTGTCAGGGGACATTTATGTTTTCGCTACCCCCGACCCGGACGTTTCCCAGGTGCGTTTTTATCTCGATGATCCCGGCATGACCGGCGCTCCTTTTTCTACCGACGATGCGGCGCCCTTCGACTTTGCCGGATCGGAGGTCGGCGTATTTTTTGAGGCCAACGGTCTGGTGTCGATCGAAGCGGAGCACTATGCCGCCAATACCGCCCGGGGCGGTCACACCTGGGTTGAGGTGCTTCCGAGCGGGTCTTCCGGCAGCGGTGCGATGACGACATCGCCGAACATCGAAACCAACAACGATACCGGGTATGTGACCAGCAGTCCGCGTCTTGATTACGAGGTCTATTTTGCCCGGGCCGGCACCTATTATGTCTGGATACGGGGCCTGGGTGCGACCAACAAGGATGATTCGGTTCACGTGGGGATCGACAATGCCGCGGTCGACACGAGCGACAAGATCACCGGTTTCGGGCCGACCTGGACCTGGAGCCAGCTGACCATAGGCGGGGCGGTGGCCACGGTGACGATTCCGTCGGCGGGCATGCACACGGTAAACGTGTGGATGCGGGAAGACGGGTTCGTGATCGACAAATTGGTGCTGACGACCACCATCGGCTGCCCGGAATGTTTGGGGACGATGCCGGCGGAGACCCCGGGAGCGGCCGCCTATGACAGCACCCTGCTGACCGACGGCGCCCATGCGATCACCGCCGTGGTCGGTCTGGCCGGCGGCGGCACCGAAGTGGTCACGGCCAGCTTTACGGTGGATAATACTTTAGAGCTGCCTTTCAGCGATGGTTTCGACGATATCAATACCGATTTTTGGTCGGAGGATAACGATTCCGGCAATGCCATGAATTGGCAGGTTGTGGATGGGCAATATTTTCAGATGGCATTATTTGGCGGCAGCACCTTCGAGGAGTCCTATCATACGGGTTTGATTTCCTTTCTTAACATTGGCATGTCGCTTGACAATTATCAGTTTGACGTCGACATGACCCCCTTGTCGACCACCGGCAACGATATCGGTGTGGTTTTTCGGTATCAGAACAACGACAACTACTATCGCTTTTCAATGAATGCAAGGTATGGGTACACACGTCTGGAAAAGAAGGTGGACGGACAATTCTCAACCTTGGCAACCAACGCGAGGGGGTACATCAAGGACAATGTGTATCACCTTTCCATTGTCGTGCTCGATTCCTACATTCAGGTTTCCTTGAACGGTGATTCGCTGTTCGGGGTGTACGATTCAAGTTTAGCGGTTGGCAGCATAGGTTTGTATACGCAGGACGTTGCCATCTTTGATAGCGTGAACCTTGCTCCCCCGCCATTAACACCAACGATTGTGATTTCATCGCCGCTATCACATTCGGTGACACCTTCGGGCAATCTGCTATTATCCGCAATCGCCTTCAACTTGCCGGCAAATTACCAGGTGCGCTATTTTCTCGATGGGCAGGAATGCGAAGCTGCCACCGAAAACCCGCCGGGTGTATTCCAATCCGAATGTTTTAATGTGCAACAAGGCGACTATTCCGTGACTTCAATTCTTTATGATGCCGGAAGCGAAGTCGCAATGGACACCAACATCAATGTAAGCGCCTTAGGCGATTATATGGTTTCCGTGGGAGACAGCATCACCAATGGATTCAATGACAATTTTGCGGCGGACAACACCTCCATCAACGAAACGATCATTTCGATTCAAGGCTACCAATCGAACTTGGCCGATTTGATTTCAACCAATCTGAATGTGCCGGTCATCCTGTTCAATGAGGGGATTCCCGGGGACACAACCGATGAAGCCCTATATGATCGAATTGATTCAATACTCCAACGACACCCGGAGGCCAATCAATTTCTTGTCATGTTGGGAACCAATGATGCCGATTCGCTATATCCCAGCGGTTTAGGCTGCAGTGGCGCTTCCTGCGACAATACCTATAAAGGGAACATGCAACTGATTGTCAATAAAATTGTCGCTGCAGGTGTAACCCCGATTGTTGCCTTTGTACCGCCCAATTTCAGGTCGTCGGCACCCCTCGGATCGACAGTAAATATGTTGATACACGAATACAATACAGTTATTGCATCCGAATTGACCAATGTTGTTGTTGGTCCCGACTTCTTTACATTCTTTCTGAACAACAATGAAAATTTATCAAACCTTTTTTCAGACGCCGTGCACCCGAATGCTTTGGGGTTTGTGGTCATGGCCCATTTGTGGTTCAACATACTATCAACACCGCCACTGCCGATCCCGCTGATTTTAAAAAATTTGAGTCCATTTGTGTACAAACAAAATTTACTGGACGTCGGAGATGCGTATTATATCGATGAAGCTGATTTTGGCTTAGCAGACATTCCCGTCGAATTGGAAAAGGGTGTTTGGATCATGACGGCAAACAGCGACCGCATGAATAATAGCCTGAATTATATCAGTTTTAGTGTTGATCGCAGTGTAACCGTATATGTCGCCTATGATTCGAATGCAACCGGTCTACCCGACTGGCTGTCCGGTTTCACAGACACCGGGCTGACCATTTCGACATCTAATCCGGGTTCTCCGCTTCACCGCCTCTACCACGCAGATTATGGGCCAGGGAATGTTACCCTTGGCGGGAATATGGCAACCGGTTCAAGTGGCAGCCAATCAAATTTTATGGTTGTCGTTACCGATAATTTTGAGCCGCGGTTGACATTTGACACAAGCCGGTTGTCGTTTTCGGTAGGGGAAGGTGGAACCGCCTCTTCTCAAACCCTCAATCTGGTTACAAGTAATGCACCTGACACCACCTTTTCGATAAGCAACAACGCGCCCTGGCTGACGATTTCCCCGCCTTCGGGGACGACACCCGCGGTACTGGACGTTTCCGTCGATACTTCCGGTCTGCCATCGGGCACCTACAATGACGTAATCACCGCATCTGCAGCCGGTTTCACGATTGGCACCGTTGACGTCCAGTTGGTGGTAGGCAGTGCGACCCAGCGTCACGAGCTGCAGCTAAGCCCATCCCCGGACCGTACGGGTGCCGTTCCCTTGGACAGTGAATCGGTGTCAGGGGACATTTATGTTTTCGCTACCCCCGACCCGGACGTTTCCCAGGTGCGTTTTTATCTCGATGATCCCGGCATGACCGGCGCTCCTTTTTCTACCGACGATGCGGCGCCCTTCGACTTTGCCGGATCGGAGGTCGGCGTATTTTTTGAGGCCAACGGTCTGGTGTCGATCGAAGCGGAGCACTATGCCGCCAATACCGCCCGGGGCGGTCACACCTGGGTTGAGGTGCTTCCGAGCGGGTCTTCCGGCAGCGGTGCGATGACGACATCGCCGAACATCGAAACCAACAACGATACCGGGTATGTGACCGGCAGTCCGCGTCTTGATTACGAGGTCTATTTTGCCCGGGCCGGCACCTATTATGTCTGGATACGGGGCCTGGGTGCGACCAACAAGGATGATTCGGTTCACGTGGGGATCGACAATGCCGCGGTCGACACGAGCGACAAGATCACCGGTTTCGGGCCGACCTGGACCTGGAGCCTGCTGACCATGGGCGGGGCGGTGGCCACGGTGACGATTCCGTCGGCGGGCATGCACACGGTAAACGTGTGGATGCGGGAAGACGGGTTCGTGATCGACAAATTGGTGCTGACGACCACCATCGGCTGCCCGGAATGTTTGGGGACGATGCCGGCGGAGACCTCGGGAGCGGTCGCCTATGACAGCACCCTGCTGACCGACGGCGCCCATGAGATCACCGCCGTGGTCGATCTGGCCGGCGGCGGCACCGAAGTGGTCACGGCCAGCTTTGATGTGGTCAATTAAAGCCAATCAGCGGGTGTGCATGCAACACATCAATCCCGTTCATAAACGGTGGGCCCGCCTATGGGGGCGGTTTTCAGGACCCAGCCTCAGCGGGCGGATTGCGGCCAGGCTCGCCTCAATCGGTTTCCCGCCATTTCATGGCCAGGTTGTCTTAGCCGGCATGAGCGCCCATGGTTTTATCGCCCCCAAAGCCATGCTTCACCATTGCCGTCTGCAAATAGGCAAGCATGTTTTCTTAGGCGATGGTGTTTTCGTTTATCAAGATATCGATGGCGGCCCGGTGACATTTGGCGAAAGCGTGAAAATTATAGGAAATACGGCCATCCAGACCGGTTTCGGTGGACACTGCCGAATCGGTGCGCGAACATCGATACAGCCATACTGCCAGTTTTCGGCTTACCAGTCACCGATTGAAGTGGGACGTGACGTGGAGATCGCTCCATACTGTTCGTTTTATTCATACGATCACGGTACCGCCCTGGGTCGATCCATTTCTACCCAACCCCTGAAATCCAAGGGGGGAATTATCATCGAGGATGAAGCGTGGTTAGGTGTCCGTGTGGTCGTATTGGACGGTGTTCGAATCGGGCGTGGAGCAGTTGTTGGAGCCGGTTCCGTCGTCACATCGGACTTGCCTGAAAATTCGGTTTGCGCCGGTACGCCTGCCCGAGTGGTAAAAATGCGCGTATAAATAAAATTCGTGGTTACTGGGGAACATTTCACGGTTGGCGTAATTCATGGGAAATCAAGAAAGTCTTCTAATCAGTGTCGTCACACCTGTTTACAATGGGGAAAAATATATCGATGCGTGCATAAAGAGCGTAAGGAGCCAGACCTATAAAAACTGGGAATACGTCATCATAAATAATTGCAGTACCGACAAAACACCCGATATTGTAAGCAGACACGTCGAGGAAGATCAGAGAATTCGGATGATCGCCACAGACAGCGTGCTTCCGCTGATCAGTAACCACAATTTTGCATTGCAGCAGATATCACCAGACAGCGACTACTGTAAAATGGTTCATGCCGATGACATGCTCCTACCGGCCTGTCTGGAACACATGGCAGCATCAGCTGTGGCGAACCCAA
Organism: uncultured delta proteobacterium; assembly: GCA_963705475.1. Lineage (GTDB taxonomy): Bacteria > Desulfobacterota > Desulfobacteria > Desulfobacterales > Desulfosarcinaceae > Desulfosarcina. The sequence goes on along the minus strand of CAVPJS010000021.1, from coordinate 5,000 downwards.
GCGCGGGCATTGTCGGATCATACAGCCTCTGGGGAAAAAAGGTCGTATCTGACGGGTTACCGCTTTCAACAACGTTCTTTCCAGGCAAGGAAATTGCTCGACTGAACCTGTTGAACCAAGTATGCACGTTTTGGTCGCCCTCTTCCCTCCTGATTCGCTCCGATCTGATCAGAAAACGTCAACCGTTTTACAATGAGCAATATCTGCATGCAGATGACGAAGCACACTACGAACTCCTGCGGGAGTCCGATTTTGCATTTGTTCATCAGGTGTTGACATTTATTCGTACCCACGACGAATCGGCAACCGCGACGATCACCGCTTCCTATAACAAAATCATGCTGTCGAATATCGACCTATATCTCCGATACGGTCCGATTTATCTGTCATCCAGCGAGTTCAAAAAACATTTGAAAACGGTTACCAGGCAGTATTATGGTTTTCTGGCAAACAGCCTATTCGAATTAAAAGAAAAAGATTTCTGGCGCTATCACCAGGAAACCTGCCAGAAAATCGGGTTCCCCCTCAATCGTACAAAATTGATCAAGGCAACCATATCGCAACTGATTGGCAGGCCATATTTGAACCTAAAGAAGTTAATATCCGCGGCTGTAAATAAAAGCTAATTTCTGGTCATCAACGGAATCGATCGTCCCATCGATTGCCGAGGGAGCCTTCTTTGAGACAGAGAGTAACCAGGTATGCAAGGCGTTTGTTAAACCGGTATTATACGTCGGCCAAATTGCTATACCGTATTGAGTTGAATCGCGATGTCTCTAAATTAGATGGTCTAATTCTTGTTTATCAAATGGGGAAAGTAGGCTCTTCTTCCGTGGTGAAATCCATCGAATCGAAAAAAATACCGGTATATAATGTACACACGTTCAATCCTTTTTTTCTTGACCGCACCGAGGACCAGTTTAAAAAATTATGGGAGCCCAATGGTCCGCTGCCGCGCACTTTATGGGATCAGCAATATTTTTCTGGATATGTAAAAAAGAAGAAAAATAGCCCTTTTAAAATTGTCACGCTGGTGAGGGATCCAGTCGCCAGGAATATCTCGCATTTTTTCCAATACCCGAATATAATTCTGGAGAAAATAGACAGTGGGTATCATATCCGTTCATTGCGATACAATTATGACAAGATTTTGATCAGCGAGTCCATTGACAAGGAGCTCTCAGAACTATTTTTGAAAAACATGGACAACCATTTCAGGCCACTCGTCTGGTTCGATGAAGAACTAAAAATAAATTTTGGTATCGATGTGTATAGCAAGGAGTTTCCCAAAGAAAGAGGATATGCCATTTACCGGAAGAGCAACGCCGAAGTTCTTCTTATAAAACTGGAAATGCTGAATGAAGTATTCAGGCCGGCGATGAAAGAATTTTTAGATATAGACGATATTGAACTCATCAATGAAAACATCGGAGAGAAAAAAGAATCAGCCGATATGTATAAGCAGTTCTTATCATCATTCCACCTCTCCGAGAAATATCTTGGAGACTTATACAATTCTAAATTTTCGAACCATTTTTACACAAAAGAAGAATTAAACAGGTTCGAAATGAGATGGCGTCACCTTGATCCCGATTAAAAAAAACCCATGTAGAGTGATTAAGTTAAAAAGATGATGCGCAATTCTATTAAATCCATAAAAATATTGTGGGTCTTATTTTGATAATATCAAATAGTAGAAAATTTCTTTTTGTACATATATACAAAACAGCGGGGACTAGTATTACCAAATACTTTGATGATTTCCTTGAATGGAATGATATAGTCCTTGGTGGGACGGATTTTGGTGAAAAAATCCAAGGATTCTATTTAGACCGATATAAGCTTCACAAACATAGCACAGCGCAAGATATAAGAAAAATAATAGGCAAAGAAACATGGGATGAATTTTTTAAATTTGCTTTTGTAAGGCATCCATACGATCGTACTTTATCAACATACAATTACATCAAATGTCTGATTAATACTACGGGAATCCGGCGCCATTTGCCATTTTTCAAACCGCATAATGGTTCATTTTTGAATTGGCCGATAACAAAAGCTTTTTTAGATACAAAATCTTTTTCAAGTTTTATCCGACATGAAAAAGCAAAAAAATCTATGATTATGAAACCACAGGCGGATTGGATATTTTCTTCTTCTGGAAAAAAACTCATAGATTTCATTGGGAAATTTGAAAATATTGATAATGACTTTAGCTCGATATTAAAAAAAATTAAAATTCCCCGGAAAGTTTTAAGGCACCATAATAAATCTAAGATTCGGACAGACAAACATATAATTGAAAAAACGGATTTAAAATATTTGTCTGAAATATATAAAAAAGATTTTTATTTATTCAATTATGATCCATGCCCCGATAGATATCTAAAAAAACAATCATTTGAACCGCGATAGCGAGCGAACTGAAAACCGATTTTTTTCCCTTACGGTGAACCCTCTCCGTGGCTTGCCGCGGGGAGGGTTCAATAATGGGACAATCAATTAATGAATCCCTTTGTGTGTCAATTATCCTAATCGTTCAGATGGAATTGAAACCCACTGGCGTGAGTCGGTGAGAATTTAGACAACCAGAACCCTTTCGAACGAACTCAGAAAGCTATTCTGAGAATATTTACAATTACACACGCCCTCTAAGCTTTGCCATCCGTGATAAATCGGCTACACAGTCTGGAAGATAAACATATTGTCATAAAAAATCAGATGAAATTTGATCTGTTCCAATTATTGAGCGGACTAAACTGATTCAAACCGTCATCAATATTTCCTGAGAACAGGCCTTTGGAGGGATAATGATTAAAGTGCTAATTGTATTCGGGACACGTCCCGAAACGATCAAAATGGCTCCAATCGTTACGGAAATGAAGAAATTTCCGGATAAAATCATTTGCCAGACCTGTATTACCGGACAGCATCGACAGATGGTCGAGTCCCTTCTGAAGATATTCGATATTGAACCGGATTTTGACCTAGATATCATGCGTGAAAATCAATCCCTCGAGTACATCACCACGAGCGTGATCAATAAAGTGAGCGATATCATCAAGGCGGAGAAACCGGATTATTTAATGGTCCAAGGCGACACCACCACCGCCATGGCCGCGGGCCTGGCCGCTTTTTACAACCGGGTGAAGGTCGCACATGTCGAGGCCGGGCTGAGAACCTGGAACAAATACGAACCGTATCCTGAGGAGATTAACCGAAAAATCATCGACGGGCTGAGTGATCTATGCTTCGCGCACACCGAACAGGCAAAATCAAACCTGCTAAAAGAAGGCATCGATGAAGATATAATTGAGGTCACGGGAAATACGGTAATCGATGCACTGCTCGATGTCGCGGAAAGAACGTTTCCAATAGAAGGTACGATTCTGAGAAATTGCCGGACAGCAAGAAAAAAATCATTCTGGTGACGGCTCACCGCCGTGAAAACTTCGGCGAACCAATTCGTAACATCTGCAAAGCCATCAAAACCATTGCCCAGCGACGAGACGACGTGTTCTTCATCTATCCCGTTCACCTGAATCCAAATATCCAGGAACCGGTGTATTCCATCCTGAGCAACATGGACAACGTCCTTTTGGCCAAACCCCTGGAATATGTTGAATTCGTTCAACTGATCAAGCGGGCCTTTATTATCATGTCCGACTCGGGCGGATTGCAGGAAGAATCGCCCAGCCTGGATAAGCCGGTGCTGGTGTTAAGGGATGTTACGGAACGCCCCGAAGCGCTGGCAACAGGCGCTATTGAAGTGGTGGGAACAGACACGGACCATATTGTCGAGCGGTTTAATCTGCTGATGGATGATCAGGCTCACTATCTGCGAATGTCCAACGCGGAGAATCCATATGGCGATGGCAAAGCCGCCGCTCGAATCGTCGGATCTCTATTGAACCGGGAATGATGTGACGGCCACATGCAGCTTAGTAATAGTCTTATAGCCGTTCACGGGTTCCAGGGTTCAGAGGTTCAAGTAGCACCGAAAACCTCAACCGAAGTAACCACTTACCAGAAACGCTGATCCGGTTAATTTCCCGGAGGAAACCCTATTCAACTGGGCAGGCGATCTGGCTATTGGACCCTGGTAAATAAAACACAAAACAGATTTAACTGGCTAAATTTGGCCGCGGTCTAATCTTTTCATAAGATGCCAGCGGACATTTATTTTCTGCCAAAAAGTTCTCGGTTGGGTTTTACGCTTAAAATCACCGATTGACATTCATTCATCCATAGTTTACATTTTAAAGTGTAAACTATAACAAATAGAGGCGCACTCATGAAAGCCACTGCAAAAGATCTCAGGTTCCATTCAAAGGCGCTGCTTGATACAGTCAATCGGGGCGAGGAGGTCGTCATAACCTTTCGCGGCAGGCCTTGTGCCAAACTTGTTCCCTACAGGGAAAAAAATGAGAAAACCATACAACACAAATTGTTTGGAATCTGGAAAGATAGCGATAGAGTCCGGGATGTTGAAGAATATGTCAGAGGGCTAAGAAAAGGTCGATACTAAATGCTTGTCGATACAGATGTCCTCATTTGGTATATTAAAGGGAATGAAAATGCTTATAAAACTATTGAGAATTTAAAGAATTTCTTTATCTCTGTCGTTACCTATATGGAGTTGGTCCAAGGTATGCGAAACAATAATGAGCTGAATAATCTTCGTAGGGCGCTCTATGGTTGGAACTCGAAAATTCTATATATTTCTGAAGAAATATCCGTTAAGGCGATGTTCTTCGTCGAACAACATTATCTAAGCCATTCTGTTCAATTGGCGGATGCTTTGATAGGCGCTACGTCAATTGCATACGGAATGCCGATCCTGACCGGTAATGACAAACATTATAGAATACTTAAAGACGTGCAAATCAAGAAATTTCGACCATAAGATGTCGATAATGCATGATCCTTTCATTGAGTGGATCTCTTAATATTTCGAGAGATTTGAAAAAGGAACTATTTTTCCATTTTTCTCATTGTCT
>CAVPJS010000020.1:0-75287 GCA_963705475.1 uncultured delta proteobacterium | reverse complement strand
ATCGGCGAGATCAAGGACGTCGTTGGGAAGTAAACATGGACGCCTGTCAGAAGAATCTGATGGCGTTAAAAAAGGAGGTCACCATGCTTTGGACCATATTCGTGATTTTACTGGTTTTGTGGGCGCTGGGATTGCTAACCGGCACCACGATGGGCGGTGTCATCCATGCCCTGCTGGTCATCGCCATCGTTGTGATGTTGATCCAGGTGTTTCAAGGACGAAGACGCGTGTGATCCGTCGGACCTTCTCCAGACAGGGCGTGCTATTTGAAATTAAGGAGTGATTGCCATGAAAAATAGACGTGGGGTTATTGGTTATCTGGTTCTTATCATGTTTATCGTTGCCTTGGTGGCCTGCGCATCGACCGCCAAAAAGGAAAGCACCGGCGAATACGTTGACGATTCGGTCATCACGACCAAGGTCAAATCGATGCTGGCGACAGATGATTTTCTCAAGTCGTTCCAGATCGGTGTTGAAACCTACAAGGGCGTCGTTCAGCTGAGCGGTTTCGTGAATGCACAAAAGGCTGTCGACAAAGCGGTCGAAATCGCTCGCAGCGTCAAGGGGGTCAAATCCGTCAAGAATGATCTGATCGTCAAATAGGCGGGCGATGAAAGGAGAAATAGAATGCCATTGATTCAGTTAGTCATTATTCTGGTGGTCGTCGGGGTGATTCTATGGGTTATCAACAGCTACATACCGATGCAGGACACCATAAAGAAAATTCTCAACGCCGTGGTGGTCATAGCCGTGATCATCTGGCTGCTGAGTGTTTTCGGGATTATAGGCTCCCTCCAGGGGATTCATATAGGGAAGTGAAACACCTGAAAAAATTATTCAAACACCAAGAATATAAAAGAAATGGAGAAGCCATGATTCTTAAAAAGTTACTGACGATTATGATCTTAATTCTATCTATAGCTGTGTTTACTGCCTGTGAATCGAAAGGGCCTGCAGAAAAAACCGGTGAAAAAATCGACGAGGCTGTGCAAAAAACCACGGATAAGGCCAAAGAGGTAACCGAAGCCGTAAAGGATAAAGCCGAAGAAGTCGGGAAAGAGGAAAAAAAGTCAACAGAGTGAACCATGGGAGAAGTAAATCATCATGAAAAGGGTTGCAATTATTATCGGCGCAGGAATCCTTTTGGTCATCGTGCTCTTCGGCTGGTGGTTTTTCAGCCGCCCCGAACGCGGAACGACCGGATCGATCAGCACGCATTTTCGATGGCTCGGCCCCAACGACAAGATCGTGGTCGACGGCTTCGATGACCCCAAAGTCCAAGGTGTCGCCTGTCACATCTCCCGGGCCCAGACCGGAGGCGTGAAAGGCGGCATGGGCGTGGCCGAGGACACGAGCGACGCCAGCATCGCCTGTCGCCAGATCGGGCCGATACAGTTTCTTGGCGAGATCAAGGACGGCGAGAAGGTCTTCGACGAACACCGCAGCCTCGTGTTCAAGACGCTTCAGGTGGTGCGCTTCTTCGACCGTGAGCGCAATGTGCTGGTCTACGTGTCCTACAGCGACCGGGTCATCGAGGGCAGCCCGAAAAACAGCATCAGTACGGTTCCGATCATGCGCTGGCCGACCCCTTAGCCTCCGATAGACAAGGAAACCAGCGATACTGTAAAATCGCATGTGATATTCCCTGCACCACCTGAAAGACAACTTCGAACAAGGAGCACGATAATGGGAGACAAGGGCGGCAAAAAAAACAAGCAAAAAAGTAAAAAACAAAGCAATGATAAAAACAGGCAGAAAGCCAAAGACAAACTCGAAAAACAGCAAAAAGGGCCGCCAGTACTGGTATTGCCGCATCAACAGCCGTGATTTACGCCCCCGATCACCGGTGGGATTCGCCCCATATGGCTATCAAGGAGGTGAAGTCGATCCGTGAATAGGTTAAAACAGCTCTGGGGTATCCTGCGGTCGAGCTTCTGGTTTGTGCCTTCGCTGATTGTGACTGTCAGCATCGTCCTGGCGGTGGCTTTGATCGGCGTGGATTTCACCGTAAGCGAACAATGGCTTGCCCGCTGGCCGCGCCTGTTTGGCGTGGGCGCGGATGGCGCACGCGGGATGTTGTCCACGATTGCCGGCTCGATGATGACCGTGGTGGGGGTCACGTTTTCGATGGTTCTGATGACGCTGGCGCTGGCATCGAGTCAATACACCTCGCGCATCCTCAGGAACTTCATGAGCGACCGCGTCACGCAGGTCGTCCTTGGCGTCTTCGCCGGCATCTTTACCTATTGCCTGATCGTGTTGCGGACCATTCGCAGCGGCGAAGATGGCGCATTTGTTCCGAGCCTTGCCGTGTCTTTCAGCGTCGTGCTGGCGATGGGCGGCATCGGCATTCTTATTTTCTTCATTCATCATATCGCCGCCTCGATCCAGGCCGCAAACATTATTGCCGCGGTTGCCGCTGAAACCATGCTGGCCGTCGACCGGCTTTTCCCGGAGAAACTCGGAGATGGACGGGTTAACGACGATGAGGCGTATCCGACACCTCCCCCTTTGCCGGAGCAGGCCTGGAAGGCCGTAACTGCCAAGGGCAATGGGTATATCCAAAACCTGGACAACGCGGCGCTCCTGAGTCTGGCGTGCGAGAACAAGACCATCGTGCGGATGGAACGCGCCATCGGCGAGTTTGTGGTCCATGGCACCGTACTCGCTTCGATCGTCCTGGAGGACCCACCGGGAAAAGAGATCATCGCCGCCCTGCAGTCCGCATTCACCATCGACCGCCACCGTACGGTGGAACAGGATACAGCCTTCGGCATCCGGCAGATCGTGGATATGGCTTTGAAAGCGCTCTCTCCCGGCATCAACGATACAACGACCGCCGTGATGTGCGTGGATTATCTGTCGGCGATTCTCGCGCGGCTGGCGTCCCGGCCGATTCCTTCATCGCACCGCTTTGTGGAAGGGGAACTGCGCGTGATCGCCAAAGGCCCGAATTTTGAAAGCCTGCTGGCCCACGCCTTCGACCAGATTCGGCGCAGCGCAACTGGCAATGTAACCATCATCTCGCGAATGCTCGAAGCGCTTCACATCCTTGCCGGTTTGACAGCCAGTCCACGTCGCCGACGGGCGCTTCGCGAGCAAATGCAGCAGATTGCGGAGCTGGCCGCGCGCACCGTCGATTCCACCCATGATCGCGCTAAAATCGAGGCTCATCTGATGCGGTTGAGCATCATCCTCGAAGATTAACCGGCGCGGTGGGCACAAGAAAGAAAAAGATACCGGATTCACCATTTACATTTAAAAAGCGAGGCTACGGATGGGCCAATACAATCTGAATCGCATCTTTAACCCGCGCCAGGTTGCCGTGGTGGGCGCCAGCGAAAAAGCGGGAACCATTGGCAACGCGTTGATGAGAAATCTGGTTGACGGCGGGTTTTCCGGAACGGTGCTACCGGTCAATCCCAAATATCAAACCATGCACGGGCAGGCGTGCGTCGAATCGGTTTCCGTCCTGGAGACGGGCGTGGACCTGGCGGTTATCGCTACGCCGATTCATAGCGTTGCCGATATCGTCGCTGAATGCGTCGAAAAAAAGGTCGGCGGCGCCGTTATCATTTCGGCGGGGGGCAAGGAAGTCGGTGAACAGGGCCGGGAGATAGAAGAGAAGATTCGGCGCATCGCCAATGACGGCGGGCTTCGGATCGTCGGGCCGAACTGCATGGGCATTATTCGTCCCGCAGTAAACCTCAACGCCAGCTTTGCCTCCGAGATGCCCGTGGCCGGAAATCTGGCCTTTGTATCCCAGAGCGGCGCCATTTGTACGGCGATTCTCGATCTGGCCTTGAAGGAGCGCATCGGCTTCAGCCATTTTGTCAGCATCGGCTCCATGCTGGATGTCGATTTCGGAGACATGATCGATTATCTCGGCAATGATTCCTCGGCCAAAAGCATTCTGTTGTATATCGAAAGCCTGACAAATTTCCGCAAATTCATGAGCGCCGCGCGTTCCGTGTCCCGGATCAAACCCATCATCGTCCTCAAATCCGGCAGAAGTCCCGCCGGTGCAAAGGCAGCGGCCTCCCACACCGGCGCCATGGCCGGAGAAGATGCGGTCTATGACGCCGCCTTCAAGCGTGCCGGCATCGTGCGCGTGGACACCATCGAAGAGCTCTTCGACTGCGCGGAACTGATGGCCAAGCAACCGCGGCCGCGCGGTCCCCGGCTGGCGATCCTCACCAACGGCGGCGGACCGGGTGTGATGGCGACGGACACGCTCGCCCGCTATGGTCAGGAGCCCGCGCCCCTTGACCCCGAAACGGTGAAGGCCTTCGATGCCTTCCTGCCGGACTTCTGGAGCCGGGGCAACCCCATCGACATCCTCGGCGACGCCTCCGCGGAGCGGTTCGGCCGCGCCCTGTCGATCTGCTTCAACTCGAAAAGCCTGGACGGGGTGCTGGTCATCCTTGCACCCCAGGCGCTTACCGATCCCCTTTCCGTAGCCGAGACGCTGGCTGCTGCGATCCAGGAACGCCGGTTTCCGGTATTTGCCTGCTGGATGGGCGGCAAACGCATCGCCCCGGCCGTGGACGTGTTGAATGCAGCGGGGATCCCGACCTATGACACACCGGAACGGGCAGTACGGGCGTTTCTGTATATGGTCGAATATGCCAGGAACCTCGAAATGCTGTTGGAAGTCCCACCGAAGATAGCCGGTGACATGGCGTTTGATCAGGAAAAGGCCCGCCGTCTGATCGCCGGCGCGCCGGACCAGGGATTTATGTCGGAATCGGATTCCAATAAAATCCTCACGGCCTACGGCCTGCCCATGATCAGGGCGCAAATCGCCGCGACCGAGGCGCAAGCCGCGCGGATCGCCCGGGAAATGGGATACCCGGTGGTCATGAAACTGCACTCACCGGACATCACCCATAAAACCGATGCCGGCGGCGTGCGTCTGGACCTGCGCGGCGATGCGGATGTTGAGGATGCCTACCGTCAGATCGTATCATCGGCCCGGCAATACAAACCCGATGCCCGGATCGAGGGCGTGGCCCTTCAGCCCTATTTTTCAAACCCGGATTATGAAATTCTGCTGGGCGCCAAGCGCGATCCCAATTTTGGCCCGGTAATTCTTTTCGGCATGGGCGGCATTTACACGGAAGTCTTAAAAGATAGGGCATTGGGGCTTCCGCCCATGAACCGATTGCTGGCTAAACGGCTCATGCAGGAGACCAAAGCCTACTCCATGCTGAAAGGATACCGCAACCGCCCCGCCGCCGACATGCAGCGGCTGGAAGAGATGATCATTCGGCTCTCGCAACTGTTGATTGATTTTCCTGAAATCGCCGAACTGGACATGAATCCCGTTCTGATCAAGGACGGCAATCCCGTTGCGGCGGATGCCCGCATTCTCGTTTCACCGCTTGCGGTGCCCTCCTCCCTGCATCTGGTGATCGGCCCGTACCCGGAGGAGGATGAGTCCCACATGGTCAGTGTCGATGGGCGCGGCATTTTTGTCCGGCCCGTCAAACCCGAGGACGCACCCCTTTTTACGGCGTTGTTCAAGACGCTTTCGCCCACGACGATTTACCATCGTTTCTTCGGTGCCTTAAAGGAGTTGAACCCCGAAATGCTGGCCCGCTTCACCCAGATTGATTACGACCGGGAGATCGCGCTGGTGGCCATCGATGAGGAGTCGGAAACCGACTGCATGCTGGGGGTTGCCAGAATCATCGGCGATCCGGATGGCAAAACGGGTGAATTCGCCGTTCTGGTGGGGGATGCCTGGCAAGGCAAGGGCATTGGATCCAACCTGCTGGAAAAATGCCTGTCCATTGCCGAAAAGCAGGGTTTTGAATCGGTGCACGGCATCGTGTTGCATGAGAATCGGAACATGCTCGCGCTGGGAAAAAAACTGGGGTTTGACATTAAAAGGGAGCCCGATTCCGGAGACAATGAACTGGTGATCGATTTCAATTGAAACAACAGGAGCGCTGTTGTGGCCATTAGCCTGCCAAGATATCCTGGATGCAACTGCGATTTTAGCGCCTGCACAATCCGGTCGGACAGCCATGCACATCTCAAGGATCAGGCCCAGGCAACCGATTGTTGCCTTTACGCCCAGCCATACAACCCTAAGGCAGCGTTCTCTTTTCCGTGGGATAAACCCCCGCATGATTCCGAATCACCGGAACACGGATGACCTGATTGAACAGGTATCCCAAAGGGCAGTTAAGACAAGCAATTTGATTCAAGGGAACCTGGCCGTCATCACGGCGGGCAATCCGGTTTGGGTTGCCGGCATGACGAATATGATTCGGGTGATGTCATTGTAGGAGAAGGGGAACAATTCGAAATCCTACCCAATGAACTTACGTCAAAGCCATTAACCGCATGGGGTGGCCACACTAGGGAGATTCAGTAATCATGGCATTGGATCCATTTTTTCGGGGGCGTCTCATTGCAATTGGTGGGAATGAAGACAAGGCGAATGAATTGGTTGTACTTAAACGAGTTGTTCAAGAAGTTGGGAAAACCGAATTCAAAGTCAGTGTAATCACCACCGCAAGCGAAGCGCCCGAACAGCGAGGGGAAGACTATCACCAGGTATTCAGTAACCTTGGCGCTTCTAAAATAGAAATATTAAACATTAAAGAAAGAGCTCAAGCCAACGACAGGACACTCGCCAACAGCATCGAAGACGCCGATCTGATTTTCCTAACCGGTGGTGATCAATTGCGGCTAACAACCATTATCGGAGGATCAAGGGTACTCCATACAATTCAACATCGCTTAGAGGCGGGCGCCCTTATTGCGGGAACCAGTGCCGGGGCTGCCGTATTTTCCGACACCATGATTTATGAAGGAAAAAGTGAAGAAGGGTTGTTCAAAGGAAGCGTCCTCACGACATCCGGATTTGGTTTCGTGGAAAAAATCATCTTTGACACGCACTTTATGGCAAGAGGCCGTATCGGTCGTCTGGTTCAGATTATCACAACCAACCCGACCTGCATCGGTGTTGGAATCGGTGAAGATTCCGGTGTCGTTTTGAAAAGTGATGGGGTTGCCGAAGTTATTGGTACCGGCCAGGTTATTATCGTCGACGGCAGCGATATTGGACATTCCAACATCATGGATATCAAGCCGGGTGGACCCATTGCCGTAGAAAATGTCCGCATTCATTCGTTGGTGACTGGATACGGATACAATTTCAGGAAAAGGCAGTTCTTAACGCCTTCGCGATGACACATGGGAGAATATGGATGATTGAGATAATTGAGTTGAGGGCGTTGCGTGGCCCCAATCGGCATACCCGACATTCAGCAATATTCATGGTCTTGGACATTAAAGCCTATGAGCGTCGACCGTCAGATACAATCGACGGTTTCTCGGAACGGCTGTTGACGCTGATTCCAACGCTCCAAGAACACGGATGCTCTGTCGGAAAACCCGGCGGTTTTATCCAAAGGCTTCACCAGGGAACGTGGGCCGGTCACATTATTGAGCATATAGCCATTGAGCTTCAATGCCTGGCTGGAATGGAAGTTGGATACGGAAAAACACTAGACACATCCAAAAAGGGCGTTTACATCGTGGTTTTCCGGTATCTCGTCGAATCTGCAGGATTAAAGGCAGCGCAAGCGGCCGTATCCCTGTTCGAAGCAATATCTGAAGGAGCGCGCGTCGATGTCAGCGAGGTTGTTACCGATCTCAAGGTCTTACGCGAAGACCATATGCTGGGACCAACGACCTGGAGTATTGTGAAGGAGGCCAAATCAAGAAATATTCCTTTTATTCGTCTCAATGAGAAGAGCTATATTCAGTTGGGGTATGGCGCCCATCAAAAACGGATTCAGGCATCCATTACCAGCCATACGTCGGCCATTGCCGTAGAAGTGGCCGATGAAAAGACAAGCGTGAAAAGGTATTTAAAGAAATCTGGGATTCCGGTTCCAAACGGCCAGGTGGTTTCAACTGAGGAAGCGGCCATCGCCGCTTTCAACGAAATTGGCGATAGTGTTGTTGTCAAACCGGATGTGGGGAATCATGGTAAAGGATCCACGATCAATGTTACCAATCTGGATCAATTAAAGAAGGCTTTCCGAGCGGCGCAGGCATACCACCCAGATGTGATTGTCGAAGCGTATGTTCATGGTGGCGATTTTCGTCTGTTGGTAATAAATGGCAAGCTGGTAGCAGCGGCCAAGCGAGAACCCGCCCATGTTATCGGCGATGGAAGGTCCTCAATCAAAAAGCTCATTCAAAAAATCAATGCCGATCCTCGTCGAGGGTTTGGACATGAAAAGGTGCTAACGCGAATTGAAATCGATGATATGACGGAAAGGCTCTTGTTCCAAAGAGGACTCTCTAAGGATTCAATCCCAGGCGAAGGCGAGACGGTGTACCTGAAGACCACAGCTAATCTCAGCCAAGGCGGTACCGCCACCGACGTTACTGATGAGGTAAACCCCGATATTATCCTGATGGCTGAACGAGCCGCGCGAATTATTGGACTGGATTGCGTGGGCGTGGATGCCTTGGCTAACGACATTTCGCTTCCCTTGGGCCAATCCGGAATAAAAGTAGTTGAAGTAAATGCCGCACCAGGATTCCGGATGCATTTGGAGCCTACCAACGGCCAGCCCCGGAATGTTGCAAAACCGATAGTGGACATGCTTTTCCCGGAGGGCTACGCGCAAATCCCTGTTTTGGCGGTAACCGGCACAAATGGGAAAACGACGACCAGTAAATTACTCGCCCATACATTGAAGTATTCGGGGAAAATCGTAGGTTTGGCCTGTACTACGGGCGTTGCAATCGATGGGAAATCAATTCTGACTGGAGACTACAGCGGCCCAGAGGGAGCCGGGATCGTGCTCAGGGAACCAACGGTGGACCATATTGTGTTGGAAGTCGCCCGCGGGGGAATCGTCAGACGAGGCCTTGGTGTTGACGAAGTTGATGTGGGTGTGCTGTTAAATATTGGAAAGGACCACCTGGGTACGGATTGGATCGAATCCCAAGAAGAATTATGCCTGGTAAAGTCTACCGTAGTCGAAGTCGTTAAGAAAACGGGCACTTCGGTTTTAAACGCAGACGACAGCGTGACCATGAGCGTCTTGGAACGCGCTCGTGGAAATATTATTTTATTTTCTTTGGACCCCAACAATCAAAAGATAAAAGCGCACATCAAAAAAGGGGGAACCGTTGTCACGGTAGACAAACGAAATGCCATCATTAGAAATAGGGAATTGGATATCACTGTCTGCACGCTTGAAGAAATTCCGATTACTTTTGGAGGAATTATCGATTTTAACATCTCCAATGCACTGGCAGCCATTGGCGCCCTGCACGGATTGAAACTGCCTCTTGAACAAATTCGAAACGGTGTGATGACCTTTTATCCTTCGGCGAACCAAAATCCTGGACGAATGAATTTATTCGATTTTCAAAAGTACAAAGTTCTTGTGGATTATGGTCATAACCCGGAATCAGCGCGCGCCATAGCCAAATTATTACCACGGCTCTCGCAGGGGAGAAAGATTGCTTTGTGTCACGGAACAGGCAGCCGAACCACTGAACAAATTATTGAACTTGGTGAAGAACTGGCAAAGGTATATGATTATATCATACTGGCTGATTTTGATCCTCGTAATCGGCCTGTCGGCGAAACGCCACGGTTAGTTCATGAGGGGTTGATTAAAGGAGGGTTCCAAGAGGACAATATCGAAATCGTTCCAGAACCGGATAAAGCTGTGGATTACCTTTTTTCAAAGGCGGAAACTGGAGACCTGCTGGTCATTCAACCCGATGAACTCGAACCTGTCATGAGTCAAATCATGGAACGGTACCGGCAGATGGTAACCCATATCTAATCGATGACGGGCCCAACTGAATGTTATTGGAATTATCTTGAACTGACAGCCACAACATCGGGAACTGTCAGCTCAAGTCTGCATTGCTGCCTTTCCTCTCCACCATGAAAACCATGGAATAACGAAGGTTACATCATCCCACCCATGCCGCCGCCCATTCCTTGAGCCCCCGGATGCATCTGCTTTTTTTCTTCGGGTTTTTCTGCGATCATGGCTTGGGTCGTCAGCATTAATGAAGCTACACTTGCTGCATTTTGCAAGGCAAACCGGACCACTTTGGTCGGGTCCATTATGCCGGCTTCCATCAGATCTTCATAGGTATCTGTTTGGGCATTGTAACCAAAGGCACCCTCACCGTTTTTGACTTTATCGATAACGACAGAACCTTCAGCACCGGCATTTTTGGCAATCTGACGAAGCGGCTCCTCCATGGCGCGCATAACGACTTTCACCCCCAGCTTTTGATCCGCTTTGATTTTCATTTTCTCCAGCGCGGCCAGACAGCGAACCAGCGCTACCCCTCCGCCCGGCACGATCCCTTCTTCTACAGCTGCACGGGTGGCGTTGAGGGCATCTTCAACGCGGGCTTTTTTCTCCTTCATTTCTGTCTCGGTGGCTGCCCCCACGTTGATCACCGCCACCCCGCCGATCAGTTTGGCCAGACGTTCCTGCAGTTTTTCCCGATCGTAGTCGGAGGTGGTTTCTTCGATCTGGGCACGAATCTGCTTCACCCGCCCCTCGATGGCCGACCGCGAACCGGCGCCGTCGACGATGGTGGTGTTGTCTTTATCGATGTTGATCCGTTTGGCCTTGCCGAGGTCTGCAACCGCTAAATTTTCCAATTTGGTCCCTAAATCCTCGGAGACCACCTGGCCGCCGGTTAAAACGGCAATGTCTTCCAGCATGGCTTTTCGTCTGTCGCCGAAACCCGGCGCCTTGACCGCAGCGACCTGCAGGGTCCCTCTCAATTTATTGACCACCAGGGTGGCCAGTGCCTCCCCGTCCACATCTTCTGCAATGATCAATAAGGGCCGGCCCATTTTGGCGACTTGTTCAAGGACGGGCAACAGATCCTTCATGTTGCTGATTTTTTTCTCATTGATCAGAATGTAGGCATCTTCCAGAGCGGCAACCATTTTTTCTGCGTCGGTCACAAAATAGGGCGACAGGTATCCTCGATCAAACTGCATCCCTTCAACCACTTCAAGGGTTGTTTCCATACCTTTGGCTTCTTCAACGGTGATGACCCCTTCTTTACCAACCTTGTTCATGGCGTCGGCAATGATGTTGCCGATGGTTTCATCATTGTTCGCCGAAATGGTGCCAACTTGGGCAATTTCGCGTTGGTCTTGGGTGGGTTTGCTCAACTTTTGAAGTTCTTTCACAACGATTTCAACCGCGGCATCAATCCCCCGTTTAATGGCCATGGGATCATTGCCGGCCGCCACCAGTTTCTGCCCCTCTTCGTAAATAGATCTGGCCAAAAGCGTGGCCGTGGTTGTACCATCACCGGCCGTGTCACTTGTTTTGCTGGCCACTTCCTTGACCATCTGGGCGCCCATATTCTCGAACTTGTCTTCCAGTTCGATCTCCTTGGCAACGGTAACGCCGTCTTTGGTAACGGTGGGAGAACCCCATGACTTATCGATGACCACGTTTCGGCCCTTGGGACCCAAGGTGACAACCACTGCATCGGCAAGCGCCTTGACGCCGTTGAGCATCGCTTCACGGGCCTTCATGTCATATTTAATTATTTTAGCCATTTTAATCTTAACCTCCCTTTCAATGTTTATCCGGTGATGCCAAGCACGTCGTCCTCCCGCATGATAATGTATTCTTCACCCTCAATTTTCACCTCAGTACCCGAATATTTGCCAAATAGAATCCGATCGCCTTTCTTGACGTCAAGCGCCACTCGCTTTCCATTTTCGCTGAGCTTGCCGTTGCCGGCAGCAATCACGGTTCCTTCAGCCGGCTTTTCCTTAGCCGTATCCGGGATGATGATTCCACCTTTGGTTTTTTCATCTTCTTTGACGCGTTGAACTAAAATACGATCTTGCAATGGCCTGAGTTTCATGGTTCAAATTCTCCTTTCAGATAACGGGGTAAACGTGTCAACCATCCACCGAGGCTTGTTTCGCATCAAAACACCGGCTGTCTCGGCTGTATTAACGTGCATACGCCGTGGAGTGGTATTATCGTTGAAACGCACCCATATGAAAGGGCGCAGTGTGCTTCACGGTTGCGGGACCCGATTCGGGTGAATTGAAATCGGTGCTCGTTGAAAAGTAGAAAAGAAAGACGTCGTACGAAGTGACACTTGACCAGTAAAATGCGTATGCCGATCTATTTTGTCAAGGAGCTTCAAAATGAGAAGCTGCAAACCTTCATAAAGATCTGGTTTCGGAAATCAGGCGCCCAACACGTAAGCGTTGTCACCGGACGAAACCAAAAGGGATACAGGGGAAAATAATCAGTGTTGACACGTTGAAGTAACTTCAAGTTCCACAAGTGCCGGTGCTCGGCAGGTCGTTGAACCGGTTGCGTTCATGATACAAATAGATTAAAATAACGGCATTCCTACCGGATGCCAGGGGACTGCCAAAACTTTTCGATAAGCGGATAGCGTGGAAAAATTATATGGAAAAAGCGTTTCTGAAAATTTTCGAAAGCATTCTCGGGTCGATTCGAGAGCCGTTGGTCGTACTCGATCCTGATCTGAAAGTGATCAATGCCAATCCTTCTTTTTACCACACGTTCAATGTGAACCCCGAGCAAACTGAAGGGATGTTGATATATGACCTCGGCAATCGGCAATGGGATATCCCCAAACTGAGAGAATTGCTCGAAGAGATCCTCCCCCAGAACACCCAGTTCAATGATTTTGAGGTGGAACATCACTTCGACACCATCGGCACGAAGATCATGCATCTGAATGCCCGGCGGTTTTACAACGAGGCAAGCCAAACCCAGCTGATTCTATTGGCCATCGAAGATGTGACGGAGCGTGAATATTACAAAAGACATCTTGAGGAAATTGTTGAGAAACGGACCACCGAACTCAGAATAGCGAAGGAGGAAGCGCTGAACAGCAAGCATCTGGCAGAAAACGCCCTTGCCGAAATCAAGCAGCTGACTGACCAGCTCGAAGCCGAGAGAGCCTATCTTCAGGAAGAAATAAAACTGGAATTCAACCATGAAAACATTATCGGTCGAAGCAACGAAATCAAATATGTGTTCTACAAGGTCGAACAAATCGCCGCTACGGATACCAACGTTCTGGTATTGGGCGAAACCGGAACCGGCAAAGAACTGGTGGCACGTGCGATTCACGGCTTGAGCGCCCGCAAGAATCGGGCCCTGGTGAAAATGAACTGTGCCGCACTGCCTTCCAACCTCATAGAAAGTGAACTTTTCGGTCATGAAAAAGGCGCCTTCACCGATGCGCATGCCAAACGATTGGGGCGCTTCGAGATTGCGAACGGCACGACCCTGTTTGTGGATGAGATCGGTGAACTGCCCCTGGATTTGCAGCCCAAGCTGCTCCAGGTGATCGAGACCGGCGAATTTGAGCGCCTGGGCAGCTCAGACACGATAAACGTCGATGTCCGCATTATTGCCGCCACCAATCGCAATCTGGAAGCGGAAGTCCGCAAGGGCGCCTTCCGGGAGGATCTCTGGTACCGGTTGAATATTTTCCCGATCACCATGCCGCCGCTCAGGGAGCGCAGGGAGGACATTCCGCTGCTGGTCAATTATTTTATTGATAAAATTTCAAAAAGACTGGGAAAATCAATCAGTCTGATTCCGGTGAATGTGATGGCCGCGATGCAAACCTATCATTGGCCCGGCAACATTCGCGAGCTTGAAAATGTCCTCGAACGGGCGGTGATCAACTCGTCGGGTCCCAAACTGCATCTGGTTGATGAACTGAAAAAACCGAATAAAGATTTAACAAAGGCGAATCAAACGCTTGCGAATGTAGAGCGGGAGTATATTATGCGAGTGCTGGAGCAGACGCATTGGAAAGTCAGCGGAAACAACAGTGCGGCTGAAATCCTTGGCCTCGACCGCAGCACCCTGCGCGCCCGCATGCGCAAGCTGGATATCCGCAAACCATAACATCGCGCGCCAATTTCAATTCGCGGCTATCCTTCGGTTCACATCAGGTTGCCTATTGGCGGTGCGATGGAAGGGAGATGCCACATGTTCAGACACATCCTTTGTCCGACCGACTTGAAGGAGCGCGCTTCCATCGCCCTGAAAAAGGCGGTTCAAATTGCCCATCAGTTTAATTCGAAAATCACCATACTAAATGTCCACCCGGAGTTCATCGCGCAGCAGGAACGCGAAATGCTTCGGGTCAGTTTTGACGGCCTCAAAGAAAAGTATCGGCGGATCGCCATGGAATCACGCGAAGAGATGATGGCTGAAATTGGCAATCTGCATGCCGAGGATATTCAGGTCGACTATGAGATTCGCCAAGGAAAACCGGAACGGGTCATTGCGGAAACGGCTGGAAAACTCGGTATCGATCTGATCGTCATTTGCACCGACGGCAGGAACAACATCAAGGACTTGGTGACCGGTACGATTACCGAACATGTGATCAATCACGTAGCCTGTCCCGTTCTGGTTATTCCATACCCCAAAAAGGCCTAAACCCCATCGTAAAGCAGACATGTTGACCATGGCCGTGTGATGCAATGACGCCACATGCGCACACACGATTTGCCGGCTCCGCTTTTTCGCCGTCGCCGGCCTTTCCCTTGCCTCGAACCCTGATTCTTATTTTTCGAGATAAGTTGTTGTCTGACGAATTGTCCACCTCATGCCGACCTGGTTTTAGCGCGTGTCATGGATGCGCTGTAAGACGCGCATTGGCCCCATACGCGGCACATCATCGGTCGCATTTGATCATTGGTTGTATATGACCGATTCTGCAGCCCTTCGACGGCTGGCTCACCTTGATTGGTTCAATATTATTTATCAATTAAATCGAAGCGATGCAGCTAATATCAAAACTGCTGTGATCCGGCACGAAAATTGATTAAGTAAAAAGTGCAGCGCAAAGGGAAAAGTACTTTGGATTGCCTGTCAATATCCGTTTTCTCTATCATCGCGGATATATCCTCGGAATCGGTACCAAACCACTGGCAACGACTGGTCATAAGCCGCCAGATCTGCTGCCTGAAAGCATCGACTAACCAGAAAAGCAGACACTGCCGGGAGGTGGTCGCCATGATCGTCGTTAGAATTACCATGAATGTACTTCCGGAAAAGCAGAAAGAACTGGTGCAAACGCTTTTGTCGATGATTGAATTGACTGAGATGGAGGCGGGTTGTCTGAGTTTTGCCCTCTTTTGTAATATGGAAGATAAAAACCTACTGAATCTTCTCGAGGAGTGGCAGTCGCGAAAAGATCTGGATCAACATCTGCGGTCCGACATGTTCGGCGTTTTGCTGGGAACCAAAAGCCTGCTGATCGAACCGCATGGCATCCATATTTACACCATCGGACAATCGGAAGGAATGGAAGCCGTCCACACAGCCCGAGGACAAGAACACCACCGCGCTTAGACCGTTGGGCTGCCATTGCTTTCCATCGTGACATCCCAACACGCCGAGCCGTGTGCTTTCAGCAATAGCGGTGATGGCACAAAAGGGAAAAGGATACAGCAGGCCTTCCTTTACTAACATGAGGAGAAATCGACATGGAATTTTTTTGGATGATCTTAATCGGCATGATCGCCGGCTGGCTTGCCGGGCAGTTTATGACCGGCAAGGGATACGGCGTAATTGGAGACATCATTGTCGGCGTGACCGGCGCGTTGATCGGCGGGATCCTTTTTGAAAAGGCTGGCCTTTTCGCCGGAAGCAGTATGATCGGCAGTTTGCTCGTCGCGACCACGGGCGCGATTGTGTTCCTATATGGCGTACGTGTGCTTAAAAAGGCTTAAAGGTGGCTGTCATGACATCGGTTTTTAAATATTACGAGGGAATCAACTCGATTGCCGTAATCGGCAACTATCTGCCCCGCCAATGCGGCATCGCCACCTTCACCACGGATCTGGTTGAAGGCCTGTCAGCGGAAGCGCCCGACATTAATTGCTGGGCGGCGGCAATGAATGACACACCCGAGGGATATCCTTATCCGGATAAAGTGCGCTTTGAGATCAACCAGAACAAATTGAGCGACTACAGCATGGCGTCTCAATTTCTCAATATCAATCAGACGGATATTGTCTGCGTTCAGCATGAATACGGTCTTTTCGGGGGGGCGGCCGGCAGCCACCTTTTAAAACTATTGGGTGACCTGCGCATGCCGGTGGTAACCACGCTGCACACGGTGTTGAAAGACCCCGCACCGGAATATCGCGCCGTCATGGGCAAGCTGTCCGAACTCTCTGACAAACTGGTCGTGATGAGCCATAAGGCATTTGGATTCCTTGAAGAGATCTACGCCGTACCCGAAGAGAAAATTGTTTTTATTCATCACGGCATTCCGGATACACCCTTCATCGATCCCAGCTATAACAAAGACAAGTTCGGTGTGGAAGGCAAAAAAGTCCTGCTCACATTCGGCTTGCTTTCCCCCAATAAGGGCATCGAAAATGTATTGCTGGCGCTGCCGGCAGTCATCAACAAACACCCCGATGTGGCCTATATTATTTTAGGTGCAACCCATCCGCATATCTTAAAATTGCACGGGGATGCCTACCGTATCATGCTGCAGCAGCTCGTGCGCAAACTCGATATCGGCGCGCATGTCATTTTTCAAAACCGTTTTGTTGAACTCAAAGAATTGTGTGAGTTTCTCGGCATCGCCGACATATACACCACTCCCTATCTTGAAGAAGCCCAGATTACCTCCGGAACCCTTGCCTATGCCATGGGCACCGGCAAAGCCATCATTTCGACTCCCTACTGGTATGCTACCGAAATGCTTGCCGAAGGCCGGGGCCGAATTGTGCCCTTCAGTAATCCGGAAGCCCTGGCGGAACAGATCATCGACCTTCTGGACAACGATGTCGAGCGGCACGCCATGCGCAAAAAAGCCTATACCTTCACCCGTGAGGCAGTCTGGAAGGAGGTCGCCCGGAATTACCTCCAGGTGTTCAGTGAAGTGAGGCAAAACCGGACCCGGAATCCCCGGCCAAGGCATTCCTATGTTGAAAATATTAAGGCCATCACCAATTTCGAACTTCCGGAGATCAAGCTCGATCACCTCAACGCCTTTACCGATGATACCGGCATCCTGCAGCATGCCAACCATACCATCCCCGATCGCACCCATGGCTACTGCACCGACGACAATGCCAGAGCGCTGCTGGTTGCCGCCATGGGTCAAACCTACCTGCCGACAAACGGCTGGGGGCTTGATTCACTCAGCGGTCATTATCTCGGATTTCTTCTCTATGCCTTCAATGAAAAAGAAGGGCGCTTTCGCAATTTCATGACCTACTCGCGGCAGTGGATGGAGGAGATCGGGTCCGAGGATTCCCATGGTCGGGCGATCTGGAGCCTTGGCAACGCGGTGGCTTTTCTTAAAAATCCAGGGCACTTGGCAATGAGTACGACCCTCTTCAAAAAGGCCCTGCGAGCGGTCGAGAATTTTCATTCGCCCCGGGCCATCGCATTTTGTCTGGTGGGCATGCATGCCTATCTGGATAAATTCTCCGGGGACAGCGATGTGCGCAGGGTCCGCGAAATCCTGGCCAACAGGCTTTTCGATCAGTTTAAAAACCATGCAACTGACAGTTGGCCATGGCTTGAGAACGCTTTGAATTATGCCAACGGCAAACTGCCCCATGCCCTGCTTCTGTCCGGCCAGCGGATGCAACGCAGCGACATGGTGGACATGGGACTCGTCTCCCTCAAGTGGCTGCTTGCCATCCAGACCGAAGACAGCCACTTCGTGCCCATCGGCAGCAACGGATGGTATGGACAAGGCGGCCCCAGAGCCCGTTTCGACCAGCAGCCCATCGAGGCCAGCACCATGGTCGAAGCGTGTGTGAAGGCCTTTGATATCACCCGGGATCAAGCATGGTTCAACAAAGCGGTCATGTGTTTCAATTGGTTTCTCGGGCACAACGACCTTAACTTGCCGCTCTATGATGCCAAAACCGGGGGATGCCGGGATGGATTGATGGCGGACGGCATCAACCAAAATGAAGGTGCAGAATCCTCCCTGGCCTGGCTGCTTGCGTTGATGACCTTACAGAAACTCTATGCCGACGAAACCTTAAACCAGTGGTCGTCACAAAAAACCAGTTAACCAAGGATCAATCATGCACATTGCCATGCTCTCGCCCATTGCCTGGCGAACACCGCCACGCCACTACGGCCCCTGGGAGAGTGTGGCGTCGATGTTGACTGAAGGCTTGGTCTCGCGCGGTCATGCGGTGACCTTGTTTGCCACCGCGGATTCGCAGACCAGCGGCAGGTTGCATGCCATTTGCCCGCGGGGCTATGAAGAGGACCCGTCACTCATTCCAAAAGTTTGGGAGTGTCTGCACATCTCAGCGCTTTTCGAGCATGCCGATGCATTCGATATCATCCATAACCACTTTGACTATCTGCCGCTGACCTATTCCGGCCTGACCACCACCCCGATCGTGACCACCATTCACGGCTTTTCATCACCCGGAATTCTGCCGGTTTACAAGAAATACAACGGCAGCGTGTATTATGTTTCCATCAGCGATGCCGACCGATCGCCGGAACTGGATTATATTAAAACCATCCACCACGGCATCGATATCAAACAGTTTGATTTTCAACCGGACCCGGATGGCACCCTGCTTTTTTTCGGGCGAATTCACCAGGACAAGGGGGTCCGCGAAGCCCTGTATATCGCCAAGGCCTGCCATAAAAAGCTGATATTGGCGGGCATCATCCAGGATCATGCTTACTATGACCAATATGTTGCCCCTCACCTAGACAACGAAAAGGCGGTATATGTCGGCAGCGTCGGACCCATTGAGCGCAACCGCCTGCTCGGCAAGGCCTGTGCGCTGCTGCACCCTATTCAATTTGACGAACCTTTCGGTTTGTCCGTTGTCGAATCCATGGCCTGCGGTACGCCCGTGATCGCCTTTGACAGGGGCAGCATGCCTGAACTGATCGAAAACGGTAAACATGGCTTTTTAGTGGGCAACGTGGGCGAGGCCGTTGCGTCTGTCGCACGGCTCCAAGAGATTGACCGTGCAGCCTGTCGCCGCCATGTTGAACGGCATTTCACCGTCGACCGCATGGTCGATGCCTACCTGCACGTCTACGAAATGATTTTACAGGACGGACCCATATGAAAAAAGACAAACCAATTATTACCCGCTTTACTAAAAACCCCATCCTGACAAGCAAGGATGTGCCCTATCCGGTCGCTACCGTCCACAATGCTGGCATCGTCAAACACAACGGCCGCTACATTATGCTGTTCCGGTCGCATCTGCTAAACGGGCGTTCCATCATTGGCAGGGCCGACAGCGAGGATGGTTTTTCTTTTACGGTTCATCCCAAACCCTTTCTGACACCTTCGACGAATACTGTTTTTGCCGAATATGAAGCCTTCGGCGTCGAAGACATGCGGATTTCGCAGGTAGAGAACGAGTACCTGCTGACCTACAGCGCCTATTCCCGCCACGGCGTGAGGATCGCTCTGGCGCGGACCAAGGATTTCCATAAGGTGGAACGGATTGCGCTGATCACCCAGGCGGACTTGCGCAACGTGGTTATTTTCCCTGAAAAATTTGGCAATCGATATGCCCGCTTGGACCGGCCGCATTCGGAAATCTCGCCCTGGTCGATCTGGATTTCCTATTCTCCCGACCTGGTGCACTGGGGCGACTCACAAGTGATCATGAAGCCGCTGGCCTATCACTGGGATGAGATGAAAATCGGACCCGGTGCACCGCCATTCAGAACCGACAAGGGCTGGCTGCATATTTACCATGGCGTTTTCAAGACCATGTCAGGAACGGTGTATCGCCTCGGCGCTGCTCTGCATGACCTTGATGATCCGGCAACCATCATCGGCGTCTCCGATAAGTGGATATTGCAGCCTGAGGATCCGTGGGAAGTTACCGGCTATGTGCCCAATGTGGTCTTTACCTGCGGCGCCGTTCCCGAAGACGACGGTACGGTAAAAATATACTGGGGCGGCGCAGACACGGTCATGTGCGCCGGTACGGCAGTCATCGATGAATTGGTAGCGCTGTGCCTCTCGGCACCTCGGCCTCCGCTGTAGCGGACCCTGGTCGGATGATCGCAGGCTGAAAAATAAACGCCGATGATTCCTTGAAATTTAAGAACCACCACTTTGCCGCGCCTTCGCTGGTAATCGTTTTTAAGGACACAATGACATGCCCCCTAAAAAGCGTCAAAAGCTGAAAGTAAAAAGGAAAGCGATCAAGATCGTGGGCGATACGTCACGGGTCATCACCCGGCTTCATCTTCCCGATGGCAGGCATCGCATCTCAAAATTAATCCAACGGATAGTCAACTTGCCGGAGACGTCGGCCCGAAGATTGATGGCTCAGGTGATGATAGATTTTTCCGGCCGCCACGATGACCTGGGACATATTTTTGAACGACACCTGGAGGTGGTGAAGGATTATCTTCCACGGAATACCAAACTCAGCGATGTACAAAAGGCCCTCATCGGCGCTTACTTTACCAAGGAGTACTCGATTGAATCGGCCGCCCTTTTCAACCCTTCCATCGTCCCCCATCCCGACCAGAGCCATCTGAACAAAGGCAGCCTGCGTTTTATCATGAGCCTGCGGGCAACGGGTGAAGGTCATGTTTCGTCAATTGTCTTTCGCAGCGGCGTCCTTGACCGCCGCAATGAATTTCTTTTCGACCCGATCAGCGATTTTGTGGAAACGCCGGATCTCGAGCTGGACGCGGTATACAAGCGCAACCCGTTCCATCTCAAACTGAACGAGATGGGGGCCAGCGATGAGATAACCAACCATATTCTCAACCAGCTGCCGGAAGATTTTACGTATATCCAATTAACCGAAAAAATTGGAAACCTTCGCGCTCAACCGAGATTTTCTGAAGGGAAACAAAACAAAGCCTTCAAGGCCATGTGCTGGCTGGCAGGCTCCAATTATGAGGTGAGTTTCCACCCCGACCACCGCATATCCGAAAGGGTGATTTTCCCCGTTTCCAAAAACGAGAGCAGGGGCATTGAAGATGCCCGATTCGTTAGATTTGTCAGTGACAACAGGGAGGTCATCTATTATGCGACCTATACCGCCTATAACGGAACGATTTTACCGCAGTTGATCGAAACCAGGGACTTCATCAGATTCAACATTTTAACGCTCAACGGGAAAGCTGCGCAAAACAAAGGGATGGCGCTTTTCCCGCGGAAAATTGGCGGCCGCTATGCCATGCTCTCGCGCCAGGATGGTGAAAACAATCATATTATGTTCTCGGACAATATCCACTTCTGGCAGCAGGCCAAAATCATCCAAGAGCCTGAATATCCTTGGGAGTTCATCCAGATCGGCAACTGCGGTTCCCCCCTGGAGACTGATCAAGGCTGGATCGTGCTCACCCACGGTGTCGGGCCTATGCGCCAATATTGTATCGGCGCCATGCTGCTTGATCTTGAAAACCCGTCGAAGATCATCGCCCGCCTGAAGGAGCCGCTGCTCGCCCCACATGAGAAAGAGCGCGAGGGGTATGTCCCCAATGTTGTCTATTCCTGCGGAGCAATCATTCATAACAACGAATTGATCATTCCCTACGCCATGTCCGACATCAATTCCGGTATCGCAACGGTTGACGTCAACGAGTTGCTGACTGGTATGCACGCTGTCGCATAGGATGACGCATGCAGCGCTATAAAATTCATCATCGTACCTATTGTAATTTCTCCGGGATGGTGAGGATCGGCCCTCATCATTTACGCCTTCGTCCAGGGGAAGGCCATGAACTTTGCATCGAATCCTCTGCCTTGACCTTCCACTCAGCTGAAAGCCGGCGGTTATGCCAGCAACCCACCGTCGCATTGAATGCAGGCACCGGTGGTGTAGGATGCCGCGTCCGAAACCAGGTATAGCACCGCACCGGCCATCTCCATGGGTTCCGCATGGCGTTTCAAGGGAATTTGATCGACCACCATGTCGTAAATCGCTTTGTTCTGCATGAGCACCGAGGAGAATTTGGTGTCCGTGAGTCCCGGCAGCAACGCATTGACCCGGATATGGTGGGCTGCCAGTTCCTTGGCGAAGGCCTGGGTCATGGTGATCAGCGCCCCTTTGGTGATCGAATAAACCCCCTGAAACACCGCCGGCCGCATGCCGTTGACCGACGAGACGTTCACCACTGCGCCGTTGCCGCCCGCCTGCATGAGGGGAATGGCCTTTTGGATCATGAAAAAAGGCCCTTTCAGATTCACGTTCAGGGTCTTCTCCCAGACCCCTTCATCGACGCCGGCCATTTCGCCAAAATAGGGATTGGTGGCGGCATTGTTCACCAGGATGTCCAGCCGCCCATACGCCTCACCAATTCTCTCGTAAAGTGAGTCGATGTCGGCAAGAGTGCCCATGTTGCAGGCAAAGCAGGCCGCTTTTCCGCCTTTATCGCGGATCCCTGCCGCGACCGTTTCCAAGCCCGCCAGCTTCCGGCTCACCACGATCAGCTCTGCACCATGCTCGGCCAGTGTCTCAGCAATCGCCCGACCGATGCCCCGGCTGGCGCCGGTGACCAAAGCGATGCGGCCCTTCAAATCAAAAGATACCATTGTGTCTCCTCTCAATATTCTCCCGTTTCCATCACCCGAACCGCCGCCCGCTCCAATATCTCCACGGCGAATCCCAGCATCTCGAAGCGCTTGTCGGTGGTCTGACCATGAAAAAATCGATAGTAGATCTGCTGGGCGATCACCGCCAGCCGGAACAAACCGAAGCAGTAATACCAGGCAAAATTCTCTATGGGCAATCCGGCTTTTTTCTCATACAGGGCGACGATCTGACGCCGGGTCAGCATTCCGGGACACAGGGTCGGCAACGTCCGGATCAGCTTCAACGCGTCACTGTCACCCGGTTCGACCCAATACCCCAGCGAGGCGCCCAGGTCCATGAGCGGATCGCCGATGGTGGCCATCTCCCAGTCCAGCACACCGATGATCCGGGTGAGGTCGGCAGGATCCAGAATCACGTTGTCGAACTTGTAGTCGTTATGGACCAGGGCGGGTGTTGAAAAATCCGCCGGCATGCCGGCGCTCAGCCAGGCCATGACCGCTTCGAAATCCGGCACGTTATCGGTTCGGGCTTCGCGGTAGCGTTTGGACCAGCCGTTGACCTGCCGGGCCACATACCCATCGGGATTGCCCAGATCCGCCAGGCCGCAGCTCTGGTAGTCCAGGCCGTGAAGCTCGCCCAGCACATCCACCCATCCACGGCAAAGCTTGCCGGCAGCTGCCGCACTTAGCGCCTGCGCGTCGGGCAGTTCTTTTCTGAGAATCACGCCCCGCAGGCGCTGCATCACGTAAAAGGGCGCATCCATGACCGCCGGATCGTCGCAGTAGAGCAGGGGTTCCGGGACATGCGGGAATACGGGCGTCAGGGCCTTGAGTATGCGGTATTCCCGGCTCATGTCATGGGCACTTTTGGCTTTCCTGCCAAAGGGCGGCCGGCGCAGCACCAGTTCAGTTTCACCCATGCCGATCAGGTAGGTCAGGTTTGAAAACCCGCTGTGAAACTGGCGCACCGTTGCCGGGCCGACCAGGTCGGGCAGGTTCGCTTTCAGATAAGCGGCGATCTTTTCTGCGTCCAGCGATTCTCCGCGGCGCACCGCCCCGGCCTGGTCAAGAGAAGTCATCGTTTACCCCCTTCATGGTGTTACCGGTTCCATAGGCGCTGACCATGGAAATGACAAAATCCGCATAAGCGTCGACCGAAATCTCGCGCCTTTTGTATTTCCAGCGCTTCAGATACCAATCCTGAAGCAGGGCCTTGATGGCGGCGGCAACCAGCAGCGGGTCCCTGATGGCAAAGCGGCCACTGGCCATCCCACGTTCCAGAATGCCGGAAAAAATCGCTTCGGTCTGCAGTTCGCCGGCAATGGCCCGTTTGCCTTCCTCGGCATGGAAGAAGCGGGTCTCCATATATGAGAAAAAAAACCAGGGCTGCAGGACTTCGGACAGATAGAGGTGGCTGCGGATGGCCATATCCAGCGCCCGTGTGGCATCCTCGATGCCGTGCAGCCGGTCGCCCATCACCCGGGCCACAATGGCCCGGCCCTGCTCCTGAATCAGGGTCAGCAGTTCCTCCTTGTTTTTAAAATAGGCGTACAACCCGCCCATGGACATGCCGCTTTCGGCGCACAGGTCCCGCAGGCTCATGGCGTGAAACCCCTTCCGATTGGCCAGCTTGAGCGTTGCCTTGAAAATTCTCACCAGGTTCCTGACCGCCACCTCCTCTTTTTTGATTTTGATGGAGTGGGATCGGCTGTTGAATATTTCCGAACAGATATCCGTCATCGATACCGTTACCTGCATTTCAAATGATTTTAAATCCATTGCCGTTTCTCGATGAAGGGGCCATTGGTGATGCTAGTGATCGCGGCTGGAAGCCGCTCTTAGGGCGAACCCAAAACGCTGAACCCGGAACCCGGAACCGGTCCTATCCAGGCAGATTCAACGCCGCTTTCAAACCGCCTTCGGCATGGGCGCGAAGGATATGCCGGGCCACGGACATCTTGTGAACCTCGTCGGCCCCGTCATAAATCCGCGCCGCCCGTTCGTGGCGGAAGAAATAGGCCAGCACCGTGTCGTCGGTCATGCCCAGGCCGCCGTGCGCCTGAAGCGCGCGATCGACCACCCGCTGGAGGGTGTTGGCCACCACAAACTTGATGAAGGATATCTCGTGGCGCGCGGCCCTGGCCCCCTCTTTTTCGATTTTCCAGGCGGCGTGCAGGGTCATCAGGCGGGCAGCCTGTATTTCTGATGCACTTTCCGCGATCCAGGCCTTGACGATCTGCTTTGATCCCAGGGTCTTTCCGTCTGGCGTCATCCTACGCGTGTTGGCCCGCCGGCACATGAGGTCGAAGGCGCGCTGGGCGATGCCGAGCCAGCGCATGCAGTGATGGATCCGACCGGGTCCCAGTCTTTCCTGGGCGATAACGAAACCGTGTCCTTCGGGCCCCAGCAGGTTCGCCCGCGGCACCCGGCAGTTCTGGTAGAGGATTTCTCCGTGGGAGGCGTAATCGGTTCCCCGGTGCCCCATGACCGGAATGTTGCGAACCAGGTTGAAACCCGGATTGTCGGTGGGTACGATGATCATGCTGGCCTGCATATAGGGAGAGGCCTCGGGATTGGTAACGGCCATGACAATGGCAAAAGCGGCACCATCCGCGGACGTGGTATACCATTTCTGGCCGTTGATCACATAGTCGTCGCCGTCCTTGATGGCCGTGGTTTCCAGCATGGTTGGATTGGAGCCCGGCATGTCAACCTCGGTCATGGAAAAACAGCTGCGGATCTTCCCGTCCACCAGGGGTCTCAAGTACTGCCCTTGCTGTGATTCGGTACCGTATTTGTGCAGGATCTCGATGTTGCCGGCATCGGGGGCCTGACAGTTGAAGACATAGTGGCCGATAGGCGTTCGCCCCAGCACTTCGGACACCAGGCCGTGCTCGACCAAATCCAGGCCCATGCCCCCCAGTTCCTTCGGGTGGTTGGGCGCCCACAACTCCATCTGCCTGACCAGCCTGCGCTTTTCCGCCAGCACCGGAAGCAGATCCACAAATTCGCGATTCAGGAATTCCGGCTCCAGGGGGATGAGTTCCTTGTCGACAAACGCGTTGATCATCTCCAGGATCACCTGCATTTTTTCAGAGATTTGAAAATCCATACTGTCCTTCCTGTACCGTGAAATGATTCGATGGGGTTCATCTGTAGGTGATCAAACCGCGCTCCCCTTCCCTTTCCAAGTGACCCTGTTCATTGAAGGTGGCCAGGCTGATGCGTCCGCTGCCGAATATGAAGCGGGTGATGGAGGCGTTGACCAGCCGCCATGAAAGCGCGACGGTATTTTCAGCGGCAAGGCCCATCACGCTGCCGACGGCCGCAGCGATGGGGCCGCCCGAAGTAAAAACGGCGACCTGGCTGCCGCGACCGCTGCAACCGATGATGTCATGGATGCCGGCGGTCACGCCCGCGGCAAAGGAGGACCAGCTGAGCAGATCATCCACGCTGTCACGGCCGGATGCCCAGCGGGTCATCACCCGTCCGAATACCTTTTGAAACGCCCGCCGGCCCGAGAGCATGTGGCTGACATCGCTGGTGAATGCCGGATCTGCCTTTTCGATGCGCGGCACCAGCGCTCGAAGAATGGCTTCGTAATCGTATTCGTCAAGGGCTGCGGTTTCGGTCGGCGGCGGCATGTCAAAACCTGCTTCCAGAAAGCGGTTTCGGACTTCACCGAAGGTCTGTCGCTGCCGCTTCAGGGTGCCGGACCAGCTGGCATCGAAGCGGATGCCGGCCCTGAGAAAAAAGACGCCCAGAAGACGTGCCTGGTGCCGCCCCCTGTCCGAAAGCGCATCGTAGTCCGATGTGCCGAAGGAAGCCTGGCCGTGTCGGATCAGATACAAGGTGCTCATGCGTTTGATTTCCCGGACCAGCCAAGTTAGATTCGCATCGGGCTGCCTCATTTCCCATTGGCAGCCATCCGTTCCCGTCTACATGAGCCGGTCACCCCATGATAGAGCTGGATTTTGTCTGTATCTCCTATATGGCGGACCTGCACCGGTGTCAATATTAATATAGCGAACGCTCGATTTTTTTATTGCCTTGCGTTGGATTCGTGCGTATAGGTGTCCCAAGTGAACAGGATGAGGAATTCATGGCATTCTCGATTTTGGTTTGCATCAAGGCGGTACCCGATCTTGCCCCCGGCGGGCCTTTGGCCATTGCCGGCCCCTGGATCGATGAAACGGCCATCGGGTGGTGCATGAATCATTACGACGCCCACGCCCTGGAGGCGGCCCTGGCGATCAAGGATACGGCCACCGATGTGACGGTAGATGTTGTGTCGGCAGGACCGGATCGGGTCCGGGACACGATTCGGCGAGCCGTGGCCATGGGTGCGGATGCGGGCATTCACCTGGCCGTTACCGCGGTCCGGCGGCTGGCCCCAGCGACCACCGCCTTGTCGATTGCCCGCTTCGCCAGAACAAAAAAATACGATCTGATTCTGACCGGCGCCATATCCGAAGACGAGATGCATGGCATCACCGGCCCGATGATCGCCGCTGCGCTTGACCTGCCCTGCGCCGCTGCGGCGGTGGAGATCGCCCTGGACCTTCCGGATCGATCGCTGACGGCAACTTGTGAAATGGAAGGCGGTATGGCCGAGATCGTCCGACTCCCATGCCCGGCGCTGGTGACGGTTCAGACCGGTCGGAGAACCCCCCGCTACCCGTCCCTGTCCAACACCCTCAGGTCCCGCAGGCAGGCTATCGAGCAGGCCGTTCCGGCGGAGACGGCCGTCTCCGCCCCGCTGGTCGACACGGTGACGGTGGATTTTCCGCAACAGAGATCCTCCTGCCAAATCGTCGAAGGAACCAGGATTGAAAAAGCAGACACCCTGTTGCGGCTGTTTAATCTCAGCGGATGGTTGAAATAGGACAATTGAAGATAAACCAAAAAAAAGGCACCGGCACCGTCCTGGTCGTGGGTGAGACCATCGATGGCCGCCTCTCTGCCGGATCCAGAGATCTGGGCAACCAGGCCAGGCGGCTGGCCGCAATGTTCGATGGTGAACCGGTCGGCGTGCTCACCGGGCATGACATTGAGCCGGTGGCACGGTCCTGGTCGAAGCAGGCCGGCATGCCGGTCATCGTTCTGGATCACGCACGGTTCCACTATCCCAACCCGCCCTTGGCCGCTTCGGGCATCGGGGCGTTGGCCGACGAATGCGCATTGCTGGCCGTCTGCTTTCCCCACAACCCGCGCGCCTGCCAGGCCGCCGCCACCTTGGCGTGGCGGGTCAAGGCCCCTTGCATCACCGCCGTTGACGCCATGTTGAGAGAAAGCGGCCAGGTTGTGCTCAAACGGGCGATCTTCGGCGGCAAGCTGAGTGAAACCGTCTCTACCGCAATCCGGCCGATGGTCCTGACGATCATGCCGGGACTTTTCTCCACCTCGGCATCCCCGGATGTATCTGACCAGGCACCATCGGTGGAAACCAGGCTGTTGGCGGACACAGACCACCGGTTCATCCCCCAGGGCATGACTCGACGGGTTCACACGGATCAGGCGTTGGAAAGGGCGCAAGTGGTCGTGGCGGCCGGACGGGGGCTGAGAGGGACCGAACCAAAAGGTCTGCTTGATACGGTTGCCGCCATGTTCAAAAATGCAGCGGTCGGCGGCTCCCGGGGCGCCTGCGATCTGGGCTGGCTGCCCCGCACCCTTCAGATCGGTGAAACGGGGCGCACGGTGTCGCCGGCCCTTTACCTGGCCTGCGGCATTTCCGGTGCCCCCCAGCATCTGGCCGGCATGCGGGAATCCCGAACCGTCGTGGCCGTGAACACCGACCCGAAGGCGGCCATATGCGGCCTGGCGCATTTTGCGGTGATCGACGATTCAACCGTTTTCCTGCCGGTATTGCGGGAAAGATATGACCAGATGAAAGACAAAGAAGATGGGGTATGAAGATTGACGAGGTGGTTTTTCAATTCAGCACCCCCTGTTATGTGATACCTGAAGCGTTGTTGTCACCACGACAACCTTTTTTTGTTTGACGAATGGTCGTTGAGAACCGCATGCTTTTCTCTTGGAACCAGCCACATTTCAAAATGGGCCCTCCCCCAGTCGCGCATCATCGCCAACACGCCCTGTAGACCGTCGCCGACCTCGGTAAGCGAGTGTTGTACTGTCGGCGGCACCTGTGCATAAACCTCGCGATGGGTAATTTCATCCGATTAAAAAAATAATCAACTATTTCATTAAGTATCAAGATTTTAGGGCGATACCATAATCATTGCAGCACGGCTGAACCTAATTGGTAGCGCCGAAGGAATTGAACATAAACCATCGATCGGTGTTCAAATGGGCCTAATCGCGGTGGAAAATTTAGCGCCAGGGATGGTCCTCGAAGAAGATGTCTACGACATCAATACCCGCCTGCTTTTGTCGAAGGGACAAAAGTTAGCCAACAACCACTTAAGAATATTGAAAATATGGGGGGTGTCAGAGGTCAAGGTGGTCGGCAATGATACGACTGCGGCCAGTCGCCACGGGGTTGTCGATAATGAAAAGGCAGAGGGTGTCAAAAGAGCCATCGAACTCGTTTTCAAGAACGCCAATTTTGCAAACAGCACGCTCAAAGAAATCTGCAGAGTCGCTCTGATCCATCGGCTTAAAGGTGATTCTACCATTTCACCGAGGCTGAACAGTATCTCAGGCAGTCAAGCGATGCAGGGCAAATCCAATGCGGTCAGCGGCCCCATCCAGGGCATGGAGGATAAGTTGCCTGAGACACCCACCATCATTTCCGAACTCAATCAAGTCATTGCCGATCCGCTGGCGACATCCAATGACGTGGCAAGGGTGGTCAACACGAGCCCCAGTCTGGCAGCTACACTATTAAAAATAGTGAATTCAGCTTATTATGGCTTCCCGTCCAAGATTGACCGTATATCCCGGGCCGTGACTGTCATCGGGACGAGGGAAATCAGCAACCTGGCGCTCGGGATCAGCGTCATGCAGACGTTTAAACATATTCCAAAGCATATTATCGATATGCAGGCATTCATCCGCCACAGCCTGGCTTGCGGAATCATTGCGCGCATTCTGGCCGCACGCAACAACCTGCCTCAGACCGAGCAACTGTTTGTGTCCGGGCTGCTGCACGACATCGGCAAGTTGATTGTCTACGGTTACTATCCGGAGCACGCAACCGCTTGTTTCTGCCTGGCTGAATCGGCCGATACGAGTGTCTTTCAAACCGAAAAAAATATTATCGGCAACAACCATCCTCAGCTGGCCAAGCACCTGCTCAGCAAGTGGAAACTGCCGATGGGGCTTACCGATAATATCATCTATCACCATGCTCCCAGTCGCGCATCCAATCCAAACACGGCCGGAATCGTTCATTTGGCAGATATCATCTCGCAGGGGCTGGGCATCGGGTATAGCGGTGAACGATCGATTCCCCATTTTGACTATCCGATCATGGAAAAAATTGTGGATTCGCGCCATAGCATTCAATTGGTCGTTCGCCAGGCCGTGCATCAACTGGGCTCGATGGAAGCGATCTTCCACAGCCAAGCGAATTGAGTATGCTGACTCAACCCAACATCGATTCAGTCCGCGGGGAAAATCAAGAATATCGTAACCGATATATTCAAAACGCCATCGAGTCGGCGTTGTCCCTGGGTGACTTTCAAAAAGAGGTTAACAGCGACTGCACGCCCTTCACCATCAATACAAAAGCCATTGACCGTATCCAGCGGTTGATTCATTTTGAGGCCAGCGCAATTTACATCGCGGATGACAGAACGTCTGATATGTCACTGTCGGTATTCACTCCCGACGATGCTCAAGCATCCATCGAAGAAGAGCTTGCATTTATGATTGAAAATGGGTTCGTTGCTTGGGCGATGCGGGAACGGCGGGGAATCACGGTCTTTTCGAAAGACGGCGGCCGACAGCTCTTTCTGCATGTGATGGCGACGTGCTCGCGGATCCGAGGGTTGTTCATGGGGATTTTCCCCCCGCAATTATCGAGGCTGCCCGACGCATCGTTGGAAATCGTTTCCATCATCCTTCGAAATGCGGTCAACGGCATTGAGAGCCTGATGCATTCAGCCCTGTTGCGGCAAAAAAAACAAGATCTGGAAAAAGCGTTGGAAGCGAAAACGAAGCAACTCATCCGCTATGAAAAGGATCTGACGCAAGCCCAGAAATCAGAGGCCATTGCCGCTTTGGCGGGCGGCGTGGCTCACCAGTTTAACAATGCCCTGACAGGGTTGATCGGCAACATCGATCTCATCTCTATGTCCGCTAAACAAGATTCGGATGTGTCGCTTTACATCGATCGCATACGCCCGATCATCGAGAGAATGTCAAAATTGACCAGTCAACTGCTGGCGTATGCCCAAGGTGGAACATACTTGACCCAGGTCATTTCCCTGAAAGCATTTTTTGATGAGGTATTGCCGGCGATCAAGCATATTCTGGAAAAGCGGATTCAGTTGGACGTGGCGCTCACCGACGCGTCCTGCACGGTAGAGATAGATTTGATTCAAATGCGAATGGTTATCCTGGCAATCGTAAATAATGCCAAGGAAGCCATCGTCGGGAATGGCAGCATTCGGATCGATGTCAGATCGGTTCAATGGGGCCAGATGCCAGACGCTGTCCGCCGTGAACGCAAGCCTGGAGCCTATGTATGCATCGGAATCGAAGACAACGGCAGCGGAATGGACGACAATCGGTTGCGCCGATTGTTCGAACCCTTCTTTTCGACCAAATTCACGGGAAGGGGGTTAAGCATGGCCGCGGTTATGGGTATTATCAAACGCCATCAGGGGTGGATTGCGGTTTCATCCATGATCGACAAAGGAACCCACGTTGAGATTTACCTGCCGCAAATCGATCCGCCATAAATTTAGCGCAAGTGATAAGGAGATCGATCGAGGAAGCGCTGACGGTTCCAATTGGTCGGTTTGACAACCGGTTCGTATGTCCATCGTCATTTTTTGGGTTTTGATCAATCTTCCACCGATATTGCATATTCCCAACCGCCACCCAATGATTTATACAGGCGCACCAAATTGGTTGTTGCGGCACCTGTGCTTTGGTTCAATTCATTTTGTAGAAGCAGCAGCGACCGCTGAGCATCCAGAACATTGTTGAAAGCCACCAGTCCCGCCTGATATTTATCTCTGGCCAGCAGTTCCGCCCGCTGAGCGGCAGTGGTTGCCTTCTCCAAGAAATCGCTTCGGCGCTGTTCCTTGGCGTATGCGACCAATGCATTCTCCACCTCCTCCTGGGCGTTGAGAACGGTTTGCTGATATTGAATCAAGGCTTGTTCCTGGCGAGCGGTCTGTACCGCTATGTTTTGGCGGATTGCCCCTGCATCGAATATGTTCCATGAGGCCTGCGGGCCGATGCCCCACACCCGGCTGCCCCAATCCAGCAAATCACCACTATCGATCGATTCGATGCCGATCGTGCCGGCCAGTTGGAATTTGGGATACAAGTCAGCGGTGGCCACGCCGATCCTTGCGGTCTGGGCCGCAACCACCCGCTCAGCGAGACGAATGTCTGGACGACGCCTTAGCGTTTCCGCCGGTATGCCGATAGCGACGGTTGGCGGAAGGGCTGGTATCGCCTTTTCCTCGACCAGCTCTTGCGCGAATTCAAGGGGTTGCCTGCCCAGCAGCACAGCCAGACGATTTTTTGCCGCCGACAACCGCGTCTCGATGGCTGGAATCTGGGATCGGGAACTTTCCAGGATTCGAAGGGATTCCTGAACGGCAAGTTCATCGATGATTCCCGCCTGGTTTCGCGACCGGTTCAGGAAATAGGATTCTTCCTGGGATTTGATATTCTCCCGGGTAATTGACAGCTGGGCCTGGTAAATGCGCACATCCACATAATTGACCGCCACTTCGGCCATCAGACTGATCATCACGTTGTGTAAATCGACCTGGCTGGCTTCAAGATCGGCCTGGGACGCTTCGATCGATCGTCTCAGCCCACCGAAAATATCCAGTTCCCAACCGGCATCAAAACCGGCTGCGTAAACGTCGGACGCCGTCCCCGTGCCACCGGATTCACTGCTGCGTATGTTTGACGCCGCCGCATTGGCTTCCACGGTAGGGAACATCCTTGCCTGGCTGATGCCCCTCAGCGCCCTGGCCTCCCGGATACGTGATCGCGCGGTTTGCAGGTCGAGGTTTCCGTGGACCGCCCGGTCCTCCAGGCTGGACAGTTCAGGGTCGTTAAAAATCGTCCACCAATGGGACAGGGTGTCTACATCCGGTGGGTAGCGGGTGAGCCCGCCGGCCATTTCGGCGTTCCATGTTTCCGGCGCATCGGGTTTGAGCGGCGTATAGTCGGGCCCCACAGCCGCACAGCCGGTCAAAAACAGTCCCACGGACATCACCAGCCAAAGCAAAGGGATGGCGCCTTTGGCGCCCATGGCGGGGTTGCCGCTGTTTCGATTCGGAACCATCATGGTTGTATTGCCTTATGTAATCGTTTTCTCGTACGTGTTGACCGATTCGGACGCCTCTTTTTTCCTGCGCCGTTGTCGCCAGGCATGCCCTTTTTCGCCGGCAGATTGAAAGACATAGTACAGCACCGGTATCAGAAATATTCCGAACACGGTAGAAGCCAGCATGCCGGAAAAGACAGTTGTGCCGATCGCCCGACGGCTGCCTGCCCCGGCTCCCGTGGCGACAATCATGGGGACGACGCCGAGGATGAAGGTTAGCGATGTCATCAGGACGGGGCGGAAACGGATTCGTCCACCATCCACCGCGGCCTCGACCACCGGCAGCCCATCTTTTCGACGATCATGGGCAAACTCGACGATCAAAATGGCATTTTTGGCGGCCAGCCCGACCAGCAGAACCAGTCCGATCTGGGCATAGATGGAAAGCGGCATATGCAACAACCAGAGCCCGGCCAAGGCCCCCATGGTCGCCACCGGAATGGAGATGATGATCGCCAGGGGGAGGTTCCAGCTCTCATACTGGCCCACCAGGAAAAGGTAGGAAAAAATCAATGCCAGGGCAAACAGCCACACCACCTGGCCGCCCGCTTCACGCTCCTGAAAAGACATGGACGACCAGTCGTAACCGAAGCCGGGCGGCAGGGTCGTGGAGGCCAGCCGCTCCATGGCTGCCATGGCCTGGCTGGAGGAAAAGCCCGGCGCAGCACCGCCGTTGAATTGGGCGCTGGGATACTGGTTGTAACGGCTGACGAGCTGCGGACCGAGAACCTGTTCCATGGTCAGCAGCGCCTTGAGGGGAACCATGTTCCCATTGTGGCTGCGCACGTATAGACGCTCGATATCTGCTGCCGAATCACGGAAAGAAGCGTCGGCCTGAACCTTGACCTGGTAAGTTCTGCCCTTCAGGTTGAAATCGTTTACGTAGGCCGACCCCAGGTGCGCGCGCAGCGTGGAAAAAATTCTGCCGACAGGCACGCCCATGTATTCGGCCCGGGTGCGATTGATATTCAAAAAAATCTGCGGGGTATTGGCCGTGTAGGTGGTAAAGACGCGCTTCAGCACCGGGTCCTGATTGGCCGCTATCATCATAGCCATGGCGACGCCGAACAATTCCTGCGGACCTTGCCCTTCCCGGGCCTGAAGACGGAAGTCAAAACCGCCGCTGCTGCCCAGCCCACGGATGGGGGGTGGCGCGAAGGCAAAGCTGCTGGCGGTTGATATGGCGGACAATTTTGCTTGAGCCTGCCCGACGATCGAATCCAGCTGCAGGGTGGGACGTTTTCGATCTTCCCAGGGTTTGAGAATGGCGATGGCGAACCCCACGTTGTCGGCACTGCCGCTCAGCAGACTGAAACCCGACACACCGATGACGTTTTCAACGCCGTCGATCCCTTTAATCTCATCGGTAGCCCGCTGCATCACCGTGTTGGTGCGGAAAAGAGAGGCGGCCTCGGGCAACTGGATGTTCATGAAAAAATACCCCTGGTCCTCCTCGGGGAGAAAACTGTTCGGACTATGGGAAAAAAGAAACCAGGTGCTGCCGAAGATGGCCGTCAGCAGCAGCAGGGCCAACACGAGCCGCCGGATAAGCAGGGCAGAGCCGGCGACATAACCTCGCCTGGCCAGATCGAGCGTGCGGTTGAACCAGGCGAACGGCCCACGAAGATGGGGTCTGGGAGGCAGGAGCACAGTGGCACACATCGCCGGGCTCAGGGTCAATGCACAGATCGCCGAGAGCAGAACCGACGTGCACATGGTCACCGCGAACTGCCGATAGAGCTGGCCGGTGATGCCGGGCATGAAGCCGACTGGGATAAAAACAGCAAAAAGCACCAGCGTCGTAGCGATGATCGGACCGGTGACCTGGCCCATGGCCTTGATGGCCGCCGGTTTGGCCTCCAGGCCCTCTTCGTGCATGACCCGATACACATTTTCAACCACCAGAATGGCGTCATCCACCACCAGGCCGATTGCCATGATCAGGGCAAACAGAGAAATGGTGTTGGCACTGTAACCCAGTACCAGCAAAACGGCAAAGGTCCCAATCAGCGACACCGGTATGGTCAGGGCCGGAATCAGGGTCGCCCGCCAGTTTTGCAGGAAAAGAAAGACCACGCCGATAACCAGAACGGACACCAGCCCCAAGGTCATGACGATCTCATCGATGGCCGCCGAAACGTATTTTGTGGTGTCGAGGATCACCCGGTATTCCAGGTCCTGGGGCATCCGTTCTTCAAGCCGTTTGAGCTCGGCTTTGACCGCTGCCATGGTATCCAGGGCATTCGCTTCGGTGGACTGGTAGACGGCTATCGTGACTGCCGGAGCGCCGTTCAATGCCGATTGGCTGCCGTAGTCTTTCGAGGCCAGTTCTACCCGCGCGACATCACGCACCCGAACCAGCCCCCCCATCCGGTTGCCGCGGATGACGATATTCTCGAACTCTTCAACATCAGTCAGCCGACCCTTGGCGCGAAGGGTAAATTGAACCTGCTGACCGAGGGCCACCGGTTCCTGTCCGACAGCACCCACCGAGGCCTGAATGTTCTGGCTGCGAATGGCATCCATCACATCATCTGCAGTTAAACCCAAGGCAGTCAGGCGCGCGGGGTCCATCCAAACCCGCAGGCTGTATTCTTTCTCACCAAAGACAAAAACATCGCTGACCCCTTCCAGGCGCACCAGGCTGTCCTTGACGTTATTGCTGACATAGTTGCTCAGAAAGAGCATGTCCTGGCTCTTTCCCGGCGAATAAAAACTGATTGCCGCCATCATGTCGGCAGACCGCCTGCGGACATTGACGCCCTGCTCAACCACCTCTTGTGGAAGTT
This sequence comes from uncultured delta proteobacterium, assembly GCA_963705475.1. GTDB lineage: Bacteria > Desulfobacterota > Desulfobacteria > Desulfobacterales > Desulfosarcinaceae > Desulfosarcina. The sequence continues at coordinate 39,416 of CAVPJS010000020.1, read as the reverse complement.
TTGCGGTTGCCAGTTGCACCCGGTTTTGCAGGTTGACCTGGTCGATATCGGGGTCGGTGCCCACCGCGAAGGTGACGCTCAGGGTATAGGTGCCGGCATTGGAACAGGACGATGACATGTAGAGCATGTTTTCAACGCCGTTGACTTCCTTTTCGATGGGTGCCCCCACGGTATCGGCCAAGACTTCAGCGCTGGCACCCGGATAGGTGGCCGTAACCCTGATTTCCGGCGGGGTGATCTGGGGGTACTGGGCGACAGGGATGTTCAGCAAAGCGATCAATCCGGCCAGCGTAATCAAAATCGACACGACTGCCGCCAGGCGAGGCCGGTTGATAAATACCATCGAAATCATCGTTTAGCTCTCCTGCGGCCGGCCGGGACTGATTTGAACCGGTTCATCCGGTTTGACCTTCTGAATCCCCTCCACGACCACCCGCTCATCCGCCCGCAAACCAGATTCCACCGCCCACATGGAGCCGACAGCCGGACCCACGACGATTGGGCGCACCCGTGCGATGTTCTCACTATCCACAACCAGAACGTAGGGGCCTTGCTGGTTTACCAAGACAGCCGCCTGGGGTATTACCGGCAGCGGTTTTGACTGGGTCAACGTGACCAGGACGGTGACATACTGGCCTGGAACCAAGAGTCCTTTCGGATTGTCGAATTCAGCCCGTATGGCAATGGTGCCCGTGGCGGGGTCCATCTCGTTGTCAACAAAATCGATTCGGCCCGTTGCATCGAAAAGGGTGCCGTCGGCCAAACGGATCCGGGGAACCAAGGCGGGGTTAAGTCGGCCATCCGTCGCATCGTTTTCGGCCATCCGGATGGCGGCAAGGTCATTGTCACTGATCGAGTACACCACACGGATAGGATCCACCTGAACGATCCGAGCCAGCGGACTGGATGCGGGCCCGATCAAATTGCCGCGGGTGTAGAAAGTCCGCCCGATGCGCCCGGAGATGGGTGCTTTAATCGTGGTATAGCCGAGGTCGAGCAGCGAACGATTCAAGGTGGCCCGAGCCATTGCGATCTGCGCCTCGGCACGAAGCTGAGCGGCAACGGCATCGTCAAGGTCCATGGCCGAAACGCTTGCCGTGAGTGCAGACCGAAGCCGTTTGAGATGCTGCGTGGTCCGGGATAGCTCCGCCTCCGCCTGAGCCATCTGGGCTTTGTCGGCAGCCACCTTGGCCTGATAAGGGGCCTGTTCAACCGCGTAAAGCAGTTTGCCGGAAGATACCTGCTCCCCCTCTTTGAAATTGACCTGTTCCAGAAATCCTTCGACCCGGGCCCTCAAGTCCACGGTCTGAATCGCCTCGACGTGACCGATGTATTCAGCTGGCGGGTTGATATCCTGGAGGGCAACCGGCGCTACGGTCACCAGAGGGGGCAAGGCATTTCCAGAGCCTGGTGACGCGGCAACGGCAACGGATGAAAACAGAAGAATCGGAAGCGATATGAATACGATCAGAAAGAGAACGCCGGTTCGCATCGGTTTTGCGCGCAGGTGGGCAATGGTGGTTCGTCGCTCAGACGCTGTGGGTTGGGGATCTATTTTTGTCGGTTGGGAGCCCACTATCGTCGATCCTCCTTTCCGGTGCGTATGCATGCGTCGTCTCCCTAGCGTCGAACATTAGAATTTGACAAGTTAAAATGTATATTTTAAATCATTTTTTAAGTTTTTAAAATTTAGCACAGTGGCGGTACGAATTCAATCTTTTACATAAGCCTTGCCGCAAGGTCAAATTCCTATTGAACCAGTGACTTTTTTACAAGCATTTTGAGGATATGTGATGCCTAAAAGAGAAGACGGCAAGGAAACTCGCTTGAGATTATTGAACGCGGCTGGTGAGGTGTTCGCCGAAAAGGGATATCGCGACGCCAAGGTGGCGGATATCTGTAAACGGGCTGGCGCCAACGTGGCAGCGGTGAATTATTATTTCGGCGATAAAAAAAGCTTGTACAGAGAGGTCTGGCATCATGCCCTGGAAAACTCCGAAGTGGCGGTTTTTTTAGAATCGGCCGTCGGCTCCTCGCCAGACCGTTTGCGTAATTACATCCGGACGCTTATCCATAATTTTACGTCGACCGGAAATGTGGGCCGGTTCAGTCGCCTCTATTTGATGGAGATCGTCAATCCTACCGGATTAATTCAAGGTGCGTGGCATGAAACCATCGAGCCGCGCCGGCGCAAGCTGCACGATATCTTGCGCGACATCATCGGGCCGGGAGCAGAGGATCTGACCATACGGTTCTGCGAACTAAGCATCGTCAATCAGTGTCGACTGTTTGTGACCATCGAGCGCAGCGATGTTGAATACATGCTGGGTCAGCCGATCGGCCCTCAATTGATCGATCGACTGGCCGATCATATCGCTGACTTTTCCCTTGCGGGGATTCGAGCGGCGGGTAAACGCAAAACATGATCATGCTGCGGTCCGAACATGAAAACCGCAATTGAATAACTCGCGCCGCCTGCTAACAAGTAAAAATAGCCCTGTTTTTTTGGTCTTCAGACCCCCAGCACACCGATGATGGCCCGCATGAACGCCGGCAGATCGTCAGGGGTTCGACTGGTGACCAGATGGTCGTCCACCACCACCTCCTTGTCCACCCAGTTGCCTCCGGCGTTGACCAGATCGTCCTTGATGGAGAAGTAAGACGTGACGGTTCGGCCGCGGATGATGTCCGCCGACACCAGCATCCACCCGGCATGGCAGATCGCGGCCACCAGTTTGCCGGCCTCGGCAAAACCTTTGACCAGACCGACCATGGCCGGATACCGGCGCATGTGGTCCGGGGCATACCCGCCGGGAATGACCACGCCGTCGTAATCGGCGACAGCGATCTTCTCCGCCGTGGTATCGGCGGTGACCGGGAGCCCGGCCTTGCTTTTATAGGTATCGGCGCTGCCCGACCCCACCACGGTCACCTGGGCACCGGCTTCTTTTAGCCGGTAGTATGGATACCAAAACTCGAATTCATTGTAGAAGGTCTCCACCAGGATAAGGATTTTTTTCCCCTTGAGTTCCATTGTGTCACCTCACTTTCAGGATCAATTTGACAGAGCGAACCATCTGGTATGGATGATACGATTTCTTGGCCTTGGCCAGCCCGGGAACACCCATGTCGCTCTCTTTGTTCAGGTAGGTATAACCGTTGAAAAGCAACCGGGCGCAGGCGTTGTCAAAATACTGATACAGCCCCTTGACGCTGCCGAAAGCCTTTTCATACTGTAAGGTCGCCATGTCCCGGGTCAAGGGGGCGGAGATCCCGAAGGCACTCACCTGACCGTCGATGCGCAGCAGGATCCCTTTCAGGTCGAAGGCATCGAAGTGATTCAGGGTGTTGATGGCCGCCTGCTTCTCACACGACAGATCCACCTGGTCATCGGCGTCACAGTCGTGCTCCCGGCACCACGCGTCCAGAAAGTGCAGGCATTCCCCGGCAGTGTCCCGGCTGATGGAATCGATGGCCACCTTCCCCGGGTCCACATAATCACGCTGGAACTGGTTGATGAGGTTGCGCTTTTTGGAATATCGGTTTCCCTTCAGCCCGGCCAGGTCGTCGACCCGGTAGATATAGTCGTCATAGGCGCCCTGGCGTTTTATCGTAAAGTGGCGACCGACAGCCTCTTTGCCGAAATGGTCCACGTACATCTCGGGAACGAACCAATACTCCGTGTGCCCGGCAAGTTCGGCCACCGTCACCAGTTCCTCGGGGGCAAACATCCGTTCCGGGGATATCGGCAGCAGCAGGTGCCGGTTTTTTTTTAAGGTTTCAAATTCGGCCGCCACGATGAATGCACCTTCATATTCGGCGCCGAACGGCATGTATTCGTCATTGGTCCAGGCGATGATGGAAGGCAGGGAGTAAGCGCACAGGGAATAACGCTGATTGTTGAAATAGGGAAGATAGGTCGCATAGTCCGGTGGTGTCAGTTGCTTAAAATTCATCATGATGTTTTGAGCATGGGCACGGAATCGGTCATGGGTGAGAATCCCAGGGGGCGATAAAATGGATGCGTCTTCCTTTCAGCAATGAGTCCGATCCAGCCGATGCCGTCGGCTTCCAGACGGGCCACCAAGGCCGCCACCATCCGGGAGCCGATGCCCTGCCTCCTGAAAGCCGGGTCCACGGTCACGTCCTGAATGTAGGCGTCGCTGATCCGGTCGCTGATGGCGCGTCCCATGGCGATAATGATCTGGGCCTGGCGGGCCACCAGAAAACAGTGGCTGCCGGCGACGATGCCGGCAACCAGGGACGGGTTGTCCGCCTCGCCCGTCCACCAGCCGGCTTGCCGGTAAAGTTCGGTCAATCGATCGGTATCCTTTGGGACCGGGGCTTCGAGAAAGGAATATTCAATCATAAGGCAAGGATCATCCGGCGGGAGTATCGAATAGGCAGGAAACCTTGTTGCGGCCGGCCTGCTTGGATTGGTACATGGCCTGGTCGGCCCGCTGGACAAAGCTGGAGATCTCTTCGTCCTGCCGATACTGCGTCACACCGATGCTGATGGTGATCTCCAAATCGGAATCCCTGCCGCAGGCGAAATTTTCGGCGGCCACGGCGGAACGAAGCCGCTCGGCAACGGTCCTGGCCTCTTCGCCATGGGTTCCCGGCAGGATGATGGTAAACTCTTCGCCGCCGTATCGGTAGGCCGTGTCCATCTTGCGGAGGCAGGTCTTGATAATTTGTCCGAGACGCACAAGGATTTTATCCCCCTCCAGATGGCCGTAGGTATCGTTGAAGTCTTTAAAATTGTCGATATCCAGCAGAAGCAGGCTCAACTTGTGCCCGTATCGGTTGAAGCGTTCGATCTCCCCTTTGAGTTGGCTGTAAAAATGCCGCGAATTAAAGAGTTGGGTGAGGCCATCGGTAATGGAGAGTTTTTTCAACTTCTCCAGCATGTGGATCCGCTCCTGGTTGAGGCGACGCTCTTTGAGCACCCGTTTGAGGCGCAACAGCAGCTCTTCGAAGCGCACCGGCTTGAAGACAAAATCACTGGCCCCCTTGCTGATGGCCTCTTCGTATGAGTACTCCGTGCTGTAACCGGTCATGACAATGACATCGATGTCATGGTTCCGCTTGATCCGGTCGGTCAATGCCAGGCCGTCCATGCCGGGCAGCAGGATGTCGGTGATGACGACTTCTACGACGTTTCCCGAAAGCACCTCCAACGCCTCCTCGGCGCTGGATGCCACCGACGCTTCGTATCCGGAGATTTCGACAAACTCATGCATCGCATCACGAATGGAGAGGTCATCGTCGACGATTAGAATGTGAGGCGTCATAAAGCTCATGGTTGTTGTCGGCAGAACGCTTACGGATAGCGGTTGACATGCCTGAAAACGGTCTGATATTAATAAAAATTTTAAAAAATTAAAGAATTATAACCATGTTAAAAACCGGTGTCAACCGACAGTTATTCCCTGTTCCGATCGAACCTGTAATAATATGAAAAACATACGCAACTTCAGCATCATCGCGCACATCGACCACGGCAAATCCACCCTGTCCGACCGGATGATCCAGTCCAGCAAAATTATCGCGGACCGGGATTTCAAGGACCAGATTCTGGACTCCATGGACATCGAGCGCGAACGGGGCATCACGATAAAGAGCCAAACCGTGTGTCTGCCATATAAATCCAAGGATGGCAAGACCTACGACCTGAATCTGATCGACACACCGGGCCATGTGGACTTCACCTATGAGGTCTCCCGGGCGTTGGCTTCCTGCGAGGGGGCACTCCTGCTGGTCGACGCCAGCCAGGGCGTGGAGGCCCAGACCCTGGCCAACCTCTACCTGGCCCTGGAGCACAACCTGGAAATCATTCCGGTGATCAACAAAATCGACCTGCCGTCGGCGGACATCGACCGGGTCAAGAATCAGATCGAAGAGGATCTGGGGCTGGACCCGGAAACGGCCATCCTGGCGTCGGCCAAAGAAGGGATGGGTATCGACAAGATCATGGAGGCCGTGGTCCAGAAGCTGCCTCCGCCCACAGGCGATGCGGACGCACCCCTTAAGGCCCTGATCTTCGATTCCCACTATGACCCGTTCAGAGGCACGATTGTTCATTTCCGTATCAAAGAGGGAACGATCCGTACCGGGGATCGCATCCGCTTCATGTCCAACAACGCCACCTACAAGGTGGAGGAAGTGGGTATCTTCCAGATCGTCCGGGTACCCAGGAAAGAGCTCTGCGCCGGGGAGGTGGGATACATGATCGCCGGCATCAAAACGGTGAGCGACACCCGCTGCGGCGACACGGTCACCGGTCACCGTCGGCCCTGCGACAAACCGCTCTCCGGATTCAAGGAAGCCAAACCGGTGGTCTTTTCATCCATCTACCCGGTGGCATCCGACGACTACGAAGACCTGATCGTGGCCATGGAAAAACTCAAGCTCAACGACGCCTCGCTGATCTACGAAAAAGACAGCAGCGCCGCCCTGGGATTCGGTTTTCGCTGCGGCTTTTTAGGTTTGCTGCACCTGGAGGTAGTCCAGGAGCGCCTGGAGCGTGAGTACGACCTCTCCCTGATCCTCACCGCGCCGTCGGTTCGCTACCGCCTGATGATGAACGACGGCGAGGAGCTGATCATCGACAACCCGGCCCTTTACCCTGACCCGACCAACATCGAGTATGCCATGGAGCCTTACATCAAGGCGGCCATCATCATCCCGGACCGCTACATGGGTGCGGTGATGAAGCTGTGTCTGGAACGCCGGGGCATCAACAAGAACTACCAGTACCTGACCAACAAGCGCCTTGAAATGGTCTTTGAACTGCCCTTGGGGGAGGTGATCTACGACTTTTACGACAGGCTCAAATCCATCACCCAGGGCTACGGGTCCTTCGACTACGAACTGATCGATTACCGCCGAACCGACCTGGTGAAGCTAGATTTTCTGATCAACGGGGAGCGGGTCGATGCACTGTCCATGCTGATCCACCGGGACAACGCCGTGGGCCGGGCCCGCATCGCCTGCGACAAACTCAAAGAGGAGATCCCGCGTCAGATGTTCAAGATCGCCATCCAGGGGGCCATCGGCGGCAATATCATCTCCCGCTCCACCGTGTCGGCATTTCGCAAGGATGTAACCGCCAAGTGCTACGGCGGGGACATCAGCCGCAAACGCAAGTTGCTGGAGAAACAGAAAAAAGGCAAGAAGCGGATGAAAATGGTGGGTCAGGTGATGCTACCCCAGTCCGCCTTTCTGGCTGTGCTCAAGACCGACACGGATTAACCGGAGTTAACATGACGATTGCCGCCTACCTGACGCTTGCCCTGCTGCTGGGCCTGTTCGCCCTGCTGGTAAAAACGAAGATACCGGCTCCGGCAATCTTTGTCGGCGCGCTGGCCGTGGCCATGACCCTGCAGCTCGCACCGACCAGTGAACTGCTCAAGGGCTTCAGCAACCAGGGCATGCTCACCGTGGCCGTCCTGTTCATGGTAGCGGCCGGCATGTACGCCACCGGCGCCATCACCATGATCATGGACAGGCTCATCGGCCGGCCCAAATCGATTGCCGGTGCCCAGCTCAAGATGCTGCCCCCCATCGCCCTGGGCAGTGCCTTTCTCAACAACACCCCCCTGGTGGCCATGATGATACCGGTGATCAAGGACCTTTCCCGCGCCAGCCGGTTGCCCGCGAAGCAGCTTTACCTGCCGTTGAGCTTTGCTTCGATTATGGGGGGGATGTGCACGATTATCGGCACCTCCACCAACCTGGTCATTGCCGGCCTGGCAATTGATGCCATCGCCGAGGGCGGTCCCGCCCTGCCCGACATCCGTGCCCTGAAGATGTTCGACCCGGCCCTGGTGGGTGTGCCCATTGCCGTCGCCGGCATCGCTTTCATGATTGTGGCCGGACGCTTTTTCCTGGCCGGCCAGAAAGACGACAAGGCGGTCGAGGGGGTGATGCGGCGTTACACGGCGGAGTTCGAAGTCCCTGAGGGGTCGCGGATCGTCGATCGCACCCTGGAGGAAGCGGGCATTGCCAGCGGTGACAACGTCGAAGTGCTCTACATCCGACGGGCGGACGCGATCCTGACCAATGATCTGATGCATGAGCGGCTGGAAGCCGGAGACCTGTTGTCGTTTTCTGCCGATGTCAACGCCATGACCGAACTGTGGCGGACCAACGCATTGGTGCCGCATCTCACCCTTAACCCCATGGAAACCGAGCGGCACACCCACCATCTGGTTAAAGCCGTGGTCTCCCGGCAAAGCACGGCGGTCGGTAAAAAGATTCCCGACCTCCCCCGGGATGTCAACGCCTGCCAGTACAAGTTCGTGGCCCTTTCCCGGGACAGCCAACCCCTTGCCGGCCCCTTGGAGGAGGTCGTCATCGAAGCCGGGGACAATGCGGTTCTGGAAGTCAACGACAACTTTTTCTATGAATGCCAGATCGACCACGACTTTGCGCTGACCAAGGCATTGGAAGGTTTTCACCTCCAGCGCACGGACCGGGCGGTGGAGGCCAGCTTGATCACGCTGACAATGGTCGGTGTGGTCGCCATGGGCTGGATGAGCATGCTCAATGCCAGTCTGCTGGCCAGCGGGGCCATGATTTTCACCGGCTGCCTGAACCTTCGTACGGCCGCGCGAAGCATCGACTGGGGGACCCTGGTGGTGATCGCCTGCGCCATCGGCCTGGAGTCGGCGGTCAGCCGCAGCGGACTGGCCGAGTACATTGCCGGTCTGCTCACCACCATGGGCGGCGACAACCCGCACCTGGCCCTGGCGGTGATCTTCGTCGGCTGTTCGTTCATGACCAACGTGATCACCAACAACGCGGCCGCGGCATTCATGTTTCCCATCGCCTTGTCCACCGCCAGTCAACTGGGGGTGAGTTTCATGCCGTTTGCCATCACCCTGATGATATCCGCCTCATGTGCCTTCATCACCCCCACCGGCTACCAGACCAATCTCATGGTCTGGGGACCGGGCGAGTACCAATTCACCGACTTTGTCAACATCGGAACGGTAATCACCCTGATCGTGGCTGCCATGACGATCTTTCTTACCCCATTGATCTATGGGTTTTAGCCCAGGTGGTCTTTTCAGGCCATTATTTTCAAATTAGCGGAAACCGATCTTACTCCATCGAAGCAGGTTCTCGTGTGTGGGTCTGAACCGTGCGGTTCTTCCTGAATACCTGAACGATCCCATGCCTGCATCCCGAAAAAAACAGCTTGACAGCCCCCGCGCTTCTGTATATTGAATTTTGTATACAAAATACAAAAATAACTGTCGGCCACCGCCGCCCCAGCGGATGACACCGGCAAAACGAATCGATCGAGCCCATGAAAAACATCGGCACCAGCCATGAAAACCTGGACCAAAAAGCCTACCTGATCATCAAGGCGATGATCAATGATCGCCGCCTGGCACCGGGAGATAAAATCAGCCAGGAACAGTTGGCCGGCGAACTGGGCATCAGCCGGACGCCCTTGATCAGCGCCCTGAAGTATCTGGAAAAGGAAAAGCTAGTCGAGGCCAAGCCGCGCAGGGGATTTTTCGTGCGCGCCTTCGACCACCAGGAAATGATCAGCATCTTCGAACTGCGGGAGGTGTTGGAAGGCCTGGCGGCCAGGCGTGCCGCCATGGCGATAACGGACCGACAAATCGATCAACTTCGACATTTTTTTTCGGATTACACCGGGAAAGGCCCGATCACCGACTACCGCAACTACCGCCGGGAAGACCGCCGATTTCACAATTTCGTCACTCAAATTGCTGCCCGGGAGTTTCTGGCAAGCATCCTCTCCTCATACAACATCATCAGCTTCTCCTATCAGCTCGTCTCGTCCGAAGGTCTGGTGCGCCCTCCCGACGAAACGCTCGACGAGCATTTGGCCATCATCGAAGCGATCAGTAAACGGGATTCGGTCGCCGCGGAAAACAAGATGCGCGGGCACTTCAAACGGACCATCGCCTATTTAACCGAAGCGGCAAGGGCAAACCATGCCGACCATCCAAGAATTGATGCCAGCAGAAACAGTGACACACCACAGGGGGAAAGGAGGAATAAGGCTGTTGGGTAACCGCCGGAAACACATCCGGCCATGACAGAGGGGACCGGAAGAACAGGTGCCTCTGTGATTGGTTTCCACGAGATATTCACATCATCGAGAGGGAGGAATGAAAATGAAAAAGATTCTGTTTGTCAGCCTGATCGTATTGCTCGCCGTTGCCACGGGTGTGGCTGTGGCCGCCAAGGGCTACCCCAAGCGCAACATCACCAATGTCGTCGTCTGGGGTGCCGGTGGCGGTACCGACACCTGCAACCGCATCATCATGGCCGAGATGGCCAACATTCTGGGTGTCAACATCAATGTGATCAACAAGACCGGCGGGGTCGCCGGATCCGTGGGCATGAGCCATGCCTACAGCCAGCCCCATGACGGCTATACCCTGTGCGGCCTGTCCGAATCCAACGTCACCGCCGGTGTCCAGGGCGGCTGGGACAAGAAGTTCGACGTATGGGACACCTTTATCGTCGGCGGATCGCCAGATGTCATCTCCGTTACCCCGGATACACCCTACAACACCCTGTCCGACCTCATCGAAGCGGCCAAGAAGAATCCCAATAGCATCAAGGCCGCCGCCAGCGGCGCCGGTTCCATCCACCACCTGAACCTGCTGGCTGTGGAAAACGGTTCCGGCGCAGATTTCAATTTCATTCCCTACAAAGGATCCCAGCCGGCCCAGAACGCCGCCATGACCGGTGAAGTGTCCGTCGTTGTCACTTCCCTGGCCGAGCAGCAGCAGTTGTTGCGCGGCGGCAAACTGCGTGCCCTGGGCATGCTGATTCCCCAGTCCTTCGAGGTGGAAGGCCTCGGAACCATTCCCTCATCCTTCGACGCTTACCCGGGGCTTTCCAAGTATCTGCCCATCTCCCAGGCCATCGGCTTCGCCGTTCCGGCCGATGCCCCTGACGAAGCCAAAACCGTTCTGGTGGATGCCTTCAAGAAGGCCATGGCCACGGATAAGGTGAAAACATGGGCCAAGGAGAACTACTACCTGCTCTCCGGTAAAACCGGTGCCGAATCCAAGGCGGAATTCGATGCTCTGGAGTCCAACTTTGCCTGGACCCTGTGGGAACTGAAGGCCGCCACAGTGGACCCGGCTAGCCTGGGTATTCCTAAACCATAGCTGACGCAATAAGGGTGTAACGCGGCACCCTTGCATAAGGGTGCCGCCCGGCAGCGTTTAAGACCAAGGAACCTTATCATGATGGAAAAAGACAAGCTGCGCAAAGCAGACATTTTTTCGGGCGGCACCATCTTCCTCTTCGGCCTGTGGGTGGTCGGCCAGGCCATGCAAATGCCCATGAAAGACTCCTGGGGCGGGGTCCAGAACGTCTGGTTCGTCTCGCCGGCCCTGTTGCCGCTGTTCGTCGGAGCGATGATTGCCTTGCTGGGGGCTTTGCTGGTGCGCACGGCGATAAAATCGGTCGGATTCAAGGCGTTGGGCAACCTGTTGGGCTGGCTGGCCGGCCCGGAGTTGATCCGATTCCTCAAAACCCCGGCCGTGATTCGCTTTTACGCCATGCTGGTGCTCTTTTTCAGCTTCGTTTTCATGAATATTCCGCGCGTCGATTTCTTTCTGGGGGCCGTGCTTTTCCTGCTGGTGTTTATCAGCATGTTCTATTTCGACGACGACCGCCTGACGCTGAAATTATTGACCGTCTTTGTCGCCGGCACGGTTGTGTCGATCCTCTTTTTTGCCTTCGGCCTGCCGGCTGCGCTTGAACCCGCCATCCCCTATGCCGGCGATTGGCTGACCTTGGTTTTCATCGTCGCCTACGCGATCTACGCCCGGGTGCAGATCCGCAGCGATGCTCGGTTGCGCAGAAAATACAATCTCATGTTAACCTTGGCAATCTTGTCGCCCTTTCTGATCGGATCGGCCTTTAAATACCTGCTGCTGGTACCCATGCCCAAAGAAGGGCTGGTGGTTTTGTTGCTGGATGCCATCCGCTATTGGGACTTTTAAGGAACGCGACGACCCATGATGCTATTTGCGCGTATCGGCGATTTTTTCCAGATCGTATATCATCAGGCCGCCAATCCCATGGACCTGTTGATCCTCTTCGGATCGGTGCTGTTGGGCATTTTGTTCGGGGCCATGCCGGGGTTGACCTCCACCCTGGGTGTCGCCCTGCTTACCGCGCTGACTTACGGCATGGACACGGACAAGGCCATGATCTGCCTGCTGGCCATTTATGTGGGCGGCACCTACGGTGGGTCCTATTCAGCCATTTTGATCAACATCCCCGGAACAGCGGCGGCCGCAGCCACCGCCCTGGACGGCTACCCGCTGGCCTGTAAAGGAGAAGGCGGGCGGGCCATCGGACTGACCACCACCGCATCGGCCATCGGTACCATCATCAGCATGCTCTTCGTGGTCAGCATTTCACCGATCATTTCCCACTTCGCGCTGCAGTTCACCTCTTTCGAGTTTTTCCTGCTGGCCTTTTTCGGTATTCTCATCAGCGGCACCTTAACCAGTCCCGACCTGGTCATCAAGGGATGGATCGCTGGTTTCTTGGGGCTCTTCCTGGCCTGCGTAGGCCGTGACCTGCTCCAGTTCTACCCACGTTTTACCTTCGGTTACTCAGAACTGGATAGCGGCATCGAAGTGGTGCCCGTGCTCATCGGCGCCTTCGGCATTCCGCAGATCATCCAGGTGCTCAAAGATCGCTTCCAGATGGGCGAGGCCCAGAAAATCCAGCGGATCCTGCCCGAATTCCGCACCGTGATGCGCAACATCCCGGCCATCATCCGCTCGGCCCTGATCGGCGTGGGCATCGGTGCGGTGCCGGGCATCGGCGAAGACATCGCCGGCTGGGTCTCCTACGGCACGGCCAAAAATACCTCCAAACATCCGGAAACCTTCGGCAAGGGAGAACTCCAGGGCGTCCTGGCCAGTGAGACGGCCAACAACGCCTGCGTGGGCGGTGCCATGATCCCGCTGCTGAATCTGGGCATTCCCGGGAGCCCGCCGGCGGCCATGCTGCTGGGTGCCCTGATGCTCCACGGTGTCACCCCTGGCCCCATGATTACCTTCGAACACCCCACCTTCATCATGGAAGTGGCCGCCATTCTGCTGCTCTCGTCCATTGCCATGTGGATCGTAGGCATCCTGCTGGCCAAACAGGTGGTCAAGGTGCTGCGCATTCCCACACAGATTTTTATGCCCATCATCGGCGTGCTGTGCATCATCGGTTCCTATGCCCTGGGCTTGAGTATCTTCAACCTCTACCTGATGCTGCCGGTGGGAATCATCTGCTTTTTTCTCACCGAAATGGGCTATCCCATTGCGCCGCTGGTAATCGGGGTGATCTTGGGCCCCATGGCCGACGAGAATCTGCGCCGGGCACTGATGGTCTCCCAGGGCAGTTTCATGCCCGTCTTCACCCGGCCGGTATCCCTGATCCTGTTCATCATCATCGTCTGGACCATCGTCAGCCAGTTCAAGTGGTTCCGCAAGTCCAAGGACCGTGCCCTGGCGCTGATCTTTTCTCGAAAAAACACCTGTGAAGCCATTTTAGATGAAAAGAAGGAAAAGATATAACCCACGCGACTGAATTAAATCACAGCGGCGGACTTCACGCGCCGTCCGGGAGGCTCAACCATGCTGAAAATGGCCATCATCACCGGTTTTTTGTCCAAAACCAAAGACCGGTTCCACGAATACAACGTACCCTTGAACCTGGACGAGAAGTTCACCCTCATGGCCGGGATCGACGGCTATGACGGCGTGGAAATCGTCTACCCCTACGAAGTCAATGATCCAGCGGCCACCCGACAAACCTTGGACAAGCATGGACTGACGGTTGCGGCCGTCAACGTCAACGTCAAGGCGGAACCGGAATTCCGCAACGGCGGCCTCACCTCCCACGACCCCGCCGTACGCGAAAAAGCGGTTCGGTTCATCAAGGAGGCCAAGGATTTCGCCCAGGCCGTGGGTGCCGACAAGGTCACCTGCTGTCCGCTGGGCGACGGCTATGAATTCGCCTTTCAGTACGACTACGCCCAGACCTGGCGCTACCTGGTGGAGACATTCGGCGCAGCCGGCGACTACAAGCGCGACATTCCGCTCTTCGTGGAATACAAGCCCAGCGAAACCCGGGGCCGCTGCTTTGTCGATTCGGCATCCAAGGCCCTTTGCCTGCTCAACGACATCGGCAACACGGACATGGGCATCACCCTGGATTTCGGCCACTCCATGTACGGCAACGAAAACCCAGCCGAAGCCCTGACCATGCTGGCTGAAAGCCCGTATCCCTATTATATCCACATCAACGACAACGATGGCCGCTGGGATTGGGACTACTTTTGCGGCACCAAACATTTTCTGGAATATGTCGAATTTCTCTACTACCTGAAACGCTACGGCTACAGCGATTACCTCACCTCGGACACCTCTCCCACCCGCTGGGACATCCGTGGCACCTTCGAAGCCAACAGCCGCATGACCAACCGCATCTGGCAGTTGCTGGACGACGTGGACGATGGCCGTCTGGCCACACTCATGTCCGGCGATGATTATCTGGAAACGTGGAAATTCATCGAAAGCAACATTTTCGGCCTGAAGTGAAAAGCGACCCGACATGACCGACCCCATTACCACTCGCAGCCGATCTTCTCGCGACACTGCCGCCGCCCTGGCCCGACAATCCGTTTCCGGCTATCCGCAGGGCGATCGCCGAATCGAATACCAGACTAGTCATCCTGGACGATGATCCTACCGGCACGCAGACCGTTCACGGCATGGCGGTGCTCACCACCTGGTCCGTCGCGTGTCTGGAAGCAGAACTGAAAGATGCCGGTCCGGGCTTTTTCATCCTCACCAATTCGCGCAGTCTCGCGGCACCGGCGGCGACGGCATTGAGCCGCGAAATCGGTGGCAACCTTCGCCAGGCAGTCGGTTTCACTGGCGTTCCCATATCGGTGATCAGTCGCAGCGACTCCACCCTGAGGGGCCATTTCCCCGGCGAAGTGGATGCCCTAATGGATGCCATGGGCACCCCCCACCTGCCCCGCATCATCGTCCCCTGCTTTTTTGAGGGAGGGCGTCTGACGGCCAACGACATTCACTACGTGGCCGAAGGGGATCGCCTGGTCCCTGCGGCGCAGACACCCTATGCCCGGGATGCGGCCTTCGGATACCGCCAATCGAACCTGAGGAATTGGGTGATGGAAAAAACCGGCGGGGCTTTTTCCGGCGGTCAATTGGCATCGGTGACGATCGAAGATATTCGAAAGGGGGGCCCGGACCTGGTGGCACAGCGCCTGCAGTCCCTGCCTTCCGGCAGTTGCTGTATCGTCAACGCCCTGGAATATTGCGACCTGATGGTTTTTGTGGCAGGTCTTCTGGCTGCCGAAGCGCAAAGGTCGTCAATTCGTCTTTCGCAGCGCCGCCTCCTTCGTGCGCGTGCGGGCCGGCATCGCCGCCAGAGATCTGCTCAACGGGGCTGAATTGAACGTCGGCAACGGCAATGGCGGCCTTTTCGTCGTGGGCTCTCACGTACCCAAGACCAGCGCCCAACTGGCTGCCCTGCGCATCCAGGGCGAGGTGGTGGGGATTGAGGTCAACGTGGATGATCTGTTGAACGACGCCCGGCAGCCAGAAGCCATTGCCGAGGCCATTGCCGCCGTCGACCAGGCGCTGGAAACGGGACGGGATGCGGTGCTGTTCACCAGTCGCGATCTGGTTGCAGGTACCGACGCAACAAGCAGCCTGAATATCGGTCGGCGGGTGTCGGAGAGCCTTGTCGCCATCGTTCGCGGCATCGCCTGCCAGCCCGGATACCTGGTGGCCAAGGGGGGCATCACCTCGAGCGATGTCGCCACCAAAGGGCTGGGTGTGCGACGGGCCATGGTCATGGGCCAGGTGTTGCCGGGCGTTCCCGTGTGGCGGCTGGGCCGGGAATCTCGATGGCCCGGCATGGCTTACATTGTCTTCCCTGGCAATGTGGGCAGCAACGATGCACTGGCCGACATCCGGCAGCACCTGTCACTGCCGACAGCGCCACAACCCGACAAGCGCAGATGAACTGACGCCATATGCTCATATCTCTGCTGTGCACCTTCGCCACCAGGCCCGGCAGAACCACTATACCGTTGGTGCCTTCAACGTCTACACCCTCGCAGGGGTCCGTGCGGTGGCATTAGGGGTATCTAAATTAAGCATTTATCCGGTTAAACCCATCAAGGAGGATGAAACCCATGAACCAGACCAAACACACCGTCAAGACCATACAGGATATGCGTGATAAGGGTGAAACCATCACCATGCTCACGGCCTACGACTACCCCACCGCCAAGCAGATCAACGATGCCGGCATCGACATGATCCTGGTGGGTGACTCCTGCGCCATGGTGGTCCACGGCCACCCCAACACCCTTAACGCCACCATGGACATGATGGTACTGCACTGCGCCGCCGTGGCTCGTGGATGCGCCCGGACAATGGTGATAGCCGACATGCCATTCGGCTCCTTCCAGTACTCCATCGAGGAAACCATGCGCAACGCAGCACGCTTCGTCACCGAGGCGAAGGTCGACGGGGTGAAGTTCGAAGCAACTCCCCACCATATCGAAAAGACCAAGGCCATCGTAGAGATGGGAATTGCCGTGGTGGGCCACGTCGGGCTTCACCCCCAGGCCGTGGGCGCCCTTGGAGGACTCAAGGTTCAGGGCAAATCCATCGAAACGGCACGCAAAGTAGTCCGTGAGGCCCTGGCCCTTCAGGAAGCCGGCGCCTTTGCCATCATCTTCGAGGCGGTTCCGGCCAAGCTGTCGTCCTATGTCACCAGAAAACTGCGCATTCCCACCATCAGCATCGGTGGCGGCCCCGGATGCTCGGGCCAGCTGCTGGTCACCCCGGATGTGCTCGGTATGTTCGATGCGTTCACGCCCAGCTTTGCCAAGAAATATCAGAACTTCAACGGCCTGATGAAAGAGACCTTTGCCAAGTATGCCGAAGAAGTGAGAACGGGCGTGTTCCCCGGTGAAGCGCATTCCTACAAAATGTCCGATGAAGTGCTCGACGCTATCGAAACAGAGTTCGGAAAGACCGAATGAACCGATTTGATCTCGACCGATAAGGTCAGCTCGAAAGCAGAGGTTCGGCTGCCGACATCGGAAAAATGACGGACGCCTCCCCTGCCCGACCGCATCGCCAGGTTCAACCGGGTTCTTCCCCAAACCGGCTGCGACGCCATGCGGCCGAATCCGCTGGAAGGCCTGTCAGGCTTTTGCTGAGCGGCTCTGGCAGGCCGGATGAAGCCGCCCGGTAGTGACCCGCGGGGAACAAAAAAGCCCTTGACTTACTTTTGCAAAAGGGTTTATATGCGGTCTTTCTTGAGACGGCAGCCAGCTTTTTCAGGAGCCCCGCCGAGGTAGCTCAGTCGGTAGAGCAGGGGACTGAAAATCCCCGTGTCGGCAGTTCGATTCTGTCCCTCGGCACCATTGATTGTTCAATGAGTTAAAGGGGTTAGTCACTTACCTGACTAACCCCTTTTTCTTTGGTTACGTGCCAGTGTGGGGAAAGTGTGGGGATTTCTGTCGGGCCTGTTCAAACACACGCATCGCATCTCTCTCCGAGTCACCCATAGAGTGCAGGTAGATCTCAGTCGTCCTGCGGTTTTCATGACCCAGGATTCTCTGGATGGCACCCAGTGGAACCCCGTTGCCATCCATGATGGAAGCACCGGAATGCCGGATTGGGTGAAACCGGAAATACCGGACCCCGGCTTTTTTGCAAAGGCGCTTCATGACCTTTTTCCGGTCACCGTATGGCCCTTCCACAAACCGGCCTTGTTTCCGGCTCCAGTACCGATGCCAGAAAACCCACGGGTTTGACGGGCCGCGATTCTCACAACGGCTTTTCAATACATCAAAAAGCTGCTGCGTCATCGGTACTCGCCTGGGCGTCAGATGGCATCCTAAATCATAATTGGGGTTGGATTGATGGGGTCGATGGTGTTGCATATCTGCCTCCTTTTCTATTTTTAATAGAAAAATCAGCAATATATTGCAATCCACCGACTTTTTATCCGGTCGGCATTTTGTTACGTTTTAATAGCAGCTATACCCGTTTTGCAAAACATGGGGTATGGTATGGTAAACGGTACGACCTATACTTGAATTGACAGATTTGAGAAATTAGTCAGAATCTCGTTTGCCAGGATGGTATCACAGCATCTCCAACTCTCTTTACAACGTTGATGTGTTGGAGACGCATCCAAGGAACCTGTGTCCGTTTTTCCCCGTAATAAAAATTGAAAGGCAACCAATTCCCTAAAACACCCAACCCCTATATATTGTTGTGGCTCATTTTTTACCAGGACGTTTTGTACATGCAGATATCAAAAGATCGTCAAAAGAAATAACGCAGGTATAACTGCAATCCCGTGTAGGAAAAATCGACATTGCCTTTAAAATCGATGGACGGATAATCTTCCCCATCCGCTTCCAATTGTACTCTCAGGGTGTCAAATCCCAGCCCCATACCCACATGCTCCCATGGGTTGTACTCGATCGCCGCCCGGAATTCCAATACCGATCCGGTGAAATTGTCGTATTCCAGATAAAATACCTGTGATCCGGTTCGGAGGAACCACTTGGGGGTCAGGGCGACATCCATGCGCAGTCCCAAAACAGGCAAGGGGGCGGTAAAATTCGCCGACCCATCCTCATCGACAACGCCGGAGGACCTCAGACCGAAGTCCAAGGGCATGATGAAAAAGCCGATTCCCGCCGCCAGGTCGATGCGGTCATCCTGGAAAAAGGAATAGTTGTAAGCCAGCTCATAAATGTCAAAATCAAAGCTGGATTCGACGGTGGTGCCGGCGTTGATCGTAATCGGGTTTCCATTTTGTCCAAAACGAGACTTCCGGTGAGGTCAGCCCGACGACCTGACCTCACCAGGCAGCCGGTGTTTTTCCAGGGGGGCAGATTTTTATTTTAACCCGACTTGCTTCATAGCGTCCTTACACCGCGAACTGACCTTCGAATCGTTTTTCTCAAGACAATCCTTCAGCCGCCCATTTCCAGCGGCAACAAGCATGCAGAACTTGTCCAAATTGTCGGCCAGTGCGGGTCCCGACATCACCGCGAGCAAGAGAGCAACCATCAACGGTATATGCAAGATCCGTTTTTTCATGCTAACGCTCCTTTTGTTTAAGGTTGGTATGGCCCCTCACGATGGAGGCATTATCGGAAATGATAGATTTTAAGATCCAGATTAAAGACAGGTAACTCAGGATCAAAGAGAGGGCCTTCTTTCAATACAGGTTTTATCTGAGTGCGATGTCAGTCGATCTGGATATTATTTTTCTGGTAACACCCTTCAGCTATATCTCCCTCATAAGGCTGATCCTTGTCGCGCGTATAATTGTATCGTATGTGTCCGTCGGTCGAGGTAACCTCAATCTTTTGACCGGCTGCGATTTTTCCCTGCCAGATAATATCTCCGCGATTGCCGTCAGCATCCGCATCATAGACGATTACCCAAACATCGTCCTGTGAGGGCGCCTGGACCCAGCAAGAGTTATCTTCTGCAAATACGGATGGCATCCAGACAAGACTCACCACGAAACAAAAAAAAATGATCGACTTCATGTCAACTCCTTTTGGTTGGAATTATTGGGTTTGATGGTCACCGTTTCCGGATTGCCTTCCCCACCATGGAAGGAATTTGCTGTGATTAATGAGCAAGAACTGTTCCCAACTATCATTTACTGACAGAAAAATTTTAAACTGACTGTAATTATAAATAAATTTGTCATCGTCCGATATAGGGTTGTAGATGGGTATAGAAATTTGATGCCGAAATACAGTCATTGTGCCTTGGTCTATGCATCAAGCTGCGAGGTCTTTGGTTGCTGGATTTCTAATCGGTCAAAATACCGCTTGAGTTTCCGATAGGGATATGAAAAACTCACATAACATGATCCGCACCAGAATACATTTTTAATCTAAATAGTTAGACAATCTTGTCACCACTGCTTCAAGATTAGCATTGGTACGATCATTTTAAACGACAATATGTCAACATCCAAAAACGAACTGCCGCGCAAACTTCAAGAACGCCTTCGTTTCGAGACCCTGCTGACCGACATTTCGGCACGTTTTGTCAATCTGCCCGCCGACCGGATAGATGCCGAAATTGAAGACGCCCAGCGGCTCATCTGTGAATGTCTGACGCTGGATCTGTCATCACTGTGGCAGTGGTCCGACAATGCACCGCACTCCCTGACCTTAACACATCTTCATAGCCCCCCCCCACCCTACGGCCCGGTGCGTCCGGAACATCTTGATGGACAGGAGGCCTTCCCCTGGAAACTTGCGCAAATGTTGAAGGGGGAGGTGCTTGCCCACACCATCAAAGACATCCCGCCAGAAGCCGCTCGCGACCTTGAATCCTACCGCACTTACGGCATCAAATCATCAGTGAGCATCCCACTGTCGACGGGGGGAGGTCCGCTTGTCGGCGTCCTGAGCTTCGATGACTTGCGGGTGGAACGTTCATGGCCGGAACCGATTTTGAAAAGACTGCGGTTGGTCGCGCAGATATTCGCCAACGCCCTCGCCCGGAAGCGATGGGAACTGATGCTGCGTGAAAGCGAATCCCGCCTGAATATGGCGACCGATGCCGCTGGCGTGGGCTTGTGGGACCTGGAGATCGATACCGGATATCTTTGGGCATCAAGAAAGGCCAGAGATCTGTTTTTTTTCACACAAGATGAAGATCTGAACTATAAAAGATTGTTCGAAGTCATTCATCCGTCGGACCACCAACTGGTTGAACACGCCATTCAAAGCGCCGTTCAATCCGGTGAAAAAGTTCGTTGCGAGTACCGGGTTGTACTCCCGGACGAAAGCGTTCGATGGCTCGTCTCCATCGGCAATCGTGTAACCGATCCGAACAGAAAATCAGTTCGACTGATGGGCGCATCGATCGACGCAAGCGAACGAAAGGAAATGGTAGAACGATTGCGATCGCAGCTTGAGGAGATCAAAGGCCTCAAGCAGAAGCTCGAGGATGAAAACCTTTTCCTGCGCAAGGAGATTGAGCTTAAGCACTTGCACAAGGAGATTGTCGGCCGCAGCCCGGCCATGCAGCGAATTCTGGTCCAGGTGGAGCAGGTAGCCCGGACTGACGCCACCGTGCTGATCGAGGGGGAAACCGGCACCGGCAAGGAGCTTCTGGCCCGTGCGGTACACCGGCTGAGCGATCGTAAAGGTCGCCCCCTGATAACGATCAACTGCGCATCGCTGCCGCCTACGCTGGTAGAGAGCGAACTCTTTGGTCGCGAAAAGGGTGCCTATACCGGCGCCCTGACCCGCATGACCGGACGCTTCGAGATAGCTGACAAGGCGACTCTGTTTTTGGACGAAATCGGTGAGTTGCCTCTCGACGTTCAAGCCAAGTTGTTGCGGGTGCTCGAACAGGGTCGTTTCGAACGTTTGGGATCGACGCAATCAATACTGGTGGATGTGCGCATCATTGCTGCCACCAACCAGGATCTCGCTCAGCAGGTTGCCGCCGGCAGATTCAGGAAAGACCTCTATTACCGGTTGAATGTGTTCCCCATCCATCTGCCCCCGTTGAGGGAGCGCCCCGAGGATATCCCCCCGCTCGTATGGAATTTTGTCAGGCAATACGAAGGTAAGATGGGGCGACGCATCGACCTTATTCGGCGGCAATGCATGGACGATCTGCAGCGCCACGCGTGGCCAGGCAACATCCGCGAACTGAGGAACGTGATCGAGCGCGCATTGATCGTATGCAGCAGCAGAACCCTGGAAGTGCCTCTACCTAGCGGAGCGGTCGCCGAAATTTCCGAGGAGCTTGATTTGGAAGCGGTTGAACGCAGGCATATCATGGACGTTCTTCAAAAAACCGACTGGCGCCTTTCAGGTCAAGGCGGCGCGGCCGAAATTCTTGGATTGAAACGCACCACACTGCAATCGAAAATGAAGAAATTGAACATCCGGCGTCCGCCACAGTGATACCGGATGCCCGTCCATAAATAGCCAGATTGACCATTTCTAAATGAAATAATGCCTAAATATCGTCAGTTCTGCCGATATAATGGCAGAAAACCTTCCTTCCCCAAAGCTTCGTTCACCCCGCGATCAACCAAAACTCTTATTTATTAAGTGAGTTAAGGACAAATAACCAGCAGTTGGCGATTTGGCACGCATTTCGCCAAATCAAGGTCATGTTTTAATCCGCGTCTGTGATGTGGGTGTCCTTCAGCCGCCGCCTGATCTGGGAATGTTTTATTTCTATCGGTCATTCAGGCCAATTGAAAGAACCCTATAACTGACGACACAAATCCATTTAACCCATGGAAAGGACAAGCCCCATGCTAACTAAAACAATCCGCAATTCGGCACTTAAATCTATCGGCGCCAACGCGATGGCACTGCTTTTTGCCGCGCTCTTAACCCTCACCGCCTGCACCACGGCCTCCTCCCCGCCGCTGCCGGCAGTCGGAGGCGGCGCCGTTGCCTACACGGAAGGCGTGCCGGGCGGGACCATGGTCACCACGGTTGATATGAGTGCGAGGGTTACCGCCATCGATACTGCCAATCGTAAGGTGACGCTTCTCGGGCCGGATGGGGACAAGGTTACGGTCAAAGTGAGGCCGGAGGCCGTCAATTTTGACCAGATCCGGGTGGGTGACCTGGTCAACGCCACAGTAACCGAGGAGTTGGTCGTTTATCTTGACGAGGAGGGAACATCCGCGCCTGACGGATCCGCAGCCATGGTGGCGCTTGCGCCCAAGGGCGCCCAGCCGGGCGGCCTGTTGGCCGGAACCACACAGGCAACCGCCACGGTTATGGGAATCGACCGGACTAACCGCACCGCGACGCTGCAATTTGAAGACGGCAGTTCACAGACCTTTGCCGTGCGCGATGATATCGACCTGGACCAGCGCAACATAGGGGAAAAGGTGGTCTTCCAGATCACGGAGATGATCGCCATTTCAGTGGAAAAACAATAACGACCGAGAAGAGGAAATGTTTCGGGACATAGAGGTAGGGACATGAACCCAAGGCAGACCAACCACATTGAAAAGGTCACAGTCCATTCCACCATTAGAATGTTGATCCCGTTGAACAAGCAGGGCGAGGCACTCGAAATTCTCGGGGCAGTGTGCACGCAGATTCAATTCGAACCCAACTGCATCGGCACGCATCTTTACCGGGGAGTGGATGACGTTCGTGCCATCATGATCGAGGAACGCTGGATCAGCGAGGAGCACATGCGGCAGCATTTGCAGTCGGATGCCTACCGCAGGATCCTTCTGGTTATCGAGATGGCCGAAGAACCCCCGGAAATCAGATTCGACAGGATCATGCACACAGGCGGGGTAGAAATCATCGAAAAAGCAAGACGTCAGGTCTAATTAGAAAAAAGCAATGCGACCAAGGAGGAGAAAGATAAAAATGGGTGCAACCGTTTATCGGGAAAGGATAATCACGGCGCTGTTGACCTTAGCCATCGGGGTGCTGGCAGTAACAGCCTCCGGCACAATGGCGGCGGAAGATGCGGGGAAGCTTAAATTTACCATCCAGCCGTATCTCTGGGCGCCGACGATCGAGGCTGACCTGAAATTTTCGACGCCGGCCGGTTCCACTGGAGAGCCTGAAATTAAAGTGGAGCCCGATGATTATCTCGAGAATCTGGATATTGCGCTGATTGTGGCCGCCGAAGTCCGCAAGGGCAAATGGTCGTTCACGGCGGATTTTGTCTTCATGGATCTCTCCTCTTCGGATAACCGCGTAAAAAGCGTCGATTTCGGCGGTGCCGCGACCAGCACGACGCTGGATATCGGCACCGATGTCGATACCAAGAGCTTCATTACCACATTCGGTGGCGGCTACCAGGTCGTCGACAACTCCTGGCTGAAGATGGATATAGTAGCGGGTTTGCGTTACCTGTGGATCGAGTCCGATGTGGACTGGCGTCTATCGGGTGACATCACCGGTCCCGGGCCCGAACAATCCTTTGCCCGATCCGGCAGCCACACGGAAGATGACGATGTCTGGAACGGTATCGGCGGCATCCGGGGTCAAATCATGTTGGGCGACGGCAACTGGTTCATTCCCTTTTATGGGGATATCGGCGCAGGGGACTCGGACCTCACCTGGTCCGTTTTTTCCGGTATCGGATATTCATTCAAGGACTGGCTCGACGCGATGATCGGCTATCGTCATATGGAGTGGGATGACGACGGGCTCATTCAGGACATGCGTTTGAGCGGCCCGATCATCGGTGCTCGGTTCAATTTTTGAAAGCGCACTGAGACATAGTGAAATGATAAACAAAAGAAGGAATATAACATGAAACTGAATTTTCAATGTGGATTTCTTGTGGTCATCGTCCTTTTGGTGGCGGCATGCACGGCCATGCCGGCCAAAGCCCAGCAGATATCCGGCGTACTGGGATCGGCCAGCGCCACGACCACCATCAGCGGCAAGCAGCTGCCGGCAGCTGAACCGGAGCGTCAGCTGCCCGGTTTTTAATCCGATTCGACACCAAAGGAGACACAAGATGACAAAACGCACAAGACTCAAAAGACTCATCACGCTGGGGTGCATCACGGCGCTGCTTGCGCTTCCACAGATCCAAGCTCACGCCCAAGACAAGATCAGTGCAGCGGAAGCACGCGCCATCGCCAAGGAAGCCTATATCTACGGCTATCCCATGGTGGACAGCTACCGCATCCAATACGGCTACTTCGTTGACAAGAACGACCCCGAATACAAGGGGCCGTGGAACGAGATACACAACATCGCCGCGCGTCTACACCCCGGCGGACAAGGCCGTCCAGACGCCCAATTCCGACACGCCGTATTCCTTTCTCGGTGCAGACCTCCGGGCCGAACCGCTCGTGCTGACCGTCCCTGAATTTCCCAAGGACCGCTATTATTCGATTCAGTTCATCGACGCCTATACGTTCAACTTTGCTTATGCCGGCAGCCGAACCACCGGTAACGAAGCGGGTAGCATCATGCTGGCTGGCCCGAATTGGAAGGGCGAGAAACCGCAGGGAATCAAGGAGGTCATCCAGTCCGAGACCGAGATAAACGTGCTCATCTATCGCACTCAACTTTTTGATCCGTCCGACATCGACAACGTGAAAAAAATCCAGGCCGGATACAAGGTGGAGCCGCTCTCGTCCTTTCTCGGCACCGCAGCGCCCACCCCCGCCCCGGCCATCGACTACATCAAGCCGATCAGCCAGGAAGAGCAGAAAAGCTCTCTCGAGGTGTTCAATATCCTGAATTTCATCCTGCAATTCTGCCCGACCGATCCGTCCGAGAAGGAACTCATGGAGAGGTTCGCCAAGGTTGGCATCGGCGCCGGAAAGACCTTTGATCCCAAAAAGCTTTCCCCTGAAATGAAGAAAGCCTTCGAGGAAGGCATCGGCGACGCCTGGAAAGAATTTGCGGGCGGCGCGAAGTTATTGGCGGAAGGTAAAATTACCGCCGGCGATGTCTTCGGCACGCGCGCATCCATGAAAAACAATTACCTCTATCGCTGGCTCGCAACCATTGGCATCTGGGGAAATTCAAAACAGGAAGCGATGTACCCTATTTATTTTACTGACGCTAGCGGCCAAAAGCTCAACGGCGCTAACCGCTATACTCTGCATTTCCCCAAGGGAAAACTGCCACCCGCGCATGCGTTCTGGTCGCTCACCATGTATCAGCTGCCGGAGAGCTTGCTGGTGGCCAATCCCATCGACCGCTACCTCATCAACTCGCCGATGTTGCCGGACATGAAAATGGATACCGATGGCGGCCTCACGCTCTACATCCAGCACGAGTCACCCGGCAAGGAGCTGGAATCGAATTGGCTTCCTGCACCCAAGGGACCATTCTCATCTTACCTGCGCATCTATTGGCCAGAAGCAGCTGCTCTGGATGGTACGTGGACCGCTCCGAAACTGGAGATGGTGAAAGTAAGGAGAGACAAATGAACAAATCAAAACCCATATTTTTATTCTGTGCTTTATGTTGCGCCTTCGCTGTTGCGCTGTTAACAGGCTGCGCTACGAAAGGCGACCCTATTACTGCGGCAGGACAAGCCGATAAAAAGGCGGGCATTTCTGCGCCGGGCATCGCCGAAACCAAGGCTATTGCCGAGGAGGCGTTCATCTATGGCCTGCCGATCGTGATGAACTACGCGGTGATGAATGAGTACTGCGTGGACAAGAACTCGGGGCAATACAAGGCGCCGTTCAACACAATGTTTAACGAAGCCCGCGTCTTCACCTACAAAGACACGGCCGTCGTCACACCTAACAGCGACACACCGTATTCGATGATCTGGCTGGATCTGCGGGCGGAGCCGATGGTGATCTCGGTACCGGCTGTGGAAAAAGAGCGCTACTACTCTGTGCAGTTGATCGACGGTAACACCTACAACTATGGTTACATCGGCAGCCGCGCAACAGGCAACGAACCGGGCGACTATCTGGTGGTCGGACCCGACTGGAAAGGCGATACTCCTGCAGGAATTAAAAAGGTATTCCAATCAACGACGCCTTTTGCTCTTACCGTTTTCCGCACTCAGCTCTTCAGCGCCGACGACATGCCGAACGTGGTTAAAATTCAGGCCGGTTATAAGGCGCAGCCACTGTCCGCGTTCCTCAACCAACCTGTACCGGCAGCTGCACCGAAAATCGACTTCCTCCCGGCCACGACGTCGGGAATCAAGGCGAACTTTTACGAGTACCTCAACGCTGCCCTCCAGTTTGTGCCGGTCACGTCGGAGAACAAGGATATCCGCGGCTAAACTCGCCAGTATCGGCATCGGCCCGGGCAAGACTTTTGAATTCAAGGATCTCTCGCTGGAACATAAAGCTGCCGTCCTGCTGGCGATGAAGGAAGGCGACGACAAAGTAACGAAGTATCTCGACTCCGGAATGAAAAACATCAACGGCTGGAAGGTAGGTGCCCTGTTCGGTGACAGCGCTTTCTACAACGGCGATTGGCTCAAGCGTGCCGCCGCCGCCAAGGGCGGAATTTATGGAAACGATGGAATCGAAGCCATGTACCCGATGGCAAGGGACGATGCTGACGGCAACCCCCTGGATGGTAGCAAGCACAACTACACACTCACCTTCGCAGCGGGCAAACTACCGCCGGTGAACGCGTTCTGGTCGGTGACGATGTACGATGGCAAGTCGCAGCTGCTGATCGAGAATCCGATCAATCGCTACCTGATCAACTCGCCGATGCTGCCAGACATGAAGAAAAACGATGACGGCTCATTGACGCTCTACATCCAGAAAGATTCGCCGGGCAAGGACAAGGAAGCCAACTGGCTGCCGGCACCAGATGACACGATTTACCTTGTGATGCGTCTCTATTGGCCGAAGACGGAAGCACCTTCCATCCTTCCAGCCGGCGCAGGAAGCTGGAATCCACCGGGCATCGTGCAGGCGAAATAACAAATCCTAAAAAATGAATAATTGCCATGATGAAAACAAGCCGTACGAAGACCATCAAGCTTGCCGGTGGATCCCGCGACTTCACGTCCTGAGCAATAAAATGAAGGAAATGGAGAAGATGAAGAATCTCACCTTGACCAACTCGGCACTGGCGCTGGCCGGTGCTGCCACACTGCTTAGTGGCTGCACAACCGCTGCACCATCGACCAAGCAATACAAGATGACCACAACCTATCCACTCACGGCAACGTCACCGGCGGAGGCCGGCGAGGATAGGCAATGCCATTAAAGGAGAAACTACAAGAAGAGCTCAAGGCCCTTGGTATCGCCGCACTCTACTTCGGCTGCTGGATTTTTGCGTTGTTGGTGATCAAGTGGCTGGTCCTGGCAGAATACAAGATCGCCTTTGACGGATGGTCCATGGCCGTGGTGGGAGCGCTGGTGCTCTCCAAGGTGGTAGTCGTGTTGGAGAAAGTCTCCTTGGGAGCGTGGGTGCGCAATCGGCCCGCGTGGGTGGAAGTGGTCCTGCGCACTCTTATGTATGCACTGGGCGTTTTGGTGGTGCTGCTCCTCGAGAAAGGATTCGAGGGCCGGCATGCGCGGGGTGGCTTTGGCCCGGCCCTGCGACACCTGTTCCAGCAGGAGGATATTTACCATGTGTGGGCAAACACCATCTGCCTGTCCGGCGCGCTGCTGGTATACAATGCAATGTTCACAGTCCAGCGACACCTCGGCAAAGGTGGCCTTATCCAGATTTTTCTGAAACCGCTTCCGGCAGAAACGAAGGCCAGGCGAAAGCCTGAGCCGGGAGACGGGAAAAGGGATAACCAGACTCTCGATTGACGCACACATGCCAATTCGAAAGACACGACGGAGAGGGTGATGAAAAAACGTCCCAAAAGCCTTATGACGGTCAATGGCCTTATGGCCCTAATGTCCTATGGCGGCGTCGAGGAATATAACTGCGGCGGGGTTTACTACCGGCCCGCTTTCCAGGGAGGCACCCTGGTGTCTGTAGTGCAGAATCCATGAAACGTTTGAACGTCATCGGCATGCTGATCATCCTATTTCTGATGGCAACCCCCAGGGTATCCTTAGGCCAGGCGCCCACCGCCCCGCCCAAGCCTGACAAGCCCCCGATCCCGGCGGCGATTTCTCCCGCGGAGGTCGCTTCCAAAGCAACTGAAGCAACGAACTTGCTGAAGACCCTCTCCACCGACTTCGTCTCCGGTGACCGACTGCTCGGTCTGCAAGGCGTTATTTCCGAAACACTGAAGCGATGCGATGATATCCTGTCGCGCATCGTCCAAGCCCAGAAAGGCGTGGTCGCCGGCATTCTGATGCAGGAACTTCCGCCCATCTGGGACACCGGGCAGTGGCATGCGGCTCGGACTGCCATTCCGGTCCGGGTTCACGAAATCGCAACCGCCCTGCGGTCGGACTTGCACCACTTTTTCAGCGACCCCTCCCGGGAAATGCCCCTGCAGGTCATCCTTTTCGCGGTGTTGATGGCCCTGTTCACCGCCGCACGCCGTTTCGTGCGCCGTTGGACAGCCGATGACGAAAAGATGGCGCACCTTGCGCAGGTATTCGCCCGGCCTTACGCGGCCTCCCTGTTTACCGTATGGCTTTTCGCGACCCGCTACGCCTCTCCGACCCCACCGATGGTCAAGGAGCTGTTTACGGCCTTGGCTCTAATCCCCGTAATTCGGTTGGTTCAGCCGGCGGTTTCTTCCCGCACGATGCCGACGCTTTACGTTTTTGGGGCCTTGTATGCCGTCGATACCCTTCGGAGATTTTTCGCCGGCGCGGCGGTGGTCGAGCCGCTGCTGCTGATGATGGAGAGTTTGACGGCCATGGCGGTGTTGGGATGGCTCCTGAACTCCGGCGGCCTGTTGTAGGCTTCCGCCAAGAATACCACAGCAGCCCGACGGGCCATGGCGGTTTTCATCAAAGTCGCAATGGTCTACCTTGCCGTTGGCGCAGCGGCCGGGGCCTTCGGCTACCTGGGGCTGGCCCGCCTGATCACGCCGGGGAGCCTAACGGCTTGTGTGTTGGCCGTGGCATTTTTTGCCGGTGTGCGCGTGTTCGGGGGCGCCGTGACGGTGATCTTGCGCCTGTCGCCCCTGCGGCGGCTGCGAATGGTCCAAGCGCAGGGCGATCTCCTGACCAAATGGACCTACCGGCTGCTGGTGTGGCTGGCCGTCCTGGGCTGGGCGATCCGTCTGCTCGACCAGTTGGGATTGCTGGATCCGATCCAGACCATTGGCGAAGCCATTCTGACCACGACGTTTGCGCGCGGCGCCATCAGCATCTCCATCGGGGACATCCTGGCTTTCGGCATAACGGTATGGGCGTCCTTCCTGTTCTCGCGATTCATCCGTTTCACGCTGAATGAAGAAGTCTATCCGACGGCACTAGTGATTGGTATGGCTTAGGTCCGGTTTCGGTATTGCCTGAATTTCAGTGTCAGGGTATCGGCAGTAAGCTTATCAAAACAGGCTTATCCAGTATAATGAAAGGCATTGGAGGTCGCGGCTGCGTCCTCGTGGGGCCGCCCAATTTTTTCTCCATGTTCAGCTTTGTAAATTTTACACAACTGATTCATGAGGGCATGTCGCAAGAGATGTTCCTCGCGCTGCCATTCACGGAAAATGTGCCAAGCGGGATTGTTAAATTTCATCCTGCGTTTAAGCAGCTGCCAGAAGTTGAAAAGGACATCGTTGCCGATGTCATCATCGACTACGCCATTGCCGGTGTGAAGGTAGACCTCAAAAATCCAACGATTCAAAGTCTTATCGAAAAAGGCATTTTGATGAAAATGCCGGGCAACAAAGTCACGATGCGTCCAGCAATCCTGGCTGAATACGATCCGTATCTGGCTAAAGTGAGTCAATTCAGAGCGTCTGAATTAGGCCGTGTCCACAAGAATCCAATCATGAAGGCAATTAAATACTGATAGGAAGAAGCGCTGGCCTCCAAAATGTGGAATTAAAATTTTGGCCCGGATGCAACCCAAAAAGTGTGGGGAAAGGGGGGAGAATTGTCGAACCTTGTGGACGGTTTACCAGAATTACTGTGTATGAGTGAAACCTCTTGACATACCACTCGGTTTTGATAATATTACCTACACAAAACAATAAGTGAAGGTTAAATTATCAAAACAACAAGGAAAACGGATAAGCAGGGCTCCCGATTCGATAGGGCGGTTGCTGCTTTCAGAAAACACGGCGGTATCCTACGCACATCTCAGGCGCTGCAGACTGGCATCCATCCGAGCACGCTTTATGCCATGCGTGATGATGGCACGCTGGAGACAGTCAGTCGTGGTGTATTTCGCCTTGCTGACAGCGAACCGCTGGGAAACCCCGATCTGGTAACCGTGGCAACCCGAGTTCAGAATGGAGTTGTCTGTCTGATCTCTGCGCTTGCGTTTCATGAAATCACGACACAGATACCCCACGAGGTCCACGTGGCACTTCAGCGTGGGTCAGAGATACCCCGTCTGGGCTATCCGCCAATAACACTCTATTGGGTTTCAGGTAAGGCCTATAGCGCCGGCGTTGAGACCCATGAACTCGATGGTGTAGGGGTTCGTATATACAGCCCCGAAAAAACGCTTGCCGACTGTTTCAAGTTTCGCAACAAAATCGGTCTCGACACAGCGGTTGAAGCGGTTCGGTTTTACCGTGAACGGAGAAGCGTCAATGTGGACGCTCTCATGCGTTATGCGGCAATATGCAGGGTGGAAAAAGTCATGCGGCCCTATCTGGAGGCCATCCTGTAATGGCCAAAGGTATCACAAACATTCCCGCATCGGTGCATCAGCTTCTGCTTAACAAGGCCAAGGAATCGTCCCGTCCCTTCAACGAACTCCTGCAATATTTTGCCATTGAACGATTTATTTACCGGCTGTCCAAAAGCCCCCACGCAGATCAGTTCATCCTCAAGGGAGCGCTGATGTTCGCTGCTTGGTGTGGACCTGCATCACGTCCCACCATGGATATTGATCTTTTGGGAAAAATCGATAACCAACTCGACACAATCATCACGGTCATGAAACACGCCTGTCTAACAGACGTGGAGCCAGACGGTATTTCTTTCGATGCTGAAACGGTGGAAGCCGGCAGGATAACGGAGGATGCCGAATACGAAGGCGTCCGTGTGCGTGTTCGCGGCAGTCTGGGCAAGATCCGCGTTTCGATACAGATCGATATTGGATTCGGGGATGTTATCGTACCAAATGCCAGTGCGGTTGCATACCCTGCAATTCTCGATTTTCCAGCACCTGAATTGAAGGGCTACACCATGGAGAGCACGATAGCGGAAAAATTTCAGGCCATGGTCAAGCTCGGCGTCCTGAACAGCCGCATGAAAGATTTCTACGACATCTGGATTCTGTCCCACACATTCGACTTCAAAGGCGAACTCCTTGGTGAGGCGATTGAAAAGACGTTTGAGAAAAGGAGCACACCTGTCAATCTGGAAGCCGCCCTATTCGACCCTTCATTCGGCACAGATAGGGACAAGAATGTTCAATGGCGGGGTTTCATCAGGAAGGCCAAGTTGGTCGGCGCACCTGACACGTTTGAGGAAATCGTTGCCGCTGTGAAACTTTTCATCGAACCTCTGGCGGCAGCTATAGCTGAGCGAAAATCGTTCAACAATAGTTGGACTGCTCCCGGACCATGGCTGTGACATCGCAGGTGCCATAAGGAGGGCTTTGAACCTTGGCCTATTCAGCTAAAAAAGTGTGGGGAAAATTATCGAAAATCTGCTAAAGTGTGGTAAATCAGCCAAAATGTGGAATTTCGACATACAATAATATCAATATGTTAAGCTATTTGAGGAGGTTAGGAAGCTGAGGGTTAGTTTCTGAAAATCCCCGTGTCGGCAGTTCGATTCTGTCCCTCGGCACCAGTAAGATCAACGGTTTACAGCGAATTAGTTGTAAGCCGTTTTTCTTTTTGAGGCCCCAGCGCCCAGTTTGCGCCCACTTTTATAAAAAGCGCGTCAAAACAGTCCCGAATTTGCTACCGGGTGAACATCCCCTACCCCGCTCCCGGCACTCTGTCCCTATCCCAGCAGAAAAATCCACGGTACCATCAAATCACCCCAACCTACCCTAACTGTCCATGGATTCCGTGACTAACCCTTTTTCAAACATTCTGCTCCGCAGGCGGCCGTTACAGAAGAATTCTTCTATTTTGATATTCATCTTTTCGGACAATTTTGTTTTTAGCCTATAACTGGGGGTCTGCCCACTGGAAATTCCAGACCATGTTTTTACCCCAATGGCTTGGAGCCGAGATCATGGCCGTCCTGGAAAGAGCCGCTAATAAAAATGAAGAAAGCTGGAGAGTATTGCATAAGTAAGATTAACGCTACCAGCCGCCTTGGCGATACGCTGCACAGCACGTTGGACTCAAGCCTGAACCTATTGATGCTCTGCGCTTGGTTTCCCAGCATGGCCATCCATGCAGATAAAAAGGCGGAAGCGACCATAAACCCCAAGACGATCCTGGAAGGCCCACCTCCGATCGTCCTTATGGTCACAAGGGCTAACCGCTTGTGAAGATCCCATTTCTCTCTGGTCAGGGCGATCATAAAGCCGCCGATAAAAAGGAATATGGTGCTATTAAAATAGATGGGTGCCGTGGCCTTTCCCTCTAAAATGCCCGTCAAGGGATAAAGAATCATGGGAAGGATGGCGGTCGCAGCCAGAGGAATCGCCTCCGTATCTGCAAGGTTGTTGGAGTCATCTTGACTCCAATTCAACATCATTCAGTTATAGGTAGATCGATCTATTTTTGTAGTTAATCATTAAAGCGAGATAATGATATATTGTCGATATTAAATTTATTCTCTATTCGACTAAGCCAATTGGAATGAACTCAGAATCGGTTACAGCGATATATTCATTCTTTTTATCAGCCCCTCCTTCTGGGTTTCGGAAAACAGACATGCAATGCTTGAGGCCAAAAAAATGGATATTCCATTGATCACAAAGCATGTCGTCTTCAATCCAACTCTTACCTGAGTCTTCATGGTCTAATGAACTTAAAGGAACAGTCCAAATTGCTTTTCCATCAACTTTACGTTCAATATAAAAGCTACTTTTTTTTAAAATCGTTGAATAACTACCTGTAACCTTTTTACCAAAGAATAATTTTCTCATCTGTTCTTCATTCAACATATTTTCATTTGAAAATTTATAATATTTATAGTCTGTCGCAAACAGTCCTGCTCTGCGAAGACCATTGACGAAGCTATCAATTACTTCAATCTTAGAAAATGGGAAATTGAACATTATTTGCTGGAATTTATATCCAAGAGGATTGGATTTTTTTAATTTTTCTAATGATAGCTGTGCTTTCTGATCTTGACCAAGGAGAGACAAGGCCGCGGGAAGAATCGGCACTGAAATTGGGAGTTTAGGATTGTGGGTTAAAGCCCTTTCAATAAATGAAACTGCATTCTCAAACTGTCCATTGGCAAAATTGACTATCCCAATAAGATACAAAGGTTCAGCGATATTGTGGGGATCTAATCGCATGCCTTTTTCTATTAGATTAACAGCCTTTGCATGTTCACCTGATGCCAGAGAAATGTATCCAATGTTGTAAATTCCATCAACATCGTTTGGAGCAAGTTCGACAGCCTTTTCAGCCAACTCATACGCTTTTCTAAACTGACGACGATAGAGCGCCATAGATGCCGCAACTCTATAAGAAATAGTTGTCGGTTGTTTCATCGCTAAGTCTAGATATTCTCGAGCACGTGCCCTTGCTTCGGCATAATTGATACCTAGTAGTTCCGTATCAGGAAAATATGACATTGTCGTGCGGGAATATCTCCAGTAAATCAAGGAAATGGCAGCATGTGCACGAGTGTATTTCGGGTCAAAATTAATAGCTTTTTCAAAAAGCAGAATAGCTTTGGCCCAATCTTCTCGCGTATTCCGGCGATAATAATTCCATCCTTTTAGGAAGGCATCATAAGCGTCGATATTATCGGTTTCTTTTGTATCAACGCTCTTTTTATCACCATCTGATAGTTTAACATTTAGAGCCGAAACAATTTTATTAGACATCGTGTCTTGTAATACGAAAACATCTATTAATTGGCCATCATAGCGTTCAGCCCATAGATGATGGCCATCAGTTGCGTCAATTAGCTGAGCATTTATTCGGACTTTATTCCCGGACTTACGAACGCTACCTTCTAAAACAAACTTCACACCGAGTTCTTCTGCAATTTGCCGAATTTTAACTGATTTGCCTTTATACGCGAACGTAGAATTACGCGCTATGACAAAAAGTTCTGGATTTGCGGAAAGATCAGTAATGATGTCTTCAGTTATCCCATCACTGAAATATTCCTGTTGTTTGTCATCGCTCATATTAACAAAGGGCAGCACTGCGATTGATGGTTTTTCTGGTAATGGATAAACCATTTTTTCGATTGAGGCAGGTTCAATCGGAATAGGGCGATAATAAATAAACCATAGCAGCACACTGCTGCAAACCAAGATCACTGCAATGGTGATCGCAAAGGATTTTTTTCGCTTAACCTTCCAGATTGATGACTCCTCAAGAACCTTTCCTTCGAATTCAGATTGAAAAAGGATACGGTAGATTCGAACCGGTTCAGAAATATTCTTTACCGTGTGTTCGCCCATGTATTCGAAACCTTGGCGGACTTTCTTTTTGACCTGATCGAAAACTCCCCTGGAAATACAGACACCTCCAGGGTCTGCGAGACTTTCGATCCTGGCGGCAACATTCACACCGTCGCCGTAAATGCGGTCTTCTTTATGAAGAACATCCCCCAGGTTGATACCGATACGAAAATCCATACGCCGATTGGCTGTTAATTTACCGTTCTCGGTTTCCAATTTTTGCTGAATTTCAATGGCACTATGGACTGCATTCAATGCACCGCTGAATTCAGCTAAAATATTATCTCCTGGGGTATCAACGACTCGTCCCTGGTGCTTGTTAATCAATTCGGAAATGATTTTACGATAGGCGGTGATGGTGTTGACAGTGGACTCGTCATCATCTCCCATCAGCTTGCTGTAACCTTTGACATCCGCGCTCAGGATAGCCGTCAATTTTCGTTGCGTTTTGATTTCTGCCATACAGCACCTCATCAATATTTCGTAATGCAATAAATGGCAGGACGCCAATCAGCATTAATCATACAGCGATCAACGGGTGTCAGATTCAGGTTTTCTCAAAAATGGCGATTCGCGTGGAAAAGGAAGGGAAAATCAAACAAATGCTTTATTAATGAATAGAATGAATTTGATGCGGGGGTCAAGCAGTAACCACAATTTACGTCGTAATGTTCAAAAGACTGAATCAAACTTCGTTGCGTGGATCTTCCGACAAATTGGCTGCACGGAACCTGAGCTTTTTGAAATGTTTCAAACCAAATCCGAGTGTAATGGCGGCATCAATATATTGTGGTCATGGGGGATACTATCAGGCCTGTGATTACATATGGTATCGCCAGCGAAATTTGATTCCATTTTCATTGGTTTAATTCGATGCCAAAATCATCGGTCGAGAGTTGCCGATTTCCATTTTCATTCGATTTAATTCCCAGATTTTTATAAAAAATCCATTTTATTCCTGTCATTCCAGGCGGTATTTCCTTGCCATCTGTTTTGTATGCATTCCCTTCAACATGACAGGTGGCGCTCATGGAACCGATCCCCTGTGTGCATTGTTTCGATTTATTCGTCCCCAGCCCTCGACATAAAAACCAGACCCACTGCATGAAACCCGCATGCCGGCGTGCGAAAAAGGCTGCCTGGAAAAGGCTAAAACTGAAAACGGATCCGGACTTTAAGGCGGATCAGAAAATCAGCAACCGGAAATGGGCGGCGAATCATCCCGGCTATTGGA
Organism: uncultured delta proteobacterium; assembly: GCA_963705475.1. Taxonomy (GTDB): domain Bacteria; phylum Desulfobacterota; class Desulfobacteria; order Desulfobacterales; family Desulfosarcinaceae; genus Desulfosarcina. Next base: position 2,997 of record CAVPJS010000020.1, on the reverse strand, counting down.
AAGCGTACCGGTTGAAACATCCTGAAAAAGCCGAACGAAACCGAATTCTCCAGCGTCTGCGCAACCGAAAGCGAAGGGGCGCGACCGCTTTGATTGCAAAGGTAGGCGCGTCAAAGCCCAACAAATTCCATCTGGTTGGACGATATTGGCTGGTGCCGCTGATTGCAAAGGTAGACGCGTTAAAAGTAAATATTGTAGAAATACCTGACCGTTATCCGTGATTGCAAAGAGAACCTCGTTAGGTGGCCGGGAAAAACCGTGGTAGCTTTCCCCAAAACAGGAAAGGAGACTACCATGGTTACCAAACGCATTTTAAATCCGGATCGCATCCGTCGGATCGGCAAAGGCTTCAGCTTCATCCCCCATCGGTTTTTAACCGGAGGTTTTTTATCCTCCCTGACGCAGGCAGAGCTTCTGCTCTACCTGTTTCTCGTTCTGGCATCCGACCGCTACGGGCTGTCGTTTTACAGCTACGATGCCATCTGCCGGCATCTCGCGCTGGACCTGGATCGGTATATCGAAGCCCGCAACCGGCTGATCCAAAAGGATCTCATTGCCTTTGAAGGGACCGTGTTCCAGGTGCTGGGGCAGCCGCCGGAAGCGCCGGCAAAACCGCCCGGGTGACTCCGGCAGAACCCTGCCCGTCATCTTCAAGGAGGTGAGCCATGTCGGATAAGGCGACCCTCTTCGAAATCCACCGGCTGCATCACCTGAACTGGTCGGTCCGGAAGATTGCACGAACCCTTCGGATATCGAAAAAGCCGTCATGCGACATCTTGATCCCGACAGGGTCTGCCGAAAACGGCTTCCCCGGTCCGGAAAGCTTGACGCCTACCGCGAATGGATCCGTCGATTTCTTAACAGGACCCGGAAGTGAAAGCCCCGGTTGTCGGTCAGCGGCTGACGGAAAGAGGATTTACGGGAGGCATCACCATTGTCCGGGGGTACCTGCACGAGCTTAGGGGGCCTTCGAAAGCGCGCACACCCTTTGTCCGGTTCGAGTCCATGCCCGGGGAACAGTTCCAGATCGACTGGGGGCACCTCGGATCCCTTATGCATGAAACCACCCGGAGAAAGCTGTATGCCCTGGCCGTATGCGAAGCCTATAGCCGCATGCTCTACGTGGAGTTCACCCATTGCCAGAAGCAGGACACCCTTCACCAGTGCCTGCTGAATGCCTTCTCGTTCTTCGGAGGAACGCCGCAAACCATCGTGGTCGACAACATGCTGACCGCCGTTATCGAAAGAAAGGGGCGCGTCATCCGGTTCAACGACCGCTTCCTGGATTTTCTGAGGTCTTCCCGATAACGCCGATCGCGTACAATTCGGGGGCGCCCCATCAAAAGGGAAAAATCGAATCGGGCATCAAATATCTTCGATCCAATTTCTTCTCCCTTCGTTCCTTCAGCAACCTTGCCGATGTCAACAGCCAAGTCAAAGCGTGGCTTGCCGGCGTGGCCAATGTGCGAGTCGACAGCACCACGGGACAGCGCCCCTCGAGCGCTTTGAAAACGTGCGTCTGGCGTCCCTTCCCGATCTTTCCGATTGCCGGTATACCTCACCGCTCCTGGTGCACAAGGACTTTGCCGTTCGTTTTGACGGCAACACTTACACCGTTCCCCCCTGGACGATCGGCAAAACCCTGACGCTAAAGGCCGACAGCCAAAGCGTAAGGCTTTTTCATCTCGAAAAGGAAGTCGCCGCCCACGACCGCTGCTACATGAGAAACCAGCGCATTGAACTGCCCGCCGATGTGCTGGCGGTCAAAAAGCTGAAAAAGAGACTCTGGTACAACCCGGACATCGCCGCTTTTTTGTTCCTGGGCAAGGAGGCCGTCCTTTTTCTGGATGCGCTGATCGAAAACCGTCAGCCCATCCAAAAAAGCATCTCCGTCTCCTGTCCCTCAAGGACCAGTATGGAAGCGCCTCGCTCCCCTGGGCCTTGGACAAGGCGGCCAAACTGAAAGCCTTCGGCGCGGACTACATCGAAAACATCCTCTACCAGGAGAGATGACGCCGGCAACGCAGCACCCGCCGGTGACCTCAAGGACGACGCCCTGAATCGCATCCGTCTCACCGAGCCCTGTCTGGCCGAATACGACAGTCTCGCCCTGAAGAGGAACCGCCGCCATGATGAATGAGATCACCACCAAACTGAAAGCTCTCGGGCTCAAAACCTGCGCCGCGGGGCTTGCCGCCATGATCGAAACAGCCGCTCAAAAGAATCTTTCCTTTATGGACACCCTGGAGCGCCTGCTGGACCTTGAACTCGAACAACGGCGTCTGACGTGGGTCGCCACACGCTTCAAGCAATCCAGACTCGATGAAAAAATCACCATCGACCGGTTCGACTTCAATTTCCATATCTCGCGGAAAAATCAGAAAACGAAAATCCTGAACCTCATGGGGCTTTCCTTCATCAAGGAGAAAAAAGATGTCATCCTGATCGGAAATCCCGGCGTGGGGAAAAGCTTCCTCGCCAAAGCGATTGCCTATGCGGCCACCCAGGCGGGAATCAAAACCCTTTTCTCATCCACCATGGACATGGTCAACCATCTGATCGCGGCCGAAGTGGATCGCTCCTTGTTGAAAAAGCTTCACTATTATCAAGCCCCGGATCTGCTTGGTGACGAGATCGGGTACCTGTCGCTGGGCACGCAGGGGTCGAATCTCTTTTTCCACGTCATCAGTGCACGGCACGATAAAAAGTCGACCATTATCACGACAAATCCGCCCTTTGCCGACTGGGGAAAAGTCTTTGACAGCACCACCGTTGCCTCAGCTATCGCCGACCGGCTGGTCTACAACTCGGAGAACCTTATCTGACGGAGGGAAGCAGCTATCGAAAAAGAATGAATAAATGACGAAACCAAACACCGACGGACGAGTCCTCAATGCTCGACCTCTTGAATGAATGCCGAATCGCATATCTACGCCTACTGATCCCAGTGGCATCTTTCAAACCGATGATTCTGGTATACTTCTCGATCGGCGATCC
>CAVPJS010000019.1:0-271626 GCA_963705475.1 uncultured delta proteobacterium | reverse complement strand
CCAGGACTTGGGTTGCCGCGTGGTGGTCCTCAGCAGAGGCTACCGAGGACGGATGGAGAAGACGGGTGGTGTCGTCAGCGATGGTCGGACGATATTCACCGGCCCCGAAGATGCCGGAGATGAACCTTACCTGATGGCCAGAATCTTAACCGGCATTCCCGTGGTGGTAGGCCGACGACGGTACGAAGCCGGCATGATGGCCGTGAAGCGATTCAAACCGGATGTGATCGTGCTCGACGACGCCTTCCAGCATCTCCGGTTGAACAGGGATCTTGACCTGGTCCTTCTGGACAGCCGGTCGCCCTTTGGCAACGGTCACCTGCTTCCGCGAGGGCTGCTACGGGAGCCGCTTTCGGCCCTGCGTCGGGCGCATGCGGTGGTCTACACCCGCAGCGAACAAGCGTTCAAGAAACCCATCCGTGATCGGCGGTTAACCCACCAACCGATTTTTTTCACCACTCACCACCCGATAATCAGAAAGATCGATCAGACGGACGGCCGATTGACAGACGATACATTGGATATAAGCATGCTCAAGGGTCAAAAAACCGTCGCTTTTGCAGGTCTGGCGGACAACGCACAGTTCTTCGACTCGTTGGAGCAGGCCGGTTGCAGGATCGTCCGCAGGTTTTCCTTTGCAGATCACCACCGGTATCGTCGCAACGATTTGGACCGGATCGCCGCAACGGCAATAGATAAAGGCGCCGATGTGCTGGTGACCACATTGAAGGATGCTGTAAAAATCGAAAACGTTAAACAATGGCCGGTGGCACTGATGGTCGTCGACGTGATTATCAAACTGGCCAAAGATGATGATGTGTTTTTCAAAACCCTTTCCGATGCGCTGGTCCGCAAACCAACCTGAACCATCCCGTGACTTTACCACGCCAATCCGAAAAGTATCAAGCCCTTGGGTTCCTAACTGCCCCCGGTGTTGAAAAGGAGAAGTCCAAGGGATTGAACTATAAAAAATTTTAATAGTTGAGGCCTCATGCTTTAAACTTTTTAATAATGGCCTTGACCATCATTCATACGTATAGATTGCGAAATTGAATTGGTTTAGACATTAATCAAGAAATATAAGGTAGATATTGTGGATATGGGTGAATTCAGCGCTCGTTTTTGCGTATGGCATAGAACTTGTTTGCTCAATTAAAAAATGACGCACGGGGGAGATACCATGCACGATCAATCCGGTTCAACATTCGATGAACACCTTATGGGCGTCAAATATTCGCAAATGCAAACGAGAAAGTACGGTGATATGAAAAATCGGGCCGGGTTTACGCTGATGGAAATGATGGTGACCATTGCCATCATCGGTATTTTGGCGGCCATTGCCATTCCGAGTGGCCTTGCCTGGCGCAGGAACGCGCAGTTCAATTCAGCCGTGCGTGAGGTCAAGGCCAACATGGAACGGACACGCATGTTCGCCATCAGGAGCAATGTACCGGCCGACGTCGTTTTTGTCGACGGCGCCAATACATTCTCGACCGTCAGGAGAAATCGCGTCGGCGGCGTGCTCGTGCCGCTTCCTCAGGTGTTCCAATTGGATCCCGGGATAACCCTGACCTCGACGTTTACAGGCGATGTGCTGAATTTTAACAATCGTGGCATGGCATTTAACGCAGGTGTGCCCAATCCAGGTACGGTGACCGTCAATGGACCCGGCGGACTGGTCAACAACATTACCGTCAGTCTTGTCGGCAGTTCACAAGTTCAGTAATGCCCATGACCCAGGAGGAAGATCGACTTATGAGACGCTCAGACCAATTTGGATTCACGCTCATCGAACTGATGATCGCCATGGTCATCGGATCCATTCTGATGGTGGCGGTGGTTTCCGCCTACCAGATCCAGGTGAGTAGCAAAAACACCCAGGAGGCGCTCACGGACATGAATACCACGGCCCGGGCCGCGCTGGAGATCATGACCCATGAGTTGAGCACGGCCGGTTGTGATCCCAACAATACCGATACTGCGGGGATCGTGAATGCCACGGCCAACGACCTGACCTTTACCATGGACATCGGCAACACGGCCGGCAACTCGTTCCGGCCAGACGGCCTGCTCGATGGGCCCGATGAACAGATCCGCTATGCCATCAACGCCGCCGGTAATTTGGGGCGTGACCGATTGGATGGGGCCGGCCTGCAGCCTCTGGCGCGCAACGTGGACGCCATCGATTTCGTGTATCTGGATGGCAGCAACCCGCCCAACGTGATTGCGAGCCCGGTTGCCGCCGCTAACTTGGGGGATATCCGCAGCATCCAGATCACCATCGTGGCCCGGGCCGGACAGGCGGCGCCCGGATTCATGAAGACGACGGTGGACAATCGGCTTTACACCAACCAACTGGGCAATGCGCTCGTCTTTGCCAATGGTGTTCCCAATCCCCCGAACGATTCGTTTCGGCGCCTGTTGCTCACAACCACGGTTAATTGCCGCAACCTGGGTGTATAACCCTAAACGGCAGACCCAAAGGAGTTTAATCGATATGGCACGAACGCGATTTGTTTCCAATGCTTCCGGATTCACAATCATCGAGGTGCTGGTCGCCATCGCCATCTTCTCCATTGGTCTGATGGCCATGGGCGCGCTTCAGACCCGTTCTCTGATGAAGACCGGCGATGTCTCCAGGAAAACAGAAGCCTGGGCCTTGCTCGCGGAGCAGGTGGAACGGATCAAACAGCTGCCGTTTTATGACAATGTGGGCGCCCAGATCCACCCGCCCGCACTGGTCGCCGGCGGCTTCGGCGGTCCGCACAGTGTCGTCACCCCGGATGGACGCTACACCATCCAGTGGCAGGTGGTCGATGACGAAGCCATCGGGCTGCAAAACGAAACGGCGCTGCCCGGCGTGCCGGTCGGCAATTACACGGTCCAAAAACGGATTACCATGGTGGCCATGCGGCCGGGCGGCAACCCGCTGACCCCCCTGGCTCAAGTGGAATTTTTCAAGGTGTGGTGGGCCACGGGCGTTCCTTGAACCCGGCGCCTGGGAGCGGGATGACCCTTATTCACCATCAAACCATGAGGTTTTTAACAATGATTTGCCAAACCGATCAGACAACACCGTCAGCCCGGCCTACCGGCGATTCGCAGGGCCACCGGCCCTTCCCCATGGCCAACCAGAACGGCTCCGTGATGGTCCTGGCCCTGATGATCATGGCCGTGATGATGGTGATCGTAATCGCTTCCTCCGACACGGTCGTCACCGAAAATTATATTATCCGCAATGTCGGCATCCACAAAGAGAACGTCAACCTGGTGGAGTCGGCCCTCATGATGGGCCTGCAGAGGTTCATGCAGATCCCCGACAACGACCCGGACAATTTCGACCCGGATATTTCCAATACGGACTGGATCAACAACCGCAACGACGCCTGGACCACCGGCGCTTGGTACAACCGGGGTGATGTCAGCACGATGTTGAATGCCAACAATTCTATCAATGGTAACGAGGACGGATTTGGCAATAATGTGATCGCCACCCTGGCCACCCGAGGCGAAGCCGCCAACGGCGGTTTGCGCTGCGCCGTTGTGGGCTGGGAGCCGGTCGTCTACGCGACCGGGGGCAGTTCGAGCCTGGTGGTGGGCGCCGGGGCGATATGGCATGCCGGCCGAATTATCGGGGAGTACGTCTCTGTTGATGGGGGCGGTGCGGACAACGGCAACGGCATGCTGCGCATGGAACTCGGTCTCAGAAGACAATGGTAGGTTATTCGTTTATCGGAAATGGCTGTTCGTCGAACCAAACAGGTGTGCCGGTAAACTCACACGATACTGAAAGGCAGGTCAGGTATGAAATCATCTAAAATGAACAGCAAAAAAAAGCATGGGCTGAAAGGGTTCATTCTGGTCATCGGCGCCTGTCTGGCCGTGCTTGCGGCCGGCAGCGGCGTCAATGCGGCGTCATGCATCGACCTGGCCGATATCCCCTTGGACGCCTTGGAGCAGGCGGCCCCGGGCCTGATCATGTTTGTCCTCGACGACTCGGGCTCCATGGACTGGTCTTTCATGACGCCGCCGGGATCACCCGGAGAGTCCGACGGCCTGTTCAAGGGGTATTATTACGTTTTTTCCAACCCCGGCGATGATGTCTACAATGCGCCCAACCTGGAAGACAATGCCGCCGACCGCATGATCTGGATGTCCCAGTGGTCGGGGTACAACGGGATGTATTACAATCCCGGCACCGAATACACGCCCTGGCCCACCTTCGGCAACGCCGACGTCGATTATCCCCGCTCCTCGCCCACGACCGTCGGCAACACCCTTGACATGACGGAGACGAATCTGTGGCATCAATGGGGTACTGTGGGTGTGGTCGTCGATAACAACGATGCTGGGTTATTCGGAAAATGTCGGCATCCCCACCCCCGGCACTTGGGTGACATACGGGACGGGATGGAATGGGAATTCTCGGGAAAACTCGGGTGCGGGGACCGTTTCCGCCCAGTGGGAGGCCAGCGCGGCCACCGGCAAGCCTCTGGACCCGTCGATTCTTTACGACGTTCAGGTTCGCTGGGCAGCATGGGGGGGCTATATTGCCAACCCCCAATATGAAGTCTGGGATGGTGGGTTCCTTACAACCACATCGGCGCCCATGAACCAAGCGATCAACAGCAATACGTGGATGACGATAGCCACGGATGTCAGCTTTACGACAGGGATCGGCATCGTTAAGATTACTGATACGGTCGTAACTGGTGATTGGCAAGTTAACGCTGATGCCGTGCAGTTCGTGCCTAAAACAAGCCTCATCAGCGATGTCGCCCGGCGACACTACTTTGTGCAAAACGCCACAGGGACCTATCTGGTCAACCTGTTCAACGGCGTGATCGAATACTACCGGGTCAACCTGGTGGATCCCACCGACAACCGTGAGGTGGTCACCGCGGACAAACTGGTGCGCCTGACCGATGTCGATGCGTCGGCCGCGGGCATCGTCACTGGACGGACTTACCTCGAAGAGTGCCAAAATTTTGCCAACTGGTATTCATTCTACCGACGGCGCGAACTGGCGGCCAAAAACGCCATTGCCAAATCGATCAGCACCATGGACGGGGTCTTTGTGGGCCTCATCTCGATCAATGGGAACCTGGCCCAACGCGTCCTGCCCGTCCGGGTGGATCTGGACGGCGTGCTCCACGATGACTCCGCATCACTGCTGACGACCCTGTACGGCCTGACGATCCATGCACAAGGGACCCCCCTGCGCAATGGACTGAAAAATGCCGGCCTTTTTTTTCAGGGCAGTTATCTGAAACCGAGCACCTTTATTAGCCAGACCAGCAGCGCGACCTACCCCTTTTTCAATGCCGACAAGGGCGGCACCTGCCAGCAGGCCTTTACCATCATCTTCACGGACGGTTTTTACAACGGCAGCGATCCCGGTATCGGCGACGCCGACAGCGACAACAACACGGCCTTTGACGGCCCTCCCTTTGCCGATGGTGAGAGCAATACCCTCGCCGATGTGGCCATGTACTATTTCGAGAGGGACCTCAACACCAACCTGGCCAACAACGTACCCGTCACCAACGTGGACCCGGCCAACCACCAGCACATGGTGACGTTTACCATTGCCTTCGGGGTTTCCGGCAGCATTGACACGACGCTCTACCCGAACTGTCCGCTGGGCGCCTGCCCCGATCCATGGCCGGGCACCGGCTCGGATTCGGGAAGAATTGACGACATGTTCCATGCCGCCGTCAACGGTCGGGGCCAGTTTATCTCCGCCAGCAACAACGAGGAATTGATCGCCGCCCTCGAGGCGTTGGGAAATGACATCGACAGCCGCCTGGGGTCCGCGGCGGCCCTGGCCACCAACTCCATCCAGCGTCAGGTGGGCTCGGTGATCTACCAGGGAACCTACAATACGGCCAACTGGTATGGTGATGTGTCGGCCCTGCCGCTGGATCTGACCACCGGCAATGTGGGCGCCCCCCTATGGCAGGCCAGTGATTCCGTGCCTGCCTGGGGCGTCCGCAATATCCTTTCTTACGATGGCTCCGCGGGCGTTCTTTTCGATGCCGCCAGCCTGACCGCCGCCCAGGAAGCCTTGTTGGATCCTGATGGGGCGGGGCCGTTGACAGCCGGGGATATCGTTGATTTTATCCGCGGTGATACATCCAAGAGTGTCGACAATGGCGGGACCTTTCGTAATCGCAACCATCCCTTGGGCGATGTCGTGCAGTCGGCACCGATTTACTTCAAGGGCATGGTCTACATCGGAGCCAACGACGGCATGCTGCACGGCCTCGATGCCGCCACCGGCGAGGAATTGTTCGCCTACGTGCCCAACCTGGTCTATGATCACCTGTCCGAACTGGCTGATCAGGCATACAGCCACAAGTATTATGTAGACGGTACGGCGACGGTGGCCAAGGTCGGCGGCCGGGACGTGCTGGTCTGCGGACTGGGCAAGGGCGGTAAAGGCTACTTTGCCCTGGATGTGACCGACCCGACCGCCATGGATCCAACCGACGTCCTCTGGGAATATTCTGCCGAGGCGGCCAATGACCCGGACCTGGGGTACACCTTCGGCCGTGCGTTCATTGTCAATACGAAAGCCGGCCAGGTGGTCATTTTCAGCAACGGGTATGACAGTGCGGATGGGTCTGCCGCCCTGTATGTACTGGATCCGGTAACCGGAGCTGTACTCAAAAAATTTGTCACCGGGGTCACTGGCTGCAACGGGCTGGCCACGCCAGCCGCGGTGGACGTAGAACTGGATGGCTACGTGGATTATGTCTTTGCCGGCGATCGGAAAGGCAACATGTGGAAGTTCGACCTGCGTGATGCAAACCAGGCGAACTGGACGTTCGCTTATCAGGAAAGTGGCACCCCCAAACCGCTGGTAACCGTAAAAAATAAAAGTGGTGATATACAGCCCATCACCAGTCCACCCCAGGTGATGCTGGACTGCGCATCAGACGGCGACGTTCGAGGGCTGATGGTGATCTTCGGAACCGGTCAATACCTCACCACCGACGATTTTATCAACATGCCCGTGCAATCCTACTACGGCATCTGGGACCGGGGACCGCTCATCGAAGACACGGACGGGCTGGCAGTGGCCCGGACCAGCTACCTGGGGAGCTTTGAGGCGGACCGCTCCCTGTCGAATATGCCCGGCGGCATCACCTTGCTGGAGCAGGAATTCGAGGTCTATGGCGCTGAGTTCTCAGCCCTCACCGACAGGCCGGCGGATTGGTATGATCCAGCCTCCGGCAGCGGCTCCCATGTGGGCTGGTATTGGGACATGCCCGTAGCCAATGAGCGCATGGTCAGAGATCCCCTGCTGCGCGGAGGCCATGCGATCCTGGTATCGACGGTCCCATCGACTTCTCCCTGCGACTCGGGCGGTACGTCGTTCATCAACATTGTCAATGCCTGCACGGGCGGGCGGCCCTACTCGGCTCAGTTCGACGTGAATAAGGATAATAAAATAACCGAAACCGATGATAAGATTTTGGACCCCTACGGCAACCCCATACCGCCATCCAGACAAGAAAGAGACAAGATCATTTTTACCCCTCTCGAAGTCGGTGACATGCTGTATCTGCCGGATTCAGAAGGCGGTCACGGCAACATGCCCGTGGTACCCATTCGAGCGGGAATGTTTTTCTGGCGGGTGATTGGACAATAACCCATCGCCGGTGCGATGAGGCACCGAGCATAAAGGAGATAGGCACATGGCTTTCACATGCAAGCGCATAAAAACCGTCGCAGGATGCCTGATCGGGATCCTGATCGCAGGGGGATGGCTGGCAACGGCCGGTCTGGCCGCCGACAAGGGCAACCCCAAGCAAAACGCCGTGGCCATTCGCCAGATCAGAAATGTTCGCGAATCGCGCGTCCCCGATGCCACGATCCGCCCCCAGGACGTTTTTGATGTGGTTGGGTCGTTGAATGCGATTGATGGCAACCAAATTACGATCGCCGACCGGCGACTGACCCTTGCGCCCGATGTGAGTGCGTCCGGCATCGCCAAATGGGCCCAGGTGGGTGTCAAGCTCAACTCGGCCGGAGAAGTCGCGGCGATTGAAATTGTTTCCGACGAACCCCATTGACCAGGGTGGTGAACATGTGGATGTTGATCAGGAACTTACTGTTGGCCGGCATGGTTGTCTATTGGGCGACCCCGGCGTTTTGTGAATATTATCAATATACCGATGCGAACGGGGTGTTGCGCTTTACCGATAATCTTGCCAATGTCCCGCCGGATCAGCGGCCGGATGTAAAAACGCACCAATCGGTTGAAAGCCAACCGGTTCAACAGCCAACCGACCGTGCAGCCAAGGAAAAAGCGCGCCGGCCCACGGCCGCAGTGGACAAAGCGGCTGAGCCGTCCGGCGGCACCTGGCAAGGGCGAAATGCTCAAAAAAGACACGAACTGGATCAGATGCAGGCCGATTTGAAAGCCACCTTCGAGGCGCTCCAGACCGAACGGTCTGCGCTCGAGGCCAAGGCACCGGCCAAAGGGGCGACTTTTGAGGAAAAGGTTGCTTACACTGAAAAAGTGGAAGCCTTGAATGCCAAAATTGCCAGCTACGAGGAAAAGCTCGATGCGTTCAACCAGAAAGTGAACGCCTACAATTCACAGGTCAGGAAATAACCTGCTGCCTTGCGGCCATGGGCCTTGATTATTCCTGAGACCGGTCAATCTGTTTGACTTATCCCAACACCAATACCGCCGCCTCCCGCGTTAGCGAGGGGCGGCGGCCGTTTACGGCGCCGCCGGGTCAATCCGCTGCCGGGTGCCGAACCCGAAGCGGTTGTCGATGTAATACACGCCTGTTGGCGTAAACGCATAGAGGCGGGCCTTGAACCGAGAAAAAAAGGCGGCCAGGTCTGGTGTCGGGACGCCTGGAAAAAAGTCCCTGACAAAGGAGAATCGCTTCAGATACGCGGCAATCGCTTTGATCGACAATGCCATGGAATCAACCCGTTCCACCGTTCCCGTCATCTGGATACCGCGAATGGCCTGCCATGATCCTGCCGAATGAAACAGCGACGCGGCCGCCTTTCCTGAATCCATGGCCTGTCGAATATGACGGCTTTGGGGTGAGGAGAAGAAGTAGAAACTGCCGTTGACGCATACAAAGTAAACCGGCGCCGACCATGGCCCGGATTCACCGGCCGTGGCCAGCGTCAAGGTTGATGCTTCCTGCATCAGGGCCAGCGCCGCTTCCCGTCCCTCTTTTGGATATTGCAATTTGGAATTTGATGTTTTTGTTTTGTCGTTTTCGGTTATTGCTTAACCAGCCCCACCGCCCTGACTGCCCGCTCCATCTGTTCGATACGTTTCTCCAGGCTGCCCGTGTAGCCGATGGAAAGGCGGATCAATCCCGGCGAAAGCCCCATTTTTTCCTGCTCTTCCCGGCTGATTTCCGACGAGGTGCTCGCACCGGAGCAGGACATCAGCGTATCGAAGTATCCCAAAGAGACGGCGATGTAGCCAAAGTCCTGCTTGTTCTGGAGTTCGTCCAGCAGGTCGTCGGCCCGTTCGCGGGTGCTGCAGTCGATGGTGAACATGCCGCCATAGCCATAACCCGTGTTGATCAGATCGGCAACCAGCGCTTGCTGGGTGAAGGAATCCAGCCCCGGATAGACGACCGGAACGCCCAGTTCCTCCAGCCGGCGGCAGATGGCCAGGGCCCGGCGGGAGTGTTCACGCATGCGCAAGGCCAGGTGGGGCAGGCGCTGGATGATATCGTAGGCCATGCGCGGATCCATGGTGGGCCCCAACAACATGACCCGGCCGGTATGCAGGTCCATGAGTTCGTGGACCATCGCCTTGGTGGTGCAGATGGCGCCGGCTACCAGGTCGCTGGCGCCGTTGATGTACTTGGTCATCGAATAGACCACCACGTCCGCTCCCAGGCGGGCCGGAGAGATCATCATGGGGGTGAAGGTGTTGTCGACAACCAGAGAAAGGCCATGGGCGTCGGCCAGTTTGGACAGTGCGCGGATGTCGGCCACTTTCAATGTCGGGTTGGCAATGGTTTCCGTATAGAGCACGCGTGTTTTCGGGGTGATCGCCCTTTCAAAAGCCGCTGTGTCGCTTGGGTTCACAAAGGTGGTGGTAATGCCGAACGTCGGCAGCAGTTCACCCAGCAGGGCATGGGTGCCGCCATAGATGGTGTCGCTGGATACGATGTGATCGCCGGTTTTACAAAGCTGGAGCAGGGCGCAGGAGATGGCGGACATGCCGCTGGCGGTGCATACGGCAAACTCGGTGCCCTCCATGGCTGACAGGTAACGGGCCAGGGTGTCCACCGTTGGATTGAAATGCCGGCTATAGAGGAAGCATCCCCCCTGTTCAGGGCCGCGGATGCCGCCGAAGATCTCCGGCATGGTTTCCGGGTCCATCACGGTGAACGTGGATGAGCGGGATATGGACGGCGTTACGCCGCCGTGCTCGCCAAACTCCCTGCGGGTTTCACACAAGGCCTGTTCCGGATGGAAGTTGTTCATTTTATACCTCCTGATAGAAATTGCCGGTTTGCTCATAACGCTATCGATTACCCGGAGATGCTTCGGTATTGGCCCAGTAGGGAACCGGCCCGGCGCCTTTTTCTGCCCAGGCATTGTCATCCATTGCAATTCCGGCCAATTCTTTCAGTGCCTCACGAATTTCGCGGGATCCCCTGTCGTGGATCTGCTTTACCGTGGCATGTTCGCCCACCACCTGCGAGAGTGAGAATCGACCGTTACTGTTTTTCAGGTTGACGTAGAGCAGGTCGCGAATGGAGGCCCAGCTGTCACGTCGGGTCTGGTTGGGAAGCGGGGTCAGGCTGTCCAATTGCCGCAGCCATTTTTTCAAAAACCGTGAGTAAAAGTATTTTTGTGCCAGGGCGAGCCAGAAGATGAGAAGTAGGGTGATCAGCAAACCTGCACCGGTGATCTGGAGCACCGGGTCCAGACCGGCAAATGGTGGCAGGCCCATGAGGCCAAGCCCGCCGGCGACCCCACCGACGAATGAAACGGCCAATCCGGTAAAAAATGCCTTCACCCTGAACAATCGCGCTTTCTTGCGATAGCTGATCATGCCCTCGAGAAAATGGCAAAGCCGTTCGCCATGGGTTTCCACAAAGGAAGCCAGGTTGTCCAGCCGGTGGCAGGGTGCCTGGAGCACCGCTTTTTTCAACTCATCCCGCTGGTTTTCCAGAAAGTGAAGATAGGCGGCTTGGGGATCTTCGGAACGACCGGACTTTTCGGTGGCCGATGGTGAATAGGTCAGATGGATCATGGGGATGTCCTTGCGGCCGGTGATCTGGGAGAGATTCCAGCACAAGGTCCCATACACACGCAGCAGGTCGGTCATGGAGGCGCACTCGTCGATGCGGTTGAGCACGTATAACACCCGGTCTTCGAATGTCTTGGCCGGCAGGGTGTCCCGCAGGCTGGTATGCGCCTCTCTCACGGTACCGGCCTTGTGGGGATCGAACAGCACCAGCACCAGGTCGGCAATCTGTGCCAGATCGCCAATGACTTCCTGATAGTTATATCCCCGGTCCCTTTCGGTTATGCTGTCGAGCATGCCGGGTGTGTCGATGATGGCCAGGTTTTTCAGAAACGGCGAATTGACCTTTTTGAGCTTGAAATGGGAGGCGAATCGCTGGCCGTGTTTTTTCATGGTCTCGAAGGGGTATTCGGGATCGTTGAGCAAAAACTTGCCGTCCCGTTGATCGGTGACCCGTATCGGTGCACCCTCCGGCTGACTCTCGTCATAGGTGAGAACGGTAAAGGAGTCATCCGTGGGCGCCTGCCCGGTGCCCTGAACGGCCATGCCTAAAAATTCATTGATCAGGGTGGATTTGCCGGACGAATAGTTGCCCAGCACAAGAACCTGGGGGCGCCATTTAATGTTGGTTTCCAAGGGGACTTCGCTGTAGCCGTAGCGCATGGCCACCGGCGTCAGTTGCTCGGATACCATCTCCAGCAGTTCGGTTCGCAGGGCGGTGATATAGTTGTCGCGATACATGAAGGTCTCCGGGCGGCAGACTGGTGCGTTTGGAAAAAAAAGCGATTTGCATCGGAAACACCACCAGGTATAAGGGGTTCCCGAAAACAAATCAAGCCCATAGGCGCAAGGACGAACAAATTGGAAGACGCTATCGACCGTCGCCGTATTGCGGTGCAGCTTCCGCTGTTAATCCCTGCCGAATTAAATTTTTTAAATGCCTATTTAACGATACCGGCCGAATGCCTTCCGGTTGGTGTCTCGGTGAGGATCAATGACCGCCGCAGCCGCAACCGCAGTCGCTGCAGCTGCCACCGGCTGCCATGGCCTTGACCACTTCCCGGTCCTGTGCCCTTACCACATCCACTACGGTGACCTGGAGCGAAACCGGGGCCATGATGCCGGTCGGCTTGCACAAGGGAAGGTCAAGATGACCAACGGTTTCACAAAGCGTGCCGGGGGTCACGTCCAAGCTGATCCGGTCGCCCACCTTCTTTCCGTGAAGCGCTTTTTCAAACGGGGTAATGCCTGATGGACCGACACCATAGATAAACACAAATGGCGCACGGCCCTCTTCGGCAGCGGGTGCGTCGGCGGTTTGAATGGTCAGGGTGACTTTCATCAGGTTTTCGATTGTCTGCGGTTGTTCAGGCATCATTACCTCCACGGGTTATTTCGCCCCCCCCAAGATCCCCCTTATCGCCGTTGGAATTTCCGCCGGCATCAGCACCACCTTGGCGTTCGGTGACATGGATAGACTTTTCAGCGACTCCACATATTTTTCACCGATCAGATACATCACGGGGATCTCATTGTCACCAATGGCCTCGGTGACTTTCTGGATGGCCCGCTGACTGGCTTCGGCCAGGACGACCTTGGCCTGGGCATCACGCTTGGAAGCCTCCAGCCGGCCCTCGGCCTCCAAAATGGCCGCGGCCTTCTCGCCCTCCGCTCGGGTCACCGCCGCCCGCCGCTGACGTTCTGCCGCGGCCTGCTCCTCCATGGCGGACTGCATGGTCTGCGAGGGGTTGATATCCTGGATCTCGACGGTTTTCATGGTGATGCCCCAGTCCGAAATGTCGTCGGAAATGGCCGCCTTGAGTTTGGACTTGATCTGGTCGCGTGAGGAGAGGGCATCGTCAAGATCCATCTCTCCCACGATGGCACGCAGGGAGGTCTGCACCAGATTCTGGATGGCGAACTGATAGTTTTCAACACCGTACACCGCCTTTTCCGGAGAAATGATATTGATATAGGCAACGGCGTTGGCGATGATGACGGCATTGTCCCTGGTGATGACTTCCTGGGATGGAATGTCCAGCACGATGTCCTTGGAGGTGACCTTGTAGGCCACCGAGTCGATGTAAGGAATGATGATATTGAGCCCCGGTCCGAGGGTTTTTTGATATTTGCCCAGCCGCTGAACCACGTGCTTGCTTCCCTGGGGAACGATCCGTACACCCAGTACCAGGGTAACGATCACCAGCACGACAAAGACAATGACAACGATTAATCCTTCCATGTTTTCCTCCACAATATATTGGTGAGCGCCTGATTTATGCCTTTTTCACCACCAGTGTGTTGCCGGAGATGTCTGCAACCGTCACCCGATCGCCTACGGATACCGACACATCACAGATGAACGACCACTCATCCGATCCCAGCAGGGGGGTGGTGAATCGAACCATGCCGCGACGGCCATTCTCAGGGGCTCGGATCACCTGTCCGGTTTCGCCGATGGCCGCTTCGCGGGAAATGCCGGCGCGGGTCCGATCGGTCATCATCGGTCGGATGAATTTAAACCACAGAAAAGTGAATGCACACGAGGCGATGGCCCAGATGAACAGCTGCCAGGTGAAACTGATTTCTGAGAAAAGCAACAACAGGCCGGCGACCATCAGACCGCCCAGTCCGAACCAGAAGATGGTGAAACTGGGAACGAAGATCTCGACCATGATCAGGATCATGCCAAACACCAGCCAGTGCCAGTATTGAACGGTAATATTCATGTTGTTTCCAGAACGGGCAAGGAATTTATGGGTTAGCCGTCGTGCAACGGTGCAAACGTCTGGGTTGGTTTGTTCAACCCGCAACAGGTCCGACAAGCCTGCTTCTCATCTCAACCGGGTATCGGCCATTTTAACGCGAATAAAAGGGATTTCCTTCCTTACATTCAAGATTAGTTTAAGAAGGAAACCTTAGCACAAAATCTCAACCGGTGGAAGCTGCACGCCAGGACGATCGGTAAATCCGTCGGTAAACAAACCTTCCGAAACGCCGGTCAAAACTCCGGCTTGATCAATCACCCGGACTCGTCTATATTAGCCTGCAATGCTTAGACGGTTAAGGTTTTCCCGGCTACGGACAGTCAATACACCGCAATTTTAAGTGGAGGGAATATGGTTGTTGACCAGATCGGGAAACTCGCCGACGGCGTTTACATGCTGGGGCATCGGGCCGTGCCGATTTTCCTGGTTGACGGTGACCGGCCGGCCCTGTTCGATGCCGGCATGGCCTTTCTGGGACCGGTGTATGCCCGACAGATCCGGCACGTGCTGGACGATCGTCAACCGGCGTGGTGCTTTCTGACCCACTCCCATTTTGACCACTGCGGTGCCGCCGCCTATCTCAAAACCCAGTTTCCGAAGATGCAGCTGGTCTGTTCGCAAAAGGCCGCCAACATATTCGACCGGCCCAATGCGATTTCGCTGATAGTTGACCTCAACCAGGCGGCTGCCGGAATGGCGGTTGATTTCGGCGTCGATCCGGGCGAGACGACCTTCGAATCGTTCCGTGTGGATGCGACGGCAGGGGAGGGGGCCTGTTTTGAGATTTCACCGGACCTGACCGTCCAGGTCTTGGAAACACCCGGGCACACGTGGGATTTTCTCTCGTATACCATCCCGCAGCGCAAGCTGCTGGTGGCTTCAGAGGCCCTGGGAACACCGGATGAAACCGGCTACATCGTGACCGACTGCCTCGTGGATTACGATGTCCACTACCGGTCCATGCAGCGGTTGAGCACCCTTGATATAGAAACGCTGTGTTTGGGCCATATCTACTCCTGCACCGGCAGCGACGCCCGGCGGCATGTGGCTGAATCTCTGGTGCAAAGCCGCCGGTTTCGCGATATGGTCGAGCGGTTTCTGGAAACCGAAGGCGGGGATATCCCGGCCGTGATGAAGCAGGTCAAAGCGGTTGAGTGGGACGGCAAATCCGGGCTTCGGCAACCCGAGCCGGCTTATGTGCTCAATTTGGAGGCCCGCATCAAGACCATCCTGCGAATATGGCAGGCTGCGCGGCAACACCATGAACCCGATAAACCGTTGAGATCATCATATGACCGCACCTGAGCTGACCGTCGACATCGGCGGCTTGAAACTTCAGAACCCGGTGATGACCGCTTCGGGCACCTTTGGCTACGCCCGGGAGTTCGACCACTATATAGACCTGAACCGTTTGGGGGGCATCATCGTCAAAGGCCTCTCCCTGAAACCCGCCAAAGGAAACCCGCCCCCGCGCATCGTCGAGACCGACTGTGGCATGCTCAATGCCATCGGTCTGGAAAACGTTGGCATCGATGGTTTCATCAAGGACAAACTGCCATTCCTGGATACCCTTCGCCCGCCCATCATTGCCAATATATACGGCAAGACCGTTGAGGAATATGCGCGGCTGGCCGAACGCATCGAACACCTCGATACCGTCAAAGGCGTGGAGGTAAACATCTCCTGCCCCAATGTTAAAGAAGGCGGGGTGGCCTTTGGTTCAGATCCGAAGATTGCTGACGAGGTGGTCAGCGCCGTCCGTGAAAAGACGACCAAACATCTGATGGTCAAACTCTCTCCCAACGTCACCGACATCGCCCTCATGGCCAGGGTGGTCGAAGATGCCGGAGCAGACGCCCTGTCGCTGATCAACACCATCACCGGCATGGCCGTCGACTTGTCTACCCGGCGGCCCAAGCTGGCCAACGTCACCGGCGGCCTCTCCGGGCCGGCTATCAAGCCCGTTGCCCTGCGCATGGTCTGGCAGGCGGCCCAGGCGGTGAAAATTCCCATTGTCGGTGTGGGCGGGATCATGAACGCCACGGATGCGCTGGAATTCATGATGGTGGGCGCCACGGCCGTGCAGGTGGGAACGGCCAATTTCGTCAACCCGGGCAGCACCGTGGCGATCATCGACGGCATGCGGTCGTGGCTGCAGCAGGAGGGCCTCGAAGACATCAAACAGTTGATTGGGACCCTGGTGGTGGACTAATCGAAAACCGAGCATAGAGGATCGAAATCAGAGAATTGCGGATTGTTTTCCAACCCTGCCCTTCGAATGAAACACCAACGAATGGGCTTTGACAATCAAAGGAGAGAAGAATGAGCAGAAGACTGTTTGCATGTGCCCTGGCCGTTGTGTTCTCATTCGTCGTTGCCGGCATCGGAGTTGCCGACGAGGTTGAGATCCTGGGGGTAAAATTTCCCACCGAAAAGACCATCGAAGGCAAAACCCTCAAACTGAACGGGGTCTCCTACCTCAAAAAACTCGGCTTCGTTAAAGTTTACGCGGTCGGCCTTTACCTGGAAAACCCCACCCACGACCCCAAGGAGGTCATCGAGTCCGAACAGGTCAAATACATGCTCACCCACTACCTGACCAGCCAAGCCACCGCCAAAAAGATCAGCGAAGGATTCGTCGAACTCATGGAGACGGGCAACCCCAAGGACCTGGTGGCGGCCAACCGCGCGGATATCGACAAGTACGCCTCATGGCTGGATGCGGACATGAAGCCGGGATTGACTTCCGAATCCGTCTATGTTCCCGGCAAAGGCATTACACTGACCTACCAGGGTCAGGTCAAGGGCACCATCCCGGGAAATACCTTCGCCCAGATGTACTATCGTTACAATGTGGGAGAAAATGCGGATAAGAAGATCCGGGAGGGGTTGTTGGGGTTATAGGAAGGAAAGGTTTAAGGTATAAGGTAAAAGCTATAAGACAGGAGGCTGGAGGCTGTTGGTGAAAAGCATCTGAATGGGCGTCTGGCTGCCCATGGACGCCTTCCATTCACATTCCATCCATTCAGCCGAACTATGTAAAAAATTACATACTGAAAATATAGTTCAAAAGAAACTGGAAGGGCAGGGTGATTGCGTTCATCCTGCCCTTTTTTATGATCTCTACCACGTTACAAAGGGCATAATCTGGCCTTCAGGTTAGGCCCGAGAAGATATCTTCTGGATGGCGCCGATGGATCTCTGCGAGTCCGGTGTTTATCAGAACGAATGCTGCCACCATACATAGCATCTCTTCTGTTATATCCCTATTTTACATAAATTTTAGTATGTTAAGAATAGATTATGAACTAAATACCATTCTTTTCTTCTATTTACTACTTCAATTCCTCATTACTTCGGTGACCACTGTAATAATTTAGTCCATCCCTCATTTGTTTTCAGCAGATGGATATTTTTTATAACATCTATCTATCTTAAATTGTTGCAATAAAAGTACTTCTACCAAAGTTATTTTTTATTTTTTTTGTTTTGGTATGCGCGTTGCTTTTTCACAAATAAAAGAGAAATCTGCAGGAAAGGGGTTGTTTGATGAATCAGCGTGCAAAAGCCAAAAATAAGGAGAAAAAAATGAATCGATGGCTGAAGTTGTTAGTGGTGCCGTTTTTAGTTTTGTTTCTATTTGCTGGCGGTGCAATGGCAACAAATATAACCATTTATGATGAGAATGGTTCCGCAGGAGTGGGAATAGGACGGGAAGATAATGAAGCAGAACCGGGTATGGTGCAGAGTCAAATTTGGGATCTTGAAGCGTTTATACTTGAAGGAACCACCCTTACCATGATCGGTGGATACAATTTTATGGAAGGTGTCTCTGGATGGGATTCAGGTGACATCTTTTTCGCTTCAGAAAGGCCAAATTTTGGGGATATCGATAAAACCCTCAATGGTATAACCTCAGTGAAAAATACGTATGGATATAACTTCGCGATAAATCTTTTTTCTGGCGATGTTTATAAAATAAATGCAGAAAACTATGTCCTGACAGCTCATTATTCTCAAAACGAAGGCTCAAGTCCATGGAGGCTTGATTATGAAAAAACTCAAACAAAAATAGGTTCCGTTGACATTACTCAGTTGGACTCAAATAGCGCACTTCTGGGCAGCATGGTCACTGAATATGGACTCTTGGGATGGGACTCTGACACCCATTATGGCATTTCCTTAGACTTGTCGTTTCTCGGATCTGACCCAGAATTCTGGGCCCATTTCACCATGGAATGCGGCAACGATAACTTAATGGGAAACGGTGTTGCACCCGTCCCCGAACCCGCCACCATGCTGCTACTGGGCACCGGACTCATCGGCCTGGCCGGGGCCAGCCGGAAAAAGTTCAAGAAATAGGAAGAAAGGCTCCTTAACGGCTTTTACCAAAATAGCGGACACCGTGAAAACGGTGTCCGCTATTTTAGTCGTTCCTCAGAAAACCGCGTCCAAAAAACACCACCCCTGTGACCGGATCTGTCACACCCATGCGATAAACTGTCGACCATGATCAACCGCTGCTGAGACGGTTGCTTTTTCTCAATGGTGAGAGGACAGGACGATGAGACGGATCGCATACGGATTGGTGGACTGCTGCTGGATGATTGTCATTGTTTGGCTGGGCGCCATGTTGACGCTAATTGTCGGCGCTTAAGCGGACGTCGGTCAGCAGGATGAATCAACGATGGACGGAGTTGTTATGGCGCCGTTCTTTTTCCAGAATGTGTTTTCGATCGTTACAGCCTCTGAAACAGGCCCGTGAACACCGCCCACAACAAAACGGCCGCCGTGCCATAAATGCACAGACCACCCAGGAGGCGATGGCGCATGTTTTCCTTTTTGCGTTCCTGATACCCCATGGCCAGCCCCATCAGGATACCGGCGGCCATGCCGCCGCCGTGGGCCCAATTATTGATGCCCGGTATCAACAAACCGAACAGGACGATGCCCAGCGCCCAACCACCGACCTGGCGGTAGACGGCCTGACCGTAGACGCCGCCGCGGCTCTTGCCGTAATACAGCGACGCCCCGATGAGGCCGCAGACAGCAGCGGAAGCGCCGATGGTAAAACTGACACCGGCCAGATAGGAGACCATAAACCCGCCCACACCGCTCAGCGTGTAGATGGCGATCATGCGATGGGTGCCGTATTCGCCAATTACCAGGGGGGAAATCTGGCGAAGGGCCAGCATGTTGAAGGCGATGTGAAGAATCCCGCCGTGAAGATAGGATGCCGATACCAATGTCCACCAGTGATGGAAGCGATCGATGGGGATGGCACCGGTGGCGCCCAGCAGGAGCAGTCCCTGGCTGTCCGGGGAGAGAAAGTGCATCGGGTTGGCCGACAGGCTCAATCCGCGACCGCTCATCAACAGGGATACGAGGTACATGGTGACGTTGACGGCGATGATGGTGTTGATCAGCCGTTCATCGCTGCTGAACCCCCTGGTGAGAAAGCTGTTTTTCCACCTGGATCCCGGTCTCGGCAATCCGCAGTAGGGACAATTGCGCTCATCAGCGCTGACCAGTTTGCGGCAGCTGGGGCAGAGCAGGGCGCTTTTTCGGGACTCGTTCCCGTCCACCATGAACATCCTTTCCTTATCGCGTTGTTAAAAGGTTCACCGTTCAATGGTTCAGAGGTAGTTTTTCCCGTCACATGGCCCTACCAAACCCATGGGGAAGGGAAAAAGCGAAACGATTAACCCTGATGAACTCGTAAAAAGTCGCATTTCCGACGGATTCGTAAAAAGACCGAGATCAAGGCTTGCGAATCCTGAGGAATGAGGAGTACTTACGGTACGCCGCAGTGACGAAGGATGAAGCGTAACGCAGATATCGGAGTTTTTACGACTCCGTCAACCCTGAACGGTGAACCCGGAACCTTTTCCTACCATTTCCACTGAACCGGATTGTCGTCGATCAGATCGGTGACCGGACGGCTGATGCGGTCCATTTCATCCAGTTCGGATTCGGTCAGGGTGACGTCGGCCGCTTTGGCGTTGTCGGCCGCCTGCCGGGCATTCCGGGCACCGGCAATGGCACATACACCTGGCTTGGCAATCACCCAGGCCAGGGCCAGTTGAGCCATGCTGACGCCTTTTTTTGCCGCAATGGGGCGAAGGGCGCCAAGGGCTTTCTGCACCTGCGGGTAGATATCCGGCTGGCAAAGACGGTTGCTGCTGCGGTGGTCCCCCTTCTCAAATTGGTGGTCCGGGCCAAATTTACCGGTGAGCAGTCCCTGGGCCAGGGGGGAATATGCCAGAATGGTTACCCGGTTTTCTCGGCACCATGCCAGGGCCGCGGTTTCCACGTGACGCCAAAACAGAGAATAGGGCGGCTGGAGGCTCTCGATCGGCCCGATTTCACAGATGGCTTTGAGTTGATCGAGGGAGAAATTGGACACGCCGATGGCGCGAATCTTTCCCTGATCCTTGAGGTCCGCCAGGGCCCTCATGGTTTCCTCCATGGGCACCGGCTTGGCACCGAAGGCGCCCGGGGGCCAGTGAATCTGGTAAAGGTCCAGGTAGTCGGTTCCCAGGTTTTTCAAGGATCGGTTGCAGGCGCCGATCACCTGGTCGTACTTGAGATGGTTGGAGAACACCTTGGACATAAGCACCACCTTATGTCGGCGGCTGCCGATGGCCTTGCCCAACACTTTTTCCGAGTGTCCGTTGCCGTACACTTCGGCGGTATCGAAAGCGGTGATGCCTGCATCCATGGCTGCCTGGACGGCCTTTTCACTTTGCGCGTCGTCGATACCCGTCCACATGGATTTGCCGGTTTGCCAGGTGCCCATGATAATCGGGGACAGGCGGATGTCCGTTTTTCCCAGCACGCTTGATTCCATTTTCCCTCCCTCTGCGATCCTTCTGCGGGTTTATTCGTTCACCGGGCACGGCCGTGACGATTTGCCGGCTTGACCAAAAGTGATTCGATATTTACAGTAGTGCCCGTTTTGGTCAATGGCAAGGAGAAGCGCTTGGCAGGGGGCACACCCGTGAAGGAACGACATCAAATCGCCGTCAGAACGCTGGTGGACGTCGTGCTCCGAGCCGGCGACCTGGACATGCGATTTGCCCTCTCCGGGCGACCCCTCGAAGGGATTCGCGCCCATCAGAAGATCCAGCGACAGCGGCCGGAGGGGTATCGCGCGGAGGTTCCGGTTTCCATGGAATTGGAAACGGAGGATCTGGTCCTGGTCGTTTCCGGCCGCATCGATGGGGTCATCGAATCCGATGGAACGGTCATCGTCGAAGAGATCAAATCCACCACCAACGATCTGAAAACCATTGAAAAGGCGCCGAATCACTGCCACTGGGGCCAGGCCAGGGTTTATGCGTACCTGTTGGCCTGTGCGCAGGACCTCGAGGCGGTGACCATCCGGCTGACATACTGCCACTTGGATACCGGCGACACCCTGGAACTGGTCGAGGTGTGGACCCGTGAGCGACTGGGACCTTTTTTTCAAGAACTGATCGACCGCTATCTGAAGTGGGCCACGACCCTCGTTCGGTGGCGGCATCTTCGAAATGCCGCCATTCTTTCGGTCGGCTTTCCGTTTATGCCTTATCGAACCGGCCAGCGCACCATGGCGGTCGCCGTGTATCGAGCCATCCGGGATGGCGGCCAGGCAATCATCCAGGCGTCCACAGGCATCGGAAAAACCATGGCAGCGCTCTTCCCGGCGATCAAGACGATCGCGGAGGGCCATATCGACCGGATTTTTTTTCTTACCGCCCGTAATACCGGCAAGGATGCAGCCATCAGCGCCCTGAACATCCTGGAAGGGGCAACCCTTCGATTGAAGCGGGTGTCCCTGACGGCCAAGGACCAGATCTGTTTTTGTCCCGATGCCACCTGCAATCCGGAGGATTGCACCTATGCCAAAGGTCATTTCGATCGACTGCCGGATGCGTTGGAGGATGCTTTTTTACGGGACAATTTGGATCGCAGCGCCATCGAGACCGTGGCCCAGGCCCACAGGGTCTGCCCCTTTGAACTATCCCTGGAGCTTTCCCGCTGGGCGGATTGCATTGTCTGCGATTACAACTACGCCTTCGACCCCCGCGTCTACCTGAAGCGCTTCTTCGATGAGGAAAACGGCGCCTATGCCTTTCTGGTCGACGAGGCCCACAATCTGGTCGACCGCTCACGCGACATGTTTTCCGCCAGCCTGAACAAAAGCGATTTCCTCGCGCTCAGGCGGGCGGTGAAAAAGCACCTGCCAGCAGTTTATCGGGCGGCGGGAAAGATCAACACCTGGATGCGCGAGGCCCGAAAAAAGATACAGGAAACCGGCGGCTTTCAATCCGCGACCCGGTTGCCCGATGGATTGGAACCGCTGCTGCGTGCTTTTCTGCGGGTGTCGGAGCGGTGGCTGGCCAAGAATCAATCGACGCCCTTTCGGGAAATTGTCCTGGACCGTTATTTCGAGACCAGTGGGTTTTTACGGGTGTGGGATCAGTTTGACGACAGCTATGTGACCTGCCGTCAGGCGACCGGCAAGGACCTGGAGGTCAAACTGTTTTGTTTGGATCCTTCCAGTCATCTGAAACTGGCCCTGCGGCGTTCCCGGTCGGCCATTTTTTTTTCCGCCACCATGACACCGGCACCCTATTTCCGGGATATTCTGGGATGCGAACCCACCGCGGCCATGCTGGCGATCCCGTCCCCTTTTCCCCGAAAAAACCTGAAGGTGCTCATTGCTGGCGGCATATCCACCTATTTTGCCCAGCGGGAACAGAGTGTCGCGCGGATTGTGGCCCTGGTCCGGAGCTTCATCCATTCCAAAAAAGGCAACTACCTGTGCTTTTTCCCTTCGTATGAATACATGACCATGGTGGTCGATCGATTTGAAGAACAGGAGGATGATGTACAGGTCCTGGTGCAGGTGCGCGAGATGGACGAAGCCGGGCGTGCCCGGTTTCTCGACCGTTTTTCAGCGCAGAACGAGCAAACGATACTCGGATTTGCCGTAATGGGGGGGATTTTCGGCGAAGGTATCGACCTGGTGGGTGAGCGGCTCAGTGGTGCCGTCATTGTGGGTGTTGGCTTGCCGGCCATCTGCCCGGAAAGAGATCTGATTCGCGGCTATTTCGATAAGCAGGGGGCGGGATTTGATTTTGCTTACCGCTTCCCGGGGATCAACCGGGTGCTGCAGGCGGCGGGCCGGGTGATTCGCACCGATCAGGATCGCGGCGCGTTGCTGCTCGTGGACCAGCGTTTCTGCCGTTCAACGTACCAGGGTCTGCTGCCCGACCAGTGGGCAATGGCGATGGTCGGATCGCAAAGGCAAATGGAAAACCAGTTGAAGCGATTCTGGTCATCCGGCAATTGACTGCCAGTCCCTCCAAAAGGGTGCCCTGCATTGTGCCAACTAATAGATATCGGTAGAAAAGGCTTCAGACCGGTCTATTTCAGTCTCGTCGGCTTACCCTTTTTCTTGGGATCCGCCGGCGCGCCCAGACAATAGGTGCGCCAGTCGCAGTCGATCATGTCGCAGTCCGCATTACCCATCCTGAAGCAGTCCGCCACCCCCGCCGTTCGCTGCAGGCTCCGGACCATGGCGATAATGTCCACCTGGCCGGCAGGACAATTCCTTTTTTCGATGTCATGCGCGGCGTTCTGGTTGGATGGGCTGCTGGAAGGGTATGGTTCCTGGTTTTCAGGAATGGAAGATCGATGCTGATCCATCATCGTTTGCTCTTTTGATGTTGGTCAAAGGTCAGGGGTGTAAAACGGTGTCGCTGATCTGAAAACGATACCACGGTTTATTGCCTTGGGCACGAACACGCTGGCTTATGCAGGCTGTGGATTGCCTGAAAAATCGACCAGCAGCAGAGAATCACGCGGCCGCATGCGTTCTTTGTGCTGTCGCTGGTAGATGCAACCGAATTCGAACGTAGCGCCGTGAGCCGGTGCAGGCGAAAACCATCGACAGGGACCGATTATCGTTAACCGGCGAGCAAGACAGCTAATATGGACTCATCATGGCCGCAGACGGTGATTTAATGTGGTAGCGGCTTTCCTCGGTACAGTCAATGGCGCTGTAATAGATGCTTTTGGCGGTTATCAGATGAAATTCCTGAACGTCATGCAAAATTTTACAGTCTTTCAGGCACTCATCCTTCGGGTCGTTCCTTCTTTCGCAGGTTTTGCATGGAGAAGATATCATCTGGTTCTCCTTTCGTAGCATGCGCCAAACCGTTACTGGCTGTTAAAGAACATGGTACCCGTTAACCTTTCGATTCGTTGACCCGCATTATCGTCCGTCGGCAGAATCAGTCGACTCTCCACCCCTTTTAGACAATCAACTATTCTCTGCTGTATACATATTATCGGCAGAGAAAAAAAAATCTATAGGGCTTTCGACTCATTTTATTAGTTTTTTTTACCATATCCCGGGAGAAAATCCCGAATAGTGAGAATTCTTGGGGTGTGGCCGGATTTAAATGCAAGCGGGTGAGATGTCACCCCTCAGGGATAAACCATGCGTTGTTCGTTTCCGACAGGAAATTGCGTCAAAGCGGTGATTTTTGAGCAGAGCAAAACAGCGAGCAGTCCGTTCATGTCGCTTTTCAGCACGCGGGGCTCACTCTTTCCACAGGTCGATGTCGATGAGTCCCAACTTGGCTGCGTACCGCACGAGATCCATGGCGCTGTGCAGATCGAGTTTTTTCATGATGTTGGACCGGTGATTTTCGACGGTTTTAATACTGATGCAAAGCCGGTCGGCAATTTCCGATTTCGGCAGCCCCTCGGCCAGCATGCGCATTATTTCCTGTTCCCTGGGAGTGAGACGACCATAGTCCGTATCACTCACCCGTGCCTCGCGGACCGGTGATTTCATCAGCCGCTCCACGACCTCGTGAGAAATGGAACTGTCCAGAAAATACTCACCTTGAATAACGGCATGGAGTCCTTGAACCAGTCGGCCAGCGGCGGATTCCTTGACTACATAGCCGGTTGCACCAGCCTGGAATGCTTCCACAATATAGTCGATCTTAGAGTGCATGCTGACAATCATCACCCGGGTGTCAGGCAGGGCCGCCCTTATCCGCCGGGTCAACTGCATGCCGCTCTCATCAGGCAGTGAAATATCGACCAGGGCGACATCAGGTTTGATTTTTTTGGCCATGGCAAAACCACTGCGTGAATCGCCAGCCTCGCCTTCGACCGTGAAATGACGATCCCCGGCAATAATTGATTTTAGGCCCTCTCTGAACAGCGGATGGTCGTCAATAATCAGAATGCGCTTCCTGGAAGACACTGGTTTTCTCCTTTAGCGGGATGGCAATGAAAATGTAGGTGCCTTTGTCGGGTTTGGATTGGATGTTGATTTTCCCTTGCAGCAGACGAACCCGCTCAACCATGCTCTGCAGGCCCATGCGTTTTTCCTTTAGGGCCCTTTTCCGGCGGTCGTCTACGTCAAAGCCTTTACCATTGTCTTTGATACGAATGACGATATCTGGAGAGGAGGCGACCACCCGGATCGTCACCCGATCGGCGCCGGCGTGCCGTTTGATGTTGTTCAAGGCTTCCTGGATCAACCGGTAAATGTTGATTTCCGTTTCATACTCAAGGTTCAGTTCGTCCACGCCCGCGGCGGCGAAATCGATTTCCGCAGTGGTTGATTTGGAAAAATCTTCGCAATATAGGTACAGGGTTTTGACTAATCCCAACTGGTCGAGACCGGGGGGTCGCAGATCGTAAGCCATGTCCCTGACAGCGGCAATCGACCGCTGCAGGATATCGGATAATTGCGAAACTTTATTGCTGGTTTCGGTCGACGCGTCTTTAAACAGGGTCTCCAAACTGATTTTCAGCGTGGACAGGTCCTGGGCAATGTGATCGTGCAAATCCCGGGATATTTTAAGGCGTTCATTCTCTTGGGCTTTGATTAATTGATGCGTGAGAAACTGCACCTGATCCTGGGCCTGTTTCCGCTGGGTGACATCTACGCCAACGCTCAGGATTTCCACGATCCGGTCGGCCTTATCGCGCACGACCTTGTTGGTCCAGGCAATCCAGGCGCGTCTACCGCTCCGACGGATATTTTCGATTTCATTGGTGGGGTATCGTTCCGGATGCTTCAAAAAGTCCATCATCAGGGAACGGTAGTCCCGCCCTTCGGAGGATCGCCACGGGATGATGCTTCCCAATATATTCTGCCCGATGATCTCCGGTTCGGGAAATCCGAAAAAGTTCCGGGCATATTCATTGAAGAAGGTGATGCGCCCTAAAGGGTCATAGCGCACGATGATGCTGTTGGTGTTCTGGACCAGTTCTCTGTATTTCGCCTCGCTGCGGCGAAGGGCAGCTTCGGATTTTTTGCGGGCGGTTATATCCCTGGCAATGGTATGGGCACAAGCGTTGCCGGCAATCACAATCTTGCGGCTGCTGAATTCCGTATAGATGGTGCGGCCGTCTTTCCTGGCGATTCTCGCCTCACCGGAGATGGATTGACCGGCCCAGATGCGTTTAAAGAAATCACTGTGCCGTTCGGGGTCAACCTTGGCGTAAAGATCGAAAATTTTAAGCTTCTTGAGTTCATCCGGTCGGTATCCGGTCAACTGAGTGGCGCTGCGGTTGAAAAACAGGATGGCGCCGTCGGCCCCGCTGATGAAAATGGCATCCCGGGAGCCGTCGAAAATGATGCGTTGCCGCTCCTGGCTCTCTCTCAACGTTTTTTCGATCTTTTTTCGGTCATCAATCTCGTTGAGCAGGTGTTCGTTGATCAGCGTCAGGTCCCGGGTCCGAGCGTTTACCCGCTCTTCGAGATTGCGCCGGTGCCTTTCCAGTTCCTCCTCGGCTTCCTTCCGCTGGTGAATGTCGATGATCATACCGAATTTGGAAATGGATCCGTCCGGATGCACCAGGGGGGTGTCGATCACG
The DNA here is from genome assembly GCA_963705475.1 of uncultured delta proteobacterium. Classification (GTDB taxonomy): domain Bacteria; phylum Desulfobacterota; class Desulfobacteria; order Desulfobacterales; family Desulfosarcinaceae; genus Desulfosarcina. Next base: position 244,704 of record CAVPJS010000019.1, on the reverse strand, counting down.
TAATACCAGCGCTGATCTCTGGGGCTCTTGACCTCCCAGCGAACGGTTTCCCCATTGAACACGCGTTCGTTGCGGCACCAGGGGCAAACCTGGTCCAGGTCGTGCAGAACCTTGTGGCAGCGCTGTCCGGTGCCGTCAAAGCCCGTGCGTTTGATCAACCGCTTGTTCATGAACGCGATGCGATAGTCTTTGGTGCTAACATACACGAATCCGTCAAACGCCTGAATAATGGCCGACAGTTGAAGATCCCTTTCCTTCAGCACGTCCTGGGGGGGGCGATGGTCGGCACTGGGGGTGTCGATGGGGACATCGGGCGTTCCACCGGACCGAAATTCCTTTGCAGGCATGGCGAGGTGCTTCAATCGGCTGCGTTCGCTCATCCGGACGACTCCTGCGGGTGGTTGCGGGTGAGTCAATAACTGCTGAAAAGTTATCTCAGAACCCTATCCCTGAAAAGAAAAAACTTTGAAAAAGATGAAATTTTCGTTAGAACACGATACCATTGGCAAAAAGGTGGCCCCACGTGACTGATGATGAACCGCTGGAAAAAAATGGCGATCGACGGATCAGCGTCAAGCAGGCCATCTCGGCTTACGCCCAGAGCGAGAAGGTCAAGTCGGGACTAATCTGGATCTGCCAGATTTCGAACCAGGTGGCTGCCGCGGACGGTCCGGGCAGACGGCAGGGGCTGAGCCTGCTTAAAACGCTCGCCCACTTGGTTGCCGATGAATCGGACCTGGCCGGCAGGATCACCGGTGACCGATGCTGGCATGAGATTGGAAAAAATATCAATATGGCACTGGTGATGATCAATTCCGGCGTTCCTCAGGAGACCGCCTTTCATCTGACGCAGGCCCTGACCCGGGTTACCCGCCTGGGTGGGCAGGCGGCATCGGTGTTAAAAGAAAGGGGCCTTTTTTAGGCGACGGTCATGACCTTGTCATTGGAGGGTCCATAGCGGCATGAAAGACAAAATCGGTATCTACTACTACCCCGTTCCAGAGAACAAGCGGGTGCGCATGTATGTGCGCGAGAAAAACAAGGACGTTGAATTCAGAATGAAAAATGAAGACGACCCCAGCGTCTGGAATGATCACGGCTGGGTCCCCTATGCTGCCATTCAGCAAGCTCAGGTGCTGTATGAGAAACGCGGTCGCTTCGATCCGAATCGGGCATATGACATCCAGATTGCGAAAGTATTGATCCGGGACGGCGGATAGAGCGGATCCGCGATACACGGGGGTCGGCAACAGGGGCGTAAGGCAAGGGAATTATCCATGGTTGCACAGGGATTGGCCGGGCTGGTGGCCTTTGCGCTTTTGGCCTGGCTGATGGGCGAAAATCGCAAACAGGTGTCGCTGAAAATGGTGGTCGTGGGCATCGGTGCCCAGGTGATCATCGGCCTGGTTCTCCTCAAGGCGCCGGTGTTCAGGCAATTCTTCCTGGTGCTGAACGACGGGGTCATGGCGCTGGAGGCGGCCACCACGGCCGGTACCGCATTTGTCTTCGGCTACCTTGGCGGGGCCCCGTTGCCCTTTGTCGAGACCTATCCCGGTGCGGCATTCGTGCTTGCGTTCAGGGCGCTTCCGCTGGTTCTGGTCATCAGCGCCCTGTCGGCCCTGCTGTTTCACTGGCACGTCCTTCCCCTTGTGGTCAGCGGTTTTTCGTGGTGCTTGCGAAAGACCATGGGCCTGGGCGGTGCCGAAGGATTGGGCGTGTCGGCAAACGTATTTGTAGGCATGGTGGAGTCTCCGCTGTTTGTGCGGCCTTATCTGGAAAGGATGACCCGCAGTGAGTTGTTCACCCTGATGACCGCAGGGATGGCTACCATTGCCGGAACGGTGATGGTCTTGTACGCGAGTATTCTGGGTGATGTCATCCCCGGTGTCATGGGACATATCCTGACCGCCTCCATCATCAGCGTGCCGGCTGCCGTCACCGTAGCAAAGATCATGGTACCTGAAACGGGATCACCCACCGGTGGACACCTGGTGGTGGCCAATCCGGATGCCGGCAGCATGGATGCCGTCACCCGGGGCACGCTTCAAGGTGTTGAACTGTTGATCAACATCGTCGCTATGCTGGTCGTGCTCGTGGCGCTGGTTCACCTCGTCAATTCGATGTTGGGGGTATTCCCCGACATGGCAGGGCGGCCGCTTACCCTTCAGCGGGTGTTGGGGGGGGTGATGGCGCCGATTGTCTGGTTCATGGGTGTGCCCTGGAAGGAGGCGCCGGTGGCCGGCAGCCTCATGGGCGTCAAGACCATCCTGAATGAATTTCTTGCTTACCTGGAACTCAGCCGCTTGGCCCCGGGTACACTGAGTGACCGCAGCATGCTCATCATGACCTATGCCATGTGCGGTTTTGCCAACCCCGGCAGTTTGGGGATTATGATCGGGGGCATGGGAACCATGGCTCCGGGCCGGCGCAGCGAAATCGTCGCTTTGGGTTTCCGCTCGGTGGTGGCTGGAACGCTGGCCACCTGCATGACGGGAGCTGTGGTGGGCATCCTGAATTGATGGCGTTTAAACCGCTTTTACACAGAAAAATGCTGAAGCACCTGCTTAACGGTATTGCCATCGGCGGAAGCGCCGAAGTGGGCCATGATGGTGCCCATGGCCTGCATTTTATTCTGGTAGGCTGAGAAATCGATATTGGCGGCGATCCACCGGCCAATCTCATCCGGTGTGGCCATTTTGGGTAGATAGGCCTCGATGAGTGCAATAAAGGGTGATGTCGCTCCCCGACCGCTCTTTTCCAGCATTTCCTTCTCGGATTTAATCAATTTCTTGAGTATCTTGATGATCTCCTCATCCGTTAGCTGTTTTTTGTCCGAACGGGCCATTTCACCCATGACGACCCGGATCGCATCCTTTCGGATGTCGTCCCGTGCCTTCATGGCTGCTTTCAGGTCGTTTTTCAGCCTATCTTGAAGTGCCATCGACATGATCCTTTCCGAAGAAGCGAGGTCTCAGGTACGTCGTTTCTCCAAACGTAAACTGGACATCATCATACCCGTCGTAATCCAGGTCGATCAGAATGTAGCCGTAGTCCGGGTAATGCAAAAAGGAGAGCGTGATTAGCGAGGGGTCGAACGGGGGGGCAAAATCGGCATCCAGGTGCAGGATTGCATCCCGTCGGGTGCCGTGGCAGACGACCCATTCATCCTCGTCCAGCGGGGCGATGGTCTCCGGAACATAAAAACTCAGTTGGAAGGCCTCAGGATCGATGGTCGCCGGGGTGCCGTCGATGTCAACGTCCATTTTTGACAAATTGGTGTCGAGGGCGGAGCGGTCGGCAAAAACAAGTCCCATGGCATGATCCAGATCGTCAACGGACCACCAGTTGTCTGCTCCAAAAACCCGTTTAATGAGCACCGTATCGTCATACCACGAGGATTGAATACGATCCTTGAAGTCGGTGCAGCGGCGGGTATCGATTTGACTCTTTTTGAGTCGATTGACGCGGCCCATGCACAGCTCAATGAACGTGCCCGCCCAACGAAGGAACATTTTTTTTCGCTTCATTTTTTTTCCAGTTTAAACTACAATTTAAAAAGATATTCACTGTTTCAGCGACCACGAAGTTTGTCAAGATAATTGCGTTTCAGCTAGACCGGAAGAAAAATATGCGCCTTTTACTGGTTGAAGACGACCAAAAAATCGCCTCCTTCGTCAAAAAGGGTTTCAAGGCGGAAGGGTTTGCGGTGGATCATGCCGTGGATGGAAAGGAAGGGCTGGATTTGGCCCTCAGCGAACCATACGACGCCGCGATTGTGGACATCATGCTGCCCGGATTGGATGGCCTGTCCCTGATTGGGCGGATGCGCCGGGAAAAGACAATGACGCCGGTGATCATCCTCAGCGCTAAAAGCTCCATCGATGACCGGGTCAGGGGTCTTCAAACCGGTGGCGACGACTATCTGAGCAAACCATTTGCCTTTTCGGAACTGCTGGCCCGGGTGCAGGCGCTGATCAGGCGGGCCAGCGGAGCCAAGGAACCCACCCGGTTGTCATGCGGTGAGCTGTCGATCGATATGCTGACCCGGGAAGTCTATCGGGGGGGGGTTAAAATCGAATTGCAGCCGCTAGAGTACTCTCTACTGGAATATTTGATGAGAAATGCCGGCCGGGTGGTGTCCAAGACCATGATCATGGAACACGTCTGGGATTACCATTTCGATCCCCAGACCAACGTGGTGGAGGCTCGAATCTGCCGGCTCCGCGATAAGGTGGATAAGGGGTTCGACGACAAGCTGATCCACACGGTCCGCGGGGTGGGGTATGCCCTTCGCCAGAACGATTAAACTGCATCGATCCCTATCGTTCAGGCTGACCTTATGGTACGGGATCATTTTTTTATTGTCCTCCTGTGTGGCATTTCTTTTTTTCTATGTTTTGATTACCACCAACCTGAGGCAGCGTCTGGACAGCCGGCTTTCCGATAAAATCTCCGAATTCGAAGCCATCTATAACCTTCAAGGGATCGAGGAGGTCAAATCAGCGGCGCTGATTGAATCCCAGGCGGCCGGTGAGAAAAAGATTTTTTTTCGCCTGCTGTATGCCAGTGGCGTGGCTTTTTCTTCATCCAACATGACTTACTGGCAGGAGATCGGGATCAACCGGAATGCCGTCGGCAAGCTGGTAGAGGGCCGTTCTCGGGTCTATGAAACCTTGACCATTGCCGGCCGGCCGGATCGGGTTCGTATCGCCTATGGGATCATCGGCAAAGGGGTCGTCGCGCAGCTGGGCTATTCCATGGAAAACGATACGGCCTTCATTGCCATTTTCAAGAAGATTTTTCTGATCACCATGTCGGCGCTGATTCTGACCGCCGTCCTGGTAGGATGGTTCATGGCCAGGCGGGCCCTTTCCGGGGTTGAGGCGGTCACCCGCACGGCACGGCAGATTTCCGAATCCGACCTCAGCCGCCGGGTGCCAATTATGGCGCGTCACGAAGAGATCGACCGCCTGGCGGTGACCTTCAACCAAATGCTGGACCGCATCGAAAGACTGGTTGTCGGTATGCGTGAGATGGGGGATAATATCGCCCATGATTTGAAGAGCCCGGTAGCGCGGATTCGCGGCATGGCGGAAATCAGCATTTCCGGCGGCTCCTCCGGTGGTGATGACCTGACCCTGGCCGGCAGCACCATCGAGGAGTGCGACCGGCTGCTGGAAATGATCAACACCATGCTGATCATCTCCAAATCCGATGCCGGTGCCGGAGACGTGCCCCTCGAACCCCTGAACATGGCCGATGTGGTCCGTGGTGCGATCGTGCTTTTTGCCCCCCTGGCCGAAGACAAGGGAATTTCCATGACCGGCGACGTCCCTGATGTGCTGATGGTGAGGGGAGATCTGAAAATGCTTCAGCGGGCAGTGGCCAATCTGGTGGACAATGCGATCAAGTATACACCGTCACCGGGTAATATTGACATTCGCGGGTTTCATGACAACCATTTAAAAATGATTAACATTTCCATAAAAGACAGCGGCATTGGCATCGACCCGGAAGACCAGCCGAAGATATTCAACCGGTTTTTTCGGTGTGACCAGAGTCGGGCAACCGGCGGTTTCGGTCTGGGGTTGAGCTTGGCCAGGGCCATTGCCCATGTCCATGGCGGCGAAATCCAAGTTGAAAGCGCAATGGGGGTCGGAAGCGTTTTCACCTTCCGCTTGCCTCGGTTGAAACCCGGTTGAGAAGATGCGCTGCGTCGATTCCATGCCTTCTTTCTGCACTTTTCCTTTCACCGCGACACCGCTTTTGTATGGCGAAACCCAATGGTGAACCATGAACGTAACCCTGGAAAAAGTCGACGCCACCAGTCCCTACAGCATGCTTCGGGTCATCCTTCACCCGTTGACCCTTGTTTTTACAGGCAGTCAGCAATACCTGGAAAAACCCTTTAAACAGGCATACTATTCGAACTCAATCGAACATGTGCGTCGCTGCAAGCTTTATGCAATTCTTTTTTTCAGCATATTCGGTGCCCTCGATGCCTATGTGTTTCCGGAACAGAAATTCCAGTTGTGGTTTATCCGGTACGTGCTGGTGTGCCCCGTTTTTCTGCTCGGGCTGATTTTCTCCTACACCGATGCCTACCGTCGGTTATGGCAGTTGGTCAATGGGTTTTATATTGTCGTCACCGGGTTTGCCTACGTGGCCATGGTGGTGATCACCCCTGCCCCCGAGTCCTACTTTTACGGGGTCGGCACCATTTTCTGCGTTTTTTTCGGGTACACGTTTATCCATGCCCGGTTCGTTACCGCCTCCGCTGCCGGTTTGTTGGTGATCGGCGGCTACCAAGCCGCGATGGTGTGGCTGATAGACGCCACCGGTGTCATCCAGTTGATTTTTGGTGCCCACTTTATGGGGATCAATCTATTGGGAATGCTTATCTGCTACTCCATCGAAACCCAGCAGCGCAAGAATTATGTCCTGAATTTCATGCTGGAACGAGAGAAGCAGAAAACAGACGATGCAAACCGGACGCTGGAGCAGCGGGTAGAAGAACGCACCGCCGCACTGCAGCGGACCAACCGGGATCTGAATAGAGAGATCCTCGAGAGAAAACAGGCCGAGGGACGGGTGCGGGCCAGTCACGAACAACTCGCATCGATCCTCGACAGCATCGATGCGGATATCCATGTGGTGGACATGGAAACGCACATCATTCTGCTGGCCAACCGCCACATGAGAAAGACTTACGGCGACGACATTGTCGGTAAAGTGTGCTACCAAGCGACCCATCAATTGGATTCACCCTGCCACCAATGCAAGACCCACCTTCTGCTGAACGAAAACAGCCGACCCGGCGGGAGCTTTTCCTGGGAAGATAAAAATCCGGTAAACGGTCGCTGGTACATTATCTCAGCGCGTGCGATCGTTTGGGAGGACGGCCGTTTGGTCCAGCTCACCGTGGCCACGGATATCAACGCGATGAAAGAGATTGAAGCGCGACTGCAGCGGGCACAGAAAATGGAGGCCATCGGCACGCTGGCCGGCGGTGTCGCCCACGATCTGAACAACATCCTGTCGGGTTTGGTAGGTTATCCGGAACTGCTCCTCATGGACATTCCCGAGGGCAGCGAAACACGCATCATCGTTGAAACGATCAAACAATCCGGCGAAAAAGCAGCGGCCATTGTCCAGGATATGCTGACCCTGGCGCGGCGGGGGGTGGCTGTTACCGACGTGGTTGAATTGAACCAGGTGGTTCAGGACTATTTGAGCAGTCCTGAACTGGCGCGGCTTAAATCGTTTCATCCTCGCGTGACGATTCATTCGGATCTGGCGCCGGCGCTGTTCAACATGGTCGGCTCTTCGGTGCATCTGGGGAAAACCATTATGAACCTCGTCACCAACGCTGCCGAGGCGATGCCCGACGGGGGGCAGATCACCCTGAGCACCAAGAACTGCTATGTGGACCGGCCGATGCACGGATTTGAAACTGTTTTGGAAGGCGAATATGTGCTGCTGCGGGTGGCCGACACCGGCATCGGTATCTCGGCCCAGGACCTGGAGCGGATCTTCGAGCCTTTTTACACCAAGAAGAAAATGGGCCGCAGCGGCACCGGTCTGGGCATGGCAGTGGTGTGGGGTACTGTGAAAGACCATGGCGGTTTTATCGACGCCCATAGCATCGAAGGCAAGGGGACGGTTTTTGACCTTTATTTTCCCATTACCCGACAGGTTTCAAAAATGGAGGCTGAGGAACTCTCCATCGATCGCTACCTCGGAGCCGGCGAGTCCGTCCTCGTCGTGGATGACATCAAGGAGCAGCGTGATCTGGCGGCATTCATGCTGAAACGCCTGGGCTACCGGGTAGACGCGGTTTCAAGCGGCGAGGAAGCGGTTCAATACATCCGCAATACCCCGGTGGATATCCTGGTTCTGGATATGATCATGGAACCGGATATGGACGGCCTTGATACCTATCGTCAGATTCTGGCTATTTCTCCCGGGCAGAAAGCGGTGATCGCCAGCGGCTTTTCCGAGTCCGAGCGTGTGTTGGAGGCCCAGCGTTTAGGTGCCGGCACATATATCAAAAAGCCCTACCGCATGGAGCAGATCGGCATGGCGTTGCGGGAACAACTGGCCGCCCCAGCGCCGGCCGACGCCCCACCCGATGCCCCGGTCCACGATTGACCGGCGATAGGATTTCGTTTATTTCCAGATGCCGGTTTTAAAATTACCATTTGGTAATCTTTCAGTCATCTTGCCGTCATCCTCGACGGTTACATTCAGCTTTGGTGAAAGTATGGAATCCATTTGAAGTGCGACGACGGTTTAAACTTGGCATGTTTTGGGAGGTCGGTCATGATCATATCTAAACAAGCGGTTCTATCGGTTCTTATTTTTTTTCTGTTGTTCGGCGCGGCAGGTTTGCTGGGGGGTACCACGCCAGCGGTCAACACCGCACATGCCTTCACGGCTCCGGAAAGCTTCAGCGAACTGGCCGAAGCAGCCAGGCCCGGTGTGGTAAACATCCGTACCGTCAAAACCATCAAAGGCGGCAGTCCGGTCTTTCGTCATTTTTTTGGGAACCCCCATGGGGACAACCGGAACCCATTTGATGAATTTTTCGGTCCCTTTCAAGGTGATGGCCAACAGCGCGACTTCAAACAGCGCAGTCTGGGTTCGGGATTTCTCATCGATGGGGATGGCTTCATCGTCACCAACAACCATGTGATCGAGGACGCGGACCAGATCAAGGTGATCCTGGCCGACGATAAGGAATTTGACGCAGAGTTGGTCGGACGAGATCCGAAGACCGACCTTGCCCTGATTCGCATCAAAGGGGCGAACAATCTTAAACCCCTTGAATTTGGCAACTCAGAAAAACTGAAGGTGGGTACCTGGGTGGTGGCCATCGGCAGCCCCTTCGGCTTGGAGCAGACGGTCACCGCTGGCATCGTGAGCGCCAAGGGCCGAATCATCGGTTCGGGACCCTATGACGATTTTATCCAGACCGATGCTTCAATCAACCCAGGCAACAGCGGCGGGCCGCTGCTGAATATGGATGGCGAGGTGGTGGGCATCAACACGGCCATCATCGCCAGCGGCCAGGGCATTGGTTTTGCCATCCCCATCAATATGGCCAAAGGCATCATCGATCAACTCAAGGACAAGGGAGAGGTTACCCGCGGTTGGCTGGGCGTTGGAATTCAGGACCTTACCCCGGAACTGGCCGATTATTACGGCATGAAGGCGCAAAAGGGCGTACTGGTTACCCAGGTCTTCGAAGGGGATCCGGCGGACAAAGCCGGAATCAAAGTCAATGACATTATTTTGTCCGTGGACGGCCAAAAGGTGACAACCGGCCGGGAACTGTCTGGCATGATTGCAAACACACCGGTGGGGAGCCAGACCACCGTCGAACTGATAAGGGACGGCAAAACAGAAACCCTGTCGGTAACCTTGGCCAAACGGGACGATGAAGAAAAGACGCTGGCCACCCAGAGTCGGGACAACGACGAACTGGGCATCGAGGTCACGGACCTGGATTCAGATGTCGCCCGCCGTTTCGGGATTGAGGCCAATGAAAACGGTGTGCTGGTCACGGATGTGAAAGATGACAGCTTGGCCCGGCAGGCCGACGTGCGACCCGGTGACATCATTAAAGAGGTCAATCGCACCGTCGTGAAAGACCGCAAAGACTTTGTCCAGTTGATGAAAAAGAACGAGAAGAGCGAGACGATTCAAATGCTGGTCAAGCGGCGCAACGCAGGGTACCTGGTCGTAAAAATAGAGCGCAAATAGTCATGCCGTTGTCGGTTCAGTGATGCAATCGGCGGATTCCGGATAACGATCCGGGTCCGCCGATTGTTGTCGGATCGTTTCCGGATTGAACCGCGGTAGCGAGCGCATTCCCCGCCGCTTGTGGCGGGGTTGGCGAGCGAACTGAAAATAGACGTTCATCCTTTCGGTGCTGCGCAGCACTGCCGTTACAGGCAGCACATTCCCCGCGGCTTGCCGCGGGGAGGGTTCAACACAGTTTCGATCGGGGCTTGACACGATAGCAAAACGGGACTAAATTGGCACAAAAAAACGGACAATTGCGAGTAATCGCGCTGTTTCTCCGCCCTGCCCGACTCAGAAAGGAAACGTGTGATGCCGGTTTATGAATTCAAGTGCGAATGTGGCCATATCATCGAAGAACTGGTGCGGATGGACACCCAAGTGGTCGAGTGCCCCAAATGCCACGAAAAGGCCAATAAAATACTTTCCGCTTGCAACTTCGAACTGAAAGGCGGCGGATGGTATGCCGATGGATATGCATCATCGAAAAAATAGCCGGTACACCACGATCTGTTACCCGAAGCGCCGGCGATATGATTAATCAAAACCCGCCCGGTCCATAATTGATTGTCCGATCGCTTGTACATTAACGCATGCCTGCCGTCATCGGCAGGATATTCTCCGGTTGAGCCGTTGCCGGATGATTCTATCCTGTATACCCTGAGAGATAAAACCGACCCTCTTTATTCGAGGTTTGTCGGTTTTTTCCATTTATTCCGACCGATGTCTTCGGAAAACCGTACCTTAAACCACCAGGGGGTGACATGACACAGGAGTTAATCCATGGAATCGAAGCCTTGTCAGCCTTCGCCGTTGACGCCATTCGACGTTCCGGTCAACGGGCATTGGACAGTTTCGGCAAGGGCCGAGGGGCGACCAAGTTTGATGAAGGGCTGGTCACCCGGGCAGAGTTGCAGATCAGCACGTGCTTCCAACAAGCGCTGGACAGCCAGTATCCCGATCACCGGATGTTCACCAGCAAAGCGCTGGATACAAGCTATACCCATGACAACCGGCGATACCTGTGGATCTTCGATCCCATTGACGGCGTCGACAACTACCAGGCGGGTATTCCCATCTGGGGCATGTCTCTGGCGCTGCTGGAAAATTTCTGGCCGGTATTCGGGGCCTTCTACATGCCGGCCACCGGTGACCTGTTTCATGCCCGGGCCGGCGGCCAGGCCTTTTGGGGCGAGAAGCGCATCCGGATGACCGATGATCGCACCATCGACGACGAAAGCCTGATGTTCACCTTCTCACGATTCCACCGGCACTATGTTTCCCGGTTTCCCGGAAAGATCAGGAACCTGGGCTGCACCGGTGCTCACCTGTGTTACGTGGCCATGGGGCGTGCGGATGTGGCCGTTACGGCCAACGAATCCTTTCAGGATCTGGCGGCCGCGCGAATGATTGTGGAAGCCGCCGGCGGGCAGTTGTTCAAGGCCAGCGGCGAAAGATTTTACCTCAACGATTACCTGAACGGCGCAAGGATCGAAGAGCATCTGTTGGTAACCGCCCCCGGGAATTGCCAGACGGTGCTGGATTGTCTGGAAAGACGCGCGTGACCTTGAACCGCGACAGCGAGCGCATTCCCCGCCGCTTGCAGCGGGGTTAGCGAGCGAACCGAAAATAGACGTTCATCCTTACGGTGAAGATTCCCCGCGGCTTGCCGCGGGGAGGGTTCAATTACCTCAAGCATGCCAACTCACAAATACCAAATACCAAAAAAATTCAATTTTTTTGAAATTTAGTGCGTGTTATTTCCGGGTTATCCGGTTCAGGTATCGTCGTCGACTACGGAATGGGTGTTCTCCATCCGGTGGATGAGCACGCAAACGAACAGTCCGGCGGCAAATAGGGCACAGAACAGGAGGAAGCTGTCTGCTGCCCTCCGCCAGGCGAGAAAAAACAAGAAGGCGACGGTCATCAGCAGTTTGGTGTTCATGAGTCGATTCCGCTTCTTTGCGTTTTGTGTCAATGGGTCCGATTTTGCATATCGGCCTTTTCTTCAATATCTTGACTGCTTTCTCGGAATCGGCGACCACACCTGTGGTAATATTCGGGTTGCCATAAGAATCAGGGTGCCATACCCAAGGAGTGCTATCCGTGGACCATGCGACGCGCACGATCATCGATTATTTTGAACAGATCAACCGAATTCCGCGATGCTCGAAACAGGAGCAGCAGATATCCCGCTGGCTGCAGCAATGGGCCATGGACAGGGGGATGCCGGTAAAATCGGATTCAGCCGGCAACCTGGTCCTTCAGGTGGCGGCATCGAAGGGCTTTGAGCATGCGCCCGTCGTCATTCTTCAGGGCCATCTGGACATGGTCTGTGAAAAACAGGACGGCTCGGATCACGACTTTTCCAAAGATCCCATCCGCATGGTTCAGGAAGGCCCCTGGCTGACCGCCAAGGAGACCACCCTGGGCGCAGACAACGGGATTGCCATTGCCATCGCCCTGGCCCTGGTGGACAATCCGGAAGTGTCCCATCCACCGCTGGAACTTTTTTTCACGGTGGAGGAGGAGACCGGCCTGACCGGCGTTTTGAAGATGGACCCTTCCTTGTTGTCGGGAAGAACCCTGATCAACCTGGATTCGGAGGACGAAGGCGTCTTCGTCGTCGGGTGTGCGGGAGGGCGGAACACCACCATCAACCGACCATTGGATCTGACGATCCTCGACGGCGACCATGACTTGCTCAGCGTGTCCGCCCAAGGCATGAAGGGGGGGCACAGCGGGGTGGACATCGCCAAACATCGCGCCAATGCAAACAAGGTCATGGCCCGCCTGCTGAGTGCCGGCATGGCGGTCGCACCGATGCGACTCGTGGCGTTAAAGGGCGGCACGGGCAGGAATGTGATCCCTCGCGGTTGTGAGGCGCTGGTGGCCTGCCGCCGGGAATCGATTGATGCACTGGAAAGGATGATCGGTTCAGTCGCCGATCTCATTGGGCAGGAATACAAGACGGCGGATCCGGCGTTGAACGTTTACCTAGACCGAAAAGGACCGGTAAACTCAGGCTTGCGCGCCGTCACTGAAAACGATACGGCCGTGGCGGTGAACCTGCTGGCGGCGCTGCCCAGCGGTCCGGTTGACATGACCGAAGACTTTCCACTCCTGGTGCAGACCTCCACCAACCTGTCGTTGGTGGAGATCATCAACGATAGGTTGACGGTGACCGCCAACCAGCGCAGTTCGGTACCTTCCCGTCTCGATGCCGTCTGCCTGGCGGTTGAGGCGGTGGGTCGCCTTGCCGGGGCCAGGGTTCAAACCGGTACCGGTTACCCCTCGTGGCCCATGAATCGGGCCTCTCCACTGCTCACACGCGCGATGACGATTTATCGGGATCTGTTTGACGCCGCACCCACGGTGCAGATCATGCACGCGGGCCTGGAATGCGGAGTGATCGGCGACCGGTGCCCGGGCATGGATATGATCTCCCTGGGACCCACCATGGAGAATCCGCACTCGCCGTCGGAGCGGCTCTATCTGCCGTCGGTGGAAAAGGTCTGGCGGTTGATGGTGGCTTTACTGAAATCGTTGGGACCATAGGAGATCACCGGTTTCGGCCGATTCCCCGGACGCGGCCTACCGGTTTGACCGGACCCGGGCTTTCAGTTCCCCCCACCGAACCCACGGCGCCACCTTTGCAGCCATGGTGCCGGTAGCCGGAAGCGGCGCAGCGGTTTGGGGCGGCGTGGTTTCCCGGTCGGCGATTCAGTTTGGGGGGGATGCCGCCGCCGGCCATTTCACCGAGAACCTGTTCAAACGTTTTTTGCCGCTTGGGACCGGTTTGATCCTCCGGAACTGCCGAGGGTTCGCCGGCACGGTTTCCCGCACAGGCGTTCAGGGCATCGAAGAGGTGGTCCATCCAGGAGCGCTTCTTCACATTGTCGCCGGCCATATCGCGGCGGACGGTGCCGGCTTGATCCGGACGAGGCGTAGTGGCCCCGGCAGAGACGGATGGATCCGGCCGGTGCATGGCCAGGTGTGCCTTGACGCGGGCATAGGCGATGTTGATCTGCTTCAACTGCTCTTCGGCTCCGGTCTTGGCAGCCGAGCCCTCGGGGAACTGATCCGGATGCCACCGCCGTACCTGGGCCTTGTAAGCGCGTTTGGCCTGCGCTTCATCCGTTTCCGGGCCAATACCCAGCGTATTGAAGCTTGTCGTTAAATTCATCCCCGTTTCCTGTTTGTCATCGCCTCAAAATAGGTGAAAAGGGCCATGCTGTCAATTCGGGTCTCGTCGCCGATCCAGAATCCGGTATCATCCGGGGGGAATTTGTTTTGCGGCCCTTGACCCGGCATCCAAAAGCGTTTACTCAACCAACGGAACCAATCGTTGGTAGAGGAGTGAACATGCGAAAACCGACCCTAACCGTCTCCTATGTATTCTTTTACCTGCTTTTTTCAGAAGATACCTGGCGCATTGCCGCCGGTTTTGTCTGCGCCGTTTTTTTAGGCCCCTTGCTGACCCAGGGGCGGAACTTGAGCCAGGCCGGTGAAGTGATGGTCTGGCTGATGCTCCTGGCCATCGGTTGGTCGGTGACGGCCTGGCCGGCCAAAAAAATAACCGCTGCACTGCAGCGGGCGGTCAAGCGGGCCGCCAAATAGCGTTTATTCAAAAACGGCATCTTTATTTAATCATCTGCCCTCGGGTTTTGTCTGCGATTGGCTCGACCCGATCCACGGTAAGGGTTACGGCGCCCCAATTTTCCTCCACCTTTCCTGCCAGCAGATAGGGGCGATTCCGGTCCAGCATGTGACAGAAGCGGCGGTATGGTTCGGGAAAGAAAGTGGTCTCAACGATACCGGTTTCATCCTCGAAGGTGAGAAACTCCATGGGATCCCCGTGGCGGGTGTGCACCACCTTGCCGGTGACCAGCCAGGCGGCCAAGCGAACCCGTCGGCCTGTCAGGTCTGGAAGGCGGCTGGCTTTCACCGTGTGCATCGTTTTGATGACATCGGCAAACAGGGTGATGGGGTGTCGGCTGCACAGAAACCCCAGAACGGCGAACTCCCGACGTAGGCGCGTCGTGGCGTCCTCCGGTGGGAATACCGGCGGCGAAACGGCAGCCCTGCAGCCCCGCCGGGACGTGAACAGATCGGCCTGGCCCGCTGCCCCCCGTTGATCCTCCTTCCACCGGGCCAGGGCCCACAGCAATTGGGTCCGCGGATGTCCGGTGGCCAGCCCATCCAAGGCACCGCAGTGGATCAGGGCCCGGATCTCGTCTTCATGGGGCTGCACGCGATCCAGAAAATCGGTCATGTCCGTGAAACCGGACGTCTGCCGGCATTCCATGATTTTCTGCATGGTGTGTCGGCTCAATCCACCAACCGCCATCAGGCCGACCTGCAGACGCCGGTTTCTGCCTGTCCAGTGGATCGGACTGGTGTTGATGTCCGGCGGGTCAAGGACCAGTCCCATGCGCCGGGCTTCGGAGACGTAGGCGAAGGTGCTGTAAAAGCCCCCCTGGTTGCTGATGACCCCGGCCATGAATTCGGCCGGGTGATGGGTCTTTAGAAAGGCCGCCTGGAAGGACACCCTGGCGTAGGAAGCGCTGTGGGGCTTGCAGAAGGAGTATCCGGAAAAACTCATCATCATCTGCCACACGGCACGGGCCTGATCCGGGGATACATCCCGAGCTGCGGCACCGGCCATGAAGCGGTCATGGAAATCGGCCAACTGGCGCCGCCGATCTTTTTTAGCGATAATCTTCCGCAGGCCGTCGGCTTCGGCATTGGAAAATCCGGCCAGGGCTTCGGCCGCCCGGGAGACGTCCTCCTGGTAGACCATGATGCCGACGGTTTCATCCAGTACATCTGCCAGCAGTGGGTGGATGGGGTCCCACTTGCCGCCGTGAAGGCGTCGGAGGTACTCCTGGATATAGGCGTTGGCCGCCGGCCGGATGAGTGAGGCGTGAACCACCAGGTGGTCGAAATCACCGTTGCCGGCTTTCTGGTGCAGCAGGCGCATGGCTGGGCTCTCGATGTAAAAGCAGCCCATGGTGTGGCCCCGGGCCACTGTGCCCCGGGTGGCCGGATCATCCTCGGGGTCCCACCGGTCTTCGTCGAAGGCAACGCCGTTGATCCTTATGTTGGCCAGCGCATCCCGGATCACGCCGAGGCTCCGGTTGCCCAGGAGATCGATTTTCACCAGGCCGGCGTCCTCGGCACCGTCCTTGTCCCACTGGATGATGGGGACCCCTTTGGGGGCGTTTTCGATGGGGACATAATTGTGGATGGAACCCGGGGTAATCACGACGCCGCCGGGATGGACGGAAAGGTGGCGTGGGATGCCGATGATTCGCTGAGCCAGGGCCATGATCTGCGGCCAGGGGTGAACGAAATCCAGGTTGCGGGTTTCCGGGCGCTGCCGCAGGCTTTTCAGCAACCCCGAATCCAATTCCTCCCGCTTCCAGAACCAGGGCAGGCGGCGGGTGATGTTGCCGATTTCGGCATCGGGCATGCCGAAAACGGTGGCCGTCTCGCGAAGGGCCATGCGGGGTTGGAATAGAATATGGCTGGCAACCATCGCCGCCTGGCCGGCGAAGTGGTCGAGCACGCCGTCGATGACCGTGTCCCGTTCATCCCAGGCAAAATCGACGTCGATGTCCGGTGGGTCCGTTCGTCCGGGGTTGAGGAATCGGCCGAAGTACAGGTTGTGCTTCACCGGGCAGACGTTGGTGATGTTCAGGCAATAGGCCACCAGAGAGGCGGCGGCCGATCCTCGGCCGCAGGTGCGCGGACTTTGCGACACGATTTTTTGTACAACCAGGAAATAGGCCGAGAAATCCATGTGGGCGATGACGGCCAGCTCGTGTTCCAGTCTCTCCACCACGGCTTCGCCCAGTTCCTTCCCGTATCGCGTTCGGGCACCGGCATAAGCGGCCCGGCGCAGGCAATCATCGGCGTCGCACCCGCCGTTGTCGTCCCACGGCGGCATGACCAAGCCGAACGATGGGCCGGTGAAGGTCAGTTCTTCAGCGAGCGTGCAGGTGTTGTCCAAGGCTTCCGGGCAATGAATGAACCGCCGGTGATATTCCTTGACCGGAGCCAGCCAGGCCTCTTCTGGGGCCGTGTCGCTTGTGCCGAGCCGGGAAAGGGCGGTGTTGCCGGCGATGGCCCGCAACAGGCGGTGGACGGCGAATCCGTCCGGTTTCAGAAAGAAGCTGCCCGGCGTGGCAACCAGCGGGACGTCTAGACGGCGGGCCGTCTGCACCAGGGGGTGGAAAGGGGATGGGGGGCGCCGGGGCAGGGCCGCTGCCGTGTGAACCCCGGCCCGGTGCCAGGCCGTCAGCAGGCCGGCGTGGCTGACCAGTACCAGCAGACCGCCGGCCAGATGGGGTAGGGTGGTGGCCAGTTCGAATGCCGGGTCCCGATGGCGCCGGGTGATCAATCGGCACAGGTTGGTGTAGCCGGCCGCGTCTTTGACCAGGCAGGTGGCGCGATGTTTTTTGTTCGGATCGGTGATTTCCGCCCCCACGATGGGGCTGAGTCCTTCCTCTTGGCAGGCGCTGACAAATTTCCATACCCCGTAGAGGTTGTCCGTGTCGGTGAGGGCGATGCGATCGTATCCCATGCGTCGGGCCGCCCGGCAGATCGCTGCCGGCGAATCGGTGCCCCACATGAGGGAATAGTGGGATCGGACGGTGAGCGGAATCATGATTGGAATTCCGAATTGAGGGATTAAGGGATTGGGAATTGGTGGGGCGGCTTCCAGCCGGGATCATTCTTCTGCCATCCGCCCTCCGTCTTCAGTTCTACGCCGCCAGTGTCCGTCCCATGGCCAATGCATCGGTGCCGAAGCGCCGGCGGATCCGATCCATGGCCGCCACCAGCCGATCCTGCCTTTCTGCCATTCGGCGTTCCGGTTCGAACAACAGGCGCTGGGCCGGCGGATAGGTCAAGCGGTCGCAGACCAGGGTCATGCGCCGCAGCCGGACCCGCCGGGTCCAGGCCAGATCCAGCACCCGCCGGGCATGGGCGAAGAGGGTAAAATCATTGGCTGTAGCCGGGTTGGCCGTGGTTTGGCGGATTCGGCGGACACCATCGGTGTGCTCTATGACCATGGCGACCCGCCGGGCGGCCAGGGACTGGCACCGCAGCTGCCGCCCGGCCTGTTCCACCAGCCGGTACAGGCTGCGTTCCATCTGCGAAAGGTCATTGGTATCTTCGCCGAACTCTCGGCATTCGATGACCCGCGGCGGTGGTTGATCCACGGGGCGAACGGGAGAGGGGTCGATGCCGTGAAGCCGGTCATGGATAAAGCGTCCCCGGTGGCCGAAGAGGGTCTGCATCTGATCGGCGCTGAGCGTGGCGGCTTGAAACACGCGGATCAGGTTGAAATCATTCAATCGTGCCAGGTCGCTGGATTCGATGCCGGGAATCAGAAAGAGGGGCAGGGGCGCCAGAAAGGCTGCTTCGTCGCCGGGTTCCACGATGTATTCGCCCAGGGGCTTGACCAGTCGGGTGGCGGTTTTGGCGACCAGTTTGCTGGTGGCCACCGACCAGATGGGTGCCAGTCCCAGGTCCTGTCGGATCCGGCGGCCCAGCCGCCAGGCCACATCCACCGGCGGCCCCAGCAGGCGGCTGCTGCCGGTGGCATCCACAAACAGATGCCCGTCCCCTTCACCCGGCTCGATGAGGGGCGAGCAGGGCAGTGCGGCTTTCAGCATCCGGGCCATGGCCTGGCCGTAGCGATCCGGGCGGGGCGGCAGCACCCGGGTATCCCGGCATCGGCGAAGGGCGCGGCTCAGGGGCATGTGCTTTCTTACCCCAGCCTGAAAGGCCTCTTCGCTCATGTCGTAAACCGTGGCTCGGGCGGCCCCTTCCGGTGCGACGATTACCGGCCGACCGTCGAGCCGGCGATCCAGCACCCGCTCCACGGCCACGGCGAAGTCGGCGACGTTGATGTGAATGATCGATCGTTCCATATTCAGCGGTCGGATGCCTGAGGCCGGAAGACTGAGGTCAGCGGCCGGAACTCGGAATCAGAATTCTGTTTTCAGTCATCTGTCCTCCGACTTCTGTTAGTTGTTCCATCAGCATCCGGGCATTCTTCGGTGCCTGGCCGCGGACGTGGTTGTTGAAAAAAATGAGGCCGGTCTTTGCCTGCCGGGCCATTTCGGGGATGCGTGACCGGGACCACTGGGCCAGTTCGTCGCTGCTGTAATCGTAGTCGAACTGATTTTGCATGCTGCCCGACCGCCAGCCTTTGATATTGCGGCCGTGAAAGCGGATGTAGAACAGGTCCGGATTGGTAACCATGGACAGGGGCGGGAACAGATCGTTCAGTTCCGGGACGTCCACGCAGGCCAGGGCCACCCGGCGTTCTTTCAAGGAGGCAAACACCCGGTCGGTGGCCCAGGAGGCGTGGCGGAACTCGACGACCAGGGGCAGGCCGGACAGGGCATCCAGCAGCCGGGCCAGATAGCGGCGGTTTTCCGGATCGCGCCGGAAAAAGGGCGGCAACTGCACCAGCACGGCCAAAAGCTGACCCGACTGCACCAGCGGGGAGACGCCCTCCCGATACAGGGCTGCCTGGGCCGGCCAGCCGTTGGCTTCCACCTCGTGAGTCAGGGTGCGGGTGAGCTTGGCGGCAAAGCGAAAGTCATCCGGTACTTTGCGGCGCATGCGGTCCACGGCCGGCGCCTTGGGCATCTGGTACCAGGTATAGTTAATCTCGGTAACCGGGAAGATACGGGCGTAGTAGGCCAACATCCGGGCCGAGCCGGTGCCCGGGGGGTAGAAGCCGGCATCCCCCCACTCGCTGTAGGCGTATCCGCTGGTTCCCACCAGAATTCGGTTTGGATTGTTATCTATGTGTTCCATCGTCTTTAATCCATCACCCGCTGTATCCCGATCACTCGCCCTTGGATCAGCACCTCGTCAAACCCGTAGTGCATGACTGGATAGTCGGGGTTTTCCGGCCGCAGTTCGATGTGGTCCCGGTGGAGGAAGAACCGTTTTACCGTGGCCTCCTCTCCATGGATCAGGGCCACGACAATCTCTCCGTTTTCGGCGTACTGGCGCGGTGCGCACACGGCCATGTCCCCGTCCAGGATACCCGCCCCTTTCATGGAATCCCCCCGTACCCGCAGGGCGAAAAGATGTTGGCCGCGGTACAGGGTGCGGTCCAGCACCAGACCGCCCTCCCACTCCTGCTGGGCATACAGCGGCAGACCGGCGGTGACCCGGCCAACCACCGGCACTTCCCGCCACCGTTGGGCCGCCGTCGTTTCGCCGGTGGGACTGATCAGGTGAAGGGTCCGGCTGTAGCGGCCTTGGCGCTTCACCACCCCTTTTTGCGCCAGCAGCTTCAGGCCCTGGGAGACGGCAGCGTGGCTCACGCCCAGGTCCTGAGCCGCCTGGCGGAGACTGGGCGCTTTTCCGGTGCGTTGGATGATTTTTTTCAGGTAATCGAACAGTCGTTTCTGTGTCGGTGTCAGTTCGGGTCCCATGTTGCCTCTCCACGATGATTAACTGCCCCCATTATAAAAAATAAAAAGTAAATGTCAATGTAAAGTTTTTTGTATATATATTGATTTACAAAAATACAGTTTCCGGACTTGGGACTTTACCTGAACGGTCGGTCGGTGTATGGATGCAGGCTGATGCCACCCATCTCTCCCATGGATCAGGAAAGAACCGATTGTGATGACCAGCACGCGCGTCTTTGATATCGACCGTTTTGTGGCCGCCATCGAATCCAATTACCGCCAGTGGAACCCGCCTATCATCACCTTCATCGCCAACCGCGGTGCCACCCCGTTTGAGGTGCTGGTCTCCACCCTGCTCTCCCTGCGCACCAAGGACGAAGTGACCGGTGCAGCCGCCCAGCGGTTGCTGGCTGTGGCACGGACGCCGGAAACGATGGTGACGCTGCCGGTGCGGGAAATCGAAACGCTTATCTACCCGGTGGGGTTCTATCCCACCAAAGCCAGGCGGCTGCTGTCCATCAGTCGGATTTTGCTGGACCGCTACGGCGGCAAGGTGCCGGATACCCTGGAAGAACTGACCGCCTTGCCCGGTGTGGGCCGGAAGACCGCCAATCTGGTCCTCGTGGAGGGGTTCAAGATCCCGGCCATCTGTGTGGACACCCACGTGCACCGGATCAGCAACCGAATCGGCTACGTCAAAACGAAGACGCCGGACAAGACCGAACTGGCCCTGCGAAAGAAACTGCCCAGACGGTATTGGGTCCGCTACAACGAACTGCTGGTGGCTTTCGGCCAGGTGCTGTGCCGGCCCATTTCACCGTTTTGCAGCCGGTGCCCGGTGGCCGGCATGTGCCCGAGGATTGGCGTGGACCGCCACCGCTGATATGCTCGATTCATCCACCGCGTTCCAACGAAACAACGTAACCAACAACTAAATTGCAAATTCAAAAAACATTCAATCACAATAGCCAAAAGCCAAATGACAAATAAATCACAATGCCAAATAAATCATAATTCCAAACCGCATGATTCTAATGCGAGGATGTTTCAATTCGCTAGCGTGTTAACGATTTAGGTTAAACCATTAGCCTGGATGCGGACACCGTGGGGCTCCAGGAAACCAAGCGCCAGGAGGACCAGTTGACCCGAGCCATGAAGGCTAAACATTAACTCTAGGACGCCTTGTTCCTGACGAGTCGGATGCACGCGCAGACAATACCGGCCAAGGCGCGGTTGAGGAGTGATCCATGTCAATTGTGAAAATTGACGGCCTGGATACGTATTATGAAATTCACGGGGAAGGGGAGACCCTCGTGCTGCTGCACAATGGGTTCTCCTGCGGCATGATGTGGGAAGAGATCTATCCGATGCTTGTCGCGGCCGGTTTTCAGGTGCTGGTATATGACCGGCGTGGGTTCGGTCGATCGGAAGGCGGTGCTGACTTCGCCGGCTATTACGTGGATGCCTATTTCCGCGAACACTGCGTGTCGGAAATGGCCGAATTAATGGACCGGCTTGGGATCGACTGCTTTCACATCGTCGGTCAGTGCGAAGGGGGTGTCGTGGGTGTGGACTATGCCGTTCGTTTCCCGGGTCAGGTCAAGACCCTCGTCACTGCCAGCACGATGTGCCACAGCGTTATTTCCATGCGCGCGTTTAACCGTCAGAAGTTGCCGGCAACCTTTGACGACTTGGACCCGTTGCTTCAACACAAATACATTCGCTGGCACGGTGCCGACCGGGGGAGGATCTTTTACGATATCTGTGCCAAAGGGGGCGGGTGCTATGGCCAAACCGGCTTTTTCGATCTCCGACCGGCCATTTCGCAGGTGGCCTGTCCGATCCTGGTCATGTACCCGGACCGGGGCTATTTTTTCGATGTGGAGCAGGGGGTTGACTTCTACCGCCATTCAACCCGGGGCGAACTGCTGGTTTTCCCCAAGTGCGGGCACAACATTTTCGAGCACTACTCACAGATGTATGCCCGGCAGGTGGTTGACTTTATCCGGCGGCAGCGGTCTCATTCCGTGGCGGTCAAAGATTAAAAACCGTTAACGATTGCGCATAAAAAACAAGCGGTGCTTTTTCTGCGCGATTAAAAATTGGTTGACGGACGGTCGGGTGAAATGTCAACTTAGGCTATGGAACTGGATCACAATGTGGTAATGGTTGCAAGCGGGAGGGTGACGGGTTGAAAAACAATTATATCGATGCACTCATCCAGTCGGTGGCACGGGTGGTGAAGCCAAACGTCCCGTTGCTGAAAGATGTGCTGGTGATCGGTGGCATGCCCGATAAAACCCAGAATCTGCAATATCTGAGCTACAACCGAGATACCACCGTGGCCCGAGGTCTGTCTTGTGAATTTTCTGCCGTGGCGGTGATCAATAACCGGCGGGCCTCGGAGTGGCGGCTCACCGGGTATCCGAAGAAAATCAGCCGTTGGGTTTTCAGCACGCGATGGGCCCGTAATCCATTGGATCTGTTTTTGAACAACCTGCGGTGCTGTCCATCCGTCATATCGGTGTTGGCCGGTGCGGCAAGCAATTATACCCTGCTTGGCATCCTGACCGAAACCGATCTTCAGGGGTCGGGGTTGAAGAATCGACGGGCGCATTATATCCGTCCGGTGGTGGCCGTTCCCGGCATCGACGTCAATGCCTTGCAAACCATTCAATCCTTTGAATCGGCCAATCAAATTAAAAAGTCCGGCATTATCGGCCTGGAACTCTATCGGAAGACCGGCCGCCAGATGGCCGAGACCTGAAAACAGACCAAGGGTCCAAGGATTCCAGGAATCGAGGGGTCAATCCGATCAAGTCTTAAAATAACGCTTCCACGAACTGCTTCGGATCGAACGGTTGAAGGTCTTCCACGCTTTCTCCCACACCGATATATTTCAAGGGGATGTTCAGGCTGCTGCAGATACTGACCACGATACCGCCCTTGGCCGTGCCGTCCAGTTTGGTCAGGGCGATGCCGGTGACACCCAGCGCCTCGTTGAACATCCTGGCCTGTGACAGTGCGTTTTGACCCGTGGTGGCGTCCAGTACCAATAGCACTTCGTGCGGCGCGTCGGGAATCCGTTTGGCAAGGGTGCGCTGGATCTTTTTGACTTCCTCCATCAGGTTTACCTTGGTGTGCAGTCGGCCGGCGGTGTCGACGAAGACGATGTCCGTTCCTCTTGAGATGGCGGCATCGGCACTGTCGTAGGCCACGGCTGCCGGGTCTGCATGATCTTTGTGGCGAACGATATCGGCGCCGGCCCGTTCGGCCCAGATGGTCATCTGTTCGATGGCCGCGGCCCGGAACGTATCGGCGGCGGCAATCAGCACCTTCTTGCCGTGGCGGGATTCGCGAGCGGCCAGTTTGCCGATGGTGGTGGTCTTGCCCACCCCGTTGACGCCCACCACCATGACCACGTGGGGTTTGGCGGCAGCCTTGGGCGATGGTTCCGGCAAAGCCTCGAAATAGGCCAGGATCTCTTCTTTCAAGACGGCCTTCAATTCCTTGGCACCGGCGATTCGCGACCGTTTTCCCGCGATCCGTTCCATGATTTCCATGGTGGTTCGGACACCCATGTCCGCCGTGATCAGCAACTCCTCCAATTCCTCCAGCATGTCGTCGTCAACCAGCTTTTTCCCGAGAAACAGGTCATCGATGTCTGTGGTGAGAATCTTGCGGGTTTTGGAAAGCCCGGATTTCAGGCGGGCGAACAAGCCTTGGCCCTTTTTTTCAGCGGGTGTGTCCGGCACCGGTGGGGGGGGCGACACCGCCTCTTCCTTTGAATCAGTCGGGTGATTTTTCCGTTCGGCCGGTGCTTGCGGGTCAATCACCGCTTCGTCGACGGGTGCGTCCGACGCATCAACGGCCGCATCGGTCTTTTCATCGATCCGCGACGATCCGGCTGCTTCTGCATCGGTCGTGTCCGGTGCCTTTGGTTGTGCGGTCTCGTCCTTCTTCTTTTTAAACCAGTTGAATGCCATGGATGTCCTTCAATGATGACGGCTTCGTCAAAAAAGCTAGGCGGCGGTGAGTTCCTTTGCGTGGTTTTCACGGTCGAGGTTGACCGACACGACTTTGGACAGCCCTTTTTGTTCCATGGTGATGCCGAACAGGGTATCGGCAAACTCCATGCTGTTCTTGTTGTGGGTGATCATGATGATCTGGGATTTTTCGCCGATCACCTTCATCAGGTTGTTGAAGCGCATGACGTTGGCGTCGTCCAACGGTGCATCGATCTCGTCCATGAGGCAAAAGGAGGCCGGCCTGAGCAGGAAGATGGAAAAAATGAAACTGATGGCGGACAGCGCCTTCTCTCCGCCGGATAGCAGGCTCATGCGAGTGAGTTTTTTTCCCGGCGGGTGAACCAAGAATTCCACTCCGGTCTCAAGTGGTTCGCTGGGATTGGTCAGCTCCAGGCGGGCGGTGCCGCCTTCGAAAAGCCGCGGAAATACTTCCTGGAGCTTTTCGTTGATGCGGTTGAAGGTGTCCAGGAACCGTTCCTGGGTGATGTGGTTGATTTTGCGGATCACCTTGTGCAACCCATCGATGGCTTTAAGGAGATCGTCCCGCTGTTCGCACAGAAAATCGTAGCGTTCCTTTTGGTCCTCGAATTCACGGATCGCCTCCAGGTTGACGTCGCCGATATTGATGATTTTTTGGCGGATGGCAGCCAGGGCTGCTTCCAGTTCCGCGGGGTTCTGTTGGCTGGTTTCATCCGACGGTTCGTCGGTTTTGCGGAGTTCGGCGATGGCACAGTGGTAGTATTCCTGGCAGCGGTTCTCCAGATTTTCCCGCTTGATCCGTTTTTCGGCCAAATCCATTTCCAGCATACGGATTTTTTTGTGAAGTTCCTCGCGCCGGTTCTGGATCTGAGAAATCTGTGCGTCATTCTCCTTTAACCGTGCATCGATGTCGCCAAACACTTTTTCATCTGCACCCAACCGGCCGTCTATCTGCTCAAGGGCGTCGTAGTGGGCGGCAAGATCCCGGCTGGTGATTTCGCTACGTGTATCGGTTCCCCGGATCTTTTCGGTTTTTACGGCAATGTCATGGGAGAGCTGTTCGAGACGCCGAATTCCGTCCGTCTGGAAATCTTTCAGTCGGCGGAGCGTGCCGGCGCAATTGTCCAAATTGGCCGTGGCGGAGGTGAGTTTGAGCTTCAGGTCCACGACCCGTTGGTTGAACGCTTCCAGCTTTGAGGCGGCTTCATCGATCTGGGCGGATGTGCGGGCCACATGTTCCTGTGCCTCGGTGACGTTGCTGGCCATGGCTTCCAGCAGGGCATGATAGCGTTCGATCTCTTCGTCCAGGTCCATCTCTTCGCCCATGAGCTGTTCCTGTTCCAGCCGAACGATTTCCAGATGCCGCCGGGCGGTTTTCAGGTCTTCGTCGGCCCGGTAGAGCGTCTTTTCCGCCTCCATGGCGTCTTGGTCGGCAAGGCTCTTTTCGGCGATGGTTTCCTGCAGCTGTTTTTCGAGCTTGCGGACCTGGATTTCCATTTCTGTCTGGCGAAGGTGAGCCTCCTCTAAGCGGGTGTCAAGACGGTCGCACTGTGCGGCCAGCGATTTGATTTCCTGTTTTTTGGCCAAAATACCCGACAGCTTATCCGGGCTGCCCCCGATCATCAATCCCTGGTGGGAGAGCAGGTCGCCACCTCGCGTGACGACGGTCTGCGTCTTGCCGTTGCGGTTAAAGATCTCCCGGGCCGCATCCAGGGTGTCGGCGACCACCACATGCCCCAGCAGGGCGCCGGCAACCGATTCGAAGCCATCTTTGACGCGGACGTAATTCAACAGGCGGCGGTCGGACGCGGGTTGCTTGTCAGGGCGGTCGTCCACGGCGCGCATGCCGCCCACAGGGATGAACCCACACCGTCCGGCCTGGGTTTGCTGCAGATAACCGATGGCGTCGGCGCCTGAGGGCTGGTCCTGCACCAGGATATACTGGAGAGATTCGCCCAGGGCCGCTTCGACAGCGGTTTCATAGGAGGGGGTCGGGTCGAGCACGTCGGCCAGAAGGCCGACGATACCGGTGGGCCGGCCGGTATCCGGTTGCGGCGTTTCCGTTCTGGCGGCTTTGAGGATCGCTTTGACCCCGTCCCGATACCAGTCCAAATTGGCTTCCATCTTTTTCAGGCTGGCCAGGCTGCTGCGGGCCTTGTTGCGTTCCATATCCAGGGTCTGGGTGGTCTTGACCCGTCCGGACAGAGAGGCAATGGCGGCGTCCAGTTCCTTTTTCAGGGACCCCATCCGACCCTCGAGATCACGGATTTCGTTTTTTATCTGGGTCAGCCCGGCGTCTGCAGCCTCGCGGCGGCCGGTGGCTTCCCGCAAGGTTTTTTCGGCCAATAGGGCCTCTTCGTCGGTGCGCTTGAGTCGGCGCTTGAGATTGTCGCGATTGTTGGCGGCATTCTGGTGGGTGTTTTTTATCCGGGCCTCTTCGGCAACCCTTTTCATCAAATCGTTCTTGCCGGTTTCCAGCGCCCGATTCAACGTGTCGATGCGCCCGCGCAGGCCTGATGAATCGCTGTTTTCCAGTGCGATGGTGTCTTTTACCGCACCAATTTGGGATTGCAGCTCCTGGTGCTGGCGCTGAACGCCCTCGATCTCCGAGAGGATCGTGCTGTTTTTGGCCGATAGATCCGCCCGGGCCGCCTCAAGTTCGGCGACTTCGTGCTTCAGCCGCTCACGGTCGGTTTTCATGTGGGCCAGGTCGGCCTCCATGCGGTCGATTTTGCGCTGAATCTCGAACTTGCGGGACTTCTGTGAGGCGATCTCCCGATCCTTTTCAGAGCGCCGAAGTTTGATGGCTTGGATGGCCGCGTCGATCTTTTGGAGTTGGGTGCGCTGGCCGATGTCTTCGTCTTTCAGTGAATTCAATAGGTTGTCGGATTCATCCATCTGGCGGCCCAGGTCAGCATCGCGGTTGCGAATGAGCCGGATGTCCACCCCCCGAGCCTCGGCCTTGAGTTTTTTAAATCGCTCTGCCTTCTGGGCCTGGCGCTTGAGTCCGGCCATCTGACGGTCGATTTCGGTGATGATGTCCTTGACCCGCAGCAGGTTCTGGTTGGTGGCGTTCAACTTTCTCAGGGCTTCGGTTTTGCGCATCTTGTAGCGGGTGACGCCGGCGGCCTCTTCGATGAAGACCCGCCTTTCGTCGGGTCCGGCGTCGGTGATGGCGCCGATGTTACCCTGCTGAATGACCGCGTAGGTGCGGGCGCCCACCCCGCTGCCCATAAAGATGTTGTGGATGTCTTTGAGGCGGCAGGGCTGTTTGTTGATCAGGTAGGCGGTTTCACCGCTGCGGTAAAGCCGGCGAGTCACCATCACTTCGCTGAAATCTCTGAATTCCTCGGGCATGCTGCCGTTGTCGTTGACCAGCGTCAGTGAGACTTCGGCCAGGTTCATCGGCGGCTTGCCGCTGGCGCCGGAAAAGATAATGTCTTCCCTGTCCTTGCCCCGAAGCTGCTTGATGCTCTGTTCGCCCATCACCCAGCGAAGGGCATCCACCACATTGCTTTTGCCGCAGCCATTGGGTCCAACCACGGCGCAGATGCCCGGAGGGAAGGCGATCGAGGCCTTTTCAAAAAAGGATTTAAACCCGACGATGTCCAGTTTTTTTAGTTTCATCGTTGCCTGTTCCTGCTTGCCAGCCCAGCGACAACGCTCGATCAGGCGCAGCAACAGCTGTTGCGCCCGAAGGCGAAATAGTTATGATGTTAAGTGGTTGCCGGTAAACTGCCCGAAACGACCGCCGGAAGGGGCGATTGCTGGTAAGTAGATACCATCATGGCCGGTGGTTGTAAAGTGGAAAGCACAATTTGGGGGGTTGTAACATGATTTGTGCCACTATATGTGGTGTAATCTAATCCTTTTTAAGCAGCAGATAAAGCAGCGCCATACGAATGTAAAGGCCGTTCATGGCTTGTTGAAAATAGCGTGCCCGGGGATCGTCGTCCACCTCCTTGGGGATTTCGTCCACCCGGGGCAGCGGGTGCATGATGATGGCCTCCGGTTTCATGGTCCGGACCCGCTCCGGGGTAAGGATATATTTGCCGGCGGCCGTTTTGTAGTCTTCGGGGTCGTGGAACCGCTCCTTCTGGATGCGGGTCATGTAAATGCAGTCCACTTCCGGGGCAACTCTGGCCAGGTCTGTCTCTTCCCGCCACGGAACGTTGTTTTTATCAAGATAGGCTTTGATGTCACCCTCCATCTTACACACCGGAGGCGAAACGAAGATGATCTCCACATTCTCATACTTGGTCAACAGGTAAGACAAGGACCTTACTGTTCGTCCGTAGCGCAGGTCGCCTACCATGGCGATTTTCAGGCTGTTTTTCCCGGTGAACGCGTCCACGATGGTATACATGTCCAGCAGGGCCTGGGTCGGATGCTGGCCGGCGCCGTCGCCGGCATTGATTACGGGGATACAGGAAATTTCCGAAGCCCGTGCCGCACTGCCCGCTTCATTGTGGCGCATGACGATGACGTCGGCATAACCGTTCATGATCCGTGTCGAGTCGGAGAGGCTTTCCCCCTTGGCTGCACTGGAAAACTCACGGGCGTTTTCCGTCGTGATCACCGATCCGCCCAGCCGCAGCATGGCGCTTTCGAATGAAAAGCGGGTACGGGTGGAGGGTTCATAAAACAAGGAGGCCATGATCCTGCCCTCCAGCGACTTGGCAAAGCGGCGCTCACCAAAGAGGTCCGCCTTCATCTGGTCGGCGGTCTGGAATACAACTTCGAGCAGTTCCCGGTCGAACTGCTGGGACTCAATGATGTGCGCCAATGGAAAAGCTGCCATGGGAGTGTCCTCCTTAATTGTTGACAAATTCGGTTCCAGCCGTTCCGGCCACCGCATCGACGATGCGGTCGACCCGGGTAATTACCGCCCGTTTTCCTCCGCCGCCGACGAACTGCATCGCCGCTTCCACTTTGGGCAGCATGGCGCCGGCAGAGAAATGGCCATCGATGATATACTTGGCCGATTCCGCCAGACTGACGGAGGTCAGAAAGCGTTGATCAGGCTTGCCAAAATTCAGCGCCACGCCGTCCACATCCGTGGCCATGACGAACAGGTCAACACCCACCTCTTCGGCCAGGCGGGCGCTGGCCAGGTCTTTGTCGATAACCGCATCCACGCCGTCGAATGTGCGACCGGCGCGCACCACCGGAATACCGCCGCCGCCGCAGCAGATTACGATGAATTCCGCATCAATCAGGGTCCTGATCTCCCGTTTCTCGACAATGGTCACCGGCTTGGGGGACACCACGACGCGCCGGTAGCCTTTGGGGGTTTTGATCGTGGGGTAGGGCAGGGTAGCGGCCTTTTCTTTGGTGAATGCGGGGCCCACCGGCTTGGAGGGCGATTTGAAGGCGTTGTCATTTTCGTCCACGACCACATAGCTGATCAGACTGACCAAGGGCTGGGTGTTGATGCCCATGGCCATGAGGGCTTCGTCCAGGGTCGATTCAATCATGTATCCGATTTGTCCCTGGGTCTGGGCCACGAGAATCTCCAGCGGCAGCCGCGGAACCGTGGCGCAACATTCCTGCTGAAGCAGCAGATTGCCCACCTGGGGACCGTTGCCGTGGGTGATGATGACCCGGTATTCCCTTGACAGCCTGGCGATTTGATTCATCGGGACCTTCAGGTTGCCGAACTGTTCCTCCACGGTGCCGGTCTGTCCCTTCTGAATCATGGCGTTTCCGCCCAGGGCGACCAGCAACACAGGCTTCTGAGTGGCTTTTTTCTTCATCAAGCTTTTCCGCAAATTTTCAGGAGGATGGCATTTTGGGCATGCATTCGGTTTTCCGCCTCGTCGAAGACGATCGACGCTTCGGATTCGAGCACCGCGTCGGTGGTTTCCACGCCGCGTTCGGCGGGGAGGCAGTGCATGAACAGGCTGGCCTTGCCGGTGGCGGCCATCAGTGCACTATTGACCTGGAAGCCGGCAAAGCGGGCTTTGCGTTCTTCCGCCTCATCCTTTTGTCCCATGGAGGCCCACACGTCCGTATAGACGATATCGGCCCCCTTGACGGCTGCTTTGGGATCGTGGCTGATTTCTATCTCCGACAGGCCCGCCTGGCGGGCGGCGGCAATGGTCTGTGCGTCGGGCGAATAGTCGTCCGGACAGGCGCAGACGAAGTGGAAGGGCAAGCGTTGCGCCAGGCGCAGCCAGGAGTGCACGATGTTGTTGCCGTCGCCGACATAGGCCACCTTCAGGTCATTGAGGTGGCCGCGGTGTTCCAGAATCGTGAACATGTCCGCCATGATCTGACAGGGGTGGTTGTAGTCGGTCAGCCCGTTGACGACCGGCACCGATGCGTATTCGGCCAGTTCCAGCATGTGCGCGTGGGCGAAGAGCCGGGCCATGATCACGTCGTTGTACCGGGCCACGACCCGGGCGATATCCTTGACCGCTTCACGTTTGCCGATGGCAATGTCCGAAGGGCCCAGGTAGAGGGCATGGCCGCCCATGCGGAAAAATCCGGTTTCAAAGGAGATGCGCGTGCGGGCGGACGGCTTGGCGAAAATCATGGCCATGGTGTGGTTCTTGAACGGTTGGTAATCCTCCCGGCGTTTGAAACGTGCCTTGACCTCTTTGGCCAGGGCGAAGGTTGCCTGGATTTCGTCGGCGCTAAAATCGGTGACATGCAGAAAATCGCGTTTCACGGGTGTTCCTCCTCTATGCGTTCATCACCGCATCGATCTGTTCCAGTGCCCAGTCCACCTCGTCTTTTTTGATCACCAGCGGCGGGGCGAAGCGGATGGTATTTTCATGGGTTTCCTTGCACAACATGCCTCTGTCGGCCAGCTTGTAGCAGAACGGTCGGGCGCCACCCGTCTCCTTGAAAAGTTCCATGGCGATCATCAGGCCGCGGCCGCGGACCTCTTTGATGTGCGGGCTCTGGATCTTTTTCAGTCCGGCAAGAAAATAATCACCCATTTCGCTGGCGTTTTCAATCATCTTTTCTTCTTTGAGCACCCGTATGGCGGTGCGGGCGATGGCGCAGGCCAGGGGGTTGCCGCCGAAGGTCGATCCGTGTTCGCCGGGCTGCAGCACATCCATGACCTCTTTGTTGGAAAGGACGGCGGATACCGGATAAAAGCCGCCGGAAAGGGCCTTTCCCACCAGGGTGAGGTCGGCCTCGATGCCTTCGTGCTCCTCGGCCAAGAGCCGACCGGTGCGTCCCAGGCCGGTCTGGATCTCGTCGAGAATCAACACGACGTTGTGGCGGTCGCAGATCTCCCGGGCGGCCTTGAGATAACCGTCTTTGGGTATGATGACCCCGGCTTCACCCTGGATGGGCTCCACCAGAAAACCGGCGGTGTTGGGGGTGATGGCCGCTTCCAGGGCGTCGGCATCGCCGAAGGGGATGATTTTGAAACCCGGGGTGAACGGGCCGAACCCGCTGCGGGCCGTCGGGTCGGTGGAAAACCCCACGATGGTGATGGTGCGGCCATGAAAGTTGTTGGCGCAGACGATGATCTCCGCCTTGTCGGCGGGGATGCCTTTGACCTGGTAGCCCCATTTTCGCACTGCCTTGATCACGGTTTCCACCGCTTCGGCGCCGCTGTTCATGGGCAGCACCTTGTGGGAGCGGGTCAGTTCGCAGATTTCCTTGTAAAAATAACCCAGCTGGTCATTGCGGAAGGCCCGGGAGGTGAGGGTCAGGTTCTGGGCCTGGGCCATCATGGTTTTCATGATCGCCGGGTGACAGTGGCCCTGGTTGACCGCACTGTAGGCAGCCAGGCAGTCCAGGTACCGTTTGCCGTCTACATCCCACACCCAAACCCCTTCACCCTTTGTCAGGACGACGTCCAGGGGTTTGTAGTTGTGGGCGCCATATTCGTTTTCGAGATCGAGATAGTGCTGCGTGTTCATGGGGGGCCTCCTTGGCTCTTCATGTATCGGTTGAAACGGCGCACGTGGCTTTGCATGAGGGAGCGCACGGCCGTGGCCTGCTGTTTTTCCAGTGCAGCGACAATATCGCACAGATCCTGATAGTTTTCCTGCATGAACGGCTGGTCTTTTAAGGGGTGGGCCTCATAGTACTGCTGGATGTTGTCGTGGACCATGCGCAGGACAAATTCGTATACCCGGTTGCCTGCGGCTTTGGCGATGGCCACGTGGATGCGATTGTCCACCTGACAAAACCGTTCCCACGCCGCGATGCCCTCACCCACATGTTTTTTGGCCTGTTTCAGCAGCGATTTGAGCTGCCGGATATCTGCCGGGGTGGCTCGCTGGGCGGCGATGGCGGCCACGCTGCCCTCGACCCCCTCCCGGAATTCGGAGAGTTCGGCCAGGGTGATTTCGCGATGGCGAATCAAAAGGCCCAAACTTTCCGCCATCGGCGCCGTGCCCGGCTGCTTGACCATCGCCCCGCCGCGCACGCCGCGCTTGATTTCCAGCAGTCCCTTTTGCTCCAGGACACGCAGTGCTTCGCGAAGGGGCCCCCGGCTGGTCTGGAACATGTCGACGAGGTCCCGCTGGGCCGGCAGCTTGTCGCCGGTTTTCAGGCGACCATCTAAAATGGCCCCTTCGATCTGAGCCACCAGGTCTTCGAAAATGCGTTGCTGGGTTGTTTTTTTAAACATGACTCGCCTTTACTGGATCTCCCTTCAGCTAAAAAACTGGGTCACATGAACATTTAATGTTAATGGGTAACCCATTAGTTTAATGGTTGCCCACATGTCAATCAAAATTATTCCTCATGGCGGCCGGATGGCAATTATTTATACACCGATCAAAAAGGCCATGGCGATCGGTATCTTTTTGGACCGGATCATCGCTCGGATGGGGAAAAGCCAATCAAGCTGACTTTGCAGGCGATATGAGCTCAAGCAGTTCCTGGGACGTGTCCCGCAGGTGCAGGCTCAGCAGTCGGGCGATCGATCGCAGGATTTTAACGCCGATTTTCGGGTGTTCGTCGCAGATCTGATCGAAGCGCCGGCGCGGCAGGGTGAGCAGGGTGACATCGGTGCGTGATTTGACCGTGGCCGTGCGCGAAAAGTTGCCGATGACGGCCATTTCCCCGATGGAACCGCCCGGGGCTTTAACGGCGATTTTCTTTTCCACCTTTCCGTCATACCATTTCAACACGTCCAGGGTGCCGTCGACCACGAAGCACACCTCATCGCCGGGGTCGCCTTCGCTGAAGACGAGATCGCCGGCTTCATACCGCGACACATGCATGTGGTCGCCGATCGTGTTCAGTTCGTCGGGGTTCAGGTCGGCGAAAATCGGGATGCTGGACAGGCAGTTGATGATGGCTTCTTTAAGTATATTCTTAGATGCTGTTGGCTTCAATTGCAGTGTGGCCTCGGCGTTAAGGAATCTCTTATTCAATCTGATCGGGACGATGCAACGTCATTGCCCAAAACCTTTCGCATGGTTATCCCAGGACACCACTTGATGTCAAATGCCAATGCTCATCTGGATGCAACCGGAAAAACACCCCTCACCCTGTCCCTCTCCCCCAAGGGGCGAAGGGACGTTGGAATTGCCCTTGTTCGATGGGTCAGGATTCTTTACTTTACCAGTGGTGTTTGATATATCAGGCATCCGTATATTGAAAACGCGGTGCTTTTTCCCTGATGGTGGATGTCAACAAGCTGTAAAGGAGTGTGGAATGGACGATTCATTGTCGCATGTTCTGGATTACGGCGTGGATGAGATGGTCGTGGGCGACAGGGATCACCTGTGGCATCACATCAAACCCCACAAATGTTTTCAGAGCCAGGAGCAGATGATCATCGTGGCGGGCCAGGGGCTGATGGTCACCGATATCCGCGGACGGGAATACTTGGATGCGACTTCCGGCGGTGTGTGGTGCGTCAACGTGGGCTACGGCCGGGACAGCATTGCCGATGCCGTGGCCGCCCAGATGAAGAAGATGCCCTACTTCGCCGGCAGCGTCGGCACGATCCCCGCCATCAAGCTTTCCAGCAAATTGATCGAACTGCTGCCGACCATGGGCAAGGTCTATTATTCCAACAGCGGGTCCGAGGCCAACGAAAAAAGCTACAAGATCATCCGCCAGGCCACCACGATCGATCCGGCGCGCAAGGGCAAATATAAGATTTTATATCGCGACCGGGACTATCACGGCACCACCATTGCCGTGCTGGCCTCCTCGGGGCAGGCCGAGCGCAAAAAGGACTTCGGGCCCTTCCCGGAGGGGTTCACGCAGATACCGCACTGCCTGTGCTACCGCTGTCCATTCGACAACAGCTACCCGCACTGCGACATCCAGTGTGCCCGAGCCGTAGAGGCGATCATCTTGAAAGCGGGGCCGGAGAGCGTGGGCGGATTGATCGTGGAGCCGATCACCGCCGGCGGCGGCATCATCGTTCCGGTGGATGAGTATTTTCCCATTTTGCAGGAGATATGCAAAAAATACGGTGTATTTATGGTCATCGACGAGGTGGTGGCCGGGTTCGGGCGGACCGGCAAGTTTTTCGGGCACCAGCATTTCGACGTGGACCCGGACATGATCACCCTGGCCAAGGGCATGGCCAGCGCCTATGAACCCATTTCCGCCACGGTGGTCAAGCAGCATCTGTACGATCTGTTTCTCAACGATCCGGCCGATCCGGATAAACGCATGCATTTTTTTCGGGACATCTCCACCTATGGCGGCTGTGCCGGCGTCATGGCGGCGTCGCTGGAGAACATCCGCATCATGGAAACCGAAGGTCTGGTCGAAAACAGCCGGGTGATGGGCGACTACCTGCTCGGCAGACTCGGGGAACTGCTGGACCACCCCGCCGTCGGTGACGTTCGCGGTAAAGGACTGTTCTGCGGTGTGGAACTGGTGGCCCATAAACCAAGTAAACAGCCGCCCAGCGAGGCACAGATCGGAGCGGTGATCGACGCGGTCAAGTCAGAGGGGGTGCTGCTCGGGCGAACCAACAGCAGCCTGCCCGGTCTCAACACCACCCTCTACTACGCCCCGGCGCTGGTGATCACCAAAGATGAGGCGGATCGAATGGTCAAGGCCACCCAAAAAGGCATCGAAAAGGTCTTCGGATAAGAAAAACGATTGCTTGCACCCACCGACGATAGAGACGTCAACCCCTTTGAACTGCGTTCACTGCGGGAGCAGGTCTACCAGTATTTACGGACCGAGATGCTCAACGGCCGCATCATCCCCGGTGAGTATCTCCGGCTCAATGAGATGAGTAAACGACTGGGGATCAGCAAAACCCCCCTGCGCGACGCAATCATCCAGTTGGAGTGCGAAGGTTTTGTCACCATCCTGCCGCGTCGGGGCGTGCTGATGAACCGATTGTCCCTGCAGGACGTCAAAGACGCATACGACATCGTGGGTGCGATAGAGGCCGCTGTGCTGATCGACGTCTGCAGTATCTTCAGCGACGAACGCCTCGATGCCATGACCGCCATCAATGGCAGCATGAAGGCGATGATCGAGGAGGAGGACTTCGACGATCGTTATGCCGATTTTTTCGGCTTGAACCTCGCCTTCCACGACCACTTCCTTGACCTGTCCGGCAACCGACAGGTCAAAAAGATTGTGGTCCCCTTCAAACAACGGCTCTATGACTTTCCCCGTCGCCGTTATATTCGCGAGTGGGAACGTCAAAACTGCCGGGAACACGACGAGCTGATCGACCTGATCCACGCTGGAGATGTGAAGGCAGCGGCCGACCTGCTTCAGAATCGTCACTGGTCCTTTTCCTATTATGAGGATTTTATCCGCCAGTTTTATGAACCGCGATAGCGTGCGCATTTTCCACCGCCTGCCGGGGGGAGGGTTCACCCCTGGCACCGACCGCCGTTCCTTCCAATTGCGCAGACGTGGCTTGGTGGTTAAAGCAAAGCGCTGCCGCTGCAGGCGCTGCGCGGTGCTTCTCGCCATACTGCTGGTTGGTATCACCGCGGCCTGCGAGTGGCCACTTGAAAGGCAGCCGTCGACCATTCATCTCAGGGCCCGTGCATGGCCGGCGGCCGATCGCCTCTTTCGGCAGGACCCTTTGTGGCTGGGGGCTGATGATGCCCACAGCGTGGATCTGGGCAAGGGCAGGGTGCTCTGGCTTTTTGGCGACACCCTTGTCCGCGCGGGTACCAGCGACGACCGAAGCCGGGCCCACCTGATCCGCAACAGCATCGGCATTCAGACCGGAAGCGACCCCGCTGCGGCATCCATGGCCTTCTTCTGGAGGCAGACGCCGCTGCGTGCACCGGCATCCTTTTTCCCCGAATCCGAAAAAACATGGGTTTGGCCCGGTGACGGCATTCGTCTCGGCAATCGTCTGCTGGTCTTTCTCACGACCATCGCGCCATTTGAAAATGACCTGGGCTTTGCCGTGATCGGCTGGCAGGCGCAGTTAATCGACAACCCCGATGCACCCCCTGAACGGTGGCGGACCACTGCGGTGAGGAAAAACCCAGGCACGTTCGTCATCGCTGTGGGCACCGGCGGCGTGTTGCACAGAAACGGATACCTGTATGCATATGGAACCAGTCAAGGCGGGAATCAGGCCTATCTGGCCAGGTGGAAAGCGGATCAGGCATGGGCAGGCGACTTGCGTGAACCGGAGTGGTGGTGCGGTGCGGGTCCAGGATGGAGGACAGATTCACAGGTGGACAGTCGACCGGCAGTCCTGTTCACCGATGCCCAGGCCGAGTTCGGCGTTCATTACGAATCCCGTATCAACCGGTTGGTCCAGATTCAAACCATCGGTTTCGGTGCCGCCGAAATAGGGTGGCGGATCGCCCGCCGACCCGAAGGGCCATGGGGACAGTTGACAGGATTTTATTCTCCGGATGAAGGGTCGATTCCCGGCGTTTTGATTTATGCCGCCAAATCACACCCCTTTCTCACCGGGGCGGATCTGGTGATCACCTACGCCACCAATCATATCGATCCAAAACGCCTGAACGATTATCCCGCGCTTTACTACCCGCGAGTGCTTCGAGCTTCGTTCGCACCCGCCCGTGTTGTTGACTGAACCCGATCCGCAGGGTGAACCACAACGGGTAAACTGCTGCCCCATCTCGAAAGAAGAGAACGATTCCGGCATCTGAACATCAAGCTTCTAGTCGTTTGGCAACTTTTCCAGGCGGGTCGGTTTGCCGGCGGCTCTGCGAACCTCATGCCACTCCTGACGGGTAATGGCAGCCAGATCTCCCGGCAGACTGTCGATGATTTCAAAATAATCCAGATTGTATTTGTTTTTTATCACCTCATCCCGCGGCTTGCAGCGCACCACGTAAACGGTCTGAATGGATTGATGATCAAAATTACGCCAGACCTGTTCATCTTTCAACAGCCGATAGCGGTGACCTTCCAGGGCCTTGATCACTTTTTGCGATTCAAACGAGCCGGCCCGTTCAACGGCTGATTTGTATTCGTACATGATGGTGTAGGCGGACGCGGCGGAGGTGCTGGGATAGCGCTGATGTTCCTTTTGGAAAGCTTCAACAAATTGGATGCCCTGCGTATAATTGTATTTATAGGGGATCTGCCAGCACCAGGGCAGCGTTCCCACAACCCCCTCCATGGCTCTGGGTCCGCCGCGTTCAGCCATGCCAATGGTCAGATTGGGCACCAAAATCTGCATCCGATCCTTCATCCCCATTTTATGGGCCGACCGAATCGCGTTGGCCATTTCCTGGCCGAAAAGGACCAACACCAGTACATCCGGCCGCTCCTGGTCGGCCTTTTTCAGCGCACTGGTGAAATCCGTGGATGGAAATGGCGTCAGCACACCCTTGTGAACCGATTTGTCTTCGGTGCCGCTGAATTTTCTCAAGGATGCTTCCGTTGTCCAGCCCCAGGTGTAGTCCGCCGTGATATAGAAGTATTTTTGACCGGAAAAATTCTTTTTGAGATATGACGACATGGCCTTGGCCGCCATCCACGAATCGTAGCACTCCCTGAAGGTATGGCGCCTTCCCTCGCTGCCGGTAACCGCTGTGGAATAGGTGAGCGTGCCGAAAAAGAGGGTCCCTTTCTCCTGGCACACCTTGGATACGGCCACGGCGACCGCACTGGAAGAGCCGCCGAAGACCATTTTCACGCCTTCATTGTCGATGGCGTGGGCGGCATTCCTGGCAGCCAGTGCCGCACTGGATTTGGTATCATAGGTGACCAGTTCGATCTGCTTGTTTAAAATGCCACCAGCGGCGTTGATTTCGTTTTTAGCCAGATAGGCGGCTTTCCACTGATCCTTGCCCTCTTTTCGATAAGGGCCGGTTTCAGGATAGTTCAGCGCAATCTTGATCGTGTCCTGGCTGGCCAATGCCATCGATGCTGAGAGCAGCAGGAAAAACCCGATGAAAATGCGGATGCGTGCAATTCGGCCATGTCGCATGTTTCCTCTCCTATCTACCGGTTCAATCGGTTTATCCCTTTTCTTCGGGCGTTGCCGCTCGTTCGTCTGCATGAGATCCATCAGCTTGTTGATTACGGTTATAAATCGGATTATTATTTTATAACTTGAGAAAAAAATGGATTACCTAAATTTATTAGATTTAAAACAAAAAATGAAAAATATTCATTTAATTTTGGTGAATAATTTAATGAAAAAATAGTAAATGGTTTATTGACGCCTGACGCCCGCAGTTGGCAGCCGGTGGCAGGGAAGCGGGGAAGGTAAATGCTCAGTCGGGCAGGTGAAAGGCCAGAAGGGCTTTTTTGAGCGTTGGCGGGACCGGTACCGACCGGCGCTGCCGGTAGTCGTAGCATACCTGAATGGAGGAGCCGTTGGCGAAGACGCGGGTCTCATCGGCTTCGTCCGTCAGGGCATAGGCGAGTCCGAAGCTTTTTGTGCCGATGGCGGTGACCCACAGGTTCAGCAGCAGCCGGTCCTCGAGGCGGACGGGCAGGATGTAGTCGCATTCCAGGTGGGCCACCATAAAATTGAACCCGCCGGGAACGGATTCCCTGAATGCGTCGTAGAAGAGGGCTTTTCGCCCCTCTTCAAAGTAGGTGAAGATCACGGCGTTGTTGACGTGTCCCATGGCATCGATATCGTTGAAACGGATGCCGATTCTGGATTGAAACGGTTGCTTGGGGCTCAAGGATCAGTTCCTCGTTGCATGGCGGGTGTGGCTAAAAAGACGGTTCACCGTCTTTCATGGATACCAGGTCTCCGCTGTTGCCATCGATGTGAAAGATTTTTCGGCTGCGGATATATTTTTTGGAACCGATGGCCTCCATGACATTTTCGGAAAGCGCTTTGCGTGAGAACCCCACGGTAACCTGCCAGTGGCGACCATCGTCGGCCATCTCCACTTCCTCCAGCAGGATGTCTTCAAACTTGCGGGTGTCGTAGAGGTCCTTGAGAAGATCCATGGCGGTTTGAACCGCTTGTTTGACCGTAAGCATATCCCCTTTTCCTGCTGTTCTTGGCCGGCACCCGGTTGAAAGGCAACGCCGAAAATGTCATATTGCCCTGATTGATGCCAGATCCGATGGACCAAGTCAATGCGGAGATTGCATGTGCGGCCAACCATCATCGCGCCCTGAGCGCGCGATGCATAGAGCAGATGTCGTGGTTGTGGGCGCAGGACCCTCTGGCTGCAGCGCGGCGTGGGACTTGGCCGCCAGCGGCCTCCGGGTCATTTTATTGGATCGGACCGACTTTCCGCGGAAGAAAACCTGTGCCGGCGGGCTGACGGTCAAGGCCGAGCGAGCGCTTCGCTATTCGATCGTCCCGGTGATCCAGCGAAGCGTTTGCAGCCTGTCGGTAAGCTGCAGGATGCGCCGTCCAACGCTGCTTCAAAGCAATGATCCCATCTGCCACCTGGTCGAACGGTCGGCATTCGATGATTTCTGCCTGAAAAAAACCGTCACCG
The DNA here is from genome assembly GCA_963705475.1 of uncultured delta proteobacterium. Lineage (GTDB taxonomy): Bacteria > Desulfobacterota > Desulfobacteria > Desulfobacterales > Desulfosarcinaceae > Desulfosarcina. Next base: position 204,615 of record CAVPJS010000019.1, on the reverse strand, counting down.
TCGGTGCCCGTTTTGTGGTCGTGAAACGGATCGACAAGATTGAGGAAAGCGATCGAAGCGTGTCGTTGGTCACGGGTGGCGGCACGATTCGCACCCGATTCTTGATCGGCGCCGACGGTGTCCACAGCCGTGTCCGCCGGCTGACGGGACGATTCGCACGGTTTCGTCCCGGGTTTGCCGTTGAGGGAATCGTGGAGCGGGCGCCTCCCAGCGATCTGAACATGGGCTTCGACTTCAGCCGCGTAGCCGGCGGGTATGGGTGGGTCTTTCCGAAAGCGGCGCACATCAACGTGGGACTGTATACCTTGAAATCGAATACCAGGATCACCCGTCAGGACCTGGTTGACTACTCGGTTCAAAGGCTCGGCGGGCCGGCGCCGACGCATATCGCCGGTTTTCGTCTGGGCATGGGGGGATGGCGGTATCGACCCGGGGGCGGACGAGTGCTGTTGGTCGGTGACGCCGCCGGATTGGCGGATCCGCTGCTCGGAGAAGGATTGTACCACGCCATCATCAGCGGCCAGGAGGCGGCCGCCGCCATTTTAGACGCCATGGATAGCGGCAGGGATGCCTGCAAGACCTACGCAAAGGGGTTGATGCCAATTCAACGCGAGCTTATTTTTTCTCGGGTTGCTTCGAAGGCTTTCTACAGGCTGCCTGATATGGGGCATCTGTTGCTAGTCTCGCCGCCTGCCAGAATAGCCCTGATGGCCGGGTTTTCCCAGGGGATGTCCATGTTGGATATTTTTCGTCATGGCTACCGATTCTGGTTCGGGTTGCCGGTGCCTGCCGGCCGGAAAGCGAAATATTTTTGACAGGGGCGAAGGAACTGGCTACGCTTTAGGAAAGGCTGCCGGAACAAAATGACGCCTTCGATGCTTTTTTCGGCACCCGGATTTCCATCCGCTCGGATCGCCTGAGGGGGAGGTGACGCATGGAAAAGAACGCAACACCCTTCGAGGTTGCGGACAACGGCGGCAGGCGCCGGATTCAGGACCGGCGGTTTCTGGTATCGATACCAACCGGCCGCGAGCATCGCATCAACTGGGATCGGCGCAGTGGATACGATCGCCGACTAAGGCGAATATTAGGATTCCCGGAAGATCGGCGGGTTGCCGAGCAGGAGATTTCCGGCTAACTTTGAGCGAGCTTGGCCTTGACACTATCGACTTTCTCGGCCATGTGTTGATCCCGGTCCGTGCGGGTCCCGAATTTTAGCGTGGTGGTGATCCGCGGTGCCCCCATGTGGTGGATCTCTTCGTGACAGCGTCGGATGGCGGTAAACACCGCATCCCAATCCCCCTCGATGTTGGTGCCATAGGCGTGCAGCTTAATGTCAAGACCGGCCTCCGTGAGAATTCGCTGGCAGGCGGCGATGTATGGCGAGACCGATACGCCTACGCCGATGGGCACGATGCACAAGTCTGCGATGACCTTCATGTCAGCTCCTCTGCTATGCATTCAAAACAACCAAAAGAACCAATAATACGAATTCAACCGGCCTCCATCCCTCCTCAGTTTTCCGCCTTCAGACCTCTGTCTTCAGACCCCCATCGTCAGGCAATAACCGACAGGTCGACTGGCGGCAGAATCCTGCGATTTCACTGCCGTTGCTCTGATGGTCCCGCCGCAGGTGAAAATTCAGCCAGGACGAGGTGTTATTCAGCTCCCACATGCGCGGAGGCACGCACCCGTCACACAACTCCTTGATTTTTCCATTGGCCGCCAGCCGGTTGTGAGCACGAAACCAGACGCATCGCCGGTCCGGATGCACTTCGCACATGCCGTGGTGGCTGCCGCCGCAGGCGCCGTTGCGGGTGTGTTTGGGGCACCCCGATTCGGGGCACAGGAATCCCACATGCTGGATGGCGCAGTCGCCGCATTGCAGGCACCCCAGCAGCATGCGTTTGATGGGGTGTTCGGCCAGGTGCAGGAACAGCCGTGCGCCAATGCCGTTGTCCATTGTCCGGCAGAGTGTTCGATACACGGACGCTAACGGTGAATCGAAGTTAAAAAACAGGTTGTGGGCGTGCCGCATCAACGGATAAAGCACCCGATCGACGACCGGCATCGGCCGGGGGTGCAGACCGAAAACAGGAGAAGTGGCCGGATCCGGTGGTGTTTCCCGGAAAGCGTAGAAGCCATCGGGCTGAGGATAGTTGAACTGGGGGATAAATGTCTGCCAATCGTCTTTGACCTGCGCCATCCGGTCCAGGATCATCCCCACCGTGGAAAAGTCCCGATGAATGCCGCCGATGTGAATACCGCGGTAACCCAGTCCCTGAAGCACCGCCCCCAGGCGGGCTGCCCGCTCGATGGCCGCGGCTTTGCCCTGTTTGTTGTCCTGCCACTCCCTTTGCACCGTACGAAGGAGTTGATCGGTGACCACCGCGCCCGGCACCCGGCCCTGGTTCATGATGCGGGCAGCGTTGGGGGTGAGCAGATAAACCGAGCCTAACGTGGGGACCTGAAGGTCCATGTGCCGTTGAATGCCGATCAGTTCGTGGAACTTGCGGGCATCGTAACCCAACTGGGTGATGGTGAACTGGGCGCCGGCCGCCACCTTCCGGCTCATCTTGGCATACTGGGCCACACACTCCCCTTCGGTCTGCTTGAATGGGGAGACGGCGCAGCCGGTGAAGAAACCGTCGGGATCGCCGGCGGCGTTTACCCGTTTGCTGATCAGCGTGAGCATGATCTGCAGGTTTACCGAATCCAGATCGAACACCGGTGCGCCCTGGCCGCCGAACCCCTTGCCGGAATAATCGCCGGTGAGGGCCAGGATGTTTTTCATACCGATCATGGCCAGTTGCAGGGCCCGGCTTTCCATGCCCACGCGGTTCATGTCACGGCAGGCGAAGTGAACGATGACGTCCATGCCGATGGAAAAGATTCGGTAGCCGATGGCATCTGGACTCAGCGACGGGTTGCCGCCGGGGTTGTCGGTGATGGAGACCGCGGAAACCCGTCCATCGGCAAAGGCGTCTTTTGCAATGCCCATGACCGTGTCGACCGAGCGCCCGGTGGACTCCCGTCCGGGGACCAGTTCCAGGGTGACGACAAACTGTGCCGGGTCTAGTATGTCAGTTTGAAAAACGCGCAGCATGAAAAATCCGACCTCCGTGTCTTCAATCAAACCCCCTGCATTTCACCGGCCGACAGACGCCCCGATGACGCCACAACCTTGAAAAAAAAGCGCCCACGGGCAGGAGGTCCCCTTCCAACCGGTCGATGTCCACGCGGACCGATTTGCGGTCGTAATCCGGGTCCCAGGGTTCGATGATCAGCGCGCCATTGTCCAAAGGCCACAACCGTGGCATGATGGGTGGGGACCAGGCGCGGTGTCGCGCTTCGGCCGTCAGTGTGTCCAGATCGCTGAAGGGCAACAGCTGGTGCAGGGTCACCAGGGTCGGCGGGCTCAGCGGCAGGGCGCCTCCTTCGTTTTCCGTCAGGGCTTTTTGGGGAGTGATCCAGGTGCCGTCAATCGTTTCTCGGTTGTCCGGGCGGCAGCGTTGATCCTGCCCGACGGGCGCCACAAAGAAAAAGGTGTCGAAGCGCCGCGGCATCAGTTCCGGCGTGATCCAGTGGTGCCAGCGCCCCAGTTTGGAGATGGACAGGCATAGGCCGTCGTCCTGTATCCGTCGGGTGAATGGCGTTTTTTTTTCTCCTGCCTCTTCAAGACGCCGGGGTCCTTTCGCGGGGGCGGCCAGCAGCAGCCCGGCCTCCTCCCAGGTCTCCCGGATGGCCGCCACGGCAAAGGGCAGCATGCGGTCTACCGCGCCACCCAGCGCCGGTCCCAACTGTTTCACAGGAAGATCCACATGGTCCTGCCAGAAGGTGGTGTCCATGTCTTCGGGTTCCAGGGTGCCCCCGGGAAAGACGTAGGTGCAGGGCATGAATTTGCTGGCGGCGCTGCGGCGCACCAGGTAGACGTCGATCCCCGCATCGTGCTGACGGGCGAGGATAAGGGTGGCCGACGGTGATGGCGTCGCTGGATGGCTGGGTGTAACGGTCATTGGCGTATAGCGACCCTTTCCGCAGATTCTTTTTGGGGGTTATGCCTCATGCGTGGGCGTCAGCCCCAGCGGTGCCTGATCAGGCGCCTCGCTCTCCAGGCGATCCACGTTCTGGAATCCCCGGGGCAGTTTCTTTCCGCGGCGGCCGCGTTCCCCCACATACTGGGTGAGGTTGCCGTAAGTCAGTTTGAAAAAGCGTTTGCCGGCGAAAATGGTCAGGGTGCCTTCTTCCGGCACGATGATTAAGTGGCTCAGCAGTTCCGTGCGCTCCCGGGCGCGCTTGGGCGGGATCTGGATGATCTTGTTGCCCTTGCCCTTGGCAATGGCCGGCAGCTTGTTCAGCGGGAAGACCAGCATACGCCCTTCGCTGGTGACGGCGGCCAGCAGGTGCGACGAAGTGTCATCCAGCGCAATCGGCCGCAGCGGCAGGGCGCCTTTGGGCAGCGAGAGCAGGGCCTTGCCTTTGGTGTTGCGCGTCACCATGTCGTCGAAGCGGGTGATGAACCCGTATCCGGCATCGCTGGCCATCAGCAGGGGGTGGTCGGCCGATGCCATGATCACGTCGGTGAAGGTCGCCCCGGGCGGCAGGACGAAACGGCCGGTGAGCGGCTCGCCATACCCCCTGGCCGACGGCAGCGTGTGCGCCGACAGGCTGTAGGTCCGCCCGGTGGAGTCCAGAAAAACCACCGGTTGATTGCTTTTGCCCCGGGCAGCGGCCAGGTAGCGGTCTCCCGGCCGGTAAACCGCTTCGCCAGGATCGATCTCGTGTCCCTTGGCGGCCCGCACCCACCCGTTGGCCGACAGGATCACGGTCACCGGCTCTACCGGGGCAAGCTGCTCTTCGGAGATGGCCTGGGCCTCCTCGCGCTGGACGATGGCGGTGCGCCGGTCGTCGCCGTGGGTTTTGGCATCCGCCCGCAGCTCCTTTTTGATCAGCGTCTTCAGGCGTGCCGGCGATCCCAAGATGGCCTCCAGGGTCTGACGTTCGTCGTCCAACGCCTCCTGTTCGGCGCGTATTTTCATCTCCTCCAACTTGGCCAGGTGGCGCAGGCGCAGTTGGAGGATTGCTTCGGCCTGGGCATCGGAGATGGCAAAGCGCGCCATCAGCACCGGCTTGGGGTCGTCCTCGCTGCGGATGATGCGGATGACCTCGTCGATGTTCAGATAGGCCACCAGCAGGCCCTCCAGGATATGCAGGCGTTCGTTGACCTTGTTCAGCCGGAATGCCAAACGATCCTTGACGGTTCGGGTTCGAAAGGTGATCCACTCGGTAAGCAATTCGACCAGGCCCTTCACCCCGGGTTTGCGGTCCAGGCCGATGATGTTCATGTTGATCCGAAAGGTCTTTTCCATTTCGGTGGTAGCAAACAGGTGCGCCATGAGGGCGTCCTTGTCCACCCGGTTGGAGCGGGGCACGATCACCAGGCGGATGGGGTCGTCGTGGTCCGACTCGTCTCTGAGATCCGCCACCATGGGCAGCTTCTTCTTGTTCATCTGGGCGGCGATCTGCTCCAGCACCTTGGCCGGCGACACCTGGTGGGGCAAAGCGTTGATCACGATGTCGCCGTTTTCCAGCTCGAAGGTGGCCCGCATGCGGATGACCCCCTTGCCGGTTTGATAAATGCCGACGATTTCAGACGTGGGGGTGATGATTTCGGCGCCGGAAGGGTAATCCGGCCCGTGGATGTGGTTGCCCAGCGCTTCGACGCTGGCGTCCGGGTTGTCGATTAAATGAATGCAGGCGTCGACGACCTCATTGATGTTGTGGGGCGGGATGTCCGTGGCCATGCCCACGGCGATGCCGGTGGTTCCGTTGAGCAGGATGTTGGGCAGCCGGGCGGGCAGCACCCGCGGCTCTTTCAGCGTGCCGTCGAAATTGGGCACCCACTGCACCGTTCCCATGCCGATCTCCGACAGCAGCACCTCGGCATAGGCGGAAAGCCGGGCCTCGGTATAGCGCATCGCGGCAAAGGACTTGGGATCGTCGGGCGCGCCCCAGTTCCCCTGGCCGTCAATCAGCGGGTAGCGGTAGGAGAATGGCTGGGCCATTAGCACCATGGCTTCGTAGCAGGCCGTGTCCCCGTGGGGATGGAACTTGCCGAGCACATCGCCCACGGTGCGGGCGGACTTTTTGTGTTTGGACGATGCCTTGAGCCCCAACTCGCTCATGGCATAGACGATGCGCCGCTGGACCGGTTTGAGACCGTCACCGATGTGGGGCAGGGCGCGGTCCATGATCACGTACATGGCGTAGTCGAGATAGGCCTGCCGGGAAAACTGCTGCAGGGGCATGCGCTCGGTACCCTCGATGCGGATGGGGGTAGCGGTGGTTGTCATATGATAATTTCTTTCAGTGGGTTGTGTTTCGTTTGTGTCATCGTTGCATTAAGAATATGCTATGGGCTGTTTGCTATAGGCAATAGGCTATAGGAAAGATTTTTTATTGACCAAATCTACACGCAACATCGCGTTTGTGCCCGGCGAACCTTTTTTTCGATCGCTTTTTCATCCACTCCACCCTAAATCCCTTCCACCTTCCTCCTTCAGCCTATCCACCTTCTCAATCCACCTCCGCCAGGTCGCCGCTCTCCTCGATCCACTGGCGGCGGTCGCCGGCCCGTTTTTTGGCCAACAGCATGTCCAGCGTCGAAAATGCCGCCTCCTTCTCGTCCGCGGTGAGCTGGACCAACCGACGGGTGTCCGGCGCCATGGTGGTTTCGCGCAGCTGCAACGGATTCATTTCGCCCAGCCCCTTGAAGCGCTGAACGTTGATTTTTCCGGTGGGCTTTTTGGTCTCCATGCGGCGGATAATGGCCGTCTTTTCGGCCTCGTCCAGTGCGTAGTGCACCTCCTTGGCCATGTCGATGCGATACAGCGGGGGCATGGCCACGAAGATGTGGCCGGCTTTGACCAGCGGGGTGAAGTGCTGCAGGAACAGGGCGCAGAGCAGGGTGGCGATGTGAAGGCCGTCGGAGTCGGCATCGGCAAGGATGCAGATCTTTCCGTAGCGCAGCCCGTTGATGTTCGGCGACCCCGGGTCCACGCCGATGGCCACGGCGATGTCGTGAACCTCCTTGGATCCCAGTATGTGGGCCGATTCCACCTCCCAGGTGTTGAGGATTTTGCCCCGCAGGGGCATGACCGCCTGGGTCTGCCGGTCCCTGGCCTGTTTGGCCGACCCGCCCGCCGAGTCGCCCTCCACCAGGAACAGTTCGCTTTGGGCCGGGTCCTGGCTGACGCAGTCGGCCAGTTTGCCGGGCAAGGCCGGGCCGGCGGTAACCCGTTTGCGCTCGATCTTCTTGCCGGCCTTGAGGCGGTTGCGGGCGCATTCGATGGCCATCTCCGCCAGGCGCTCGCCGGCCTCGGTGTGGTGGTTCAGCCACAGGCTGAAGGCGTCCTTGACCACGCCGTTGACAAAGGAGGCGCACTGACGCGAGGAGAGGCGCTCCTTGGTCTGGCCGGAGAACTGGGGGTCGGTCATCTTGGTGGAGAGCACGTAGGAGCAGCGCTCCCAGACATCGTCCGGGGCCAGCTTGATGCCCCTGGGGATCAGCTTGCGGAACTCGCAGAACTCGCGGATGGCGGCCAGCAGCCCGGAGCGGAAGCCGTTGACATGGGTGCCGCCCTGGGGGGTGGGGATCAGGTTGACGTAGCTTTCGGTAATCGTTTCGCCACTTTCTGTCTGCCACGCCACCGCCCAGGAAACGGCTTCGCCGTCGCCGTCCAGCTTGCCTACGAAGGGTTCGTCGGGGATCGATTCACATCCCTGGATCCCGTCGGCCAGGTAGGCCTTGAGGCCGTCCGCATAGTGCCACTCATCTTTTTCACCCGTGTTTTCGTCCGTGAAGGTCACCGTGAGGCCCGGGCATAGCACGGCCTTGGCCCGCAGGTTGTGGCGCAGGCGGCGCGTGGAAAACCGTACCGAGTCGAAATAGGCCGGGTTGGGCCAGAAGCGGATGAAGGTGCCGGTGTTGCGCTGGCCCACGCTGCCGGTGACGTCGAGGTCCTGCTGCTTGTGTCCGTCGGCAAACCAGATGAAATGTTTTTGGCCGTCACGCTTGATCTCCACTTCCAGGCGCGACGATAGGGCGTTGACCACCGACACGCCCACGCCGTGCAAGCCGCCGGAAAACTGGTAGTCCTTGTTGGAAAACTTGGCCCCGGCGTGCAGTTTGAGCAGGATCACCTCCACGCCGGTGACGCCCTCTTCCGGGTGGATGTCCGTGGGCATGCCGCGGCCGTCGTCGGCCACGCTCAGGGACCCGTCCGCGTGCAGGATCACGTCGATGCGGCTGGCAAAGCCGGCAATGGCCTCGTCCACGCTGTTGTCGATCACCTCCTGGGCCATATGATTGGGCCGCTGGGTGTCGGTGTACATGCCCGGGCGCCGGCGCACCGGGTCGAGGCCCTTGAGCACCTCTAATGAAGCGGCGTTGTAGTCGCGATGGGGCGAGCCGTTTTTATTGAAAAGGGTGTCGGTTTTGATGGGACTGCCTCCGGGTTCCTGCTGCATTGTTGACGGTACTCAAATACACCGATACACAATGAAAGTCGATTCTGTATCTTTATTGCGATTAAATCCCAAATTCTAAAAAAAAACCAAATCACAAACCAATCACAACCCCTAAAGTCCAAAATTCCAAACCGTACAGCCCTGGAGAATGGACATTCCAATTTATCGAGGCCTTATGGATGCATGTTCAATCATCGCCAGGGGTAATGACAACAGTCCAGAATGAATAACAATTATCTTTTTTCGCCGAATTGAGAGTTGAGTTTTGGTTTTTTAGAATTTATTTGGGATTTGATGTTTAAAACTTGGTATTTTCAATACATTCCTGAATCCCTTTTGCCCTCTTTATCGCACGCTAGCCAACCTCACCGGCAATCGGTGTAAAACCCGTTGGTCCCTTTATGATGGATATCGGTCAAAAAATCAACACAGTATGCTAGTGGTTGAGGATGAAATGGGGGATATCGCGAATGTCAGGGACCCGACTGGTTCGGATGGTAAATGGAGAATAAAAAACGCTCTGGCGGGGCGTAAAAAAAAATAGCCGAGGATTTGATTAAAGTGAATAAGTTAAGGGCCCCCGTATAAGTTTTCAGCATTGGCGGGTTAATCGCTAAACTCAGTTCAGGAATCTTTCCTGCGGCTGACGCCGGCCAGTCCGACCAGGCCGGTGGCGATGAGCAGCATGATCGCGGTATTGGGCGCGGAGGTTGTGGTCGCATCGCTCTCAACGTCGGGGGCATTCACAGATAGACTCGCCTCGGTGTCTGAACCGGAACTTAACGTTGACATGGCATCATCGGCGCTCGAGGGCACTCCACCTAAATACATAAAAACGATCAAGAACGCTATAATTGGCATTTTCATGATGACTACCCTTTCTCTTACTAGGATAGAGCAAAACCGCTGCCAAGAATGCAGTATATCATGAATAAAAAAATAAGTGTAGCTATTACAAAATATTACGATTAAGAAAGCATATTTTTTATCGATGGTTCAGCTCTGAGATTGTGAAATTAAGTATATAATTGGGGTGGCATTAGCAGGAACCATAACCTTTATTTCACATTTTGTGCCCTTCGCACGAAGACGGGTGCACATGCGAGGATGCCGGTGGTGTCCAGCCGCTACTCCTGGCTGTCGGCGTGGTGTTCGGCTTCGGGCCCGTCGGCAGGCATTTGGGCCGACAGCGGGTGCTCGTCAGGCCCGCTGTCGGCCTCCGGCGATTCGTCCAGGCGGGAGCGGCTGAGCTCTTCGATTTCCTTGGGGGTGGGCAGGTCCTTGAGGTCTTTCAATTCGAACACCTCGAGGAAGTGTTTGGTGGTGGCGTAAATCAGCGGGCGTCCGGGGATTTCCTTGCGACCCAGCACGCGGATCAGCTTGCGCTCCATGAGCATGCGGATCACCCCGCCGCTGTCCACGCCGCGGATGTATTCGAGGTCGCTGCGGATGATGGGCTGGTTGTAGGCGACGATCGCCAGGGTTTCCAGGGCGGCCTTGCTCAGACGGGGGGCATTGGGTTTGATCAGTCGCTTGATCCATTCGTTGTAGCGACCCTGGGTGCGGAACTGGTAGCCGCCGGCCACCTGTTTGAGTACGAAGCCGCCGTCGCGCTGGTCGTACTCGTTAATCAGATCGTCGAGGGCCGTCCGGATCACGGCGGTCTCTTCGCCCTCGATAAGGCCTTTGAGGTGGTCCATCGTCAGCGGCGTTTCCGAGACGAAGAGCAGGCTTTCGATGATGTATTTAAGGTCTTCAGCCATAACACCTACTGATAGAATATCCGGATGATGCCCGTCGGCACGTGCTGGGCGATGCGGATCAGGTTGAGCTTGGCCATTTCCAGGACGGCCAGGAAGGTAACGATGACGTCGAACCGTTGGTGGCCGTCGGCAAACAGCTCGTCAAAGGTCATGGATTCCTGGGCTTCCAGCATTTCGGTCAATTGGGTGATGCGCTCCTGGACGGAGACCCGGTCTCTGGTCAGGTCGACCCGATGGCCCGGCGTGAGTTTGTCCAGGATGTTCTGGAAGGCATCGATCAGTTCGAACAGGCCGATTCGGATCACCTGATCGTCTTCCATGCCATCCAGGATGTCGGCATCCGGCCTGCGGGTAAATGTCTTATCCCCCAGCAGATTGCGCTCCGCCAGCTGCTCTGCGGCCGATTTGATCCGAAGGTACTCGAGCAGCGGTCGGGTGATCTCCAGCCGGGGATCTTCTTCCTCTTCCTCGCCCGCCTGCGGCGGCAGCAGCATCCTGGATTTGATATGGGTCAGGGTGGATGCCATCAGGACAAAATCGCCGGCGAAGTCGATGTTCAACTGCTGCATCCATTCCAGATAGTCCAGATACTGCGCGGTAATCTGGGCAATGGGAATGTCGTAAATATCCACTTCCGCTTTTTTGATCAGATGGACCAGCAGGTCCATGGGACCTTCGAAAATATCCTGCAGCCTGACCCGGTAAAGATCACCGTCCAAATCATCGGGGTCGGCATCCGTTAAGTTGTCCGTCATTATGGGCATGGATGGTTAAACTTTTTAATCTTTGATCCTTACGGCCGCCCGCACCTGAGCCATGGTTTTTCTGGCCACTGCCCGGGCTTTTTCGCTGCCGTTGGCGATGATCGCTTTGACCCGTTCGGGTTCGGCCTTAAAATGCGCCCGCCGCTCGTGGAGGGGTTCCATGGCGTGGATCAGGTTTTCGGCCATGATTTTTTTACACTCGACACATCCGATCTCCGCGCTGCGGCACTGGGGGTCGATAGTCGCCACGGTATCCTGGCCCGAATAGATCTTGTGAAATTCGAAGACATTGCAGACGTCCGGGTTGCCCGGATCGGATCGGCGCATGCGCTGGGGGTCGGTGATCATCTGGGACACTTTTTTAGTGATTTCATCCGGCGTATCGGACAGGTAGATGGCATTGTTGTAGGACTTGCTCATCTTGCGGCGATCCAGGCCCAGAATCTTGGATGTTCGGGTAAGGATCGCCTCCGGTTCTGGAAATACGTCGCCGTAAAGAAAATTGAACCGCCGGGCAATTTCGCGGGTGATTTCCACGTGGGGTACCTGGTCCATGCCCACCGGTACCCCGTCGGCCTTGTACATGATGATATCCGCGGCCTGGAGGACCGGATATCCCAAAAACCCGAAAGTGGAGAGGTCCTTGTTTTCGATCTGGACGATCTGGTCTTTGTAGGTGGGGTTCCTTTCCAGCCATGGCACCGGCGTGATCATGGAGAGAAACAGGAACAGTTCGGCATGTTCAGGAACCAGCGATTGAACGAAGAGGGTGCTTTTCTCCGGATCGAGACCGGCGCTGAGCCAGTCGATCATCATTTCGTTTACGTATCCGGTGATGGCACCTGGGTTTTCGTAGTCGCTGGTCAGGGCGTGCCAGTCGGCAATGAAGAAAAAACAGTCGTACCCGTCCTGCATGTTGACCCAGTTGTTCAGGGCGCCGTGTAGATTGCCCAGGTGGAGCGGTCCGGTGGGCCGCATACCGCTTAAAATTCGTTTTTTGGAACCCATGAAAGCATCTCCCGATCGATGGTTTGGCTGCCGCCGGTTTGCCGGCCGCATGCGGCCGGCCGTTGCCATTTGAACCCGGTATACTAAACAGAAGGTGGCATGCAATCAAGAAAAAAAGGAGTGACGCTTGCAATCATCGACCGCTTAACCTCGAGATGTTCTTCCCGATAAAGGCAAGCTCGTCCTCCCGGGTTTTGACCAACCCGTTGAGTTTGGCTTCCAGGACAGCCTGAAGGATTTTGCCGAATACCGGGCCTGAGGCGAGACCCATGTCCAAAAGATCTTTGCCGGAGATGGTGATGGCCACATTGCGCAAGCGGGTGTGGTAGAGCGATATTCTTTTCTTGGCGACCTCGGAACCGGTGCAAACCATCATATACAGGATCACTTCCGTTTTGAATGCTTTGAGCAGGTTGAACACGTCCGCGTTGTTAAGGCGTTTATGCCGTTCCAGTCGCGTGAGTTGTTGCTCAGCATGGATGCGGTCTTCACCGAACATCCTGGCATGACGCGGCGCAATGGTCAGGTGCTCACATATTTCATGGGTGGTCGGCCGGTCGCAGTGGCGGATCAAGGCCATGAAAAAAACGGCCCAGCGTTCATAGGGTTCGTCAATGAAGAGCAGGTCGTGCCAGTCGGTCACTTTCTTGGTGGTATCGAGCAGGTACTTCAAATCCCCTTCTATTTTGATCCCCGGATGAATCACCTTTAACAGCTCGTAGTCCATCAGCCTTAAAATCGTCGGCGCGGGGTTCTCTTCCTTGAGAATCAACTTGAGCTCCGCATATACCCGTTTGCCGGCAAGGCGCTTGAAAAAATCCATTTTCACGGCATTGTCGATAAGGCTTGAGGTGAGTTTGCCGATCGTGAATCCAAATCGCTGTTCGAACCGCAGGGCCCTGAACACCCGCGTCGGGTCTTCAACGAAGCTCAGGTTGTGCAGCACCCTCAGGGCTTTGTCCTTGATATCCTTCTGGGCAGAAAAGAAATCGATGAGCCGGCCGAATTTGCCCGGGTTGAGTTGAATGGCCAGTGTATTGATGGTGAAATCCCTGCGAAACATATCCATCTTGATGGAACTCATTTCAACGACCGGCAGTGATGCCGGAAATTGGTAATATTCCATGCGCGCCGAAGCGATGTCGATTTTAAATCCGTCGGGAAATATAATCACGGCGGTGCCAAATTTCTGATGCGTGTGGGTTCTTGCCCCAAATGCCTGGGCGAAGGTCTTGGCAAAATCGATTCCGTTCCCTTCGACGACCACATCGATGTCTTCATTATTTCTGTACAAGAACAGATCCCGAACAAACCCGCCTACCACATAAGCGTTGCAGTTCAACTGACTGGCGGTTTCACCCAGTTGGACCAGGGTTCTCATTACGTGTTTGGGGAGGCGTTCCCGCAAGAAATGGTTTACCATTCGCGAGCGTTTATTGCTGGGTTTATCCTCCCATGGTGAAAATTCCTGGTTTGCGGGCCGATTCTGTTGGACCAGCGTGTTGAGCAGATCGGTGCGGGTGATCACCCCGAGAACCCGACCATCCTGCACGACCGGAAGAATTCGTTGTTTGTTGCCGATGATTTTATCCTGGATTTCAACGATATCTGCATCTGGATCCACGTGAGATATTTCGGTGCTCATGTATTCGCGGATCGGAATCGTCTCGAGGTGATGAAACAATGCTTTTTCGATGACCTGCCGGGTGATGTAACCACTGAAACCCGATGTCTTGGAGCTGTTTCCGGCAACCAGCAGGGCATTGATGTTATAACGGGTGAGCAGTGCCTTGGCTTCCTTGCAGGTGGTGCCTTCACTGGCCATGATGGCCGGTGAAGACATCAGATTCCGGGCTTGGCGTCTGGGGTTGATCTTCGCGTATAGGGCCTCGAAAAGCAGCTGCTCAGTCTGAGCGATGGTTTTTCCCTTGACGGTCGCCGCAGCAGCTGACGGGTGCCCCCCCCCGCCGATGTGGTCCAAAATATCACCGACATCGACATCGTCCGTTCGGCTTCTTGCCACGACGTAGACTTTGTTTTCCATCTGCCCAAGGGCAAAAATGGCGTCGATGTTCTCCATTTTGGCCATTTTTTGAACAAGGAATGAAAAGTCGGGGAAATAGTTGTCAGTGGTCACACTGGTCAGTACGAGATCAACCCCTTTGATCACATAGTGCTTGGACGCTTGAATCATATCGTTCAGCAACCCAATTTGTTCGGGATTGAATTCCCGTGTGATCATGCTTGAAATCACGTTTAGGTTGGCGCCCCTTGAAAGCAGATACGCAGCTGCCTTGAAGTCATGTTCCGTCGTCGATGGAAAAGAAAATGACCCGGTGTCTTCATAGATTCCCAGGCACATGATGGTGGCCTCTTCCGGTGTGATGGGGATGTTTTTTTCCCGAAGAATGTCCGACAGGATGGTCACCGTGGCGCCGGTCAACATATGATATTCTTCATCCGCGGAAATATCGTCATCGTGTTTGGGATGGTGATCATAAATATGGATTTCCAGCTCGGGATTGTGAAGGACTCGGCGCAGATCGCCAATCCGACTTTTTCGCCGGGTGTCAACCAAAACCAGCCTGGTGACCGCTGAGAAGTCTATTTTTCCCAGTTCTGCGATGTTGAAAAGATAGACCATGGATTGAATGAAAAAATTCCTTAGATTTTTTTCCTGTGATCCGGGGAATACCACCAACGCATCAGGGTAGAGCTTCTGGGCGGCAAGCATTGAGGCCATGGCATCGAAATCCGCATTTACATGGCTGGTGATGATGGTCAGCGATTGCCTGCTCGGTTTGATTTTACCAGTCATCGTCACGGGGATGTCAGCCTTTCTGTATTATTTAAACGCGGGAATAGTACGCTGTTGGTTCTGTTTTTGCAAGTATGCCGGCACGTTTACACGGGTCTTGAACCAGGATTGGGAACACGATCCCCGCTGGTTTTTTACGAGGTTAACGAGCGAATTGAACCGCGATCGCGAGCGCATTCCTCGCCGCTTGCGGCGGGGTTAGCGCGCGAACTGAAAAATCGCTTTTTTATCCCTACGGTGAGAACTCCCCGCGTTTTATCGCGGGGCGGGTGCAATGATCGACGAAAATGCCGACAATACCCGCTAATGAAATAACTGATTGTTGCTTCAAGCATTTTATGGTAGCCAAGTGGCCATTCAAAGGCGAGTTCGGTGAGGTGATTCAATCGTGAACGGATTGATGACGACATCCTCTTGTCGAACACCCTTGACCGGCCGACTGCGGAAGATGGGTCGATCCAACTGGACCCAACCCGCTGAAAAATATTTCAGATTTTCTGAAAGGTGCCGAAATCGTCAAATATCAACCCAAGCCGCCTGCAGGGGGCGAATCGGCAGGATGATCCGATGGCGCGTTCGGTTCCGACAAGTTGCAGACGACCGACTCCCATTCAGGATGTGTCACAGTTCATGGGGGGTAGATGTTGAAACGCCGCAATCACTTCGAGAGATCAATCGGTTGCTTCCAACCCATTGATCATGAAACCAGTGGATCGAGGCTTTTTATGGGGTTCATTTATCATATTTAGCTAGTTAACCATTTTTTTGGCGTTATTTTTAAAAACAGCGGCAGCGGCTCATTTTAGGAACAGGGGGATGTTATGCCGATTTATCTATGGGAAGGCAAGAACAGGAATAATATCGTTCAGAAAGGTGAGATGGAGGCATCCAGTGATGATGTGGTTCGATCCAATCTCAGCCGACTGCGTATAACCCCAACCAAAATCAAGAAGAAGCCGAAGGATCTCTTCGAAAATGTTGCTTTTCTTCAGCCCAGCGTAACCCAAAGAGACGTCATCTTGTTCTGTCGTCAGTTTTCGACGATGATCGACGCAGGACTTCCCATCATTCAGTGTATGGACATCCTTCATTCGCAACAGGAAAATGCAACATTCAAAAAGATGCTGAAAAATATCAAGGAGCAGGTGGAAAGCGGTTCGACGCTGGCGGATGCTTTGAAAAAATATCCCAAGCAGTTTGATGATCTGTTTGTCAACATGGTGTCTGCCGGTGAGGCCGGTGGTATACTCGATACCATCTTGAGGCGGCTGTCCGCTTACATGGAGAAGGCGGCAAAACTAAAGAGCCAAGTCAAAGGCGCGATGACTTACCCGATTGTGACGATGGTGATTGCGGTCGCTGTTGTTGCGGTCATTCTGGTTTTTGTCATTCCAGTATTCCAGGAAATGTTTGCCGATATGGGGGGGGCGCTTCCTCCTATCACGCAGGTCGTCGTCGGCATGAGTGAATTCGTCAAATCGAAGATCCACTGGATTGTCATTGGGATCATTATCTTTATTTTCGCATTCAAGAAATATTACAAGACCGAAAAAGGCCGAAAACTGGTTGATGCAACGATGCTTAAACTGCCGGTCTTTGGCTTGCTGATTCGTAAGGTGGCTGTCGCCAAGTTCACCCGCACCATGGGAACCATGCTGTCCAGTGGTGTGGCGATTCTGGAAGCGTTGGACATCGTCGCCAAAACAGCGGGAAACAAAACCGTTGAGCAGGCAATTTATACGGTTCGGAGCGGAATCGCCGAAGGCCGCACCATGGCGGACCCACTGGCCGAAAGCGGGGTATTTCCAGCCATGGTCTGCCAGATGATCTCCGTGGGTGAATCCACGGGCGCCCTTGATGCCATGCTCCAGAAAATTGCGGATTTTTACGAAGAAGAGGTCGACCAGGCGGTTGACAATTTGACATCACTGATCGAACCGTTCATGCTCGTTTTTTTAGGTGTGGTGATCGGCACGCTTGTTGTCGCCATGTACATGCCTATTTTTAAAATGGCCGGCGCCCTTTAAAGTTCTAATTGATCCCAACGGTGCTTAATGCCTGATATGTTGTATTGACTGAATTCTTGCCAAATTACCAACTCAATCGAGAGACGTTCAACCGAAAACTCAATTGGTTGATGTCCATCCGGTTCCTTTTTGCACTATTGCTGCTTGGGTCAACCCTTGCCTACCAGGTTGGCAGCCAGGTTGATCCCCAGGAAACACCGATTGCGATTTTATACGGTTTGGCCGGAGTGATCGTATTCATGTCTGCCGTGTACGGCGCTCTGGTTCCGCACCTCAAGCGATACCAACTCACTGTCATTTACGTCCAGATTACTGTCGATACCTTGTGCATCACCCTGATCATTTTTGTGACGGGGGGCTATTCCAGTGTTTTTTCATTTTTATACCTCCTGGTTGTCATCTATTCCAGTGTGTTTGTTTTTAAACGGGGCAGTATAGTGGTCGCCGCCTTATGCAGTTTCCAATTTGCACTACTTCTGGTTCTGGAACTAAATGGGGCCATCGATCCTTTTGGCGATGGCGGCAGCCTTGTTGGCTCTGCAATAACGGGTGTCCACGTTTTTCAAAAATGTGTCATCATGACGGCTGCATGTTTTTCAGTTGCATTTCTAAGTGGCTATCTTTCCGATCAGGAACGGCAATCCAAGGCTGAACTGGTGGCTATGGAAGCCCATCTTGGCCGGGTTCAAAGCCTGGCGCAGATCGGTGAAATGGCTGCCGGCCTGGCACATGAGATCAAAAATCCGCTGGCTTCCTTATCCGGGGCCATACAGATCCTTAAGGGTGAAATGGAAAACAACCAGGACAATATGCGATTGGTGCAGATTGTTCTCAGAGAAACTGACCGGTTAAGTAGTTTGGTCAATAATTTTCTTACTTTTGCCAGACCCGCTGCCGGCCGGACCGAATGTGTGAATTTGGGTGATGCCTTGACCGAAATGGTGACCCTCTTTGAGAAAGACGGGTCAATCGGCATGCGGGTTAAAGTGGATTTAGACACCATCTCAGATGCCTATATCGAGATTGATCCGCTGCAGCTCCGACAGGTCATCTGGAACCTGCTGTTGAATGGCGCCGAATCAATTGAAAATGAAGGTCGAATTAAGATAATCGTACAAAAGCATAAGAGTGAACGGATCATGGTTGCGATTGCCGATGATGGGTGCGGAATGGATGAGCAAACGCTAAAAACCATCTTCAACCCCTTTTTCACAACCAAACCCAATGGTACCGGGCTTGGCCTTTCCATCGTCTTTCGAATTCTGGAGACCTATGACTGCCGTATGGATGTGCAAAGCAAGCCCGGCCAGGGCAGTACCTTCACCTTGTATTTCAAACCGGTCGATTCCACCGTATAGCTGCAATTAGACGTATGTGAACAAAAATGCAGCCCCATCGTCTATGATATGTGCACTAAATAAAACACATCATACCTGATTCGGATTTAAAAAGCCCAAATCGGTGGAAGCAAAAGAGAAAAAAATAAAAAGCTATAAAATTTCAGTTACCTACCTCTTGCCCAGCCATTTTACGGTATCCAGGGGGTAGGCTGAAATATATGGCACGGTTTATGCTAAAAATTTGTCAACGTTTTTTGAAAAATAAATAGCTCGATAAAGGCAAAACATCCGAAAGGGTGTGACGCAAAGCCAACGGCCTAACACCAGAAAATCTGGAAATGGCGGCAGGGCTGCCGAGCGAACACAGCATCTCTCAAATTCGCTGTCGGTCGCACGGCACATAACCATTTGGGAGATGCAATATGAAACGATCCGCTCAATCCTATCTGAAGGCTTTTTTCGCTTCCATCGCTATCATTGTTGGCATTGTAACGTTGGCTCACAGTGCCAATGTAACCCTGCGGTGGGATGCAAACGTCCCGGCGCCAGAGGGTTACCGGGTTTTCGCCCGGGAAGGCACCCAGAGCTACAACTACGACAATCCCATCTGGGAGAACAACTTAACCACCTGCACGCTGAGCGGTCTCAATGAAGGGGTTACCTATCATTTTGTTGTTCGCGCCTATGATGGCGCACTGGAAAGCGCCGACTCTGAAGAAGTTGACTACACGCCTGCCGCCGTTGTACCCAACCAGGCGCCTACGGCTGTTGCAGGAACGAATCAGGACGTTTATGAAGGCGCATCGGTAACCCTCGATGGATCCGGTTCAAGCGATATTGACGGTTCGATTGCCGGTTATCGATGGACACAGGTGGGGGGAACGGGAATATTCATTGATGGTGCTTCCACCAGCCAGGCATCTTTCGTTGCGCCTGTGGTCGGCCTCGATGGCGACAGCTTTACCTTCCGCCTGACCGTTACCGATGATGTTGGAAGCAGCTCATCTTCGAATGTGACCGTTGGTGTGCGCAAGTCGTCGAGCACCGATGTCGACGGTGACCATGTACCGGATGTTCTGGACCTGTTTCCCAATGATCCCCTGGAATGGGCGGACAATGATGGCGACGGAATGGGCGACAATCAAGACCCGGACGATGACAACGATGGAATGACCGATGACTGGGAAATGGCCTATGGGTTGGATCCGCTAGTGGATGACGCTGGACTGGATACGGATGGTGATGGGGTGGCCAATCTCAATGAGTTCCTGGCAAATACCAATCCCGCAGCCGCGCCGGGCAATATTGCACCCGATGCACCGGTTATCGAAACCCCCAGCCAAGTCGACCGTGTTGCGCTCACGCCCGTGCTTGTCTCCGGGCTGTATTTTGACACGGACCATGATGACCATTTCCAGTCTCGATGGCAGATCAGTACCGAATCGGATTTTTCGACGCTCGTTCTGGATGAAACCAGCCAGATGCAGCTTACCGCCTACACGGTCGGTGAAATGGTGCTCGACGTAGATACGGTCTACTATTGGCGGGTGAGGTTTATCGATTCCAGAAATGGTGAGTCGGATTGGTCTCAACCCGCAACCTTTATGACGATTGCGGCCGACACGGCGGGCGATCCGAACTATAACGGTGTCCCCGACGCCCAGGAGGTTGATGAATCGGTGGATGTCAATGAAAACGGAATAGCGGATTCCGTTGAAGACAATATAATCAGTGTGCACACGATTGAGGGACAAACCATCGTCGGTGTAGAAACCATTTCTGATTATGTTACGCTGGTTTCGGTCAAATCTCTGGCCACGGATATGATTCCCGACAAATCGGTGAAAATGGGATTCGGCCTGATTGGTTTCAAGCTATATCTGGAAAATGGCGTCAAGACCGCGGTTGTAAAAATTCATTTCTCAACCCGGGTCCCCAAAGATGCACAGCTTTACAAATACATCGCCGACACCGGATGGGAAGTTTATAGGAATGCCGTTTTTGCGCCAAACAGAAAGAGTGTAACCGTGATGCTAGAAGATGGCGGTATGGGCGATGAAGACGGTGTTGAAAATGGCGTCATCGTCGATCCCACAGGTCTTGCCTATATGGACGCAGCGACCTCCGACAGCGCCACCCTGTCAACGGGGGGAACGTCCACCGGCGGCAGTGGCTACAACTACTGTTTTATTTCAGCCGGCATTCAAGACTCGGGCTGGCTTGCTTCTATCTCCTCAAGTGCGACGCTGTGGATGGTGATGACGCTGCTGATGGCGGGGATTGCTTTTCCCGCTGTATTTCAAAAAGTAACGAAAATCAGCAGGGGCTGACGGCAGGTTCTGAGAAGTCCCTGAAACCCAACAAAGCGAAAAATAAAGATACCCCTGGCGCCCATTGCCGGGGGTATCGCTTTTTAACCGGTCAGGTCAGGTTCAATGCGATCTGCGCGACCCGGTCTGATGCACCGGCGCCACCGAGAAGGTCTCTGATGCCAAGCAACTCCTTTTCCATTTGCCTTAACCGTTTCGGATCCCTGATCATGGTGGTCACTGTTTCAGCGACGGTCTGGGGCGATGCATTGTCCTGGATCAACTCGGGCAGCAGTTCCTTTTGGGCAATGAGGTTGACGATGCCGATATGCTTTACCTTGATGAGTCGTTTCCCAAGCCAGTAACTCAATGGAGAAACCTTGTAGATGACTACCATTGGAGTGCCGTAGAGGGCCGCCTCCAGGGTGACCGTACCGGAGGCCGCCACCACCATGGTGCTTTGTCTAAATACGTCAACCACTGATCCCTTGATCGTTTCTATTTCAATGCCTGACACATGTTGTCTGACAAAACCCATCACCAGGTCGTCATTGATAGACTCGGAACACGAAACGACGAACCTTGCTGCCGGCAGCTGCCGCCTGATCAGCTTGGCGGCTTCGAGCATAACGGGAAGCAGGGTCGACACCTCTTTTTCTCTTGACCCGGGAAGTAGACCAATGATTGGTATTTTTTTCTGGGGCGCTGATGCGTGGCGGTTTACCATTGGCCCGATTCTGTCCAACAAGGGGTGGCCCACAAAGGTAACGGGCACGTGGTGTCGGCGGTAAAAAGCCGCTTCGAATGGCAGGATCACCGCCATGTGATCGACCAGCCGTTTGATTTTATGGACCCGGCCTTGGCGCCATGCCCAGATTTGGGGACTGATGTAGTATAACACGGGAATGCCGAGCTTTTTGGCGGCAGCAGCGGCATGGAAGTTGAAATCCGGAAAATCGATCAGGATCAACAAATCCGGTTGGCGTCTGATGAGGGCTTTTTTGACGGCCGTCATGGCCCGATAAATCGTCTTCAGCTTGGAAAGGACTTCGGTGATACCCACAACGGAGAGCGTTTTCGAATCGACGAGAATCCGCACGCCTTCCTTTTTCATGGCCGTTCCGCCAATGCCGAAGAGAAGCGTGTCCCGATTCCGGTTTTTGATGGATTGGGCCAGTTTCGCCCCGTGCAAATCACCTGAGGCTTCACCGGCGATGATCATGATGCATTTAAGCGCCATCGTTCGATGCTTCACCTCAGCACGCGAGATGCTGGCTGGTTTCTTGAATTTGCTCCATGATCGTCAGAGCGGTTTTTAGGGCATCACGCCCCATCTGGCCGGTTACCAGGGGGGGGTGACGGTGCTTTACAGATTGCACAAATGACTTGATTTCATCGTCCAGGGCATCGCCTTTATCAAAGTTCAGTTCCTCGATGGTCATGCCTGGAATGATACCATCCGGCTGACTCAAATCAGGATGAACGAGGGTTATTTTATGGTTGGCAAAGTCGATCGAAATGTAGGCATTTTTTTGAAAAAGCCTGAGCTTACGCTCATTCTTGGCCGATATGCGACTGGCCGTGACATTCGCGACGGCTCCGTTTGCAAACTCGAGGCGGGCGTTGGCAATATCTACATTTCCGGATATTACTGAAATACCGGCAGCATTGACGGTTTTAATCTCTGATCGGACAAGGTTCAAGATTAAATCGATATCATGGATCATCAGATCAAGGACCACGCTTACATCGGTGCAGCGACCCTGGAAAATACTGAGACGATGGGATTCGATGAAACGGGGATGATCGATTTTACCTTCCAGTTGGACGACCGCTGGATTGAAACGCTCCAGATGCCCCACCTGGATGATCAATCCTTTGGAATCAGCAATTTGAATCAGTTCATCGGCATCACCGAGAACGCTGGTTATCGGCTTTTCGATCAAGACATCGACGTCTTGATTCAAGAAATCTTTGGCTATCTGGTGGTGGACAGGCGTTGGGGCGGCGATACTAATCGCATCCACCTTTCCGAAAAGCGATTGATGGTCCCGAAAGAAGACCGTACCATTCTCATCGGCGACTTTTTTTCCCTGGACCGCATCCGTGTCGACGACACCGACAAGATTCACATCCGGCATATGGTGGTATTTTTGGGCGTGAAATTTACCCAGATAACCCACGCCAACGACACCGACGCGCAGTTTTCCCATTGGCAGTCCCATTTGATTGACATTGATTTTCATCCGATGGGCCATTGACAAGCCCTACACACAGATGATCGAAATATTCTTTTCGTTAGCCGTACGAATCATTTCCGCACGATCAAAAACAACGGTTCGGCCGGCCTCGATGGCAATGGCCCCAACATTGGATTGGCTCATGGTTTCGATTGTTTGCATGCCTACCGAGGGAACATCGAAACGAAAATCCTGATTTGGCTTGCAGACTTTAACCAAGACAGCTTCTCCCTTGCCCAACGCGCCACCCCGTTTGATCGTGGCATCAGTCCCATCGATGGCCTCAACGGCGAGAATGGATCCACCACCCACAACCACGCTTTGCCCGATGTCCAGCCGACCAATTTCCCGTGCAATGGATAGGCCCATGGCGATATCGTTCTTTTCCGATCGGGAGGGCTTTCGATTGGTCCAGACGCCTTTTGTGGCGAGCAACTCAGGCAAGAGAAAGGTTGAGGGCTCAATCTTTATGCCTTCTTTTTCAAGACTGTCCGCAAAGGCACGCATAATGGCATCATCGTGGGTATGTCTCATTCCCGCAATGATGGAAATGGCTTTCATGTCCGGCTTCACGTCGGTGAATAAGCGCGTTTTGCGAACGGCGCCCAACATCACTGCGCGGTTGACCTCGTTTTGCTTGAAAAATTTGATCAGCCGTTTGACCTGGCCCAGGTGCAGCCATTGAATTTTTTCTGATATCTGGGCGAGTGCTGGGTCCGCTTCGTTGACGTATGCCGCCGTGTACACGGAAAAACCTTTTTTAACAGCGGTCTTAGAAAAAAGCATGGGGAACTGGCCGCTCCCCGCGATGAGTCCAATTTTTTCATCCATTGCAGGCGTACACGCTGATTTGGTTGACGGCGTACGACAAATGCTGTTACCGGGTCACGCCTCTGGAAGAGGCTTTGATAAATCCAATAAAGGTATTTACTTCAGGCACCATTTCCACTTCGGCGTGAACCCGCTCGATGGCTTCATTCAGGGTTAACCCATAACGAAACAGGATTCTGTAGGTCTTTTTCAACGCGGCAAGCGACTGTTCAGAAAAACCATAGCGTTTGAGGCCAACGCGGTTGAGGCCATGTAAAATGGCCCGGTCACCGGCCGCAATGACATAGGGCGGCACATCTTTGACCACGGCAGATTTGCCGCCGATAAAGGCATGATCGCCAATTCTGACGAATTGGTGAATGGCGACCAGACCTCCGACAGTGGCGTGGTTGCCGATGGTGATATGGCCTGCCAGGGTGGTGTTGTTGGCAAGCACCACCATTTCTCCGACGTGGCAGTCGTGGGCGATATGGGTATAGGCCATTAAGAAGGATCTTTTTACCCACTTCGGTTATTCCGCCACCCGCTTCCGTCCCGCGGTGAATGGTGACAAATTCCCTGATGGTTACGTCTGGTCCGATTTTCACATAACTCTTTTCCCCACCGAACTTCAGATCCTGGGGTATGGCGCCAATTGCGGCAAATTGAAATATTCGGCATCCGGGGCCGATGATCACGTGGGGGTCAACCACCACGTGGGGTCCGATCCATGTTTCCTTGCCTATCGTGACATCTTCTCCGATAATTGAGTAGGCACCGATATTGACGCCTTCACCGATCGTTGCTTCGGGACTGACGATGGCAGTCGGATGAATCATATTACTCTCCATAGGCGGCCATCAGCTTGGCTTCGGCGACAATTTTCCCGTCGACCTTGGCAACACCGGCCATTTTTACGACTTTGGATCTCAGTTTCAACATCACCAGTTCAAGGATCAACTGATCACCAGGCACGACCGGTTTTCTGAACCGCACATCGTCAAATCCCATAAAATAGATAACTTTGCCTTTTACCTCCGGTGGAAGCGATTGCGTGACCAGAACACCGCCGGCTTGTCCCATGGCTTCGACAATCAGGACGCCGGGCATGATCGGCGTGTCGGGGAAATGTCCCTGAAAAAAAGGTTCATTGATGGATACATTTTTCAGGGCGACAATCCTTTCGTTTTTGACGAACTCAACCACGCGGTCCACCAGTAAAAAAGGATATCGGTGGGGAAGATTCTGCATGATCGACTTGATGTCAAATACCATTTCCATGGGTGGTCCTCCCCGTTGCCTCAAGGTGCTTCAATGCGTTTTTCCAGATCGGTGATTTGTTTTTCCAAGGCAGCTATTTTTTTCTTCATTTCCGGTAAAGCCGGAATGACGCGTTGAACCCTGAGCCACGTTCTATGGGGCATCGATGGTGAGCCTGATGAGACGACTTCGCCGTCTGAGATGGACTTGCCGACCCCAGTCATTGGACCCACGGTGACATGGCTGCCGATGGTCAGGTGGCCGGAAATGCCTGCCTGACCGGCAATAATGGCGTGGTGGCCGATCCTGGTACTGCCGGCAATGCCAACCTGGGCCACAATTAGGCTGTCTTCGCCGACAACCACATTGTGAGCGATATGAACCAGGTTGTCCGTTTTAACCCCACGCTGAATCCACGTCCGGCCGAAGGTCGCCCGATCGATGGTGTTGCAAGCACCGATTTCAACATCATCGTCAATCTGAACGATGCCGATCTGTGGGATTTTGTGGTGGCGTCCACTATCCTGGACAAAACCATAACCATCACTGCCGATTACCGTTCCGGGATGAATCGTCACCCGGTTTCCGATACGGCAACCATTCATGATGCTTACATTGGGATGAATCACCACCTGTTCTCCGATGCTCACCCCGTCCCCGATGAAAACACCATGTTGAATGATCGAATCTGATCCAATCGTGACGCGATGCCAACGGTTGCGAACGGGCCGATGAACACCCGATCGCCTGTTTGGAGGTCATTGCCGGTAGCGGACAGGTTACTGATACCCGAAGGTGGTGGAACCGACGGATGGAATAACGCCACCACCCGGGTAAATGCCAGCTGGGGGTTGCTCACCCTGACCAGGTTTTTACCAGGCGCCTTGAACCCCGTGGGGACGAAAATGGCCCCGGCCCGCGTGTCGTCTATGCGTTTTAAATAATTGGCGCTGCCTGCGAAGGTGATGTGATTCGAATCGGCTTTTTCAAAGGGCGCGACACCGCTGATTTTTTTCTCTTTTTGACCAACGGCGTCACCATCGGTGGCCTGGGCAATCTCTTGAAGGGAGTATTCAGTGGGCACTGTGGATACCTATGCTTACTTTTTCTTGTTCTTGGCGTACCGGACGTTGTATTGTTTAATGACTTCATCGGTAATATCGATGGTGGTCGGTGAATAGAGCACCCCCCGTTTGTCCATAATCAGCAGGTATCCACCGGATTTACCGATCTCATCGATGATCTCCAGCGTTTCCGATTGAAGCCCACCCATCAATTTTTTCTGAACACCCTGCAACTCCACCTCATATTTATTTTGCAGTGTTTTGATATCATTGACTTTAATTCTGAATTCACGTTCTTTCTCTTCGCGCATTTCCTTGCTCATCACAAGGGCTTCGCGCTCCAATCGCTTCTTCATTTCCTCGATTTCAGCGCCCTTTTCCTTGAGTTCGGCCTCCATCTTTTTACCTTGCGCGGTGATTTCTGCTTTTATTTCCTTTCCAGCGTCTGAGTTGTCAAACAAGCGTTGGAACTCTACCACGCCTATTTTGGCCACATCCGCACAAAAGCCGGTTCCCCCAACAAAAAAAAATGCCGAAACCATCAGGATTATCCATTTGCTTACCATTCGCATAAACACCCCTTTCCATGCTCCAATGTAAATTCAGCAACTGTAAATAACATTTTATGGCGGTGATAATCAAATGTTTGTTGGCATCGTGGGTCAAAAACCGTTCATCCGGGTCTTTAAATCAGAATGCGCCGCCCATGGAAAATTCCCACTTGACGCTGGAATTTTCTCCAAACTCTTCCTTGGGGTCTAAGATATGGCCGCCTTCAATGCGGATCGGCCCGATCGGTGAATACCATCGAATCCCATATCCGGCAGCTTGGCGCAGCGTACCCAAATCAATCGAATCATCGGGTCCAAAAACATTGCCGGTATCATAGAACACAACACCGACGATGCCCAGGTCTTTGAATAATGGATAGGTGAGTTCAAAATTGAACTGGACAAACGATTCGCCGCCTTCCTCTGTTATTTGACCGGCCTTGTTTACCGTTTTGATATTGATGTCCTGAAAACCAAAACCCCGGACGGAATTCATGCCACCCAGATAGAATTTTTCATAGTCGGGCAGGATGTAACCATCCCGTTCACTCACAAAGCCGGACTTCCCGTGAAGAAAAGTGACCAACCCCTTGTAAACCGGTATGTGCCAGCCCAATTCACCGACGACCTTGTTAAAACCGATATCTCCGCCTAATCCCGCATAGGTATAAGCGAGGCTGTGATCCTGGCCCTGGGTCGTATTGAAGGCACGATCCCTTGAATCATAGCTCAAGGCCGTTGTGATCGCGCTAGTTTCGTTTGCCCCTTCGAGTTCCTTAATATTGTCCGATGCATCTTCAGTGATTTCGGTAATGTCAGTTACATCATAGCGATAGGAAAGAGAAACCCGGGTATAGTCATAAATCGGGTAACTTACGCCCAGTCCGCCGCCCGTGCTGGTTTTGTCGTAAGTGTCATATTCGCGACTGGTGCGGTAAATGTTGATTGAACCGGACAGCGGGATGTCAAACATCCACGGCTCGGTGAAACTCAGGTTGTATAAATCCGATACACCCCCGACTTGACCGCTTAGCTTGAGGATCTGCCCGCGACCGAAAAGATTCCTCTGTGAGACGGAGCCGGTCACGAAGAAGTCGTCCACCGTGCTGTAGCCCGCGCCGAAGGTGAAGGTTCCGGTGGGTTTTTCCACGACGTTGATTTTCACATTCATCTTGTCTGGGGCACTGCCTTTGGGTGTATCCACCTTGATATCTTCAAAAAAATCCAGCCGATGGAGATTGCGTACACTCCGCTTAAGCCGGCTGCCGCTGTACAGCTCCTGTTCATAGATGCGAAGCTCTCGGCGAATGACTTTGTCCCGGGTGCGGGTGTTGCCGGAAATCTCGATGTTTTCAAAGTAGACCTTGTCTCGTTTTTGGGCGGTGTAGGTGATGTTCACCAAGCGGTTCTCGGAATCTTCCTTCGTCAGGGGGGAAATATCCGCGTAGGCAAATCCGGCATCTGCATACAAATCGGTCAGCCAAAGGACATCCATTCGGACGGTTTCCTGGTTGAAGAATGGTTCTTTTGCAATCTGAAGTCCGGGCATCAGCCGCGCCTTGGGCTGGATCAGGTCCCCATCCACGTCAATGGTGCCCACTTTAAACCGCTCGCCCTCTTCAATTTTAAAGGTGATAAATATCCATTCGTCCTCGAAGTCAACCACCGGATCGGCGACTTTGGCATGAATAAACCCCTGCGTGTGATAATAAGCCTTGAGGCGGGCTGCATCTTGACTCAGATCTTCTCGATTTAAATCCCCGGAAGAAGTGATCCAGGAGAAAAAACCCTTTTCCGATGTGCTGATGAACTTTTTCAGCTTTTTGTCCGGGAAGGTCTGGTTTCCCTGGAAGGTAATTTCTTTAATTCTGATCTTTTCGCCCTCATCGAAAGCAAATTCAATATCGGCCTGATTATTGTCCTGGTCGTGAACGGAGTGGGTAATTTTAATATTGTGATAGTTTTTCTCCTTATACATGGCCTGGAGTTGTTCGATATTGGATTTGATCGTGAAAATGTTCAGAATGGAACCCGTGCTGATGCTTAAGTTCTCCCGAAGCTTCTTATCCTTGAAAACCTGGTTCCCGCTGAACGAGATTTTTCG
This sequence comes from uncultured delta proteobacterium, assembly GCA_963705475.1. GTDB lineage: Bacteria > Desulfobacterota > Desulfobacteria > Desulfobacterales > Desulfosarcinaceae > Desulfosarcina. The sequence goes on along the minus strand of CAVPJS010000019.1, from coordinate 176,028 downwards.
AATGGTTGGCTTCTCCTTGACATGAAAAACGACCAATTTCCCACCCTCATCTTCTTCAGCTTCAACCCGGATATCCTCAAAATAACCCATTTTATATATATTTTTCAGATCGTTAGAAAGATCTCCCGCCCGCAGTACGTCGCCCGCTTTTACCCGGATCACCCGTTCAATGGCATCGGCTTCGATCCGGACATTGCCCGTGACCCGAACACCGGTAATGAGTTCCCGGCGGAACAATTGCCGGGCCAGTTTTTCCGTCGCTTTTTTGGAAACAGCCCTCAGGTTTTCCATACCGGAGCCCGACTCATAGATGGAGAGCACCGGTTTGGTGCCCACCGTTTCCACCATGTTGATGTCAAGGCTGATGTCGTTGCCGATACGCGTCATGCTTCCCCAGATGACATTGTCTGCTCCGGCGGTTAAGCCGAATTGTTTAAGGGCTTCCACATCGTCGGTGATGGCTAAAGCGGCGGCGCTTTGTGTCTGGTCCGTCTCAACAGGAACGGCACCTTCTGCCTGCAGGTACTCTTTAATGACGCTTGGGATATCTTCGGCCAGGTAGGACAGGCCCTGGCTGGCATGAATGTCGAAAGGCAACACCACCACATGAACCGTTTCCGCGGCAGCAGCGGTGCGGGTGACGAGAAAAAGGGAAAAAAACAGCACTGGAAAATATCGCCTCAAGATCGAATCCCCCTGATTAATTGCGGTCTCAGCACCATTTCAGTCGTATTCGAATCGATTGGTGTCTAACAAGCGGTTTTACACCGGCAGCCACAAGGTCGAATGTCACTGTCGCTGCTTCCCGCATGCCAAGGGTCAGCGACTTTTATCAATTTACTGAAATTCTTGCAGCGCTCCATTGGCAATGGTTACCCGCCGGGATACCAACGCCGCCAACTCCATGTTATGGGTGACCACGATCAGTGCCATCCCCATCTCCTGGTTCAGCTCCATCAGCAGGCGGTGGATATGGTCACTGTTTTTTCGATCCAGATTGCCAGTCGGTTCATCTGCCAGAAGAATGGACGGTCGCAGAACCAGGGCGCGAGCCAAGGCCACGCGTTGCTGCTCACCACCGGATAATTCGCTGGCCCGGTGATTCAACCGATCTTTCAGGCCTACCCGTACCAATATCGCTTCGGCAGCCTCCGCAGCCGTTTTTTTTCCCGCGCCGCCGATCAAAGCCGGCATCATGGCGTTCTCCCGTGCTGAAAATTCGGGAAGGAGATGATGAAACTGGAACACGAATCCGATCGATCGGTTGCGAAAACGGGCCAGTCGGCGGTCATCCAACATCAGTACATTGTTCCCCGAATATTCCAGCATGCCGGCATCCGGTCTGTCCAAGGTTCCGAGAATGTGAAGGAGGGTGGATTTGCCGATGCCGGACGCCCCCACGATACCTATCGTTTCCCCGAGGTCGAGTTTAAATGCCAACTGGTTGAGAACCACGATGCGGGCCCCGCTGTGGTTGTATATCTTGTCGATTCCGGAAGCCTGAATCAGGGGCGTTCCGGGCGTGGGGGTGCTGATTTCCGCGCGTTTTGTCCCTCCATTGCCTTTATCCATGACGAATGGCCTCGACCGGGTCGATGCCGGCTGCCTGACGGGCCGGATAAAGGGTCGCCGCAAAGCAGATGATCAGCGCACACAGCGCAATCAACAGGACGTCCGATATCTTCATGTTAACAGGTAACGTGCTGATATAGTATATATCTGCCGGTAGTTGAATAAAGGAATAACGCTTTAATAGGGTACACAACACCAACCCTGCGGATGTCCCCAGCAACGTGCCCATCAGGCCGATCATCAGGCCTTTGATGACAAAGATGCGGCCGATGGACTTGGCCGTTGCCCCCATGGCCTTTAGAATAGCGATATCCTTTCGTTTTTCCATGACCATCATGACCAGGGACCCGGCAATATTGAATGCGGCAACCAGAACGATCAGGGCCAGGATGATGAACATGACGGTTTTTTCCAGCCGAAGGGCTGAAAACAGGTTGCGGTTCATCTGCTTCCAGTTCTCTATGGCGTAGTCACCGCCCACAACTTTTCCGATCGCGGTGGCCACCGCGTTGACCTGATCCATATCGTGCAGGCGTATCTCGATTCCACTGACCGACGCGGGCATCCGGAGAATCTTTTGGGCCTGCTTCAAATCGACGAAAGCAAGCGTCCCATCAAATTCATACATTCCAGATTCGAACAGATCGGCCACCTCAAATTTAATCATGGCGGGGATATGGCCGGCCGGTGAAAGCATTCCCCGTGGCGAGATCATGTATACCGTGTCACCCCGGACCACGCCCAGGTTGGCTGCCAGTTCTTTGCCTAAAATGATGCCGGGGAGTTGATCGTTCCCCCTTGATGCCGATTTCCCGGGATCAGGCATCAGCAACCGGCTGGTATCCGAACTGTCGATGCTGACCTTTCCCCGGGCGGCCTCGACGCCCTTCAAAACAGCGCCGGCAGCCCGCGTTGTCGTGCGAAGGACCACCTGTGTGGTTATAAATGCCGATGCCGTTTGGATTTCTGCAATGGGCTTAATCTTTGCTAACATTTGCTCGTAGCCGCTGAAGACTCCCTGTTTTTTGGTGAGGACCAGGTGTGGGCGAATGCCCATGATCCGGGATTTGAGATCGTTCTCAAATCCGGCCATGACAGCAATGACAACGATCAGGGCCATTACCCCCACGGTGACCCCGGCAATGGAGAGCACCGTGATCAGTGAGATAAAGGTCCGTTTCTGGCGGGTCCTGAGATACCGCCCAGATACAAATGTCACAAATGACATGGCATTGCCGGTGATGGCTGAGTGTGAGTGTTCTCCGCGACGATTCTTACCAGATGCTATGGAAAATGGTTCAATTGTCCGTATTTGAAACCCCTGCCCGGGGCTTCATGTGGGGGAACAGGATGACCTCTCGGATGGACGGGGCATCGGTCAACAACATAACCAGGCGATCGATACCAATGCCCTGACCGGCAGTTGGCGGCATGCCATACTCCAAGGCCTCTATGTAATCGTCATCCATGAAATGGGCTTCGTTGTCACCGGCGTCTCGATCTTCCACTTGCTGCAGAAATCTCCCTCGCTGGTCTTCAGGGTCGTTCAGTTCGGAGAACCCGTTGGCGATTTCCCGACCGGCGATGAACAGTTCAAACCGCTCGGTCAATTCCGGGTGGGCGTCGCTTCTCCTGGACAGTGGTGAGACTTCTGCCGGGTAACCGGTGATAAAGGTCGGCTGAATCAACCTGGGTTCAACGAGGGCATCGAACAACTTGGTGATAACTTTTCCCAGCCGACCGGTTTTTGTGACGGCAATACCCTGCGAATCGGCAAGTTCAAGCAACCGGTCCTTGTCGTTCAGCAGGGATGAATCGATTCCGCCGATCTGTTCCAGTGAGTCGAACAGGGAGATCCGCTTCCACGTACCCCCCAACTCGATCTCATTGCCCTGGTAGGTAACGACGGTGCCGCCGGTGATCACTTGAGCAATTTGCGCAAACATCTGTTCGGTGAGGTCCATCAAATCTTCATGGGTGGCATACGCCTGGTAAAACTCAACCATGGTGAACTCCGGGTTGTGCTGGGTGGAGACGCCTTCGTTTCTGAAATTGCGGTTGATTTCAAAAACCCGTTCAAACCCGCCGACCACAAGGCGTTTGAGGTAAAGTTCGGGCGCGATGCGCAGATAAAGGTCCATTTTCAGTGCATTGTGGTGGGTCTTGAAGGGGGTCGCCTCGGCGCCTCCCGGGATGGGTTGCATCATGGGTGTCTCGACTTCCAGAAAATCACGGGACAGGAAAAAAGTCCGCATGGCCTGGATGATCTGGCTGCGCTTGATAAATATTTCCCGAACATCCGGGTTCATGATCAAATCAATGTAGCGCTGCCGATATCGCTTTTCCGGATCTTTAAGCCCGTGAAACTTCTCAGGAAGCGGCCTGGTGGACTTGCAGACAAGCTGTATCCGGGCGGCCAGAATGGTCCATTCGCCCGTTTTTGTGCGAAACAGGGTCCCCGAAATCTCGACGAAATCACCGACATCAAGACGTTTGAACAGGTCATAGGACTGCTCTCCGACCCTGTCTCGGCGCACATAGGCCTGCATGAGGCCGGTTCGGTCCTTGAACCGGACAAAGGCGGATTTCCCGAAACGGTTGATGGCCATCATCCGTCCGGCCACACTGAACTGGGAAGCATCCTCATGTTGACTTTCCGGCAGGTCTCGAAGATGACGCTGGATATCCTTGATGGTATGGCTGACGGCCAGGCCGTTGGGGAACAGATTGATTCCGTCTGCCCTCAGGCCGTCCGCTTTTTCTTTTCGCTTGCTCAGCAAGTCTTTTGCGTTTTCCATGATAACCCCGATAGGTATTGGCACCGAATCCATTTTTTAAATTGACCAATGGGGTTCGGTTTCTGGCGATGCCATTTTTTCGGGAAGCATCCCTCATCAGTTCTTCATTGATCCTGTGAAAGGGACGCCACCGAAAAATGGTAAACCACTTCTGCTATCTTATTTGATGGATGGTGTCAAGGAGAGGACCTGGTTGACAGAAAGAGCCGGCGAGAGGGGGAAGAACAGGGGGTCAGCGGCAGCCCGCGTCGCCGCAGCCGCATCCATTGCTGGAACAGTCGGATCCACATCCACTGTGCTGCTGTATGGCCGTTTCGTTGAGCCGCATACCCATAATTGCTGATTGAACCCTCCCCGCGGCAAGCCGCGGGAAATCTTCACCGTAAGGATAAAAAATCGATTTTCAGTTCGCTCGCAAACCCCGCCGCAAGCACCGGGAATGCGCTCACTATCGCGGTTCAAATCCGGGAATCACCGTTCCGGCACCCATTTGAAGTTCCATGGGACGGCGGCCTTCGCTGGAATCGAATACGTCGCCATTGTCCAGTGTGCCGGTCTAGTCGATGCTGACGAACCATCCGCGTTCAACTTTTTCCATGGTAAACACCTTTTCGTTTAAGTGATTACTTTCAACCAAAGTTGGGACGAATCATATAAAGTCAAGAAATTTAAAGGCGGGAAAAAAAACGCCGCCTGGCTTCCCATAGTGGACGACAGGGTGCATGCATTCTTGACAGGACCCTGATTTGTTGTCATTTCAATAATCAAAACCATCAACAGCCAGGAGGGTAATCATGCGAATCGAAAAAGACGCGATGGGTGAGATGCAGGTTCCCGAAAATGCCTGGTATGGCATTCATACGTCCCGATCCAAGGAAAATTTCAATGTTGCCGGTGAACCGCTTCCCCTGGCGATCGTTTACGCCATCGTTCAATTGAAAGCGGCCTGCGCCGTGGCCAACCAGCAGCTTGGACTGTTGGATGAAAAAAGATCCCTGGCGATTGGCAAGGCGTGTGCGACGATACTCACCGGCGCCCACGATGACCAGTTCCCCATCGATGTGTTCCAGGCTGGATCCGGCACCTCTACCCAGATGAATGTCAACGAGGTGGTCGCCAACCTGGCAGTCGTGCAAATGGGCGGGCAGCCTGGAGACAGGGCGATGATGCATCCCAACGATCACGTGAACAAGGGACAATCCACCAACAACATATTCCCTTCGGCGATCCGGCTGGCAGGCGTCCAGCTGGGCCACCGGTTGCAAGCGGCGTTGGATGGGTTGATTGCGTCAATCGGCGATAAGGCCCGACAGTTTGTCAAGGTTCCCAAAAGCGGCCGCACCCACCTTCAGGATGCGGTGCCGATTACCTTGGGTCAGGAGTTCGCGGGATATGCGCGTGCGCTGGAAAAGGCCAACGTGCGTGTCGCCGCCGCCGTTGAAAACCTGCTCGAAATCGGCGTCGGGGGGAATGCGGTGGGAACCGGGATCAATACCAAACCGGCTTTTCGATCCCATATCGTAGCATCCCTCAATGCGTCCACCGGCCTGTCATTCAAAGTGGCGAAAAACGGTATCGAAATGACCCAGTTCATGACTGATGTGGGACAGGTGTCCGCGGTCCTCCGCCTGCTGGCGCTGGATCTTCTTAAAATTACCAACGACTTGCGGCTTTTGGCCTCAGGGCCCAATACGGGAATCGGCGAAATTAGACTGCCGGCAGTTGAGCCAGGCTCTTCCATCATGCCAGGCAAGGTCAACCCCAGCATTTGCGAGGCCGCCAATATGGCCTGCATCCAGGTGGTCGGATACGACGCAGCCCTGGCCATGGCCTGCGGGCTTGGTCAATTGGAGCTCAATACCCACATGCCCCTGATCGGCAGCAATCTGGTCAAGTCATTTAACATATTGATCCGCACCTGTATCATGCTTGATGAAAAATGCATTCGAGGCGTTGTGGCGGATGAGGCGCGGTGCCGAAAGCATTTCGAAGCCAGTGCGGGCCTGGCCACCATCTTGAACCCGGAATTGGGCTACGACAGCGTAGCGGCCTTGGTCAAGGAGGGATTGGCCAGCGGCAAGAACCTGAAAACCCTGGTACTGGAGAAGCGCCTAATGGCTGAAGACCAATTGGAGCGTTTGCTGGCCGGCGCCTTCGGCCCGAATCTCTGATTGCGGCACATTGAACCCGAATGCCAACGATGGTTTTCTGACATGGCACAGAATCGGCCCTGTTCGCGATACCCCTTCGGATGTCACGCTTTCAGGCGTTCATCGAACAGTCCCCGGTTGTCCGCCAGCATGCTGCCGGACATCAGATCCGACATGGCGGTCTGGTAGTGCACCAGGTCGATGCCGGGAATCAGCCGGTGGCGATGGATTTCAGACAGCACGGCCATGTTCTGCATGCGGATGTCCGGCAGATCCGGATGGAACACGGATATGGCCTGAATGCCACGCGCACGGCATAGACCCTCAATGTCGCTCATTTTGATTTCTGCCGTTTGGTTCAATCGGACAGAAAGCGGCTGCCAGACGGTGTTGTAATAAATCAAGCACCCGTTGTCCTTCAGCGCAGTTCCCGCCGCCCGGAAGGCTTCGTGGCGCTCCAGCGAAATCACCATATCCGCCTGCCCGGCGGGAATGATTGGTGAGAAGACCTCCTCGCCGATGCGTATCTGGGACACGACGATTCCACCGCGCTGGGCCAATCCATGGGTGTCCACGCTTTTCACCGGGAGACCAGCGTGATCCGCCGCCCTCAGGATGATTTCGCTGATCAGCCCGATGCCCTGGCCGCCCACACCGGTCAGATAGATGCTGAATGACTTCATGCGGCACCTCCTTTACCCTTTTTGCCGGCCGGGATGATGGCTCTGGTCGGGCAGGTTGGGATGCAGGAGCCGTCGCCGATGCAAAGGTCGGTGTTGATGGTGACCTGGCCTTCGGTGTCCCGGGTGAAGGTGGGGCAACCGAAGGTTTCGATACAGGTGTGGATGCGCTCGCACACCTGTTGGTCGATGGACACATGCTGCTGTTGATAGGTGCGATTTTTTCTCTGTTCACGGGTGAACTTGAGCATGCAGGGATGCCGGGCGATCACCACACTGAATTCGTCGATGGACACCGCCTCGATCACCAATTCGGCCAGTTTGGCCTGCTGGTAGGCATCCACCTCGGTGATGTGCCTGATTCCCAGGCCTTCAAGCACCTGCCGGATGGGAATCTTGTCCGTCACCTCGTTGACGTTCTTCCCGCTGGTCGGGTTGTCTTGGTGGCCGGTCATGGCGGTCGTCCCGTTTTCCATGATAATCAGGGTGACCGGGTGGCGGTTGAAAATGGCATTGACGATGCCGGGCAAGGCGGCATGAAATAATGTCGAGTCACCCATGAATGCGACCACCTTGCGGCTGGTGTTGAACAACCGCAGGCCGCTGGCGATGGCCGTCGATGCCCCCATACACATGAGCAATTGGCCCATCTCGTATGGCGGGAGAAAGCCCAGGGTGTGGCAGCCGATGTCCGCCACGGTGATATCGGTGGGGGCAAGGGCCTGTTGGATGGCGTGAAAGGCGCTGCGGTGACCGCATCCCGGACACATCTGGGGCGGCCGGTGGGGCGCCGGGTTCTCTCTTTGTAACATCGGTGCCGGCTTGACCATCTCCGGCCAGGTGGTGGACAGCACTTGACGGACCTTGTCCGGTGTATACTCACCGATCCAATCCTCCGGCTGCGTCTTGCCCAAAATCTTCACTGGAAGCCTCAGATCAAAAGCCATGGCCTTGATCTGGTTTTCAACCACGTCGTCGAGCTCTTCGAGGATCTTTATCTCCTGGTGACTGGAGAGAAAACGGACGATTTTCTTCCGGGGCAGGGGATGGACATAGGCCAGCTTCATAATATCCGGCTTGGCCGCTGCGCCATTCAGGGCGTCCATCAGCGAAAGAAAGGGCAACCCCATGGTGATGACGCCGCGTGAGCGGTTGCCGTTGTCGACGAAACGGTTCAGATTGGTTTCTTCGGCCCGCTGGCGAACCTGTTCCAGCTTTTCCAGGGATGCGCGTTTTTGCTCGATGGCTAGGGTGGTGAGGGGAATATAGGGGCCGTTCGCCGGGTCGAATTTGGGGGTGTCGTCCGGCTGAACCGGATTCCAGGCGCCGAAGGACACCCTTTCCTTGGCGTGACAGACGTGGGTCGTGAGCCGAAGGATCACCGGCATGCGATGCGTCTGGGACTGGCGGGCCGCTTCGAGATAAAATCGGTAGACTTCAGCCGGATCTGCCGGTTCGAGCACCGGGGTGTAGCTCATCATGGCGTAGTGGCGGTTGTCCTGCTCGTTCTGGGAGGAGTTGGCGCCCGGATCGTCTCCCAGCACCACCACCATGCCGCCGATGACATTCATCAGGCTCAGTTGGACAAATGTGTCCGCCGCCACATTGAGACCGACGCTTTTGAAAAACACCGTCGACAGGTGTCCGTTGACCGCCGCACCGTACGCCAGCTCTGTGGCCACTTTCTCGTTGGTGGAGAATTCGAAGTAAAAGGGTCTGTCGTTCTTGGGCATGGACTGGATTGCCAGTGCGATTTCCGGTGTCGGCGATCCGGGATAGGAACTGACGACCCGGGTGCCGGCTTCCACCATGGCACGGACGATGGCCGTATTGCCCATGACAATTTCTGAAAAGGCGTCGCGTCTGAGCAGCATGTCTCCCATTTTTTTCATGGCGTTTCTCCTTTATTTGACCGGCCGGCGGCGGATGGGCATGGTCATGCACCGGGCGCCGCCGCCGCCGCGGGGCAGTTCCGATCCGTCCAGGGTAATGGCGCACCGCCCCAGTTCGGCGAGGTGCCGTCGCCCGACGATAATATCGTCGGCGGGGATGATATCGAAGCCGTTTTTGTTCATTTCTTCCATGGTGTGAACGTTGCGGGCGTAACCCACCACCTTGCCCGGGGCCAGGGCAAAAAAATTGGCGCCCGAATGCCACTGTTCCCGCTCCTGGACCCACAGGTCTTCTTTGCCGCCACAGCACACCGGTGTCAGGTCCATACCCAGCCGCCGCAGTGCATCGATGAGCCCTTTTTCCTCCCGTATGCTGGTCACCCGACCGTTTTCGATAAGGATATGAATGGTCTGGTACTTGCTCGGCCTGAGCATGAGCGGTTCGAACAGCATGCAGTGGCTTCGGTCCAGGAAGGTGAAAACCATGTCCAGGTGGATGAACGACTCCGGGCGGTGCGGCAATTCCTGAACCAGAATGTGCCGTTTGCGGTCTTTCTGGGCCTTGAGGCGTTCGATGATAAAATCGATGCCCTGGGTGGAGGTGCGGCTGCCGTTACCGATGACCAGGATGTCGTTTCGGGCAACGAGTACATCCCCGCCCTCAACGGTGGCGGCTGTATCCGGATGCTTTTTTGCGAGGGGGTTGACCGTATTGACCGAAAACTGGGGGCTGTAGTTGAAGATGGCCTCCATGATGATGGATTCTCTTGCTCTGACCGGTTTGGCCATCCGGCCGATGAGAATTTCGTCCAGGATCGCCATGGCCGCATCGCGGGTGAAGAAAAAGTTATGCAGCGGAGGCAGGCAGAACCGTTCTTTGGAAAGAAAGCGGGTCAGGTTGTCCCGTGGTTGAACCACCCCTTCGATGAGTTGCCCGGCGAGCGTTTTCAACGGTAGCGCCAGCAGGTCGTCGCACACGTCGAGGCACCCCTCTGCCTCGCAGATGCGCAGCACCAGGGGCGTTTTAACCGCTGGTTCGGCAAGCACCGATTCGAGCAGTTCTCGCACCTGGTACGTTTGAGTGACCGCGTTCAGCAGGTCCGCCAGCTGTGCGTATTCTTTCCGGGCCACGGACAGGTTGAGGATATCGCTGTAAAGGGCCCGCTCCGCATTTTGGGGGGTCATGTTTTCCACTTCCGGACCCGGGGTGTGCAGGATCACCCCCTCCACGTCGCCGATTTCCGATTGAATGTCGATGATCATAAATACCAACCCTTTTACGAAGGCATGGGAACCCTGTTTCCTGATGGATGTCCGTGTGGATATTTATCAGATCGGGGGAAAAAAAGAAATGCGCGCACGCGCAGCCCGTTTTTGATGGTTATCCCCGATCCGCATCAACCCCACAATGAAAGGCAACCCGGACAGGTGGTTAATCGGGTTGTCGGCGTCCCATGGGTGTGCCCATTCAATGCTTGCAATAATCTTTCAAGCAGCTTTAATAGAAACAGAAAAAAAACCGAAAACCATCGTTGTGTTGAGGGGTGTGTCAAATGACTGAGCAGCGGTTGGCCGCGCACCGGCATCAGCTCGTTTCCGAAAACCTGGCCGAGTTCGGCGATACCGCCGACCGCTTGAACTGGATCTCATCAGCCCGGGCAACGGCGGCGCAAACCGAACGCGACAAACGACTTCAGGCCATCGGTCAACGCCTGCTTCTCGCGTTTAAAGGCACCAAGCCCCATATCGGCAAGTTGTCCCCCGGCTGCCGCATCTGCGGGGAAGGGGATTGGTCCTGCCTGTTCGTCAACGGCACGTGCAACTGCCGGTGCTTTTACTGCCCGAGTGCTCAGGATGAAATCGGTGTTCCCACAACCAACCGGGTGCCTTTTTCCAGGCCGGCTGACTATGCCGCGTATGTGAACCACTTCGGTTTCAGGGGCATCAGCATCAGCGGCGGCGAGCCCCTGCTCACCGCGTCGCTCGCTCTGCGCTTCCTTCGGGCGGTGGACCAGTCCAACATACGCCCGCCGCACCTGTGGATATACACCAATGGCACCCTGCTGACGGCGGATCTCGTGAAAAAACTGCGCGATGCCGGCCTTGATGAGATACGGTTTGATATCAGTGCGGTGGCTTACGATCTAACAAAAATCCGGCTGGCGGTCGGACAGATCCCCATTGTCACTGTCGAGATCCCCGCCATTCCCGAAGATATTCAGCGGCTGATGAACTCGCTGCCCCAAATGAAAGCGATCGGCGTCGATCATTTGAATCTTCATCAGCTTCGTTTGAGCCCTTTCAACCGAGACCACTTGGATAAGCGAAACTATACGTATGTACACGGAGATAAAGTGACTGTCCTGGAGTCTGAACTGACGGCATTGGCGCTGATGCAACATGTTGTCGATCAGAATATCGGTCTTCCGGTCAATTACTGTGCCTCCGTCTTCCAACACCGCTTTCAGCGTGCCGCTGCGCGACGAAAAAGCGCCCGATTGATGGCAAAACCCCATGAGAGCATCACGGAAAGTGGATATATACGGTCCCTTGCGGTGGTCGGTGATCCGGAACCACTCTCCCGGCTGGCTGGCCGGTTGACCGACAATGGGGTGAACCCTCAATTGTGGACCATCGGCGGCCGCACCGATCGTTTGCATTTTCACCCGCAACTGTGGGATCAATTGGCATCCGCGCAGCTGACAATGGTTGTCCGCTACTCAGAGGCGTTGTTGTGCCCGAATATTTCCTACCATCGCACTTTCAAGGAAGTTCGCCTTAACTCTCAAAAGCGGCTTTTCATCGAAAAACAGCCTGTCGGCGCTGAAATTCATCTGGATGATGTGCAGCGAACGCGGTTCTTGTCCATCTTGAACCATCCGGACCGACCGGTCGCTCAGAATCATCATTTTCCCGCTGACCGGTTTTTGGAATACGAATTGATTCAACCCGGGCTCCCGGATTATTTTTAAATTTGCGATAGCGGCCCCATGACCGAGGCCGCCAAGACCATCGCCTTGACTTCCGGGGGCCCGCGAAATATTCTTTCGGATAAAGCCGATAAACAACACCATCTCAGGAGGATGCCATGGAAGAAAAGGCCAGGGCGCATCTGATTATCAGCGGGCGTGTTCAAGGCGTTTGCTTCAGGGCCGAGACCCAGCGGGCGGCAACGATTTTCGGGTTATTTGGATGGGTTAGAAATAAACGCGACGGCACGGTCGAAGCGGTTGTCGAAGGCGCCAAAAAGGATGTGATTTCTCTGATCAACTGGTGCAACGCGGGTCCACCCCTGTCCAGGGTGGACAAGGTGGATGTCACCTGGCAGGATTGTCACGGCGAGATGCGTGACTTCGATATTAGATATTGACGAAATGGTCATTTACGGAGGAGCCTATGACCGCGAACACCTCCCTTCAAAAAGCCGAAAAATTCGAAATTGAAAAATACAAAGTCCCCAAGGATATTCAATCGCTTTTAAAGACGCATGTGCCATACACTGGATCGCCGCAAAAGCATCCACTCGACCCCGACCGGATCATCTTGCTTCCGGACCCGTATAACGAGAAAAGCCCCTACCTGGAATTCAGCAAAAACGGTGTCACCCATGTGGAGAAACTGGCCAACATCGTCAACCTGGAGGGGGCGACCGTGAGCATGGTGAGAATCTGGGTCAAAAAAGGCAGCATCGCCATTCAGTGCACCCCGTTTAAGGTAACCGCGATGTAGCTTTGTACTCGATCCCCGTGCCGGGATGCACGACCACCGGCCGCCAGGCGTGCCTCTTTTTTTTCTCAGGCCATCGTGCCACCGCATTCCCAAGGTTGTTCGCAGCGGTTGCTCCGCGTCATTCCGCCGTCACAGCCGGATTTGCAAAAAGTGGCGCGATAAGGCATTATAGATAGCCAAGGTGAGATCTACGCGATCACTGGTCGTTCTATCCACCGTCGTTTTTCTCGTGTGTTTTGAAATCCGTTGGTCCTTTCCGATCCACTATGCGCTTTCAGGGAGGGTTAAGTGATTGCTGTCATCGGTGAGATTCTCATCGACATGTTTCCGGATTATGAACGGATTGGCGGTGCACCGTTCAATTTTGCCTTTCATCTCAAAAAGCTGGGCTTTCCGGTGCGTTTCTTCACCCGGGTGGGAAAAGATAGGCACGGGCAGCGAATCATCGACATGCTGGAAAAAAATGGCTTTAACATCGCCGACGTGCAGATGGATCCCCGCTACCCCACGGGAACGGTTCGCGTGGATCTGGACCAGCAGGGCATCCCGCATTTTGATATCTGCACGAATGCAGCTTATGACCAACTGGATCTAGATACCGCCGACGTGTCGGGGGCGGGTGGTGCAGACCTGATTTATTTCGGCACCCTGGTGCAACGAACCGACGCCGCCTGCAGTCAGGTTCAACGCTTTCTTTCCCGCAAAAAACCGGGCGCCAGGCACTTTTGCGACATCAACCTCCGGCCGCCCCACGTCAATCCCAATGCCGTGGCCGGGTCACTCCGTCACGCCGACCTGCTCAAAGTCAGCGATGCGGAACTTGCCGACATTCAAAGTGCCTTTGATGGCCCGTCGGCAGCAAGCGATGTCATGCCCTGGCTGATGGAAACGTTTACGATCGATGCCGTGGCGCTGACCATGGGCAGCCGGGGCAGCGTGTTCTACGACCACGATGGTTCCATCGAAAGCCCTGCCGTGCCGAGTCCTTCCATCGTCGATACCGTCGGCGCCGGTGATGGATATGCCGCGATCCTGGCTGCCGGCTGCATGCGGCGGATTCCCTGGGAGGAGACCCTTCGTCAGGCATCCGGTTTCGCCGCACGGATTTGCGGGATTGCCGGTGCGGTTCCCGATGACGATGCGTTCTACGATGATTGTCGACGCCTGCTGAAAGGAGATGCCGATGGTCGCTGAGAGGCCAACCATCCAGCTGTTCAGCCTTCACGGACTGATTCGATCGAAAAGTCCGGAAATGGGAAGAGATGCAGACACCGGTGGACAGGTCAAGTACGTCCTGGAACTGGGAAACGGCCTGAGCGCCAGGTCGGATATCGGCCGCGTGGATCTGTTCACCCGCTTGATTGCCGACAAACGCGTCTCTTCAGATTACAGCGAACCCATCGAGGTGGTCAACGACAAGTTCCGCATCGTCCGGATCCAGTGCGGTGGGCGCAAGTACATGCGCAAGGAACTGCTCTGGCCCCATCTCGACGAATTTGTGGACAAGACGATCAAATTCATCAAGCGCAACGATGCCATGCCGGACATCGTCCACGGACATTATCCCGATGCCGGATACGTGGCCATGCAACTGGCCGAAATTTTCGGCCTGCCGTTTGTGTATACCGGCCACTCCCTGGGTCGTTCCAAGCGGGCCAGGCTCCTGGACCAGGGGATGAGCGAGGCGGAGATGCTGAGAAAATTCAAAATCGATCGTCGAATCGACACGGAAGAGAATATCCTGGCACGGGCCGATCTGGTGATCGCCAGCACGCGGCATGAAATCAAGGAACAATACGGCTTGTACCACCACAAGGATGTCCCCGACTACCAGGTCATTCCGCCCGGCATCGGAATCGATACGTTCTATCCGTTTTATCATGACATGCTCGACGGCACGGAGCAGTCAGAAAACGCCCGCTACGCCCAGGCGTCCATGCTCAAGGAGTTGAACCGATTTTTTATGGCTCCCGAAAAACCGTTGATCCTTGCCCTGAGCCGACCGGATCAGCGCAAGAATATCTCCGGGCTGGTGCGGGCCTTCGGCGAAGATCTTGAACTGCAGAGCATGGCCAACCTGGCCGTGTTCGCCGGTATACGCAAGGATATCGACGCGATGGCGGACAACGAGCGCGAAGTTCTCACCCAAATGCTTTTGGCCATGGACAAGTATGACCTGTATGGCAAGATGGCCATCCCCAAAAAGCACGATTTCGAATATGAAGTGCCGGCCCTGTACCGGCTTGCCGCCGAGCGAAGAGGGGTATTCGTCAATCCAGCCCTGACGGAGCCCTTTGGGCTCACCCTGCTTGAAGCATCGGCCACCGGGTTGCCCATCGTGGCCACCGATGACGGCGGACCCAACGATATCGTGCGCAACTGCCAAAACGGCATCCTGGTAAATGTCGCCCGCACGGAGCAGATATCGGCAGCATTGCGCAAAATCATTGCCGACAAGGATCTATGGGAACGCTACTCGAAAAACGGCATCATGAACGTGCGTAAACACTATACCTGGCAGAATCATACCCGTGAATATGCCGTTGCCGCAGCCAAGCTGACCGCCGCCAACCAGCGCTCCGATATGGCGACGGCCAAACCGTCGGATCCCGTCGGCCGCCGGCTGATGAAGCTGAACCATTTCTTTGTCACCGATATTGACAACACGCTGATCGGCGACGACAATTCTCAGCTTGAGAAGCTGGTACGTCTGATAAAACGTCACCGGAACCGCATCGGTTTCGGTGTGGCCACCGGCAGGACCGCCGATTCAGCACGGGCGATTCTCAAGAAACACCGGATTCCGCGTCCGGACGTGATCATCTGTTCGGTGGGCAGTGCCCTCTTCTACGGCAGCAGCAGAACACCCGGTGCAGGATGGGCCAGCCACATTGCCAGCCGATGGAACCGGGAAAAAATCGTCGACCTGCTTGGCGGCTTCGATTTTCTGAAGTACCAGGAGGAAGAAAAACAGCGCCGCTTCAAGATCAGCTATTACATGAAACCGGGAAAAGATCGCCTGTCCACCATCCATAACCGGCTGCTGCACCATCGGTGCCGGTACAATCTGATCTACTCCCACGACCGTTTCCTGGATATTCTGCCGTATCGGGCTTCCAAAGGAAAGGCCATTCGCTACCTGAGCTACAAGTGGGAGATCCCGTTGATGAATTTTCTGGTCTGCGGTGACTCGGGCAACGACGAGGAGATGTTGCGCGGAGAGCCGAGCGCCGTGGTGGTGGGCAACTACAGCCATGAACTGGCGGATCTGAAGGACGGCCGGAATGTCTATTTTGCCGACAGCTCCTGTGCCGGCGGGATATTGGAAGGCATGCAGCACTATCACTTCATCGAGGAGGCCACGGGAGAATAGGCGATGACCCTAAAAAACGAAGTCCAACTGATTGTCTATCCGGACAGCCTGGGTGGCGATCTCGTCGAGCTGCATTACGTGTTGCGCCGTTACCTGAGCCGTGCGATAGGGGGCGTCCACCTGCTGCCGTTCTACCCTTCCTCCGCGGATCGCGGGTTTGCCCCGTTGACCTACGACGAAGTGGACCCGGCCTTCGGCACCTGGCGGGACGTCGATTTGATCGGAAGGGAGTTCGACCTGATCATCGATTTTATGGTCAACCATATATCCAGGCTGTCCGTCTATTTCCGGGACTACTTCGAAAAAGGGCCGGACTCCGAGTTCGCCGACATGTTCCTGAGTTTCAACAAGCTCAGCCCGACCGGCGAAATCAGCGAAGCGGACCTGGCTGCGGTATACACCCGCAAACCCCGGCCACCGTATACCGTGATCCAACGCGCCGACGGCTCCAAGGAGAAGGTCTGGTGCACCTTTGACTACGAGCAGATCGACCTGGACTGGGAGTCGCCCAAAACCCGCGACGTGATGCGGCGCTACCTGATCCAGTTGTCGCGGACCCCGGCCAAAATGATCCGCATGGATGCCTTTGCCTATTCGACAATGAAAATCGGCACCACCTGCTTTTTCCTGGAGCCCCAGGTGTGGCAGCTCCTGGCGTGGCTGCAGGACTATGTCTCCCCCTTTGGCGTGGAAATTCTACCCGAAGTGCACGAGCACTACAGCTACCATGAGAAGATCTCCGCCAGGGGATACTGGACCTATGATTTCTCGTTGCCCATGCTGGTCCTGAACACCCTGTATCACCACACCAGCCGGGTCCTGAAACAATGGCTGGCCATCTGCCCCCGCAAGCAGATCACCACCCTGGACACCCATGACGGCATCGGCGTGGTGGATGTAGAGGACCTGTTGACGGCCGAAGAAATCCAGCGGACGCTGGACGGCCTGGATGAAAAAGGCGCCAATACCCGAAAGATATTTTCCGGCCCTGAATACCAGAACCTGGATGTTTACCAGGTGAACTGCACCTATTACTCCGCACTGGCGTGCAACGACGATTCCTACATCGCCGCACGGGCCATCCAGTTTTTTACACCCGGGATTCCCCAGGTCTACTATGTGGGTCTATTGGCCGGCGAAAACGACATCGACCTCGTGCGACAGACGAAAAACGGCCGCGACATCAACCGGCACAACTACACACTGGACGAGATTGCCGTCGAGATTCAGCAGCCGGTGGTGCAGCGTTTGCTGCGGCTCATGGAATTCAGGAATACCTGTCGGGCCTTTGGCGGCCAGTTCACCATCGGAGACGCACCCGACGACCACCTCGAGCTGACCTGGACCCAAGGGATCCAACGGGCCACCCTGCGGATCGACCTGGTGAGCTATGCCACCCGGATTGATTATTTCGACGAAGGGCAGCAGGCCGTGGTCGAATTTGTTGCCTGACGGGTGCCGTGACGCTGGAAGGCCGTCCGACGGAGAACCTGACGGGTCTGTTGCGATGACGCTACCCGCTTTCCTCCACGGACGGCGCACCATCGCATTGGCACCCGCCGTCCGGCTTTTGTTCAACGCTTTTCCCGGATGCCGCCGCATCGCTGAAGTCCATGTGAATGGTCACGTCGCTGCCTCCGGAGACGGTGGTTGTTGCATGGGGATAGTGCTTTTTGAACACGTGGATCATGGCCGTGTTTTCGCGCAGAACCGTGGCGGAAAACGCCTTGAAGTGGTTTTCCTTGGCGATGCGTTCCAGATCCGCCAGCAAAAAAGAAGCGATGCCCATGCCCTGATAATCTTCGCGAACGACGAACGCCACCTCTGCCACAACGTCGCTTTCCTCCGCATAGGAACCGATGGCAACGATCTCCTGATGGCCGCCGATGCGCACCTGGCCGATCATGGACATATTCTTGCGGTAGTCCACGCTGGCCCATTGCTGCTGGACCACTTCGTGGGAAAAGAGTTTCATCTTGTAGAAGAATCTGAAGTAGATGGTCTTTTCCTGCAGCGAGTAGAAAAAATTGCGGTAGGCGAACTCATCGGACGGCAATAGCGGCCTGAACTCGATGGTTTTCCCGTTTTTCAGGATCATGCGGTTCTTGTAGCCTTCGAGAAAGATCAGGTCGTCCTGTGACGGTGGAAGCTGGTCGGAGAAAATATAGTGCCGTGACTTGGCCACATCGATGAGTTCTTCCCGGAATTTGGGGTGAGCGATCTGGGCCAGTTCCATAACCCGCTGGTAGATGCTCTTTCCGCTGAGTTCGGCAATGCCGTACTCGGTGACCACGAAGTTCACATCGCCGCGGGTGGTGGCCACGCCGGCACCCTCGCTGAGATGGGGCACGATTCTCGAGACGGTGCCGTTCTGGGCTGTGGAGGGCAGGGCGATAACCGAGAAGCCGCCTTTGGACATGGCGCTGCCGCGAAGAAAATCCACCTGATCACCGATACCGCTGTAAAACATATAGCCCATGGAGTCGCTGCACACCTGGCCGGTCAGGTCCACCTCAAGCGCCGAGCTGATCGAAATCAGGTTGTCGTTCCTGGCGATGACGGTCGGATCGTTGACGAACGCCGACGAACGGAAGTAAAATAAGGGGTTGTTATCCACATAGCGGTAGAGCTTTTCCGAGCCCATGCACAGCGATGCCACCACCCGACCGGGCAGCAGGGTCTTTTTGCGGTTGGTGATCACCTTTTTATCGAACAGGGGCAAGAACGCGTCGGTGATCAGCTGGGTATGGATGCCTAAATCTTTTTTGTCGCTCAGGTGCTGCAGGATGGCAAAGGGAAGGTGGCCAAAGCCGATTTGCAGGGTGGCGCCATCGTCCACCAGCTGATTGACATAGTACCCGATACGGTTGGCGGTCTCCGAATTCTTGATGCTGGGGAGCGCTTCCACCAGCGGCTCCTCATGCTGCACCAGATAATCGATGTCGTCGATGTGGACAAAGCTGTCTCCCGAGGTCCTCGGCATGCGCGGATTGACCTGGGCGATGACCACCTTGGCATTTTGCATGCCGGCCAAGGTGATGTCGATGGATACGCCGAGGCTACAGTAGCCGTGCTTATCCGGCGGGCTGACCTGAACCAAGGCCACATCCAGGCCGATCCGACGATTGGCGAAGTATCTGGGGATTTGGGACAGGTAGGTCGGGATGTAGTCGATTTTGCCTTCGAATGCCGCTTTTCTCATGGAACTGCTGATGAAAAACAGCTTAAGGGAAAAACGCCTCAAAAACTTGGGATCGTCCACATAGTTGGAAAAGGTCCAGGAGAGCATCTGATACACCATGATGTCCTGCATGCCGACATCTTCCACCATGGTCCGTATCAAGTGCTGGGGTTCCCCACACCCGGTTCCGATGAACACCCGGCTTCCATTTTTGATTTGGGATATGGCGGTTTGCGCGTCCATCAGCTTTTGCGGACATGCCTTCTTCAGATCCATTACGATCCTCCCCTCCTTTTGGTTGATGCCGAGGCCGCTTGGCCGCATGCAGTCGTTTTCATCTTCCCGGCAGCGTGTCGAAGCACAAAAATGCGGCCATTCCATCTCAAATCCATCGGATAGTCAAGCGGACAGTTCAAATGTCGCAGCATACAAAACAGTTGACAGGGTGCAGGCAGATTCATAGTTTCACCCTATTGCTTGCGATCAACCGTGTTCTCACAGAAAGGCAGGGTACGACCCATGAAAGTGATTCAATACAGCCAAGAACCGGAAACCCGTTTTGAAAATGAGATGGTCAAAGGCGTTACCGGCCGTGTGGTCATCGGCAAGAGGGACGGCGCACCCAACTTTTGCATGCGCGTGTTTGAACTGAACGGCGGCGGCTTCACGCCCAGACATAAACACGACTGGGAGCATGAAATTTTTTTTCATGCCGGCCAGGGTGAGGTGTGGCAAAACGGCAGCTGGGTGCCGGTCCGGGCCGGCAGCGTGGCCTTCATACCGGGCAATGAGGAACATCAGATCAGAAATACCGGGGATGATCGGCTGACCTTCGTCTGCCTGATTCCATCCGGCCCACCGGAACTGTAGCATGTCCGACTTGCCCAGAAATCCACTGCCCACGGTCGACATTATTATCGAAGTGAAAGGCGGCATTGTTCTTATCGAACGCAACAATCCACCTCACGGATGGGCAATCCCAGGGGGGTTCGTGGATTACGGCGAGTCCGTTGAGGCGTGTGCCGTCAGAGAGGCCCGGGAGGAGACCGGCTTGCGCGTTCATCTGAAGGATCTGTTTTATGTGTATTCCCGGCCGGATCGAGACCCGCGGCACCATACCCTTACGGCCGTTTTCATTGCCACGGCAGACGGATTGCCCATCGCCGCGGATGATGCCAAATCAGCCGGTGTTTTTTCCGCCCGGACGCTGCCGGTTCCCTTGGCCTTCGATCATGCAGACATCCTGTCGGATTATTTTGCGTGCCGGAATGGGGTCGACCGAAAATCCATTTTCCAAAAGTACTTCTAAACGGATGCGGTTCCATCCGAACGCCAGGGTGAATGCGGACCATTGAACTGCCCACTATCTTGTGTCGATCATGAAGCACCGTCGATCATTCATCGGAAACAGACCCTTCAAATCGCTGGGCCATCTTCTTGCCGAGAAGAACATCCGTCTACCCGACGTCTGCCTGCCTGAAATGCCGGTTCGCCGGCTGACGCCGCGCGAAGAGAGGCAGCTGTTTCGACAAACCATGGCCGATGTGATTCCGCTGGCCGGCAGACCACGGGCAACCCGGGTGTCGCCGAGGCGGCGTTGGGATGAACAAGCAACCGAAGACCCCGATGCAGAGGCCTTCCGTAAACTCCGGAAACTGGTGGAGACCGGCGATGGGTTCGTCCTCAGACACACGGCTGAATACGTTGAGGGTTCCACCGCATGGGTGCCGCCGGAGGTGTTCAGACGTCTTCACGGCGGCTATTTTTCCGTTCGAGACCACGTGGATCTTCACGGTTTGAACCTCGCGGCGGCAAAGGCGCATCTCGACGGATTCCTGTTAAGGGCCATCGCTTCGGGGAAGCGGGCCGTGCTGGTGGTGCACGGCAGGGGGCGATGTTCGCCGGGTCCGCCGGTGCTCAAACGAAACCTGTTTCGCTGGCTGGTTAGCGGGCGCTGGAAACGCTGGGTGATCGCATTCACCAGTGCCAGGGCGTGTGACGGGGGCACGGGCGCCACCTACGTGCTGCTGAGACGAAAACCGAGGTAATCCTCTTGCAGAATGGTAATGATACCGATTGGAACCACCCGTGATGACGCTCTCCGATTTTCCCGCAAATGTCGACACGCTCTGGCTGGACGTCCGCTTGGCCACGCTGGCTGATCAGACTCCGTATGGTGTGATTGAAAGAGGCGCCATGGCTGTTTTTAAGGGGCGCGTTGCATGGCTGGGGTCGATCGACGCGCTTCCCACCGATGCGTTGACCACCGCCCGCTCGGTATACCGCCTTGACCATGCCTGGGTCACCCCGGGGTTGATCGACTGCCACACCCATCTGGTCCATGCCGGCAATCGTGCCCGAGAATTCGAAATGCGGCTGAACGGCGCCAGTTATGAAGAGATCGCCAGGAGCGGTGGAGGCATTATCAGCACGGTGACGGCGGTAAGAAACGCCACGGAAGCGGAGCTCTTCCATCAGTCCGCCGGTCGACTGAAGGCCATGCTGGCCGAAGGGGTGACCGCCGTGGAGATCAAATCCGGCTACGGCCTGGATACAGAAAACGAATTGAAGATGCTGCGGGTCGCACGGCAGTTGGGTCGGCATTTCCCGGCCACCGTCATGGCGACGTTTCTGGGCGCACATGCCCTGCCGCCGGAATACACGGGTCGACCGGACGCCTACATTGATCTGGTGGTGGACGAGATGATTCCCGCCGTTGCGGCCGACGGTCTGGCAACAGCCGTGGATGCTTTCTGCGAGCGGATTGCCTTCACCCCGGCGCAGACCGAGCGCGTCTTTACCGCCGCCCGCCAGCACGGTCTTCGGGTCAAACTGCATGCCGAACAGCTCAGCGACAGCAACGGTGCAGCGTTGGCAGCCCGGTTCGGTGCCCTGAGTGCCGATCACCTGGAACACCTGAACGCTGCCGGCGCAGCATCCATGGCTGCCGCCGGCACCGTGGCCGTGCTGCTGCCCGGGGCGTTTTATTTTCTCAAAGAGACCTGCAAGCCGCCGGTGGATCTGCTGCGCGGGCAGGGGATTCCCATGGCCTTGTCCACCGACTGCAATCCCGGCACGAGCCCGACGACGTCGCCGCTGCTCATGATGAATATGGCCTGCGTCAATTTCGGTCTCACCCCGGCCGAAGCCCTCAGCGGTTTTACCGTCAATGCGGCCAAGGCGCTGGGCATGCAGGATCGGTGGGGAACCTTGGAGGTGGGCAAAGAGGCCGATTTCGCGGTGTGGGACATCGACGAACCGGCCGAACTGGCCTATCGCATGGGTGGCAATCCCTGCCGCATGACCGTCAAGGGGGGTGAGGTGGTTCATCAATCGTCATCGCCCGGTCGCTTTTATATTCTGGCTTGACAAGGAACAACGCGATTATCGAAGAAAAGGAGTAGCGCACATGAAAATGAAAATTGCAGGTTGGATCGTGGCAGGTGTTGAAACCGTCCACCTACCCCGTTGACCCAAGAATGGAACCATTTCAGGCGAAAGGTCTATCGCATGCTGGGCGATACCGTCAATCTGGCCGCGAGGCTCCAGGTGCCCAATCAAAAGCTGGCTGCCGACATGCTGTTCAGCGGCGAGACCTGTGACCGGCTCGCCGTGCCGGACATTTCCTTTCAACCGACGGGGCCGCATGCGGTCAAGGGAAAAACTGAACCGGTGGTTGTCCACGCGGTGGTGAACAACAAAGCGAAAATGAAAGGGAACAGGTGGTAAATGAGCATTCAAGCGCAGGTGAAATGGATTGACGATCTGCAATTTGTGGCACGCGCAGGCAGCGGGCCTGCGGTGGTGATGGATACGTCGGAAAGCGGCGGCGGCGCCGGCCCCATGGAACTCATGCTCATGGGCACGGCCGGATGCACGGCCATGGACGTGATCACGATTCTTAAAAAAAAACGGCTCAACGTGACCGGGTTCGAGGTCAATATTTCCGGAGATCGATCCGAGGCATACCCCAAACGCTTTACCGACGTCACCATCGAATACGTGGTCTATGGAACCGATCTGAAGCCTGACGGCATCAAACAGGCCATCGATCTGTCGGAGAAAAAGTATTGTGGCGCCATGGCTTCGCTGAATGCACGGATCTCGCATACATTCCGGATTGAACCCCCTCAATGAAAACGTCAATGCAAAACCGACGGGCCGGGGGCGAACGAAAAAATCATTGTTCCCGGCCGGCGCGTCGTGTATTTGTACCTTTCTGCCCACGCAGTCAACCTTGTAGAGGACGCCAATGATTACCCTGCTGGACTATGGTGCGGGAAATGTGCGCAGCGTGATTAACGCCATCGAAAAGTTGGGCGAACGGATCACGGTCGCCAGCACCGGACGCGACATCCTGGGCGCCGAAAAGTTGGTTTTTCCCGGGGTGGGAAACTTCGGCAGCATGATGCACATCCTCAGGCAGAAACAATTCGTCGCACCGCTCTTGGAATACCTGGGTTCAGGGCGTCCGTTTCTCGGGATCTGTGTGGGCATGCAGGCTTTGTTCGAGGGCAGCGACGAAGCGCCGGCGGAGAGAGGGTTGGGTGTTCTAGCCGGACGGGTGCAACGCTTCGACGTCGACCTGGCCGTACCCCATATCGGGTGGAACGGCATCAGCGTCAAACAACCCACGAACCTGTTTTACGGGTTGCAGGGCGACGAGAAATTCTACTTCGTGCACTCCTACCACGTCGTGGCCGACGATCCAGCGGTGGTGCTCACCACGACCGATTACGGATACCCGTTTGTCAGTGCGGTCCAACAGGGCAGCATCCAGGGCACCCAGTTTCATCCGGAAAAAAGCGGGGTTTCCGGATTGACCCTATTGGAGAATTTCATGCGCATGGATCGTCGGGTGGAGATCCCGGGAAAATGCCCAGCGCAGACCCGCCTGGCCAAGCGCATCATTGCCTGTCTGGACGTTCGTGCCAACGACCGGGGTGATCTGGTGGTGACCAAGGGCGACCAGTATGATGTGAGAGAAGCGGGCAACGTGCGCAACCTCGGCAAACCGGTAGAACTGGCCGGCCGCTACTTCGAGGAGGGAGCCGATGAGATTACTTTTCTGAACATCACCGGGTTCCGGGATTTTCCCTTGGAAGACATGCCCATGATCCAGGTCCTCAAGGAAACGTCAAAAAATGTGTTCGTCCCGCTGACCATCGGCGGAGGCATCCGGGATTTCACCGACAAGAACGGTCGCACCTACACGGCCCTGCAAGTCGCGGCCGAGTACTTCCGCTCCGGGGCGGACAAAATTTCCATCGGCAGCGATGCGGTGGATGTCGTCGAGGCGGTTCTGAAAACCGGTCAGTTGACAGGTAAAAGTGCCATCGAGCGGATCTCCCGCGTATACGGCAATCAAGCCGTGGTCATCTCCATCGATCCCCGACGCGTCTACGTGGCGTCACCGGATCAGACGCCACATGCCACCATCGAAACGGCCATCCCAGGCCCGAAAGGGCAGCGCTACTGCTGGTTTCAGTGTACGGTGAAAGGTGGACGGGAAGGGCGGGATGTGGACGCCGTGACCCTGGCCCGGACGTGCGAACAATTGGGGGCAGGGGAGATCCTGCTCAACTGCATCGACCGTGACGGCACCAACTCGGGTTTTGACATCGAGTTGATCAATGCCGTGAAACAGGCCGTCACCATCCCGGTGATTGCATCCAGCGGTGCCGGTTGCGAAGCCCATTTTGCCGAAGTGTTTGCCAAGACCGATGCTGAATCGGCCTTGGCCGCCGGCATCTTTCACCGGCGTGACGTGTCCATTTCCGCAGTCAAGGCTTACCTCAAGGGCAAGGTCGAGATTAGATCGTAGCCGGGGGGAAGGCGATCCTGCGCACAGGCAATCCGAAACCACGATTCGCCGAAACACTCAGCCTTTGACCATGCGAGGCATCATAGAAGGAAAAGGTGTATTGAAAATGCGGAAAATTGCAGCGACACGGTTTCTGACAGCCCTTGCCGTCGCGCTCGTCGCCTGTTCCGGTTCGAGCGCCCGAATGATCCAGAACCATATGGAGGAGACACGCGCGGGCAGCCCAGTCAAGGATGTGCTGATTATTGTTATCCTCGACGATCAAAAGATCAGGGCGGTTTTTGAAAAACATTTCAAGGACTGGCTCAAGGTTAAGGGTGTTGACGCCATTACAAGTGTCGACGTGCTTCCCATGGATGTGAAAACCAAACTGGAAAAAGAGGCCATCATCAGGGTCGTCGACAAATATGAAAACGATGCCATCTTGATCACCCATCTCGTGGGGATGGAGGAAACTGAGGTCTTCAGCCGTGATCGGCCACGGTATTTTTTTAACTACTACGGTTTCTATAATTATGGCTTGGCATATGTGACGTGGCCCACCGTATACGGTGAAAAGGTCAAATTCAGCCTTGAGACCGCGCTGTACGATGTGAAGTCGGAATCACCCATCTGGGCAGGTGAATCGCAGCTCAACAATCCGAAATCCACAGGGCAGGCCATCGGTCAGGTGGTCGAAATGGTGATGAAGGCGCTTGAGAAAAATGGGTTGCTGCCCAAAACGATTTAGGACGATTGCCAGCTATTGCTTTCCTGAATAGGACCCTTCGTAATCCAACGTGCAAAGGGGTCTCTTTGGCCCATTGAAAACGGCTTCGACCACCTGGCCGATGAACAGGGCGTGGTTGCCTGGTTTCAGGGTTTGCTGGATTCGACACACCGCGCTGCCGATGCAGTCATCCAGGATCGGGCACCCGTTCACGCCGTCGTGCCAGGCCAAGGCGTCAAATTTTGACCTGGGGTCTGGCCCTTTGAATCGAGTCAACAGATGTTTTTGCTCCCGGGCGAGAATATTCAGCGCGAAATGGCCGCTTTTCTGCAGCAGGTCGTGGGAGTAGCGATCGGGATGGACGGCCACCATGATCAACGGCGGGGCATAGGACACTTGGCTTACCCATGAGGCGATCATGCCGTTGATGGTCTCCCCATACCGGGCGGTGAGAACGTAAATGCCGTATGTCATCCTCGCCAGATAATTACGCAGTTCTTCGTTCATGGTATCTCCTTGTGTAATAATCGGAAAAATTCAAACGAGCGGCCCGCGTCATCTGCCGTCAGGGGCTGGTTCAATTTCCAGTCACCGATACCGCCGTCACTATTATCCAGCGTGTTGTGGGTGATTGCCCGGACGAATTGGACCTGATTGTCGCTTTCCGTGAAAAGCCTTCCCAGACCATGGATCAGCTTGTCTCGTCAAGCGGGTTCTCAGCGGCGACAATCATTCGGCTCACCGACAGTCTGGCTAAGAAGGGGCTTGTTTTCAATCAACCCAGTTCCAAGGGGGAAATGATCTATCGGCTCCTGCCGCTGATGATGGTCGGCCTGATGGAGTATCGATTTATGGGCGAACTGACCGGCAGCCAGGCGGAAAAAGAGCTCGCCGTGCTCTTCGAGCGGCTGCTTGCAGAACTTCGGGATCAGACCCAGGACCATTATGATTCGCTGGTGCCCCGCTTCGCCGCGGCCCCTGCCGTGGACCGGACCGTGCCGGCCAACCAAACGGCCGACGGTAAAGCCATCCGCATCATTCCGATTGACCAGCCCTTGACTGCCTCCGAGGAGTTCGTCCTCCCGAGCCAGACGGTTGAAGCGATCATCAACAAGTTTGATGATATTGCCGTGGGACACTGCTTCTGCCGCCAGCGGCGGAGCCTGCTGGGAGACGCGTGCAAGACCAATGCACCTGTATTGAACTGCTTTTCCTTCGGCAAATCGGCACGGCATACCAGCGCCCAGGGTTTTGCCAGGAAACTCACCCGCGAGGAAGCCCTGAAAATCCTGAAGGAAGCTGAGCGGGCCGGGTTGATTCACAAGGCCTTTCACCCGGGGTCCAGGGAAACCAGCCCGGAGACCAGCATCTGCAACTGCTGCAAAGATTGCTGCGATACCCTGCGAATCTGGCGGGATGGCACCCTGCCGATGATCAATTCCACCTACCACCTGTCGGTGATCGATACGGATGTGTGCACGGGATGTGGCAGCTGCCTGGCGTGGTGCCCGACCGATGCCATTGCACTCGGCGAAGACGGGCTCGCCCAGCGGGATGAAAGCGCCTGCCTTGGCTGCGGGGTTTGCGCCCGGTTCTGCCCGGAATCGGCGATCTCGCTGAAGACCGGCTTGAGAAAGGTCTTCATTCTGCCTCCACGACTGCGCGGTGCGTAGACGCGGATCGATATCGCATCGCGTTTCGGTGGATGAAGACGGCGGTTCGGGCGGTCAATTACGGCGTCTTGCGATACCCGACATCATCGTAATATTTCATTCTTGCCGGTTGGTGGTGACCATTCGTCTCTATCGCCTGGGCCAATGAATCGTCATTTTCGCTTGATTCCGGACTGGTAATGGTCATGTTTGCCAATGCGCTGGGTTCCGCTTTCGTCGAGTCAACCAGTTTATAGTCGTCCAGCGGTTTGAGCGATAGACCCACCGGCGCTTTAGGAATTTGTAACTGGTATGGTTCAGGAATGGTGGTCATGTCCGATTCATTGCCATCCTTGTCGATCGCCGTTACGCCGAACATTACCGGCCCATCGGAAAGGGTGACATCATCGGGCAGTGTTATCTCGGTGACGTTTCCGACCTTGATGTATTTGGAATCATAGCTGATCTTGGCGGCCTTGGACCAATACAGCTTATAGCCGATCACATGTTCAGAATTTGAAGCTTGCCAGGACAATTTGTACTTCCGGATTTTCGCCATTTGGACTCCATCTTCAGCTTTGGGTTAAACACCGCCCTCTGTTCCGAGGAACGTCGACCCTTTTTTCGGACTCTCGGCCGCGGTTAGGGAGATGTAGTAGTATGCTGATATTTTCTTGTCAACCATATGGTCATTCAAGACAATCTGCTGGTTTAATCGGCATCGTGTTTATGGGTTCGAGGCGTCGAGCAGGAGAGGATGGGGTTGATCCAAGAGGATTGGTGAAAAATGGGGGGGAAGGCAATGGGGCAATGACAGCGATTGCTGAAGGCATCAATTGAAGCCTTTCCGCGGCAAGCCTCGGGGAGTGTCTGCGCTACTGCGATTCAAATAAAAAAAGGGCATCCTCCGCATCTATGGAGAACGCCCTTTAAAGGCTGAAGATAACGTTAGATCACGGTGACATTTGCAGCGGAAGGGCCTTTCGGGCCCTGCTCGATATCAAAGGACACGCGATCGCCGTCGTTGAGGGATTTAAAACCGGTCGCATTGATCGCTGAATGATGAACGAATACATCTGCGCCATCTTCCTGCTCAATGAAACCAAATCCTTTTGAGTCGTTAAACCACTTAACAATTCCATTGGTCATGATAACATCCTCCTTTCTTAAAATTTTCAACGTCACAGACTGGAGGGTGCCACTTTGACAAATGGTAGTTTCCTACAGAAAGGAACTATCCCACTGGTTCAATGGGATTTGATTGATTGATAGCATAATAAGCTTTAAAATCGATAAAGCAAGTTAATTTTTAGATCCGATGGGATCAACGCTTGTTATGGCAAGCCGGACAGCTTTGCCAACATCGAGGACACAGGGAGTGCAACTGGTCACAAAATTGAATGTGGACTATGCCATTCCCGCAACCCTCACAGACTATCGGGTCGATGGATTTGTTGACGGGATTGTAAACCAGGGTAAATTGTTTTTTACGACGGCCGACGGTGGCGTCGCAAAACAACTTTACGGCAGGGGTGCGGATCAACATGGACCCAATCAACCAGAGGTTGACCTTGATGCTGTATTTTTTGAACAGGTCGTCTTTCTTCTTGTCCAGTTCCTCCGGAATAAGGTTGATTTTCTCATTTCTCTCCTGGATCAACTGCGCGGAAAGCCCTGGACGTTTGAGCTTTTCGATCATTTCCTGTTTCAATTCATCGTAATAGGCCTCAAGATTGCTGACATCGCGACGAAAACGGCGATTCATGCTGTCGCGAAACGGTTTGATTAGATGTTCTAGGATCACCGGTGCCCGCTGCTGCACCCAGTGGATGATCTGTTGCTGTTTTTCGTCTTCGAAGATGCCATCGAACGCACCGGATTCGAATACCTTTTCCGAGGTGTCCAGCATGGCCGCCATGTCAACGATCGGTGCTCCGGTGTCGAGGTTAAAGACAAGGGGAAACAACCCCTCTTTTTGTTCGTCGCTTTGCGCCAGGAAGCAGCAGTTCAGCAGCAGATATACGGTCTGGATGGGGGCCGTGTTGTTCACCTTTATCAGGGCGCCGTGAAAGGTGAACAGGTCTTTGATCAATCGATCGAAACCCTGGCTTTTGATATAGTGAAACGACAATCGAACAGCCGCGAGCGGCACGGTATCGCCGGCCGCTTCGGCGATTTTTTCCAGCAACGGCGAACCGTAGTGAACGCCAAAGCTGTCAGGATCGTCGCCACCGATTGTCAGGCTGGAAAACGTCGGAAGCCCAATGCGCTCAGCCAGTTCGCGGGGAGCCAGCACATCCAGACGAGCCCCATTCTGATCGATATCGGCACCCCGGCTGATGAAGAAGCGCTTCACAAAGTTTTCCAAACCGAGGTTCAAGTCAGAGTTCATAGTTCTCACCGAATAGTTTTTTATCCAGTTCCTGCGTCGTTTTGTACTGGGTCTTGGATCGTTTGAGTTGGGTGGCGAGTTTGGCGAAGCCCTGCCTGCGCTCCGTTGCCGTTGTTGCCTGCTGCCAGATATCATAGACGCGATCGGCGAAATCCTTTTCGCCTCTGACGCGTCCGATCACCATGTCGATCTCGCCGATGACCATTTCGAACATATTGATTTTGCGATCCAGGATTTCCAGGATATAGTCCTCGATGCTGCCCTTGGCACACATGTTATAGATACGCACTTCGTTTTCCTGTCCGATGCGGTGAATGCGGCCGATACGCTGCTCGATCTTCATGGGGTTCCAGGGCAGGTCGTAGTTGACCATTTGGTGGCAGAACTGCAAATTGCGTCCTTCCCCGCCGATTTCGGTGGACACCAGAATATCCTTGGTTTCCCTGAAATCACGGATCTGCTCGTCTTTGATCGCGTTGGTCATGCCACCGTGGAACACCGCATGGGGTATTTTTTCCCAACTTAGAAAATCCGTAATGTGCGCCAAGGTGCCCAGGTATTTGACAAAGATGATTTTTTTGCCCGGTGCGGAACGAATGAGCTTCAGCAGGATCTTATTTTTTCGTGTGTCCGCCATGGAACGGGAGAGGTGTCGGATTGCCTGGATTTGTTTCTCATGAGCCAGGAGCAGCTCTTTCTTATCCATTATCCGCGTAAGGGTCAATTCCACGGCCCGGGGAGATGACCCAGCTTCGGCCAGCAGGGTTTTCAGCAGCAGTTTGTTGCCGATCCCGTCGGTACGGTTGACGTCATGCACCAGCAGGCTGATGCGCTCATAAAGTTCTTTTTCGCTATCGGTGGGCTCCACGCGTACGGTTTCGGCAAAGCGCGGCGGAATATTGATTTTGGCCAATGCGCGGGTGTTGCGGATCATCACCTGGCCCAGCAGTTCTTTCAATTGTGCGCGGTTCTGCGGGCTGGTGGGATCCCCTTTGGTCATAAACGCTTGACGGAAAGCGGTGGCCGTTTTGAGCTGGCCCGGCTTGAGCAGGGTGACCAGATTGTATAACTCCATGAGGTTGTTTTCCACCGGCGTGGCCGTCAGGAGCAGCAGGAAGCGCTTTTTCAGTGCATTGACCAGCTTCCAGTTGAGCGTATTGCGGTTTTTCAGATGATGGGCTTCGTCGACAATCACCATGCCATATTCTCTGCCGGTCACCGTTATAAAATGATGCCTGGATTTGGCCTGATTGATGGATGCCAGAATAAATGGGTGCTCCCAGAATCGACGGCCTTTGGTGCGAAAATCAGAATCGTCGGTGGATGGAAAATCGAGGTCGAACTTGGTTTTCAACTCCTCCTTCCATTGGCTCACCAGTGGGGTAGGCGTCAGGATCAACGCACTTTTGACCATGCCCCGTTGAATATACTCCTTTAAAATAATGCCAGCCTCGATGGTTTTTCCCAAACCGACCTCGTCAGACAATAGGGCGCGGCCCCGAAATGATTTTAGCACCTTGCGGGCGGTCTCTTCCTGATACCAGAGCGATTGGACATTCTGCAGGTCGGGAAGGCAGATCAGATTCTCGAAGGAATCGCTGAAACGGATGCGCTGGGCCGTCAGCGCCACTTCATATTGATCGCAGGCTGCGGTCTGTCCGGCGGACAACGCCTGTTGAAAAGAAGCCCGGTCAATGCTGATAGTTACGGGGATTGACGGCAGCGACGGTTTTGGTGCCGGCGGCTTCGGCGGGGAGGCTGGCGCTGCTGATGGTGGGGGTGACGCCTTCGGTTTGCGGCTTTTTATCCGGGGCTCGGCCGGTTTTCGGGGAGTTGCGCGGGATGTCCGTTGCGCCAACTGAAAACGGCAGAAATCCATATTGTGCTTTGCATGGGTGCGCATTCGGCGCTTGTCTGAAACCTTCATCCTGGGCAGGCGTTCGATCAGCAATTCAGTCATTTCCAGGGCGGACTGGTACTTCTTTTTTTGCGTCAGCAAATCGACAAATAGCGGCAGGTATTGGTCATCGAGCTGACCGCAATGGCGCAACCGGGACAACCCGTCGAGTTGGACATCCGGGTCGGACAAGGCGTGGCCGAGATGGACCAGTTCGATCATGAAATCTTTGTTTGTGGGGCTGAGTTTGAGCGCTTTCCTCAGAAGTTGCAGCGCTTTCGGATGGTTATCCTGATCTCGGTACCACTGTGACTCATAATAGAAATAGATTGCTTTATCAGACCGCAGGCCAGCCTGTTGCTTGTTGCGCCTGGCGTTCAGTTTGGTTTTACGTTTGGTTTTTCTTTTTTGGGATTTCCGTGAAGCCATGATCACTGTAATGGAAATTGGTTGCCTGAACCGAATCGGTTGACCGTGAACCGCAAGTGCGAGCGCATTCCCCTCGGCTTGCGGCGGGGTTGGCGGGCGAACTGAATGCGGTTTTGGAAAAACAGCGAAATCTTAGATAAACGACAGACGAATCACAAGGGAAAAATTGGATTCGGCATAGCTGATGATCATGAGGCTGCAATCGTTAGGAGACGCAATTTCAGATTGGCGCGGCTCAGGGAAGAATTTGGTTGGGATTGGAAAAAAATGGTGGGGAACAGAAGGCTAGATTGGGTTCTGACTGAAAGAACAGTCTGAAAAAAAATTGGCCAACATCCGGCCAACAAAAAAAACGGGGGTTACCATTTCGTAACGCCCCGTATTCATATTTTAAACGTGGTGCCGAGGGCGGGACTTGAACCCGCACGGCCGTGGGCCACTACCCCCTCAAGATAGCGTGTCTACCAGATTCCACCACCTCGGCATGCGCGTTCATTGACTTTACTCAGATTTCGTATCGGTTCCCGCCGCATCGTCCTGTGCCGGTGGCTGCTGCGACTGCTGTTCAATGGGCACCTGGACATCCGTGACCACCGATTTCGCGACTTTGCCGCCGGACACGTAGGCCAGGGTCAACGACGTGAGCATGAACACGATGGCGGCCACCGTGGTTGCTTTGCTCAGAAACGTTGATGCCCCGGTACTCCCGAAGAGGGTCTGACTGGAGCCACCGCCGAAAGCGGCGCCCATATCTGCCCCTTTGCCGGTCTGGAGCAGCACGATCATGATCAGGGCGATGCACACCACCACGTGAATGACTATCAACAGTATGGACATTGGTTATCGTCTTTACGGTGCAATCAATGGTTATAAAAAACCAGTTTGCTGAACGTTTCAGGGTCCAGGCTGGCCCCGCCGACCAAGGCGCCGTCAACATCGGGCATTTCCATAAGCGACCGGACGTTGTCCGGTTTTACGCTCCCTCCATAAAGGATTCGAACGGCACTGGCAAACGGTTTTCCGAATAGCGTGTCCAGCAGTGACCGGATGAATTGATGGGCCTCCTGAGCCTGCTCCCTGGAAGCGGTTTTTCCGGTACCGATGGCCCAGACCGGTTCGTAGGCAACGACGAGACCGGATAGATCACCAAAAACAAAGTCTTTTAGACCATCTCGAACCTGTTTGTCAAGTATCGAAAATGTCTTGCCGGCTTCACGCTGCGCCTCTGTTTCGCCGATACAGAGCACCGGGATAAGACTCGCCGAAAGGGCCGCCCTGATTTTACGATTGACGCTCGCATCGGTATCGCCAAAAAACAATCTGCGTTCGGAGTGACCGATGATGACGTGTGAGCAACCTGCCTCCACCAGCATCTCCGATGAGATTTCTCCCGTGAAAGCACCCTGTTTCTCCCAGTGAAGGTTCTGGGCACCCACGGCGATGATACTTCCTTTTAGCACCTGGGCCACCTGGTAGAGGGCGGTATGGGCGGGGGCCAGCATCACCTCCACGCCCGTTGCCTTCTCGACCAGGCGTTTCAAGTGGCTGGCGGCCTCCACGGCTTGGAAACCGGTTTTATGCATTTTCCAGTTGCCTGCAATCAGCGGGGTTCGGCTGCTCATCGGACACGTTCTCCTCAGCTAAAGTTGTTTGCCAATCATAGCGGCCAGGTCAACCATGCGGTTGGAGTAACCCGTTTCGTTGTCGTACCAGGAAAGCACCTTGACCATGTTGGCCACGACATAAGTGGTCGGGGCATCGACGATCGATGAAAGTGGGCAGCCATTGAAGTCGGTGGAAACCAATGGCAGGTCACTGTAGCCCAGGATGCCCTTGAGCGTACCTTCGGATGCTTCCTTGAGCGCTTCATTGACATCGGATTTGGTGACGCCGGCTTTGTCCACGTTGACCACCACATCGACAATGGAGACGTTGGGTGTGGGAACCCGGATCGCCAGGCCATTGAGCTTGCCATCCAATTCGGGGAGAACCAGGGCGACGGCTTTGGCCGCGCCGGTGGTGGTCGGGATCATGGACAAGGCCGCAGCCCTGGCCCTGCGAAGATCCTTGTGGGGGAAGTCCAGCAGGCGCTGATCACCCGTGTAAGAGTGGATGGTCGTCATCAACCCGCTTTTAATGCCGAAGTTTTCCAACAATACCTTGGCCACCGGTGCCAGGCAGTTGGTGGTGCACGACGCATTGGAAATGATGTGGTGATGGGTGGGATCATATTTGTTGGCGTTGACACCCATGACGATGGTGATGTCCGGATCTTTGGCGGGGGCGGAAATGATTACCTTGCGCGCACCGGCGGTCAGATGTTTGGCCGCGTTGTCGCGGTCCCGGAAAAGACCGGTGCATTCGCAGGCGATATCCACACCATAATCCTTCCAGGCCAGCCGTTCGGGATCCTTGACGGCGGTGTAGGCGATGGACTTGCCGTTGACTTCGATGGCGCCATCTTTGGCTTTGATTTCCATATCCAGTTTGGCATGGACCGAATCATACTGCAGCAGGTGTGCCATGGTTGCGGCGTCAGTCAGGTCATTGATCGCCACGACGTCCACGTCCGGATGGTTCATGGCAGCCCGGAAAACCACACGACCGATTCTGCCAAATCCATTGATGCCAATTTTTACGCTCATCTTTTCCTCCTTAAAATGGTTAACCTCTCTTGTTCCCTTTCAAAATGCCGCTGGCCAAAGAGATGCTTTTTTTCCCGAACGATTCAAGATTGGCTGCCAGTTCCGAAAGGGTCTGATTTTTTCGGGCGCTGGCCGCCCGGATCAGGATGGGCAGATTAACCCCGGAAATCACCTCGACCCGCCCCTCCTCGAGAAACGAATAGCTCAGGTTGGATGGCGTTCCTCCGAACATGTCCGTAAGAATCAGAATCCCCTCGCTGCTTTTCAGCTTTTTTATGCCGTCGGCAATTTTCTTGCGCAACTTATCCGCGTTTTCGTTCAAATCGATGGATACGGAGGCCATGGCCTCGGGTCGTTCGCCAAGGATGAATTCTGCCGCCTCGAGCAATGCCTCTGCGAGCCGGCAATGGGTAACCACTAAAACGCCAATCATGTCTGCCTGTCTTTCATCGGGTGAATGCGGATAACGGAACCAGGTCTCATTTTCATGATCAATTGGATTTGTTGATGTCGCGATGGGTCAGTTCCGTTTTACGACCCAGAGCCGTAATGTGATCACACAATTGACTGGCGATCACGACGGAGCGGTGACGACCTCCTGTGCAACCGACGGCAATGGTGAGGTATGATTTTCCTTCATTTTCATATTGGGGAATCAACAAGTTCAACAGATCAAAATATTTCTGTAAAAATAAACAGGTTTGGTCAGAGTTCAAGACAAAAGATCGAATTTTTTCTGTTTTCCCGCTCAACGGCCGAAGTGATGGCTCAAAATAAGGATTTCTTAGAAAACGGACATCCATCACCAGATCGGCATGAACCGGGAGCCCATATTTGTATCCAAATGAAATTACCTGAACATTCATCGCATCGTCTCCGGCGCCCACGGTGGCAATTTTGCGGATGATGGATTTGAGGTCGTGGACATTCAGATCCGATGTGTCGATGATTTGATCGGCCTTGCCCCGCAGGGTTGCCAGTAAGTTTTTTTCTGAACGTATCGCATCGCGAATGCTTTTATCGTGTGCCAGCGGGTGGCGCCGACGCGTCTGGCTGTAACGTCTCAGCAAGGTCTTCTCTTCAGCTTCGAGAAAGATGATCCGAAAGTCAAAGCCCATGCCCCTTAATGTATCCAGGATGGATTCATATTGCCGGATGAAGCTTTTTTCCCTGAGATCCATGCCGAATGCCAAACTGGGAAACGCATCGGAAGGGTCCAAGGATAAATTCAGAAACCCGGGCAACAGGGCGACAGGCATGTTGTCCACACAGTAGTAACCCGAGTCTTCAAACGCGGCTAGAGCGGTACTTTTCCCGGAGCCGGATCTTCCGGTGACAATGGTGATGGGGGTCCGTTTCACAACGCGGTTCTCGCATAATTATGAGTCAAGTAGGTCGAGGCGGTTGTCCGGTATTGGGTTAAAAATCATCATCGTCCTCACCGATGATGGCGATGATCTCATCGGCGCTGGTGGCCTTCATCATCAACGCTTTTAACGGCTCTTTTTTAAGCAGCCGGGATACGCGGGCCAGCAGTTTGAGGTGAAGGTCGGTTGAGTGTTCGGGGGTGATAAGCAGAAAAAACAGGTGGGTGGGGCGACCGTCCATGGATTCGAAATCCACTCCCTTTCGGCTCAAACCGAACCCCAGAACCAATTTCTCCAGGTTCTTAAGTTTGCCGTGGGGAATGCCGATGCCGCCGCCAATGCCGGTGCTGCCCAATCGTTCCCGTTCCATCAACACACGCACCATTTCGTTGTGGTCGATGCCGGTAATATGCGCGGCTGGGGTCACCAGCTCTTTTAATATGCCTATTTTGTCCTTGGATTTTAGATCGATAAGAATCGCTTCTTTGTTGAGTACATCTAAAATTTTCATCGCTGTCTCATTGGATCCGGCAAATTTCCGCTGTTATTTTTCAAGGCCTATCCGGATGCTGTCAATACCGGCTAAGCCCGCGGCTGGATCAATCCGTAGTTACCGTCTTTTTGCCGGTAGAGGACGTTGACCGATTCCGTTCGCGCATTGGTGAATACCAGAAAATTGTCATTTATCAGGTCCATCTGCATCACCGCCTCATCCACGTCCATGGGCTTGAATTCGATATGGTGGACCCTTACCCGTTGTTGGTCACCGTCCATGTCAATTGCCCGCTCGGACATCATGGCACCGGTTTTTCCCTTGGATCGGTATTTCCGACCCTTCTGTTTGCTTTTTTTGATCTGGCCCTCCAACTTGTCCAGCACCATATCGATGGCTGAATACATTTCTCCGGTCTCCTCCTTGCCGTTGATGATCAGCCGGTCGCCCATGATGTTGATTTCCGCGCTGTGGCGAAATTTTTCAATGGACAAAACCACATTGGCTTCAGCCGGGCCGTTGAAGTATTTTTCCATTCGGTTCAGTTTCTCGCTGACATAAGATTTGAGGGCGTCGGAGGGTTCGAGGTTCTTGAATCGGACGGATGTGTTCATGGTTGGTGCCTCCTTTAGGGAATATCGGTCGGCAGAGGGTGGTCAACCGGTTCTGATACGTCTCCCACCGGTATTACATGCGGGCGGGACGAGAAACCCGTGGCCGACTGCGCCGGGGAAACCATCAGAACTGCTTTCGTTTGCTGGAGGACAGAATGCCCATCATCTCACGGTATTTGGCCACCGTGCGACGGGCGATGTCGATATTGTCCGTTTTGAGCAACTCGGCCATCTTGCTGTCGCTGTATGGTTTCTTGGGGTTTTCTCCTTCGATGAGCTTTTTAATTTTGGCCTGAACGCTGGCCGAGGCGATATCTTCACCAAAGACCCGCTTGATGGAGCTGTTGAAAAAGTATTTCAGTTCGAAAATGCCTTGGGGGGTGTGGGCATATTTATTGGTTGTCACCCGGCTGATGGTGGATTCATGCATGCCGATATCTTCTGCCACATCCCTGAGCACCATGGGTTTTAAATGGGTCACGCCTCTATCGAAAAAGTCCCGTTGAAATTTCAGGATGCTCTCCATCACCTTATAAATGGTTTTCTGGCGCTGGTGTATGCTGCGGATCAGCCAGGCCGCAGATCGCATCTTGTCCCGAATGTATTCCTTGGCATTTGCGCTGACCTCGTTTTTTTTGGTGATGGCCCGCTTGTAGAAGGGATTGACCCGAAGTTTGGGCATGCCGTCGTCGTTCAGGACGATGACAAATTCACCCTCGCTCTTGTGGACGTAGATATCCGGGATGATGTAGTGGGGCGTCTCCTCGGTGAACTGTCTCCCCGGTTTGGGTTCCAGCGCACGGATGACGTTGACCGCGGCAATGACCTCTTTGAGTTTGACCTTCAGGGCTTTGCAAATCGCTTTGTAATTCTTGTTCTCCAGATTTTTCAGGTGATCGGAGATAATGTCCGTCACCAAGCTGTTTTCCAGGGCCAGATGCTGGGCCTGAAGCAGAAGGCACTCCCTCAGGTCCCTGGCACAAATGCCCACCGGATCGAAGGACTGCATGGTTTCAAGGACATCCTCGACCATTTCGATGGAAACGCCGCTTTGCTGGGAAAGCTCTTCGACAGACAGCTGCAAGTATCCGTCAGGGTTGAGGCTGCCGATGATCAGACTGCCGACCTGCTTTTCGATGTCGGTGGGTGAAAGCATCAACAGCTGCCATAAGAGGTGATCGCTGAGGGACTCCTTGGAGGAGACAAATGCCTCGTATTGGGGCGCATCCCGGCTTTCGGACTCGAAATTGACTTTTCCCGGCGAGTTATACTCGTCGATGTAATTGCTCCAGTCGATTTCGTCATTGATCTTCTCGTCGATCGTAACTTCACGTGCCTCTTCCACGGCAGCGGCTGGCGCTTCTTCGGGTTCGCTATCCTTTTGTTTGTCGGGGGTCTCCTGGATCTCTTCTAAGGTGGGGTTCTCTTCCAGTTCCTGTCTGATCGTGTCCACCAGCTCGAGACGGGACAGCTGTAACAGTTTGATCGCCATTTGGAGCTGTGGCGTCATAATGAGCTGTTGGGTCAGTTTGAGTTGTTGTCTGAGTTCAATTGCCATCTTAGAGTCTGAATTCGTCTCCCAAATAAATTCGTCGCGCGATGGTGCTCGAAGCGATCTGCTGTGGTGTTCCGTTTTCGATCACTTTTCCGTCGCTCAAAATAAATGCCGAATCACACGCCCCCAGGGTTTCTCGAACATTGTGATCGGATATCAAGATACCGATGTTCCGCTCCTTCAAGTGGGCGATGATCTTTTTTATGTCGATCACCGCCAGCGGGTCGACGCCGGCAAATGGCTCGTCCAGCAACATGAAGGCCGGGTCCGTAGCCAGGGCCCGGGTGATTTCCAGCCGGCGACGTTCGCCACCGGACAGCACCGCCGCTCTGCTCTCCGCCACGTGGGATATACCCAACTCTTCCAGCAGCCGGTCAGTGCGGTCATGGCGCTGCTGGCGCGACAGGGGCAAGGTCTCCAGAATGGCCAGAATATTCTGGCGGACGGTCAGTCTCCTGAAAATGGAGGCTTCCTGGGGCAGGTACCCGACCCCTGTCCTCGCCCGGATGTGCATGGGGTATTCCGTGATATCCCTGTCATCGAGAAAGACCTGGCCGCTATCGGGCTTGATCAATCCCACGGTCATGAAGAAAGTAGTCGTTTTGCCGGCACCGTTGGGTCCCAGCAGGCCGATCACCTGTCCGCTTTCCACGTTCAGGCTCACCCGATCCACCACTCTCCTGCCCCGGTAGACCTTGACCAGTTCACGAACAGACAAGGCAGCCATCAGCTGTTTCCCACGGGGTGCATGTTCACGGGCTACTCCAATCCTGATTCTTCCGGGAGGATGACGGCGCTGACGCGACCGTTAGATCCGCCTTCGACGGTGAACCGCCCATCAGCGCGGTAGAACGTAATGGTTTCGCCGGTGATGGTATTGTCGCCGCTGGTTATCGTGGCCCCCGGGCCGGTCAGGATCAGCATGCGCTGTGCTGTTATATATACTGCCTGCCGGGCGACGGCAAGCCTATTGTCGAATTTAATTTCCACGTTTCCAGTGGCCACCAGCTTCTTCAGGGACTGGGCAGGTGAAGCGGATCCTGCTTCGGAGCCACCGGAAAAAAAAATCTTGAGGCTGTCCGCGGTGATCAGGGTCTCACCTTGTTTGGCCCTTACATTGCCGATAAACTCTGCGTTGTTGTCAGCTGTGTTGGATATGAGTCGATCCGCAGAAATATGGATTTTTTTTGTCTCCGGATCGGTCGATACCGTTGCCGGGGACTCGGTTCCGGCGTCAGTCGGGGTGGCCGACAAGGGCAACAGCACCATGCAAGCCAGCATGGTCAGAACGACGCCGGCGGTGTATCTAAAGCTGAAGATCCTCACTGATTGTTCCTTCCACACCGCCTTCGAAACGGGTGATACTGGTTTCCAGGTTCATGGTCATCATGTCGGCCTGCAGGGTGAACGATTCGCCGGAGAGGGTCACGGGGGTATCGGTGTGAAGTTCCCTGGCCGCCGGGTCGTAGTCGAGTGCGTCGGTCTGGAACCGGTAAAGGCTGGTGTTGGCCGATACCCGCCCCGAGACCTTCATGCGACTGGAGTCCGTGTAAATCGTTCCCTGCTCGGCGGTCAGGTGCACATGATCCCCGTCGTCCATGAAAAACTCAACATCCGGATTGGCCAGCTGCATGGTCTTGTTCTTTTCCAGAAGGGTTGCCGAGTCCGCTTCGAGTCGCCACTCCCGGATGCCGTTTTTCATGGCGGTCTGACGAATCCGGTTGAGCTGCATATCCGCTTCATTTTTTACCAGGTCCAACAGCGCTTCCGGATTGCGGGTCATCCGGCGATACCCGATAAAGACAACAATTGTGCCGGCCAGCACCAGGACGACAATACTCAGCAGAACGTGCTGAATCAGACGGCGACGTTTCATGAAAACAGTCTTTTGATCATCGGTTCCCAATCTCCCCTGGCTTGCAGGATCCGCTCGCTGATTTCACGCACGGCACCACAACCACCCCTTGCCCGGGTGGTCATCATGGCGGCCTGCTTAACCCGGTCGTGGGCATCGCCGACCGCGATGGGCACCCCAACCCGGTGCATGATGGGCAAATCCGGCAGGTCGTCTCCCACGAAGGCCGTGGCCGAAGCCGCCATGCCGGTCTCTTTCAGGATCTCTTCCAGGGCGGCGGCCTTGTCGTGAATCCCGTCTTTGAGCAGCTTGATGCCTAAATTTCTGCACCGGTGAACCAGGGCCATGGAACGGCGCCCGGTGACGATGCCCACCATGAGGCCGGCTTCAATCAGCATGCGGATTCCCAATCCGTCACGCGCGTGGAACACCTTGGTTTCCTGGCCGCTGTCGTTGTAAATCACCTGGCCAGCGGTCAGGACGCCGTCCACATCCAGAAGTATCAGGGCTATCTGTTTCAGGTGGGTGTCAATCATGGGATGATGTCAAGCGGCCAGAGCGGTTTTGATGGCTTTTAGCTGGACCAGCAGGCCGGGCAACTGGTCCAGGGGGAGTGAGTTGGGGCCGTCGCAAAGGGCGTTGTCCGGGTCTTCGTGAACTTCCAGGAAAACACCGTCGGCACCGGCTGCCATGGCAGCTCTGGCCAATACCGGGGCAAACTCCCGCTGGCCGCCGGAATGGGTTCCTGCGCCGCCGGGCAATTGAACACTATGGGTGGCGTCGAAAACCACCGGACAACCGGTTTGCTGCATGATTTGGATCCCCCTGAAATCCACGACCAGGTTGTTGTATCCGAACATGACACCGCGCTCGGTGATCATGGGTTGGACGCTGGATACCGAACGAATCTTTTCGACGATGTTGACCATATCCCAGGGGGCCAGAAACTGGCCTTTTTTGACGTTCACCGGTTTGCCGGTTTTGGCGACCGTCAAAAGCAGGTCGGTCTGGCGGCAGAGAAATGCCGGGATCTGGATGACATCAAGCACCTGGGCGGCCGCCGACACTTCGCTGATGCGGTGAACGTCGGACAGGATGGGCACGCCAAGCGTTTTTTTGACTTTGGCCAGCACGCGAAGACCATCCTGAATGCCCGGCCCCCGGAATGCGCTGATGGCGGTCCGGTTGGCCTTGTCATAGGATGCCTTGAAGGTGAAGGGAATGCCGAGGCTGTCCGTCAGTTCTTTGAGTCGGGCGGCGATGCGCAGCGTGACTGCCTCATCTTCGATGACGCATGGGCCGCTGACCAAAAAAAAGGGGCTGTCCGTCTTCATTCAGTGGCATCTTTCAAGATGGGTTGGAATCATGTTTTATTATGTATCCTCAGGATGTTAAAAAGTCAAGACGCGAAAAACTTTGCCTTGATTACCGGTGGCTTAACTGGTATTGTCCCCAATTCAATAGACGCTAAAGAAGCGCCGAAAGGAAAGAACCCGTTGAATAAAAAAGGAAGCTCGCTCAGACCGATCCTGCTGGTTACCGTGGTGCTGCTGATCAGTATTCCCGCCGTATGGCTGGCCATCATCCGCATGGAAGGATCGGCACCCGCATTGGACATTGAACTCGAATCCCCTTTTATCGGTGCAACGCGGAGCGTTACCGTGAATGTCAATGATTCCGGCAGCGGTGTCCGCAACGTTTGGATGGGACTGCTGGTCGAGGGCCGGGAAGTCGAGGTTCTGCAGCGAACCTTTCCCTCCGGTGGTTTTTTTGCGGGCGGCAAGGAAAAGTCGGTGCAAGTCACCGCACAGATCTCTCCCCAGGCCATGGGCCTGGCCGACGGTAAGGGCGTCATTCGTATCGTGGCTTGGGATTACTCGCTGCGCAAGTGGGGAAAGGGCAACCGGGTTTACCTGGAAAAAGAGATCCAGATTGACACCAAAGCGCCGTCGATTGACCTGATCAGCCGCTCCCACAATCTCAACCAGGGCGGCAGTGGTGCGGCAATATACCGGCTGTCGGAAGATTGCCCGGTCAGTGGGGTGACGGTGGGCGATCTTTTTTATCCTGGATATGCCGGCTATTTCAAAGATCCGTCCGTCTACATGGCCCTGTTTGCCTTGGATTTCCAACAAGGCAAGCAAACGCGGCTGGCGGTTGCCGCAGAAGACTTTGCCGGCAACCGGTCGACGGCCGGTTTGGCCCATCACATCAACTCCAGAACCTTCAGAAAAGACACGATCAATCTGTCCGACGCTTTTTTCAATGAGAAAATGCCCGATTTTGTGCGCTATTTCCCTGAATCATCGGGCGGCAGCCGAGCCGACCTTTTCCTAAAAGTCAACCGCGACCTGCGGCGCAGGGATGCCGAAGCGATACAACAGGCCACACAGCATACGGAAACGGACGTCCTTTGGGACGGACCTTTTTTGCGGCTTCCCAGGTCGGCCAACCGGGCCCGTTTCGCCGACCACCGCACCTATTTCTACGGCGGGAAGGAGATCGACCGTCAGGTGCACATGGGGATCGATCTCGCCTCCACGGCGCACTGCCCGGTACCGGCGGGAAACCGCGGGAAAGTGGCTTTCACGGGTGACCAGGGCATCTATGGCAACACCATCATTCTTGACCACGGGTTCGGGTTGTTCACCCTCTACGCGCATTTGAGTCAAATCGATGTCGTCGTCGGGCAGATGGTCAATAAGGGGGACACCATCGGCAAGACCGGCATGACGGGTCTGGCGGGTGGTGACCACCTGCACTACGGTACACTGATTCACCAGACCTATGTCAATCCGGTTGAGTGGTGGGACGATGAATGGATCAAAAATAACATCAGCGCCAAAATCAATGACGCGGGACCCCGATAGAAAAGGCGGCGGCATGGGACGCGGTAAGGTTCAAAAAACAGTTCAGCAGATCAACGATAAAATCAAGGCCGGCGAAGTGGTCGTCGTCACTGCCGAAGAGATGATCGACATCGTTGCGGACAATGGCCCGCAGGAGGCTGCGCGCCAAGTGGATGTGGTGACCACGGGGACCTTCGCACCCATGTGCTCGTCGGGTGCATTTATCAATTTTGGTCATTCGGCACCGGGCACCAAGGCTAGCCGGGTGTGGATCAACAATGTGCCCGCTTACGCGGGCATCGCCGCGGTGGACTGTTACATCGGGGCCACCGAGCCTTGCGAGGACGATCCGCTGAACAAAGTGTATCCCGGTGAATTCCTGTACGGCGGGGGCCACGTCATCCAGGATCTGGTGGCGGGCAAGAAGATGCATATCAAGGCCACCGCCTATGGAACGGATTGTTATCCCAGCCGGGAATATGAGAAGATCGTTACGCTTAAATCGTTGCCCCAGGCCACCTTGTGCAACCCAAGGAACGCCTATCAGAACTACAACTGTGCGGTCAATCTTACCAATAAAACGGTTTACACCTACATGGGGGCGCTGAAACCGAGGGCAGGCAACGCCAACTACTGCTCGGCCGGCCAGTTGAGCCCGTTGTTCAACGACCCCTTCTACCGGACGATCGGCCTGGGCACACGGATTTTTCTAGGCGGCGGCGTCGGCTATGTCACCTGGCACGGCACCCAACACCGCCCCGGGGCAAAGCGGGCAGCCAACGGTACACCCGTGACCCCGGCAGGGACCCTATGGGTGATGGGGGACATGCAGCAGATGCGTCCGGACTGGCTGGTAGGGGTCAGCATCCAGGGGTACGGGTGTTCGCTGGCGGTGGGACTGGGCGTCCCCATCCCGATACTCGATGAGGAAATGGCTAAATTTACAGCGGTTTCAGACGCTGACCTGTTTACCCAGATTGTGGACTACGGCGACGACTACCCCAACGGGAAATCAAGCAATCTGGGACAAGTCAGCTATGCAGAACTAAAAAGCGGGGTCATCACCCTCAAGGGGAGGAAGGTGCCGACGGTTCCACTTTCCAGTATGGTCAAGGCCCGACAGATTGCCGATACGCTGAAACAATGGATCAAAGCGGGCACATTTGAACTGGGCACGCCCCAGTTCACCCTTCCTGCGGCCTGATGCCCCCTGGCGGCCTTCATACCGGGCACCGGGATGCAAAGGAGCCACAATGCCACAGACCCTGCGCACATTTGTCGCCGTGCCGATCCCAGATGCGGTGACTCTCTTTTTGACGCAGATCCAGGCGCGGCTAAAACT
The DNA here is from genome assembly GCA_963705475.1 of uncultured delta proteobacterium. Taxonomy (GTDB): domain Bacteria; phylum Desulfobacterota; class Desulfobacteria; order Desulfobacterales; family Desulfosarcinaceae; genus Desulfosarcina. The sequence continues at coordinate 131,030 of CAVPJS010000019.1, read as the reverse complement.
GTCGGGGAGGAACATCCGCTGGGTGGCGGCGAAGAACATTCATTTGACCCTGAAGTTTCTCGGCGATGTCGATCCCTGCCAGATCCCTGCAATTGCCGCTCAGATGGATGCAGCTGCAGAGACGACGGCTGCATTTTCGCTGGCGGCCAAGGGGGTGGGGGGTTTTCCGAACCTTCGCCGGGCGCGTATACTCTGGGTCGGGTTGACGGGTGAGCTAGACCGGTTGAAAACGGTTCAGGCAGCCCTTGAATCCGGTCTGGACGCGGTGGGCGTTAAAAGGGAAGCCCGGGGTTTCAGCGCTCATTTGACCATTGGCCGAATCCGCCGTCGGATCGATGCGCAATTGATCGGCGAATCCGTGGAAGCCCTGAAAGCGGTAGCCTCAGATTTTTTCCGCGCGGATCGACTGATGCTGTTTAATAGTATTCTCAGACCCAATGGGCCTGAATACACCCTGCTGCACACATCACACCTGGCGGTTAGAGACCCCCAGGCCGTTAATGAAAACCGCATCGATCCGGCAAATTGAAACGCGACATCGCGCGCGCCGGGAATCGGGTAACGGGCCCACCTGCAAATTACCGCAGGCGGCCTACAATGATGTTCTTTCACCCTGTCACCAACCTGGGAGGATTGCATGGCCATTTCACCGGATAAAACCAAGGCGGTAGACTCCGCCATGGGGCAGATCGAGCGCCAGTTCGGCAAGGGCGCCATTATGAAACTGGGGGCACGCCCCGTCGTCGACGTTCCCGTGATTTCCAGCGGATCCATCGAGCTGGACCGCGCCCTGGGCATCGGCGGCCTGCCCCGCGGCCGGGTTATCGAAATTTTCGGCCCCGAGTCATCGGGAAAGACGACCCTGGCACTGCACGCCGTGGCCAACGCCCAAAAACAGGGGGGCATCGCGGCTTTTATCGACGCCGAGCATGCCCTGGACACGGTATATGCCCGCAAACTGGGGGTTAACTGCGACGAATTGCTGGTCTCTCAGCCCGACACCGGCGAGCAGGCCTTGGAAATTGCCGACATGCTGGTTCGCAGCGGCGCCATCGACGTGCTGGTGATCGACAGCGTGGCCGCCTTGGTGCCCCGAGCGGAGATCGAGGGAGAGATGGGTGACTCCCATATGGGTCTGCAGGCCCGCCTCATGTCCCAGGCATTGAGAAAGCTGACCGGGACCATCGGAAAAACGATGACCTCGGTGATCTTCATCAACCAGATCCGCATGAAGATCGGCGTCATGTTCGGCAATCCGGAGACCACCACCGGCGGTAATGCGCTCAAATTTTATTCTTCGGTTCGGCTGGACATCCGTCGCATCGGCGCCATCAAAGACGGTCAGGAAGTCGTGGGAAATCGGACCCGGGTCAAGGTGGTCAAAAATAAAATGGCTCCGCCGTTCAAGGAGGCGGAATTTGACATCATGTACGGAGAGGGTATCTCGCGGTCCGGTGACCTCTTGGACGTGGGGGTCAATGCCGGCATCATCGATAAAAGCGGTTCCTGGTATTCTTACAATGGCGAGCGAATCGGCCAGGGACGCGAAAACGTGAAAAAATTCTTCCAGGACAACCCCGACCTTTTCGAAACCGTGGACGTGAACGTGCGGGAGGCGGTGGGCCTGCTGAAGCCCAAAACAGATGGGAAAACGGAAAAAACAGACCCGAAGGCAAAAGAACAATAACCAAAATCCAAATCACAAATAAACCTCAATAACCAAATTTAAAATTCCAAGGTCTGATGCCCTGGTTGAAAGGGCATTCAAATCATCGATAGTGGAGAAATCAAAATAACAATCAACCATTGGTTTGTACCTTACTTTGCGATTTGGACATTATTATTTGGAATTTATTTGAATTTTGGTGCTTGTGATTGGTTGTTTCCCTTTATCCGGGTTAGGAGATAGTTATGACCGGCAACGAGATTAGACAGCTTTACTTGGACTACTTTCAGAAACATGGCCACCGGGTGGTGCGCAGCTCGTCCTTGATTCCCCAGGACGATCCGACGCTGCTATTCACCAATGCCGGGATGGTGCAGTTCAAGCGCACCTTCCTGGGTGAGGAGAAGCGGGACTATGTCCGCGCGACCACCTCACAGAAGTGCGTCCGCGCCGGCGGCAAACACAACGACCTCGAAAATGTTGGCTATACGGCTCGGCACCACACCTTCTTCGAGATGCTGGGCAACTTCTCCTTCGGCGACTACTTCAAGGAGAAGGCCGTGGATTTCGCCTGGGACCTGCTGACCAACGGCTACGGTCTGCCGGCGGAAAAACTCTGGGCCTCGGTTTTTCTGGACGACGACGAGGCCTATGATCTCTGGCACCGGCGCATCGGCATCCCCGAATCGCGGATGATTCGGCTGGGGGAGGAGGACAACTTCTGGGCCATGGGCGACACCGGTCCTTGCGGTCCCTGCAGCGAGATTCACCTGGATCGAGGCGCCGAGCATGGCTGCGGCCGCCCCGATTGCGACGTGGCGTGCGACTGCGACCGTTTTCTGGAGATATGGAACCTGGTCTTCATGCAGTTCAACCGTGATGCCTCGGGCACCATGACCCCTTTGCCCAAACCCAGTATTGATACGGGCCTGGGGCTGGAGCGCATGGCTTCAGTTGTCCAGCATGTAGACACCAACTTTGACACCGATCTCATATACCCCATCATCGCGCGCACCGAAGCGCTGGCCCAGAAACCGTACGGCCGCGTCGAGGCCGATGACGTGGCCATGAAGGTGATCGCCGACCACAGCCGGGCCGCCGCCTTTCTCATCGGTGACGGCGTCCTGCCGTCCAACGAAGGCAGGGGATATGTGCTGCGCCGGATCATGCGGCGGGCCATCCGCTATGGCCGCAACATCGGTTTGACGCAACCGTTTCTCCACGAGACCGCGCGGGTGGTGTTTGACATTATGGTGCCGGCCTACCCGGATCTCAAGACGGCCTCGGCCTTTATCACCAACGTCATCGAGAACGAAGAGGTTCGCTTTTCGGAAACGCTGGACAACGGGCTGCGGGTCCTCAGCGACACCCTGGCCGAGATCCGGGCCAAGGGCGCCACCCAGGTTCCCGGTGACTTGATCTTCAAACTTTACGATACATTCGGGTTCCCCGTGGATATCGTCCGCGACGTGGTGCGCGACGAGGGCATGACCCTGGACGCCGCGGGGTTTGAACAGCGCATGGACGAGCAGCGCAGGCAGTCCCGATCCAAAATCACCTTTACCGGCGTTTCCGATGCCTACCGCCAGTTGAGCGCCTCGGGCGAGAAACCCGAATTCGTGGGATACGGCACCTTAACCTGCGAGGCACAGGTAGTGCTGGTGGTGCAGGACAACCAAAGCATGGATGCCGCCGATGCGGGAGCTACCGTGGAAGTGGTGACCACGGCCACGCCCTTTTACGGCGAGGCCGGCGGCCAGGTGGGTGACCACGGGACGATCACCGCGCCCGGTATGGCGATGATGGTTACCGACACGGTCAAAGATCCCACCGGCATCATCATCCATAAAGGACACCTGCAATCCGGTCGCCTGGAAAACGGCCAGACGGTCATGCTCACCGTGGACGGCGACCACCGGGCCGCCGTGGCCCTCAACCACACGGCCACCCATATCCTGCATGCAGCCCTTCGGCATGAACTGGGGGACCATGTGAAGCAGGCCGGATCCATGGTGGCGTCGGACCGACTTCGATTCGACTTCACCCATTTTTCCCAGATAGACCCCGATGCCCTTGAGCGCATCGAAGTCTTCGTCAACCAGCGCATCCGGCAAAATGTCCCCGTGGCGGTTGAAGAGATGGACATGGAAGATGCCATGAAATCCGGCGCCACGGCCCTGTTCGAGGAAAAATACGGCGACCGGGTTCGCGTCATCTCCCTGGATACCTTCAGCCGAGAACTTTGCGGGGGCACCCACACCGGCCGCACCGGCGACATCGGTTTGTTTAAAATTAGTTCCGAATCGAGCGTGGCATCCGGCGTGCGACGGATCGAGGCCCTCACGGGGAGCGCCGCCCTGGACCATGTGCAGAAGAACAGCCGGATTCTCCAGCAGTTGAGTCACTTGGTCAAAGTCAAGCCGAATGGGCTGGCAACCCGGATCGAGGCGACCCTATCGTCGCTGAAAAGCCTGGAGAAGGAGACGGCGCGGCTCAAGACCAAAATGGCCGAAATGCAGGCCGACGGAAGCGGTGGGCAGATCACCGAAATCAACGGGATACCCGCGATCATCCAACAGATCACCGTCGACAAGCCATCCGCCCTCAGGGAACTGGCCGACCGGTTCAAGGACCGCATTGGTTCAGGCGTCGTGGTATTAGGGTGTGAGACCGATGGCAAGGCGCTCTTGATCGTCGTGGTGACCAAAGACCTCAGCCACCGGTTCCATGCGGGCAGGATGATCAAGTCGATTGCCGCGGTGGTGGGCGGCAGCGGTGGCGGTCGACCCGACATGGCCCAAGCCGGCGGCACCCAGCCTCAGCATCTGCCGCAGGCGCTGGATAAAGCGCGTGAGTTGATCCAACAGGCATAGGCGTCCAAAAAATGGGCGCCCCGCGCCGGGGATCAGGCTTTCAGTACATCGATCATTGAAAACACCCGGCCCGTCAGACCTTGTTTCAGTTTCCGATCAAGATAGCAGACGGCATCCATGGTGCCTGCCGCATAAATGTCACGTCCGTTGACGTTGTGCTGGAATTCAAAGACGACCGTGTTGTCCGGGGAAGTCAGCCGATAGGTGTGCCATCCATGGCCGGACAGATAGGCGTCGGGAATTCCCCATTGCTCGCGCTGAACCGCCGGGTCCCGTTCCATGGCGATCGCTTCCGGCGCAAAATCGACGCCCATGCGGTTGAAACAGGAGACCATGGCCTTGGCCGTGCCGCTGGTATCCGCCTTGCCGGACTGGTGGCTTTCTTTCACGGTCAGCGTGTAGCCATGGAAAAGGCCTGGAAACGTATCGGCCGCATACTCCATCATGGCCTGAAACCCCACGATCTGCTTGGCCATGTTGGGTGCGATGACTGCGCAGACCCTTGAATCGAGCACCGTTTTGACCAGTTTCTCCCGATCGCCGCCAGTGGTGCCCATTACAAACGGCAACCCCCGGTTGCAGTAAAATTCGGCGTTGCCGTTGACGGCCGACGGATGGGTGAAATCCACGCTGATGAAATTCCCGTAGGTCTGAACCAGCGCATCCATTTTCTCGTCGCGGTCGACCGGCCGAATGAGTTCGATGTCCCTTCCGCCGATCGTGTGTCGGTCGGCTTGAATCTCCGGACCGGTGAGGGAGTGGGGCAGCAGGAAAATCCGCGGATCCTGCAAGGCATGGCCGGCAATGGTGGCGGTGACGTTTCCCGGCAGGCCATTGATCATCATTTTGACTGGTTTCATCGCGCCGCGTCCTTTTTCATTGATGGGGCCGTGCAGCCTCATGGCAGGTGAACGATGTCGAACAGTTATCCCAAACTGATTTTTTTGGCAATGGCGGTGAGTTTGGGAAAGGCCTTGGGGTCAGCGGCGCGGATGTGGCCGGCCAGCATGTTTGCCGCAGCTGGGATCCAGCGCGCAAAGGCGTCTTTTTGTTTGACCTGGCTCAAGAATCCAAAGGCCCCGAGCATCTGAAGATTTCGGGTGATGGTGCAGAAGCGATAGCCCCGAATGAACCGGTCCGGGGGGCATTTGAACAGCCGCACCACCTGCTCGGTGGCATAGTTCAAGAGCCGCAGCTGAAGGTCCGGGGGCAATCCCGCATAGGGATCGATCAGCAGCGAGGCCAGGTCGTACTGGATCGGGCCGGTTCGCGCGCCCTGAAAGTCGATGAGATGGGGCCGGCCGTCTTGAATCATGACGTTGCGGGATTGGAAGTCACGATGAATCAACCCGCTCAAGCTGTGGTCGATGGTGTTCGCGGCCAACTGTTCAAATTCCGCTGCCAGGTCATCATAGGCCACCGCCAGCTTCAGGAAGCCGTTTAAAAAGGCGTCCACGAAATACCGGCACTCCTTATCGCGTATCAGCGCAACATCGTAGGCCGGGCTCTGCCAGGTCCAGCCCGGGTCAAAGCTGCCGGCGGCCTTTGTCGTCAAGTCGAAGAGGATGTCGATGACCTTCCGGTACAGCCTTTCCACGCCGCTGCCATCGGGCCTTTGTCGCACCATCTGCTGCAGATGGCAGTCGCCAAGATCATCCAGGAAGACCAGCCCACTGAAACCGTCATGGGCGTGTATTCGCGGAACCGGCAGGCCGCAGTTGTCAAGGTGGGTGCCAATCCTGATGAAGGCGTTGACCTCACTGCCGGGCAGTGTGGTGGTGATGCCGTGGTCAACCATGATCAACCGGTAAGGGCCGGCGGTCAGCCGGAACCAGCCGCGGTCGGAACCGTCTCCAGTCAACGCCCGGCAATGGATGGCGGCCTTTCGAGAGCCGGGAAAGGCCGATTGAAATGCGCCTGGGGCCATGGCATCTACCACCGCCTCCCGGTAGCGGTCCGGACTCCCTATGTCCTGCCAGTAATGATTGCGAACCACATGGGCATGAATGGGTACGCCGTCGCCAAGCATTTGCCGGTAGACGGCAATGATATCGCTGAACCCCTCGCCGGGAATGCGCCGTATCATGGCGGTGTCCATGACGTGAATGCCGGTAAAAGCCATTTTCCGATGACTGCCGGGGTCCGCCGGGTTGGAAAAACGATCAAAGCCGGAGATTCGATGGTGTTCATCCACCCACACCTGGTTGAAGGGCTGTCGGTCGTGCATGACCAGCGTTACCGCCGACCCTCGCATTCGGTGGCGGCGATAAACCTCAGACAAATCGATGTCGGTGACGATGTCCGCATTGACCACCACGAACGGATCGTCGTCCCAATAGCCGGCCAGTTGCCGGATGGCGCCGCCGGTGCCTAAAATTTCCGGTTCAACGCTAAGGGTCACCGGCATGCCGAAATCATTTTCCGCCAGATAGGATCGGATAAGATGGGCCAAGTGGTGGGCGTTTACGGCAACAGCGGTGCAGCCGGCCCGTTTCAGGTGGCCCAGCATTCTTCCCAAGACCGGGATGCCGCCAACCGGGAACAGGGCCTTTGGAAATGTCCGAGAGTGGGGTGCCAGCCGGGTACCGTACCCAGCAGCCAAAATCAGCGCTTTCATGGGCCCAACAGGTTCAAGTAGGTCTGGATGAGCGTTTCGTAATGAGAAATGGCCGCTTCATTTTCGTGATTTCTGATGCCGTTGGTGGAAAAATAGCTCAGGCCGTTGGCATAGTTGACCTTGGACACCGATTCTATCAGTTCGATCTCCTTGTTTTTTATCATCTGGAGACCAATGCTCTGTATCTTTTTGAGTTTATCCTTTGTCTCCATATTTTCCTTGCGGTTGGTTCGTAGAAAGTTGAGGACCACCTTATACGATTGAAAATAAGGCTTCAAAAAGGCGGCAAACAGCTTTAATTTCCGGTATCCCGAGGATGTGATCTGGTAGCGGTCGGGGATGGTCTGATGGGGCATGAGCATTGCGTCATCGATAAATGATTTGATGGTTTTTCTCACGTAATGGACCGGTGGTCGATCCAGATCAAAGGCAAATTCATATTTGAAGAAATCCTGAAAAAATTGGTACGTGTTGTGCAGCTCGGTGGCATTGAACTGGAACGCATCCTTCTTTAGAATCGCCATCGCAGTGAAAGCTGCCGGTACGAAATATGAAATGCAGTTGTTTTTGTAAAATTCCAGCAGTGACCGTTTGGCAATATTCACCGTGTAGTCGACTTGATCTTCCGGCAGGTCTTTGTCGCCGGTCGCTTTCTCAATCAGTTTGCGTGACAGGTAGCGGTCGACGGCATTTTCCATGGCACCGTCCGGGTTGAGAATAATCGTGTCGGCCAGCTTGGCGTTCTGGGCGGTGGCGAACGTCAGGTAGGCATCCACGGTTTCCATCAGTTCCTCATGGGTGAAGCGAGGTTTGGAAATATTCAAGGCGGCGGCGGCCACCAGGCCATGGGGCGTGACCACGGTCTGCTTGTCGATGGCGTTGATGATCCGCCAGGCCAGGTTGCGGCACAGTACATTGACATCTTTTTGGGCCATCCGGTCCAGCGCCACCGGGGCGTCAGCCAAGAACTCACGGGTAGAGATGGGGTCGTGGAAATTGATATAGATTTTTCCGTAACGTTTTTTCAAAAAGCGTCGGGCGCGGATCACCTGACCGAGGTTCTCGTCTTCTTTTTTTCCGCCTTCCACTTCATGAACGTAGGCATGCTCCTCGACAATCCGGTCATAGCCGATATAAACGGGAACGAAGATCATATCTTCACAGGCCCCATTGAGATAGGCATCCAGAAGGATGGAGATCAGGCCCAGCTTGGGAACCAGCAGTTTGCCGGTTCGACTCCTTCCGCCCTCGATGAACAGCTCGATATGAAAGCCCTCTTCCAACAGTTTATGGATATAAGCGGAAAAGACCCGGGCATAAAGCACCGCCCCCCTGAAGGACCGTCGCAGAAAAAACGCGCCGCCGCCGCGAAAAATCGGACCCAGCGGCCAGAATGACAGATTCTTGCCGGCGGCAACATGCGGACAGGGCATGTTGTTCTGGTAAAGCACGTAAGACAGAATCAGATAGTCGATATGGCTCTTGTGGCAAGGAATGAGAATCAGCGGCCCTTTTTGGGAGATCGCCTTGACTTTTGCCAGACCCGCCCTGTCAATGACGGCGCCGTCGAACATGGAGTTGATGATCCACCCCACCACGGATGACATGATGCGGATCAGCGTCGGACTGTAGCGTGCGGCAATTTCATCCAGGTACCCATCGGCTTTTTTTCGGATTTTATGGATCGGTTCCTGTCGGGCTGCGGCATGTTTCTTGATGAAGGTTTCCATCCGGTCACTGGTGAGGATCGATTCTTTGAGCTCTTCGTTGGATTTCAAAATCGGTCCGGTGATACTCTGCCGGTGACGATTGTTCAGCAAGAGGAGCTGGCGCCGCAGCTGAAGGGCCTGATAGTCGATGGGTTTATCCGAAGGTGCGGATTGGCTGAGCCACTGCCGCAGGTTCAGCGGCTGGGAGAGCTCCACAAAAATTTTCCCGGGATACCGGATCAGGGTGACGATCTTTCTTATCTTTCCCGGGTGTTGCGAGGTGCCGAAAAACGTGTCCACCAGGCTGGGAACCGCCGGCAAGGGCTTCTTGCCGAAAAACATCAGTTGGGGGACCAGGTAGATGGGCCGATCAATCTGTTTTTGCATCTGGATCAGGTAACTCAGCGGATCGGTTTTCTCCTTGACGAAACGGCGATAGAACCCTTTTTTTTCAACCAGCGAGAGTAAGCCGCAACCCGATGCAAGAAGGGCGCGTTGGTGGTAGCCGCTGCGATAGGGGTCCTGGATCCGGTGAAGTTGAACCAGTTCGTCCAGGTAGGCCAGGCAGATGCGGAATATCCGCGACAGCGGCTGCCAGAGGTAGATGTCCGAATCGAAGGTCAATTGCGGCACCGGCAGGCGCAATTGGCGATACCGGGTATGGGCGAAGAGAAATTCGAAGTGGCTCTTATATTTGGTTGTATAGACGATAATCGCCCCATCGGGGATGTTTTTTACGATGTCGGCCTGTTCACCGCCCATGAATATTCCCGAGAACAGGCGATTCAGAAAAAAAGCGGAAAAGGCCCCGGTGGGGGATGGCAGAAAACAGAAATAGTGGTCGTGTGAATGGTTAAGCAGACGGTTGATCCACGCGTGAATCCTCAGCGCAAGAGAAGAGATCGGCTGTCTTTTAAGACGGTTCATCATTTGATCAGGCAAGAATCCAAAAGGAATGGACGTTGACGATATTTCAAAAAAATAACAGAAGCCTTGGCCCTTTGCAACGCCATATTCGCCGGAGAAAAATATGCTTGCGCTGCTCTGGCTTCTATGTTATTGCCATATTACTTGATAGCGTCACCAACGAGTTGCTATCTAATTGAAATCCCATTGATATTCAAAAAATTACGCGGCGTCCGACAGCGGTCGGAGAAAACGAAGATAATCACCAAGCCCGTCGATCCATCGCAGCCATTTGCGCATGGATGGGCCGATGAAGCCATTTTAATCTGACTAACTCAAAAAGGTTCAAGAAGGAGGATGATTCTCTATGAAAACGTTAATTGGTGGAGCAGTGGCAGCAGTTCTGGGCTTGATCGGCCTGTCGGTATGGTTCGGTGAATTTCTTCAACTGCTGGCCGGTGCGATCCCGGTGATGCTGTTGCTCGGCGGTGGACTTGCACTCTATCTGGGGTTTGATGAACTCAAAGATACCTGGAAAAAGGACGACAACACCGCTGATGACGGCGCCGCCGATGACGATGCCGAGAAGTACAAGAAAGAGATTGACGAACTCAAGAAAGAGATTGAGACCTTGAAAACCGAAAAGTAACACCCCTGCATCCCGAAATTGAAAATGCTGCCCCGAACGGTTTGCCGCTCGGGGCTTTTATTTGTATAGGTAAAGCGATTCAATCATCTTTGAATACGCCGCCAGCGGCGTTTCCCAACCCGACATGATGGCCCGCAGCGGCGTTCCGCTTTCGATCTGAAGCCGAATCCGTCGGTCGCCCAATATCAAGTCCATGGGCAGACGTTCGTATTCGTACTCATAGGGTGGCTGCTTGTAGGCAAAACGGTCGGGGTAGGCCTGGTATATGGCCTGATAGAATGCCAGTGACAGGGCATAGGGCGAATAGACCTCCGGGTCGGTGACATGGATTTGAAACCCTTTGCACGGATGCCCCGCCCATTTGTTGGATGTGGGCTCATACTCAACGGGCCTGAGCACGGCCCCGCTCATCAGGCGCGTGTCGATAGTTTCCATCAGCCGATCAGGTGCTAAAAACGGCGCCCCGAACAATTCGAAGGGTAGGGTGGTTCCCCGGCCCTCCGAGATGTTGGTACCTTCCCAGATCACCTGACCCGGATAGACCATGGCCGATGCCGGTGTGGGCAGATTGGGTGACGGCGCTACCCAGGGCAGGCCGGTCTGGCTGAAGGTCATCGCTCTTTTCCAGCCCCGCATGGAAACCACCGCTAGGTCGCAGTCAATGCCAAAGCGGGTGTTGAAGAGGATCGCCAATTCACCGATGGTCAGGCCATGGCGCATGGGGATCGGGTAGCGGCCGACGAACGATGAACAGCCGGGGTCAAGCAGATTTCCTTCCACCTGACGACCGCCCAACGGGTTTGGCCGATCGAGGACGATGATTTTTTTATCGTATTGCCGTGCCGCCTCCATGCAGTGGGAGAGGGTATAGATGAAGGTGTAGACCCGGGTGCCCACATCCTGAAGGTCCACCAGCATGACGTCTATGGGATCCATCATGGCGCGCGTGGGAATGCGGGTGTCTCCGTAGAGTGAAAACACAGGTAAACCGGTTGCTGGATCCAACCGGTCGGCGGATTCGATCATATTGTCCTGCCTTTCCGCGTAAAAGCCGTGCTGGGGTGAATACAGGGCTTTCAGCTGGCCCGGTAATGCCTGCTGGATCCGCGCACGGGCATGCGTGTAGCGGCGGTCCACCGAAGCCGGATTGCACAGCAACCCAATACGCCGGTGCTTCAACGACGCGGGCGGCGATTCGGAGAATATGTCGAGGCCGGTCTTTACCGCATTCATCTGGGTCGATCCTCAGCTATGATGGTGTTCACAGCGACGCTGACCGTCGATTGCCTTGTAGCACACCGCATCTGCCAGGAAAAGGCGAAATCCGTCGACGGGTCTAAATCCCTTGACACAGCCGGGTATTGAAAATATGTAATTCATTTTTCTTATCACAACGGACCCAAGGCCAATTGGAACTTGAACTCAGCGGTATCGTGATCATTGTCGGCGCATACGGCAGCGGAAAAACCGAGGTCGCCATCAACCTTGCCATTCACATGCAGGCAAAGGGCACGGCGGTTCGGCTGGCTGACTTGGATCTGGTCAACCCCTATTTCAGGACCCGAGAAGCCCGCCAGGTGCTTCGCCGCCATGGCATTGACGTGGTCCTGCCGCCCGCCCCATACATGCAGGCCGACCTGCCCATTCTTACCCCCGAGGTGTCGGGCATGCTGAGACATCCGTCGGGGCTCACCCTTTTGGATGTGGGGGGTGATGACGTGGGGGCAACCGTGCTTGCCGCGCTGGCCGACCCGATGAAGGGGAAAGCGCTGCAGGTGCTTCAGGTGATCAATCCCCATCGCCCTTACACGGATACGGTCAACGGTTGCCTGAATATGCGGCAAGCGATCGAGGCCAAGTCCAGGATGACAATCACCGGCCTCATCGGCAATGCCAACTATATGGAAGCGACCACCGAACAGGATATTTTGGCGGGGTATGCCTTTTTAAACAAGGTCGCCGAAGCCGGAAACGTACCGCTGGTCTTCATTACCACGCCGGCGACCCTGTTGACCCGGCTCGATAAACACGCTATCCATTGCCCGGTGCTTGCACTGAGGCGGCAGTTGGTGCCGCCCTGGAAGCAGGCGGAGACCTTTGACGCCTCGGGGCCAAACCGCTGACACCGCAATGGTGAGCGCATTCCCCTGCAATACGATTCCATCGCGATAAGGAGCAGCTATCAATGGCGTATCAACACAACATCGAAAAGAACCGCTGCAAGGGTTGCGGCCTGTGCATCACCGTCTGCCCTAAACATGTGCTGGAGATATCTTCCGATGTGAACGCGAAAGGTTATTACCCGGCCTTTCAGGCGCGTCCTGAAGATTGCATCCACTGCACCCTGTGCTGCATCATGTGTCCGGATGTGGCCATTACCATCAAAGAAACCGAGGAACCGAGCGCCTGAAGGCGGTTAACGGAGGAGCACCATGCCAAAGGTATTGATGAAGGGAAACGAAGCCATCGGTGAAGCAGCCATCCGGGCCGGCTGCCTGAACTACTTCGCCTATCCCATCACCCCGCAGTCCGAGGTGGCCGAGTATTTGGTCCGCCGCATGCCGGAGGTTGGGGGCGTGTTTCTGCAAGGGGAGAGCGAGGTGGCCGTGGGATACATGATCTTTGGGGCCGCCGGGGCTGGTGAACGGGTCTTTACCACCTCCTCCAGTCCGGGCATCAGCCTCATGAGCGAAGCCATCAGCTACATTGCCGCGGCCCAGTGTCCGGCGGTCTTCGTCAACATCATGCGCGGCGGACCGGGTTTGGGAGGCATTTTGCCTTCCCAGGCCGATTATCTCCAGGCCACCAAGGGGATCGGCCACGGCGATTGCCGCCTGCTGGTGATGGCACCGGCCAGCGTTCAGGAGGCCGTCGAAATGGTCATGAAAGCCTTTCCCCTGGCCGAAAAATACCGCAATCCGGTGATGATTCTGGGCGACGGCCTGATCGGACAGATGATGGAGCCGGTGGAGTTCCCCGACCATCTGAAAACGGAGCCCACCAACAAGGATGCCTGGGCCACCAACGGGATGGACCACCGCAAGAGCAACACCCGCAATCTGGTCAAATCCCTGTTCCTGGACCCGGTTCAGCTCAACGACAACAACCTGACACTAAAAGCCAAGTACGACCGCATGCGTGCCGAAGAGGTCATGTCCGAGTCGTACAATACCGACGGCGACTACAAAGGACTCATCGTCAGTTACGGCACCATGAGCCGTGTCTGCCGCACGGCCATCGACATGTTGAAGGCTCAAGGCATAGAGATGGGCATGATTCGTCCGCAAACGGTTTTCCCGTTTCCCGAAAAAGCCGTGTTGGAGGCGGCGACGAAGCCGTCGTGTACGCACGTCCTGAGCATCGAAATGAGCATGGGACAGATGGTTGAGGATGTGGAGCGCAGCGTCAAGGGACGGGTTCCGGTCAGCTGGTATGGCAAATGCGGCGGTGATATTCCCACCCCCGAAGAGGTCATCGAGGTGGTCAAGCAACGCATCGCCTGATCGCTGCGCAATCCCCAGGGGATTTCAGGCTCACAAGCTAAGGAGTACAGGTAAAATGGCAAAGACGTTCAAGAAACCGGAGTCCCTCTCCGATACCCACACCCACTATTGTCCGGGATGCACCCATGGGGTGATCCACCGGCTGGTGGCCGAGACCATCGACGAACTCGATATCCGGCGACGCACGGTGGGCATCGCCCCCGTCGGCTGCGCCGTGCTGGCCTACAACTACTTCAACTTCGATTTTCAGGAGGCGGCCCACGGCCGTGCGCCGGCCATGGCCACGGGCATCAAGCGGGTGCGACCCGACCTGATGGTGTTCACCTACCAGGGAGACGGCGACCTGGCCAGCATCGGCATGGGCGAGATCATCCACGCGGCCAACCGGGGCGAGAAATTCACCACCATTTTCGTCAACAACGCCATTTACGGGATGACCGGGGGGCAGATGGCGCCCACCACCATGCCGGACCAGCGCACCAGCACCTCGCCCTTCGGCCGAAAGGTCGACGAGGTGGGCATGCCCATCAAGATGGCCGAGCTGCTGGCCGCCCTGCAGACACCGGCCTACATCAGCCGCCAGACGGTGATCAAACCGAAATATATCACAAAGGCTAAAAAAGCGATAAAACAAGCATTTACCTACCAATTAGAGAACAAATGCTTTAGCCTTGTCGAGGTGGTCAGCACCTGTCCCACCAACTGGGGGATGACGCCGGTTCAGGCGGTGGAATGGACCGAGAAAACCCTGCTGGCATACTACCAACCGGGGGACTACAAAGTTCCGGCATGACCCATGGATCAGTAATGCCGGTAGGGATTGAAGGAGGTACCATGCAGAGCGAAATTATGTTTGCCGGGTTCGGGGGACAAGGCATCCTGTTAATCGGCAAGGTTCTTGCGCATGCCGCCATGGAGGAGGGGTACGAAGTGGCTTGGGTCCCCTCCTACGGACCTGAAATGAGGGGCGGAACGGCCTATTGCACGGTGGTGATCAGCGACCGGCCCATCGGTTCCCCGATCATTAAAAATCCGCTGCACCTGGTGGCCATGAACGGCCCTTCCCTCGAAAAATTTGCCCCGACGGTCAAAAAAGACGGCATCATTTTCATCAACAGTTCACTGATCGCCTTTGGGTCGAACCGTGACGATGTGGACGAACTGCGCGTGCCGGTGGTGGACATCGCCAAAGATCTTGGCAGCGTCAAGGCCGCCAACATCGTGGCCCTCTCCGCCTTCGTGGGCCGAAGCGGCATTGTTCCCATGGAAACGCTTAAAAACTGCATCAAGGAGGAGTTCAGCAATAAACCCAAGTTGATCCCCTTGAACATGGCAGCCGTTGATGCGGGTCAACAGGCCGCCAGGAAATAGACCCCAATTCATGCCGCGAAATCCTGTGGCGCGCTGACAATTCTGCATCTTCGGCCGGGCCGAGTGCCCGGCTGCTTTTTCGACCGGTGGAAAACGTGAAATTGACGATTCCCGACTACATCCAGGCCATCGAGCCATATGTGCCCGGCAAACCGCTGGAGGCCCTGGAACGAGAATACGGCATCAGCGACTCGGTCAAGCTGGCATCCAACGAAAACCCCCTGGGGCCTTCTCCCAAGGCTTTGGCGGCTATCCAAAACGCACTATCATCCCTTCACCGCTACCCCGATGGCGCCGGCCACCTGCTGACGCTCAAGATCGCTGGCGCCAACGCTATTTTACCGGCCAACGTGGTGATCGGAAATGGTTCGGACGATATTATCGCCTTGTTGGTGAGGGCCCTGATACGGCCCGGCGACCGGGTTATCGTGCCGCGCCCCTCATTTCTCATGTACGCCATTGCGGCCAGCGCCGCCGGTGCCGTGGTGGACGCCGTGCCGTTGAAGGACCTGGCCATGGATTTGGACGCCATGGCCGAGCGGGTGACCGCCGACACGCGTCTGGTGTTCGTGTGCAACCCCAACAACCCGACCGGCACGGTGGTCACCCAACAGGCGTTTGACCGTTTTATGGCCCGGCTGCCGGCCGATGTGGTCGTGGTTGTGGACGAGGCCTACATTGAGTTCGCCAGCAATCCCGATTGTCTCAAAACCGGTCGGCCGTCGGACCTGAATCGCCCTGTGGTGACCCTGCGCACCTTTTCCAAGGTTTACGGCCTTGCCGGGTTGCGGGTGGGGTACGGCATCATGCCGGCGTCACTGGCGGAGCTTCTCAACCGCGTTCGACTGCCCTTTAATGTCAACAGCATAGCCCAGGTTGCGGCCGCTGCCGCCCTCGATGATCAGGCGTTTCTGCAGCAAACGATAGGGTTGGTTCATCAGGGCTTGGGCGCGCTTTATGAGGCGTTGGACAAGTTGGGTTTGACCTATTTTAAGACCGAGGCCAACTTTTTTCTCATCGACGTCGGGCAGCCTGCGGACGCTGTGTTTGAAACCATGCTGCGGCAGGGCGTGATCGTCAGATCCATGCGCGCCTATGGATTTCCCACGTATATCCGTATCAACGTGGGGCTTGAATCGGAAAACCGGCGCTTTTTGCGAGCACTGGAAACGGTTCTCTCCCGGAAGGACGCTCCCTAGCGACCTCGTTTAGGAAACGCCACATGGCCAATCAACCGATGCTGCTGATTACGATCGATGGACCTGCCGGTGCCGGAAAGACGACGGTCAGCAAAATGCTGGCCCGCAAACTGGGGTATCGATACCTCGATACGGGGGCCTTGTACCGGGCCGTCGCCTTTGGCGTCCGTGCGGCCGGTATCCGTCCGGACGATGATCGGCGCCTCGGTGATGTGTGTCGCACAATGCGGCTCAGCATCGAGGGGGACCGATTGGTTTTAGACGGTGTGGACATTAGCCATCGGATCCGTTCCCCCGAGATCAGCATGCTGGCATCCACCGTGTCGGCCCGCCCCGTGGTGAGACAAGCACTGTTGGCCATCCAGCGGCACATGGGACGGGCCGGGGGCCTGGTGGCCGAGGGCCGCGATATGGGAACGGTGGTGTTCCCCGAAGCGGACCTCAAATTCTTTCTGGATGCCACGGCCCGGCAGCGAGCGCTCCGACGTTTTGCGCAATGCGACGAGGCAGGTGGCCAGACCCTTGAGCAGATCGAGCAGGATATCCGCCGCAGGGATCAAAACGACAGCAGCCGTGATATTGCCCCGCTGAAGCCGGCCGACGACGCGGTCACCATTGACTCGACGACCATGACTGCCGAGCAGGTGGTGGCGTTGATGATGGCACGTGTCGGACCATTGAGGGGATAGGCGTTTCATTTTTTATATTGCATTTCACCATACGTTTCTGTATTGTCTTCAGGCTATACTGCATGCGCAAGCGCTTGCAGTAAAATAAAAAGCGGCTAAGGGGGTAAACATCAGTCAATGGACAACTTTGTAGACAACGAATCAACCGAGAAACCGATCGAGAAAGACAGTGTTACCGGCGAAAGCATGGCTGAACTCATGGATCTGTATGAGGAGAGCTTCAAGCGGTTTGCCGAAGGTGAGGTGGTCAACGGAAAGATCATCTCAGTGGACAAAGACCACGTCCTGGTGGACATCGGATACAAATCCGAAGGCCAGATTCGCATCCGGGAATTCGAAGTGGATGGCGAAGTCAGCGCGCAAGTGGGCGACACCGTCGAAGTCATGGTGGAGTGGTGGGACGACGAGAATGAAGTGGTCGTCCTGTCCAAGGAAAAAGCCGAGAAGGTCAAGGTCTGGGACGACATCAAGAAACGTCACGAAGCCGATGAAACCATCACCGGAACCATCACCAACCGCGTCAAGGGCGGCTTTTCCGTGGATATCGGCCTCCAGGCATTTCTGCCCGGATCGCAGGCGGATCTTCGACCCATTCGCAACCTGGATGAAATGGTCGGCAAGGAATTCGATTTCAAGATTCTCAAATACAACCGCAAACGCAGCAATATCGTTCTTTCCAGAAGGGTGCTCCTGGAAGAGGAGCGGGAGAGCAAACGGGCCAAGACCCTGGCCACCATCCACGAGGGCAAAGTGGTTTCCGGCATCGTCAAGAACCTGACCGAATATGGCGTGTTTGTTGACCTCGGCGGCGTGGACGGACTCCTGCACATCACCGATATCTCCTGGGGTCGGGTCAAGCACCCGTCCGAGCTGTTCAGCGTGGGCGACAAGATCGATGTCAAGATCCTGAGCCTGGACCTGGAGCGTGAGCGCGTTTCCTTGGGGATGAAGCAGCTTAGTGAAGATCCATGGGCCAGCGCCGTCGACAAGTATCCCGTGGGTTCGCGGATCAGCGGCAAGGTGGTGAGCCTGACCGATTACGGCGCATTCGTCGAGTTGGAAGAGGGCATCGAAGGCCTGATTCATGTATCTGAAATGTCCTGGACCCGCAAGGTCCGCCACCCCTCCAAGGTGGTTTCCGTGGGAGAGATCGTGGACGCCCTCGTGCTGGATATCAAGCCGGAGAACCGGCGGATATCCCTGGGAATGAAGCAGGCCGCACCCAATCCCTGGGATGTGATCAGCGACAAATATCCCGTCGGTACGACCATTGAGGGAAAAATAAAGAACATCACCGACTTCGGCCTGTTCATTGGAATCGATGAGGGGATCGACGGCCTGGTCCATATTTCAGACATCTCCTGGACCAAACGCATCAAGCATCCCTCCGAAATTTACAAGAAGGGAGATGTGATTCAGGCCATCGTTCTTGAAATCGATAAGGGTCAGGAGCGATTTTCCCTGGGCATCAAGCAGTTGCAGGCCGACCCGTGGGATACGGTTGCCGAGCGCTATGAGGTGGGCAAAGAGATTACTGGCACCGTCACCAATGTCACGGATTTCGGTGTCTTCGTCGAGCTTGAGGAGGGTATCGAAGGACTGGTTCACGTATCCGAAATCAGCAAAGAAAAGATTAAAACCCCGGTGGGCCAGTTTGAAGTGGGGCAGGTGATGACCGCCAAGGTCATGAACATCAACAGCGACGAGCGGCGCATTGGTCTGTCCATCAAGCGTCTCGATATGGAAGATGATCAGGAGCTGCTGACCGAGTACGTCACCAACATGGGGCCGGTAACCTCCAGTTTCGGCGAAATCCTTCGCGAGAACCTGCAGGAAAAACTCAACAACGACGAACAATAAGTCGATTGACTCAAATCATGAATGCCGGCGGTTTACCCGAGCCCGCCGGCATTCATCCTCAAGAACCGCCAGGCGCCGTCTACCCGGCCGTTGCCGTCCGCTACGTCTTTTTCGACCTGCCATTTCCATTATTCGCCCATGGTCCGCTGATTGCGTCGGCTGGGACTTTTTCGATCTTGCCTGGGCCGACACCACGAGAAGGAAACTGACATGTTTTCCAGACGCCATCCCTACCTTTTTTTCTTACTGATTTCTTTCGCCGTTTTTGCCGGTCTTACGCTGGGTGTCATGACCCTGGTTGCCTGGATGACTCGGGGGACCAGCGGATTCGACGGTGAGGCGGTCGGGGTGGTTGAAATAGAAGGCGCGATCGTCGATGCGCGTGACACGATCGAGTATATCCGTCGGTTCCGTAAAGATGAAGACATCAAGGCCATCTTGATACGCATCGATTCCCCCGGCGGTGCCGTAGGCCCGTCTCAGGAAATCTACCGAGAGATTCGCAAGACCGTTGAAACCAAAACGGTTGTCGCCTCCATGGGCGCGGTCGCCGCGTCCGGCGGCTACTACGTGGCTTGCGCGACAGACGGCATCGTTGCCAACCCCGGTACGATCACCGGCAGCATCGGCGTCATCATGGGATACACCAACTTTCGGCAGCTGTTGGACAAGATCGGTATGGTGCCTGTGGTCATCAAAAGCGGGCCTTACAAGGATACCGGTTCCCCAACCCGGGAAATGCGGGACGACGAGCGTGAAATCCTGCAATCCATCACCAGTGACATCCACGAACAATTTGTTACGGCCATCGTCGAAGGCCGAAAAATGAACCGTGCCCAGGTTGAAAAGGTTGCCGATGGGCGCATTTTTACCGGTGAAGATGCCAAGGCCAAAGGATTGGTGGACCGCCTTGGCAATTTTGAAGATGCCCTTGAATGGGCCGGTGAATTGGGGGGTATCGATGGTGACGTCGTTCCGGTTTACGCCCGCGACGAAAAATTGTCGCTGCTACGCTACCTGATGTCTTCATCGATATCCGACTGGATGTCCAGGGTCATTCACCCCGGCATCTATGCCGAATACCGTTACCAGCCTGAAGGGCCCTGATCCGAAAAGGAAAGCGTATGCGAATCATCGCGGTGGCCATGGCAAAGGGGGGTGTGGGGAAAACCACGACAGCGGTGAACCTCGCCCACGGGCTGGCCTTGGCAGGCAAGCGGGTGCTGCTCGTCGATTGCGACACCCAGGCGCAGACCACGACCTTTCTCGGTATTGCGCCTCCCCACGGGCTATATGAGTTCATTACCGGTCACGACGGCAACGGCAGGACGATTTTAAAGAAAGAGGCCATTCACTCGGCCCGCCCCAACCTATGGGTGCTGGCCGGTGGAATCAAATTGGTGGAGCTTAAAAACTGGTTGGGAGAGCAGCCTCGCGAGCATCGGCATGCCATCCTACACCAGAGCCTGACACCGAAAAAAGACGGGCTGGATTACCTGATTTTCGATTGTGCACCGGGGTGGGATGTCCTGAGCGTAAACATCCTCATGGCTGCCAAAGAGGTGCTTTGCCCGGTGGCGCTCCAGGGACCCGCCTTGGAAGGCCTTAAAACCTTCTTCGGATACCTGGTGTCCGTCCAGCAACTGAATAAATCACTTCGACTCAAGTATATCCTGCCTACCATGTTCGACCGCCGCACCCGTCAGAGCCACGACATCTACAATCGGCTCCGACGTCTTTTCCGCAAACAGATCTGCAATCCTATCCACCACAACGTCCGTTTGTGCGAGGCGCCGGTGGCCGGGCAGAGCATATTCGAGTTCGCCGACAGCGCATCGGGTGCACAAGACTACCGAAAGCTGGCAGAAAGGTTGATCGATGACGGCATCAGACAACAAGACCATTCCCGATTTTTTTGACGAAAAACGCATGGACCCGGTTTCGGTGGCCACCGGACGGCCGGCGTCTAAACTGGCGGCTTTCAAACCGGCGGTGCCCAAAAGAAAAGCCGGTTTTTATTTCTCCGAGGCCCTGCTGGACCGGTTTACCCGCAAGTTTCATCAGTTGAAACTCGACGGGGTGCCGATCGACAATAAATCCGTTCTGGCCGAAATGGCCCTTCACTTTGCGCTGGACGACATGGACCGGGGAAAGGCCAGCCAACTGCTCAAACGATTGGACAGCCCTATGTGAACAGGCTGACATCTCCCAATCCTTTTCTTATGATTTCAGGTACATCCTGCTCCAGGGAGACCACGCTGGAGGGCATGCCCGACACCGGGCCCCCGTCGATCACCGCATCCAGCCTTGACCCGAAGTGATCATTGATCAGGGAGGCGTCGTGAAAGACCTCACCGTCTGGCGTGGTGGCACTGGTCGAGATGACGGGGTTGCCCAGTGCCTCCACCAGGGCGAGACAGATATTGTTGGCAGGAACACGAATGCCGGCGGTTTTGCGTTTGGTGAGCATGATCTTGGGAACCAGTTTGGATCCCGTCAGAATGAAGGTATAGGGGCCGGGGAGAAGCCGTCGCATGGTTTTATAGGCATAGTTGGAAACCTTGGCGTACTGGCTGATGTTTTTCAGGTCGGCGCAGATGAAGCTGAAGGGTTGATTTTTATTGCGCTGCTTGAGTTGGTAAATTCGTTCAATGGCCCGCTTGTTCAGGATATCGCAACCGATGCCGTAGTAGGTATCGGTGGGATAAGCGATCAACCCCCCGTTTTTCAATATGTCCACCACTCGGTTGATCAACCGTTGCTGAGGATTGTCTGGGTTGATGGTGAACAGCATGGCGGTGTCGAGGCTCCAGTCGGTAACAATCATGAGGATGACGCCCGTTGCCGATTGCGTCTGATTCAAGCGCAGCCCATTTGTCACAAAGGGCACAATCTATTACGACCTGCCGGGGGTGTCAAGCAGCCAAATAAAGATTGATAAAGCCCCCTTCATTTGTTAGTTTTTCAAATTTCCATTTGCATGTGGAGGATCCCATGACCAACCTGATCGCAGAGGAAGCCTATTCCTTTGATGACGTCCTGCTGGTGCCCAGCTATTCCGATGTCCTTCCCAAGGATGTCGATACCCGAACCCACCTGACCCGTGAATTGACGCTGAACATCCCCATCGTCAGCGCGGCCATGGATACGGTGACCGAAGCACAGACGGCCATCACCATGGCCCGTGAAGGGGGCATCGGATTTATCCACCGGAACATGAGTGTCAAACATCAGGCAATGGAAGTGGACCAGGTCAAAAAATCGGAAAGCGGCATGATCGTGGACCCCTTGACCATCGGCCCGGACCGGCCCATTGAAGAAGTCATGAAACTGATGGCCCATTACCGTATTTCAGGGGTCCCGGTGACCCGGGGCGAACAACTGGTGGGCATCGTCACCAACCGCGATTTGCGATTTGAAACCGATATGACCAAAAAGGTCAGCGACGTCATGACCAGCAAAAACCTGGTGACGGTGAGTGAGGGCATCAGTCTGGAGGAGTCCAAGAAAATGCTTCAGACCCACCGAATCGAAAAACTGCTGGTGGTCGACAAAAACGGGCGGTTGACCGGAATGATTACCATCAAGGATATCGAAAAGATTAAAAAATACCCGAATGCCTGCAAAGATGCCATGGGTCGGCTGCGGGTGGGGGCCGCCGTCGGTGTGGGCGAAGACATGATGCCCAGGGCAGAGGCCCTGCTCAAAGCCGGTGCCGATGTCATCGTGATCGATACCTCCCATGGCCACTCGGGCAACGTCATCCGTGCCGTCCAGCGTCTGAAGGGTGCTTTCCCCGCATTGCAGCTCATTGCTGGCAATGTGGGCACCGGGGAAGGTGCCCAGGCGCTGATCGATGCTGGCGTGGATGCGGTCAAGATCGGCATCGGTCCGGGATCCATATGCACCACACGCATCGTGGCCGGTATCGGTGTACCCCAGATCTCCGCCATCATGAACTGCCGGGAGGTGTCGGAAAAGACGGGGATTCCCCTGATGGCCGACGGCGGCATCAAATTTTCCGGAGACATCACCAAGGCCATCGGTGCCGGCGCCCATACCATCATGGTCGGCGGCCTGTTCGCCGGAGCCGAGGAGAGTCCGGGGGAAACCATCCTTTTTCAAGGCCGAAGCTACAAGGTATACCGCGGTATGGGATCCCTGGAAGCCATGAAACAAGGCAGCAAGGACCGTTATTATCAAACCGAGCAGGAGACCGATGACAAGCTGGTGCCCGAAGGCATCGTCGGCCGGGTGCCGTATCGAGGAACCCTGTCCGTGAATATCCACCAGCTCATTGGCGGGCTCAAGGCCGGAATGGGCTATGTGGGCTGCCGGACCGTCGAAGAACTTCGCCAACACGCCCGGTTTGTGAAAATCAGCGCCGCCGGTATGCGCGAAAGTCATGTGCACGACGTCATTATCACCAAGGAAGCGCCCAATTATCGTGTGGACAATTGATGCGATGATGAGCCAAACAACGACCCGTTTCGTCCATTTGCATGTCCATACCCAGTATAGCCTGCTGGACGGGGCCATCCGACTGGCAGACCTGTTCAAAAAGGTGAAGGCATTCGACATGCCGGCGGTGGCGCTGACCGATCATGGCACCATGTTCGGTGCACTGGATTTCTATCAGCAGGCCACCTCAGCCGGCATCAAACCCATTATCGGGTGCGAATGCTACGTGGCCCCGCGAACGCTTGCCGATAAAACCCCGCTCGATCGGGATGGCACCCGCCACCTGGTGCTGCTGGCCGAGAACCAGCAGGGCTACCGCAACCTGTGCAAGCTGGCCACCGTCGGTCAGATGGAAGGCTATTACTACAAGCCTCGCATCGACAAGGCATTGCTCGCCGCCCACGCTGAAGGCCTCATCGCGCTTTCCGCATGCCTCAAAGGAGACGTCCCCCAATACATTCTGGCCAACCGGATGGACAAGGCCGAGGAAGCGGCCCGCCACTATCAGCAGATTTTTGGAGAAGGAAATTATTTCCTGGAATTGCAGAACAACGGCATCCCAGCCCAGGAAAAGGTCAACCAGGGACTGGTCGAACTCAGCCGCAGGCTTTCGATTCCGCTGGTGGCCACCAATGATTGCCACTACCTGGATCAGCAGGACGCCAAGGCCCACGAGATTCTCTTGTGCGTCCAGACCCAGAAGACCATGGCCGACACCGACCGGTTCGTTTTCGATTCGAACCAGCTCTATTTCAAATCCCCCGAGGAGATGACAAGCTATTTCGCCGATTATCCCGGAGCCCTCGAAAACACGGTTGCCATTGCCGATCGGTGCTACATCGAGTTCGACTTCAAAACCTATCACTTCCCTCAGTTCGATGCCGAATCGGGCAAAACCGCCGATGAGCTGTTTGACCAGCAGGTTCGCCACGGCTATGACCGCCGCATGGCGGTGGTGCGCCGGAAAAAGGCGGACCTGGACGAGACGGTCTATCGCGAACGCCTGGAATACGAACTCAAGACCATCAAGGAGATGGGATTTGCCAGCTATTTTCTCATCGTCGCCGACTTTATCCGCTATGCCAAGGAGAACGGCATCCCGGTGGGACCCGGACGCGGCTCCGCCGCCGGCAGCCTAGTCTCCTTTGCCCTGAACATCACCGACCTGGATCCTATCGCGCACGGTCTGATCTTTGAGCGGTTCTTAAACCCGTCACGTATCAGCATGCCTGACATCGACGTGGATTTTTGCATCCACGGACGGGAACGGGTGTACAACTATGTGGTCGATCGTTACGGCGGCGGTGACTATGTGGCCCAGATCATCACCTTCGGCAAGATGAAAGCCAAACTGGTGATCCGGGATGTGGGACGGGCCCTGGGACTCCCGCTGACGGAGGTGGATGCCATTGCCAAGCTGATTCCCGACAGCCTGAAGATGACCATCGACAAGGCCCTAATAGAAGAACCCAAGTTGGCCCAGATGGTGGCATCGGACCCGCGCATTGCCGAATTGATCGATATCAGCAGGGCCCTTGAAGGACTTTCCCGCCACGCCTCTACCCATGCGGCTGGGGTGGTGATCGGCGACAAGCCCCTGGTGGATTACCTGCCGCTGTACAAGGGGAAAAAAGGGGAGGTGGTCACCCAGTTCGATATGAAAAAGGTCGAGGATATCGGTCTGGTGAAATTCGATTTTTTGGGGTTGCGCAACCTGACCGTCATCGACCACGCCTTGAAAAGCATCACTGCCCAGGGGAAAACCGCACCGGATCTGTCCGACCTGTCCTTCGACGATGCAGAGACGTTTGCCCTGCTCCAGGCCGGAGATACCACCGGCGTGTTTCAATTGGAATCCAGCGGCATGAAGAATCTGCTGGTCCGCCTGCATCCGGAATCGTTTGATGACCTCACCGCACTGGTCGCCCTGTATCGTCCCGGTCCGTTGGACAGCGGCATGGTTGACGATTTTGTGGACCGCAAACACGGCCGCAAGAAAGTGGTCTACCCGTTGGCCTGCCTGGAACCGATCCTCCGGGAAACATACGGGGTCATGGTCTACCAGGAGCAGGTCATGCAGGTGGCCGGCGAGCTGGCCGGTTATTCCATGGCCGATGCGGACAGCCTGCGCAAGGCGATCGGCAAGAAGATTGAAGCGTTGATGGCCAAACACCGGGAGAAGTTCATCAGCGGTTCGGTAAAGAACGGGGTGGACAGAACCATTGCCACGGAGCTGTTCGATCTGATTGAAAAATTCGGCGGTTATGGCTTCAACAAGTCCCACAGCGCCGCCTATGCGTTGATTGCCTACCAGACGGCCTATCTCAAGGCCCACTTCCCCGTCGAGTTTATGGCGGCCCTGCTCACCAGCGAAATCGACACCATCGACGGGGTGGTCAAGTTTATCAACGAGTGCCGCAGCCACAGCATCGAGGTGCTGCCGCCGGATGTCAACGAGAGCAGTACCGTGTTCACCGCTGTCGACGGCCGCATCCGCTTTGGCCTGGCGGCGGTAAAAAATGTGGGTGAAGCGGCCGTTGACCTGATCATCAAGGAGCGCGAAGAAAACGGACAATTCTTGTCCCTCTTCGACTTTCTCCAGCGGGTGGATTTGACCAAGGTCAACAAGCGGGTACTGGAGAGCCTGATCCGATGCGGGGCATTGGATTTCACCGGAATATATCGCTCCCGCCTCATGGCGGTGCTGGAAGAGGCGTTGGATTACGGCCAGCGCATTCAACGCGAAAAGAACAGCGCTCAGATGAGCCTGTTCGACACCGGTTCCGGAGAAGCGCTGGCCATCAACCAGCCGTCCATTCCGGCCATCGACGAATGGGACGATCGGGAGAAGCTCCAACAGGAAAAGGAGACCCTTGGCTTCTACGTCACCGGACACCCGCTGGACCGGTACAAGAAGATAATGGAGAAATTTACCAATGTGGATGCCTTAAGCATCCGGGAAGTGGCCGACAAGCGCCCTGTGCGCATCGGCGGCACCATCAGCAGTTCAAAAGTAATTCGCACCCGCAAGCAAGAGTTGATGGGATTCGCCACTGTTGAGGATTTGCACGGGACCGTGGAGGTGGTGATCTTTCCTTCCATCTATGCGGGCTGTGCCGACCTGCTATCGTCGGACTCGCCGGTTTTGGTGCAGGGCCAGGTTCAGGTCGAGGAGAACGGGCTAAAAATCCTTGCCGATGCCATCATTCCCATGGATCAGGCAGAAGCAACCTGGACCGTGGAGGTGCGCTTGATGGTGGATCCCGAGCTGACGGATCGGGAAACCCTGACACGGGTCCAGCGGGCGCTTAAGCGATATCCGGGTTCCTGTAAAGGGTTTGTGCATATCTGCCACAAGGATCAGGGGGAAGTCGTCCTCTCCCTGCCTGAGGCGGTGCGTCTCCATTGCTGCGAGGCCATGACCCGTGAGGTCAACGGCATTTTCGGCTATGCCGCCGTCCAGACCCGCTGCAGCGACGCTGCCAGCGCCATAAGAAACAGCGATCTCAACGGCCGCCGGAGCAATGGCAATGGAGGTCACTTTTCCCGGAACTGATTGTGGATGGCTATATTTCTATCTTAATCCTGGAATTGACAGTAAATAACCATAGCCAACAGTCAAATGACAAAAAAATCACAAAAACCAAATTCAACCTGCCAAACCATGCGATCGTGGTGAAAGGGCATTCCCATCATCACTAGTGGAGGATTCAAAAGGACGATGAATATGCATGTCCCACTGCTGGATCTTAAAGCCCAGTACCGGACCATCAAAGATCGGATCCTGGAAGTCACGCAACAGGTTTTCGAAAGCCAGTACTTTATACTGGGTCCCCAGGTGGAGGCGCTGGAGAAGAAAATCGCCGGCTACTGCCGGACCGGCCATGCGGTGGGGGTCTCATCAGGAACGGATGCGTTGGTGTTGTCCCTGATGGCAGCGGGGATTGGGCCGGGAGATCGGGTAATCTCCACGCCGTATACCTTTTTCGCCACGACCGGTGCCATCGTCCGGGTGGGGGCCGCGCCGGTTTTCGTCGATATCGACCCCGATACCTACAACCTTTCTCCGGCTAAACTCAACGCCGCGGTGGCAGCCATGGGCGAAGATGCCTTGAAAACGGTCAAGGCCATTATTCCGGTCCACCTTTACGGCCAGTGCGCCGATATGGCGCCCATTCTGGATGTGGCCGCGATCCGCGGGTGGGTGGTTATCGAAGATGCCGCCCAGGCCATCGGTGCAGAATACAAGGGGCGACGGGCAGGAAGTATGGGCGACTACGGGTGCTTCTCCTTCTTTCCGTCTAAGAACTTGGGTGCATTCGGCGACGGCGGCATCGTGACGGCCGGCGATCCGCAAGTCAACGAACGGTTGAAAATCCTGCGGGTGCACGGCGCCAGACCCAAATACATTCACAAGGTGGTGGGCGGCAATTTTCGTCTCGACGCGCTACAGGCCGCCATCGTGGCGGTCAAGCTGGACTATCTGGACGAGTGGACCGCAGCGCGCCAACACAATGCGACCCGCTACCGGGAGATGTTCGCGTCGGCCGGCCTGACGGACCGCGTTCATCCACCGGTGGAAAAAGAGAACCGACATATTTACAACCAGTTCATCATCCGTCTCGATACCGGTAGGGACGACCTGCGGACCTATCTCGGGGAGCAGGGGATCGGAACCGAGGTCTACTATCCGGTTCCCATGCACCTGCAGGCATGCTTTGCGGGTCTGGGCTGTCACGCCGGTGATTTCCCCGTTGCCGAACAGGCCGCCAAGCAGACCCTGGCCCTGCCCATCTATCCGGAGCTCACCGAATCCCAGCAGGCCTATGTGGTCGAGAAAATAGAATCGTTTTTGAAGCGTTAGGAGGGGCACATGGCCAAGGAACTGACATTCGGCTTTTCCCCCTGTCCCAACGACACTTACATGTTCAACGCCATTGCCCACGGTGCCGTCGGCGTTGACGGATATAGGCTTAAACCGGTGCTTCACGACGTAGAGACCCTCAACGGCATGGCCATGGATGCGGTGCTCGACGTCACCAAACTCTCTTTTTACGCCTGGCTTGAGGTAAAAGACAGATACCAGATGCTCGACAGCGGTGCGGCGATGGGATTTGGCTGCGGTCCGGTGCTGATTGCCAGAAACCAGTTGGCGCAGGCGGAGATCCATCGCTGCCGGGTGGTGCTGCCCGGCCGGTGGACGACCGCCCACCTGCTGCTGCGTTTGTGGGCGCCGGAGGCCGACCAGCGGTTTTTCACCACCTACGATCGGATTTTTGACGTGTTGGCATCCGGGCAGGCCGACTGCGGCGTGATCATCCACGAGGGCCGCTTCACCTTCGAAGCCGCCGGATTCACCCCGGTGGTGGATTTGGGGGCATGGTGGGAGGCGATGACGGGTTTGCCCGTTCCTTTGGGTGGGATTGCCGCCAGGCGAAGCCTTGGAAATGCGCTGATTCGGCAGATCGATATGGCAGTCAACGCCAGCATCCGTCGCGCCATGGCCGATCCGCGTGCGACGTTGCCTTTCATCCGCGAGCACGCCCAAGAGATGGAAGATACGGTACTTCGGGCACATATCCGCACTTTCGTGAACGATTTCAGCCTGTCGCAGACGGACGTGGGACGTCGGGCGATCGAGAAGTTGGAATCGATGGCCCGTGATGCCGGTGTCCTCTGATGGTGGGCATCGTCTACGCCACCCGGCGTGAAGCGCAACCTTTCCTGTCGCAGCTGACTGCCGACACCGTATCCGCTCAGCCGTTTTCGACCTTCCGGAAGACCGGTGCACGTCACCGGTCATTCATCGCGATCATCAGCGGCATGGGAAAGGTCGCGGCCGCCATGGCGGCCACGCACCTGGTGGTGGTCCACCGGGTGTCGAGGCTGGTCAACGCCGGCCTCTGCGGTCGATTGACCATGCACAACGGCTGGTCTGTCGGTGATCTTTTTCGAATCTGCTCCGCCGTTGAAGGCGACTGCGACCGGTTCGGCCAGGCAGAGCAACCCGTGGCCTGCGATGCCCGGTGGTTCAGCGACCTCAAAATAGCGCGGCTGGTGACCCAAGACCGACCTGTTTTTGATGCGGCCCGGCGCGGTCAGTTGCGCGCCATCGGCGACCTGGCCGACATGGAAGGCGCTGCCGTGGCCCGGGTGGCCATGCGTTACGGCATCCCGTGTGCCATGATCAAGGGTATCAGCGACAGCGCGGATGAAAATGGGCGGCAGGATGTGGCCGCACACATCGACTGGGTATCGGGTCGTATCGCCCATGCGCTGGCCCGTGAACTGTGGACCAATCCCGCAGGCAAACAGCCATGAAATCAGAATCGACCGTGCACACCATCTTGAACTTCACCCGGATCGAACACACCGCCTTCAGCTTGCCGCTGATTTTCACCGGTGCCTGGTTGGGGGCCGGAAACCGATTCCCATCGACGGTGGTGATGCTGCTGATCGTCGTCGCTGCTGTGGGTGCCCGTATTTTCGGCATGGCCATGAACCGGGTGCTCGATCGACGCATTGATCGCTTGAATCCCCGCACCGCCGGCCGGGAGCTGCCCGCCGGGAAAATGAGCTTAACCCAGGCCGTGGCCATCGCTTTTACGGGACTGCTGGCCTACCTGGTGGCCTGCTGGATGCTGGGCGGCTGGTGCCTGACCCTGGCTCCCATTCCGCTGGTCCCCTTGTTGGGTTACTCGCTGCTTAAGCGCTTCACCTCCTTTTGCCATTTTGGCATCGGCTTTTGTCTGGCCCTTGCGCCCTTGGGCGCCTATGTGGCGGCCGCCGGTGACCCGCAATTTTCAGGAGCGGTGATCCTTTTTTCCGGATTCGTGTTCTGCTGGTTGAGCGGGGCGGATATCATCTATGCGCTCATGGACGTGGAGAGCGACCGGCGGAACCACATCCACAGCCTGCCGGCCAGGCTCGGTGCAGACGGCGCCCTCCGGGTGGCGGCAGGCGTTCACCTGATGGCGTTGGGTATCCTGGTGGCTGTGGTCCAGACTGTGGGCGGCGGAGCGATGGCCTGGATGCTCCTGGCCACGGCGGCCGTGTTTTTCGGGTTGATGTACGTCCCTACCATCCCCATACCGAAACGGTTTTTCCCCATCTCCACCGTTGCCGGCATTGCCGGTGCCCTGGCACCCATGGTCGCATGAGTCGGGACGGTGAACGGAGCGACAATTATGGTTAACGCGGCCCCACCCCATCTGATCCTCGGTATCACCGGCGCGTCCGGCATCCATGCCGCCCGGCTGCTCGTTGAAAAATCCCCCTGGCCGGTGGACCTGGTGACCAGTCGGTGGGGCAGGAATGTCGCCGCAACCGAAGGCGGGGGCATGGAAGCCATCGAAGCCCATGCAACAAGGGTGTTCGCACCTGACGATCTTTTTGCGCCCCTGGCGTCGGGGTCGGTCGTGACCGTGGGGATGGTCGTGCTGCCCTGCTCGGCGCATACCCTGGCGCAGATTGCCGCCGGATGGGGTGACAGCCTGATCACCCGAGCGGCGCACTGCCAGCTCAAGGAGCACCGACCGCTGATTCTTTGCCTGCGGGAAGCGCCGCTGACCCTGATCGATCTGGATAACGCCCGGCGGGCAGCTGCGGCCGGTGCCGTGATCATGCCCATGAGCCCTCCATTTTTCATGTTTGCCGACGCCGATCCGAAAACTGTTTCCATGGATGATCTGTTGGATGCCTTTGTGGATCGGGTGCTCACGCTGCTGGGGCAACACCCATCCCGGACATGGGAGGATATCCGTTGAGTTTCGTCGATCTGCGCGCTTTTCTTGCCCATCTGGAACAAAACGGCGACTTGGCCCGCATTGGCGTTCGTGTGGACCCCAATCAGGAGATGACCATCATCCAGCACCGGGTGATGGCCAGCGGCGGGCCTGCGCTGCTCTTTGAAAACGTCGCGGGGTCCCCCTACCGCGCCGTCACCAATTTATTTGGCACGCGCCGGAGAACCCGCCTGGCCTTCGGCGGTGATCCGGCAGCGCTGGGCCAACGGGTGTACCGGCTCTCCAGGACCCTGATGCCGCCGAGCATCAAGGGCATCCTCAAGGCCCGCCGGGATCTGCTGGCCCTTTCCACGGCACGGTTGCGCAATGTGGGCAGCGGGCCGATCCTGGAAACCGTTTCCGATTCCCCCGATCTGAACCGACTGCCGGTGCTGGTCTGCTGGCCCGATGACGGCGGCCCCTTTTTCACCCTGCCGCTGGTGCACACCACGGATCCGGAAAATGGCACGGGCAATTTAGGCATTTACCGGCTGCAGCGTTTCGATGGCCGCAGCACCGGCATGCACTGGCAGATCGAAAAAGGCGGAGGATTTCACTACCACAAGGCCGCCGCCATGAACCGGCCGCTGCCGGTGAGTGTGGTGCTCGGCGGACCGCCGGCCTTGATTGCCGCGGCCGTGGCCCCCTTGCCCGAAGGCATCGACGAACGATTGCTGGCCGCGTACATGATGAACCGGCCTTTAGAGGTGATCGCCCGCAAAACGACCGGCCACCGTGTCCCTGCCCGGGCCGAATTTGTTTTGGAGGGGTCGGTAACCCCCGGTGACATGCAGTGGGAAGGGCCCTTTGGCGACCACTTCGGCCACTACTCCCATGCCGCCGATTACCCGGTGTTCAGGGTTCACCGTGTGCTGGCGAGAAAAGACGCCATTTATCCGGCGACGGTCGTGGGCAAGCCGGTGCAGGAGGATTTCTATATGGGCGAAGCCCTGCAGGAGATGACCCTGCCGCTGCTGAAGATGATCCGGCCGGCGGTGGTCGATCTGTGGGCCTACCCGGAGACTGGCTTTCACTCCCTGGCAGTCATGTCGGTGACCGAGCGCTACCCCAAAGAGGCCCTGAAGCACACCTTGGGCATGCTTGGAGAAGGGCAGGTATCCCTGACCAAGGTGATGATTACGGTGGACCATCGGGTGAATGTCCGGGATATGGTGGCGGTTAGCCGGGCCCTGTGGCTGCATCTGGATGCCCAAACCGGCATCTACCTGATCGCACCAACGGCCCAGGATACCCTGGATTTCACCGGGCCGGCGATGAACACCGGCAGCCGGCTGATCCTCATGGCCACCGATCGTGGCCGGCCCATTCGCGGCGACGCACCCCGCCATCTCCCCGAACCGGTCGACCTGCACCCGGACGTGCAGGAAACAGCGGCGCTGGGACCGGCGTTTTTAATCATCAAGGTCAAGGCGGCCTGCCGGGATACGGCACCGGTCCGCCGGGCGCTGATCCGCCATGCGGCGGCCCGGGACTACCTGTTTCACATCATCGTCTCCGAGGATGTCCCGCTAAACGACCGGACCCTGATGCTCTGGGGCTGGTTTACCCGTTTCGATCCCCTGGCGGACCTTTACCCGGCCGGCCGGCGGGTTGCCGGCAACCGCCTGATTTTCGAATTCCCCATCGCCATTGACGCCCGCTGGAAAACAGGGTATCCCAGACCGGTTGAATTTGATCCGGACGTGGAAAAAAGGGTAGATCGCATGTGGGCGTCACTCGGTTTGCCGGACGGCTGACCATCAAATTAGGTGCCATTGACCATGGGCAATACGATCTTTGAGCAAGCCCTGCAAAAGGGGGCGCTCGCTGAGCGGCTTTCTCGGGAAGAGGCTTACGGCCTGGCCGAAACCATCAACCCGGATCGCCTCCACCGGCTGGGCGAGGCGGCATTGGCCAACCGCCGGCAGCGCTTCGGCCGGCGGGCAACCTATGTGTTCAACCTGCAGATCAATCCCACCAATATCTGCGGCAGCGGGTGTACCTTCTGCAATTACGCGGCGTCTAAAAATGCCGCGCATGCCTATGTGCTGGAGGAATCCGAGATCTTCGACCAGGTGGAGCGGCTGAGGCCCACGGAAGTGCATATTGTCGGCGGACTGAACCAGATCTGGCCCTTTGGGCGGAACCTGGAACTGGTCCGATCCCTGCGCAGCCGTTATCCGGGCCTGCACATCAAATCCTTCACGGCCGTTGAGATCGACTACTTTGCCAAAACCACCGGACTGTCCTTGTCGGCGGTATTGGATCAACTCAAGGCCGCCGGCATGGACGCCATGCCCGGCGGCGGCGCGGAGATCTTTTCCGACAGGCTCTATCGACAGCACTGGAAAAACAAGACCAGTCCCGCCGGCTGGGTGCGTATCCACCAGCTGGCCCACAGCAAAGGTATCCCCACCAACGCCACCATGCTTTTCGGTTTCGGTGATACGTGGAATGAACGCATCGACCATCTCCTGATTTTAAGGCGTGCCCAGGATCGATCAGGTGGATTTTCCTGTTTCATCCCGCTGCCATTCCAGCCGGGAGCCGGCAATTTTGTCGAGCACGGCCCCACGCCGCTGGAAACGCTGTCGGTGCTGGCCATTTCGCGACTGGTGTTGGACAATATCCCCCATTTGAAATCATATTGGCCCATGACCGGCCTGGAAACCGGGTCGGCCGGGTTGAGTTGGGGGGCTGATGATATGGACGGCACCATCAGTGAGGAGAAAATCGCCCATCTTGCCGGCGCAGCCACACCGGTGGGCATGGCCCGGGCCAGGATGGAGGAGAGCATCCATACAGCCGGATTTACGCCCGTGGAGCGAGATGGTGTGTTCTCACCCAGAGGCGGCCTTAAATGACCGCATCGGTCGCCATGATTCCCTACACCAACATGGCGCCTTACCGGCAACTGGGTGCCCCCCGGGGATGCCGGTTCGTGCCGGTGATACCCCGGGCCAGCATCGGGGCCCTTTTGTCTGGGGAGGTTGTTGCCGCCGCGGTGCCGGTCGGCGGTCTTGCGGCACTAGACGGGGTGGTGGAAACGGTGGGGCGCTTCGGCATTGCCGCCGAGGGTGAATGCATGAGCGTGCTTTTGTTCTCCCGCCTTCCTTTTGAGGAGATGCACGCACCGCGAACGATCCGGGTGACCGGCGAGTCTGCTTCCAGCGTCAGGCTGCTGTACCTGCTTTTGGGGAACCTCCACGGGTTCAATCGGCTTCCGCATTTGGCGGCCGTTGGCCGGGTTGCGGATGGGGAATTGCTGATCGGTGACCGTGCCCTGGTCAAAGGTCAGACAGCCGGTGACAAGCAGCCGTTATTCATTACCGACCTTTCCCGCAAATGGTTCGAGATCCATCGACTTCCCTTTGTCTTTGCCCGGTGGGTGGTCAGAAAAGACGCTTGCGAAGCGATCAAATCGACCCTTTCAGACTGGCTGGACGAGTTTCGGGCGCGTGAACCGGTCCTGGTTGAACAGGCCGTACCGGAAGCCGCCGCCGCCCTCCACCTTCCGCCCGCCACGATCCGGCGGTACTTTAAGGTCATCCGGCGGAGCCTGGACGAGCGGGACATCCGCGGTCAACAATTGTTTTTCAGGCAGTTGGAAGCCCTGGGCCGCCGCCCGCTTTTTCAAACTGACGGTTGAGTCAGTCAATAAACCATCAAAGCCAAAAAAAATGACAGATAAATCACCATCGCCGCATTCAAAACCCAATAAAAAACAACGTGTCGATCGCGCTCAGGCGCTTGAACTGCTTTCTGACTTGCCGATGGGCCAGCTGATGAATTTGGCGCATCAGGAGCGGGTCCGGCGATTTCCGGACGGCACAGTCACCTTTGTGGTCGACACCAACCCCAATTACACCAATGTTTGTGTGACCGGCTGTGCCTTTTGCGCCTTCTGCCGAAAAAGCCACGATACAGACGCCTATCTGCTCAGCCCGCTGGAGGTGGCGGAGAAAGTGGAAAACGCCGCCGCCAACGGCGCTACCACGGTGCTGCTCCAGGGCGGCCACAATCCCGCCGTCGGGCTGAAAGACTGGCAGGCCTACATTGCGACCATTCGCCGCCGTTGCCCGCATGTGCACATCCATCCGTTCAGCCCGGCGGAGATCGTTTTCATGGCCGGTCGGGAGAACTGTTCCGTCACCGATGTGCTGCAGGCGTTGTGGGAGGCCGGTATTCGAACCATACCCGGCGGGGGCGCCGAAATCCTCACCGAGGCGGTCCGCCGGATCATCGCCCCGCGCAAGGCCACCACCGGCCAGTGGCTGGATGTTTGCGAAAAAGCCCACCGCATCGGATTCAAGACCACTGCCACGATGATGTTCGGCCATGTGGAAACCGATGACGACATCATCGACCATCTCCTCCGGCTGCGCGACCTTCAGGATCTCACCTCGGGATTCACCAGTTTTATCCCCTGGTCATTCAAACCGGGCCGAACCGCGCTGTCTCAACAGGTGAACCATCCCGTCCACCCGGCCCGATACGTGCGAATCATAGCCGTGGCCCGCCTGGTATTGGATAATTTTCCCCACATCCAGTCGTCCTGGTTTTCAGAAAACATTCCCGCCGGACAATTGGGGCTTCTGGCAGGAGCGGATGACTTTGGCGGGGTGCTGGTGGAAGAACATGTCCACAAAGAAGCCGGCCACGACCGCCGCGCCACTGTCGACACGGTGGTCACGATCATCCGCCGGGCCGGGTTTATGCCGGCAAGACGGGATTCCTTCTACCGGATTCAGGAAACCATGGCGCCACCGATGCCGGTTGGCACCGGATCCTTGATGGAAGATCGGTGAAACGTGAAGGGGTTGAACGTAGCTTGCCCTTTTTTTAGGCCCGTATCGTACCCATCCATTCCACCAACCCACTTCCGCGGACGTTGATGCGCCCCGCGCCCTCAGTTTTCATCCGTTGACCTCGTCTTCCCCGCAAAGGCGGTTTGTGCTTCCGCTGCTAACATGTCGGGACAGTCCGTGTAGCGGGGAGAGAAGTGGAACAGGTGGTACCGCTTCACCCGGCAGGAACGGGCGAGTTCACCTGCCTGACGGGCGGTAAGATGACGTTTTCGTCTGGCGATGTCCCGGTGGACATGCGAAAAAGCCGCCTCGATGAACAGTTGATCCACATGGGCCGCAAGGTTTCGGATCTTTTTTAAATTCTCGCCGGTTCCAGCCGCGTCGGCCACGTATGCCAGGCTTTGGCCCGGTGTAATGCGCGCAATGGCGGATTGCAGCTTCCCCAGCGGAATCCGCAATTCAGCGCCAGGCTGGTTGGGTGACGGAATGCCCACCGGGGTCTGCGGGTCATCGCCGCGGTAAAGCATCGTCTTGAAGCGCTTCAGCCACGGGCCCGGCGCCAATTTCAAGTTTTCCAGCTGCCCTTTAATGATGTTGATGTGAAACCGTTCTCGCAGGGCGAACCCCAAGACGGGGATGCCGTGGTCGAGATGGACCGCATGGACCGTTAGCGCGGGCTCGGCCAGAGCGACACCGTCAAAGGGCATCTCCCGGATGGGTCCATCGGCCGTAAAGCCGTTGCGGCATGGGTAGCTATTGAAGATGGCCCGGTTCGGGTGCAGTTCGATGGCGTGAAGGGTGAATCGGTTCGGGTAATTTTCCACCAGGTTCCAGCAATAACCGGCCAGCTTACCCTCCAGGTTCGCCAGAAAACCCTGCGGCCCCCACATGAACAGGTCCTTGTCCCGACCGAGGAAAATGCGCAGCAGACGGTCGAACCCCACAAAATGATCCATGTGCGTATGCGAAATAAAAATGTGGGTAATTTTGAGAATGTCCCGGGCAGGCAGGGAGGTAATGTCCCCCAGGTCAAATAAAATGGCGCGGGGCTGATAACGAAATGAGACGAACAGGGCTGGATCGTCAAATGGACTGTTGACCAGCCGGGGGAGGAAACTGGGGACCATGGTGTGGTTCAGGGAAGAAGCTTGGCGACCTGCTTGTGTACGCAGAGGTAAATGTCTGCGTCTGATCCGAAGATGTCCACCACCGATTTGTGGTTAATCAGTTTTTCGATGACGAAGGCGGTCACAAAAAGGCTGATTACGTTGGGCTGCTGGACCAGATTTCTGAATGGGGCGATTTGGTAGTCCACATCGAACTCATCGGCATGGCACAGCGTTTCCAGGCATTTGAGGATCTGTTCTTCCAGGGCGTTTTTATTCGTGGTTTCCACCAGGTGCTCTTCCACCAGTTTCATGGCGATGGGATTGGCGAAACGGGTTGGATCATCCCTGACGAAATTGATTGCCGCGCGTCTGGCATGCTCTTTCGAAGATTCGATTCTGGAAAGAATACTGGACTCGCGATTGCTGGGCCTGAAAACTTTTGCCATGGATGGTCACCTGTGGTTGATGGATGGGTATATTCCCTCTGACTGACCTCTTATAAGAAAGATTTCCGGGCCATTGCAAGACAAAAAAGTAAAGTCCCGATTAAAAAATCGATGCGACGGGTTTCCGGCCGCAGGCCTTACCCATAACCCATCAGGATGATTCGGGCATCAGCTACCCGGGTCGATTGCTTCAACGATGAGTTGAAGGCTTTTTCTGCCGTTCCAATAATTCCATTGGGGCCGATAGGCGATTTTCTTTAAGCGGTCCACGCCCAACGGCAGACCCACAACGTTGAACTGAATGGCCGGGTGTCTCCCACCATTTCCGGAACCGCTTTCCAGAACCATCTGACAGTGGCGGTCTCCGACGGTTCTGCTTGCGTGCACCTGCACACCCGTGTCCATGAACAGCGGATACGGATTGCCCTGACCGAATGGCTCGAGACGGCCCAGACTGTTCATCAACTCCGGCGTGATCGCCTCCAGTGGAACGTGGGCGTCTATTAACAGTGTCGGTTCGGGGGGCAGATCGGCCCCCATTTCACCCACAACCGTCTCCAGCCGGTTTCTGAATGCGGCGATATTGGCGGTGGGCAGCGACAGCCCCGCCGCCAGGGGATGCCCACCGAATCGATCCAGAAGATCCGCACATCGCGCCAAGACAGCCGACAGGTCAATGCCGTCGACGCTGCGGGCCGATCCCTTGCCCATGCCGTTGCGGGTGCTGATCACGACTGCGGGCCGACGGAACTGACGGACCAGGCGGGAGGCGACAATACCCAGAATCCCTTCATGCCAGCCATTGCCATCCACGACCAGCACCGGCTGCGCCCTTTGCCCGGAAGGGCGGGGCAGGCGCTGCAGAATCGTTTCCAGCAGCTCTTTTTCCATGGCTTGGCGCCGATTGTTCAGCCGGCAGAGGGTCTTGGCCAGGTGGTCGGCTTTTTGTCTGTTGTGGGTGAGAAGCAACTCGCAGGCCATGCGGGCGTGCACCAGGCGGCCCGCTGCGTTGAGACGGGGGGCCAGCCTGAAAGCGATGGCCTCGGCGTCCATCGGGGCGTCCGGTGATCCGCTCCTGCCCAACAAGGCGGCAATGCCGGGCCGCGTGCCCAGATTGATCTGTCGAAGGCCGGCGGTGGCCAGGGCCCGGTTCTCAGCGATCAGCGGAGCGACATCGGCAATGGTTCCCACCGCCACCAAATCGCACAGGTGCTTCAGATTGGGTTCACGGCGGTTTTTCCAGAACCCCGTGTCTCTCAAGTGGGATCTTAAAGCGATGATCAGGTAAAAGGCCACTCCCACGCCAGCTAAGTGGGCAAGTCTCGCGCGGCATTCCGGCCGGGTGGGATTGATCACGGCGACGGCATCAATGGGAATTTTGGCAACCGGATGATGGTCGGTGACGATGGTATGGATGCCGGCTTGTCGGGCCAAAGACACGGCGTCGCTGCTGCCTGAGCCGCAGTCCGCGGTGATGATCAAACCGATGCCGGCCGGAACCGCCCGATTGTTGATGAAATCGGTCCCCAGACCATAACCGTCGGCAATCCGGTGGGGGATGTAGTAGCTGACCCGTCCACCGCAGTGTCTGAGAAAGCCGACCAGTGCCGCTGTGGCGGTGATGCCGTCGGCATCGTAATCACCGAATACGAGAATTTTTTCGCCCCTCGCCAGCGCCCGATGGATTCTCTGGACCGCGTCGTCCATGCCAGCCAATTCCATGGGGGGGGTAAGATCGCTTAACGACGGAATAAGAAATCGGGTGGCCTGGATCTTGGATTGAATGCCCCGAATGGCCAAAAGCCTTGCGATGAGCGGGCTGCATTGCACCTGACGGGATAGGCTGCGAACCGTTTCCGGGTCTGGATTGATGGTTTGCCATTGTTTTTCCATAGATGGGGCATATCTTATTCATCCAATCCAAACAAGGCAGAAACACCGTGAGGCTGCTCACGGCGGTTCTGGCAGTTTCGGGTTGTCAACAGCAAGGAACAGGTGGTAGGTCACAGTGGAGACAACCAGACGCGTTTACCGGATGGACCGGAGCCAGATCAGCTTTGTCAAATTTATTCTTGAGGCCTATGACAACGTGGCCGTTATGTCCACCCTGGACCCTCGGCAGGCCCTGGTGCAGGTGATCATCGCACCGGGCTGTGAAACGCTGGTGGACGGAATCATGAACGGCCTTGGCGGCGAGGTTGGGATGGTTCCCGTGGAGGATGCAGAAACGGGCGGCGTTTCGGAGGTGCAAGACAGATGGCCCGCCGGTGGAAACGGATAGGCGGCTGTTGAAGCGAAGGGATCGTTTTATTCATGAAGCCAAAATTGCTGCATATCAGCACCATCGGTTGCCAGATGAACGTATATGACGCCAGTCAGATTGCCGGTGTGCTGCAACCGTTGGGATATACCGGGACCGATGCGATCGAATCGGCGGATATGATCATCGTCAACACCTGCACCATCCGCGAAAAAGCGGAGCAAAAGGCTTTCAGTTTTCTCGGACGCCTGGCCAAATTAAAAATCGCCAACCCGTCGCTGATTGTGGCCGTTGGCGGGTGCGTGGCCCAGCAGGAGGGCGAAACCATTTTACGGCGCATGCCGCATGTGGACCTGGTTTTTGGGACGCATGCGATTTTCCGCCTGCCCGAGATGGTCCGTCGCATCGAATCCTCCCGATGCCGCATCGTGGATGTGCGGCTGTCGGACACCCTCGACGTCGACGGGGATAGTCCAGTGGTCGGTCCCGCATCCGACGGCCAGGTGTCGGCATTTGTCACCATCATGCGCGGGTGCGACAACTACTGCACGTATTGTGTGGTGCCGCACGTCCGCGGGCGGGAGGCCAGCCGCCATCCGGACCGCATCATTGAAGAGATTCGGCTGCGCGTGGAACAGGGGGTCCGGGAGGTGACCCTGTTGGGTCAGAATGTCAACAGCTACGGCAACAAGGAAGGACTCTGCAGCTTTGCCGAATTGCTGGAGCGGGTGGACGATGTCCGCGGATTGAAGCGGGTACGGTTCACCACCTCCCATCCCAAAGACCTTTCCCAGGGTCTGATTCAGGCCTTTGGCCGGTTGAAAAAGCTGTGCCATCACATTCATCTGCCGGTGCAATCCGGTGACGATGGTATGTTAACACGCATGAATCGCAAGTATACCCGTGACGCCTACCTCGAGAAGATCACCGGGCTCAGGGCGGCATGCCCCGATATCGCCATTACCTCTGACTTCATTGTGGGGTTTCCCGGTGAAACCGATCGTCAATTTCAGGCCACCTTGGATCTGATTGAGACCGTCCGGTACGACGGGCTCTTTGCATTCATGTATTCGGATCGGCCCAGCGCCCCGGCCGCGGCTTTTTCCGGCAAGATTGCCCAATCGGTCAAAAAGGAGCGACTTCAGGCGCTTTTGAATCTTCAGGCAACAATTACGCAGGAGAAGCACCGGGACATGGTTGGCCGTACCCTGCAAATTTTGGTGGAAGGCCCCAGCCGGGGGCTCAAATCTGAGGACGCCGGCAGTGCGTCCCCCCCCATCCGATGGTCCGGCCGCACCTCGTCCAACCACATCATCCATTTTGACCTTCCCGATGACCTGCTGGCCAGGAAAGAACTGTTGACAGGGACCCTTGCGGATATAATGATAGAGGGAGCGCATGCACACTCGCTGTGGGGGCGGCTGATTCGCGAACCCATGCACACCGCGCCGGAAAAAGGAGAGTCGACCATTGCTGCATAAGGTAAATATTGCGGGTCTGGCTATGGACCCTGCGTCAAATACGCCCATTATCCTCTTGAAAACCGAAGAGGGGGATAAAACCCTGCCGATTTGGATCGGTTTGCTTGAGGCGACCTCCATTGCATCGGCCCTTCAGGACATTCAATTTGACCGACCCATGACCCATGATTTGTTTAAGAACCTGACCCAGGTGCTCAATGTTCACATCAACCGGATCGACATTTGCGACCTGAGGGAAAATACGTTTTACGCCGAGATCCACTTTGCTTCGGAAGAGCGGTCATTTACCATGGATGCCCGGCCCAGTGATGCCATCGCCCTGGCCCTGCGTTTCCATGCGCCCATCTTCGTGGATGAGCGGGTAATGGAAAAATCGCAAGGCGGCAAGGCGACCGGTGAGGTTCTGGACGACAGCGAAGAGGGGAAAAAGTGGGCCAAGTATCTTGAAAAACTTTCGCCCGAGGATTTCGGTAAGTACAAAGTCTAAAAAGTAAAACATCCATTCTCATAAATGGTCGTCCGGCGACCGTCGGCCAGGTGTGCCACCACCCGCTTTTTTTCGGTATTGACCAGATCCCAGTGAAGCGCTGAATCATTGAACCCCAGACGGGCCTTTTTTTCTTTGGTGAGCGACCGCACATTGCCGCTATAGGTATCGGCATAGCTGGCACCCAGTGCCACGTGACAGTTTCCCCAACGGCCGCCGAAATTTTCATCGAAGAGCGTGTTGGCCATAAACTGGTCGATCTTCGAAAAACGCTTGTCGGTCAGCGAGAATTCGCCGAGCCTGGACGCGCCGCGGTCCATTTTCAGCTGCTTTTCTACGAAGTCGCCGCCGGATATGGCATCAACCGCCACAGCCGTCCCTCGTTTGAAGGTCAGCTTCACCCCCTTGACCAGATTCCCGCTGCGGTATGAGGGCTGATCGGCAAAATACACCCCGCTGGTTCCCCGCCAATCCGGCGAGACAAACAACTCGAAGCTGGGGATGTTGTGGCCCGAGATGCCGATCCATCGTCGCTGTTCACCCGGTGTGATCTTCAGGTCAACTGTGGCAGACTCGATATGGTAGTACTTCACCGCCATGCTGTTGATCCAGCGTTTAATCGACGCTGCATTTTTATACACCGCTTGCCACTGTTTCACCGGGTCGCGCCGGTTAAGAAAACAGGCCTTGACGATTTGTTTGGCATAGTCGCCGTCATCCAGACCGGCGTGGCGGGCCAGTTCAGCCGTTGGAAGCATACACAGGGTCCAGCTGAAACGTCCGGCCTGTTCGCGTTCTTCAAGGATATCGCGCAAGAATTTTTTTGATCGGGTGAACCGGCTGATCTTTTTTGGATCGATGGTGCTCAAATGGGTAATCAACGCCGGGGCGTGGAGGAAAATGGAACCATTGAGATTCCGGTAAAGCTCCGCTTCCCCGGGCGGGTCGAAGACCAGCTGCCGCCGGTTGGCCAGACCGAAGAAATTTTTTTCCATTTCAGGGGTCGGGTTCATGCGGCGCACCGGGTTCAATCCCATTTCGAGGATCCTGCGTTCAAGGATTTCCGCCAGACGAATGGCGTCCAGGTTAAAACGGACCATTACCACATCGCCTTTGTTGAAGGGCTTGCTGCGTGCAGTCGTCAATCCCCAAAGCAATACATCGGCGTAGCGTTTCAGTTGCCTGTCGGTGAGCATGTTGTTTCCATGGGGTCAGGGGTTAGGGTTGTCCTTTAGAAAATAGCGGTGGTATTCAGGCTCCGTGAGGTGCTTTCGCAGCAAGCCTGAAAGCAGATCAAAGATGGCCTGGCGATCTTCGTCGGTCAGCCGCGTTCTGAGCAGCGTCATCAATTGGTCATCCGAGAATTTCTGGAGATAATAGGTCACGGCATCCATGTCGGATTCAGGGTTGAGTCCGAATCCGATAAAGCCTTCGAATTCCTCGATAAACCGGTGTGAGTGATCAGCCATGGTCATTTCCTGCGGATTAGGAGAAATAGATGGTTCAACCATAATGGAAATGCGCGGACAGGTCAATACGGACACGGCCCGCTTTTCCGGACACTTCAAGTGCCGCGACGGTTGCCCGCGGGTTCAAGAGATTGGTTCCGGCCTGCTAAAAACAATGGAATAGGGGTTGATGTCCCTTGCTCTTTTGGTTTATAGAGAGGTAAATTCATTGGGCATTTCTTTATCCCTAACAATCGGGTCAACGGAAGCTGTGGAGGCACGGCAATGAAGTGGAAAGATACGGCTGACGGTGAAGCTGCAAAACCGGAGAAAAGCGATCCCTATTACGAGGATGACGGCTACGCGTCCTTTAAAGAAAAGGGCTTGAAGAAGGCTGCCGTTCTCTCTGGCGATCCGATGCGCTATTTGTATTGGGGGATTGGCATCGCGGGTGTCGTCGGCGTCGTGCTGCTGTTGATGCTTCTTTTCTCGAACATCAACGGAACCACCGACCAAGCGACCATCAGCGCTCTGGAAGAGAGAATCCAGCTGTTGGAACAGCGCCTGGAAAAATATGATGGTGTGGATGAAAAAGTCACCCGCATCTGGGAGCAGGCCAAGTCGTTTGAAACGTTTAAAACCCGTTTTGATCGATCGGAAGCCTCCATGTCCCTGAGAATGGATCACCTGGCGATGAGCTTGGATGCCCTGCAAAAGAAAACCGACGACACCATGAAGAAGGTCGGCAATCTTGAAAAGGTGTCTGCACCGCGGGGTGCTCCGGTCAACCCACCGCCGGCAAAGCCGACGGCGGCGGTCAAGACCCACACGGTGGCCGCCGGTGACACCCTCTTCAGCATCAGCCGGCGGTATAACCTGTCGGTGGAAAAGTTGAGATCGATCAATAAATTGAACGAAAAGACGGTGATCCATGTGGGTCAGACGCTCACGGTGAGTCCACCCGGCGATTGAAACCAGATCCACCGAATGTCGCTCAGCCATGTTAACCCGACGGAGAACCACAGCCGCTAATGAATGATTATGTTTCCCGCTTCAGCGAATCTCCCGCCAGCTTCAAAAAAAGCTTCGCCTTCCTGGTTGTGGCCTGGATATGCCACCCGATCTTTATCTATTCGCTATTCTGGGCCGAATCAGCAGTGGCAGGTTCGGACAAAGACATCATGAAAATGGCGGTGGTCAGCCTTTGTTTATGTTTTCTGCATGTATTGATAAAAAAATGGGCCAGGGCCCTGGTGGTGGTGGGGAATATTTTTATCGTACTCAATGATTTTTTTTATTTTTTCGTCACACCCAACAACAAAATTTCAACCATGCTCTGCGTGACGGTGGTGTTGTGTACGATCGTGGGGACCTATTGGCTTTTCGTGAAAGACTCACGCGAGTACTTTAACCAGGTCAACCCGAAAACAGAACCGCCAGAAATCCCTG
The DNA here is from genome assembly GCA_963705475.1 of uncultured delta proteobacterium. Classification (GTDB taxonomy): domain Bacteria; phylum Desulfobacterota; class Desulfobacteria; order Desulfobacterales; family Desulfosarcinaceae; genus Desulfosarcina. Next base: position 86,255 of record CAVPJS010000019.1, on the reverse strand, counting down.
ACTCAAACGTCGGGCCCGATCGTTCCCGTTGATATCGCTCGCTCGACAAGGTCGACCCCATCCACCTGGTTGAAAACAGACGCCATCTATTGCCTTCGTCGCGCCGGTGCCGTCATGTCCCCTGCCGCCGAAAAAAAATCGGATAGATCAAGGTGTTGGAAAATAACAAGAACGTTTAACCGTGTAAGGGCGTTAATGGAGGGCTCATGGGAAGACCCAGAAAAGACCGACTCGTGGCATTCAATCCAGAGGTCAGCTTTTTCAAGCCAAGGGGCATCCCCATGCTTGACCTTGACGAGGTGTGCATTACTGTGGATGAGCGGGAAGCGCTCAGGCTTGCCGATCTGGACGGATTGTCCCACGAAGATTCCGGGCAGTGCATGGGGGTTTCACGGGCGACGTTCGGTCGAATCCTCCACAAGGCGAGGCAAACGGTGGCCGATGCGCTGATTAATGGCAAAGCCATCAAAATCGATGGCGGAAACTACAAAATGGTTGAAGAGAAGCGCCGGTTTTCGTGCCGTAAATGTCAACATCAGTGGGATGAGCCACTGGGCACCGGCCGTCCGGAAGGATGCCCCGGGTGCGGGCAGGATGACTTTCACCGCTTCCTCGGCCGGTAGCCGGTCGAACCGGCCTATTGGCCCGTTCGGCCGCGACGTTTTCCATAAGCACCCGACGGGCGGCGTGCTCGGCGGAAGCTTCGGCCGACCGGCACGATCTGGAGAAAATCGATGGTACAAATTCAAAGCAGTATGGGAAAAGCAGGCCAGCAGGCCAATTCTCAGGCCAACAGAGACGCAGATGTCAAGCGCGCGCTGGGTCGCATCAAGCACAAGTTTATTGTCATGAGCGGCAAGGGCGGTGTCGGAAAAACCAGCACCGCCGTGAATCTTTCGCTGACCCTGGCGAGCATGGGCCGCCGGGTGGGAATCATGGACGTCGATCTGCACGGACCTGATGTGCCCCGAATGCTGGGACTTTCCGGAATGCTCGATCTGGGCGCCGACCGGAAACTCAACCCCATGCGTCATTCGAAGAACTTGAGCGCCGTCTCCATCGAGTCGCTGACGCCGACCAAAGATGAGGCGATCATCTGGCGGGGTCCGGTCAAATACGCTGCAATCCAGCAGTTTATTGGCGATGTGGCCTGGGGCGACCTTGATTTCCTGCTCATCGACGCGCCTCCGGGGACCGGCGACGAACCGTTGACCGTGGCCCAGACCATTCCCGATGCCAAGGCCATCATCGTGACCACCCCCCAGGAAGTCTCCCTGGCGGATGTCAGAAAATCGATCAACTTCTGCAAAACGGTCAAAATGGAGATCTTCGGGCTTATTGAAAACATGAGCGGGCTTGCCTGCCCGCACTGCCACACGGTCATTGATCTATTCGGATCCGGTGGCGGGGAAAAAACCGCCATCGCCACCGGCATTCCATTCCTTGGAAAAATTCCCTTCGACCAGAGAATGGTAGAATGCGGAGACGCAGGCGTCTCTTTTCAGCAGCAACACGAGGATTCCCCGGTTTCCGAAGCCTTCCGGGCAGTGGCCAAGAAAATGGACCACCTGCTGCAGACCTCCTGGTCCTGAACCGAAGATGAAAGACGACGGCGGCCCCTGCGCGGGCTGACTCCGCCGCTCGCTGTCTTGGCTGCGCTCCGGCAAGCGACGGAGAATGTGCCCGCCATCGCGGTTCAATCCACCCTATCCGCCAGCCATACCGATCGCCTGAATAGCGGACTTGCCGCCAAGCCGCTGCGGTGCGGCAGCCCCCATCCGGCGGTACCCGCCGACCGAGGCGGTCGCGGTCAGTGTTGTATAACATCCTTGAATGAAATGATATCACCGTGGTGCGGAAGTTGACACGCAGGCGTGTTGATGGTTTAATTGCCACCATCCACGGCCCGGTAGTCGCGCGGCGGACGGGTGACAATCGCACGCCTGGGCGGCCTGCCGTCCGGCGCTTTCCTTTTGAGGGGTAAGCCGATGAAACTTGATATTTTTCGCTTTCTTTCCGCGATGCCTCATTTCTCATTTCTCACCAAGGACGAGCTTGACCTGGTTGTGTCCAAGGCCGAATTGGTTCATCTGCCCAAAGGGCACCAGGTGTCGATCCAGGGACAGACGCGAATCGAGAATGTACTGGTGATCATGAAGGGACAGCTCTCCCTGTATCATGATGAAAAGGGCCAGTCGGAACAGATCGGCTGCATTAAAAAGGGAGAGGTCTTCGGCGGAATAACGGTGATGCTCAATGCCGGCATTTCCCTCAGGACCGCACAAGCGGACACCGATGTCGAGGCCATCGCCATTCCTGACAGCGTGATCATGACCGTTTGCACAAAAAACAAGGCCTTCTACGATTATTTCCTCGCCAATTTCAGCCAGAATATTTTCGACGAGTCATTGGATGCCATTGCCCAGGCCGGCCAGTCGCGTTTATTTTTGTCAGGCATCGATCCGTTCACCTTTTTGCCGGAAGAAGAGATCGAACGGGCCGCCGGATCTCTTTCGCGCGTGTCCTTTCCAAAAGGAACCGTTCTGTTCGTCCAGGGAAAAACACGGGTCGGCTACCTGTATATTCTGCTGAAAGGTGCCGCGGAGCGGTATTATGAAAAAAACGGGGAAAAAACCATGCGCGAGTTCCTGTCCGAAGGGGATATCTTCGGCGGCATATCCATGCTGGTGAATGACGGGCTGGCGGTGCGCACCATGGCCGTGGTTGAAGATTCAACCTTTGGTGTGCTGCCCAGCCAGGTGTTTTTCGACATCTGCGAAAGAAACAGCGCCTTCCGCGATTTTTTTTCCGACACGTTCGGAAAGCGGATGCTCAGCCGCTCCTATGCGGCGATCATTGCCAAAACCCTTCAGCCCAGAGAGGACGGCCACCAGTTATTCAATCAGCCGCTGTCACAGATCTATTCACGAAGTCCAATTTTTTGCGATGCCCATGATTCCATTCGAGAGGCCGCCATCGCCATGGACAGGCAGAAGAGCAGCTATGCCTTCATCCGGTCGACAGACCCCGAACAGGTGGGTATCGTCACCGAAAAGGATTTTGCCCGCAAGGTGATTGCCCGCGGATATCCCATCGATAAACCGGTGGGCAGCATCATGTCGGCCCCGCTTCGCACAATTTCAGAAAAAGCGCTGGTGTTCGAGGCCATGATGACCATGATGGAGGCGGACTTTCAACATGTCGGTGTCGTAGACCTGAACGATGAGATCATCGGCATGCTGTCCACCAAAGACATTCTCACCTATCAGGGGCAGTCTCCGTTGTTTTTGCTTCGTGAGATTCAGCTCGCACCCAGCATGGATAAGATCATCGAAAAGCATCTTCAGTTGGCCGGGCTGGTTCGAAGCCTGATCCACAACGGAGCGACAGCCAGAAATGTGACCCGCTTTATCACCACGGTTTCCGACGCGATACTGAACAAGCTCATGTCCATGACCCTGGATGAAATGGGGCCTCCGCCGGTGCCGTTTGTGTTCATGATCATGGGCAGTGAGGGCCGTCAGGAACAGACGCTGAAAACCGATCAGGACAACGCCATTGTCTACCAGGATCCACCACCGGCCGCCGCTGATTCGATCGAACGCTATTTCAGGAAATATGGTGAAATCGCCTGCACGCTGCTGAACCAGGCCGGCTACGATTTTTGCACGGGCGGCATCATGGCCAAGAATCCAAAGTGGTGTCAATCCTTAAGCCAATGGAAGGGCTATTTCAGCGATTGGATTCATGCCGCCGAAGCCGAGGACCTCCTTCAGGCCAGTATTTTCTTCGATTTCCGACGCGGGTTTGGAGAAGCCTCCCTGATCGCCGAATTGCGCCGGCATCTGTTCGCCTCGCTCGACGGGTGGTCGGGGTTTTTCCGGCACCTAACTGAAAATGCCCTCAATTTCAAGCCGCCCCTCGGATTTTTTCGCAATTTTGTGGTTGAATCCAAAGGCCGTCACCGCGATGCCTTCGACATCAAAAGCGCCATGACCCCCATCGTTGATTTTGCGCGGGTGTATGCCCTAAAAAACAGGATCGATGAGACCAATACACTGGAACGGCTCGATCAACTCAGGATCAAGCAAGTCATTTCTCCTCAGGAGTACGAAGAACTGGAAAAGGCATACAGCTTCCTCATGCAACTGCGTTTTGTGCGGCAGATCACCGCCGTCATGGACGACCAAAAAAAACCGGACAATTACATCACTCCCAAAAAACTGACCCACATCGAACAAACCATGCTCAAGGAGATATTCAAACGGTTGGAGAAATTTCAGGCCAAGATGAATTTCGAGTTTATCGGCATTGCCTGATCAGCGGTCCCTTCCACCGTCTAATCGGGCTGCTCGATCCAGCGGTTCGGGAATGACATGATGCGACTAGAGACGATGGGCCGAGATGAATGGGAAAAGCGAGTTCTAACCCTCGAGGCGGAAAACCAACACCTGTCCCGGTTGCTTGCCAAACGGCAGGCGGAATTCGAAGGGTTGGCCAAATTGGTCCGGCGCATTGCCGATAACGCGCCGGATATGATCTGGGCCAAGGATATGGACAACCGCTACCTGTTTGCCAACCGGGCCCTGTGCGAACGGCTGCTCATGTGCAATAGTCCAGAGGCGGTGGTGGGTAAAAACGACGTTTACTTCGCCGACCTGGAGCGGGCAAACGGCCAGCGCCACACCTTCGGTGAGGTGTGTGAAAATTCAGACGAGATCGTAAAATCCAAGCAGAAGGCCATGCGGTTTGTGGAGGACGGGCTGGTTCGCGGGCATTATCTGGTGCTGGACGTCCACAAGGCGCCGCTATTGGATGAATCCGGGGCGATGATTGGCACCGTCGGTTGCGGCCGGGATATCACCCGCGAGCGCCAGATTCAGAAAGACTTGAATGAAAGCCGTGCCAGCCAGCATCTCCTCATGGAGACCGCCTCGGATTTTGCCGTCTTCCGGCTTCAGGTGAACCCGGTCCGGCCCAGGCGGTTGAAGGTGATTTTTGTCAGTCCGTCGGCAAGAGATATCGCCGATATCTCGCAAGCGCAGGATCTTTACGCGTGGTTCCAAGTTTATCCGGAGGATCGCAAGGCGCTGCGCTGCGCCTATTTCAAGGGGCTCGCCGATCTAAAGTTCAACCATCGATTCAGAATATTCCATCGTGCCCTGGCCCAGTGGCGCTGGATGCATGTCATTGCCACCTGCGTCAATGAGCCGCAGAACAGCTATGTCAATGGCATCATGTTCGATATCACCGACCAGATGGAAAGCAAGGAAGCGCTGGCGGCCAAAGGCCGTGAATTGGCGTCTCGATCCGACAACCTTTCTGAAGTGAACACGGCCCTCAAGGTGCTGTTGAAAAAAAGGGATGAAGATCGCAAGGCCTTGGAGGAAAAGGTTCTATACAATGTTAAATCCCTGATTCGCCCTTACCTCAACAAGATGAAGACGAGTGGGCTGAACGCCAAGCAAAAAGCGTACCTCGAAATCCTGGCGTCCAACCTCAACGAAATCGTTTCGCCGCTGAGTCGCACGCTTTCCTTCGATTACCTCGGATTCACGCCGACTGAGATCAAGGTGGCCACCATGGTCAAGCAAGGCAAAAAGGCCCGGGAGATCGCTCGCATGCTGGGCATCTCCACCCGCACGGTTGAAGGATATCGATACGCCATCCGCGATCGGCTCGGCATCAAAGGCAAGAAAGTGAACCTGCGCACGTACTTGCTTTCCATCCAGTAGCGTCCCTCCAGAACCGGCATCTTGCGGTCCATTTCTGCTTTCTCGGGAGATTGACGTCCTCGACCTAGCGCCGCTACGATTAGGGGTTCAAGATCCCTGACAACCTAACTACCTGAGAAAATTGAAGTACCAGGCAATCAGGGTGTTGCCGAAAAACAGGTAGATGATCGCCCCCATGGCCAGAAAGGGGCCGAAGGGAATGGCCAGCCGCATGCCTTTTCCGGATCTGATCATCGCCAGCAGGCCAGCGATGGTCCCGATGGCCGACGCGGCGAAAAGGGTGAACAGAATACCCTGCCAACCGACCATGGCGCCGATCATGGCCAGCAGCTTGATATCGCCGCCGCCCATGCCCTCCCTTCCGGTTATACGCTGATAAACCCAGGCGACAGCAAAAAGGCTTCCGCCACCCGCAAGGATGCCAATTGCGCTGGCGCGCCAGGTGACGCTGGGGACGGCCAGGGCGGCCAAGAAGAAAAGCGGGATCCCGGGCAGTGAAATCGTGTCCGGGATGATCCGGTGGTCCAGATCGATAAAGGTGACCACGATCAGGGCTGCGATGAAAACGAAAACGGCCAGGCCATGCAGCGTGGGGCCGAATGAGACGGCGCAGGCCAGGGCGAAGAAACCGCCCAACAGCTCCACAAAGGGGTAGCGGATGGCGATGGGTGCCCTGCAGCTGCGGCATTTTCCCATCAGCAGCAGATAGCTGAGGATAGGGATGTTGTCGTAAAAAGGAATCATCGTCTTGCAGCGGGGACAACTCGAACCCGGATGAACGATGGACAAGCCCGACGGTATGCGATAGATGCAGACGTTTAAAAAGCTGCCGATGCAGGCGCCGAAGATAAATGCCAGTAGGTTGAAAGTCAGGGGTGTCGTCATGTCAGCCCGCTAATGCGTGTTGGCCCGAAGGATCGGCTTGTTCTGGAAGCGTTTCCAGATACGATGCTAACGCTTCTTAAAAGAACCGGCGTACCATTGTCAAAGAAAAATTAAGTGTTATTATATAAGACATTTTGCGATACAGCCATTTTGACAAGGCTGTGAATGAAGTTCGCCATTGATAGTTCCAGGAGTCAAGATGGGTGAAACGGATAAAGATGATCTGATCAGCATTATCGAGGAGGACGACCCGGAAGCCGTCATTCCGACGATTCTCCCCATGATGCCGGTGCGTGACGTGGTGATCTTCACCGATATGCTGCTGCCCTTGTTTGTGGGGCGTGAAAAGTCGGTCAACGCCATCGAGGAGTCGATTTCAAAGGACCGTTACCTGTTCGTGGCAACCCAGATTGATCCGGGTATCGAAAACCCCAAGCCTGAAGAGATCTACAAGATCGGGACGGTCAGCCGGATTCTAAGGATGCTCAAGCTGCCGGACGGTCGCGTCAAGGCACTCGTTCAGGGCATCGCCAAGGCCAGGATTGCCAAATATGTGCGCAAGCGGTCCTTGTTCCGTGTGAAAATCGACATCATCGAGGAGCCTGAATCTTCCACGGTCGATCTGGAAGCCGAGGCGCTGATGCGCAATGTCAGGGAATATTCCGAGAGAATTCTCACCTTGCGGGGTGAGTACACCAACGAGGTGGGGTCCATTCTCACCAGCATCGACGATCCTGGCCGGCTGGCGGATCTGGTGGCCTCGAACCTGCGCTTGAAAATTGACGAAGCCCAGGCCATCATCGAAATCATCGACCCCTTCGAACGCCTTAAAAAAGTCAACGACCTGTTGTTTCACGAAGTGGAATTGTCTGCCATGCAGGCCAAGATCCAGTCTGAGGTGAAGGATGAAATTTCCAAGAGCCAGAAAGACTATTTCCTGCGTGAGCAGGTTCGGGCGATTCACAAGGAATTGGGGGAGTTGGACGAGCGCACCCAGGAGATCGACGAGTACAAAAATAAGATCAAACGCGCGAAAATGAGCCAGGATGCCAAGGCGGAGGCCGAGAAACAGCTTCGCCGGCTGGAACAGATGCACCCCGACTCCGCAGAATCGTCGGTGGTTCGAACCTATCTGGACTGGATGGTTGAGCTTCCCTGGAGCAAATCCACGACCGATGTCATCGACATTAAAAAGGCCAAATCCGTGCTGGATACGGACCACTATGGCCTGGAACGGATCAAGGACCGCATCCTGGAATACCTGAGCGTGCGTAAACTCAACCCCCAGACCAAGGGGCCCATTCTTTGCTTCGTGGGTCCTCCGGGGGTGGGAAAAACGTCGCTGGGACGGGCCATCGCCAATGCCATGAAACGAAAGTTCGTGCGTATATCGCTGGGCGGCATCCGGGACGAAGCGGAGATCCGGGGGCATCGGCGCACTTACATCGGGGCGCTTCCCGGAAGAATCATCCAGGGGTTGAAGCAGGCCGGTTCAAACAACCCGGTGTTCATGATGGATGAGATCGACAAACTGGGCGCCGACTTTCGGGGTGACCCCTCGTCGGCGCTTCTGGAGGCACTGGATCCGGAGCAGAATTTTGAATTCAGCGATCACTATCTCAATCTCAGCTTTGATCTCTCCAAGGTCATGTTCATCCTGACCGCCAATATATCGGACACCATCCCATCCGCGCTGCTGGACCGCATGGAGGTGATCAACCTGTCCGGCTACACCGAAGACGAAAAGAGAACCATTGCGAAAACGCACCTGATCCCGCGGCAGATCAAGGAGAACGGGATCAAGCCCCGTCAGATCAGGTTCAGTGATGCAGCGGTTGTTCAAGTGATCAACGAGTACACCTCCGAGGCAGGGTTGAGAAACCTCGAGCGCGAGTTGGGGACCCTGTGCCGAAAACTGGCACGACGAATTGCCGAAGGGGCGAAAGGCCCGTTTCAGGTGACCCGGCAGTCCCTGGAAAAATACCTGGGACCGCCCAAGTATTATCCTGAGATGGACAAGGAACACAGCCAGGTGGGGCTCTCCACCGGCCTGGCCTGGACCCAGGTCGGCGGGGAAGTGCTGTATGTGGAGGCCTCTCTGATCAACGGGAAGGGGGAGATGATTCTCACCGGTCAGTTGGGTGAGGTCATGCAGGAGTCGGCCCGGGCGGCGCTAAGCTATGCCAGGGCCAATGTCGACCTGTTCAAGGTGAAGGACGAGATTTTTGACAACCGGGATATCCACATCCATGTCCCGGCCGGCGCCATTCCCAAAGATGGCCCATCGGCCGGCATCGCCATGGCCACGGCCTTGATTTCGGCGTTGACCGAACGGCCCGTCAACAAGGATGTGGCCATGACCGGTGAGATCACGCTTAGAGGGCGTGTGCTGCCCATCGGGGGATTGAAGGAAAAAGCCCTGGGGGCCCTCCGCGCCGGCATCAATACGGTGATCATCCCGGAAAAGAACAAAAGAGATCTCGTGGAGATTCCCAAAAACGTCAAACGCAAGCTCAAGTTCGTTCCCGTGCGGAACATGGACGAGGTCTTGACGATCGCCCTGGAACCGGCGCCCCCAAAAAAAGCCAGGGCGCTGAAGGCGAAAAAAAAGCCTGCAGGCCTATCCCGGTCATGAATATTCTGGCCGTCGACACGTCCACCACCAGTTGCAGCGTAGCCCTGTTCAGCGGCGGCCGGCTGCTTGCCGAGACGCTTCATGCGGCGGGAAAAACACATTCGCGTCATCTGATGCCGATGATCCTGCGGATGTTGGAAAGGTGCCGATGCGAACCGGGGGATATTCACGGCATTGCCGTTACGCGGGGGCCGGGAACCTTTACCGGATTGCGAATCGGGATCAGCACGCTTAAAGGGTTCGCTGCAGCCACAGGGGCATCGATGGTCGGGGTCAGCAGTCTGGCGGCGCTGGCTTTCCCGTTGGCCCTTCACGTTTGCCCGGTGGTTGCCATGATTGATGCACGGCGCGGAGAGGTTTACTATACCCAGTACCGTGGGTGCGTTCAACCGGAGACGCGGGTGTTGCTGGCCACACCGGAAACGGCGGCAGCGGCATTGACGGAGAACGCCATCCTGGTTGGCTCCGGTGCCCTTCTTTACCGGGCGCTTTTCGAGAAACGATGCCCGGGCATCCGGTTTGCCGATACCACGCAGCACGTCATTCGAGCCGCATCGGTAGGCACGCTGGCCATGGCGCGGTTCAAGCAACACGATGTCGACCCCGTCGATGCACTGATTCCGGAATATGTCCGCAAGTCCGACGCCCAGATTCAGCTGTCGGGTAGCTGTTGACACGGGCGTGGGCATTGGATATAAATGCCCTTTTAATAAAAGGGTTGAACCGCGAGTGCATTCTCAGCCGCTCGCGGCGGGGTTAGCGAGCAAAAACAGTTTTTTCCGGCAGCGTCGGTGCCGGGGAGCGTGAGATGACACAATTGAACTGGTCCGACCCGCCCAGTCAGACCGCATTTCCAGTGGCCAAGGCCGGGTATGCGTTTATCTTTGCGTCCGCATTTGCCACCTTCGTTGTTGCCTTGCTTGGCGTTGGCTGGCTGGCTGGTTTAGGGCTTTTCACCACCGGCTTTATCTGCTACTTTTTCAGGGACCCGGATCGTTTGGTCCCGACCGGCGAAGGGCTTGTGGTTTCGCCGGCCGACGGCAAGGTGATAAAGGTCGAACCGGTGGAGCAGACGCCTTATTTTGAAGGTTCATGTACCCGGATCAGCGTTTTCATGTCCGTCTTCAACGTCCATGTCAACCGGGTTCCCCACGAGGGGACGATTCGGCAGGTGACCTACCACCCGGGAAAGTTTTTTTCAGCCAATTTAGACAAGGCGTCGGCCGACAACGAACACAACGCCCTGCTGTTGGAGAGCCCGAATGGAAAAAAGGTGGGATTCGTGCAGATTGCCGGTTTGGTCGCCCGGCGCATCATCTGTGCCGTTCAACCCGGCGATGTGTTGAAACGGGGACATCGTTTCGGCATGATCTGTTTTGGTTCCCGGCTGGACATTTATCTGCCCCCTGAGACGGACATCCGGGTTGCGGTCGGCGATAAAGTTCAGGCCGGCAGCAGCATCCTGGGCCAATGGTAAAAACATGGGCAGCCGGCAAACGAAATACGATCGACCAAGCCTAAAAATGGCCCGTTAACGCGTTATCGTCATTTCAATACGGAACCACTTGATTCCCCAATGGCCTCAGCCGTGGGGATCTGTTTTTCTGCTACCGGGCAAAAAACTGAAACCGAGATTCATTTAGGAGTCGCCCATTGGAAAGAATACCCATGACCCGAAACGGTTACCAGACGCTGAAAAAGGAGCTGGAATACCTCAAATCCACCGAAAGGCCCCTCGTGATTCGGGCCATTGAAGAGGCACGCGCCCATGGTGACCTCAGTGAAAATGCCGAATATCATGCCGCCAAAGAACGCCAGGCCTTTATTGAAGGCCGGCTCAGTGAATTGGGATATAAGCTGGGAAATGCGGAAATCATCGACGTGGACAACCTGCCCAAGGATCGCGCGGTGTTCGCCTGCACGGTGATGCTCGAAAACGTGGATACCGGCGAGGAGGTGGAATACCAGTTGGTGGGCCCCGAAGAATCGGACATCGAAAAGGGGCGCATTTCGGTCACCTCACCGCTGGGCAAGGCCATCATCGGGAAAAAGCCCGGTGAGGAGATTGTACTCAACGCACCGGCCGGTAAGCGGGTCTATGAGTTGGTGGAAATATTGTAAACAGGAGGGGTTCCGTGGCACGAATTACTGTTGAAGATTGTCTGGAAAAAGTACCGAATCGTTTCAAGCTGGTTCATATGGTTGCCGCACGGGTGCGACAAATCCGAGAAGGATCGGAATACCTGGTCAGTTCCCCGAAAAACGAGGATATCGTCATCGCGCTGCGGGAAGTTGCCGCCGGAAAAGTCATCGAAAAGATCGACACCGATCAATAGCCGGTTGATCCTGACGTGTTCACCTTGCCCCGGCAAATCGACCCTTACAAAGCGCTGAACCGCCTGATTGGAAAGGCCATCCACCGCTACGGCATGATCGAGGACGGCGACCGCATTGCATTAGGGCTATCCGGCGGCAAGGACAGCCTGACCCTGTTGTGGGCATTGGCCGAACGGCAGAAGCGGGTACCGGTGCGCTACGACCTGTTCCCCATCTATGTCGATCCCGGTTTCCCGGGAGGGGTTGCCGATGGATTGGCCGACACCTGCCGACACCTGGGATTTCACCTGACTGTCGATCGTACGGACCACGGGGTTGTCGCCCACAGTGCCGAGAACCGGGAAAATCCATGTTTTCTCTGTTCCCGGCGCCGGCGCCGTCGGCTGTTCGACATTGCCGACGCGATGGGGTGTACCAAACTGGCGTTGGGGCATAATAAAGACGACGTCATCGAAACGCTTTTTTTAAACATCTGTTACGCTGGCGAGATCAGCACCATGGTGCCACGACAGGAGCTGTTCGACGGTCGATTCATCGTGATCCGACCCCTGGCGATGGTCGATGAAAAGCGTATTCGGCACTTTGCCCAGGCCCAGGGGTTGCCTAGCTTCACCAATCCGTGCCCATCGGCCGGTTCCACGAAGCGTTCGGAAATCAAAGCGATGCTGGGCGGACTTTACCGAACCAACCATAAGATCAAGGGCAATATCTACCGGGCCATGAGCCATGTGAAGATGGACTACCTGTTGAAATAACCCATCCACGCGACGTCATCAGCCAATAGGCAGATCATGAAAGATGTGCAAAGTGAGCGAGATCACCGCAATATTCCGATCGACAAGGTCGGCATCAAAAACCTGCGCTATCCCATACGCGTCAAAGACCGCCGTGACGGATCCCAGAGCACCATCGCTTCCATCAACATGTACGTGGACCTGCCCCAGGAATACAAAGGCACGCACATGAGCCGGTTCGTCGAGATGCTTCACCTGTTGAACCCGGAGATTTCGCTGAAGAAATTTTCCGTGTTGCTGGAGGCCATGAAAAAGAATCTGGACGCCGCCTCGGCGCATATCGAGGTGAGTTTTCCTTATTTTATCGAAAAGCAGGCGCCGGTCAGCCATGCACCGGGCCTGATGGACTACAACTGCCGGATTACCGGATCCAGCAATTCGAGCAACGACATCGACCTGGTTTCCGAAGTCAACGTACCCATCACGTCGGTCTGCCCCTGTTCCAAGGAGATTTCAGACCATGGCGCCCACAATCAACGCGGCATCGTCCGGCTTCAAACCCGATTCAAAAAGTTCATCTGGCTGGAGGACATGATCGAGCTGGTCGAATCCTGCGCCTCTTGCGATGTCTTTTCGGTGCTGAAGCGGGTGGATGAAAAATATGTGACCGAATGCGGGTTTTCCAACCCGAAATTCGTTGAGGATGTGGTCCGGGACATTTCTGAACGCCTGATTGCCGACGACAACATCACCTGGTTTTCCGTCAGCGCCGAAAACTACGAATCCATCCATAACCACAGTGCTTACGCGCAGATCACCAACGGCATCGTACCCCTTACCTGACACTGGTTTCGATTTTCAGGTCGTACTTATCGATCTTGGCGTGGAGCGTGGGCCTGGACATGCCCAGCAGTTTGGCCGCCTGGGAACGATTGCCACCGGTCAGGTTGAGCGCCTCTCCCACCAGCAGGCTGCCGAAGTGATCCATGCAGGTTTCGAACAGGTTCTCCTGCGCCCCTTTGGACAGCAGATCGCGAATCCAGGATCGGATGCTGTCGTCGCAGGCATCCTCGCTGAGTCGCTGGTTTTTGGCATCGCTGCCGGTCGCGTGACTGATGTCCGCCAGGCTGAGCGGTGCGCCCCGGTTGAAGATCAATGCTTTCTGAAGGGTGTTGGCCAGTTCGCGGATGTTCCCGGGCCATGGACTGGAAACCAGCATGGACATGGCTTCCCGGGTGATCCCCGGGTTTTCGACGCCGAGCTCCTCGGCAAAGCGGGTCAGAAAATAACTGGCCAGCAGCGGAATGTCCCCGGTGCGTTCGCGTAGGGGCGGCAGCCAGATGGTGATCACCTTGAGCCGGTAGTAGAGATCCTCCCTGAACTGGCCTTTGGTAATCAGTTGCTCCAGGTCACGGTTGGTGGCCGCGATAATCCGCACATCCACGGGGATGGTTTCCCGGCCTCCCAGCCGTTCGACGCTTTTTTCCTGGAGCAGGCGCAGCATTTTGGCCTGCAGGTTAAAGGGCATGTCCCCGATTTCATCCAGGAAAACCGTGCCCCCGCTGGCCTGCTCAATTTTGCCGACCCGACGGTGGGTGGCACCGGTGAAAGCGCCTTTTTCATAACCGAACAACTCGCTTTCCAGCAGGGTGTCGGGAATGGCCACGCAGTTGATCACCAGAAATGGCTTTTCCGAACGGATGCTGTGCTGATAAAGCGCCCGTGCCACGAGTTCTTTACCGGAACCGGATTCGCCGCGAATGAGCACGGTGGCATCGGTCGCCGACACGCGGCCGATGGCCTTATACACCTCCTGCATGGCCGAACTCTTACCGATGATGGCCTCTCCGTGGGACTTGCCCGGCGACGCGTCCATGTCCACGGGTGATCGCATGAAACGGCCGGCCTCCAGCGCCTGGCGGATGGTGGACAGCATCTGGGGGATGTCAAAGGGCTTGACGACGTAATCGAAGGCGCCCATCTTGGTGGCTTCGATGGCCGTCTCCGTGGTGCCGAAGGCGGTCATGATAATCACCGGCAGCTTCTGCTCGAGCTGGTGGATCTGCCCGAAGGTCTCCAGACCATTCATCCCCGGCAGGCGCACGTCCAGCAGCACCAGATCGGGAATCGTCTCCGCGACCATGCGCAGTCCCGCTTCGCCCGATGCAGCGGTGCGGACGGCAAAACCCTCCTCTTTCAGCAGCCGTTCGAAACTGATGCGCAACTGGTCGTCGTCATCGATGATCAAAATGGTGCTCACTTGTGCCCTCCTATCGTGGGAAGAACGATGCGAAAGGTCGTTCCCCGGTCTTCCTCTGAGGTCAGATCGATGTGCCCCCCGTGTTCCCGGACGATCCGGGATACAATGCTCAACCCCAATCCCGTGCCGTCTTCCTTGGTGGTATAAAAAGGATCGAAGACCTTTTTAACGGCCGCCGGCGACATGCCCGCGCCGTTGTCCGTGACGCGTATCTCCACCTGTTGACGGTCAGCCGCCGCGCCGATCACGCGTTCATGGATATCGATGGCGCCGCCGCCGGTCATGGCTTCACAGGCGTTGACGATCAGATTGACCAGCACTTCTTTGAGCTGGTCCGGGTCCGCATCGATGGCCGGCAGCATCTTTTCGCGATGAACGGTGGCCGCGACGTTGTACGACCCCAGACGATAGCGAAGCAGCTGGATCGCGGTGTCCACCACCGTCGACGGACTCACCGGCTGCATCTTCAGCTTGGGGGGCCGGGAGAACTCCAAAAAATTCTGCACGATGGTGTCGATGTGATCGATCTCCTCGGAGATGACATCGAAATCCTCCTTCTGGGTGCCGGACAGCTTCAGAGAGCGGCTCAGGGAGAACAGCCGCATCTTGACCGAGGTGAATGGGTTGCGCACGCTGTGGGCCATGCCCGCCGCCAGTTTACCCACCATGGCCATTTTATCGGCATGAAGCAGGGTTTCCCGGCTTTTTTCAAGCTCCGCCTGGGTCTGCCCCGCATCTTCAATGAGCCCGCGCACACTCTGGCTCAAGGTTTTGACATCATTGCCGGATTTTTCGATGGTCTCGCTGCGGCTGGTTTCCCGGATCAGGGCGCGCAGGGGGTTCAGGATCTGGTAGACCAGCAGGTAGGCCAGCAGCAGCACCAGCAGGATCTGGGTGACGATGACCGCCATGGCCGTGTCCCGCAGCCGGGCCGCTTCGGTCAGGGCCTCCTGCTTGGCGGCCATGATGGACTGCGTGTGCTCCCGCTTGTACGCGTCGCACATCTGGAGGATGGTAAAAAAACGGTCGCGAACCGCCTGATGCAACCTTGCGCCGGATTGGAAATCGCCCATCTTGTAGTAATTGAGGACCTGGTCTTTTTCCCGGATGTAGTGCGCATATTCGTCGGCGATGCGGCCGATGGCCTGCTTCTGGTCAGCCGTCTGGGCCAGGGCCAAGGCTTGACCCAGCTGTTCGCTGAACAATCGGCGGTATTTTCCCAGCTGGACCAGCCAGTCCGGATTGCCGTCGAGGAAATAATAGGAGACATACCCCTTTTGGTTGACCAGGCTGATTTCCAGCGATTCGGCGCTTTGAAAGGCGACCAGGTTCTGGTCGGTGATGGCGGTGACGACCCCTTCGATGCGGTAGGAATACCACACCATAATCGCCGCGCCGGACAAGGTCACCAGAAAGATGGCGACCAGATGAAGGTAGATCCGGTTCTTCAAGCTGATGCGCGTCCACATGGGCGCCCCTTTCACGCGGCTGGTGCCGGGGATACGGATAGGAGGGTGTCGATCTGCTTCTGGATCTGCACCCGATAACGTGCCACCATCGCCGGGTTGGCCATGATCATGTCCAGCTGGCGTGTGTGGATGGACAGGTACCCGAGTATCTTCAGCTTTTTTATCATTGTTTCGGCATCGTACTGCTCGATGCGCGCACGCAAGGCGTCCTTGGTCACCGCGGTCCGGAAGCCGTGAAAGTCGAGGATCTCTTCCACAAACCGCACGCGCTTCAAGCGCCGGTTGAAATCCGCGGCCCCGCCCTTGAACTGAAAGCTGACGTAGTTCTCCGCGGTTCGATCCCCCACCAGGGCTTCGGTGATGCAAAAATGGAACCCGAGCCTGGACTGGAGACTGCAGTAATTCTTGGATATCATAAAGTAGTTGCGGTTGGCCATGGTCGTTCGCACCGTGGGCAAGAGGGCCTGGTTCTGGGTGGCCTGGAACATCACCGACACGAATCCTTTGCCGTCCACCGGCGGCGGTCCTTCCCAGGCAAACGCGGTGATTCCGGACCACAGGGCCAGCATGGGAATCGAGGTGATGTTGTCGATATCCACATAGCGATCACTGAACACGTCCGTTTTGAACCCGTCATCCAGATTGAGCACCCACCACTGCATGGGAATTTGGGCCCGCAGCTGTTTTGAGGAGCGCTCGGGAAACCGGTGGGCCTTGCCGAATCGGAACATCTCATGCACGCTTTTTTCGTGGCAGAAGCGGGTGATGTCGTGAAGCGTCCGGCAATTGGGCGCCTTGAACGACGGACTGTCCGGATCCAGCAGGTTCAGGGGGATGATCAATTCGCAGGCTTTTTCGAGCAGTTCGAAAACCGGCGTTCCTTCCATCAGGTTTTTAGCCATCGGCCGATCGGAGAGGGCCAGCAGCGGCTGAACCTGGCCCGCGTAAATGCGGCAGGCGTCCGCGTCCACCGTGATCTGTTCCTGACCGCTCAGGCGATCGATGACGCCGGCGGCACCGAACAGGGCGGGAACGCGGAACTCTCTGGCCACATTGGCCAGATGGCCGGTCATTCCTCCCTTTTCGCTGACCACTGCCGAGGCCCGGGGCAGCAGCGCGGCCCAGCGCGCCAGGGCCCGGTCGGTGACCAGCACGGCGCCGTCCGGAAACCGGAGGGCATCCACCTCCTTCATCACCCGATGGATCGGCCCGAACGCCACACCGGGAGAGGCGGTGATGCCGCCCTGGAACAGCGCCGCCGGCAGGTCCGCCTGGTCGCCCTCAGCCGCCCGGGGGTGCGGGATGTCGGCGGAGACCTGCAGGGGGCGGCTTTGCAGCACGATGATCTCGCCGGCGCCATCGATGGCCCATTCGATGTCCTGGGGGCAGCCGTAATAACCTTCGATCTTGACGGCCATCGCGGCCAGTTCCATGACCTGCCGGTCGGTGAGCGAGGCCTGCATCATCTCCTGTCCAGTGTCGTCCAGACGGCAAACCCCTTCTTGAGGGTAACAGACATATTTTTTCTCTTTGGCGGCGATGTTTCTGTGGGTGATGGAAAGGGCAGGGGACTTGGCCACCTGGAACAGGTCCGTTGCCGTGGTTCCGTCGACCACCGCCTTGGGCAGCCCCCAGGCCGAATTGATGATCACCGATTGGTCGCGGATGTTCATCGGGTTGGCCGAATAGAGCACCCCGCCGCTGACGGCATCCACCATCTCCATGACCCCCACGCACATTTCCGTATCCTCGTCGGCCAGGCCCCGGCTGAAACGGTAGGCCATTACCGCCGGCGAGTAAGCCGCAGCCACGATCTGTTTGTAGACCTCCGTCAGGTGGTCGCGGGAAACGTTGAGCGCGCTGTGATAGAGCCCGGCGAAGGAGGTTCCCTCCCGGTCCTCGTTAAGCGCGCTCGAGCGCACGGCCATGTTGGGCTGCCGGTTCCGGCGGGTGGCCAGCTCCCGGTATGCGGTCAAGATGGCGGCTTCCAGCTCCGGGGGCAGCGGTGCCTCCTGGATCAGTCGGCGAATGTCCGCACTGGTGGTGTAAAGCCGGTGGTGCCCTTCTTCTTCCGCGCTCTGGATGCGTCGCTGGATCTCGGTTTTCAGATCGTTGTGCGCCAGGAAGAGACGGAAGGCACGGGCGGTGACCACAAAACCGTCCGGGACCCTGAGATGCAGCCGGTTGGCGATCTCCCCGATGCTGGCCATTTTCATGCCGGCCTGGTCGGCAACGCTTTTGTCCAGGGCTGAGAAGGGCAGAACCAAAGGGGCCGAGGCGTCGGCCGGCGGGTGTCGGGCCAGCATCGATTCCAGAGACTGCCGGATCGCTTCCAGACGGTCCGACAGGCGCTTGTATTTGCCGGGGGCCAAGGCCTGAAGGTGCTTGACGATCTGATAGACCCGGGTATAGGCTCCCATGACGCGTGACCGGATGAATTTCATGCCGAAGGGAGCGCTGCCGGCCAAGGCTTTTTCCAGCTCGGTCATGATTTCCAGGGCCTGGTTGTTGGCGTTGAGCAACAGCTTGAACTGGTGGTATCGCGATTGAAATTCAAGGCGGAGCGCCCGGGCATCTTCTTCGTCAATCGTCGCCCCGTCTGATTTGAACCAGTTAACAATACGTCGCAGTCGGCTCATGATGCGTAGACATATCCGCTGTTGAACGTTGAAAACACCAATAAAAACCCCTCCCCCTGTCACTTTTCCCGTGGGGCAGAGAGCTGGGAGAGGGGCGTTGTCAATCCAACTCGCGACCGTCGATCAATGCTCCAGGCGCAAGCCCCAGCCTTCGAAGAGGTACATGATGCCGAAACCATACCACAGGGTATAGACCACATAAAAGAGCAGTGAGAAAATGACCACGCCGATGCGCTCGGAAATTTTCTGGCCCTCGATACCATAATAATTGTAGGCGGTCTCCACCGCTTTTTTGTTGACCAGTTCGGTGATCTTGGCCGCATTGAATTTTTTCTGCTTTTTCAGGTCAAAATCCATGGCCTTGAGAGCACTCCACCAGTTGTAGAGCGCCATCTTCCCGTCATAGCCGTATTTTGCGGCAACCGCGGCGCCATCGTTGTCGTACATGTGCTGGGCATCATCCAGACAGTGATTGAGGATCTGAATCATATTCCCCGTCACGGTGAGTTGGGTGCCGTCCTGGCCCACTTGCGCCCCGGTTTTCATTAAAATCGGGACAGTCTGCTCTGCCTGCACCTCACTTTTCAGGGTCAGGGTGATGGTCAGGTCCGGTGTCTGAATGGTCTGCACTTCCTTGCGCACCGAATCGATATAATAAGCCGATCCCTTGGAGATCGAGTTGTATAAGTTGTCTAAATATTCCAAACCGTTTTTCCCGCCGAAAAGAGGCATGAAAATGGCGATGAAGACGGCGGTGAACAGCACCATCAATGTCAGGCCGATCATGAATTTGGGTTTGTTGGCGATCATGCGTGTTCTCCTTCTCCCTTAAGCTGTCCGATATTTTTCAAAAACGTACCGATGACCCATATCCCGAAGCCGCCGATGACGATGAAGAAGAGCCAGATGCCGATGGTATCCAGGGTTGCGCCCATTCCCTTGGTTATCTTGATCACTCCCATCTCTCCCAACTTGGCGGGCAGGGCGAAGAAGCGGTTGACGAAGCCTGCCAGCACTGCCATGGCGTAAAATCCACGAATGGTGATGCCGGGAACCACCTTGGTGACCATGGCGCCGATCTGGATGCCGATCAACGATCCCAGCAGCATGCCCATGGCCAGGGTGTAGAAGATAAACCCGTAGATGGCGTACTGGCTGATGGAGGCGTAACCGGCGGTGAAGACGATCTGGAAGATGTCGGTGCCCACCGTGGTCATGGAGGATACCCCGAGCATGTAAACAAAGATGGGGAAAGTGAGAAATCCGCCGCCTACGCCCATGATGCCGGCCGCCAGGCCGACCAGGGCCCCGGAGAGGACCAGAAATACCCAGGAGATGCTCCTGCCGCCGGGGGTGAAGTCGAAGTCGAATTTGACCATGGGCGGAATGTTGACCGACTGGAGTTTCCTGGGCAGCCCGCCCAGGTCCGCACCTTCCGCCTTGCCGCCATGGCCGCCGCCACCGTGGGCATCGCCGGTGTCGCCGGATTTCCTGGCCTTGAGAAAGTCGTACATGGCGTAAAAACCCAAAAATCCGAGCATGAGGGCGTAGATGGTGGTGATGAAGGTATCCGAAAGCACCGGGTTGAGCTCGTAGAGCACCCGGTTGAGGACGCCGCCGGCAGTGGCGCCTAAAATGGCACCGATGAGAAAGACCACGGCCAGCGGGACGGACACGTTGCCCAGTTTGCGGTGGATGATGCTGCCCATGATGGCCTTGGCGAAAATGTGAAACAGGTCGGTCCCGACGGCCAGGATGCCCTTGATGCCGGCGCTCATCAGGGCGGGTGCGATGATGAAACCGCCGCCGGCGCCGATGCAGCCGGTGATCAGGCCCGCTCCCAGACCGATGAGAATGGAGACGATAAAGATCCCGGTGGAGTAAAAGGCCGGGCTGTAGGCCTTCTTCCCGCCGAGGATGTCAGGGATGGCGCCGGCCATCTGCTCCGCGAAAACAATGCCACACAGGATGATCGGCACCAGCAGCATCAGGAGCATCGCCACCCGCTTCCGGCTCGCGAGAATATTGGTTGACATCTGGATTTCCCATTGTGCGTGGGCCTTGGCCCCTTGCATCATAAACCTGCCCCACTAGTTTGAAGAAGTTCATATCCTCCCCCGCTTTCCAGTTAAAAGGTTGATCGTCAATATGCGATTTAAGTGTCGCCGGCGTATCGTCTCGGACTGTCGGGATCACCTCAGCTGCTCGGTCATTTGCTGGATTTTGCCCTCATGGATCTTTTTTTTCTTGAATGCGTCTTCGGCCTTGTAGAGCAATTCGTCCATGTCCATGGGCTTCATCAGGTAGTCGAAGGCGCCCATCTCCATGCCTTCTATAGCCACTTCCATGCTGGCGTGGCCGGTAAGCATGATCACTTCGATCAATGGAAACTGTTTTTTGATCTCGATGAGCGTTTTGATCCCGTCCATGCCGGGCATGCGCACATCCAGGATGACCACATCCGCCGCATGGGCCTTCAACCACGCCAGGGCCGATTCTCCACTGTGGACGCCCTGCACATCCACATTGCGCCGCTGCATGCGTTTGAGCAGGGTGTTGAGGAAATCCGTTTCGTCATCAACAAGAAGCAGTTTCATCTGTGTCATCCGTTTTCTCCCTGGAGCGGACCGCCTCGTGGATCTTTTCCACCAGTTCGGCCAGATCGTGAGGTTTGGTCAGGTAGTCGAAGGCGCCGTGGCGCATACCTTCGATGGACGCCTTTTCCGATCCGTGCCCGGTCAGCATGATCACCGGCATGTCCGGGTCCATTTTTTTAAAAATTTTCAATATCTCGATGCCGTCCATATCCTCGAGCTTGAGGTCCAGCACGGCCACATCGAAGTCGGACCGCCTGAGCATCTGGATCCCTTCGGTGCCCGAAAAGGCCTGGGTGGTGTGGATGTCCCGTTTGGCCAGCCGCTTGGCAAGTACCTGGACGAAGCCTTTCTCGTCATCCACCATCAACAGCCGTATTCTCGGTTCCCCGTGGCTGGGCGGCAGGTCCCGGTCCACCTTTTTCTCAGGGCTTTCTGGATGTGATTTCCTTGATGCGGGCATTGATGATCTTCTCCTCGTGCTCTCGTTTCCTGGCGGCAGCCGCCGATACCTTGTCGATCAGGTGGTCCATGTCACAAGGTTTCATCAGGTAGTCGAAGGCGCCGAAGCGCATGCCCTCGATGGCCGACTCCACGGTGGCATGACCGGTGAGCATGATCACTTCCACCAGCGGCACCTTGCTTTTGATGGCCTTTAAGGTTTCGATGCCGTCCATGCCCGGCATCTTCACGTCCAGAATCACCACTTCCGTCTTGCTGCCGTCAATCAGCTTTTTAAGGGCCTCGGCGCCGCTGAAGGCGCTTTCCACATCCATCTCCCGTCGCGTCAGGCGTTTGGTCATCGCCTCCACGAAAGGGATTTCATCGTCCACAAGCATGATCGATGCAATTGCCATGGGTAGATCTCCTTTCTTCCTTCGTATGCCTAATTGCAGGTATCGGATGTCGATACCGTTTCGTCTTCAACCGTGTCGTCGCTTTTGACCGGTATGCGGATCTCGAAGGTGGTGCCCACATCCACGGTGCTTTTCACGCTGATGTCTCCGCCCATCTTGTGAATGATACCGTAGCAGATGGACAGCCCCAGACCCGTGCCGCTGCCCACGGGTTTGGTGGTAAAGAACGGGTCGAAAATTCGCGCCAGGTTGGCCCGGGGGATGCCGGGGCCATTGTCTTTGACTTCGATGGCGATCTGCCCCTGTTCGTGTTTGGCGCTGATCTCCAGTGTGCCGCCGGTCTTGTCCATGGCATCCAGGGCATTGTTGATCAGGTTGAGGAACACCTGCTGCAGTTCGGAATGGGAGGCGGAGATGGCCGGCAGCTTGGGCTCGATCCGGGTGACCAGTTCCACGTTGCTGTATTTGGCCCGCTGGGCGGAAAGGGAGATCAGCTCTTCGATCAGGTGACCGATCTCGAAATCCTCGATGCGCGAATCGGTCTTGCGGGCGAAGCTGAGCAGTTTGTGGGTGATCTCCTTGCAGCGCTTGCCCTGGGTGCGGATCTGGTTCAGAGCCCGTTCGAACTCCTGGATATCCGCATCGCTTTTATAGGCGCCGTCTTCCACCAGGTCCTGGAGCCAGCCGGCCTCTTCCACCATGATGGCCACGGGGTTGTTGATCTCGTGGGCGATGCCGGCGGCCAGTTCACCCACCGAGGCCAGTTTGCCGGTCTCGATCACCTGTTCGTTCATGATCTCCTTTTCCTTGTCCGATGTGGCGATGCGGCGGACCATCTTGGTGGACATCCAGACCGCCATGGCGACGATGGCGACACCGCCGAGCAGCAGGAGGACGATTGCAGTTTTCTGGGCCGTGTGCAGGTCCGAGAAGGCATCGTTGCTGGCCTGTTTGTATACCAGCAGCCAGTCGCCGCCTTTGAGCAGGGCGGAAACATAAAGGCTTTTCACGCCCGCGCCGTCGAGCCGCTCCTGGATCTCCACCGCTTTGCCCATGCGCTCCAGGTTGGCAAAGTAGTTGGAATAGATGTCCAGGGTGGGGGTGAAGTCGAAGATGGGCTTGGTCTGAAACTGGCCGTCGCGATTGAGGATGTAGGCAAAGCCGGTTTCGCCGATGCGCACCTTTTCCACGATGCGGTTGAAGGATAGAAAGTCGATGGTCGCCCGGATAATCCATTTCTGGCCCTGCCAGGTCTTGCGGACGGCGATGATGAAATGCGGTGAGCCCCTCAGCCCCAGAAACACGTCGCTGGTGAAATAGTCGCTGTCGATGGCCTTTTTGAACCAGTCTGCATCGGCATAGCGGGCATTGTCCAGGTTGAACGGCCCGGCATAGGCAATCTGCTGGCCCTGTTCGTTGACCACGCCAAGATCCACGAAAACGGTGCCGTAGGCGCTCTGGAGGCGAGAGAGGTCTTCGGCGATCACCCCAGCCTGGCCGACACTGCCAAAGTCGAAGGAATCCGCCAGGAAACGGATATTCTGAACCTTTTCCTCCAAAAAGCCATCGATATTCTGCTTGTGCTTGAGGACGAGTTCCTCCAGGTGGGCGAACACCTTTTCGTGGTGGGAGGAACTGAAATGGTCCAGGATGATGCCGGTGACGAGCAGCATGGGCGTGAAGGAAATCACGATGACCAGCAGCACCATGTTGCGGGTGAGGGACCGGTAGTATGGACTCAGCGGCGTGGGGTTGCGGATCATGACTTTTTCCGTTGTCAACAAATCATGGGTAATTGCCAAAAAAGCGACGCCGTTTGCTGATTATCAAGTTCAATGCCAATTCCAACAAATTCCAGAAAATTTACAACAACTCGGATTAATTCAGGTAAATAATTTTTCACGGCGCCTGAAGAAGGTGTAAAAGAATCTGACTGTCAGGAATTTTTACAGGCTGTAAAGAAAAAAAGTGGGTGCGAGAAACAGCAAGACAAGGTATGATTGAGAAAAGGGTGCTTGGCATTAAGGGCAAATGCCAATTCAATGGCTTGCCCAGCAAAGTAAAAAAAAGGCGGATTTTATCTGCTGCGGCATTGAACGTGGCAGCGATCGATTCGGGTGCGGAGGAACGGGTACGGGGTTCAATACGAGCGGTATGAAGGTACATGGATGCGTTGGACCAAAGCGTTGGCGATATGGCTGCTGATCATGATTGCAGCGTCAATCCATGGAGTCCGCTTTCGCATGTGTCGAACCTAAACAACGTATTCGTGGAAAAGATATGTCAACGGAAAAGCGAGTGAGGGAATTGGCCAAACAACTCCGGAACGTGGGACCCACGTTGGCGGAAAAGTTAATTGAGGCCCGAATCGACACCCCCGAGAAGCTGAGAAAGATAGGCGCAAAAAAGGCGTTTGAGAAAATGTACGCCACTGGTGATTCGTATGGTGATTTTAACGCAGCATACCTTTACGCCTTGGAAGGTGCCATACGCGATTGTGACTGGTTGGAAATTCCGGATGAAATTAAACAGGAATACAAGGAATATGCTCGGTGCCTTCAAATAAAGAAACGCGGAGGATAGCGTGACGCGGTTGACTGCCGGCATGCGCAATCGTCGATGGTATTTGAAGATGGCAACAAGGTCCAGTGCTGAACTGTCTGCAGATTAACATTCAAGAGAACAGTCGATTATGAAAGCACGACGAGTCATTGTCATCGGCGGTGGGCCGGCAGGCATAATGGCTGCGGGGCAGGCGGCGGAAGCTGGCGCGGATGTACTTCTGCTTGAAAAAATGCAGCGGACCGGTCTCAAGCTTTGTATTACCGGAAAGGGCCGTTGCAATGTCACCAATGTCGCCGATGTATCCAACTTTATTTCCCACTTCGGCCGGACAGGCCCATTTCTTCGGCAGGCCTTTGCCCGATTTTTCAATACCGAACTCATGGCCTTTTTCGATGCGCTGGGCCTGAAGCTGGTCACCGAAAGAGGCGGGCGCGTTTTCCCGGTTAGCGGCAAAGCCCCGGATGTGCATCGCACACTCTTGCGATGGAGCAAAAAGTCCGGGGTCCGGATTCGCCACTCCGCTCCCGTTGATAAACTGCTGATCCATGATGATCACATCACCGGTGTGGTGTCTCAGGGCAGGGAAATCGCCTGCGATGCCGTTATCCTTGCAGCAGGAGGGGCCTCTTATCCGGCCACCGGTTCGACCGGCGACGGTTACCGCCTTTCCGAATCGGCAGGTCATGCGGTAATTCCGGTCCGTCAGGCGCTTGTCCCGCTGGTCACAACCGGCGGCGCCGCCAGACCAATGGCCGGACTCAACCTTCGCAATGTCAACACCCGGATGCTGATCAACGGCCGGAAGAAAAAGGAGCACTTCGGTGAAGTCGTGTTCACCGACTTCGGCATCAGCGGGCCATCGATTCTGACCCTGAGCGGCGACGCCGTGGACAGCCTGAACAGTGGGAACGAGGTCGTCTTTTCCATCGATCTAAAACCCGCGCTTGATGAAAAAAAACTGGATGCGCGTCTTCAGCGCGACATTGCTTCCCAGGGGGGCAAACCCATCAGCAAACTGCTGGGGGGGCTGATTCCCCGGCAAATGGTGCCGGTATGCCTGAATGCAATCGATATCCCCGGCGAGCGCACGGCCCGCCAAATTTCGGCAAAGGAACGCCGGTGCATAAGGTCCTGGCTTAAGGATTTTCGGATGGCGGTGACGGGACCCAGGCCTTTTGCCGAGGCAATCATTACCGCAGGGGGCGTAGACACCCGGGAGATTGATCCGAGAACAATGGAATCCAGGCGAACAAAGGGTCTTTTTTTTGCCGGAGAGCTGATCGATATTCAGGCCGGTACCGGTGGGTACAATCTACAGGCGGCATTTTCAACCGGCTGGTTGGCGGGGCGGAGCGCCGCACCACGTTCCTGACCGCCATAATGGATCACCATACCCGATGGAATTTTCTGTTCGTCAACATGGGCATCTTGGGAGCGTAATCAACAACAAGGACCAATCATGCCTGATCAAATAAAAACGATGATCGACCTGGACAGGTTAACCCAAACGCAAAGACCCATTTGCGTTGACGCGAATCGCCATTATGCCTGAACTGCCCGAAGTCCAAAGCGTCGTCGATGCCCTGAACGGGAAAAACATCCCCGGCCGGCGGATTTCCGGTGCGGCGGTGTACTGGCCCAAAAGCATTGCAGAACTGGACCCTGATGACTTCTGCAAGACGATCAAGGGACGAACCATCCGGCAGATTGCCCGCCGCGGCAAATATATGGTATTTGATCTGTCCGGCGGCCTGACCCTGATGATCCACCTGCGCATGACCGGACGGTTGAACTGGGAGCTCCGGGACCAGCCGCGCAACAAACATGAGCATGTGGTCCTGAACGTCGGCGAAACGCATAGCCTGCGCTTTCAAGATACGCGCAAGTTCGGCCGTATTTGGCTGACCGCCGCGCCGGAGAAGATTTTGGGTCGACTGGGCCCCGAACCGTTGGCGGGAAACTTCACGGTCGCACGATTTTCAGCGATGCTGCAGACGACGAATCGCCAGATCAAACCGTTGCTGCTGGACCAGCATTTTCTGGCCGGCATGGGCAATATTTACGTTGATGAAGCCCTCTGGGAAGCCGGGATTCACCCGCAACGCACCAGCCGTTCGCTCTCCGATCAAGAGACCGGAGAGCTGCATCGGGCGATTCACCGGGTCCTGAAAAGAGGGTTGAGGAACCTGGGCACGTCTCTGGGTAGCGGCAAGACCAACTTTTACCTGCCGGGCAGCCGACCGGGAGGCAACGCCGACGAACTCAACGTCTTTCGGCGCACCGGCAAGACCTGCCCACGCTGTGGCGGCACGGTCGCCCGCATCATCGTGACCCAGCGCAGCAGCCACATCTGTGCGAATTGTCAGAAAAAACAACCTTGACGGATCCACAAGAGGTCCGATATAAGCGTTACGCTTCATTCCCTTTATCAGGCAGGATGCATGACCGCCGCAGCCGCGGCAAAGATATCGGTCAGCCGTAAAATGCCGATCACCCTGCCTCCATCGCGAACCAGCAGTGACTGATGGCAGCCCAATATCAGCCGGTGAATGGCCAGGCCCAGGGTGTCGTCCTTATCGATGTAGTCACTCGCCTTGGGGGCATACATGACCTTTTCGATGGGGAGTTCGGCCGCTCGTTTACAGGCCTCGTCAAAGGGTTCGTTGAACAGATCGTATTTATCGACCATGGATTTCAGAAAATAGTTGCTGAGCCGATGGATGCCCATGTCTCCGTCTATTCCCAGTTCGTCGAAGTACCTGGGCTCCAGGGCCTTTAGCACATTGGCCTGGCTGATCTTGCCGACCACCTCATCTCTCTCGTTGACCACCAGCACGGCGCGATGCGGATACCTCGACGGGTCGAATCCCTTCTGGGCCTGAATCAGCGCACCGACCGCCTCCCCCAGGGTTGCGGACAGGGAGACCTTGGCGTATTCCGACAAAGGTATCATCACGTCGAAGGCTTTTATCTTTTTCATTTGAATCCCTCTCTTGGGCTGTCCAGTGTATGCAATCCGCTTCAATCCTGGTCAAAGACCCGGCTGGGATAGCGGGTCAATTCATGAATCTTCGCATCCCTGATCTTCTTGTCATGGGCCGATTTCTTTTCGAAGGCCTGGGCCATTTTCATGAGCAGATCGTCAAACTTCATGGGCTTGAGCAGGTAGTCGAAGGCACCCAATTTCATGCCCTCGATGCTGGTTTCCACCGAGGCGTGGCCCGTGAGCAGCAGCACTTCGGCCAGAGGCTGGATCCGCTTGATCTCCCGCAGGGTCTCGATGCCGTCCATGCCGCCGGGCATCTTGATGTCCAGCAGCACGACGTCGAAGAGTTCGTGCTTCAACAGGTCCACGGCGGCTTCTCCGCTTGGCACCCCCTTGGCGTCCAGCATGCGCTTGTTGAGCCGGTTGACAAGGGTCTCAACAAAATCCGTTTCGTCATCGACAACCAATACTCTGAAATTATGCATCTTTTCCTCCTTATTTTTTTTCCGGTACAACCACCGGCAGACAAACGACGAATGTTGCGCCATTCCCCGGACTGCTCTCCACCGTGATGCGCCCGCCCATTTTTTCGATGATGCTGTAGCTGATGCTAAGACCCAGACCGGTTCCCTTGCCGGTGGCCTTGGTTGTGTAGAACGGGTCGAAGATTCTCTTTTTGACCGATTCGGGAATCCCCGGGCCATTGTCATGAATGCTGATGGTGATGATGTCCTTGTCCAGGGCGGTCTCGATTTCAATCATACCGTCGGAACCGATGGCGTCAATGGCATTGTTGATCAGGTTCATGAACACCTGCTGAAGCTGGGCCTGGTCACTGGCGATGATCGGCAGTGGCTGCGCAAACCGTTTGCGAATGGCGATGTTGCTGATCCGGGCGTGATTGGACAGGAGATCGATGGTCTGCTCCAGCACGCGGTTGACATCCACGTCGTCCAGGCGGGGTTCCATGCGCCGGGCAAACCCAAGCATGTTGTGGGTGATCTTGCGCGCCCGGTCCACATGCTCTTCGATCTTGGCGATGGAGGCGGCGAACTCCTTGTAGTTCTGGCTGGTCTTGAACTCCTCGTCGGCGAGCAGGTCCTCCATCCAGCCGGCTTTTTCGCCGATCACCGCCAGCGGGTTGTTGATTTCGTGGGCGATTCCTGCGGCCATTTTGCCCAACGCGGCCAGCTTGTCCTGCTGGATGAGCTGGGCGTTGAGCTCGCTCATCTTCAGGTCGGTCTCTTCGAGGTGCCTGACGAGGGTGTTGGATATCAGGACGATGACGATGAATATGATCAGGCAGCCGCCTGAAATGATCAAAATTTCAGTGTTACGCACCCGGCTGAGCCAGCCGACCTCCTGCCCGGCGATCTGGCTGATCACCAACAGCCACTCCCCATCCTTGAGCCACGATCCGCCCACATAACGGGTATCGCTGCCCGCATGTTTTTGTTCGAGAACCATGGTGCCCTGGCCGAACTGCCGGGGATCGAGCTCCGAGGGTCCCAGTATGGCCCCTTCAAACCGGGGATGAGTCTGAAAGATGCCGTCGCGGCTGACGATGTAAGCATCGCCGGCGGTGCCCACCTGGACGTTTCTCACCAGACGATTGAAGATGTCCGAGTCGATGGTGGCCCGCAGGATCCAGCAGTCGGGTGCACAGGATCCCTTGATGGCGATGATGACGTGGGGCACCTGCCGGAAACCCATGAACACATTGCTGATATACTTTCCCCGGCGCAGCACCTCGTCGAACCAGGGCTGTTGAAAGTAATTGAGGTCCTTCAGTTGATAAGGGCCGGCGTAGGCCAGTTGGTTGCCCTGGCTGTCGATGACCCCCAGGTCGATCAGTCCCAATCCCTCCGCCCGCTGGTTGATCTGCTGGAACAGACGGGTCAGGTTGTCCTGCACCTTGAGCGATTCGAAAGACTGCGTCTCGACGATCATCCCCAGGATGGTCGTTCGCTCCTTTAAAAAAACGTCCACGGCATTGCTCTGGGAGCGTGCCAGGTGACTGATCTGGTCCTTGATGCGCTCCTTGTAGAGCTTGACGAACTGAAAGTAGATGGCGGACCCAAGCAGGAGCAGTGGACCAATGGATACCACCATGGTAATGCTGATCAGCTTCAATCGCAGGTTTTTGTACAAGGCCTGCTTCATCGATCCTCCCTTTAATGCGACCGGACGCGGTTGGTTACCACGACATCAGTTTCCAGTACCCAAAGACGGTCCAGAACCAGAGCACCAGCCAGGCCAGGATGGTGACGGGCAGGCCGTATTTGACAAAATCCATGACATCCAGCAGACGCTCACCGGTTTCCGGGTCCTTGCCCATGCCGAAGCAGATGGCGTTGTTGGGTGTGCCGACCACTAAAAAATTGGCGAACGAGGAGGAAAAGGAGGTGATCAATCCCACCTTCCACACGCTCACGTTGGCCAGGGTGGCCATGGGCAGGACGATGGGTCCCAAAGCAGCTACCGTGGCGCCGTCGCTCATGAAGTTGGTCATGGTCCCGGTGAGCAGGCTCACGCCGATGATCAGGCCATCGCCCTTGGTGAGAAACTCGGGCAGGACGTTGACGAAGCTGCTGGCCAGCCAGAGGGCGCCGCCGGTGAACTTCAGGGCCACGCCCATGGCGCAGGCGGCGGCGTAAAGGCCCACCACGTCGAATGCCACGCCGTTCTGGATGTCGTCCCAGCGCAGGATGCGGAACAGGAACATGGCCATCACCG
Source organism: uncultured delta proteobacterium (assembly GCA_963705475.1). Classification (GTDB taxonomy): domain Bacteria; phylum Desulfobacterota; class Desulfobacteria; order Desulfobacterales; family Desulfosarcinaceae; genus Desulfosarcina. The sequence continues at coordinate 55,823 of CAVPJS010000019.1, read as the reverse complement.
CGTAAAGCGTCGGCCCTCCCAGCCCGGCATGTTCGCCGATGATAACCCAAGCCGCGACCAACAGCACCAGGATAACTGCCATGGCGAGCTCCTGGCCGCCGAACTTGGGCATGTCCTGCACTTCGCGCTTGACCACTTCGCTGGGATTGACATTTTTTACCAGGAATTTGGGTTTCAGGGCCAGGTACATATACAGGCCGATCACCCAGGACATGATCGGCACGAAGGGCATGCCGGTCTTCATCCATTCCAGGAAGGTGATGGGCATGCCGTAGTCGGCCAGATAGCCGACCATGATGGCGTTGCGGCCGCCGGCGGCCGGCGATCCGGGGCCGCCGTGGTTGGCGGCAAAGCAGACGCCCAGCAGCAGGAAGATGGCCAGGGCGCGGTCCTTTTTAACCCCGTGCATCTTGCAGGTGACCTTGTAAATGCCCATCAATACCGGAATGAGCAGGGCCACCAGGGCGTGCTCGGACAGAAAACTCGCCGAGACGGCCAGTAGGGGCATGAATACGAAAGCGAAGGCCTTGGCGCTTTTGATGCGGCTGAGCAGGATCAGGCCGATGCGCTTATCCAAGCCGGTCTTGGCCACCCCCACGGCCACGGCCAGAATGCCGAAGATGAAAAAGACCGCATCGGTCATGTAGGCCCGGGAAATGTCATTGATGGGCAGAATGGCAAAGAGGTACAGCAACACGCCCACCAGGATATCCGTGGCACCGATGGGAAGTGACTCGGTGCCCCACAGGAAGGCGGCCAGAAACAGGATGCAGACGGTCAGCTTGGCCATCTGGGCCACTTGGTAAGCGGTGAGCAAGGGTTTTATTTTACCGTGTCCGCCTTCCTCGGAAGCCGACGCAGTTGCGTTTTTGTCCGCTTTGAACGCCTCGGGACGCAGTTTCTTGTTCACGGTGTCGGTTATCGTTTTGGCTCCCTGAACCAGGCTGTACCCGGACGGGTTTTCCGTTTGGACCATCTCCAGCATGCCCTGTGTCGGCGGCATCATGACGGCAAAGGTGAACACCAGGGCCGCAATGATGAACAGGACCGGCTTGTATCCGGGTCTGTTTTTCCATGACCAGGCACGATCTTCAAGATCGGCGAGAATCGGGTCGTATGCGTGATCGGCACTGCTGTGGTTTGACATGTATCCTCCTTAGCGAATCGAAAAAATGGGCAGCCCCATCGTTCATTTCCGTGTCTACGGATCTGGCCGGTGACCGGTCTTAGATTCGACTGTCAACGATTATGCCAAATCTTGAATAAATGGAAAATATTTTAACTATAAGAAAAAATTGAAGATAATTTTTAACGACAATACGATAGCCGATTTTTGCCATGCCGGATGGTCCGGTTTCTTTACAGTATGTAAAGAAAATCGGACCCCGGGAGCGGCGGCGAACATGAAACCGCATGGAACGGTTCGCTTGGGTATTGTCTACCCGGATCCGTCGAGCCGGATGATCCGGGAACGGACGCTGTTCAAGGATCGACGTTCAGCTGTTTTTAAGGATCTCGCGAGGGGTTTTCATCAATCTGCGCATACGGGCCACCCGGATCTTCTCCTCGATGCCGATGCGCCGGCTGAAGGCGTCGTTGGCCTTTTCAAGAATCTGATCCAGGTCCGCCGGCTTCATCAGGTAATCCACCGCACCGGTTTTGAGTCCCTCCACCGCCGATTCCACCGTGGCGTGGCCGGTCAGCATGATCACCTCCACCATGGGAAACTGCCGCTTGATCTCCCGGAGCGTGGCCACACCGTCCATGCCCGGCATTTTGACGTCCAGTATCACCACGTGAACGCTCTGACCCCGCAGCTTTTCCAGCGCTTCGGCCCCGCTGGTCGCGGTCACCACGTCGACCCCCTTTTTCCGGAGCAGCTTTTCGGTGGTTGCCAGAAAACGCTCCTCATCATCAACGATCATCAATTTGAGCTTGTCCATGCCCTGTTCTCCTTATTTTCTGTGTTGGCCATGGTTGGCCACCGGCCGATCCATCGGTTCTGTCGCTTCATGGTCCCTTATCCGATGAGAGTGGTCATCGCTTCAATTGCCCGGCAGGCAGCTCCACGGTAAATTCGGTGCCGACCCCCAGCTGGCTGGAAACCATCAATTTGCCTCCCATCTGCTCGATGATGCCGTAGCAGACGGACAACCCCAGTCCCGTGCCCTTGCCCACCGGCTTGGTAGTGAAGAAGGGTGCAAATATTTTCTCCATGTTCTCGGGCGCGATCCCGGCGCCGCTGTCGCTTACGTCAACGGCCGCCATTCCGTTGGTTCCCTCGCGAACGCAGACCTGGATAAGGCCGCCCGTGCTGCCGCTTTTTTCGATGATGGCATCCATGGCGTTGTTGAACAGGTTCAGCAGCACCTGCTGAAGCCGCGCCGGGTCGGCCTGGATCATTATGGGCGCGTCAGGCAGGCGGCGTTCGATCCGGATGCCGTGGACGTCCGCCTTTTTTTGCACCATGGCGATGATCTCAGGTACGATCTTGTCCAACTCCAAGGACTCGACACGGCCGTCTGCCTGGCGACCGAAATTCAAGATGGCCCGCGTGATCTTGGCGCAGCGTTCGACCTGGAGCTTGATCTGGTCCAGGCTGTCGGCGATTTGCGCATAGTTTTCCCCCTTTTGCAGCTGACCTGCCTCGAGCATCTCCGCCTCGAGCACACGAACCAGGGAAAGCTCGGTATTGATCACCTGCAAGGGGTTGTTGATTTCGTGGGCAAAACCGGCGGCCATCTCACCCAGTTCGGCCAGGCGCGAGGCACCCACGAGCTGCTGGCTCAACGATGCTTTTTCAGCGTCGGTTTTTTCCATTTTGCGAACGATGGCGCCGGTCAGGGTGAAAGCCGCCCAGACGATGCATGCACCGCCGATCAGCGAGATCAATGTCACCGGGAGCCATGAGGCGCGCAGGGCGTGAAAGGCATCTGATTTTTCCTGGCGTACCACCAGCAGCCATTGCGGGGTCTCGAGCCAGGCTGTGGCGTAAAGGAATGTTGCTTGCCCTTCCTGGCCGTGGATCAGGGTATGGATGTCGCCACCCGGCGGGGGTGTCGGAATAGTTTCAGAAGGCTGTTGCATCAATTCACCGCCGCTGCGCCGATCCGTCTGAAGCACTCCCTGGCTGTTGAGCAGGAAAGCTTCTCCGGTGCTGCCGATGTGCACCTGCCGCACCAGCGTGTTGAAGCGCTGGGAGTCTACCGTTGCCCGGATGGTCCAGGGACGGTCGTTTTGGGTGCCGGCCACGGCAATGATGAAATGGGGAATGTTCCGATAGCCTAAAAAAACATCGCTGATGTAGATCCCGTTTTTGATCGTCTCCTGAAACCAGGCCGTGTCCCGATATAGCTTTCCGGTGAGATTGTACGGACCGTGATAGGCCACATGCAGACCGTTTTCATCGAAGATGCCCAGATCCGAAAACGCGCTCGACGTTTTCTGCAGCTGGGTGAAAATGCCGGCCAGCCGGTCGGCTCGGGTCAGTTCATCGACGCTGACCGTGTTGACGATCAGTTCCAGGTCATTTTTGCGCTCATCCAAAAAGGAAGCGATCATCAGCCGATGATCGCCGACGATGCGTTTCATCGATGCGATGGTGCTGTTTTCAATCGAACGGGAGAAATGATGGTAGCCGATACCGATGACGATCAGAAACGGGATGAACGGGACGACGATCATATTGATCAGCACAAAACGCCTGACGCTGGTATACGGAGATTTCTTCATCGGGTTGGGCCAATCGCCATTGAGGTCATTTTTTTTCGATTGAGCAAGGTTGATGCCAAGGTCATCAGCATTGCGGGATTGATAATAAATGCTTTTAATTTAGGTCTTTATTTGTTTCCGACCCCATCTGGGGGCTTTCGTGTTTGTCCGCATTCTTTACAACCTGTAAATCCTGGGACGTTCAGGGATGACGCGAACCATTGGCAGTGTCAGCGATGCAAATCCGGGGGAGATGGTGCATGGATGCCGTGATCGGTGAGAATATCCTGGATGACTGCTTTGAGAATGTCGATGCTTTGGCCATTTTTTTCGACAAGAATGACGTTTTGCGCCGTATAATCGGAAATATCGTCGTTTCCTCGGGTGTAAAAGAGCACCACCGGCAGTTGGGGAATCCGATCCACGATTTTATGGGCCATCTCGATGGACTCCAATCCCGGAACTTCGGGATCCAGAACGAGCAGGTCGATGCGGCTGCGGCTGTATATCAGCTTGAGCAGTTCCTTCCCGTTTTGAACATGGATGATATGGTATCCGCAAGCGGCCAGTTCGCGCCTGAGAAAATCCCTGATGTGAGGGTTTCGATCGGCGATGAGGATGCGATTGCTTTCGGCCATTTTCAGAACCTTGGATGCAGCCCCGTGGATAATTTCGGGCGCACAAGTCCACCATGCGAAAAAAACGATTTACCGTCCGCTCGCTGCCCCATCCCCCCGCAAGCGGCGGGATGGCGCGCGCTATCGTGCTTCAGGCTGAAAAGGAGGTCCCGAGCGGCAAATGGGTCATGTCCAGGGTCAAATCGAACTCTCCAGACTGATCGCCTCGCTTGATGGCAAAACCAAGCTTGCGGCCCAGTGCCAGCATGCCTTTGTTCTCGGCCAGCACGGTCCCCCAGATGACTCTGAACCGGCGTTCCCGGGCGATGTTGAGGCAGGCGGCCAGCAGGTTGGCCCCGATGCCCTTGCCGTGCCAGGGATCCCCTACCAGGACCGCGAATTCCGCATCCTTGAGGTTGTGCTGCAGGATGACGCGGGCGGCCCCCAGCATTTTTTCCGATCGATCCGACTCGGCAATGGCCACCAGGGCGATCTCCCGGTCGTAGTCGATCTGGGTGAAACGGGCCAGCATGGCGGGCGAAAGCTGTTTGATGGGAGAGAAGAACCGGTAGTAGATGCTCTGGGGCGACAGGGTGTCGAACAACTCCACCAGCAACTGCGCGTCATCGGGGCGGATGGGGCGAATCAGCAGTTCGCCGATATCCGCCACGAGAACCCGGGATTCATACTGGGCCGGATAGGGACTGACCGTCAGATGCATCGGCGCCGGGACGTTCGCCGGCTTGAGAACCACGCGGGCATCGACGGCGATCGGCTGACCTTTTTGGATGACCATCGGGTTGATGTCCAGTTCGGCAACCTGCGGGAAGTCGGTGGCCAACTGGGCCAGGCGAATCAGCACCTCTTCCAGGCGTTCCCGGTCGGCTGGCGGGTGGTTGCGATAGCCTTTGAGCAGCCGGTCGATGCGGGTGCCCTCCATGAGCCGGGCAGCCAGCAGGCGGTTCAAGGGCGGCAGGGCGATGGCACGGTCGTCCAACAGTTCGGCCAGCACACCTCCCATACCGAACAGAATCACCGGGCCGAAATCCGGATCCTTCTTGACCCCCAGAATTAACTCGCAGTCCGGTGTGCGGATCATGGGCTGTATGGTCACACCCTCGATTTCAGCATGAGGGAAGGCGGCGCGGGATCGCGCTACCATATCGGCAAAGGTTTTTTTAACCTCGTCAACGGTCTTCAGATTCAAAGCGACACCGCCTGCATCCGATTTATGAATGATGTTCCGTGACAGAATTTTCATCACCACGGGAAATCCATACCCGCGTGCAATGGCGGCGGCTTCGTCGGCTGAACCAGCTGCGGCGGTCGGATTCACCGGAATACCGTAGGCCGTGATCAGGGATTTGGCTTCCGTTTCCATGAGCAGGCCGTTTGCGGATGCCAGACCCTTTTCGACCAGGCGGCCGGCGGCCTCGCGGTCTACCCGGATCCGCGTGGACAGACGCGGTGGAATCTGCTGGAGCATTTCGATGCCGCGGGCATGGCGATGCAGGTTCATGAATGCGCGCACGGCCCGTTCCGGGGTGTCGAAGGTGGCAATCCCGGCCTGGTTGAATATTTCCCGGCCCTTTTCCACGTCTACGCCCCCCATCCAGGACGTGAGCACAGGTATGCCGGCAGGGGGCAGTTGATCGACCAGGAGCCGTGCGACATTGCCGGCATCGGTCATGGCCTGGGGCGCCAGCATGACCAGCAGGCCCTGCACCTCCTTGGCCTGAAGGAGAATCGAGACGGCCGCGGCATAGCGCGCGGGTGAGGCATCGCCCAGGATATCGACGGGGTTTCCGTGGCTCCAGTAGTCGGGGAGGGCGGCATCCAGCGCCTGGATGGTTTCCGGTCGCAGCGTTGCCGGTTCCATGCCGTAGTCGGAGAGGGCATCGGCGGCCATGACACCCGGGCCGCCGGCATTGGTCACTACGGCCAGGCCCGGGCCTTTGAACCAATATTTGCGGGAGAGAATCTCGGCAGCGTCGAAGAGTTCTTCGAAGGTGTTGACCCGAACGATGCCGGCCCGCTGGAATGCGGCATCGTATACCGCATCTTCACCGGCCATGGCGCCGGTGTGCGAAGCGGCGGCAATCGCGCCGGCCCTGCTCCTTCCGGCCTTCAAGGCGATGATCGGCTTGACGCGGCTCACCGCCCGGGCGGCACTCATGAAATTGCGGTGGCGGGTCAGGCTCTCCACATACATGACGATGCTGCTGACTTTCGGATCCGCCCCCAAGTAATCGATGATGTCGCCAAAATCCACATCGAGCATCGAACCCAGACTGATGAAGTGGCTGAACCCGATGCGCGCTTTGATCGAAAAGTCCAAAATGGCCGCGCAGATGGCACCGCTTTGAGAGATGAACGCCAATTTGCCGTCCAGGGGCATCCGTGCCGCAAAGCTGGCATTCAGGCGGGAAGCACCGCACATGATGCCCAGGCAGTTGGGGCCGATGATCCGCAACCCGGACGCTGTTGCCGTATCCCGGATCCTGGCTTCCAGATGACGGCCCGTCTGGCCGGTTTCCTTCCCGCCGGCCGAGATGATGACCGCGCCGGCAGCCTTGAGCCGGCCGCATTCGGCGATGATTTCAGGCACCGTGGCCATGGGAGTGGCCACCACCACCAAATCCACCGGTTCTTCAATGCGGCTCAGGGCAGCATAGGCGCGTTTGCCCATGATCGACCCATGTCTCTCGTTGACCGGGTATACCGGCCCGTCGAATCCACCGTCGATCAGATTGCGCATCACCGCGTGTCCCACCGAACCCGGTCGTTCCGAGGCGCCGACAAGGGCGATGGATTTAGGGTGAAAAACAGCATCCAGTCCGTCTACGCTCATCATTCTCCTCGTCATTCATGCTTGACAGCATCGGCCCAATGATTTTTTTCCCTTGAACCCTGGCCCCTGGCCCCTGAACCCTATGTAACGATCCACACCGTCTCCTTGCGCCCCGCATGGACCACCTTATTGCTCACGCGTCCCATGAAAAAGTCGCTGACGCTGGACAAGCCCCGACGGCCAACCACGATGGTGCCCCAGCCTCCCCGGCTGGCCATGTTGACGATGGCACCCGCCCGGCTGATCACACCGGTGACGGTTTTGGTGGAGATGTGTTGTGGATCGAACCCGGCAGCGGTAAGGATGTTCATGGGCGCTTTGAAGACGGCGCTAGTGTCCATGGCGCCATTTTCTTCCAAGGCGGCCAGGTCTAATTGGGAACCGCCGCGAATCACGTGGAGCAATCGCACCTGATAGCCATCCAGCCGTCCGAGCATGTCGGCGACAAATTGTACCGCCCGGGTGGCGCCAGGAGATCCGTCCACCGCCACCAGCACCTTTTTGTTGATCGGTTTTCTGCCGGCAATGAGCACCGGTATGAACGCGAGCTTTTCCAACAGCTTGTTGGTGACGCTGCCCACGGTTATGTTATTGAGTTGGGTAAAGCCCCGGCGACGGACCAGGACCGCATCGTAGCCGTTGTGGGCCTCGATGATGATGTCCCGGGCCACCCCTTTTTTGCGATTCTGGATCTTGACCTCGACCGCTGTTTCGGGGTGACCGGCATCGACCAGCATCTGTCTGGCCGTATCCATGTAGCGGCGTATGTTCTTTTTCTGCTCGGCCTCCCAGCTGCGCACGTGGCGGACCACCTTGACGCTTTTGGGCTCTTTTTCCAGGTCGTAATAGGCATCCGGAATGCTGTTGAACACGTGGAACAGGTCGATCTTCATGCCTCTGAAGGCATCCTCTTCTCCTGCGTAGCGAACGGTCTGCAGTGCCCGTTCAGAACCATCCACGGTGAGCAGCAGGCGTTTTTGTCTGAGAGCCATGGGTTTCCTCCTCCTTCCGTCGGGTCATCGATTTATTTTGCAAGCATCAGTGGTTGTCGAACAGGGTGCGACGGTTTTCGCGGTGATCCACCATGTAGCGCAGTTTTGCCTTGGCCTTGAGAATTTTCAGCATCTCATCGATTCTGTCCCTCGACACACCATAGAATCGAAGATAGACATTGCGGTATCCCGACGGCGCCCGTTCGTAGGTGGAGAGGATGCTGGCCATCCGTCCGCCGAATTCCCGTATCACATTGACGATTTCCATGATCGAACCGGGGGTGTCTTCCAGGACGAAGGCCAGGTGAAATCCCCGCTTCTTCAAACCGGTGATGTACAAGGTGGCCTTGAACAGATCCGTCTGGGTGATGACCCCGCACAATTGGCCTTGATCGTCCACCACGGGGGCGCCGGATATTTTCTGCGACAGCATGAGGTCCGCGGCCTCTTCCACGGTCCAGTCCTGGTGCACCGTGACCACATCGCGGGTCATGATGTCGGCGACCTTTATTTTGGCGATCAGGTAAAGCAGTTCGTGCACATCCAGGCTGGTGGCATCCGACGCCGATGCCCGCTTCAGGTCACGGTCGCTGAGGATGCCGCAGAGCTTGCCCTTGTCGACCACCGGGAGCAACCGAATCTGGTTCTCCTTCATCAGTGTGGCCGCCCGCTGCATGGACTCATTTTTTTCTATGGTTACCACCGGTTTGCTCATCCAGTATCTGATCAGCATGGTTTTCTCCTTATTTAATTGTGCCCCGGATTTATCGTAAGTATCGACAATTCGGCCATCGTCTTATTCAAGGCAAATCGCTGAATCCCGCCGGTATCGTCAGCAGGGGAATGGGTGACCGGCGATACAGTTTGCGAGCCGTTGAGCCGACCACCACGTCGGCCAGGTTGCTGCGGCCCTTTGTACCGACAACGACCATACCCGGTTTCTCGCTTTCGATCGCCGCGAGCAGTTCCCGGTGGGGAATGCCGGTCTGGACCAGATAGCTGCAATCGACCATGTCCGGATAAACCGCCTCGATGATCGCTTTCATCCTGGTTTCGCGATCCTTGACCTGCTCGGTGAGGTAATTCGGAAAGGAAAAGGCTTCATAACCAACCATGGTTCGTTGAACCATGTCCAAATCACGTTGATTGATCACGTTGACCAGCACCAGGTCGGCATCCAGTCGCATGGCCAGCCACACGCTGTAACGGACGATCGCTGCGGAATAGTCGGACAAATCCACCGCCGCCATGATTTTCATTTTCTGTGTCATGGATTGCTCCTTTCGATGGTCATTCAGAAGGGTTGACGATCTCTTCTCACTACGCAGAACCATTGAGCAATGGACATGCCATTTCCTAACTGACTGTGATATGTTGTTAACTATAAGAATTTAATAATTATTAAAGAAAAAGGGAGAATGTTGATAACCCAACGAAGAAGAAAGGGTGTCGGGCTTTTTGCCAGGGTGTAAAGGGGGGCGTGAACCGCTTATGGGGTGAGTTGATTGCGTCCGATCCTGCATTCAATTGAAAGCGGCATCGGTGGCTGTCATCTGTCCGTGTCAAAGATTCCGATGCACACCTGGACGCAGACTTAGTCATCAACGCATACGAGCGGCTGCCGGACCTGACCGCCTTGCTGGAAAACCAGATACAAGCTTATGATTTCATCGTCACCCCAAAAACGACTTTGTATGCGGTCAAATTCAGCCAACAGGCGTTGGCCGAAGCGCCGAGATGTTTGCAGTAAGGCACCCACTGTCATGGCGGGCAGTCCGCCGTGACGCATGAGCAATCTTTCATTAAGGCAAAGGGATAATAAAAACAGGTTTCCTAACAATAAACTCCCCATGAGCCCCAATTCGTCCACGCCATTCGAAAAATCTCAAAAAACCGGTTCTAAGTTTTTCAACATCGACTCCCGACCAGACGGGTAGGGTAAATGAAATCTTATCCCGAGGGCCTGCCATTCGGTACCTCAATGTCCTGTTTGTGGCTGTGGCATGTATTATGCTCACAACCCGTAAAAATGGGTAGACACATGGTATTGAACAATCCATCGAGTCCAAAGCGCGATCAGCCCTGCGGGTAAGCTACTCGAATCTATAAACCACCGGAAGGTTCTTCTTGACAGCCCACCTGGGCAATCTGCCGGCACAACCAATCAAGGGAAAGGAGATAGATGATTATGGATGCCTTATTGATCATGGTGGTGGCATTCGTCGGGTATCTGTTCATGTATCAATTGTACGGCAAATACATCGGCAGTAAAATATTTGCCCTATCCGGCGTTGCCCAGACGCCGTCAGTCGAACTTGAAGACAGCATGGATTATGTTCCGACCAAAAAGGAGGTGATTTTCGGCCGCCATTTTACCTCGATCGCAGGCACCGGGCCTATCGTCGGCCCAGCAATTGCCATTATCTGGGGATGGGTGCCGGCGTTGCTGTGGGTCTTTTTGGGCAGCATCATCATGGGAGGGGTACAAGATTTTGGATCGTTGATCATCTCCATGCGCAACCAGGGTAAATCGATTTCGGATTACACCGCCAAGTATGTGAACGATCGCACCAAGTTCCTGTTCTTTTAGATTGTTTTTTTGGAATTGTGGATCGTGATCGCCATATTCGGTCTGGTCATCGCGGTGATTTTTGCCATGTATCCCCAATCGGTCCTGGCCGTCTGGGTGGAAGTGCCGATCGCGATTTACCTTGGCTACCTGATTTACAAGAAGGGGGCCAACATCATGGCATGGTCGATCTACGCCCTGCTGGCCATGTATGCCTGCGTGTTTCTGGGTCCCTATCTGCCATTCAGCATGCCGACAATTGTCGGGATTCACCCCACAGGCGTGTGGACCATCATCCTGCTGGCCTACGGGTTTATCGCCTCGATCCTGCCGGTAACCACCCTGCTGCAGCCACGCGATTTCATCAACTCTCACCAATTGGTAATCGCCATGGCACTCTTGGTTCTGGGTGTGCTGTTTGCCGCATTCGGCGGTAATCTTGAAATCGTCGCGCCAGCTCTACAGACGACGCCAGCCGAAGCCCCACCCATGTGGCCGTTTCTGTTCATCACCACCGCCTGTGGTGCGATCTCTGGTTTTCATTCGCTGGTATCTTCGGGGACATCCGCCAAACAGGTTCGCAATGAAAAAGACGCCCTGTTTGTGGGCTACGGCTCCATGCTGATGGAAGGCAGCCTGGCAACACTGGTCATCATCTCCGTGGCGGCAGGTATCGGTATAGGGTATACGACCAAAGCAGGAGAGACACTAACCGGCGTGGCGGCCTGGACCACCCACTATGCACCCTGGGCTTCCGCCGCCGGTCTTGGATCGAAAATTTCTGCATTTGTGGACGGTGCGGCCAATATGATCATGGCCCTTGGTATCTCCAAAACATTTACCTTGGCCATTATGGCTGTTTTCGTGGCCTCCTTCGCCGGTACGACCCTGGATACGGCCACCCGCATTCAACGCTACGTAATCGGTGAACTGGGCCAGAGCCTAAAGCTCAATTTTTTAAACGACCGCTATGTGGCCACGGCGGTAGCCGTCGGCAGTGCGCTGATTCTGGCCTTTGCCACCGGTGCCAGCGGCAACGATGCACTGAAACTGTGGCCGCTGGTTGGCGCTGTCAACCAGACACTGGCTGCACTGGCGTTGATCATCATCACCTTGTACCTGAAGGCCAAGGGCGGTTGGAAATGGCTCGTTGCCGGTGTGCCGGCAGTGTTCATGTCGGTCATGACCATTTGGGCCGTGGTGCTTAACCAGTTTTATTTTGGGACGGCCCACAACATGTTGCTGCAGGTCATCAATCTAATAATCCTGGTGATCGCAGTCTGGATTCTGATCGAAGACCTGATTAAGTTTTTCTCGCCGACGCACACCACACAAGAACCCGAACCAGTGACAACCTGACCGAAAATAGCTGGGGTATTGCGACGGGCGATGCCCCAGCCCAGCATTCAGCATATTTAAGTTAAATTTTTGTTTTTCTTTTAAAAAAATGCCAAAGACCAAATTATTAACAAATCAAAATCAACAAAAAAACCAATGCAAGACTGGTTAAAGAAAATCTGTTTCATCTTTCTCATACCGGCTATTGTCGGCTTTTTGGGCGTGGGTATACGCCGGCAGGTAAAAACAGGCATAACCGTGCCGGATCCCTTAATGGCCATCGTCGCACCTGCAATTTTTACGCTGGCGGCTGTTTTTGCAATAGCAGGTCCGATTCTCTATCGTTCGTTTTTTGTCCACCGACAACGGAAACGCGTCAAGGTCCCCTCGCTTGTGCTTTACCAATTTGAGCGCAATCTAAATGGACACCTTGGAAAGGGACGATGAGCAGAAATGGTGGTTCAATTGAATTCCTCCTTCACTTCGGCCAGCGCCTTATCCGGCCCCAGCAGGACCAGCAGGTCACTGTCCTTGACGACAAATCGGCCGGTGGGAATCATGACCACGTTTTCAGTCACCGTTTCTGTCACCGCGATGACCTGTATGCCCAAGCGGTTGATCAAATCCAGTTCGATGAGATTTTTTCCGACGAACGTTGCCGGAGGGGTCAATTGAACGATGCTATAGCCCTCTATGAAAGGCAGGTAGTCCAGCACATTGGGGTTGTCCAGACGCCGAGCCACGGTCAGGGCCAAGTCTTTTTCGGGAAAATAGATCTCGTCGGCGCCGATCTTCTGGAGGATGCGGCCGTGGGAATTGCTCACCGCCTTGGCCACCACCCGCTTGACCCCCAAATCCTTGACGTTGAGGGTGGCCAGGATCGAGCTGTTGAGCACGGATCCGATGCTCACCACGACGGCATCCATCTTCTCCAACTCCAGTTCCTTCAGGGCCTGGGGGTCGGTGGCGTCGGCAATTACGGCCCGGCTCACGTGATCCCGGATCTCCTGGACCTGCCGGGGGTTGATGTCGATGCCAAGCACCTCGTGGCCTTTCTGAAACAGCCCGGAGGCGAGATAAAAACCGAAATTTCCAAGTCCGATCACGGCAAATTGTTTTTTCATAATTTCATCCGATCCGCTCAGCAGACGACGACGCTGTCCCGGCAAAGGGCAAACCCGGCGTTGATAATGGCCGGCCTTACAGGGTAGGGCGCCCTTTCATCATCATCATCAGCAGAGCGAACCCCAGAATCGACGTGCGCGCCGGCGAGCGCATCAGGTGAAGGGAGAGTCGGGAAATCAGCCCGTTCTCATTCATGGTCTAAGGGAACGCATCGTATTGGACCTAAATGCCAATTTATATCAGGCTACTTTTCATTCACCCTTGGGTTCCGCCTCGATCGTCGCGCGCAGCTTGGCCAAGGCCTGGTGGGCTGCATTGATCAGCGGATGGACAGTGGGCGCCGATGTCAGCAACGGGTGGGTTGCAATCTGCATCATATCCAGTTCACGCACCGTGACTTTTTTTTGAATCGCCAGTGCAATCGTATTGATCAACTCCCCCACGGAAGGCCCGCCGGATACCTGCCCCCCGAGTATAATACCCGAACGGTCGGCAAAAATCAGTTTCACCTTGAGTTCACTGGCACCGGGAAGCATACCGGGGTGACGATCCGGAGCAACAGCGGTTGCCGTTACGTAACGAAACCCTTCCTTTTCACAGGTTCGGCAGGTCATCCCTGCGCTGGCAAATGATTTTCCGCCGATCTGGGTAGAAAAGGCGGCGATCGTGCCCTGGATTTGATGCAGCACACGGATGCCGTAAATATTGGTGCCAGCATTGCGCGCCTCGGCGGTCGCCGTTGAAGCGAGCCAGATTGGGGCGGCCTTGCGCGTGAAAAAATCTCGCTTCAGCGCGCAGTCACCGACGGCAAATACATCCTCGGCATCGGTTCGCATGTAATTGTCAACCCAGATTGACCCATTCTCAACGATCCGTAAACCGGCCGTTTCAGCCAATTTGCTCGACGGTTGGGCACCCACGCTGACCAACACCATGTTCGCCGGTATTTTCTCTCCGTTATCCAGGGAGACCGATTCCACACGATCGTTGCCGTCGATTGAGACGACGCGGCTGCTGGTGCGGATCTTTATCTTCTGTCCGTCTAACAATCGGGCAATTTCGTCACAAAATTCATCGTCGAACGCGCTTAGCAGCAGTTTGGGCATGATCTCGATCAAAGCGATATCCACATCATCGCCATGGGATAACTCATCGGCAAACTCCGCGCCGATAAAACCCCCGCCGATGATCGCCACATTTTTGGCCTGGTGCACTTTTTCCCGCAAGGCATTCATCGCCGCCATACTTTTTTTGATTGAAAAAACACCTTGTTTGTTCACGCCAGGGATGGGCGGCATGCGCACTTCCGTTCCGGTGGCCAACACAAGCTTCTCATAGGAAAGGACCTCACCCGCCAATAGGGTAACCGTGTGAGCTTTTGCATCCATTGAAACCACTTTGCCCACTTTAATGTCGATTCCGGCTTTCTCTAAAGGCATGTTTCCCATGGCGTTGTACTTCGTGTCGGCCAAGGTGTGCATCATATAGGGTATGGCGCAGGGAATAACGCCATCCCCGATTTCCTTGATGAGACAAACCGATTTCTCAGGATAAACACTTTTGGCCGTCAATGCCGTAATGACTCCGGCAGGTCCGCCACCGACGATGATGACATTGATCTGCATACGCTGCTCCTTTCATCGTTGACTTGTTGGAAAAGCAACACCTATTTTATTAACACTGATGGGTCGGTTCCCTATGAACAGATAGACAACCTTTATGCCAAAACAGCCATTAATAGAAAATAAGATAACAATCAGAAATGAATGCGTTAAAAAGAAATCTTGATGTCCCGGCAGCCAAAATCTCGGCGGCGGTGTGTCTGTCCTTTTTCCAGGTTGTCAAAGGATTGTCTCCTCAAAAGAAAACCATTGAAAAGGTGATCGGGGAAGGGGGATACTCAAGGATGGGAGGGCAGAGAATTGAAGCCGGAGGTCGGTTGTCGGAAGTCGGAGATCAGGCGTCGAATAGCTGATAAGCCGATAAGCGCCAAGCCAGTCCAGAAACCCGAAGAAACTTGAACGCTGAACACGGAACCCGGAAAAACCAACGCGCGGATGGACCAAATCCATCCGCGCGTTCAAAAACGTCATGCAATCGGTGTCGACTGATGTTCATCAACGGCGCTACGGGTCGATGTTGCAGGCCAGCAGGGTTTTCCTCACCGCTTCGAATAAATCGCCGAATCGCAGAACGCCGCTGACCGTGCTGCCGTCCTTGACGATCAGGGGCTGGTGAACACCCATGACATAAAGGTTCAGCGCTTTCTCGATGGTATCATTCTCCTGGATGGTTTCGATTTTTTCGGGAACATGCATGACCTCAGCGACGCTTTTCTTGCTGCCGCGCTGGCAGATATCCTGCTCCGGCTCCATCCACAGGTTGAATTCTTTCACCGCTTTCATGACGAAATCGTTGGTGAGCGTACTGGACGCACGGCCTTTCATGATTTTCTTATAACCGGGCTCCAGGGCCCGAAAGATATCGATCATGGTGATTTTTCCCAGGAACCTGCCGCCGTCGTCCACCACGATGGCATCCCGATGGGCGTGCGCGTTGGCCTGCCGTGCCGTTTCAAGGGCCTGCAGGACGTCAACCAGGGTGTCCGTCTTTTTGACAGACACGTAGTCGGAGATGGGGATCATCAACTCTTTTACGAATATTTTTTTCATTGGTTTCCCTCGCTGAAATCGTTGGCGTGCGCTGCCTATCCGCGGTAAACGATGGGAAGCGGCCCCGCTGCCATCGGGCACAAGGCCGCATCGATGATGTCAGGGCGGCGATTGCACGAGTCAGCCGCCGGTCGTGATGGGCATGCCCATGAGTGGCCAGAGCACCTTGACCGCAAAGGCGGTGACGATCATCAGTATAACGCTGGCCGGAATTCCCCACAGGAAAAATTCGCCGGTGGTGAACTGCCTGGAGTCGTAAGCGATGGCATTGGGTGCGGCGCCAACGAGAAGGAGAAATGGCATTCCCGCCGTCACCAGGGAGACGAACAGGATGACCTCGCCGGATACGCCCAGGTAGGGCGCAATGACCAGCGCCACCGGCAGGGAGATGGCGATGGCCGCTACGTTCATGATAAAGTTGGTCATGATCATGACGAAAAAGGCGATGCTCATGACGAAGACGAATCCGGTGGATTCTTTGAACATGGTCAGCCAGTTCACCGCCATCCATTCGGCGGCGCCGGTCTGCCAGAGGCAAAACCCGATGCTCATGGCACCGGCAAAGAGCAGAATGATGTTCCAGGGTATCTCTTCCAGGTCGTTGATGTCCAACAGCCCTGTGGCAAAGAAGAGAATGGTCGATGTCAGCAGTACAGCGGTCTTGTGGGGCGGCGTAAAGCCGGGCATGGTGGATTGCATGACGGCCGACACGCCCAAAACCAAAATGGCGGTCCCCACGATGACCGCGGCAGTCACTTCATTTTTGGATATGCCCCCCATATCCTCGCTCAGCCTTTTGGCTCTCTCGCGCAGACCGGGGATGGTTCTTTTTTCCGGTTTCATGACCAGCATGAAAAAGCCCCACAGCAGAAAGGTCATCAGCCAGCCGATGGGTGCCATGTAGTAGGATAGTTCAAAAAAACCGACGGATTTCCCGGCCACCTCATTATAAAAGCCCAGGGCCACGGCCCCGCGGGCGGCGCCCAGCAGGGTGACAATGGAGCCGGCGCCGGCAATGTAGGCCATACCGATAAAGAGGCCTTTGCCGAATTTGGTCGGTTTGTCCCCCTCGCCGTACATGGCGTAGATGGCCACCAGCAGCGGGTAGATGGTGGCCGCCACGGCGGTGTGGGCCATGATGTGGGTCAAGGCGGCGGTGAGGACAAAGCACCCCAGGTAGATCATGCTGGTTTTTTCACCCACAATGCCGAGCATCTTATAGGCGATCCGCCGGGTCAAACCGGTTTTGGTGAAGACCAGGCCCACCACGATGGAACCGAAGATGAAAAGCACGCTGGGATCCATGAAATCCTTGAAGGCGTCTTTGGCCGGGCGAATAAAGAAAAGCACCTGCAGGACCCCGATGGTCAGGCTGGTCACGCCGATGGGCACCACCTCGAACACCCACCACGTGGCGGCCAGCAAAAACACCGCCAGCGCGCCTTTGCCTTCCGGAGAGAGCACAAAGGCTTTTCCCTCGGGGTCCAGGGCCGCCGGCCAGGGCGGTGAATAGTAAACGATCACAAACAGAACGATGCCGATGGACATAAACAGATATTTTTTCCAGCCAAGCCCGGTGGCTGCATTTGCTGCCGCGTCGCTACTCATTTATTTCTCCCCTTATTCACAGGTTTTCAGCAGATGGAAAACGGCGGCGAACACGTCGGTAAGCCTCAATACACCAACGACCTTGTCTGCCTTTTTCACCAGCAGGGACTGGTGATGTCCCATGACCAGCAGATGGATCGCCCGATCCAAGGTCGAACCCAGGTCGATGAACTCTCCTTCAGAAAGGGTGGTCATGAAGTTTTCAACTTTCATTTTGGCAGCCTTCTGGCAGATGTTTTCCAGGGCACCGTCCAATAGGCTGTACTGCTCCTTAAGATCATTCAGAAAATTTACGCTGAAGCCATAGGCGGCCGCCGATGAATTCGACGACATGTTGAGATACTGGGGTTCGAGCGCCTTCAGGGCGGCGTGCTGGCTGATTTTACCGACCACGCTGCCGCTTTTATTTAGCACAAGAATGGCGCGATGCCGGTACTTGGTCTGGTCGAACTCCTCCTGGGCTTTTTCCAGCGCCAAAATGGCTTCATGAAGCGTGGCCCCGATAGTGACCGTTGCGTACTCTGAAAGCGGCACCATCAGGTCGTCAATCCGATAATTTTTCACCGATTCCCTCCTCTCTCACGTTTTCAACTGCTGGGTTGTCCAACCCATTATTTTTATGATTTTATTGTTCGTGGGGAATTTAATTTCGAAACGCCAGCGGTTGTCTATCACAGGAGGTGGGTAAGATCAAGATGATGGTGTTCACTTTCGAACCATTGGCGGTGCAACCGGCTGTGGGTCGCTCAATGGATAATCAGAAAAACGATTGCCCGGTGGAGCTTCTCCGAGACTAGTTTCCGGCTGATTTGGTGATTGTGCGGGTTTCGATTGATTTAACGACAGATTAATGATAGTTACGCCAAAATCGGCTTTCGATTGTTAATTGATTCCAACGACAGCCTGAAACCCAAAACCGGAGACTCCCTTTGAAGAACTATTGCGTCAAAGAAATGATGGTGCCGATCTCGGAGTACGCTACCGTCTCTGATGATGCGACGCTGTTTGAAGCGGTCCTCGCGCTGGAAAAGGCGCAGGAAAAGTTTCAGCAAAGCCGTTACTCCCATCGGGCCGTTTTGATTCTGGACAAGAACAAACGGGTCATCGGCAGACTCAGCCAGATGGATTTTCTCCGCGCCCTGGAACCCAGGGATGCCAATTTGGATCAAATCCGGAAGTTCAAACAATTCGGGTTTTCCCGCAAAGCCGTTTCCCTGCAGCAGGAAGAATACCTAAAAAGTTCTCCACCGATACTGGATGTCTATTCCCACACGGCCAAATTGAAAGTGGCCGATTTCATGCAGCGTCTTACCGAAGGTGAGTACATCGATGAACACACATCCGTGGACAACGCCCTGCACCAGTTGACCAGCGGGTCCAATCTATCGCTGCTGGCCACCCGTGGTAAGGATATCGTCGGCGTACTGCGGCTGGCCGACGTATTCAGCGCGGTGTTTAATGCCATGAAGGAATCCGAATCCCAACGATCAGGCGAGGCGCAGCGATGAGAGAATTAGAAAAACTCTACGATCGGATCATTCAACGCGTTAACATCAATCTCCGGGAGCGGGATTTTGATGTTAACCCTTTTGTTTACAACCTGATACCCACGCAGCAGATGACGAAATTCTATGCCTTCTACGGCATTTCCCCCAACCATCCGCTGAATCTGGTGTTCAAGCACACCAACCTGTCGGGCAGTTATTTTTTGGGCAAAGTTCGTGTGACCAACTCCTTGCTCTACAAAAGTGACATCCGCGGAGACGAACTGAAAAAAAATGGGGATCTGTTTCAATACCAGGAGTTCAACATCCCGGTGGATCAGGATGAAGAGATCACGATCGATGACTGTTTTCTGATCAAGACCCTGGTGCACAACTTTTCCCATGACCCCGAGACGCTCGAAACGTTTTTTATCCGGGACACGGTTTCCACCCACTATGCCAATATCCATGGATCACCCTTGGACGGCTGTTATTTAGGGCCCTTTTCGACGGTGGACCTGACCACCATGCGGGACTGCGTCATCGGTGCCTATTCCTATGTGCAAGCCGGCGAAATCAGCCACTTGAGTATCGATCCCGGAACCGTTTGGGTCCGCAAGCCCGGCGATTTCAATTTTATGTACCGCCATCCCCTCAATCAGCTGAACAACTACATCTATTTCACCAGCGGCAGCCCGCCCCAAGGTGTATTCATGGACTTTGTGGAGGATCGCAAGGAGGCCTTTCAGCGAGTGTTCAACGTGGTCAACATCGAACATCCGGTGACGGTTCCCCCCAATGCATCGTTGGATCGCTTCGCGGTGATCAAGCCCAAAACCAAGATCGGTGAAAACGTACTGGTCGCCCAGCGTGCCTTCCTTCAGAATTCGGTACTTGGCCGAGGCGCCAATGCCCAGGAGAACTGCTACATCATCAACTCCAAACTGATGGGCAACAATGTCACCGCCCACGGTGCCAAGATTATCGAAGCGGATTTGGCGACCAACGTGTTTGTGGGATTCAATAGTTTTCTCAGGGGTCGGCCCAACGCCAGGCTCAGCATCGGCCAGGACAGCATTATTATGCCCCACACGATCATCGATGCCCATCGTGCACTGACCATTCCGCCCGGCCATCTGGTGTGGGGGTTGATCAATGACGCCAAGGACCTCGAAACCAACATCATGTCACTCAAGGCCTTTTCAAAGATCGACACCCGTATCTGCATGGGCAGCATGCTCTTCGAAGGCAGCGGCGGGAGTTTTGTGAGTGCGTTCCAGGAACGGATTCACCACATCCTGGAAGCCAATGGTGCCTTGTTCGACGGTAATTTGAACCGTGGGCATGCCCAGCGCAACCAGAACATCTCCTTCAACACCATTCAGCCCTATCCCAAGGGCGATAAGGAAGGGTTGTACCCCACCATTATCATCCGGCCGTAATACAACCACCACAGGCCCTGTCAAAATAAACCGACAGGGCCTGTGGTTTTTCCTATTTAAAAAAAGTCAACAGCGCATGCAAATTGCTCATCGGGTGCGGCGGGCAGCCGGGAATGAAGAGGTCCACCGGCAGTATGTCGGCCAGCCCTTCGCTTACCTCGGGACTGCCCCGAAAGGGACCGCCGGACAGGGTACAGCTGCCCACGGCGATCACCACGCGTGGCTCGGGGGTGGCTTCATAGGTCTGCAGCAGGGCGGTCTTCATGTTGCGGGAGATCGGGCCGGTGACGACGATGCCGTCGGCATGTCGCGGGGAGGCCACGAAGTTGATGCCGAAGCGGGCCAGGTCGAAAAACGGGGTGGCCAGCACGTTCAGGTCCGCTTCGCAGGCGTTGCAGCCGGCCGCCGAGACCTGGCGAAGCTGGAGCGACCGGCCGAAGAGCTTTTTGAAGTGCTGCCGGGAATGCACGGCGAGGTCGGGGATGTCGCCCGCGGTGATCAGGTGTTCCTCTTCGGCAACCGAAACGGCAAAATCCTGGGTGAAAGTTACCAACTGGCGTTGGCCAATACGCTCGCAGGTTCCGCAGAAGACGCAGCGTCCCATGTCGATGGTCCGGGCCGATGCGTCGATGGCCTCCTGGGGGCAGGCTGCCGCACATGCGGCAGCCACGTCTGCCGGCGCATCAGGGTTGATTTGCGGCCGACCCCGGTAGCGGGGCAGCAGCTGGACGTTTGTCTTTGGATACGTGGAGGTTTTACACCCCTGTTCGAACCGGTTTTTGAGCACGTTTAGCATAATAAATTCGCTCTCTTATAGGTCAAACCCGCAATAGGACAAGTTATAGCTCTTGTTGTTCAGCGGGAAATCGGAAATTCCCGTGTCTCTTAAAGACATGGACAACCCGTTCCAGTTATGAAAGGAGGGGTCTTTGACCTTGTAGCGCAGAATCCCTCCCTCAGCATCGGTGAGGATGCAGTGCGACAACTCGCCTCGCCAGGCTTCGTTGAGGGTGACGACGAAGGAATCGGGTGCCAGCGCCATTTCAACACCGTCGATGACCGCTGTTTCCACTGGGCGGGACAAAAGGATTTCAATGATCCCGATGGACTGCATGACCTCGTCCGCCCTGACTTTGGCCCGGGCATAGACATCTCCCGTCGATTCGGCATGTTCCGGAATGTGCAAGTACGCATAGCGCTCGGTGGAAAAGCATCGGCGTACATCATAGGCGATCCCGCAGGCGCGTCCGGCCGGTCCAACAAGGCCCAGCCGTTCCGCATCGGAGCGACTCACCGCCCCGCAGCCTTCGAAACGGGAACGCACGCTGGAGGTGGCAAAGAGCAGGTCGATCGTGTGCTTGACCTGGGGTTTGAGTTCACCGATGCGGGCGGTCAGGTCACGGCGGTTGTCGTCGTTCATGGGAAAACGAACGCCCCCGGGCCTCACCAGCCCTTTGCCGAAGCGGTTGCCGCACAGCAGCAGGGACATGTTGAGGAAATCGCCGCGCATGCGTCCGCAGTAATTGGCCGGCGGCAGAAAGGCAACGTCGCCGCTCAAGGCGCCCAGGTCGCCCACATGGTTGGCGATGCGCTCCAGTTCTAAGCCGATGGTGCGGATGATCCGGGAACCATCATCGGTATGGGTGCCGGAAAGGGCTTCCATGGCCTGGGCGTGGCACAGGCTGTGTCCCACCGAGGTGTCCCCGGCGATATTCTCGGCAATGAAGGCCAGCCGCTTGCGATCCGCATTCAGCAGCAGCGCTTCCGCTCCCCGATGCTGGTACCCCAACTGGATCTCCAGATTGAGCACCCGTTCGCCGATGCAGTTGAAGCGAAAATGGCCGGGCTCGATCACCCCGGCATGCACCGGACCCACGGCCACCTCGTGAATTTCATCCCCGGCGACCGAATAATAGTCGTACCGACCGGGGATGTCCTCGCCGTAGTCGTTGCCGAATGCATCGTCGACCCCGCGGCAGTTGGCGTGGTAGCGCACCATTTTCATCCACGGGTGGCCTTCGGGCCGAATCCCGTATTGCTCGGCGATTTCCCGTTCGAACATATGGAACGGTTCACAGTGTGCCGTCAATGCCGGGTATGCCTCAGGTGCATCGCAAATGGCGACCTGCAGCACATCGGTGCGCAGCACGGCCATCAATCGAACGGCGCCATCGATCTGGAAGGCAAAAAACTGCACCACCTTGCCGCCGCCGGAGACGATCGCTATCGCCTGGGTCGAAAAGTTGTCAAAGGAAAGATGGGGAATGCTTTCAATGGAGACAGCCTCACCGTTGGCAATGGTTTTGAAAGTCATGGTCATTAAAATCCTCCACCGATGGCGTTCACCGCATGGATGATGGTCTGGTACAAGGTGTCCGGCATCCAGAAACAGAGCACCAGGGAGGTTAACAGCAGCGCGTATTGGGGCCAGACCAAACTGGGCCCTTCCTTGATCCGCATGGTGGTGTCCGAGGTGTTGAAAGAGATCTTCATGATATTGTTGGCAAATCCGGCGAATATCACGCACAGGCTGAGGATGAAGAATCCGGCGCCGACATAGTTGCCGGTTCGAAAGGCACCCATGATGATCAGCAGTTCGCCGATGAAGATCCCAAAGGGCGGAAATCCGGAAATACCTGCAAAACCGCCAAAAAAGGCCACAAAGGTCTTGGGCATGCGGCCCACCAGGTTGCCGGTCTCATCGATGCGCCGGCTGCCGAAGCCCAGCAGGATATTGCCGGAGGTGAGAAAGAGACTTGATTTTATCAGGCTGTGGTGGATCAGGCAGATCATCGCGCCGTAGGCGCCCAATCCGCCGATACCGGTGCCGAAGGCGATGATGCCCATGTTCTCGATGCTGGAATAGGCCAGCATGCGCTTGTATTCGGTCTGCTTGAGAATGAAGGTGGCCGCGGCCATGATGGAGACCAGACCGAAGACGATGAGAATGGGCCCGGAAAAATCGGCCAGGCCGGCGGCGTGCATGATCTTGTTGGTTTTGAAGATTCCCAGGTAGGCGCAGTTGAGCAGTACGCCGGAGAGCAGGGCCGAGGCCGGGCTGGGCGCCTCGCTGTGGGCGTCGGGCAGCCAGGTGTGCATGGGAGCCAGCCCCATCTTCGTGCCGTAGCCGACCAGGATGAAGACGAAGCCGGCCTTGAGCCACATGGGATCCATTCTTCCGGCCACCTCGGTCATGGCCGAAAACGAGATGGGTGCATCCACCTTGCCCACGTCCATGGCCACCGTGACCAGCACCGATCCGAGCAGGGCCATGGCGATGCCTACCGAGCAGATGAGCACATATTTCCAGGTGGCCTCCAGGGAGGCCGCCGACCGGTGGGTATAGATCAGCGGGGCGCTGGCCAGGGTGGTGGCCTCGATGGCGATCCACATCACCATGATATGGTCGGACAGGGTCACCATGGTCATGGTGGATAAAAAGAGCAGCATGGATCCGGTGAAGATGTTTTCCGCTTGGATGTCGGACGCCTTGAGATAGGCGATGGTGTAAATCGAAATCAGAAAAAAGAGCAGGGAAATCACCAGCAGGGAAAGCAGTCCCTCCGGCGTCACCGCAAAATAGTCCGGAACCATCGGCGTCAGACGACCGGCCCAGACCATCACGGAGAGGATCAGGTGAACGGCGCCGGTGAGCACCAGCGCGCTTCGGCCGAATTTAGTGGGCAGGAAGAACGCGGCGGCGCCGGTAACAAACGGTATCAGAAAAACGATCTCAAGCATGAAACCACCACCTATTCCTTTAAGGTTCGCAAGCGTGCCGTGTCCACGTCGTCAAAGGTCTGTTTGATGTTTTGCAGGATGACGGCCATGATCATCACCCCGGCCAGTACATCCAGCAGGATCCCGAATTCCACGATATGGCGGGCCCGCACCGAGAAGGTGGTGCCCACCAGGTAGATGCCGTTTTCCATCATGATGTAGCCCAGGACCATGGCGATGGCGTTGCGACGGGCCATGAGAAGAAACATGCCTGCTCCCAGCAGGGAGATGGCCGTGGGCAGCAGCAGGGCGCTGACACTGCCGTAAGGTACATCGATGCGATGGCTGGCAAAGGTGGCGCCGACGATGAGCAGCAGCCCGGCCAGAATGGATGCGTGGTAGCCGACGATCGGCTCCACCTCGCGCCCGATGGCAACTTTCTTGATGGCCAGGTAAATACACCCGGGGATGACAATGCCGCGGATGACCAGGGTCACAATGGTGAAGACGATGCCGCCGGTGGCCATGCCCTGGCCGACAAACAGCGGCACGATGCAGACGACCACGCCCTGAAAGGCCAGCACTTTGATCAGACCCGGCAGGCGGCTGGAACCGAAGGAGAAAAGGATCGACAGCAGGGCCAGGGATAAAATCGTATCGACCGGATGAATCATTTTAAAAACTCCAGAGTGATAACGGTTGCAAAAAAGGCCAGGGCAAAGGAGGTGAGCACAAACTTGGGGACCCGGTCCATGCGGTAGCGCGCCATAACCGATTCCGTCACGCCCACGGTTACATAGACAATCAGCAGGCCGAGGGAGAACACGCCCAGGTTCAATGCCGGGTGACCCAGGTCAACGGGCAAGATCAGGCGGGAAACGATGGATGCGTAGAATAACATTTTTAGAAAGGCACCCATTTCGATGAAAGCGAAATCGGGGCCACTGTGATCGAGCACCATGACTTCGTGGATCATGGTCAGCTCCAGGTGGGTGGCAGGATCATCCACCGGCACCCTGGCGTTTTCCGTGAGCAGGATGATGAAAAAGGCGATGACCACGAAAAGCATGGGCGATCCGGCCGTCTGCCAGAAGCCGAAGGGCTGCCCGCCGGAAAAGTAGGCCGCCAGGTTCAGATCGCCGGTCAACCGGTAAAACAGGATCAGGATCATGAACATGCTGGCTTCACAGATGATGGGAAAGTAGGCCTCCCGGGCCGCGCCCATGCCCTCGAACGGAGAGGCGGTGTCCATGGCGGCGGCGATTGTGAAAAACCGTGCCAGACCCAGCAGGTAGAGGATGAAGATCACGTCCCCGTTGAATGAGAGCACCGGGGTGTGGCCGGCGATGGGCAGGAAAAGAAGCGCCGTGGCTGCCGCGCCCAGTGACACCATGGGGCCGAGCTTGAAAATAAAGGTCGTGCTGGTGCTGTACACCGATCCTTTTTTGAACAGCTTGGCGAGCGTGTAGTAATTGATCAGGACCGGTGAGCCTTTGCGGCCGCCGAAAAATGCCTTCACCTTGAAAATGACGCCGGCGAAAAACGGTGCAGTCAGCACGGCAAATACCCACAGCAAGACGGATTCAATCATAAATTCATCCCATGATTATTAGGGTAATCGTTCACAGTTGCCGGACCCCATTTATTTTAAATGCCTATTGTCTGTGAACCGTGAACCGTAAACGCTAATGATTTTCAATAAACCCTGAACCCCGAACCGCTGAACCACTCAACCCCTATCAAACAAAAAACAGCAATACCACGATGGCCAGCAGGATGTAACCGATATACAGATGAATATCTCCATGCTGAATCCAGCGCAACTTGTCGAACAGCCACAACACCGGACTGACAACCATTCGGTTCATGTGGCGCTCGATAATATCATGCACCTGGCTGTGATAGTGGGTTTCTTTTGGAAACAGGCCTTCTACCGGTGGGTGGGTTTCCTCAAGCGGGGCTGCCGGCTTAAAAAATTCAAGGATCGATGCGGCATAGGAAGATCCGGTGTACTGCATCCGCGCCGTTGGTTGAGTAAATCCACAGCCCCAAGTGCCGCTGCGCCCGATGGTTTTTCCATGGTAAACGATGCGACGCAGAACCAGAATGATTAGCAGCGCAGCCAGAAACAGGGTCGCTCCCAGGGTAATGTTGGCCGACATCCTGGCATAAGGTTCCATGGAAATGGGGCCGACATTCAGGCCCAGTCCCGCCACGCCCTTCAAGGCCATGAACATGAAGGCACCGGGATAGATGCCGATAACTGCACAGGCACCGGCCAGGATCACCATGGGTATCAGCATGGCCGGGCCCTTTTCATCCACCTCATGTGCCACTCGGCTTCTCGGTTCACCTTGGAAAACCACGCCAACGACTTTGGTAAAGCAGGCCAGCGCCAGTCCGCCGATGACGGCCAGGCTGATAATGGCCAGCAGACTGAGAACGAAGATCGGCGCCTCTGCGGCTATTCCACTGAAGCTCCCAAGGTAGATGATAAACTCACTGACGAACCCGTTAAAGGGCGGCAACCCTGAAATTGCCAGGGAGCCGATGAGAAAAGTCACGCCGGTGACCTTCATATTTTTAAGCAAACCGCCCAGCGCGTCGATGGTGCGTGTGCCGGTTTTATGCAGTACCATGCCGGCACCCATAAAAAGCAGCGATTTGAAGATGGCATGGTTTAGCACATGCAGCAGCCCGCCCGAAAACCCCAGAACGGCCATGGTTGGATTACCTGCCTCCACACCAACCATGCCGATACCGATGCCGATAAGAATGATGCCGATGTTTTCCACGCTGTGGTAAGCCAGAAGACGCTTGAGATCGTGCTGTCCCAGTGCGTAAACGACCCCCAGAATACCCGAGATCATGCCGAAAACCAGAACCATGGTTCCTATCGCCGGGGTATGAAGGTTGAGAATGCTGTACATTCGAAGGATGCCATAAATTCCGGTTTTTATCATTACGCCTGACATGACGGCGGAGATGTGTGAGGGGGCTGCCGGATGGGCATGGGGCAGCC
Source organism: uncultured delta proteobacterium (assembly GCA_963705475.1). Classification (GTDB taxonomy): domain Bacteria; phylum Desulfobacterota; class Desulfobacteria; order Desulfobacterales; family Desulfosarcinaceae; genus Desulfosarcina. The sequence continues at coordinate 28,672 of CAVPJS010000019.1, read as the reverse complement.
AGACGTGAAAAGGGAACACACCGGCCTTGGAACCGAAGCCGATAAATGCAAGCACAAAAACCAGAATTTTAGCCGTATGGGAGAGCCCGGTTGTATCGAAACCAAAACTTCCGGTCTGCCCGTAGAGGATCCCGAAAGAGGACAAAATAAACATGGCGCCCACTTGGGAGAAGATAAAATAGAGATAACCGGCTTTTCGGTTTCCAGCGGTCTGGTAATCGTAGACGACCAGAAAGAAGGAGGACAGAGACATAATTTCCCACGAGAGCAGGAAGGTGATCATGTTGTCGGCGACCACCACCAGGGCCATGGCGGCGGCCAGCAGGCTGAAGAAAAAATAGCTGGTTGCCGTACGAAGGGCCTTTTCCGCGTTGTTCATGTAGTGAAAACTATAGATGACGGCCATCAGACAAACGGCAAAGATGGCCAGCAGAAAAAAGGCGGACAGCCCATCGATGCGAAAGGTGAGCGAGAGCGAATTGAGGTATTCCACAGAGGCGCTGGCCGATCCATCCTGGGTCAGCTTGGACAGGGCGTCGAGCATGCCCAGACAGCACCCGGTGCCGATTCCCAGGACGCCCAGGGTTTTCATCAAGGTAAACTGCCGGAACGACAAAAGGGGCAGAATTCCACCTGAAGCAATGATCAGTATTGACAGAAAAAATAGATTCATGTGCTCCCTTTCGGTCCTTCTGACCTTAATGCCGGGCTGTATATGGGTGCGTGTGGCAACCGGTCGCCGTGATTTAAGGTCTTTTTTCGCGGGGTGTGAAGTGGGTACGGCAAGGTGAACGGTTACAGGATAATTTCAGGGAACCTATTGCAAAACCGTGCATGAAGTCAATATCGGAATCAAAGAAATCTGAGGACGGCCCATTTAAACGTCGATGGCCACGGGTTTGTCCTTCGGACACAAGCGTGGTAAATTAAACGGTACGACTGCGTTTCCATTCCATCAAATCCAGGGAGAGGTGAAATGTCGAAAAAAGATAGATGCTTCCTTACCATTGACCAGGCCCTGGACGCCGTTCGCAGCGATTTCGCGCAATATGATTCCCAGTTGAATCTCCTTGGCGTGATATGGCCCATGGTTTTTGGTGACGAGGCCTATGTTCTGCGACATGCCGGCCATCGAACGATTTGGGCTAAACTTTCCGGTGATTCGAATCTGATTCCATCCAGCGAAGCGGATCTGAAGCAACGGATCATGGATCGGTTGGTTCGCGTGCCACCGGACCTGGAACAGCTGGGCCGCATCTGTTCCCGGGTGTTCGGCGCGCTGGTCACGGCTGGTTTGGGACCGGACCCGGATGCATCGCCCGGCATCTGGATCGACACCGACATGCAAGATTTTATTTGCACCCAGTGCGGCCGCTGCTGCCGGACGTTAGACTACCATGACGGCTGCACGTTAGACGATTACCGACACTGGCAGGATCTCGGCAGAACCGATATTCTCGATTGGGTGGGCGTCGTGCGACAAGACGGTCAGGTCACCGCCTGCCGAATCTGGCTGACCCCGGGGACCAATGAATTTGCCGAGGCGTGTCCCTGGTTGGCCCGGTCACCCGACCCCGACCGCTATGTCTGCACCATTCACGACGTCAGGCCGGCGATCTGCCGGCAGTACCCCGGCAGCCGCAAGCATGCCCGGATGACCGGGTGCGCGGGCTGTTGACCCCGTTTGCATGCCGCCAATAAATAGTGTATGGAAGTCGCGCGAACATTGACTCGATCTGGAGAATAGTCAAAAATGACTTCAAGCGCCTTGCGGACGACGCATGCTGCCACGACATTTAAAACCTGCACCAACTGCCAAGATCAATGGGTGAGTCTGGGTGCCTTCATCCAGGACCCAGCGATCGAACTGGTGGGGTACATGCCGACTTTCGACGATTTGGCGCTAGGCCTTTTTTTATTCAACCACGGCTGCGGAACCACCCTGGCTTGCCAGGCTGGACTGTTCGCACATCTTTACGACGGACCGGTGTACGAAACAAGAAAAACCGGCGGAGCTGAATGCCCGGGCTATTGCCTGAGTAAAACTGACTTTTCTCCTTGTCCCGCGAAATGCAGCTGTGCATTCGTCCGGGAAACCCTGATAATCATCAAACACTGGCCCAAGGCAGAAGCGCCCTGATCCGCCGGCCCCGCAACCCTCAACACGTCCAGCGGAGTTTTAAAATGGCAGACGGTACTTTCGAAAAGGTCAAGCACTCTGACAGCCGCATGTATGGCACCCCAAAACTGTTGCTCTGCGGGTTTTCCGCTCCGGCTCAGCCCAAATTTATGCAAGTCCTGGAAATGGCCGGGCTGCAGGCGGTCGGCGTCGTATGGGCCAACGAGGAAAATGGAAAAGAGACCCTGGCGGCGCTGCTCGGCCGTCCCGACGGTGCCGGGGCGGGCACAGGATCTGCACTCCCGCGGGCCATCATCGTTTCCGGCATCACCGAAAACCAGCTTCACGGACTGATGACCGTCTGCCGAAAAACGGGCATGCAGCAGTCCCTGTGGGCAGCCTTGACGCCAACGTCAGAAACGTGGCCGTTGGCGCAATTGCTGGCTGAATTGCAGGCCGAGCGAAAGGCCCTCGCCGAACGAAGGAAACCATAAACCCATGATCTCCGGATATGCCACAGCTGAGGGCACACAACAGCTTGCCGGCCGGTTTTCAGGCCTCGCCTTCACTGTGCTCGGCAGCACCGAGCTTTTGGTGAGCGGTGCCGGTTTTGGCTGCTACCGGGTCAATGCCGGTGTGACCGCCCATGCGAAAGCGCTGGAAAAAGCCCTGACCGCTGGCATCAATCTTATCGATACCAGCGCCAATTACGCCGATGGGGGTTCGGAGCAGCTGGTCGGCGAAGTGCTCAAAGCGCTGATCGAATCGGGCCGGATCAGTCGGGATCAAGTCGTGGTCGTCTCCAAGGGCGGCTATCTTCAGGGAAACAACTATGCGCTGAGTCAGCAGCGTAAAAATGACGGCAACCCCTTTGAGGAGGTCGTCGAGTATGCGGACGGTCTGGAACACTGCATTCACCCGGGGTTTCTCGAAGACCAGATTGACCGGTCCCTGCAGCGGCTAAGTCTGGACACCCTTGACGGATACCTGCTGCACAATCCCGAGTATTATTTAGGGTGGGCCCACAAAACCGGGATGAAACGCGAGAAGGCTGAAAAGGAGTACTACCGGCGAATCGAGCAAGCGTGCCGTTTCCTGGAAGATGCGGTGCAACGGGGCCGCATCCGGTTTTACGGCATTAGCTCCAACACCTTTCCCGCATCTACGGACGATCCTGAATTCACCGCGTTGCGGCGTGTCTGGGAGATTGCCGAATCCATCGGCGGTGACCACCATTTCCGGGTGATCCAATTTCCCTTCAACCTGTTCGAAACAGGCGCGGCGCTGGAGAAAAACCAGGCCGATCAGAAAACGGTTCTGGAGGCGGCCCGGGAAAAAAGTCTCGGGGTGCTGGTCAACCGTCCCCTGAATGCGTTTACCGGCAAACGCATGGTCCGTCTGGCCAGCATCGAGGTGCGCAGCCGGATGGACTACGCGGAGATCATCCAATCCATCAAGGATCTGGCCCAAAGTGAAACCCGGCTGTGGCGCAAGATTCTTCCCGATATGGAATCGATTCCCGGCGGACTGAGCGTTCGTATCAAACAGCAGGGGTGCTTTGCCGACACGCTCAACCATCACTGGCGAACCTTCGGCTCATATGAACGCTGGCGTGAAGCCAGGGACGGCATCTTTCTTCCCCGCATTCAGGGGGTGATGAATTTTTTATTGCCTTATGCGGACAGCCATCCCGATCTGGCCGCCTGGATTCCATCCCACGAAAAAACGCTCGACCGCGCCTTCCGCGCCGTGGCGTCCGTTTACGCCGATGACGCGGTGGCCCTGGAAAAGAAAATTCTCAACTTGATCGGCCAGGCTGACCCGGCGTGGGCCAAACCCGGTACGTTGAGCCAGAAAGCCATTCGTGCGATCGCTTCCACCGCCGGTGTGTCCACCGTCCTGGTGGGCATGCGCAAGGAATCCTATGTTGCTGACGTACTGGCCGAACTGCGCCGACACCCCGACAAGGCCGACCGGGCCGAGGCGTGGAGCCGGCTGCAAAAAGGTGCACGGGCGATATTCTCCGACTGAAGTCGCCTTTGAACAGTCAACCCTTCGGACGCTGCACAAACCCTCCGAAATGCGCCTGCGCCCGATGGCGCTGATTGCCGGCCGTCTGACCGTTTGCCCTGGGTACCCGTTTTTGATACAACGTCCGCACCCTCATTTCTTCAAGTTTTCCATTAAACCTGTGCGGTGGAGAATCGCCCATGCCAACTGAAAAACACACAATCACCATGCTGGTGGAGAACGAGCCGGGGGTTACCGCCCGGGTGTCCGGGTTATTTGCCAGTCGTGGCTACAACATCGAGACCATCTGCGGCGCTCCCACCGCCAACCCGGACATGTCCCGCATCACGATTACCACCAACACGAACCCGGACCAGATGGAGCAGATCATGAAACAGGTGCGGCGACTGATCAACGTGATCAAGGTCAGGGATATGAGCGGCGACGAGGCGGTGAGGCGGGAAATGGCCCTGATCTGCGTCCACGCACAGGAGTCGCACCGATCTGAAATTCAGCGCATCGTAGACAGCTTCAGGGCCCGCATCGTGGATACCGGACTGACCCACTACATTATCGAGGTGACCGGCCAGATGGAAAAAATCGAAGCCCTGCTGCGGCTGCTGGCCCCCATGGGGATCAAGAAGGTGGCCCGCTCCGGCATACTGGCCCTTTACCGGGAACCCGATTGAACACCGAACGATTCCATTTCACGGCACTGTCCCACTTGGAACGCTGTTTGCATCGTTTTGATGAACGAACCGTGGACCGATCGTGAAAGGAACGCGCTCAAATGGGGACTGGTGAATTCAGAAGGCGCTACGAACGCAAAAGCTATCACAGCGATGTCGTTTTTTCCCTGAACGGATATGCCTTTGGCGGAACATTGAAAGACATCAGCATGGGTGGGGCGTTTGTGCTGACCCTGTCGGTCAATCAGGTTCAAAAAGGCGATCTGATCACCATCAGCATCCCTTTCACCAATGGTCGGAAAAACGTCAAACGGCGGGGCAGGGTGCTGTGGACCAGCGGGGACGGGTTTGCCGTTGAGTTTTTATAGGCCCTGCCACTTCCGAGGGTTCGACACCTGTTTATAGAACCGTCTGCTGGGTCGTCTTGTTTTCAATCGGCCGCAGGCGCGCCAGGATCTGATTCAAGACACCCATACACGTTTCGATACGCTCCCGGGACCGATCCAGCGCTTCGGTGACGGCTTCGTGGGTAATAAATGTGCCGTAGATGGTCAAGAATTTCTCGTCGTATTCAATCTCCTTGATGACCGACGTCAATCCCTTGACATTCAAGGTCAGATAGTCGCGCATCATTTCGGGGCGGATGTAATGGAGCACAGAGAGCTGCTCCCACCGGTGGTGGATCCTGACCGCGGCGTCCTGAATGTACAGGCCGGCCTTCTGGATGTAGGCCAATTGCCGGTCGTCAGGATCGAATAGAAACCCTCTTTCCAGGAATTTGAAATCCTTGTAAGACTGATCCAAGTCATGCCAGGAGAGGTAAAGCATTTCGATGTCCGGGATGAGGATGGCGATGATCGGGTCCGTGTTGACCGCCTCGATTTCCTCTCCCTGGGTATGATTAAAAAGGGAACAGCCTGTCAATGTAGCTGCTGCTATCAGCAGAATCACAACCGTCCAACCGATAGCCTTAAAGCGTTTGCTCTTCATCTGTTACCTTTTGAATGGGTCACGCGACGTCCATCCTGGATGGTCTTTCAGGGCAGGTGGTTATTGCCTTTGAAAGTGTTATAGGCTTCCAGAAACGCCCCCATCTCTTGAATAAAAATTTGGATATCCGGCAGGTTGTTGGTCAGGATGGAATATAATTCTTCATCTGTCACTTCATGATAAAAGTGTACCATGCGGTTCCTGTAACCGGCCATTAGTACGAGTTTTTTGCTCAGCCCATTTGATATCACTGAATTGCGCGCCAACAGGCGGGCGATCTCCTTATACTCAACTGCCGCTTTTCCCGCATGCTTGGCAATGATGTGTCTGCCGATGTCAAACATGGCCTCCAGCGATCGCCTCAGATAACTTTCGGCTATCGCGGGGTTGTCATCAATTAGAAAATCATCAGGACCCAGCTTCGAAAGGTGGCGCAACCTTTCTACACTGCGCACGACAAAACCCAGCCTATCCTGGATGAGCTTGGTATTTAAATTGGAAATAACCATCTCGAACGGCCTCTAAAAAGTCTTTTTCATTGTTCTTAAAAATCACGGTTTCATCCCCGGCAAATGCCATGACCTTTAATTCATAGTTGTCTTTAACGGTGCCATCAACGGCAAAGATGTTTATGCCCTGGATGGCCTCCAACTGTATCAGGTGGTCGACTTCATGCAGAAAAACGAGATCGGCCTGAAAGGGAAATACAAGCTCTCCGAGTTCCACGGATAGTTTTGCATAGGTCTCGGCGACATTTCCCGGTATTGAAATAAACGAAACACCAACGTCGATGTCAGATTCGGCGTCTTCCACTTCGATTGTTGCTCCCTTTAAACAAGCTAAGCCCTGTTTTTTTTGGGAGCCAAAAAGATAGCAAAGCGCTATACCATATTCCTCACATATACGATTGATGCTTTTCATAGCATTTGAATACCTGTAGCGAGTTTAATTTATTAAGTTTACTCTATTTGTTAGACTGACACTTGTCAATATAGGGAAGGCATGCCGTGGGATGATTTGATCGTTGAAAAGACACGATGTTCAGCTTTTGCTGACCACCCGATCGAGCGTTCGGCTGAATTCGACCATTTCGTAGGGTTTAGCCACGACTTCACAAAAACCGTATTGCTTGTAGTTTGCAATGACGGGGTTGTCCGAGTAGCCGCTGGAAACGATAGCCTTGACCGAGGGGTCAATCGCCTTGAGCCTCTCGATGGTTTCCTGGCCGCCCATGCCGCCTTTGATGGTCAGGTCCAGGATAACTGCATCGTAAGGCGACGAGGCCTCGAGGGCGGCCCGGTATTTGCTCACGGCGCACTGCCCCTCTTCGGCAAAGTCGGCATCGTAGCCTAAATAATCGAGCATGTTCCCGGTCAGTTCGCGGATCATGGCCTCATCGTCCATCACCAGAATTCGGCCCTGGCCCAAAACCGGTCTACCGGGTTGCCCGTGATTTTCCTCGGCCTTCACCGGTCGGCCACGACCTGCCGGCGCTTCCGAGGCGGGAAGCAGGACGTGAAAGGTGGTGCCCACGCCAACCCGCGAACAGACCGTGATCTCCCCGCCATGATTGGAAATGATCGAATGGGAAATCGAAAGCCCCAATCCGGTCCCTTTGACGGCACCCTTTGCCTTGGTTGAAAAATAGGGGTCGAAAATTTTTTCGATGTGTTCGGCGGGAATCCCCACCCCTTGATCCTGGATGGCGATATCGACGTATCTGCCGGGGGCCAAAAGGCTGTTGGGGCTGTCGACGATCGTATTTTCGAAGCTGATGAACACGGTCCCTCCGGAAGGCATGGATTCCGCCGCATTGATCATCAGGTTGTGGATGGCCTGGCCGATCTGCTGAGGATCGATGGATGCGGACCAGATTCCGTTGGACGGTCCCCATTCGCAGCGAATGTTGGAACCGCTGAGGGAAAACGCGGCGGTGTTTTCGATCACGTTGACGACATCGGTTGGTTTTTTTGTGGGCTGTCCGCCCTTTGAAAAGGTGATCAGCCGGCGGGTGAGCGTTTTGGCGACCCGCGATGCGGCGAGGGCCTGTTCCAGCAGATCGGATAGCATGTCGTCGGATTGGGCATGTTCCAGCGCCAGGGAAATGTTGCCCATGATGGCGGTCAGCAGGTTGTTGTAGTCATGGGCGATGCCACCGGACAAGGCGGCGATGGACTCCAACTGGCGGATCCGCCGCTTCAGGTCCTGACGGTCTGCAGGGCGGTTGCTGTTATTATTCATTCAAAGGCCCACTTTTCGCGAACGGGTTGTTATCCTCGGGTCCCTCAATGCTTATCGGTCAACAAATTGGAAACTTGAACCTTCGTGCACGCCTGTCGTGACGCCCGCTATCGTAACTGCCGGCTTGTATTTTTCAAATAAATATCATATCGATCAGTTATAATTTTGCCCGCAGCGAGCTCCACTGGCAACCGGCCGTCTCCTTGGATGAGGGGCTAAGCAAGACCATTCAGTACTTCAAACGGATGGCGGCGGGCTGAGCGCTGTTGCAGGTTGACCGATGAAAAGGTGATCAGCCGGCGGGTGCGTGCGATCTTCTAAAGAAAACCGTGATGCAGCCGATAACAGGGTCAGGACCAACACCGACAATGGGCGATGACAATGGATTGGTTGGCTTCGGCATCACTGAACAACGCATTTTATGATTCTGGATCAGGGGTCTTCGGCGAGAAAGATCCTTCAGTCATCTTCGATGCGCTGCTGCAGCGGCAAAACGGCCTGGAAACACTGTCCAGCCAGTTCCTGCAGACCGGGATCGATCAATACCTGAACAAAGACTACCCGGAAGCGGCCAAATCCTTTGCAGCGGCCGTCAGCCTGGCGCCCAACGCGGCCTACAACGTGGACGCCTCCAAATATCTCGTGCAGACCTACCTCAAGCTGGAAGAGACCGACAAGGCCATCGACACCTACAAAGCCGCCATTCAACGCAATCCGGATCGGGATGACCTTCGAAGCGCACTGGGTCAGCTGTACTATTCCGAAGCGCGGTACGACGAAGCGGTGGCGCAGTACCGCGGTGCGGTGCAGGTCTACCCCGGGGCCACCAACCGCTATTCGTATGGTGAAGCGCTGATCAAGGTCGGAAACTACAGCGAGGCCGAATACCAGTTCCGGGAAGTGAAACGGCTCGAGCCAAAAAGCCATGTCGGCGATTACGGCCTGGGAAAAATGTATGCCCAGACCGGTGACCATGACAAGGCCATTGCGCACTTTGAGGCGGCCTTGGATTTGCGGCCCGATTTTTATGATGCCCTGGCCGAAATCGGCTATAGCTATGCAGAAATGGGCGAAATCGATAAGGCCCGGGGAGTCGAGGAACAGCTGGACGAAGCGGATGAGGGCCTGGCCCTGACACTAAAATCCTACATCGACGAAAAAGAGCCGCCAAAGATCGCCTTTGCATTTGCGACCAGCTCATTTCCCTACAGCAGTTCCAAGGGGTATTCGGTTTCTGCCATCGATTCCTACCTGGTAAATGCCGGCGCGCAAAAAAGTGTCACCATGGAGTTCCGGTTTACCAAAGCGATGGATCCGGCGTCGGTTGAAAACCGGTTCAACTGGAACATCTCGCGAGCGTTGAACAGCAATATAGCCAAAACCTACAATTACGGCGACGAGATTCCACCCACGGAAATCAGCCTAGAACCCTTTCCGGACTATGTCATCTACGACCGGGATGCGCTCACGGCGACCGTCGGATTCACGATCCGCCAGAATGAGACCGCTGACGGCACCATCGACCCCTCCCACATCGTTTTCAAATTCGATGGCGAAGACGTTTATGGCGTCTCCATGGATCCGGACGGTGACGAGTACAGCGGGTTTTCCGGATCCGCATGATACAAGCGTCGGCATTCCCCCCTTTGGTCTTCATCCCTCGATTATCACTTAAAGCGGAATCTCCCCTAACTTTTTTCACCACCTGCCTCGTCGGCGATCTTTCACCTTGGCACATCACTTGCTCAATCAACGATTGAAGAAGTGGATTCGAGACCCGCTTCAGCGCCCATGGACATGTGAGGATAGTTTGCAGGTTCGGTGATATTGCATGATAGGGCTATCTGGGCTTGCAACAAAGGCATCATCGCATGGGCTAAAGGCAGATCGATTGGCCGTTTCAAGACCTTAACCGTCAGTCAACGAGCTGACAACAAATCGTCAAGATCGTGACAATTGACCAGCGAAAGAAAGGATACCCGATGATGACAGCGTGTGAAGACAAGTATGATGAAATCCAGGAGATGCTCGCCCAAGAGCGTCACGATGAGGCCATGTCCGCTCTGGAGAATTTAGTGACCGAGAACGAGGGCCATGTGTTGGCCCATTACGATCTGGGTAACCTGTACTATGCCGCCGGGCGGATGGACGAGGCGTTGGTACAATACGAAAAGACAGTGGCTTTAGCACCCGAAAACCCAAATTACCTGAAGAACTTGGCGGACCTGTTGTACAGCGAGAATAAGGATGTGGATCGTGCGATTTTGCTGTACGAAAGAATTCTGGCCGAACGCCCAGAAGACATTCAGACACTGATGATTACGGGCCATCTGTGTGTATCGCTCAAACGGTTCGACGACGCCTTGAAATATTACAACCGCATCCTGGATATTGAACCGTGGAATGGCGAGGCTCAACAATTTGTGGATCGGATTGAGGCGCAAAGCACCGACTACGATTCGAACGCCGAGCCGGAAGCGGCTTACCAACGTTGCCAGGAACTGGTTAGCCGGGGTGATGTGGAACAGGCAGTGGCCGGGCTGGAATCCCTAACCATCGATCATCCTGAATTTGCACTGGCATACAACGATCTGGGGGTGTTGTACTACCAACGTGGAGACAAGGCGCAATCTGTCCAAAGCTACGAGACAGCGGTTTCCATTGATCCGGAGAATGCGACTTTCAGGAAGAACCTGGCCGATTATTATCTGGCTGTGCAGGGGGATGTTGAAAGAGCGCTCGAGATTTATCTGTCGGTTCTCCAAGATAACCCAGAGGATATCGATGCGCTGATGGTGGCTGGCCACATTTGTGCCGAACTTGGCCAGACCGATTCGGCAGGAATGTTTTACGATCGTGTTCTGGATGTCGAACCCTGGAACCTCGAAGCCAGTGAGCGTCAAGAACTGCTGGGGGGACTGTCCTGAAATTGATCGGAGCTGTATCCGGGACATGGAGGCAGTGAATTGACGGGAAGCGCCAATAAGCGGGTACATGGATTGCTTGTTAAAGGCCAGCGACTGGAGGCAGGCGTCGACCTTCAGCGTGACGTGCGTGCATACCAAATGGCCCGATCCATCGTCCCGGATGACCCGTCGAGCACTTTATCGTCTGGGTGTCGCTTTATATCGGGCCGGGCGTTTGGATCAGGCCGAGGCGCTGATCCAGCTTGCCATCGCGGCGGAACCGGATCGTTGGGATTATCACAAGGCTCTGGGCAATGTATACAAACACCAGGGAAGGATAGAAAAGGCGGAGGCCCATCTGGTCCAGGGCCGTATCGCTGTTGCCCGAATCCGCCGACGCCCACTATGACCTGGGGATTGTCTATCAGCTCAGCGGCCGTTTACAGCAAGCGGTGAGCAGTTACCGGTCGGCCGTTCATCACGATCCGGATTATGCCCAAGCCTGGAACAACATGGGGCTGATTCTCATGGAGCAGGGCGAGCGTGACAAGGCCATCGACTGCTTCGAAACCGCTATCGCTAAAAAACCGGACTTCTTCGGCGCATACAATAATCTGGGAAACCTGTACAAAGCTGAAAATGATTTACTGCGAGCAGTTCATTGCTATAAAAAAAGTCTCTCCATATCCTCGAAACAGACATCTACCTATACCGCGCTGGGAAACACCTATCAGTTGATGCATAAGCCGATGGCTTCGATGGAATGTTATCAACTATCGACTCAATGTCAACCAGAACTGGCGGACAATTGGGTCAACCTTGGGACCGCGTTTCAAGATCTGGACGACCTTCAAAAATCCATAGCGTGTTATCAAAAGGCATTGACCCTTAATCCTCGGATTCCCCAGGCATATTTGAATTTGGGGCTGGTCTACAAAGAATTAGGACGCCATAAGGAGGTACAATACTGCTTTGAACGAGCAATTGAGCTGGATCCGGGATACGAAAATGCACTGGTCCATCTTGTAACCTATCTCATTGGCCAATGTGAATGGGAATCAGTTACGAAATACGGGAAGAAATTGGATCGCACCACGCAACACGCTTTAAAAACATCCCGAAAACCGGCTGAGAATCCGTTTTTGAATCTCATCCGACACCCAGATCCGGCGCTCAATTGCAAGGTAGCAAAAGCGTGGGGGCTTGAATGGGAGAAAACGGTGGCCAAAGGATCGCCGCGCTTTTCTTTTGATCATCGAAAGAACCGTCAATCCAGAATCAAAATTGGATATCTGTCTGGTAATTTCAGAAATCATCCCACTTCCGATCTCACATTGGGGGTATTCAAATTTCACAATCGGAGACGGTTCAGCATCAATTGTTATGCGTATGGCAAAGATGATGGAAGCTTACAGCGCAAGGCGATCTCTACCGCCAGTGACAATTTTAAGGATATTAGTGATTTGGATGATCTATCGGCAGCTACATTGATCCATGACGATCAAGTGGATGTTCTCGTAGATCTCATGGGACATATCAAAGGTGCCAGACTCGGAATATGTGCCTTGCGACCAGCCCCAATCCAGGTTCGCATGCTCGGAATGGCAGGAACAACAGGCGCTTCTTTTTTGATTATCTGATCTCCGACCGGATCGTGACGCCGGAGATCGATCAATCCCATTTCAAGGAAAAATTCGTTCTCATGCCGCATTGCTACCAGGTAAATAACTATAAAAGCGAACCGCTGATGACAGCGGATCCTGGAAAAATCTTAAAGGATCATGGACGCTTCGTATTTGCCTGCTTCTGCACTGCGTATAAAATCGATCGGGAAGTGTTTGAAACCTGGATGCGGATTTTAAAGCGGGTGCCAAATAGCGATCTGTGGTTGATGCCAGAAAGTTCCAGGGTGAAACATAACCTTTGCAAAGCAGCTCAATCGTTGGGGGTTGATTGCCGGCGGCTTGTGTTTTTGGAGAAACTCGCAAAAAATAAGCATCTTGACCGTCTTTTGAGGGTTGATCTTGCTTTGGATACGATTACCGTCAACGGCGCCGCCACCACCAGCGATGCCTTGTGGGCCGGATGCCCCGTTTTGACGCTCGAGGGGAGTCATTTCGCATCGCGGATGTCAGCCAGTTTGCTTTCGGCTTTTGGATTGTCAGAGTTGGTGGTCCGCGACCTGGGGCAATACGAAGATTCTGCGGTGGCCCTGGCACAAACTCCCGCAAAATTGAAGCGTATTCGTCAAAAGATGGACCAGAACCTCTTTGACGCGCCGCTTTTTAACACGGGTGGCTATGTAAAACAACTCGAAGACGCCTTTGTCATCATGTTGAGGCGTTATCGGGAAAATAGAAAACCGGCAATCATTGAATTGTGACCATGAATTGATCAATGCATCGAAGCTCCCCAAATGAGTGCCTATAGACTCGTTGATATGACAGAAGACTGCCAAACGGCCCCATCAAAACCTGTCGGACTTTCATTTCCGTCGGATATCCTATCCCGGCTGGAAAAAGCAGTGCAATTGCATAGAGACGGGCGAACTGAAGAAGCAAGGCGAATCTATCAGCAGATATTGGCGGCTTTTCCCGAACATCCGGATGCGCTGCATTTATTGGGTGTAGTCGAGAATGAAACCGGAAACTATGAAACATCGGTATCCCTGATTAGCGCCGCCATCCGATCGTTGCCCGGACAAGCGCCATACTACGCGAGCCTGGGTAATGCGTTCCAAGGCTTTGGACGGATACAAAAAGCCATTGCATGCTATCAAAAAAGTATTGAAATCGATCCGAATTTTCACACGGCGGTATACAACCTGGCCGCAACCTACTTGCAGACCAGCCAGGTGGACAAAGCTGAAGCATCAGCGCGGAAAGCACTGTTGCTGAATCCGAAATGCAGTCAAACCTGGTTTTTGCTGGGTGATATCTTATTTCAATCCGCTAGAATCGATGAATCTGTCACTTGCTTTGAAAATGCGTTGGCAATCAATCCTGATCTCGAACAGGCCTGGTTCTATATGGGTAATGTCCAAAGATTAAAAAAGGAGCCATCAAAAGCGGCTCACTGCTACGAAAGAGCCCTGAGCATTAATCCGGGTTTTGCGGAATGCTTTAACAATCTGGGACTTATCTTCTTTCAAGCGGGAAATTTTCTGCGTGCCGTTGAATGCTATGAACAATCCATTCGATGCCAACAAGATTCAGCCGAGGCACACTACAACCTTGGAAAGGTGCTGTTTGCCATGGGACACGAAGACCGGGCACTGGCCTGCTATCAAAAGGCCCTCGAGATACGGCCAGTATTTCTTGAGGCGACAGTGGCCATTGGCAATCTGCAATACAGTTCCGCCAACTATCAAAAAGCATTTCAGTGGTTCGACAAAGCCTTTGCCCTGAAACCATTCAGCCATGAAATCTTGGAAGCGCTCGGCAATACGCAAAGGTCACTCGGGGACTTTGATCGGGCTTTTGCCTTCTATCGGCAGGCGTTGGAACTAAAACCCGATGCGCACGCAGTTTTGATAAGTATGGGTAACACCCATCGGACATTGAATAATTTAGATCAGGCCATTTTATACTACCGAAAAGCGCTTGAATGTGATCCAAGCTCAATTGCCGCACTCAATAACCTATCGCTCGCATTGGCGGATGCAGGCTATACAGAAGCCGCTATTCAGGCATTCGACGACAAACTATCGATTCAGGATGATTTTTCAACCTGGGTTAAAAGGGCCATGACCCTCCCCGTCATATACTCTTCGACAGGCTCCATGCTTGCTGCCCGCAAGTGTTTTGAGGACCGTCTTAAAGAGTTGGAAAAACTCGGCCACCGGGTCAAAGATCCCTATCGCGAAATCGGTATGGTCAATTTCATGCTTGCGCTGCATGGTGTCAACGAAAAACCGATCAGGGAGATGATCGCCGCCTTTTACCTCACCATCTGTCCGGACCTGAACTGGATCACCCCGCATATAAAAACAAAAAGCAAAAGCAGAAGAATCAAACTCGGCATCGTCTGTCGATACCTTCATGATCACACGATCGGCCGGCTATATAAGGGCTTGATCGAAAAGCTGGACAAACGAAAATTCAAGCTGGTTATTTTCCGATTTGGATCCCAAGCGGATGCCATTGCCAGCGCCATCGATCAGTGTGCCCAAAAGTGGTAATGCTACCCGAGGACATTCAAAAAGCCCGAGAGCGAATCGGCAGTCATGAACTCGACATTTTATTCTACCCCGAAATTGGAATGGACCCGCTGACTTATTTCATAGCTTTTTCAAGGCTCGCGCCGGTTCAAATCAAGCGCGGATTTCAAATTACCATGGGGATCCCGACCATCGACTACTTCATTTCGTCGGATGCAGCCGAGCCGCCGGATGCTCAGCAATACTATTCCGAGAAGCTGATCCGGCTCAAGGGTACCGGTTATTATTATCGCCGCCCTCAAAAACCAGATCAACTGCTCGATCGTGCTTCATTCGGCCTGCCTGAAGGACCGACGCTGTATGCCTGCACCCAGAGCCTGTTCAAGTTACACCCCGATTTCGATCCGGTGCTGTCCGCCGTGCTTGAAGCTGACTCGAATGGGGTGCTTGTCCTGTTGGAAGGCTTGCACCCCCGGTGGAAAAGTCTTTTGCTTCAGCGTCTAGAGAAGATCATACCCGGTGCGCAGATCGAATCTGTTTCGTTGCTCGCCAGCCCAGGAAGGCATTCCTGAATTTGCATCTATTGGCCGATGCAGTCCTCGACACGATTTATTTCAGCGGCGGGCATACCAGTCTTGAGTGCTTTGCCTGGGGCATACCCGTGGTCACCTGGCCCAGTTCCATGCTTCCGGGGCGATTGACCTATGGTTTCTACAAACAGATGGGGGTACTGGATTGTGTGGCATGGGACCAGACATCCTATGTAAGCATTGCCCATCGATTGGCCAACGACCCATGCTGGCGGGAAGCCGTGGGACGGAAAATCCTGCGAGAAATCCAACGTGCTATTTGAAAACATCGATGATGTAGTTGAATTGGAATCCTTTTTTGAAACAGCAGTGGATGCTGTTTACAGCAAATCCGTCGCAGCGAAAATAGATGAAGCTCTTTATCAATAAAAACGATTATCAATAAAAATAATATAATGCAAAGATTCGAAGACGCGATAGATCTTTTCAACAAGGATATCATGATGAGGCAATGGTCAAGTGCCATGAGGTTGCTAATACCTACAGCGGTCAACCGGAGATTCTGGCTTTGTGCGCGCGTATTGCCAAACAGTGCGGCGCTTTTGATACCGCTTTGCAGTGGCTAAAAGGCGCAACCTTATTAGATGATTCACAGATTGAAAACCTTTTAGAATTGGGAACGATATGTTTAAGGAATCATCACATTAATGAAGCCATCACCAGTTTCAAAAAAGTGTTGAATATAGATCCCGAGAATGCTCAAGCATACTTGCAACTCGGATTATGTTATTTTGAAAAAGGCCAATTTAAGAATGCTAAATTGAACCTTCAGAAATCCATCCATAAGGATCCAACCCAGCCATTGGCCTATTACTGGATGGGAATCATATATTCTAATCGAAACCTACCTAAGAATGCGGTAAGTTGTTTCAAAAAGGCAGTGGCGCTTGATATGACTTTCGCTGAGGCATATTACAATTTGGGTTTGTTATATCTTGAGGAAGGAGAACTGAACTCAAGTCGTGATTGTTTTTACAATGTGGTTTCCGGAAACAGCAATGATTGGCGCGCCTGGGGAAATTTATGCATGGTGCTGCGGGATCTGGGAGAACTACATGAGGCGAGAAATTCTGGGCATCGGGCCGTATCTGTTGAATCCAGAATCTTTCCAAGCATGGCATAATCTGGGAAACGTCTTCAAGGACATGGGGCGGTTTCGTGAGGCGATCTCCTGTTATGAGAAAGCGCTTTGCTGAACCCTGAAAGCGAGGTTACACATATCGGGTTGGGCATTGCCTGCCAGCGAACGATATCGACATTAATCGCGCCGTAAATCCTTCAAGCTGGCAGTGAAACAGACCCTTCAGCAGGAACCGCCATAGGGAATCTGCTCAACCTCTACATGATGGACTGCGAGTGGGAAAATCTTCCTGGTACGAGAAATTGATCACAGGCTAACCGTTGAATCACTGCGTATGGGGCGGGTGCCTGTGAACACCCCTTTCTCAACCTTTCTCGATGTAACGATCCGGAACTCAACCTGGCGGTAGCCAGGGGTGGAGCAGGGCAATCGAATCAAGTATGTCAGGTCAAACGAAATTCCCATCGATTCCAGTATACAGCAAATCGTCGAAGTAAAATCCGCATTGGTACCTGTCCAATAATTTCGGTGATCATCCCACTGCTCATATCACAAGAAGGCTTTATCAGCTCCATGACAGAAGCCGGTTTGAAGTCTTCTGTTTTTCATATGGGCAGGAGGATAACAGTAGCTACCGCCGCTCAATTCGATACGGGAGCGACAAATTCATCGACATACGAGAATTGTCAAATGCCCGGGCGGCCAAGGTTATTAACGAACAAGGTGTCGACATCCTGGTCGACCTGGTGGGATTATGAGGGGTCAACGGATGGCTATCCCTGCAATGCGGCCGGCGCCTGTCCAGGTTCGCTGGTTGGGGATGGCAGGGACCTCAGGAGCAGACTTTTTCGATTACCTCATTACAGACCGAACTGTCACACCGAGAATCAGGCCAGCGTTTATACTGAAAAGTTTGTTTATCTTCCACACTGTTATCAAATTAACGACAATCAGCCGTATGTGGACGAAAATGATTGTAAAAAATCAGAATTCGGACTCCCGGAAGAGGCCTTCATTTTCTGTTGTTTCAACACGAGCTATAAAATTGATACGGAAATTTTTTCAACCTGGATGAATATCCTCAGACGTTTGCCTGGCAGTGTTCTTTGGTTGATGGCGAGCTCATGGAAACATGAAGGAAAACTTAAGAACTGAGGTCATCAAACACGGTATTGACGCAGATCGACTGATTTTTGCTGAAAAAGTTCCTAAGCACGAACACCTTTTAAGGCTATCCTTGGCTGATCTCGTGTTGGATACATTAAGGGTAAACGGTGCTGCATCTACCAGCGATGCATTGTGGTCCGGAGTACCGGTTTTGACCATTCAAGGAAAGCATTTTGCCTCGAGGATGTCTTCAAGTATCTTAAAGGCGGCTGGAGTACCTGAACTGATTACACATAGTCTTGAGGATTATGAAAACATGGCAGTGGGACTGGCTGAAGAAAAAAACAAGCTTGCCCGGATAAATGCTATCCTTATGGCTGCTAATGTTGAATCACATCTATTTAACACTGAGAGATTCGTTGAATATCTTGAAAAAGCATTTGCCATAGTTTGGAAGCGTTATCTTGATGGAGAGACTCCATGCATGATTGATCTCATGAGAAAAACAAATTGAGCACTACCATGACTATTGAGGGACCCGTTTCAAAGGCAACACCCGACGCAAGGGTTAGCGGCATTGAACACCCAAATGCTGTGGGGTCTTTCTTGAAATCAGCATTTGATTATCAACTCAAAGGTGATTGGAGTGGTGCTGAAGAACGCTACAGCTCTATTCTCGCTATGGACCCTAACAATCCAGATGCCATGCACCTGCTTGGGGTTTTGCACCATCAGGCTGGCAGGATTGAGACCGCAATTATGCTGATCACGCGAGCAATCCGGATATTCCCATCCAATCCGTTCTACTATAACAACCTTGGATCTTCGTACAGAAAAAACGGTGAATACCATAAAGCTGAACAATGCTACAAAAAAGCGTTGCACATAAAACCCGATTATCCGGAAGCCCTATATAACATGGCCGGGCTATACCACCTGACAGAGACATATGATCGTGCACTTACCTTTTACCAAAAGGCGCTTGCAGTGAATCCGCGATTTCCAGAAGCGCTGAATAATATGGCTGCAACACTGAATATTCTGGGGAAATTCGACCAAGCGATCGGGTGCTGTAAAAAGGCTATTAAAATCAAGCCGAAATATAGTGAAGCCTTAAACAACATGGGGAATGCCTACAAAGCGCTCGGTAAACTGGATTTGGCTATTGATTATTATCTAAAATCAATCGTCTTCGCAGGGGAAAGCGCTGAGGTTTTGTGTAACATAGCCAACGTACTGCAGGAAAAGGGTGAAATCGACCAGGCAATTCCTATTTATGAAAAAGCTATTACACTGAATCCAAAATATGGAAAAGCCTATAACAACCTTGGAACTGCTTTCCGATCGATGAGAAAACTGAAAGAGGCGGAAAGCCAATTCAGAAATACCATAAAATTGGTTCCAAAGGATGCTGAAGCCTGTCATAATTTGGGTAATGTCTATTATGATAAAGGTGATTTAGAAACAGCGTCTCGTTGGTACGATACGGCGATTAAAAACAATCCTAAATCTGTTCCGACATTTATCAATCGTGGCATCATTCATCAGGAAATCAGTAAATCAGATAATGCCATAAATTGTTTTAAAAGGGCGTTGGATCTTGACCCCCAAAATTCAAAAGCACACAGCCACCTGGTGCATGAACTTTATCAGCGATTTGAGTGGGGCCACATTGACGCATTAAATGCCAAGATCGATAAGTTTACCGAACGTGAATTGGCCAATGACCAATGTCCCAATGAGATGCCATTTCTCAGTATTATCCGCAACGCAGACCCGCATATAAACTTTTGTGTTTCTGCGCGTTGGAGCAAAGAAATTTCAAAAATCACCCAAGGGAGCCAGGGCACTACTCAAGTTCAATCATGATCATCCGAAACAGGACAAAATTACCATCGGATACCTTTCCAATAATTTTCGGAACCATCCAACGTCGCATCTGATCAACGATATTTTCGCGATTCACGATCGATCGCGCTTCACGGTCAACGCGTATTCATACGGGGAAGACGACGGCAGTTGTTATCGGGAAAAAATCAAACAAAGATGTGATGCCTTTGTTGACCTGCGCAATTCAATTCATCAGGATGCCGCCCTCAGAATATACGAACGACCGTGTGGACATACTGATCGACCTGGTCGGGTATATGCGCGGCAACCGATTGGAAATTTGCGCTTATCGCCCCGCGCCGGTTCAGGTAAGGTGGTTGGGGCTTGCCGGGACCACGGGTGCGGATTTTTTTGACTATATTATAACGGATAAAATAGTTACTCCAGAGGATCAGAGCAAGTTTTTTAGTGAGAAATTTGTTTTCATGCCCCATTCATATCAAGTGAATAGCAAGCCAATAGAAAAAACCCAGAACAGGTACAATCGACAAGATGTTGGATTACCGGAGAAAGCTTTTGTCTTTTGCTGCTTCTGTTCGAATTATAAAATCGATTCAAATGTATTTAACTGCTGGATGAAAATCTTAAAACAATCTCCAGGCAGCGTTCTTTGGGTCATGACAAGCAATTCCGCGGTAACGGAAAACATGAAAGACGGTGCAAAAAAGGCGAGAGTAGATCCATACAGACTGATATTTGCCAAAAAGTTGAGTAAACCCGATCACTTGGAAAGGCTCAAATTAGCTGACCTATCCTTGGACACAATTACAGTTAACGGTGCGGCGACAACCAGTGATGCGCTATGGGCCGGTGTGCCGGTGGTAACGATTGTAGGCAACCATTTTGCATCACGGATGTCGGCGAGCATCCTCTCGGCTGTGGGACTTTCTGAGCTCATTGTTAATGATAATAAGCAATATGTAGATATTGCAGTAGATTTAGCGAACAATCCAAATAAGTTCCATTCATTACGTGAGAAGCTTAAAAAAAATAAACAAACTTACCCCCTTTTTGATACCCAGCTTTTCGTTGAGAGTCTTGAGAATGCTTATGCACAGATTTGGGAGTTGCACAAAACGCAAAGGGCTCCTCGCGCTATCGAAGTAAAGGATTTTAAAGAGCCTCAACCATTTTAAGACGGTATTTATAAAAATTTTTGATATCAGAAAGCAGTAAGAAAATTTATTAAAAAATGTCAACTCAGTTGTTCAAGGAATACTAAATTCATGATAAGTCCTCTGCAACATTCTTCATCAAATAAAACGCTATTTGAAAAACATGTCCCCGGGGTGTTAAGAAGTAAAAAAAGTGGGTTCAACATCGCCATTGTGGCCGACTTAAACATTGCCGGGCAACTGACAAAACTATTTCGTTTGATAAACGAAAAAACTATCCATAGAGCACGCTGTATCATTTTACAGGGCGATTATTTGTCTTATGACCAGGATATTGTGCTTTCCACGGGTGACAATATCCATTGGGAAGAAGCTCGCGAAATCATTCACAGGGCAGATTTTCTGCACATCGGACGGTTTCCTGTACGCGACAATAGGCTTTCATTGATGAAAAAAATCAAGCCTGATAACTGCCTTGTCCAATATTTCGGCACACAACTACGCCAGAATGCCCATCAAATTTATAGGTGGCACCAGGAAAGAAAAATTACCGGTATCGGTGCTTGGGACTATACTATGATTCAAAATGCACCGTTTTATTATCACATCAATATGATGGTGGACGACACCAAATTTCAACACGCTCCCCCTGCTGAGGGCACTATTCGAATCGTCCACCCGACCACTGATAGAAAGGTAAAAAAGACTGCGCTGTTTTTGGAAGCCATACAAGAATTACAGAAAAGATATGATGTAGAGGGGGTTGTGATCGAGGGAAAGACCAATCAGGAATGTTTACATATTAAAAGTAAGGCGCATATGACTTTCGATCAAATATCGGTTGGGATTTACGGTGTTTCGGCAATCGAATCGATGGCTATGGGCCATGTGGTCTTCGGTGGCATTTCAAATTTTGCCGCTAGCGTATACCCTGACAATCCTATTGTTTGGACCACACCATATAATGTGAAAGAGAAAATTGAATATTATCTGTGTCACCCAAAGGCCATTGCCGTTCGAGGAGAAAAAGGTCGCCGGTGGATAAAGCAGTGTCATGATCCACAAAAAATATTAAGACAATTCCTATATATTTATGACTTGGTTCGCAATGGGCACAACTTCATGAAAACACCAGACGAACAGTTATTGGAGCGCGAAGATGATTAAAGGCAAAACTATTTTCATTACTGGGGGTGCTGGATTTATTGGGACAACGATCGTTAGCCGTTCTAGTAGATAATAATGACATCGTTATTTACGATAATCTGTCGCGAAATAGTCTTAAAGACAGCCCTTTTCGGAATCACCGCAACATTCGGTTGATTCAAGGCGATATCCTTAACCGGGAAGAGCTAAGCCGAAGCATGTCCCGGTGTGATATCGTTATTCACCTCGCCGCAATTGCAGGCATAGACACAGTGGTTAAGAGCCCAATAAAAACGATGCAAGTCAATATTTTAGGAACGCTGAATGTACTCGAGGCCGCTGCAGAGCAAGCGCACCTGGATCGCGTAATCGATTTTTCTACCTCTGAAGTTTTCGGCTCGTATTCATTCCGTTCTGAGGAAAATGACAGCACTGCATTGGGCGCCGTCGGCAATGCGCGTTGGACCTATGCAGTGGGTAAACTGGCTGCTGAACACCTGACCTATAGTTATTTTGCTGAAAAACAGTTGCCGACTGTTTCGATCAGGCCCTTCAATGTTTACGGACCTGGCCAGGTGGGTGAAGGGGCTGCACACCATTTTATTGTCAATGCCCTTCAAGGAGAAGACCTGGTCATCCACGGTGACGGTGACCAGATTAGATCGTGGTGCTATATCGATGATCTTGTAGATGGTGTGATGCTGTGTATGGAAAATCCGGAAGCAATTGGGCATTCATTCAATATCGGCAATCCTCGTGGAACAATTACCATCCATGGACTTGCTTTGGCAGTTATGCGGGTGACCTTTTCCAAATCAAAAATTGTCCACGTCCCTAAAACTTTCGCTGATGTGGAGCTTCGAATTCCGAACATTACAAAGGCCAAGACAATTCTCAACTACTCTCCTAAAGTAGGACTTGAAGAGGGGCTTAAACGAACGGCGGAATGGTATTATGAAAAAATCTCCAATAATCAAGTTAATTAAACCGAATGTTGGGCAAACTGAAATCGAAGCCGTCCTATCCGTATTGCAGTCAGGCATGCTGGTAGCTGGTCCCAAAGTTCAAGAGTTCGAACAATTGTTGGCGGAATATCTCGACATTCCGTTTGCCGTTATGGTCTCTTCGGGTACGGCCGCGTTACACCTGAGTTTAATGGCGATGGACATCGGTCCGGGTGATGAAGTCCTGGTTTCTGCTTTTACGTTTCCGGCAACGGCCAATGCAGTGGAAATGGTTGGAGCGACCCCTGTCTTTGTGGATTGCCAAGCTGGAAGTGTGAACTTGGACATCGACCTTGCCAAAAAGAAAATTGGCCCAAAAACAAAAGCAATTTTGCCCGTACATGCCTTCGGATTGCCAGCAGACATGGATCAATTGACTTACATTGCCCGCAAAAACAATCTTGCGGTAATCGAAGATGCTGCATGTGCTTTGGGCTCAAAGTTTAATGGTGGATGGTGTGGGACTTTCGGCAAGGCAGGAATATTTAGTTTTCATCCAAGAAAATTGCTGACCACGGGAGAAGGCGGTGCAGTTGTTACCTCTGATGCTGACATAGCGAAGAGGATTATGGGGTTGCGAAATCATGGCTTGGTAGATGGAACCTACCAGACCGTCGGCCTTAATTATCGAATGACAGATTTTCAGGCGGCAATGGGATCGACTCAGTTGCTTGATTATGATCAGTCGATCGTTCAAAGACGCACTTTAGCCGAAAGATATTGGAGACAACTAGAATCTATCGCATGGGTTCAACCGATATTACCGGTGGATCGCGTAGAGTGGAATGTGCAGACTCTTCTCGTCTGTTTAGATGAGTGTGTTAACCGCGAGGATCTTATAGCGCATCTCAAAACATATGGTATTGAATCAACAATTGGTACATACTGTGTCCCCATGATTCCTTACTACCACAAAAAGTACGGGTACGTGGAGTCAGATTTTCCTATTGCATCCAGTTATTACCTTAAATTGTTAAGTCTGCCTCTTTATAACGACATGTCCGATGAAGACATTGACAAAGTTTTTTTCGCGCTTAACAGGTTCTTATCGTTTTAGAAAAGATTGATTTGCATTATAAGAATTACTCTTGAATAAAAATGGATAATTGAGGAGGGTAAATGCCTGAATGGAAATCACATGGTAATGGCAGGCAGGCTCTGGAACACGCAAAGTTTAGTCAACCCGGTTCGGTCATTGAGGATGGGGTAAGAATTTTTTTTCCAGAGAACGTCGAGATCGCTGCCAATGTATATATCGGACATGACACAATACTCAAGGCTTATTTTGATAGAAAGCTGATAGTTGGCGAAGGATCCTGGATTGGTCCACAATGTTTTATATATGCAACTGGCGGTATAACCATTGGCAAAGATGTCGGGATCGGACCTGGAGTGAAGATGATTTCTTCGGCTCATGTGAAAGAACCGTTGGAACAGCCGATCCTCCTTCGCTCCGTTCAGCGTTCTCCGATAATATTGGAGGATGGGTGCGACATTGGTGCAGGAAGTATAATTCTAATGGGTGTACGTATAGGAAAAAATTCACAAATCGGTGCAGGCTCGGTAGTTACACGTAATGTGCCGCCGTTCGCCTTAGCAGTTGGGGTTCCTGCAAAAGCGATTAATGAAAAATAAGAATTCTTTAGATGTCATCTCAAAAAATATTATGGCAATTTGTGAGGCGGATATACTCTAATTGCCAGGATTCCGGCTCAGAAAAACCGAACTGTTCCAGTATATCTACAAGCTTCAATGCCGGATCACCTTGAACAAAAAAGCTAAGTCAGAAATAGGCTTTCAGTAGTAGTTCTTAAACCTTCCGTTTTGTCCATTCAAGCAACATTCCAGGTATTGAAAAACCCTTGTAGTAGTATAAACTGCATATAATCTTGATGGTTTATACAGCGCGCAAATAACATGATCTGATTTCGTTTTTTTGGACCATGGGATGGATGCGCTCACCGCCTGAAAGAGATGGCATCGAGTTCCGCAATTCATATACAAGATTGATGGATGGGCGAGCATCCTCAATGCCAAACCCACGACCATCAAGGATCTCTTTATATACCATCGTGTGAAGGTCGGTAAATCCACCTGAGAATTCAATCTCTTCACCATCAATCGCCATAGAGCGATAGGTCGGTTTACCTTTTTCCTTGATCGGTTCAGGCAGGTCGTTTCTGTCAACGGATAAAAACCAGCGTATTCGCGCATTATCCAATTCGAGGAATCCAGCCATTTTTTTCTCATTGCTATAGTGAACCTCCTGTAGTTTCACAGAACCAAAAATCCACATAAGCATATCAAAAAAATGGATGCCGATATTGGTGACAACGCCACCTGATTTGTTTACATCTCCTTTCCAAGAATGATGATACCATTTCCCTCTCGAAGTGATGTAAGTCAAATCGATATTGTATTTCTTTGATCTTCCAGGAGCCTCGTCTTTTATCATGTTTTTTAATTCAACGATCGATGGATGGACCCTTAGCTGAAGGATGTTGAATATTCTATTGCCGGTCTCCATTTCCATTTCAGCCAATGCATCCAGATTCCATGGATTGAGAACCAACGGTTTCTCACAAATAGCGTCAGCCCCAATCCTCAGAGCAAAACGGATATGCGCGTCATGAAGATAATTGGGTGAACAGATGCTAATATAATGAAGCCTTTTATTCTCACCTATCCGTCTTAATCGTTCTGCATGCCTGTCGAACCTTTCAAATTCGGTGAAAAAGGCAACATCATACGAAAAGCTATCGAGTATGCCGACAGAGTCAGAGGGATCCAAGGCAGCTACAAGGTTTTGTCCTGTCTCATTTATTGCTTTCATGTGTTTCGGGGCAACATAGCCAGCCGCACCCAACAGCGCGAAGTTTTTTAAAAGCGTCATGATTGGTAGCTCCTCTTGAGGATTATTGATACCGAATTTCGTTTGAGTAAATTGAAGAATATCTATTTGCAACTATGAAGCAATAGAAATGCCAATCTCTAAAAATAAGTAATACCCTGAATTTAATTGTAAAATATGGAATACAGTATGGCTAATGTCAATTTATTGGCTAAATCAATCATTTGAACCGCTACAGCGAGCGCATTCCCCGCTGCTTGCGGCGGGGGGTTAGCGAGCGAACTGAAAATCGGCTCTTTATCGTTACGGTGAAGATTCCCCACGGCTTGCCGCGGGGAGGGTTCAATCCTATCCGAGGCCCTTATGTACGGTATCTATGTTTCGCTCCGTCAAACCGCAGAGCGGATTCTACCTCCACCGCCAGCGTTGCGCAGAGCACCGTGGTGATGAAAAACTACATCCGTTCGCTCGCTATCGCGATTCAATTAGGAAGGAGATTTGATATGCAATCCCCCACCCAACGAGGGTGGGGAACTACCTATCGGAAATAAAAAATGTTTTGTAGGGGATTTTTTTTCAGGAGGATCTGCAAAAAATTTAGTCAATCTGCTCTGAGGCCAGCAGCAATATTTTCATTTATTTTAATGATGATGTCT
Source organism: uncultured delta proteobacterium (assembly GCA_963705475.1). Taxonomy (GTDB): domain Bacteria; phylum Desulfobacterota; class Desulfobacteria; order Desulfobacterales; family Desulfosarcinaceae; genus Desulfosarcina. The sequence goes on along the minus strand of CAVPJS010000019.1, from coordinate 2,118 downwards.
AGTTTTTCAGGCTCCGGGAAGGCCATGACCTCGAAAATGCGTTTATCGATAAACCCGCTCAGGCGAAGCAGGTCACGCTTGATGTGGTCCGGCAATGGATTGTCTGTTTTGCCCAGTTCACCCTGCAAGATCGTCCATATTCGCTGATTGTAGTTCAACGCTTCGTCCAATAGTTCCTTCCGGTCTTCATCGTCCCAGCGTTTTTGGCAGATCCTGAGTTGTTGTGCAGCCTGCGCCAAGACACGGGCTTCGGTTTCCCTTCCAGATACAGTGGCTTTTTCAACTGATTTATATGCGTTCACAGCATTACTGTACACGAGCGATGGCCTCCTCTTCATAGGCAATGAGTTTTTTGCAGGTTTTTAGCGCCTGGTAATATGCACCGTTGAGAATATCTTCGCTGATTCGATCAATGATACCCAGCGCACTTGGCGCCGCATCAAGAAATTCCTTGACCAGTTTCCAGTACAGTTTGTGGTGATCTGTCAAATGGGTTCCGTCGATATACATCAATTGGATCGAAAAATAGATCCGCCGTGCAGGGGTGTTGGCATTGTCGGTGCTTAGGATGTCTTTGTCCCTTAGGATGGGAACGGTGTTCTCAACAATAAAATTGCACTTCGTACCGGCGTTAGTGATCACGGCACCGCCGATGATCATCCGTTCTCCGGGTTTTAAGGTTATTTTTAGTCCCATGATAGATCGATTCGTACCTTAAATGCAGCTTTAGTTCAATTTGCTGGTTGATTTGAAGGGCATGAAGAGGTGGTCATTTAATTATTGTATATTGATCTTACAACTTTGCTGGGTGAAGAATGGGCAAGGGGATTTCAAACCCCCTTGCCCAATTTTTGCTTTCTTAGACCTCAATACATTAGAACAGTCTCAATACGGCCTGAGCTGCCTGAGATGCCAGGCTCAAGGATGTCGTACCCAGATTCTGACGGGTTTGCAGCATCAGCATGTTTGCACCTTCCTCGTTCATGTCGGCCAGGGTCAGGTTGTCACCACCGGTGTTCAGGGTGTTGACCATTTCGGAGGTGAATTCCGACCGGATGGAAATGGTGGACAAGCTGGAAGAGAGCTTCTGTGCTTCGGTTCTAAGGTTAGCGATTGCAGCGTCGATATCACTTATCGCACCAGCTTCAATTGTAGCACTACTGGAAAAATTTGCTGCAGCAATCGTAACGCCTGCAACGAAGCCAATTGTTGTTGCGCTGAAGCCGGCGACACTCAGGCTGTTAGATCCGTCTTCGTTGAATTCAACAGAAAGACTGTCCATGCTGAGCAGATTCGTGCCACCGTAGCTTGAATCCTCGGCCATATATGCTACTTGACTGCGAATCGCATCAAACTGGTCAGCCAGGTCCCCTGTATTGGTGGATGTTTTTGCCGCAGAAGCCAGTGACTTCATCTGGTTTAGCAGGGCTTCAATTTTTTCGATACCGGTGTTGGCTGCCTCGATCGTCTTGATGGCTTCGCTCATGCCGTCCTTTTTGGCGGCAAGGTCGCTGGCACGATTGTAATGGTCTTTGGACTTGAAAAAGTTGACCGGATCGTCCAGCGCCGTGTTGACCCGCTTGCCGGTGGCCAGGCGAGTTTGTGTGGTGGTCATCAGTTTGTCAACATTTTGAAGGGAGATGAGGTTGTTTCTCATTCCTGCGGTCAATGCGATTGCCATGGTAAATCTCCTTTTCTAGGTTTTGAGTTCGGCGTTCTTGCCTTATGGTTTGCTCGGTTGGCGCATTTTTAGTCGCGGTTTTGCTCCGCCTCCTTTCGATCTGTATTTGCGCCATACAACCCTATTATCGCCTTGGACGGTTTTTACTTTAGAAAAAAGATTGATGGAGTCTTAATAAGCCCGATATCTGCGCTACATCTCATCCTTCGTTACTACGGCGTACAGTAACTATCTATCATTCCTCAGGATTGAACATAAATGTTCGCCGTAAGGATCTTGATCGGTTTGCCATTCGCTCGTCTAAGCTCGCCTTCGCGGCCTGGAAGACTTAATCTCAGGTTTTTTAAGGATCCGTCGGAAAGACGACTTTTTTCGAGGTCAACAAGATTAGGGCTTTGCATTTACCTGTAACTAAGTAAAACGACCTATATGCAGAA
>CAVPJS010000018.1:0-12231 GCA_963705475.1 uncultured delta proteobacterium | reverse complement strand
GCCGGGACGCCAGCCGCGCGAGAATCGCCGACAGATAATCCACGCACATCACGGCGGTCGTTGTATCGTTGATGCCGGGAGAGAGCGCTTTCAAAGCCATATCCACGATCTGCCGGATGCCGAAGGCTGTATCCTGTTCCACCGTACGGTGGCGGTCGATGGTGAATGCGGCCTGCAGGGCGGCGATGATCTCTTTTCCCGGTGGGTCCTCCAGGACGATCGAAGCGAGTACGGTGCCATGGACCACAAACTCGCCGATGGCGCGTTCCATCCGCACGATGGTCTTGTTCTCGCACGCCAGACTCAGGAGCGCCGCGTTGTCCAGGTTTTGGATATACCCATTGCCCTTGGCAGTTACGGCCTTCCAGGCCTGCTCCGGCAAAGGGGGAGGTGTCGGATACGCCTCATCGTCGTTAACCCGTCCATCTCCGAGTTTCTCCGGGAAAAGCCGGTCGACGGCCAGCATGGTTTCAGCGGCAACCGCGGCAATAATGTTTGCGGCCTGGATCGAGGCGGCGATATGATGAATGAAGAAAATAAGAATGCCGATGCCGCCCATCGCCAGCACGACGCTGAAAGACACGGCAAGGCTCGGAACAAATGCGCCATCTTCGCCGCTGCGAATGGTCCGCAACACGATCAGGCAATAGGTAAAGATGCCGGCGAAGACGCCAAGGACGACCTGCGTGACGCGGTCGCTCATGAAGTTCCTGAGGATGCGCGAGGTGTATTGACTCGATGCCAGCGCCAGCGTCATCAGAACCATCGAAAACGTGACCCCCACCACGGTCATCATCGAGCCGGCAATCGTGGACAACATCCCGCGTGCGCCATCCGCGCCCACGCCAAACAGGCGCGGCCAGCGGGCAAGCCATTGTTCGCTTACGGTGAAATCCACGCCGATCAAAGCCACCGCCAGGACGATGCTGACAGTCACAATCAGCGAAGGCACAAACCAGAAGCTCGACCGCAGGATACCCCAGAGCTGTTTTAACCTATTCACGGATCGACTTCACCTCCTTGATAGCCATATGGGGCGAATCCCACCGGTGATCGGGGGCGTAAATCACGGCTGTTGATGCGGCAATACCAGTACTGGCGGCCCTTTTTGCTGTTTTTCGAGTTTGTCTTTGGCTTTCTGCCTGTTTTTATCATTGCTTTGTTTTTTACTTTTTTGCTTGTTTTTTTTGCCGCCCTTGTCTCCCATTATCGTGCTCCTTGTTCGAAGTTGTCTTTCAGGTGGTGCAGGGAATATCACATGCGATTTTACAGTATCGCTGGTTTCCTTGTCTATCGGAGGCTAAGGGGTCGGCCAGCGCATGATCGGCACCGTACTGATGCTGTTTTTCGGGCTGCCCTCGATGACCCGGTCGCTGTAGGACACGTAGACCAGCACATTGCGCTCACGGTCGAAGAAGCGCACCACCTGAAGCGTCTTGAACACGAGGCTGCGGTGTTCGTCGAAAACCTGCTCGCCGTCCGTGATCTCGCCAAGGAACTGTATCGGCCCGATCTGGCGACAGGCAATGCTGGCGTCGCTCGTGTCCTCGGCCACGCCCATGCCGCCTTTCACGCCGCCGGTTTGGGCACGGGAGATGTGGCAGGCCACACCCCGAACTTTGGGGTCGTCGAAGCCGTCTACCACTATTTTATCGTTGGGGCCGAGCCAACGAAAGTTCGTACTGATCGATCCGGTCGTTCCGCGTTCGGGGCGGCTGAAAAACCACCATCCGAAGAGCACGATGACCAGAAGGATTCCTGCACCGACAATCATTCCGATCTTTTTCATCATGATTCACTTTTCTCATGATTTACTCTGTTGACTTTTTTACCTCTTTCCCGGCTTCTTCGGCTTTATCCTTTACGGCGTCGGTTATTTCTTCGGCTTTATCAGTGGTTTTTTGCACAGCTTCGTCGATTTTTTCACCGGCTTTTTCTGCAGGCCCTTTCGATTCACAGGCGGTAAATGCAACTATGGATAGAATTAAGACCAGCATTGTCAGTAATCTTTTAAGAATCATGGTTTCTCCATTTCTTTTCAATTTTGGTATTTAAATAATTTTTTCAGGTCTTTCACTTCCCGATATGAATCCCCTGGAGGGAGCCTATAATCCCGAAAACACTCAGCAGCCAGAGGATCACGGCTATGACCACGACGGCATTGAGAATTTTCTTTATGGTGGCCTGCATCGGTATGTAGCTGTTGATAACCCATAGAATCACCCCAACGACAACCAGAATAATGACTAACTGAATCAACGGCATTGTATTTTTCCTTTCATCGTCCGCCTATTTGACGACCAGATCATTCTTGACGGATTTGACCCCCTTGACGCTGTGTGCGATTTCGACCGCTTTATCGACGGCTGCTTGAGAAGCTACGAAACCGCTCAACTGAACGACACCCTTGTAGGTTTCAACACCGACCTGGAACGACTTGAGAAAATCGTCGGCGGCCAGCAGCGATTTGACCTTGGTGGTGATGACCGAGTCGTCCACGTATTCCCCGGTGCTCGACTGTTTGGCGGTCGATGCGCAGGCTGCCAGGGCGGCGATAAACATAACCAGAACCAGATAACTAATTATCCCACGTCTTTTTTTCATGGCAATTTCTCCTTAATTTTAAATAGCACGTCCTGCCTGGCGGTTGTCCGACGGGTCACACCCGTCTTCGCCCCTGAAACACCTGGATCAGCACCACGATGATGGCGATGACCAGCAGGGCATGAATGACACCGCCCATCGTGGTGCCGGTTAGCAATCCCAGCGCCCACAAAACCAGTAGAATCACAAATATTGTCCAAAGCATGGTGGCCTCCTTTTTTAACGCCATCAGATTCTTTTGACAGGCGTCCATGTTTACTTCCCGACGACGTCCTTGATCTCGCCGATCTTTTCCTGAACCTTCCCGTCAACATTTTCGGCCTTGCCTTCGGCTTCCAGATCGCGGTTCCCGACCGCTTTTCCGGCGACCTGCTTGATCTTGCCCTTCACTTTGTGCCACTTGCCTTCTGCCTTGTCCTGGGTGCTTGATTTCATGGTGGACCTCCTGTTGAATATCGGTTGTAGTGAAGTTCACGTGCAAAGGACTATTGAGGCTTTTTTTCGAAAACGGAAATCGTCGCGCAAATCTCTTCTAACTGCTGGATGTTCAATCTTTGTGCCAGGTACCATAAATACACTTCAATGATACTCATCTTCCTGATATTTTGTTATAATTTGCTAAGCCAACATTCTGGGGGACATCGTTGATCGCCATCGAAAAAGGTCATATTCAACCGATGGTCATATCTGACCTTTTTGGGAGACATTTCGTTGATCCCGGAAAAGAAATAGCCGGTGTCGCCCACCAGGGGAATGGACAGCACCGGCTGAAAAAAATTGGTTTCAATTGGCCATGCCCGGTGGCAGTGCCTGTACCTAACGTACGATGGTGAGGCAGGACGGTGGGCGCGAACCCTCCATCCTGCCCGATAGCGCCCGCCCGTTTGGCTGAACGCGACTTGATTTCCTCGAATTTGGTCGCCGTAATGGTTTTAATTCCCTTGACTCCCCTCACTGTCGGTGCGCTTGAAATCTGAACAGGCATCCCTCAAACTTATCCTGTGTACCCGTTTTTTATTCACGGGGATGAACTGCCTATCTTTTCGCTAAGGAATATAAAATTGCGTCCATCTGAGATTCAATTTCCTGGCACCTGTCCAAAGACAGTGAGAAGAAAACCTCGGGGCTTCCGGTAAAATCAGTTAAAAACTGGGCAAGGTCCGGCCCAATGCCGATTCGCCTCATAAAGTCAGCTTTCGACTTGGCGCCCCTTATCTCTTCATTCTTTTTTGGGTCGTGGTTTCCCATATCGCACATATCTTCAAATCTCTATCTTCACCAAGCGGACACGAGCTAATCTTCCAGCGCATGTTTAATGCTGCTGGCATAGAACTTTTCAATGTATTGCTTGACCATCCGGCGCGCGGAGAAACCGGCTGCTGCGCTTTTCATGGTTGCTTTCATCAGCCGGACCCATTCGAGGGGAATGCCGTTTTCCGACATCTGGTAATAAAGCGGTATGATCTGATCTTCCAGAAGGCGGTAGATCTTTTCGGCATCGCTGCCATCCGGGTTGTCAGAATTGGCATCATGGTCCACCGCCCAGCCATTTTTCCCGTTAAACCCTTCCCCCCACCAGCCGTCCACTACGCTTAAATGGGGGACACCGTTCAGCGCCGCCTTCATGCCGCTCGTCCCGCAGGCCTCGAAAGGAGGCAATGGATTGTTCAGCCAGACGTCCACCCCATGCACCAGGTACTGGGCCAACTGTTCGCCATAATCCTCCACAAAGGCGATTCTGCCCCCCAATTGCGGGTCGCGTGCCAGGTTGATCAGGTCCTGCAACAGCCGTTTTCCGGGGTCGTCGGCCGGATGGGCTTTGCCGGCAAAGATGATCTGTATGGGTCGCCAGCGGTCCTTGAAGTGTTTCTTGAGACGATCCAGATCCTGGAAGATCAACAGCGCTCTTTTGTACGTGGCGAACCGGCGGGCAAAACCGAGTGTAAGCACCGATGGGTCGAGAAAGGCGCCTCCGGCAAGCATTACCGAGGTACTGCCCCCGCCATCGGCCCAACGCAGGCGGGTGCGCTCCCGGATTGCATCGATCAGTTTTACCTTCAGCCAGTGGTGCGTTTGCCACAACTCGGTGTCGGGGACGTTGTCGAGACCCTGCCAGATGGCCGGATCGTCATGCTTATCCAGCCAATCGGCCCCTAAGTACGTGTCCAGCAGCAACTTGATTTTCGGCTCTATCCAGGTGGGCACGTGGACGCCGTTGGTAACATAATCGATGGGAACCCGATCTTCCGGAACGTCGGGCCACAGGCTGCGCCACATCTTGCGGGAGACCTCGGCGTGCCTTTTGCTCACCGCGTTGCGACAGCCGGATAATCTCAACGCAAAAGCGGTCATGTTGAATCCGGCTTCCGGTTTTTCAGGATGGATGCCCAATTGGAAAAACGTGTCGCGATCGAGACCCAGGCCAGGCCAGTAGGAATGAAAGTACTTTTCGATCAATTGAAAGGGAAAAACATCGTGACCCGCAGGAACAGGAGTGTGCGTCGTGAAGATCGTTGCCTCGATATTTTTTTCGCAGGCCGCGGCAAAATCCTTGCCCGTTAGTACCGTTGCCCGGATACGTTCCAACAGGGCGAAGGCGGCATGGCCCTCGTTCAAGTGCAGGAGGTAATGATCGATGCCTAAATCCTTAAGCACCGCAGCGCCGCCGAGACCCAAGACGATCTCCTGGCGTAGGCGTTGCTCCAAATCGCCGATGTAGAGCCGTGCGGTAATGCCTCTATTCCAGGGATCGTTGATTTCGATATCCGTGTCCATCAAATAGAGGGAAACACGCCCGACGGCGACTTTCCACACCGCGACATGGATGGGCGGATCGGTCAACGGCACCTTGACGATGCGCTGGCGTCCATCCTTGTCCATCACCTTCGAAATAGGAGCGGCTTCGCGGTTGATGGACTCGACGATATTCTCCTGCCAGCCGTCATCCCGGATCTGTTGCCGGAAATAGCCTTCCGGATACATGAACCCCACCGCCACCAGCGGGATACACAAATCGCTGCATTCCTTGATGTAGTCTCCCGCCAGAAAACCCAGTCCGCCGGCATAAAAAGGCAAGGAGCGATGCAGGCCGTATTCGGCGGAAAAGTAGGCCACGGCATACTTGTGGTCCGGGGAAAACGGCGCCAGCAGATGGCACGCTTTTGGTTGCATATATTTTTGAAACACATCCATGACATCATCGTACCTGGCAATGTAGTCGGCATCGGCGCCGGCCTTTTCCAGAAGCTCGCGGGGAAGCTCCCTGAGCATCTTGTCCGGGTTGTGGCCGCTTTCCTTCCAGGCCTGCCGGTCGAGGGTCTTGAAGAGCATGCGTGCGCCCGGGATTCCAGCTCCACCAGAGGTTTTCCGCCAGTTCCTCCAAACCGGCAAGGCGTTTCGGCAAATGCGGAAACAGGGGTTGTAACGGTAGCCTTGTTTTTCATCGCTTTATCCTCGCAGGCTGTGGTGGTGCCATCGCCGGCATTGATGTCGATCGATTATGATGACAGGTTCTTCTCCTTGCGCACAAATTCTTCCTCAGGTAACATCAGCGAGTTTCTTCTGGGTTACAGGGCTTTGCCATGCATGGGTCTCAGGGAAAATCCGCTGATGGTTCTGACCACCGGTTTCAACATATCGTAAGGGTCCTGACCGTCCGCCAGGCCGCCAAGGTAATAGACCCATCCGCCTGTTTTGGCCGCAATCCGTTCGATGCCGTTTCGGCCGAGTTCGTCCCAGTCGTAGGCGACAATATAGTGCTCGATGTCGAGGCCCTTGAGAATGGCCGCCGCCTCGGGGGTGAGATAGGAACCCAATGTGGAGACCACCACTTGCTTGTCCTGGTCGTGGAGCAGGTTGGTGAAGGCAAAATAATCAAAGATGCCCTCCACCAGGATGATCGTCCGGTACTGCCGGATATACCGCCTAGCCTTGTCCATGCCGTAAAGCCAGCTCCTGGCGGAAAGGGGAACTTCTCTGGTCTGGTGCTTGAGCCAGCGAACGCCCCTATCGCCCGGGCGTCTGCCGACCAATCCGATCGGACCGGCATCGGCGTCATAAATGGGAAACACCATCCGACCGGCGAAGAAATCAGCGTAATTTCTTGAAAACAGATTTTCGCGTTTGAAATCGATCTGCCGGCAATAGTACCCGTATCCCTTGTCGGTTGCATCGTTCAAAAATCTGAATAGTCCGCCATTTGAGAATGCATCGAAGGCATCAGCGTCCTTTTCAAAGTGTGGCAAGAAACCGTCTATCAGTGCCCTGCCGTGGTATTGCTCATCGCTGTATGGCGGCGCGTAGCCGATGGTGAACGTGCCGATGGTCTCTTTGCCGACGCCCCGGCGGGCAAGATACTCCCAAATGGGCTTGAACCGGTCTTCATTGGCGACCAACAGGTCATGGTAGAAAGTGGCGGCATCTTCCAGGGCGGCAACCATCTTCTCATCGCCGTTTCTTCGGTTCGACAAACCCAACCGGTTCACCGGGTTCCGGTGTTTCGTCAGGTTCAGGAATAGCGAGGCTGCTACCATCATCGAACTTGACATCCGCGACACCCAGATGCGCCGCCCACACCTGCTGCGCCTTTCTGAACGGATATTTCATGCGCAGCATGATCAGGTCGTAAATGTCCCAATCTCCCTTACAGGCGCCGAAACAATGGAACCGGACCTCATCCTCTTTAGTGACATACACCATGAAACGGTCCTGGGTATCCGCGTGGAACGGGCACAGGGCACTGTACCGATTTTTTCTGACGCTCGTGAAACGAATGCCCAGCAGGATTTCCGTATAATCGAGCATGGCATCGATGGTCTCGGCCGATTTGATGTCCTGGTAGGTTTTCATCACAATTCCAGATTTTGCATACATGCGTTACCGCGCCTCTCTGTTAAGCTGCATGATCGATCGGCAACGCTCGGCCAGGCAGTTTGCCCGGAGCATAACCCGCAATTCCGACCATGAATCGCACCACGCCGTAACTCAGCCAGCTCACCAGACGCTTTCCGATGGATTGGGTTCCCCAGTTTTTCTCAACTATTCGCTGTGCCCCTGTCACGATAGCCTGCTCCAGGCTGAACTTCAATTCTTGGGCAAAGCCTTCATCGTCAACAACCACATTGGCTTCCAGCGCAAGCAGCAGGCTGAAAGGGTCAAGATTGGAAGATCCCACCGTGGCCCAATGCTCGTCGATAACGGCGACTTTGGCGTGCATCATGCTCTTGTGGTATTCATGGATCTCGATCCCTGCAGCGAGAAAACTGCCATAGAGGGCCTGCGAGGCATAATGCAGCAATGGGTGATCCATCCTTCCCTGCAACAGCAACACCACCCGGACACCCCGCCCGGCGGCATCTGTAAGCGCATGCCGGAAATTCAATCCGGGCAAAAAATAGGCACTGGCAAGAATTATTTCGTCTTGCGCCTGCTCGATCGCCTGCAGATAGGCTTCTTCGATGTCGCGGCGGTGGCGGATGTTGTTGCGTACCAGAAAAGCCGCCTGCATCAGGCCTGTGGGTTCGGTTGAAGGCCTATATCTGTCGTCGTTCCTGCCCCGGTCGGGAAGCCAGCGCATCCAGGCCACGCGCGACCATACTCGGCGGGCGGAATCATGAATTTCTTTTACCAACGGCCCTTGAATACTCACCGCGTAGTCAACTCGCAGCGATGTTTGGCTACTTATATCCCGGTGATCGTTAATATTTATTCCACCTACAAATGCGATCGTCTGGTCCACGACCACGATTTTGCGGTGCAAGCGACGCAACCGCCGGCGCCGCAGCGTCCAGGGGGATGTCTTGGGCCGGAACTTCAGCACCCTTACGCCAGCCGTCTCGAGGTTCTCGACCATGGTTTTCGGTAAGCCGATCGAGCCGAATCCGTCCATCAGCAAATGGGTTGTTACACCCCGCAAAGCCGCCCGTTTGAGCGCCTCAGCAATGCAGCGGCCGGTATTGTCATTTTCGAAAATATAGGTTTCCAGATAGATTTCATTCATCGCCCGATCGATCGCCGCCTCAACCGCCGAGAAATAAACCTCCCCGTTTGGGAGTAGGGCAATCTTATTATTTGGAATCATGCGTTTTTCCGTTGATGTCTACGGTCAGATCAACGGGCGACGCAGTTACCGTTCCGGGTGTAGCGGCCAACAACATTTGCCTGAGTTCATCTCCCTGCACACTTTCGTTCTGCGAGAGGAGGCGAGCCAGATCATCAAGTACGGTTCTCCGCTCCGAGAGGATTTTTCGCACTCGCTGATGGGCTTCATCGACAAACCGGGAGACCTCGTCATCTATCTGGGCGGCTTTGGCTTCACTGTAATGTTTAGCGGAAGAGAAACTTTCCGGGAGAAACATCGCCTGGCGCGGGCGTTCGTAGCTCACCAGTCCTAAGCGGTCGCTCATGCCATATTCCGCGACCATGGAGCGGGCGATGTCCGTTGCCCGCTGCAGATCGTTCTGGGCCCCGGTTGAAATTTCGTTGAACACCAGTTCCTCGGCAACGCGACCGCCCAAGAGCACGGCCAGCCTGTCCAGCAACTCCGCGCGGGTCATCAGATAACGGTCCTCGGTGGGCTGCTGCTGGGTATAGCCCAGCGCCGCAATCCCGCGCGGAATGATCGAGATTTTATGCACGGGGTCGGCGTGATCGACCGACTCGGCCACAATCGCATGTCCGGATTCATGGAAGGCGACGATCTCTTTCTCCTTGGGATTCATCACCCGGTTTTTCTTCTGAAGACCCGCCACCACCCGGTCGATGGCCTCGTCGAAATCCGTCAACTCAACCGTTTCCTGATCGTTGCGGGCGGCCAGCAACGCGGCTTCATTGATGATGTTGGCCAGGTCAGCCCCCACAAATCCCGGGGTGCGGCCGGCAATCAGTCGCAGGTCCACTTCGGTCCCCAGGACCACATTCTTGGAGTGAATTTTCAAGATGGCTTCGCGTCCATTGATGTCCGGCCGGTCCACCAGCACCTGCCGGTCAAACCGTCCCGGCCGCAGCAACGCCGGATCGAGAATTTCCGGCCGGTTGGTGGCGGCCATGATGATGACCCCTTTATTGGTTTCGAACCCGTCCATCTCCACCAGGAGCTGGTTGAGCGTCTGCTCGCGCTCGTCATGGCCGCCCATCACGTTCATGCCCCGCGCCTTGCCCAGGGCGTCCAGTTCATCGATGAAGATGATGCAGGGCGCCTGAGCCGCGGCCTGAGAGAAGAGATCGCGAACGCGGGCCGCGCCCACGCCGACAAACATCTCCACAAACTCGGACCCGCTGATGCTGAAGAACGGTACCTTGGCCTCTCCGGCCACCGCCCGGGCCAAAAGGGTTTTGCCGGTTCCCGGCGGACCAACCAGAAGCACTCCTTTGGGAATCCTTCCCCCCAGTTTCTGGGATTTTTCCGGGGTGCTCAGAAATTCAACCACTTCCTGGAGCTCTTCTTTGGCTTCGTCGATGCCGGCGGCATCAGCAAACGTGACCTTGGTCTCGCTCTCGGCGAAAATCTTGGCTTTGCTCTTGCTGAAGGACATCACCCCCATGCCCGGTCCCATCTTCTTCATGGCAAATCGCCAGATCAGGAAAAAAAAGGCCAAAGGGAGAACCCAGGAGAGAAGACTGCCCATGAAATTTATTTTCGTATCGTCCGGAATAACTGATGTTGCGTTCATCCAGTTCCTTCGCCAGACCCGGATCGTCGACCCGAATGGTCTTGAATGCCTGACCGGTGGAACCCTTCAGCGTTCCGGTAATCGTTTCAGGCTCGATGATCAATTTGTCCACGGTCCCGTCGGCGATGGACTGTTTGAACTGACTATAGGGAATCGTCTCCACTTTTGAAGCAACAAAAAACTGCTGCGCATAAGAAAAAAAAAGTACGGCCATCAGGAGATACCAGATGTTGAAACGCTTCTTGGGCGGCTGGGTGTTATTATTCTTCGGATGATCACCGAAACCAAAGAGGCCTCGCAGCTTATCCGTCAGATTAGCGATGGGATCTTTATTTCGATTGGATACCATTTTCGTTTTCTCGTCTTTAATTTAGCGGTGTCTACTCAATCACCGGAGATATATTTTTTCAGTTCTCCCATGGCCTTGGTAATATCCTGAATCGCCTCATGCATGCCCTCGGCACCGTGGTCCTTTTTAGATGCACCTTTCTTTTCGATCTTGTCCTGAACCGCTGATTTGATCTTTTTCAGGTGTTGCGCATGGATTTCAACCTGCAGGCGATGCTCCTCTTTCACGTTTTTTATAGGCATCGGCATCAATCCGTTTGACCAGTTCATCGGCCTCGGCCATCAATTGTTTGATATCCTTGGATGCTAAGTATTCTGACATGATGTGTCCTTTCGACGGGTTTTTTGCCCGTTCCGGCATGAAAGTACCGGTCATCCAGCCAACCGGACTACCCTTGCAATCACCATCGGCAATGTCGCGCCGCAGACTTTTCTTGACGTATCTCTGCCGGCGGCGAATCTCCTCGTGACTACGGAGCCGATGGGATCCGCACTTGGTTTGGATTCGCGTTTTTGATATATTGATAGAAATCACTGTCTGTGGTGAGAATTAAAACGGAGTTCATATTGGTCTTCTCCTTGTAGCTTTCAAGGGTGCGCAAAAAGGCATAAACTTCTGGATTTTTATTGAAGGCTTGGCCATAAATTTGCGTAGCCTCAGCGTCGGCTTTGCCCTGGACCTCCTGCACCCGACGGTAAGCGGTGGAGCGGATCTGGCGCAGCTCTTTTTCCATTGTACCGAAAATCTCGGCACTGCGTCCCTCGCCTTCGGAACGAAACTGCGCGGCGATCCGTTTGCGCTCGGAGATCATGCGTTCATATACTTTTTCGCGGACACTTTCCACGTAATCCAGACGTTTGATGCGCACATCCACCAATTCGATGCCGTATTGCGGGATGATCTTCGTGCTTCAGTCAGTATCGTTCGGGTGATCTCCTCCCTGCCGCGGGCAATCTCCCTTTTAAGCTCCTCTTCGCGCTCCTTTGGGATCTCCTTCAGGGCCTCGCCCTCAGGCACTTCCCACGATGCGCTGCGCACGAGTTCCACAAGTTCGCTGCTTGACACCTGGTCGCGCACCACCGAATCGAGAATATCGTTCAAGCGCGACTGGGCCCCTTCTTCGCTGGCTACATTCTCCAGAAATTTTTTCGCGTCGGCAATCCGCCATCGGGCAGTTGTATCCACCCAGATGAACTCGCGCCCTTTGGTGGGAACCTGGTCTCGAATCACCGTCCCCGACCAGCAGACGCTTTTCGAATCGCCGAACCTCCTGCACAAAGGGCAGTTTCATGTGCAGCCCCGCCTCGGTTACCGGTTCCCCAACCGGTCGGCCAAACTGCACGACAATGGCCTGCAGACCCTCTTCCAATGTATATAGACCGCCATAGAGTGCGACAGCGATCACCACCGCTATCGCGATGATTACTGTTTTCAAGGTAAACTTCATGGCTGCCTCCCTTGGGCTGATGGTTGCCCACTGGATTCCAATGGGAGCCAGGGCACCATGGCCTTCTGGTCCTATCCACGATATAGAGCCCTTTCATGTCTGACAGGAAACCGGTCATGGCCTCCAGATACAGCCGCCGGCGCGTGACCTGCGGCGCTGTC
>CAVPJS010000017.1:0-34279 GCA_963705475.1 uncultured delta proteobacterium | reverse complement strand
AATTTAAAACCCAGACCCACTTTTACGGCTACGACGGTCGGGGCAGTGACCCAACCCGATTCGACTGTACCTATACCTACAACCTGGGGCAGACCGTGTTCAGCCTGATCGCCAACGGCGCCACCGGCCAAATGGCCGCCATCTTAAACCTGGAGCAGGACTTCAACGGTTGGATCCCCATCGGCATTCCCATCGCCCCGCTCATGCACCTGGAGGAGCGCAAAGGCAAGCTCGAACTGGTGCTGGAGAAAAGCGTCGTGGACGTCAACTCGCCGGCGTTCCGGGTCGTAAAAACCTTCCGTGACAAATGGTTGGCAGCGACACCCGATGAAGACCATTACCGCCACCCGGGCCCCATCCGCTTCACCGGCAACAGCGAGGAGGACCGCCCCATCACCTTGCTTCTCAATGCGCTGGGGGGCCACCTCTCCACGCCGGGTGCCAAGGCCGCCGAATAGAAAATTGCGCCCGCATCAAGAAGAAAACGATCAAGACCCGCCTGGTTGATTCCCACAGCCAGCCCCTCGATCAAAGGGGCAACCGAATCGACCGCCGGCACCGGTCCGGTTGAAAAGCCCGAAAATATCCATATCGTTGGACATGATGATGTTGTTCAATCGTCGGTTAAACGATTGCCTATCTGAGGTGAAGCATGAGCCGTATTCGCTTTGTCATGTTGATGGTTGCTTTCTCGGCGCTACTTGGCGGGGCCTGTTCCTTTAACCCTGAGCTTTTGCGGCCGCCGTCGGGGCGTTTGAAGGAACTGGTGCGGCCGATACAAAAATCGGTGGTGACGGTGGTGAACTATGATGTGGATGGTGACATATCTTCCATCGGCAGCGGATTCTTCATTTCAAAAAACGGTGTCCTGGTCACCAATTTCCACGTTTTGGACGGTGCCTACAGCGCAAGCATTAGAACCGTGGACGGCGCTCAATATCCGGTGGCAGCGGTCCTGGCCAAAAGCCGGCTGGTCGACCTGATCAAGGTCCGCGTTGACGTTGCGGGCAGCCGGACAACGCCTGTCGTTCTATCCAGGGAGCAGCCCGGTGTCGCGGACGGTGTTTTCGTCGTCGGAAGCCCCATGGGTTTGGAACACACCGTTTCCGAAGGAATCATCTCGGCGGTGCGTGAGATGCCGGCCGGCGGCAAGGTGTTTCAACTGACCGCACCGATCTCCCAGGGCTCGAGCGGCGGCCCGGTGCTCAATCAGGATGGGAAAGTGGTTGGGATCGTCACCTTTCAGGTGGCCAGGGGTCAGAATCTCAACTTTGCCGTATCCGTGGACGCCCTTGAGATGCTGACCGACGAAGCGTCGCAACCGTCCGTTGCCGAGTGGACCATTCGAAACTCGAGGCAGGGTCCGGCACTGGCAGCGGCACTCTGCAGCAAGGGTTCCCGCCTCACCATTCAAGGAGAATTCGAAGAGGCCTTGACCTATTTTAAAAGGGCGGCTGAAGCCAGCCCGAAGGATCCCGACGCCTGGTATGGGCTGGGCAGCTGCTATGTCGGCCTCGATCAGCCGGATGCGGCCATCGCCGCCTACAAGCGGCCCATCGAGCAGGACCCGGACAACGATATGGCCCATTTTGTCCTGGCCATGTATTACAAGACCATCGGACAGTTCGATCTGGTTATACCCGCCCTGCAGGAGGTGATTCGCATCGATCCTGCCAACCTGCGCGCGCGGTTCGAATTAGGCAGTGCATATGGTGCGTTGGAACGAACCGGGGAGCAGATCGACACTTTCAGGGAGATACTGGATCATCAACCGGACCACATTCCGACGCTGCTCGACCTGGGAGCCGCACTGGGGAAAATCGGCCGCTTCGACGAAGCGATGGCGCTGTTCACAAGGGCCAGCGACCTGGAACCGGACAACGGATTGATCCACTACAACATCGGTGTCACTTACAGCCGCATGGACCGCCCCGATGAGGCGATCCGTGCCTACACGTTAGCCATTCGTGCCGATCCACGGATGGCCTCCGCCCATTACAACCTCGGGATAATATACGTCGGTCAGGGACGCCGCAACCTCGCCCTGGACCAGTATGAAATCCTGAAAGGCCTGGCGTCGGACGCGGCCGATGATCTGTTTGCGCGTATCTATCCGGAGAGCGCCAAGTAGCTTCGCCGGCGATAGGTTGCAGGAAGCTCGCTCCACGCTTTCAAACAATCAGGACAATGCACCGATTCTTTTTACCTTTTCAGCTTTCATCGCCGGTACCGGCTAGTGGTGGCGTAGGCAATGGTTGGGAAGGCCTCATATCCCGCAGCATTTTTTATACTTTTTACCGCTTCCGCAAGGGCAGGATTCATTGCGTCCCACCGGCTTATCGACGACCTTTGGTTTCAGTGGGTTCAACAATATCTCCAAGTCGCTTATGTCTTCAGGTTGATCCGGTTCCAACGCGATGGAATATCTCCACCCGTTTTTTTCAAATACGGATTCTAGTTCTTTCACCCGTTCTGCTGTTTGTACAGTGATAACGGCAGGATTCGCTGCCGTTCCCAATTTGGCTGTCTTTTTGCCGTCAAAAATTTTTTCCATGTTTTCACCCTAACCCTTCGATAGGCATCAATTCCCGCTTTCGAGGCCGCCATCTCACAACGAATGCCCCCTCAACCCGGTTTCCGTATAGTTGACAATCATGCACGATCGATCAAAGCACCGAAGCTGAAACGGAACCCCATACTACAATAAACGGTTGTGTTGTCAACCAATCCGGATTTTGCGGCCGTTCAGTATGGATTCCCTATTGACCCCCCCCCTGGTTCTGATAAAAGAGTGCTGCTGCCAATCCGAATGGGGGCCAATTAACCGCCGATGAATGACAACCAGCCTTTAGCGGATCGACAATCCGGTGCCGGCGCCCTTTTCGCCTTTTTTGCCTTTCTTATATGGGGGCTGAGTCCCATCTACTGGAAAGCCCTTCACGGCGTAGGGGCGTTCGAGATCATTCTGCACCGAATCCTCTGGTCATTTGCTTTTCTCATGCCGCTGGTATGCGTTGGCCGCCGGTGGCTCGAATTCAAAAAAGCCATCAAAAGCCCCAACATGCTTTTCATTCTCCTGATCACGTCTATCCTGGTGGGCGGCAACTGGCTCATCTACATCTGGGCGGTCAACAACGGTCGGGTGCTTCAGGCCAGTTTGGGGTACTACATCAACCCACTGGTCAACATCGTCCTGGGCATGGTGTTCCTGCGCGAACGGCTTCGCCGGGCCCAGGCTGCGGCAGTAATCCTTGCGACACTGGGTGTGCTCAACCTCACCTTTCGGTACGGTGTGTTTCCCTGGGTCTCCCTGGCGCTGGCATTCAGTTTCGGGGTCTACGGACTGGTCCGCAAGGTGGCGGCCGTCGGCGCGTTGGTTGGCCTGACCGTGGAAACGCTGCTGCTGACCATTCCCGCCGGCATCTGGGTGGTTCATCTGCATCAAATTCAATCCGGGGCATTTATGCATTCCGGGATTAAAACCGATCTGCTGTTATTGGGTACGGGAATCCTTACGGCCACGCCCTTGCTGCTTTTCAACCTCGGTGCCAGGCGCATTACCCTGGCCTCCTTGGGTTTCATCCAATACACAGCCCCGACAGGTATGCTTGTGCTTGGAATCACCATGTTCGGAGAGCCGTTTACCAGGATTCAAGCGGTGACGTTCGGACTTATCTGGACGGCACTGGCCATCTACTCATGGGATACCGTTCGTGCAAATCGAGAACACGGCACCAAAAGATGAGAAGTTTATAATCGGTCGAGACCGTGCGCATCGGCTTGATAATTGTAGATTTTATCAAGAATCCAAATAACTTGACAGGGTTTTCACCTTATGGTAGCGTTTTTCTCGACAATATGTTGCCCGGGATCAATCATTCCGCGTCGATAGACACCGACAGCGATGGCTGCAAGCCAAATCGTGAGTGATACCGGGTGTAACCGAAAACGGGATATTTTGAACCAAGGTTAATGGGGGAGAACTTATGGACGGTCGCCGGAAGCCCGATCCGCAGACGGAAAGTGGTACCGACCTGAACGATAAGGAAGTCATCGAATTGACCGAGATTGTCGAAGGGGGGGATGGCGACGACATCATCGATCTGAACGACGTTATTGAACAGCCGGATCAGGCAATGGAAACCGCGGTTGAACCTGAAGAAGAGGCAATCCCCCTTGTGAACGCCCTTTCTGAAGAAGCGGTGACGGATGCATCGGAAGCGCCGGATGATGAAATCATCGACCTGACGGACGTGACCGCTTCCCCGGCAGCACCTGCCGTCGCACCGGCAGCGGAATCCGCCGCTGCATCAGGGGATGATGAAGTTGATGAAACGCTGATCGATCTCGTGGATGTGGCGGCCGCACCCGAAGCCGGTTTGGTCGAGCCGCAAACGGGAGTCTCCGCCTCAATGTCTCGAGAATCGACCGGAACCGCCGCGGACGAGGATGAGGTCATCGACCTGATGGACGTAGCGACGACCCTGGAGGGCGACACCGCTGAAACCGACGTGCAGGAATCTGCCGCGACGACTATGGGGACGGACGAAATAGCGCCGGCGGATGAACCGGTGATAGACCTGCTGGATGCCCTGGAACCGCAAACGGCAGAAGCAGGGATGCCGGTCGAAACGGACGATGAATTGTCAGAACTGGAAAGCCGGGCTGAAGCCGTATTGACAGGCACCGGGGATGCCTTTGATGTCGAAACACCCGAGGAGGCGGCTGAAACAGCCGGGCCGGACAGCGACTTCATGATCGTCGAAGAAAATCAGGCAATCATCGGTGAAATTGATGATCCATCGGAAGCCGTACCGGATGTTCCCGAATCGATCGCGGCGCCGGTGGTGGACCCTGTGCCGCCGTCGGCGCCGATCCCGCTGACCGAGGCACAGATTGAGGCTGCACTGGCGCGGACCATCGAGAAAATTTACGGTGAGAAAATAGAGCAACTGATGATCCGCACCATCGAAAAAACCGTAACGCGAGAAATCGTCAGAATCAAAAATGCGCTCCTGGAGGATGATGACGATGTGACCGGATAGCCGATCGACCAAAACCTCAATCAACATTGAACAAACCTTACACGGGGATTATCCTTAATCCCCTTTTCCATTTTTTCAGCGTCTGTCTGAAAATCAGGGCGTCGAGATGCAAGCAAGCGTTGCAACCGATTCGTCAGTTTCCAAACGGGCGTTCATGCGCCTGGAGCAGGTTGCCAGGCCTTTTTGCACAAGGAGCGTATAGCCCATGAGCCGCGATTTGCTGGATAAAAGTTATTCCCCCGAAGCCGTTGAGAAACGCTGGTACGCCTACTGGGAGAAAGAAAACCTGTTCGCCGCCGATGAGAACACGACAAAAAAAACCTATTCCATCGTCATTCCGCCACCCAACGTCACCGGCGTGCTGCACATGGGCCACGCCCTGAACAACACCATGCAGGACATCATGTGCCGTTACCGCCGACTGAAGGGTGACAGCGTCCTGTGGATGCCCGGAACGGACCATGCCGGCATTGCCACCCAGAACGTGGTTGAGAAAAAACTGGCCGCCGAGGGCACCGACCGGCATCGGTTGGGACGGGAAAAATTCATCGAGGCCGTTTGGAAATGGCGCAAGGAATATGGAAATGCCATCATCAATCAGCTCAAGCGCCTGGGTGCCTCCTGCGACTGGAAACGGGAGCGGTTCACCATGGACGAAGGGCTCTCCCGGGCGGTGAGAAAAGTATTTGTCCAGCTCTACGACGAAGGCCTGATCTACCAGGGAAATTACATCATCAACTGGTGCTGCCGCTGCCACACGGCCCTGTCCGACCTGGAGGTGGAGCACGAAGACCTGGACGGCCACTTCTACCACATCCGCTATCCCTATGCCGACGGTTCCGGCTCGGTGGTCGTGGCCACCACCCGTCCGGAAACCATGCTCGGAGATACCGCCGTGGCCGTTCACCCGAAAGATGAACGTTATGCGAATCTGACCGCCGAAACGGTGATCCTGCCGCTGATGAACCGTGAGATTCCCATCGTCCGTGACGATTATGTAGACCTTTCCACAGGCACCGGCGCCCTGAAGGTAACGCCGGCTCACGACCCGAACGACTTTGATATCGGTGCGCGCCACAACCTGCCCAGCGTGAAGGTGATCGCCGATGACGGCAGCATGACCGATGCGGCCGGCCGGTTCAAAGGGTTGGACCGTTTTGCCTGCCGCAAGGCGGTGGTCGAAGCGCTGGAGGCCGAAGGGCTGCTGGAACGGGTGGAACCGCATCGGCACAGCGTGGGCCATTGCTACCGCTGCAAAACCGTGGTCGAGCCCAACCTCTCGCGGCAGTGGTTCGTCAAGGTGAGACCGCTGGCCGAAAAGGCGATCGACGCCGTCGAGACGGGCAAGACGCGTATCATTCCCGACACGTGGACCAAGACCTACTACGAGTGGATGATTAATATCCGTGACTGGTGCATTTCCCGTCAGATCTGGTGGGGCCACCAAATCCCGGCCTGGACCTGCCAGCGCTGCAGCAAAATGATCGTGGCCATGGACGTGCCCGACGTCTGCCCAGCCTGCGCTTCAAGCGACCTTGTCCAGGAAACCGACGTACTGGACACCTGGTTCAGCTCGGCCCTGTGGCCCTTCTCCACCATGGGGTGGCCCGAGCAGACCCAACTGCTCAAGGCCTACTACCCCACCTCTGTGCTGGTCACCGGGTTCGACATCCTCTTTTTCTGGGTGGCCCGAATGATGATGATGGGTCTCCACTTCATGAAAGAGGTTCCGTTCCGTGATGTCTATGTGCATGCCCTGGTGCGCGACGAGGAAGGCAAAAAGATGAGCAAATCCAAGGGCAACGTCATCGACCCGCTCAACGTCATCGACCAATACGGCACCGACGCCTTCCGCTTCACCCTGGCCGCCTTCGCCGCCCAGGGACGGGATGTGAAGATGAGCGAAAAACGGGTGGAAGGCTACCGCCACTTCATCAACAAGCTTTGGAACGCCGCCCGGTTTTCCCTCATGCACCTGGACAAGGGCTACGATGCCATCGATGAGAACGCCATCTCTTTGCAGGACCGTTGGATCCTGTCCAGACTGAATCGGGTGGCACGGCAGACCGAGGAGGCCCTGGATGCCTTCAAGTTCAACGAGGCCGCCGGCTGCGTCTACCAGTTTGTCTGGCATGAACTGTGCGACTGGTACCTGGAGGCCATCAAGCCAACCCTGTATGACAAGGCCGGCAGCGAGGAAAAGACCGCCACCTTGTCGGTGCTGTGGTACGTGTTCAAGGAGGCCCTGATCCTGCTGCACCCCTTTGCCCCCTTTGTCACCGAGGAGATCTGGCACTCGCTTCCCGGCGCCGACGGTTCGATCATGCAAGCAATCTGGCCGGACCATATCCAGCCCGGCGACGATCCAGAGGCCGAGGCGCAGATGGAAACGGTGGTGGCCGTCATCACCGGCATCCGCAATGTGCGCGGTGAGATGAACATTTCACCTTCCACGGCCCTGTCCGTAGCCGTCCATGCCGAGGAATCGGAAACCGGCGCGGTGGTGGAGAGCAACCGAGACCTGATCGTGAACCTGGCCCGTCTCAACGCCATCACCGTTGATGCCGCCATGAAACGACCCAAGGCCGCGGCAACGGTCCTGGTAAACGGGGCAACGGTGTATGTGCTGCTGGAAGGCATCATCGATTTCGCCCAGGAGCAGGCGCGCCTGGATAAAGAAATCGGCAAACTTTCCAAGGAATTGTCTGGCATCAACAAAAAACTGGGCAACGAGGATTTCCTCAAAAAAGCACCCGTCGATGTGGTTGACGGTGTCCGCGAAAAGCACGCCGCCTTGCTGGAAAAACAGCATGCCCTGGAGGCAACATTGGAACGAATCAAGAGAATGATGGATTAAGCGCATGCACACCATAGATGATCTGATCCAACTGGCCCTGAGAGAAGACATCGGTCCCGGGGATATCACCACCGACAACCTGGTGGCCCCCGATACACACGGAAGGGGTACGATCGTCGCCAAACAAGATCTGGTGGTCGCAGGCCTGCAGGTTGCCGAGAAGGTCTTCAAGGTTCTCGACCCGCAAATCGATTTCGACCCCTTATTCGCGGATGGAGACCGGATTCCTGCCGGCAGCACGGTAGTCAAAATCGACGGCACACTGGGCAGCCTGTTGAAGGGGGAACGCACCGCCTTGAACTTTCTTCAGCGGTTGTCCGGCATTGCCACCCAGGCGCGCGCCTATGCCGGCGAGGTCGCCGGAACAGCGGTGAAACTGGTGGATACCCGCAAGACCACCCCGGGCTGGCGGGTGCTGGAAAAATACGCGGTGCGCATGGGCGGTGCCCATAACCACCGCATGGGCCTCTACGATGGGGTGTTGATCAAAGACAATCACATCGCCGTGTCCGGTGGCATCGCCAATGCGGTAAAAAAAGTCCGCCGGCAGGTCTCCCATCTGGTAAAAGTGGAGGTGGAGACGGCCACCGTTGAAGAAGTAAAAGAGGCCCTGACCGCCGGTGCAGACGTCATCATGCTCGACAACATGGACCTGGATCAGATTCGCCAGGCCGTTCGTTTGATCGACAACAAAGCCCTTGTGGAAGTTTCCGGCAACGTCAATCGGGGACGACTGAAGGAGCTGGCCCAAACCGGTGTGGATCTCATTTCCATCGGCGCCCTGACCCACTCGGCTGTGGCCGTTGACCTGAGCATGAACATCAAACCGAATTGACGGATTGAGAGATTGGGGAATTGAGGGATTATTGAAGGAACGGTATTTTCACCGTCACCCGATCGTCTGCTTGCTTTTTAATTCCTCAATCCCTTAATTCTATAATCCCTGAATCCAAAACGCCATGATCCCCATTCGCGACACGACACCGGTCAAAACCGTCCCGGTGGTCAACAACACCATCATCGGCATCAATGTGGTGTTTTTTTTGGTGCAATTGGCCCAAGGTCCGGCCCAGGATCATTTCGTCTACCTTTACGGGCTGGTCCCGGCAAAGTTCACCGTCCCCCAGGTGTCGGCTTATTTCTCCATCGGTCAGCGGGTCGTCTCCTTGTTCACCTTCATGTTCCTGCACGGCGGATTCATGCATTTGATCGGTAACATGTGGTCCCTTTACATTTTCGGCGACAATGTGGAAGATCGCCTGGGTCCGGCACGGTACATCGTCTTCTACCTGCTGTGCGGGTTGGCGTCGGGCATGACCCAACTGCTCTTCAACGCCCACTCCAACATACCTACCATCGGCGCCAGCGGTGCCATCGCCGGCGTCATGGGCGCCTATTTCGTCCTCTATCCCCGGTCACGCATACTCACCCTGATCCCGATCATCTTCATCCCCTGGTTCGTCGAGATCCCGGCTTTCTTTTTTTTGGGGGTCTGGCTGCTTCTTCAGATATTCAATGCCGCGGGAAGTTCCGGGCATGCCGGCGGGATCGCCTGGTGGGCCCACATCGGCGGGTTCGTCTTCGGCATCTTTTTCCTCAGGCTGTTCGACCGTCTGCCGGCCACCGGTGTTACCGATCGGCTGCGCCAGGTCACCGAAAAGAAGCGCTCCCACCGGTTTCAGGTGGTTAAAACCGCCGGCGGTGAGGAGGAGGCCAACCTGTACGGCACCCTTACCATCACCCAGTACGAAGCCATGGTCGGCGCACGCAAACTGATCACCGTCCCAAGAGGGTTGCAAAATCGTCTGTACAATGTCGTCGTTCCCCAAGGCATTGCCGACGGCCAGGTGCTGCGGTTAAAAAACGTGGGCAAATCCAAATCCGACGGCACCCGGGGCGACATAATGCTCAAGATCAGGGTTCAGCACATTTGACTGCAGATCCCGGCTTGCTTTTCAATGGAACGGTTGTTGATGGCGGTGATCAGAATTTTTTCTTCTGAGATCTGACGGGTCGGCAAGATACAAACCGACAGCAGAAATCTGAGTTTCTGAACGGTTCTCATATGGGATGTGTCCATCAGGGAGGTAGCGGTCTTTTCCACACCTTATCGCCTGCTTTGCGCTTCGAAAAAATTTCAAGCTGCCAATGGGGTGAAAAAATAGACCCAATTTTGACCTATAGGTAAAAAAACTCGATAGAATCATCAAAAAAGGGCCGCCAAGAAACAGGATAATGCACGACCGGATTTTTCAGGCTTGTGAAACTCTTTTTCAAACGGCGTAATGATGATCAAGTTTTGGTGAAGATCCTCCAGTGCGTGTAATTGCTCCCAGGTGCCATGCACGAGTATGGCATCGCCGGCCTGCAGGGGGCGATCCGCTAAAAGCCGGTAATAGGTCTTGCCGGATTGGTGAATGGCCAGGGGATTCAAGCCGAATGTCTCACGGAAACGGATCTCCTTGATCGTGCGTCCGATGAGGCTGGATCGGGGGACTCGTGCCGATCATGGTCAGCGTGCCGCCTAAAATCGCTGCCATGCCAATGGGCATAAGCACTCTGGAAATAGGGATTTTCAGCCGGTAGGAGGTGACCAGTCGGATGGCGGGCAAGAAGAGCACGGCCGCACCGGTATTCTGCATCACGCTGGATATGACCGCGATCAGGCCGGAAAAAAATACGGTCAATCGACGAGAACTCGTGCCGACGGTTTTCAGCAGCGGCTGAATCATACGATTGATCAGGCCGGCCCGGTTCAGCCCGTAGCTGATGATCATCACCCCGATGATTGCCACCACGGCATTGCTGCTGAGGCCTTTAAACGTATCCTTGGCGTTCAGCAACCCGAGTTCGGGAAGCAACACCATCATTGCCATGGCAACGACATCCACACGCACCCATTCCACGATAAAAAGAAAAATGGCGGCGGCGATGACCGCCAGCATCAACAGTTTCGTTCTGAGGTGGGTATCGACTTCGAATGGCAGCCGGGTATTGCCCATGTCCTGAACCTTGTTCCCGTCCGCAGTGGTCAGCGCTGCGTAAATGTCCATCCAAAACGAGTGCCTGCCGGCGATGGTTCTCGCGTTGACGCGATATTCGACCACCGCTTTCAATGGCTGTGAATCGGGTCCGGCGGGAAGGGTAAATTTCACCATAATATGCTGGTGGGGCCTGTCCGGGTGCAGCTTATCAGTAAATGCGATGCCGCTGTTATCCGGAGAAGCCATCCAAATGACCAACGGATCGGCCGTGTTCCGGTCCCAAAACAACTGTTTCCCAGAGGCGCTTTCCGGCTCCTTCAGGCTGGCCACGAGTTCAAAACTGCCCGTTTCGCCGGCAATTAAGGTTTCAAGCGGTGTTTCCATTTGCACGGAAATATAACGGGGTGATCGCGAGGAAGAGGGGGATTCGGAAGTGCCGGGTTGCTGCACGAATGGCGGCGACACGGCTTGCGCCGCCTGCATGCTGTGGTTTGGCATGTGGTTATTGAAGATGATACCCACCGCAAGGGTCAAACACACCGCAGACAAAACCAATTTTGAGATTCGCATGGGCAGTTTTATCACGAAAATAATGCAATTTCAAAAACTATGTGTCGATTGAACCCACCCCCCTGAACGCCTCGGGGAAGGCGTTCGCCATCACGATTCAACGGTTTTTTTTGATACACCCTTCTTTTTTCATTCCATGAGGGCTTGAGAATAGAGATCGGCGGCTACGCCGTCAAGACCAGGAACTCGGTCTGGGCGGTTGCAAAGAAAAATATCTTCGACCGATCTGGCTTTTTCGAATTCGACGGCGTATCTTGAATCGCGGTGGCGAGCGCATTCCTCGCCGCTTGCGGCGGGGTTAGCGAGCGAACGATAAATCGATTGTCATCCATACGGTGGTGCGCAGCACTGCCGTTACCGGCAAAACCCGCCCCGCGGCTTGCCGCAGGGAGGGTTCAATCAGCATACCGGGAGGAATTGTGTTCACCAGAGATTTTAATGACAAGGTTAAGCGCAATGTCGCTGAAAATTTTGACCAGAGCTTCCGGAGCTATCAAAATTTCGAAACAAAACACGGATTTTTCAAAGAACTGACCTTAAAGATGGCCGAGACAATCGGTATTGAGGCCCATTCCTCTGTTCTGGACGTTGGCTGCGGGTATGGAATCTCAGCCAAAGCATTGAATGACCAATTGCGCTGCAGCGTATTGGGGGTGGATTTGTCACCCAAGATGGTTGCTGCAGGACGCTCGCTGTGCGACGGAGATGAAATCCAACTGTTGGTTGGTGACGGGGACAATTTGTCTCCCCTTGTGGGAGACCGCAGCTTCGATTATGTGCTTTACAATGCGTCGATTTTCATTTTTCCGGACGTATCGAGAACCATTGCCGAGTCCTATAAATGCCTTCGCACCGGCGGCAAAATTGCTTTTTCTTTCTATCCTGAACTGGTCGGAAAGGCGAATGAAGATCTGTTTGCCGTGGCTTTTCGCCGATTGGGTGAACCCCTGCCGCGATTCCGAGTGATTACCGATTATTCTGCGGCCTCTGATGCCTTGAAGCACCGCTGCACCAATATTTGCCATCATCGCTGGGTGCGTCCCCTCGACATTCAGTTCCTTCAGGATTTTTTTTCCATACCCGCCCAATCCACTTCGCTCTTTCCAGGACGTGGGTATGAGGTCCGTCGTGACTTGGTGAGACGTCTTTTCGCCACCCTTGACGATATGACGGGCAAGGGGTGCATCGTCTGGCGCATGGCGGAAGGCGTCAAGTCAAATTCGTCTGTAAAGTAAAGTGATGGCTGCATGGGAGAGTCTCATGGCAAACTTCCTTGGGTGAATGGGCTGACGATACGGGTAGCACCCAAGGTAAGCTTTTGAAATTCAGTTGATGCAAATTTCCGTTTGGCTCACGAAAAGGAATGTTGAGTTCATTCATTTCCGTTCGATTGCAAATAGGAGGTCGCATGGATCGATCTGAATGGCGCAGCGAGGCTGCTCGCAATGCGCTGAGCAGGCTGTTGCCGCGCCTTGAAGCCGATCATAAACGTTCCCTGGCCGACATCCCTGCGCGGTGGAACCATTTCAAAAACCGCCTTCACCGGGAGTGGGAGCGCTTGTTCATCTACCTGCACGAGCTTTACGGGTGGCAGTATGATTTTTTTTACACCCTTGAACGGGTTCTCGACATGCTCATTCGCTTTTGGTTGGATCGCCCTGAGACGATGCATCGGCTCGATGAACAGCGTGAAGCCGATCCCCTCTGGTTTCTTTCCGAAGATGTGGTCGGTATCGTCTTGTATGTGGATCTGTTCAGCGACAATCTGGCAGGACTGCGCAATCATGTTCCCTATTTTGAAAAACTGGGGGTGACCTATCTGCACCTGATGCCCTTGTTTTCGGTCCCCCGCGGGGAAAATGACGGTGGTTATGCGGTTAGCGACTACCGCGCCGTCAACCCGGATCTCGGTACCATGGAAGACCTATCCCAGTTGGCGTCCGAGCTCCGTGGACGGGGGATCAGCCTGGTCTTGGATTTCGTGTTCAACCATACATCGGACGAACATGCATGGGCGCAAAAAGCCAAGGCCGGTGATCCTGAGTTCTTGAACTATTATTTCACCTTCCCGGACCGCACCCTGGTCGATCGATTCCAGGAGCAGTTGCGGGATATTTTCCCAACCGTG
Organism: uncultured delta proteobacterium; assembly: GCA_963705475.1. Classification (GTDB taxonomy): domain Bacteria; phylum Desulfobacterota; class Desulfobacteria; order Desulfobacterales; family Desulfosarcinaceae; genus Desulfosarcina. Next base: position 20,695 of record CAVPJS010000017.1, on the reverse strand, counting down.
CGCAAAGGCAGTTTTACCTGGAATGACGAACTGCAGCGCTGGGTGTGGACTACGTTCAACAGCTACCAATGGGACCTGAATTACGGCAATCCGGCTGTGTTTCAGGCCATTGCGGAAGAGATGCTGTTCCTGGCCAACCAGGGCGTCGAGGTTTTACGCCTGGATGCCGTGGCATTTATCTGGAAGCGGCTGGGCACCAATTGCGAGAACCAACCCGAGGCCCACGCCATCATCCGGGCCTTCAACGCCATGGCCAGGATTGTCGCTCCCTCCCTGCTGTTCAAATCGGAAGCCATTGTTCACCCCGATGACGTGATCAGTTACGTTCATCCGCAAGAGTGTCAATTGTCCTACAACCCACTGCTGATGGCTTTGCTGTGGGAGGCCTTGGCAACACGGGAGGTAAGGTTGCTGGAACACGCCATGCGTCACCGGGAGCGGTTGCCCTTTGGCTGTGCATGGGTCAACTACCTGCGCTGTCATGACGACATCGGCTGGACCTTCGACGACAAGGATGCCTGGCATCTGGGCATCAATCCTCAGGGACACCGCAAATTCCTGAATGATTTCTATACCGGCAAACACCCGGGATCCTTCTCACGAGGCGTGCCGTTTCAATTCAATCCGGACAACGGCGATCCGCGTAAAGTCAATGACAGCCGCTGGGTGCACCGATCCAAAAAAAGATGGGAAGCAGCTGACGATCTAACGAATACGGACACCTTGGAGTGGCGGTTTTTCCACGAGATGGCCAAGCTCTTCAAGCAGCGCAAGCAATCATCGGCACTGCGAAATGGCGGCATGGCGTTGGCCGATACCGGCAACCCCCATCTGTTCGCCTACATCAGAGATGGTGGGGATCAGCGTTTGCTGATTATCAACAATTTTTCTGAATACGCTCAGGTGATGAATGCCGCGGCGCTAGCAGCGTCGGGCATGAGGCGCGACGCCCATGACATCTTCACCCAACGGGCAATCCCAGCCGGAGAGGACCTTGAGATAGATGCATATCGTTATCTGTGGATCGATATTTCCGGTCAGTAGAAGGACCGCAGAACGAGGTCGACTGTATACGGCCAAGATACCTGGTACCGCGGCCGTTGCGCGCAATCTCTTCGCCGGAATGCGGCGGCTCTATTTCAGTCGATCGTTTTTTTATCTGACCGGCATCTACCTGCTTCTGAACGTCGGCATTGCGGCTTTCGGTCCCACCATGATGGCTTGGGTGTCGGAGACACTGCGAATGGGTGCCGAACATTGTTGTATCGTGCTGCAGACGCTGCGCAACCCGCCACCTGTCGAAACGACGTTTGAGATGTCGCAATCTAAAAGCTAAGAGAGAAAACCATCAAAGTAGTTCTAATTCATCAGCCCCGCATCAATGCCGCAACGCTCCTGGCCCTGTTGAACGCCGGTCTCGCCACGGTTGTCCGCTTGGCAACCGCCGCCGCTTCTACAGGGATGAAAACCGAGACCGATATTGCTTCTGTTACACGGACCGAAACGGTCAAACACGGTTGGATGCCCATCGCTAGCTGGTAAATGCGCGCGGGCAGCCATTGAATCTGGCTTTGAAAATGTGTTACGATTCAGGGACCTGATGAAGATCAACATTATATCGGACGAACTATGAGTGATTCACCACATGAATTCATTGATGCCTTGAAGCTGCTTGAGGCGATGACAGAAAGTGTCCTGGTCACAACAACTGATCTTGACAGCCCTGGCCCCTCCATTGTTTACGTCAACCCCGCATTCGAAAGAATGACCGGATGGGCGAAGGATGAGGTGATAGGAAAATCGCCACGCATCCTTCAAGGGATCAAAACCGATCATGGCGTTTTCATTGATTTACGCAAGCGGCTGGAAAAAGGCGCATCGTGGTTCGGTCAAACCACGAATTACCGAAAAGATGGATCCGAATTCGTCATGGAGTGGTCGATTGTGCCGATCGAGAACGAATCCGGAGAGATCCATCAATATCTGGCCGTTCAACGTGACGTCACCAAACGCGTCGCCATGGAACATGATTTAGCAGCCGCTCGTTCCAAAGAGAGAAAGTGGTTCCGACAACTTGAAAAGACCAACCAGAAGTTGAGTGAAAAGAATTTAGAACAACTTAGAACGCTCAATCTGTTCACCAAGTATGTGCCGGAAGCGGTGGTAAAAAAGGGTCTGGCAGCACATGGCGGGTCTCTGTTTCAAGGGGAAAAGCTCGAAATTGTCGCACTTTTCTGTGACATGCGTGGTTTCACGTCGATTAGCGAGGAACTCAACCCTGATGCGGTTGTTAAAATGCTGAATACCTATTACGAAATGATGGCAGAGGTCGTTGCAACTCACGGGGGCACGGTCGCACAGTTTGTCGGAGATGAAATTTTTGCTGTTTTTGGAGCTCCGTTGCCGATTCGAGATTGTGTGGGAAGTGCCTTGCGCTGTGCCCTGGCCATGGTGGAACGGTTGAAGGACATCAATACCAAAGTGGCGGATCTGATCGGGCAGGATATCCGCGTGGGGATCGGAATGAATTTTGGTCCGGTGGTTGCTGGCAACCTTGGCTCTGAGGAGCGACTATCGTATTCGGTGATCGGCGATACGGTCAATACGGCCAAACGGATCGAAGCACTGGCCAACAATGCAAGAAACACCATCCTGATTGGTGAATCCATCTTTACGCGGGCACGCCATTTGGTCAGAACGCAGGACTTTCCTGCCATGCCGCTGAAGGGCAAAAAGACAGATGTAAAAATCTACGAAGTGATAGGTCTTCGAGGCGATTCAGTTGTGGAATACGATGCCGGCTGAAGCAACATCGCCTCATCCTTGTTCGCGGCGTGATGTGACCCCCGGTTCGTCGGCACGGGCTCGGCGGATAAGGCTAAGGTGAGCCAAAGCACGACAATGCGATAAGCCGCAATACAAGTCCCCGCTGGAATCCCCTGCCAAGCGGCCCCGACCGCAATGCCAGTGCCGCCCCAAAGCAGGCGGTACCAATCAAAAGCCAATCCCTTTGGGTGACGCGATCCATCGTTAACCACGGAGATAGCGGGGCCGCAAATGCCGGGAACAGGCAAAGTCAAGGGCGATGGCGAAACGGTCCTGGATTAGCGTTTGACGAACAGCTGTTGAGGGAATTCGATGAATTTCTCACACCCGTTGTCGGTGATCAGCACCGGTTCGCTGCATTCAAAGCCGTAATTATCCAGCCAGATGCCCGGCATGAAGTGAATGGTCATGCCCGGCGCCAACACTGTTTTATCACCTGGCCGAAGGCTCAGCGTGTGTTCGCCCCAGTCCGGTACATAATTCAGCCCGTATGAATAGCCGACGCGTGAAGGCTTGACCACGCCGGTGTGGGCGATGGCCGCCCGCCAGCGCGCCTCCACCGCCTCGGCCGTCACGCCCGGGCCAATGAATTGAAGGGTTTCCTGCAGCCCGGTAACCACACCGTCGGCGGTTTTGAGAAGATCGTCCGGGGGGTTGCCGAGGAAAAGCGTGCGGGAAAGCGGGGCGTGATACCGGTGCCTGGCGCCGCACAGTTCCAGCAGTACCACATCGCCCCGACGATATCGACGGTCCGGATCGTAGGTCAGGTGCGCCGTCGAGGTTCTTTCCGCCGAGGGCATGATCGGAAAAATAGCCGGCGACGTACCGCCGTATTCATCTGTACCGCCGATCTGCGCTGCCGACACCATGGCCGCCGCATTCTTTTCCCAGACACCGGGGGCTATGGCGTCAATGGCAGTTTGCATCACGCTTTCGCATATCCGCGACGCTTGCCGCATATAGGCAATCTCCGGCTCGGACTTGACGCTTTTGACCCAGTTGACCAGATTGGTGGCATCCATCAGCGTCGCCCCGGCCAGTTCCTCCTGAAGGGTTAGGTACATCCGGGCGCTGAACCAGTAACCGTCCATCTCCAGGCCGAGGTGTTTTTCCGCCAGGCCATGGTCGCGCAGCATCTGGGCCACATAGCGCATGGTATGGGTGTAACGGGACTGCACGTATTCATCCGGGTAGCCGTGGATGCGGTCGTGGGGCAGCCAGGTCGTCAGCCGGGCCCCGTTGGCATCCTGCTGCCTGCCGAACCACAGGGGTTCTTCCGTATCCAGAGCGAGGATGACGCCCTGGTGGACATAAAAAGACCATCCGTCGTAGCCGGTGAGATAGTTCATGTTGGCCGGATCGACCACCAACAGCACTTCAATGCCCTGGCGATCCATCTGTTCCTTGGTACGCCGAATGCGGCGGTCGTATTCCGATTGGGTGAATAGCATCTGCTCAGGCATCGAGGACACCTCTCTACGCTTCAAACCACTCGTTTAATTAACGGCACCTGTTTTTTGCCTTCCGGATGCGGTCCGGTCAAGCAATGGTCAGGCCCACCCTCATCTCCTCGGCCACGGCCAGGGTTTTGACGGCAATCATGGTATCCTGGACCCCTACGCCGGTGAGGTCGCATACGGTCGTCTGGCGCTCGTCAATGCGACCTGCGGCCTGGCCGCTGACGATCGTTCCCAGTTCGACCACCGAATCAACCGCGACCAGGTTCTGCGCCACAGGCCGGCGCAGTTCTCCCAGGCGGGTGCTCTGGGATTTGAGGTCGCAGACAACTATATCCGCAGCGGTGAGCACATCGTCCTCGAGTTCCTGCTTCTCTTCCGTGTCGCTACCCATGGCCGTGATATGCAGGCCGGAATGCAGCCAAGCCGCCTTGATGTATCCCTGGCGGGCCGGCGTCGTGGTGACCACAATGCCACTTTCCTTGACCACCGCCTCGACACTGGATGACTTGACCACCGTGACGCCCAGTTGCACTTGCATATCACGAACGTAGCGATCTTTTATGTCGTCCTTGTCCAGGCTGAACATGTGGATGGTGGAAAAGTCGCGTACCAGTTTGAGGGCAGCCATTTGGAAGCGGGCCTGCACCCCGGAACCGATCACGCCGACCGCATCAACGCTCTGCGGGGCGAGGTATTTGGCCGCAACCGCTCCGGCGGCACCGGTACGCACCTGGGTCAGGTAGCCGTTGTCCAGCAGCACACCCTGCAGGAATCCGGTTTCGGCACTGATCACCAGCATCTGGCCGCTCTGTGAGGGCAGTCCCAATCGGCTGTTCTCGAAGAACCCCGAGGCCACCTTAATGGCCATCTGGTTCATGCCTTTGATGAAGGCGCTTTTGATATCCACCTCACCGTGTTTTTCCGGAACCGGCAGCATCATGATCGGGGGGACGAGGGCGTTGCCTTTGGCCAATTCAGCGAAACCGGTTTCGATGGCCGCGATCACCGATTCGTCCAACGACACGATGCTGCGAATTTCCCGTTCATTGAGGATGCGAATCATTGCTTAAGATCCCTTTTCAGTTGCGCGTTGATGACCGCAAGATAGGTCGCCGATTCCACGCTGGCGCCGGTGACAACCGTAACCACGCGCTTTCCGGAGACATCGATCCGGCCGCTCAACAGGGCTCCGACACCCGCGGCCGCAGCGCCTTCCGCGATTGTGCGGTGCGTGTTGAACAGATGATACATCCCCGCCTTGATCTCCGCCTCGCTGACCAGCACGTGTTCGTCAACGTACTGGCGCACCATGGTTAAGGTGAAACGGTTATCGAAACCAATGCCCCCCAAAAGGGAATCGGCAAGGGTATGCTTTTCTTCGACCTGAACCGGTTGGCCGGCCTTCAGGCTTTCGAGCATGGCCGGCGATTGCTCGATGGAAAGTCCCACCGTGCGAATATGGGGGTTGATGGCTTTGGCTGCCATTGCCATGCCTGCCAACAGACCGCCGCCGGACAATTGAACCAGCAGTAAATCGGTATCGGGGAGTGCTGCCAAAATTTCGAGGGTAATGGTGCCCTGACCGGCGATGATCAAGGGATCATCGAAGGGCACGACCGGCGTACACCCTTGGACCTGCATCAATTCCTGGTAGTGTTTTTCGGCCTCGTCCTGGCTGCGGCCCTTAACGGCGACCGTTGCACCGAGGCGCCGGATCGTTTCCGCCCGGTAGGCCGGAACATGTTCGGATAGACACACGGTGGCCTGAATGCCGGCGCGATCGGCCACATAGGCCACTGCCTTGCCGTGGTTGCCGGTGGAAAACGTGATCACGCCCTTTTGTTTGTCCTCGTCGGAAAGACTCAGGATCTTATTTGCGGCGCCCCGCACTTTGAAGGCGCCGGTATTCTGCAGGCACTCCAGTTTTAGATGGACCGATTGAGCACCTGTTATGTCCGCCAATTCGGTAGATGCCAGAAGCGGGGTTTCAACGATGTAAGGTTTGATGCGGGCATGGGCTTGATAAACATCATGCAGGGTCGGTTGCTCTTTCATAGGGTAAGCCGTATGTAAAACTGGTTCTTGCGGTGGGCGGAGGCGCCCAAGCGGACTGGTGAATCGTTAAGCAACCATAACCGGACATTTGGCAAGGCCGGCCACCTTATGCGGCACCCCGCCCAACAGGTACCCGGTTAGATCCCCCCTCCCTTTGGAGCTGATGACGATGAGATCGATTTCGTTTTTTGGCAAACTCCAGGATCTTTTTACTAGCCATACCCATTTTGATAAAGCATCTAATTTTTTTACACCTTGTTCGCGCAGTATGGCTTTGCCGTTGTCGACGACCACTTTCGCATGAGCGCTGAGTACATCATCTATATTTTCGGGATCCCTGGGTCTAATTATGGAGATCGATGCTTCGATATGGCTATGGTGCCTGAAAACCGATAAGACATTGATTTGGGAATCAGACTGTTTGGCTAAGTTGGCTGCCAACGTTAAGGTTCGGTTGGCATTTTCCGAACCATCCAGCGGCACTAGAATATTGTGGAACATGTCTCTCTCTTATCTAAAGGCCACATCTCTTAAGTAAAGCGCAATCTCCGGAAAGAAGATCATCGCTACGGCGACACCCAAAAGAATGACTATAAATGGCGGTGTCCCTTTGACAACTTCAAAGTAAGGGCGTTTAAATACAGCAATAGCGGTAAAAATGTCGCAGCCAAACGGCGGCGTTGCGGAACCAATGGCAACCTGGAGCGTAATAATCGTACCCACTAAAACAAGATCGAGTCCCAGATTATGCACACTCGGCGCAAAAATAGGTACCAAGATTAAAATTACCACAATCGGATCAACGAACATGCATCCGACAAAAAAGGCGATCGGAGATAACAAAAAGTACGCCATATTTGCCCATCTCCGAAATGCCGATCATCCCCAAAAGCTGTTGGGGCACCTGCGCATAGGATAACACCCAGGCGAATGCCGCTCCGGCACCGACCAGGATAAATACAACGGCTGTCACCAACCCGGTGGACAGAGAGGTCGCCCAAAAGTCTTTAAGCGTCATCGTTTTAAAAAGAAAGCCCTCCAGTACGATGGCATATGCCACGCTTACGGCGGCAGCTTCGGTGGGGCTAAAGATGCCGCCGAAGATGCCTCCGATAATGATGGCCGGGAAATCCCAACGGCCATAGCGCGCGGTACAATGCCTGTCCCCGCTCCCTCCATGAGGCTTTCGGTTCGGTGGGAATCTTGTTTATATACGCATAGATAACACTGTAGATGGAAAACAGAACCAGGATCAACAGTCCCGGGCCGATACCGGCGATAAACAGTTCGGGTATGGAAGTTTTCGCGACAATGCCATAGATAATCATCCCGATGCTGGGCGGAATCAAGAAAGCGATATCGCTGGAGTTGACGATAAGTGCTAAAATAAAGGAGTCTTTGTATCCCCCTTTTTGAAGCTCTAGGACGAAGGGGTGATCCAATTGCTACGACGGTGGCCTGCGTTGAACCGGAAACAGCACCAAATACCGCACACGCACCAGATGTACTTACCGCAAGCCCCCCTTTGATGTGCCGGACAAATGCCATCACCAGATCAATCAGTTTTTCAGCCGATTTACCTCTGGTCATAATATCGGCAGAGAGGATAAACATGGGCACGGCAATGAGTGCGGCTGGACGAATCCCGGCCATCATCTGCTGGATCATAAACTGCATCTGCGAGAGATCACCGTCGTACAGCAGAATCACCCCCAGTGTCGCCCCGGCAATCAGAGGGATCTTCATGGGAAAACCCAATAACAATAACGTGACCATCAGCAAAAAAATCGTGGCCGCAAAATGCTTATTCATGAATGCGAAAAGACTAAAACTGGTATCCAAGACAGCTGTAGACGTGGTTTGGGCTACTGTTTTTCCCGCTTCATCGGTAATCGCTGCTGTAATGATAATCTTGCCGTCGCTGAGCGTACTGATGTCGACCGCTTCAATGCCCCAATTGCCGATTTTATTTGTCTCTGCCAGTAGTTCAAGCGTTTTTGCTTTACGATCAGTTACGGTGATGCTTACCTCTTGGCGCCTGTCCACACCCTCGGCATAGCCGTACACGAAAAGGTTCGTTTTTTGCTCAATGGTCGTCTCTTCAATGACAACGGTAACAGGATCGGATGCAAAAAGGGGATTGGGCAACAAGCAACTGCAAACCAATACCAGTACGATTTCCCTAATTAGAAGTCTCATCATCATACCTTAGATCTCAGTATCACTATCTGTTTCAGAATAGCCATCTTTGATATGGGTTGAAAGGTAGACATCACGCTCTGTTAGGTTTTTGACCACCGTAAATGCATACTGCAATCCCGTCAGAAAAAAACCGACGGGCGCCCACAGATAGATATAAAACACCGGCAGCCCTAAAGCCGGCAATATGCGTCCGCTATCATAAACCTCGACAATGTAGTAGTACGAATAAAAAGCGAGAAGGAACATAAACGCCGACGTCACCGAAGCCATCACAATCATTAAAACTTTACGCGCCTTTGCAGACATTGAATCGTAAATGGCAGACATCCGGATATGGCGTCCATTGCGTGCTGCGTAGCTAAGTCCGGCATAGGTGACCACAACGATGAAAATCATATTGAGTTCATCGGTGAAAGTAATCGCACTGTTAAAAACATATCGACTAATCACCGCGGCAATTGTATTGATCGTCATCGCGATCACCCCAAGAGCCAGCATAATCCCTTCGAACTTGCTAATTAGCACATCCGCGAAATCGAGCACTTGTAAGAGAGGATTGATCTTTTTTTTATTCTGCTATAGCCATCTTCTCTTCCGATTGGGAAAGCAGATTGGGCCTTAAAAAAAGGCGTACTGAATTAAAGATCATCTGCCGCTCATTTGAGCGGCAGATGATCGATTGGGGTGTTATTTGGCGTTTTCCTCCGCTTTTTTCAGATCCGCCATCATTTGATCTAAAACTTTTTTGTTTGAAGCGCTCTTGGCTGCAAACGAAGCTTGTACTGCCTTGGCAGCCTTTTTAAACGGTGCGCGTTCTTCTTCCGTGAGAGTCACGATCTTGTAGCTCGGGTTGGTTCTGACAATGCGGCCAAGGCCGTAAGCATCAAGCTTTTGCGCCTCAGTCAGGATAACTTGGTGTGCATGCGCCGCCGCTGCGCGAACAAGCTCTTTATCTCTTTTGCTGAGCCCGTCAAAAAACGTTTTGTTCGCTGTTACGGATGCATTGAAGTGTCCGTGTCCGGTATACGTCAATACGTTGGTCAAGTTATCCAGATCATAGGCTTCAATCCATACCGTTGGATTCTCCTGGCCATCTACCATTTTGGTCTTAAGGGCACCAATCAAATCACCCCAGCTCATGGGAACCGGAGACGCACCAAAGGCTTCGTAGGTTTCAACCAGGATCGGCGATCCCGGCATAACACGCATCTTCCTACCGTTTAAATCCTCTGGCGAGTGAAAAGGCTCAAGCGTTGTCACCGCCATCTCGCCTTCCGGGAAGATAGAGAGCAGTTCAAGTCCGTGCTTTCGGAAAATTTCAGGAAGCATTTCGTTAATCACTTTTGAATTTTTGAAAAAATAATCGAGCTGCTTCGTGTCCGTCGGCATCACGTAAGGCAGGGTAAACAGATCCATCTCAGGAATCGTACCTCCCATGTAACCGGTGGATTGCCCTAAAAACTGCAAGATCCCGGCTCTCGTCTGTTCCAGCATGTCGGTCTCTTCCCCGAGGGTCCCGACTGGATAGATCTTGATTGTATGCCTGGAATTTTCCTCAATGTAATTTTTAAATGCCGCCGCATAGATACCTTGAGGATCGCTCTCCCCCTCTCCCATGGCATACTTCCACTCCTCTGCATGCACGCTTATAAAGGTTGCTGCGATCAGCAGAACGGATGCCAGTAACGTTTTAAATACTTTCGAAATTCGCAACTTTTTTCATGGTCCAACTCCTTTCATCTGCAGCTCGTTCGGGGCGAGCCGGTGATCCAGTTGAGATTACGTGTCAGATGAGGTATGATACGCTGCGTTTTATCACCTCCTTTTGAATCTCGACTCCTTGGTATTGAAATAGTTGAGGGCGCCGTGCACATGCATGGCCACCCCGTCGGTAAGCACATCTCTCATCGATATCGAAACGCGGATTGATGGTGGGAATGGGTGGTTCCCTTTTGCTGTCGTTGCCGGCACCGAGAAACATGAAGACGCCCGGGATGCGCTCGCTGAATTCCGAGAAGTCCTCGCTGGCGATGGTGACGTTGTCGACGACGGCCTCTTTCCCCCGAATACCGAGGCCGCCGTGTCGCGGGCCAGGGCAGTCATCCGCGGATCGTTGATCAGGGGAATGTTCTCGTGGACGATGTCGATCTCACAGGTGCAGCGGTGGGTCCGGCAGACCTGTTCGGCGACACGGATGAAGCGTTCGGTCGGTTGTTCGACGCTGTCGGGACCGCCCTTGTATAGAAAGCGGATGGAGCCCTCCAGCTCCACCTTGTCCGGAATGATGTTGCTCTTGGTCCCGCCGGCGATCCGGCCGAACATGATGATCGTCGATTTCAGCTGGCTGATTTCGCGGGTCTGGATTGCCTGCACGGTTTGGATCAGGTTGGCCGCGGCGATCACCGGATCCACGGCATCTTCGGGCACGCCGGTATGGCCGCCCTTGCCGAAGATGGTCATTTTGAAGACGTCCAGACCGCCCATTACCGGCCCGGCGGTGATGCCGATCTTGCCGGATGGGACCGGCGTCCAGACATGCAGCCCCATCACCGCATCGACGGAGGGATGGTCGAGTACGCCCTCATCGATCATACGCAGGGCGCCGGCGATTTCCTCGTTGGGCTGGAAGACAAATTTGATCGTTCCGGCAAAGGCATCTTTATTTTGCGACAGAATCTTGGCCGCCACTCAGCAGCATGGCCATGTGGGCATCGTGACCACAGGCGTGCATCACGCCCGGATGCTGCGACCGGTATTCCACCTCATTTTCTTCAGCCACCGGCAGGGCATCCATGTCCGCCCGCAGCATGAGCACCGGACCGGGCGCCGCCCCCTCCATGAGTGCGACGACCCCCGTTCCGGCCACGCGCCGGGTGGCCACGCCCAGGTCGTTGAGGTAGGATTCAATCACACCGGCCGTACGATGTTCCTCGAATCCCAATTCGGGATGCCGGTGGAAATCCCGCCGCAGGGCGATCAGCTCGTTGCGGCAGCTTTGGATTTGGTCGGAGATCGGCTTGTTCATGTCCTGCTGGCCTCTGTCGGATGATTCGGATCGCGGCTTACACGAAGCCTGTGTAGGGCTTTTTGACCACGGCCGAAAAGACATAATTGATCATGGTAATGTAATCGAAGACCGGCAGCTTCACCGCCGCCTGCACCGCTGCGGCATAAGGTGGCAACAAGCTGCATTCCAGCAAAATGGCCTGGACCGATGCATCGCGTGCCACCAGCTGCCGGCCGGCCTCGACCACTTCGGCTTCCACCGCCGTTGTGTCCAGGGTGCCTGCTTCTTGGATAGCGAAACGGTAGAAATGCTCGCGGGTCTCCAACCCTTCGACCACCAGGCGATTCATATCGGCGACACCCGCAGCGGCCAGCAGGGTATGGTCCAGACTGCGTCCGTCGGCGGTGAGCACGCCGATCTTGTCCTGTGCACCTAAAAGTGCGAGCATGAAGGGAATCTGCAGCAGGCTGGACAGAAACACCGGGACCGGAAGATCATCGGCCAGTCGGCGCTGGTGCAGGGCCATGAACCCACAGTCGCCGGTCACGGCGCGGACGCCCTGGTCCACCAGGTCCCGGGCCGCAGAAAGGAGTACATCATAAACCACCGGATCCTTGCCGATGGCCTGGGCCACGGTAAATCCATCCACCTTACGAAACCGCACCGGAAAGTTGTACGTGGTTGCATTGGCCACGTCCCCGGGAATGAAGGGAACTGAAGTGTCGAGCAGCAGAATGCCAATGGCTTCGCCACTGCTCGTCTGTCCTTCGCGGGCGTGGTGGATCACCATCGTCTATCCTTTAACAAAGAGCTTGCGCGGCACATCGGCAAAGGTCTCGCAGCCGTTTGCGCTGACGCGGAAAGATTCGCTACACTCGAACCCGTAGTCGTCCATCCACATGCCCAGGATCATGTGAAACGTCATGTTGGGCGCCAGCACAGTGCGGTCTCCGGGACGCAGGCTGGCCGTGTGTTCACCCCAGTCCGGTGGATAATTGAGGCCCATGGCATAGCCGATGCGTGACTCCTTCTCCAAGCCGGCTTTGGCGATGTGCCGGCGCCATACCTGTTCGACCTCCTCGGCACGCATACCCGGTCGAATGGCGTCCAGGGTCAGGTCGAGGCCTTCCACGGTATGCTGGGCCAATTCCACCAATTTGGCCGGTGGTTTCTTGCCCAAGTAGGCCGTGCGTGCGATGGGGCAGTGGTAGCGGTGCCGACAGGCCGCCAACTCCAGATTGACCATCTGCTCATTCTCATAGGGCGCATCGGTCCAGGTCAGGTGGGGCGCCGAGGTCTTCTCACCGGTCGGCATCATGGGTACGATGGACGGATAATCCCCGCCGAACGCCTCGGTTCCCGACATCTGGGCCTGGTAGACGGCGGCCACGGCATCACACTCGCGAACGCCCGGTTCCAGACGATCGATGGCCGTGGTCATCACCCGGTTGGCGATCTGTCCGGCCTCGCGCATCAGGGCGATCTCGGCGTCCGACTTGATCAGCCGGATCCAGTTGACCAACAGATCGGCGTTGGCAAAACGCGCGTCGGGCAGATGCTTCTGCAGTTCGGCGTAGGCCCGGGCGGAGAAGTAGTATGCATCCATCTCAACCCCGACGGTCTTCCTCCCCCAACCGTGTTCGGCAATCACATCTCCCACGAAATTCATGGGATGCCGTGCCAGGGTCTGAATATAGTTTTCCGGGTATCCGATGATTTGAGAATCAGGCAGAAAGGTGGTGTGCCGCGCACCGGCCACGTCCATCCGCCGTCCGATCCACAGCGGGGTCTCGCCGTCCAGGCTGACCACGACACACTGGGGGACATAAAAGGACCACCCGTCGTAACCGGTCAGGTAGTTCATGTTGGCCGGATCCGACGATACCAGCACATCGATCCCGGCATCGGCCATCCGCTGTTTGGTCTTGTCAAGACGCCCAAGATATTCATCCGTTAAAAACAGGGGCATCGTTTACACCTCCTGGAAATGGTTTTTAAACGTTTCAGGCCCGCAAGGCTGCGACACCGCGCCCGATGCGGGCAATGCCTTCCTTCAGTTGATCCAGACTCGCGGCAAAAGAGAGACGCACGTATCCTTCACCGGCTTTTCCGAAAATACTGCCTGGGACCACAGCCACCTTGTGTTCTTTGACCAGGTATTTGGCAAAATCCCAGGAAGAAAGCCCGGTTGATGTGATATTCGGGAAGGCATAAAAGGTCGATTCTGGATTGATGCATTGAATCCCGTCGATGGCGTTGAGGCCCTCATGGACGAGATGTCGTCTTTTATCGTAGGTGGCAACCATCTCTCTTACGCAGTCCTGCGGCGCGGAAATGGCCGCCAGAGCGGCCCGCTGAGCCACGGCGGTCACCCCGGACACCATGTGTTCCATGAGCTTTTCCATCTCATCGATAATGGCCTTCGGCGCAATCGTGTAGCCGACCCGCCAGCCGGTCATGGCATAGGATTTGGACAGTGTGAAAGCGGAGATGGTCCTTTCCGCCATACCGGGTAAGGCGCCGATGCTGATGTGCTGGCGTCCATCAAACAAGATGTGCTCGTAGGGTTCGTCCGAAAGAACCCAGATGTCATGTTCCATCGCCATCTCCGCAATGGATCTGAGAATCTCCTCGTCGAAGATTGCCCCGGTGGGATTGGACGGGGTGTTGATGATCATCAGCTTGGTGTTGTCGGTGATGGCAGCCCGGATATCCGCTGGGTCCACTTTGAACCGGTTCGATTCATGGGTGGCCACCGGCACCGGCACGCCGCCGAAAAGGCGAATCTGCGAGTAGTAGTCGTAGCCCGGGTCCATGACGATCACCTCGTCTCCTGGATTGAGCAGGTGCAGACAGGTATTGAAAATGACCTGCATGGCCCCCACGGCGACGTACACGTCGCTATCCGGATCGGCATCGATGCCATTCTCTTTTTTTACTTTTTTGGCGATCACCCGACGCAGGTCGGCAAAGCCCTTAGCTGGTGGATAGCGGGTGTAACCGTCGTCCAGGGCCTGTTTGGCGGCGTCTCTGATAAACACGGGGGTATCGAAATCGGGCTGGCCGATGCCCAGATTGACGACACCTGGAATCTGTTCGGCCATTGCGAACATGATACGGATGCCCGACCACTCGACTTCATGGGTTCGATCAGACAGATAATTTAAGGTTGTCATATACGGTTTCCTTATGATTGCTCACCAGCGACAATGCAAGTTGTACGGTTATGCCACCACTGGCAGAACAAGATCTGCCGGTCCTTTCGCGGATGTTTTCAACTCCGGGGCATGCCTTTGCATGATCTCCATGACGATGGAGGCAATTTTGACTTTCTCGCGAATGAGATTCGCGTGCCAGGCTTCTTGGATCCAGGGTTTGTATATCTCTCCTTCTGAGGTCCCCGGTTCGAACTTAAAGTAGCATGGCGAGGCCACGCGAGCGATTTCGGGTGCCTCGTATGCCCTGAACATGCCGCCGAAAGAGTCGACAATGATCACATACACGTCCAGCGGCAAGTTGGCCGCTTGGCGGATAGAACCCAGAATCGGCAATGATACATCCGAGATGGGATTCATGGAATTGGCTCCCATGGATTCGATCACTTTGGCACCGGCGGCACTGCAGTATCCGCCGAAGACGGAGAATTTGAAGATGGTCTCTTTCGGGATCAGACCTTCGGCGCGCATTTTGTTCAAGATGGACAGCACGCCTTCGTCGTATACCAAAAAGCCCCGATGTCCGGCCTCGATATTTCGCATGATGTCGGCAATGTGATAGGAGATGTTGTCCGATCCTCTCAGGCGGAATCCCTGCATACCGCCTTCCGGGGTGGAAATTTCTTTGGAGCCGGGGTCCCAGCCTTTGCGGTGTCCGACGGTCATGATCATTTCGATCTTCTCATCGTGGGCCATCCGCGCCATGTCCTTGAGTTCCTGGAAATCGCAGTAAGTGGAACCACCCACGGCGGCAATGCACCGGTGGATGATCACATTGCGTTTGTGGGCCTCGTCGATCATGGCCGCCATCGTGGATGCTCTCTCCACGCCCGCGATTTCGATACGATAGTTGGCACCATCGGGAAAGGATTTGGCCGAAGTGGGCAACGCATGGGCGTCGCGTCCGGGGATGCCTTCTTTTTCCATGAAATCACGAATCGTTTTCAACACAGCCGACATTTTCACCTCCATCAATTTTATACTTATATTTTTTGTTTTCCGGTTGCCGGTTATTCATCCAGCAGTTTTGTAAGCTTCGACAGTTCACCATCCACCATTTTGTAAGCGTGTTCCTCTTTAGGGAACTGTCCGCTGCGGGCCTCCAGGGCATATTGCTTGAAAGCGCTGACGGTTTTTTCTCCTAAGTTTTCATATTTTTTGACAAACTTTGGCGTGAACGCCTGAAAGATACCTAAAACATCGCTGCAGATCATCAGTTGGCCGTCGGCTTCCCACCCGGCACCAATGCTGTAAACCGGGATGCTAAGCTTTTCGCGGATGATCCCGCAAACTTCAGGCGGCACGGCTTCCACCAGCAGCGAGAACGCCCCGGCGGCCTGGATGGCCATGGCATCCTCGATTACTTCTTTGGCCGCTTCAGCAGTTCTCCCTTGGGCCTTAAATCCGCCTTGTTGGCCGGAACTCTGAGGCGTGAGCCCGATGTGTCCCATGACCAGCATCCCACCATCCGCAATCGCTTGAATCTGCGAACATACCCGCACGCCGCCTTCCAGTTTGATGGCGTCAACACCGGCCTCTTTGTGAAACCGCCCTGCGTTTCGCACGGCTTCCTCCACACTGACTTGGTAGGACAAGAACGGCATGTCACCAATAATGAATGTGTTCGGTGCCCCGCGCCGCACCGCTTCGCTGTGCCAAATACATTGGTCCATGGTCACGGGGACAGTGCCGCTGTAACCATAAATACACATCCCTAACGAGTCGCCCACCAGCAGCATATCCATTCCAGCCTGCTCGGCGAAAGAGGCTGTCCAGTAATCATATGCGGTTATCCAAACCGCTCTTTGACCATCCTGTTTCAGTTTCAGTAGGTCGAAACGGCTCATTTTCTTTTTGCGCATGGTTTGTTTTCCTCCTTTGGATTCGCTTTATGATAATCTGAATTCATGGTTTCATTTGTCAGGCGCACCGATTAACCGTGATATTCGACGGCACAGTGGGAGTAGCTTTTGTTGAATGGCATCGATCTTTTTTTTCGACATCCGCTGGGTAGGACCCGAGACGCTCAAGGCGTATGTCGGCCTGCCCGTGTGATCAAAAACTGGTGCAGCCACGCAACGGAGCCCCAGGCTTAGCTCCTCATCATCGATGGCATAGCCGCGTTGTCTGATTTTATCGATGTCGGCTTTTAATTTCTCCGGGGTCATAATGGTTTTCGGGGACATCGCCACCCACTTTACCGACTGGAGATAGTCTTCGAGTTCCCGATCAGGCAAAAAAGCCAAGATTGCTTTGCCCAAGCCGGTACAATAAGCTGGGGCCAGTGCCCCCAGCCCTACGTCCAGCCTTAAAATTTCAGTGCTGTTGATCTTGTCCAAATGCGCGATAGCTGTTCCGTCCCAATGTCCGAGATTCACCGTTTCACCGCAAGCGAGGGCCATTTCCTGAAGGAGAGGATGCACGCTATGGCGGATCTCGAATCCGTCAAGCTTTTTCATACCCAGTTCGACTACTTTAAAAGTCAACCGAAACTTCCCCTCCTCTGACTTCTCGACATACCCCAGATCACGCAAGGTAGTTAAAAATCGGTGGCTTGCAGCCCTGCTGGTATCCAGTTGACCGGCCATGCGGGAGGCGGACATGTCGCCGCTCGCGGCAAGGAGTTCCAATACGCGCAACCCTTTGGCCAGCGATGCGACGAAATAATATTTTTCACCTTTTGATGGCATCCGTCACCCCTCCCACGGGATGGATTCGTCGATGTGCGCCGACCCACCTGGATCTGATCTATTTATGTCTCTTTATGCGTGACATTGTCTCTTTATGTGTGACATTTTACAGATATAGACATGCCTTGTCAATGTTTTTTCAGGGTGCACAGATGTTCAAATTCAAGTATGAAAATGCAATCTGAGAAAAACTGGTCGACACTTCAGAAACCCAATAAAGCGATCAGTGCCATACACACGCCAGCGATATGTAAAAACCTGGGGTAGTCATAGCGTACTTGATTGTATACGAAAATTTAAGTTTTAAGATGATTGCCGTCTATAGATTCTTCATAACCCGGCACGAGGTGGTTCGGCGCCGATGTCCGAGTCGTAGGCCATGTCGCCACCCAGTAAATTCAAAAAATTGGCTTAATGCAGATAAGATGATTATGTTAGCAAAGGAAAGGTCGGGTCGTTGAATGAATTGAAGACTCCCCGAAAGGATAAAAAATGCGATTTTCAGTTCGCTCGCTAACCCCGCCGCACGCGACGGGGAATGCACTCGTTATCGCGGTTCAACTTATAACAACGCTGGGTTTTACCGAAAAGGATAGGATGAAGCATGTCACCTTCAGAAACGATCCACTCGGATGAAAAATACAAACCGCAATCGGCTTGTTTCAGAGCGTCAGCAGAGTTCATGCAAAAGCCACACATCACCGACGGCCAGGATGACTACCGTCTGGTACATGGGAATGTGGCCACGTTGTCGCAAGATGCGGCGGTAAACCATGCGTGGATTGAAGAGATGGACTTCGTCTACGAATTGAGCGAAGGGCATAAATGTTTGTTTTCTAAGGACGACTACTACAAAAAAAACAAAATTATCAATGTTCGCACCTATACGGCACAGGAAGCGATCGCCCTGACTGGCGTATATGGTCACTGGGGGCCATGGAACTGACGTGCAGGCCGTCCTTTCAAACCCGAAGCGTGTTCAGTCGCAGGGCGAAGAAATCGCCAACAGCATCAGCCACGGCGTCGGGCTGGTCGGCGCGCTGGTCGGAACGCCATTTCTTGTCATGCATGCGGTAAGGCACGGGGATGCCGGATTCATTGTCGGTACGAGTGTTTTCTCCGCGTCCATGATTCTGCTTTATCTTGCCTCAGCGCTCTACCATGCCTGGCCAATCGGCAAAGTTAAACGCTGTTTTCGGATCATCGAGCATTGTGCGATCTTTGTCCTCATCGCCGGCACGTACACGCCCTTGACCCTTGGTATCCTCTGCGGTGCATTGGGCTGGGCGCTGTTCGGGGTTATTTGGGGTCTTGCCATCGCCGGGGTCGTACTGAAGGCGTTCTATAAAACGGCCCATCCCATTCTTTCCACCTGCCTTTATCTGTTGATGGGGTGGCTTCTGGTGATTGCGGTCAAACCGTTGTTTGCCAGCATGCCCTCGGCGGGCCTGTTCCTATTGATTGCAGGAGGCCTGTCCTACACCGCCGGTGTCGCCTTTTTCGCAACCGACTCGCGGGTCCCCTACGGCCACTTTATCTGGCACCTATTTGTGATCACCGGCACCACATGCCATTATTTTGTAGTCCTTTGGTATGCGGCCTGACGATCAACCCATCCCCATCCCCATTTCAACATGCCATCACCATTTGCCGCCCACAACTTCCAGACCACCTGAAAAGGGTCATATGTGACCATTGGTCAAATGCGATCCATTTTCCTCGTTGTCTAATTGTTTCCCAGAAGACCCCAATTAATTATTTAACATAAATATTTCAGCGTATTGAATGATCATGCGCTGACATTAGATCCGTGGCACAAAGATTGTAAACGAATGAAGCAGCGGATGGCGGTATAATGATTCCTGTGGTCCCCCACAAAGCTGTATCAGCTGAAAGCTGCCGGAGATGAAGCATGGGAAGACCTCAAGACGGACGCGGACAACGGTTCGGATGAAGTCAAGGTAGCTTTTCGCAGCGTAGCCTCTAAATGCTTATGAGCAACGCCGATGTTGCCCGATGGTCTGACGCAGCGTGACCCAGATTTGGGTTATATCACGAATCAAAAAACGAACGGTGCTGGAAATCGTCGAATAGAGAACCCCTGAACTTCACCTGCACGGAAGGACATGCAAGCGATGGCAAGCAGGGACGAAGGCGAGAATAAAAAGCGAATGAGGCAAGGGGTGAAGGCTGATTTTATCAGACGAATTGGCATGGAGCCGGACCTTGCCTTGTTTTTGGACGAGTTCAGCGAAAGACCCGAGATCTTCTTCTCACTGCCTTTGGAGCGGTGCCGTGAAATTGAATTTCAGATGGACGCATTTTTATCTTCCTTTGATAAAGGTCACGGTGGTGGGTACTCTGGAAACGGTCAAGGGACCTAAACCCATTACGGCGACCGAATTCAAGAAAATCGAGTTGCGTTCAGCCAATCGGGCGGGCGCTACCGAGCAGGAAAGCGGGCGATTTGCCCATCATCCTGCCCCACCATCGTTGTAATCAACCATTTATACAGCAGGTGCTGTCTATCCCCTGGTGGGCGGTTCCGACGCTTTCTCTTTCGGGATCAACGCGGTACCTCCCGAATGGGTCATATGTGACCATCGGTTGAATATGACCCCTTTTTAGATTTCGATCAAGGGTGGCCCCGGAAGGTGTACTTAACGGATTACGATAAAATATTAGAAAGATGGGTATCGTTACAGTGATTTTTTGGCACCTGGCACAAAGATTGAACAGCCCGTAGTTAGAAGATAGTGGGACGACGATTTTCAATATTCAACAGGAGGTCTATCATGAAATCAAGCAGCCAGGACAAGGCAGAAGGCAAGTGGCACAATGTGAAGGGTAAGATCAAGCAGGTCGCCGGAAAAGCAGTCGGAAATCGCGACCTGGAAGCCGAAGGCAAGGCCGAAAATGTTGACGGGAAAATTCAGGAAAAGATCGGCGAGATCAAGGACGTCGTCGGGAAGTAATATAGGAGTGATGGCCATGAAAAAAAGACTTGGGGGTTAGCGGTCGATGAGGCGGACGAAATCACTCGCGGCGTCAAGGGGGTCAACCCCGTCAAGAATGATCTGATCGTCAAATAGGCGGGCGATGAAAGGATGTCAATCGTGAACATTTTGCTTATCTACCCGAAATTTCCGGATACGTTTTGGTCCTTTTCCTATGCACTGCGGTTCATCGGAAAAAAAGGAGCCTTCCCCCCACTTGGGTTGATCACGGTCGCGGCCCTCC
>CAVPJS010000016.1:0-229986 GCA_963705475.1 uncultured delta proteobacterium | reverse complement strand
GCGAGATCAAATATTCCAATCGGGACGACGAGATTGACACGATCACCAACATCAAAAACGAGGCCTGCTTCATCTGCCACCGCAGCGACCCGCCGGTGCATCAGGTGTCCCTGGCCGAAACCGTGCGCACCTTCCGGTCGCAGCACGGCTACCGGCTGATGGGCGTCATCAGCCCGGTATACAACGAACCAGGCTGTTCCACCGATGCCTGCCACGTCCATCCGCCGGATAAAAAGGTGCTGGGTGCCATCGATTTGGTCGTATCCCTGGAAGAAGCGGATCTGGAGTTGGCCCGCTACGAAAGAAACCTGGTCGCCCTGGCCGCCTTCCTTTTTCTGACCACATCGGCCATGATCCTCCTTTTCATTTATCGCTTCGTCAAATATCCGATCAAAAAACTCATCGACGGTACCCGACGCATCGAAGAGGGAGATTACTCGGCACCGGTGGAGGTCGACCAGGCCGATGAAATGGGCCAATTGGCCAAGGCCATTCGACAGATGGGCACTGCCATCGACAGCAAGCAGAGCGAACTCAACAAGCAGCGCGACCAGTTCCAAAACCTGTTCGAGATGGTGCCCTGCGTCATCACCGTGCAGGACCGGGACTACCGGCTCATCGGCTACAATCGCGAATTCGCCGACAAGTTCGCCCCCAAGCCAGGCGACTACTGCTATTGTGCCTACAAGGGGCGCACGGAAAAATGCCTGGACTGCCCCGTCGAGGCCACCTTCGCCGACGGCCAGTCCCATTACAGTGAAGAGACCGGTGTGGATAAGGACGGCAGCGTCAAGCACTGGATCGTCCGCACCTCGCCCATCCGCGATGAAAGCGGCGAGATCGTGGCGGCCATGGAAATGAACCTGGATATATCCGAACGCAAGCAACTGGAAGAAAAGCTGGAACTGTCCGAAAAAAAATACCATGCCATCTTCAACAACATTCCCAACCCAGTCTTCGTGCTGGAAATCCGCGGCCTCGAGATTCTGGACTGCAACAAGAGCGTCCTGGCGATTTACGGCAAAGCAAGAGACCGATTGATCGGCACCTGTTTTCTCGATCTGTTTGAACCCGATGAGCGGGAAACCATGGCCTTTCGCATGGCCACCACAGCAGTTCTGAACCAGGTCCGCCATGTGGGGGCCGATGAAAAAAGGCTCTATGTGGATATCCGCATCTCACCGTCCGAATACACCGGCCAGCGGGTGCTGCTGGTGACCATCAGCGATGTGACCAAACGGCTGGAAACGGAGCAGCAGTTGATCCAGGCCAGCAAAATGGCCACCCTCGGCGAGATGGCCACCGGCGTCGCCCACGAGTTGAATCAGCCATTGTCCGTAATCAAGACCGCCAGCAATTTTTTCATGCGCAAACTGAAGAAGAAAGAGCCCCTCCGTGATGACATTCTGCTGACCATGTCCGAAGAGATCGACAGCCATGTGGAACGGGCCACCAAGATCATCAATCACATGCGGCAGTTCGGCAGAAAATCGGATCCCAACCTGGAGCCGGTTCTGCTCAACGAGGTCCTGGAGCGGGCCTTCGAAATTTTCAGTCAGCAACTCAAGGTGCGCGGGATCGACGTCGTATGGCGGACGGATCCTGATCTGCCGCGGGTGATGGGCAACCCCAGCCGCCTGGAGCAGGTGATCATCAACCTGCTCATCAACGCCCGGGATGCCATCGAAGAGCGATCCGACCATGCGCCGGAAAGCATGCGTCCCCGCATGATCACGCTGGTCACCACACGCAACACGAAGACGGTCTCCTTGTCGGTGTGCGATACGGGGAGCGGTGTGCCGGAGCCGATCCGGGGCAAGATTTTCGAGCCGTTCTTCACCACTAAAAAAGTGGGCAAGGGAACCGGGCTGGGGCTGTCCATCAGCTACAGCATCGTCAAAGAGTGCGGCGGTTCGATCGATGTTACGGCAAACCCGGAAAGCGGTGCGTGTTTCAACCTGCATTTTCCCATCGTGAAAGATCCTTCATGACCGGCGACATCCTTCTGGTGGACGACGAGGCGGGCATCCGCAAGGTGCTGGGCATCTCCCTGGCCGATCTGGGATACACGGTGCATACAGCCGACGATGCAGCAGCTGCCCTGACCATCCTCGACGCTGTCCGTCCGTCCATCACCCTCACCGACATCAAGATGCCGGGCATGGACGGCATCGACCTGCTCAAGGCCATCAAGAGCCGCTACCCGGACACGGAGGTGATCATGCTCACCGGCCACGGCGACATGGATCTGGCCATCAAGAGCCTCAAGTTCCAGGCAACCGATTTCATCACCAAGCCCATATCCGACGATGCGCTGATCATTGCCTTGAAAAGGGCCGGTGACCGCATCGACATGCGACGTCAGTTGAGGGCCTACACGGAAAACCTGGAACACCTGGTGGAAGAAAAATCCCGTCAACTCATCGAGGTCGAACGACTGGCCGCGGTGGGGGAGACGGTGGCAGGACTCTCCCACACCATCAAGAATATCGCCGGCGGACTGGACGGCGGCATGTTCGTTCTGGGAAAAGGCATCGAACTGGAAGACACCGCTTATTTGCAGCAAGGGTGGGAACTGGTGCGAACGAATGTAGACCGCATCAAAACCCTCTCTCTGGATCTGCTGAACTTTGCCAAAACCGACCGGCTGACCTATCGGCGGGTAAATCCCGAGCAACCCGCCCGTGACGTCTTCGATTTGATGCAATCCCGGGCCCGGGATCACGGGATAGATCTCATTTTGGAGGTGGCGGCCGAACTGGCCCCGACACACATGGACCCTGCGGGCATCCATCAATGCCTGATGAACCTGGTGACCAATGCCATTGATGCCTGTGTGGATACGGAGCCGGCCAACGGGGTGCAGCGCATCACCCTGTCCGTCGGGGCATTGAAGGACGGCGGCATATGCTATCGGGTGGCGGATACCTGCTGCGGAATGGACGAAGGGACGAAAGCCCGGCTTTTCCAGCGCTTTTTCACCACCAAGGGCGAACGGGGCACGGGCATCGGGCTCATGCTCACCCGAGCCATTGTCCAGCGCCACAACGGGACCATCGACGTTTCATCGAACCCGGGGAAGGGGTCTGTTTTCACGATCAATCTGACGGGCAAACCACCTGAGCGATAGGTCGACGACGCGCTCGGTTGCCGGCTTGCTGCCCGACCGCATCAATCACTTGGTCCAACACCCGAAAGATGTCCCCCACACGAATCCGGGTGGGGGGTTGGGTGTGTGTATACCCGCTAGGGAATCCCCGTTTGGAATCCACCCGCCCCTCCCGCTTGTACTTCCATAACCTATTAATATCATAGTTTTTATATTATTTTTAAAAAAAAATAAAAAAATAATTGACAAGGCACAATAATCCCGACTATTAAAGTCAGGAAAGAACCTGATCATATCAGTCAAGATAACACTGAAGAGGGATTCGGATGCTGGTTCCACCCAAGAAAAACCAGTATGCCCTGCGCGCCATCTTCGAACTGGCCAAACACATGGACCAGGGGCCGGTGAAAATTTCGGACATCGCCGCCGCCCAGTCGATTCCGCTGCGATTTCTGGAAGTCATCCTCAATCAACTCAAGGCCAGCGGCATCGTTGATTCCAAACGCGGGTTCTATGGCGGCTATTTTCTGGTCAAACCACCCAACCAGGTCTCCGTTGGGGATGTGCTGCGTTTTCTCAGCCGGGAACTTTCGCCCAGCGACTGCATCGCCTGCGTATCGAAGACCAGTTGCCCGTTCGACGGACGCTGCGCCTTCTCATCCATGTGGATCCGTGTGAAGCAGGCGGCCTTCGACATATATGATGAAACCTCTTTTCAGGACCTGATCGACCGGGAGCGGGAAGCCGGCTGGCCAGGCTAGCAATGAAGGCGGGATCCCCGCACGAAACGAAGGAAAGCATACCCGAAGGATGTCAACGATGCGGAAAGGAACAGTTCATTTGAAAACTGGTGGCATGCTGCTGGCCATGGTCATGATTTTTCTTTTTGCCGCAGGGGCCGTGAAGGTGGAAACCTCGGTTGAAGGCCCGATGAAAAGCGGGGCGGATCTGATCATGATCGATACCATGAAGGCCTCGGGACCATTGGAACGCCCGCCGGTGGCCTTTTTTCACAGCCGCCACACCGAAGCGCTGGCGCGGATCAACCGCGACTGCAGCACCTGCCACATGGCCGACGAAAAAGGGCGCCTGTCTCCCAAATACAAGCGACTGGTCGATGCGGATCGGCAGACAGTGGCCGACACCTACCATATCAACTGCATTGCCTGCCACCGGGAACTGGCCGGACCGGACCAAAAGAGCGGACCGCAGACCTGCGGCGGATGCCATCAGGAAAATCCCGCGGTCGTCTCCACCTGGAAGGATCTCGCCTTCGACAAGTCCCTGCACGCCCGCCACGTGAAGACCAACGCTGAAAAGTGCGAAAGCTGTCACCACAAATACGACAAACAGGCCAAACAACTGGTCTATGCCAAGGGTGAAGAGGGTGCTTGCGTGTATTGCCACAAAGAGGCACCGGTGGACAACACCATGGCCTTGAAAGACGCCTCCCATTACGCGTGCATCGGCTGCCACCGCGACCGCATGGCCAAGAATCTCTCGAGCGGCCCCGTCAGTTGCGTGGGCTGCCACGATGCCGACTACCAGATGGAAATCGGGGTGCTCACGGATATCCCCCGGATGAAACGCGGACAGCCCAACGTGTTACTGGTAAAAACCGGCGAGGAAACCAAGCCGGCTGACGAACGCTCAACGGCCATGGACCCCGTGCCGTTCGATCACCAATCCCACGAAGTATACAGTGACAGCTGCAAGGTCTGTCATCACGCCAGCCTGCAGGCCTGCAGCAGCTGCCACACCAACGCCGGCAAAAAGGAGGGCAATGGGGTCAAGCTGGCCCAGGCCATGCACAGCGTGACCGATCGTGCCAGCTGCATCGGCTGCCACCAGGCAAAGCAAAAAGCGCCCGAATGCGCAGGCTGCCATGCGTTCATCGCCCAACCGGCCAACCGCCAGGACGCATCCTGCAAGAGCTGCCATATGGCCCCGCTGCCGGCCTATGTCGATCCGGCCAATGCCGAAGAGACCGCTGACGTCGCCGTGGACCTGCTGCAGGCGCGCAACCTGGCAACGAAAACCTTCGCCGCCGATCAGATCCCCGAAAAAGTGACCATCGGCAAGCTGTCAAATCAGTTTGAACCGGCCGTCCTCCCCCACGGCAAGATCGTGAAGTCGCTGATCGACAAAATCCGGGACAGCAAGCTTGCCGGCTACTATCACAGGGAAAAGGGAACCCTGTGCCAGGGCTGCCACCACCACAGTCCGCCCGCAGAAAAACCCCCGGCATGCAGCAGCTGCCACGGTGAGACAATTGAAGGTGCAGACGCCTTCAGGCCCGGTCTGGTGGGCGCGTACCATCAACAGTGCATCGGCTGTCACACAAACATGGGTATCGAGAAGCCCGATCCCCGGGACTGCAATGCCTGCCACGTAGAAAAAAATAAAACCGCAAGTTGAGGGTGAACCATGTCACTTTCCAGGAGAAAATTTCTCGGTTGGATCGGCGCAGCCGGCATGACCGCCGCAGCCGCCAGCAGGGCCTCTGCCGCAACCACGCACCATTTCGAGGGCTATGCGGAATCGATGGCGGTGCTTCACGACACCACCCTGTGCATCGGCTGTCGCCGGTGTGAAAGCGCCTGCAATGTGGTCAACGAACTGCCGGCGCCGGAAAAACCCTTTACCGATCTTAGCGTACTCGAGAATCAACGGCGCACCACCGCCAAAACCTACACCGTGGTCAACCAGAAACCGGGCAACGGTGGCCGGCCGGTGTTTGTAAAAAACCAGTGCAACCATTGCCTGGAGCCGGCCTGCGCCTCGGCCTGCTTCGTCAAGGCCTTCAACAAGACCAAGGAAGGCGCGGTGGTTTACGACGCATCGGTTTGCGTCGGCTGCCGCTACTGCATGATCGCCTGCCCGTTCGAAATCCCGACCTACGAGTACGACAGCGCCTTTACACCCCGGATAATGAAGTGCACCATGTGTCATCCCCGGGTAATCGAAGGCAAACTGCCCGGCTGTGTGGAGTCATGCCCCACCGCGTCTCTGGTGTTCGGCAAGCGTGACGACCTGCTCAAAATTGCCCGCCAGCGCATCACCCGCCGGCCGGATCAATATGTTGATCACATTTACGGCGAACGGGAGATGGGCGGCACCTCGTGGCTATACTTGTCCAATGTTCCTTTTGAAACCATCGGCAAACGCATGGATTTGGGGGTGACACCGGCACCGGAACTCACGGCCGGCGCCCTGGGCGCGGTTCCCATGGTGGTCGGTCTCTGGCCGGTGCTGCTCACTGGCATTTACGCCATGAGCAAGCGCAAGGAGAAGATCGCCGCCGAAGAGAAGGCTCAAGCGGTGGCGGCCGCACTGACCGAGGCCGATGAGCAAGCAGCGGCCAAACTGGACGCGGCCATGGAAAAGGCCCGACAGGAAAAGACCGCCGCCGTCGAAAAAGCCGTCAAGGAAGCCCTCGAGGCCGACGCCAAGGCCAGAGCTGAGACCAAGGCCCAAACTGAAGCTGAAACCGATGGCGCTCCCGAAAAACCCGAAACCCCAACCGGCGACGAAAAAGACGCCTGATCGGCATGTCGGCCGTACCCAGCAAAACCACTCAGGAGGAATCCTTTATGTCTGAGAATACAGCCACCATGGGCAAACCGATTTTCTCACCGTTCAATATCGTGGCCGGTGTCATTTTGCTGGTGGGGGGCATCCTGACCATCCTGCGCTTCACCCAAGGGCTGGATGCGGTCACCAACCTGTCCGACTACAACCCATGGGGCATATGGATCGGCTTCGACCTGCTGGTGGGCGTTGCCCTGGCCGCCGGCGGATTCGTCACCTCGGCCGCCGTGTATATCTTCGGCATGAAGCGCTACCACGCCGCCGTTCGCCCGGCCATCCTCACCGGTTTTCTGGGCTACGCCCTGGTGGTTCTGGCCCTGCACTACGACGTGGGCCGCCCCTGGCGCCTGCCCTACCCGTTCATCGTTCAACGCGGCACGACCTCCCTGCTTTTCGAGGTGGCCGCCTGCGTGGCCCTTTACCTGACCGTGCTCTTCATCGAATTTTCACCGGCAGCGCTAGAGTGGCTGGGTTTCAAACGCGCCCGCAACATCGTGGTCAAACTGACCCTGCTGCTGACCATATTCGGCGTGGTGCTGTCCACCTTGCACCAGTCCTCCTTGGGCGCCCTGTTCCTCATCGCGCCCTCAAAGCTTCACCCGTTGTGGTACACGCCGTACCTGCCGATTTACTTTTTCGTCACCGCAGTGATTGCCGGGCTATCCATGGTGATCTTCGAAAGTACCTTGTCCCACCGCTTTTTTTCACACAAAATGGACGCCGCGCACCTGGCGGAGAAGGACACCGTGCCCCTGGGCTTCGGCAAGGCGGCCGCGTTGGTGCTGGCCGGCTATTTTATCATCAAGGTCATCGGCATCAGTGCCGGCAACACCTGGCATTACCTGGCCAGCGGATACGGCGCCTGGTACCTGGTGGAACTGCTGGGCTTCGTGGCGCTGCCGGCCTTTCTATATGCGGTGGGGGTGCGGGACAAGAACGTCACCCTGATCCGCTGGACCGCCGCCTGGACCGTGCTGGGCATCGTCGTCAACCGCTTCAACATCTGCCTGGTGGCTTTTAATTGGCACCTGCCCGCCAGTGAACGCTATTTTCCTCACTGGATGGAGATCGGCATCAGCGTCTTCATCGTCACCCTGGGCATTGTGATCTACCGATTTATCGTCACCCGGATGCCCGTGCTCTATGAACACCCGGACTACGACGCCCATTAACCAACAAAGGGAAAGCAACCACCCATGGAAACCATCAATACCCTTCAGGAGTTCATGCTCCATACCAAGAATATCACCTATGTGCTGATGGTCGTCGCCTTACTGGGAATCACGGGGTTCTGGCTGTTTCTCACGGAACGGGACGATGATTAAAAAATAAAGGAGCACCCCATGTATGAATTTGTAACCGGCCCCCTTGCCTGGCTCGCCTTCGGCATCTTTTTTATCGGCCTGATCTATCGCCTGGTGTGGTACATAAGGGGCCTGAACTGGCAGTTGGACCGCGTCACCTATTCGAAGAACGTGGCGTACGGCATCAAAGGCGCCCTGCGCTCCGTCTTCTTCTGGCTGGTGCCCTTCGGCACCCGCAGCTGGCGATTTTACCCCGGGTTCACCATTCTGGTGTTCGTCTTTCACATCTGCCTGCTGGCCACCCCCGTGTTCATCATGGGCCATAACGTGCTTCTGCTGGAGCGATTCGGCTTCAGCCTGCCCACATTGCCCGAAGGGCTGGCCGATGGAATGACCCTGGGCGTGCTCGTGGCGGCGGTGTTCATCATCCTGCGGCGCATCGCCCTGCCGGAGGTTCGCATCCTGACCAAACCATACGATTTCCTGGTGCTGGCCATCGCCGTAGCGCCTTTTTTGACGGGTTTTATCGCCTATCATCAGGTGGGCAGCTACGACTTTTGGATCGTGGCCCACGTGTTATGCGGCGAGATCATGCTGGTGGCCATCCCCTTTACCAAGCTGTCCCACTTTCTGCTTTTTTTTCTCTCCCGGGCACAGTTGGGCATGGATTACGGGATCAAGCGCGGCGGGATGAAAAACAAGGGAATGGCCTGGTAAGGGCCTTTGTGAAAAATAGGTGATATGATGCCCGAAGGAACGCTTTGCAACAAACAGGTTGTCGATACCAAGGAGAAGCTCAACGCCTTGTTGGCGGACAAAAGCGGCAAGCAGTACTACGCCGAAATGATGCAGCTGGAGGTGGACAGCAAGGCCCTGGCGGCCACGCTGGAGAAGACCTGTCGATCCAGGCTGCGGACCTGGCTTGAGATCTGCGCCCACTGTGGCATGTGCGCCGACAGCTGTTATTTCTACCTGGCCAACGGCAAGGATCCCAAACAGGTACCCTCCTACAAGATCCAATCCACGTTGGGTGAAATCATCAAGCGCAAGGGCAAGGTGGACAATGATTTCATGCGCATGGTCATGGACACGGCCTGGTCCAAGTGCTCCTGCTGCAACCGCTGCGCCACCTACTGCCCATTCGGCATCGACATGGGGGTGATGTTCGGTTACGTTCGGGGGTTGTGCTTCGCCCAGGGATTCGTGCCCTGGGAGCTGAAGATCGGCTCGGGCATGCACCGCATCTACAATGCCCAGATGGACATCACCACCGAAGACTGGGTGGACACGTGCGAGTGGATGGCCGAGGAGTATGAGGAGGACTGGCCGGGACTGGAAATCCCCATCGATAAGGAGAACGCGGATATTATATATACGGTCAACGCCCGCGAGCCCAAACACTATCCGGAGGACCTGGCCGAGGCGGCGATTCTCTTTCACCTTGCCGGCGAGAACTGGACCGTTCCCAGCCAAGGCTGGGAGGAGACCAGCCTGGCCATGTTTGCCGGTGACTGGGGGGCATGCAAGATCCAGGTGGAAAGCGTCTATGCCGCCATGGAGCGCCTCAAGCCCAAGCGCATGGTGGTTACCGAGTGCGGCCACGCCTACCGCGCGACAGTCATCGAGGGACCCTACTGGGCGGGGCTCAAGTCGGGCAAAACACCGGTTGAAAGCTTCCACTACGTGGAGTGGGTGGCCGAGGCCCTGCGCACCGGCAAACTGAAGATCGACCCGGCCAAAAAAATCAAGGAACCGGTGACCTACCAGGATTCGTGCAACTATGTCAGAAACGCCGGCCTCGGCGACTGTGCCCGTGAGATCATGAGCTACGTTGCCGAAGACTTTCGGGAGATGCGGCCCTGCCGGGAGCACAATTTCTGCTGTGGCGGCGGAGGCGGGCTTAACGGCATCGGGCGCTACCGCGAGCAGCGCAACATCGCCTTAAAGGTCAAGCGGGACCAGATCCTGGCCACCGGCGCCAAACTGGTGGTGGCTCCCTGCCACAACTGCTGGGATGCCATCCGTGATCTGGAAGAGGTCTACAAGATCGGCATTCGCTGGACCTTTCTCAAGCCGATGCTTCTGGGCATGGTGGAGGTCCCCGAGCATTTGAAGCCCCAGGAGGAATAGCCATCATTATGGAAAAATGAACAAAAACCAAAAGACAAATAACAAATCAATCACAATAACTAAAATTCTGAATTTTAAACCTTGATGAGCCCATAAAAAGGACTCGCATACCATGGCTGGGCAATTCGGAAGATATTAATTTAATATTAAAAAACTATCGGTTTAAATCTTGTTTGAGATTTGTATTTTGGAATTTATTTGGAATTTGGTTTTTTGTAATTTGTTATTTTCAACTTATCAGCGCTAAGTTAAAATTAAGTATTGTATGGACCCAATCGTTCTCAACATCGACGGCACCATTGAAACCATCTCCAAGGGCGATCAAGCCGCGGTGTTGGCCTGCCTGGCGCGGCAGGTGGGACTGGCACCGGGGTTCACCCTGCGCAGCTTCTTCAAAATGCTGGACACCCATGCGGCCCTGGTTCACCTGAATGCCTTTTTCCCCGACCTGCTGGACCAGTTTCACGGGGCGCCGGACGACGTCAGCCGGGTCAGCGGCATTGACTGGCTGGTTCTGGAAAAAACGGTGGAAATGGTCGGATTCCCCGGGGAACCGCGCCTCGACATCTACCGGCGCTTTACCGGAAGGTGCGGCGAAAAATCGGTTCCGATCAAAGATTTCCAGGTGGATATGCTCCTTGACACACCGGTGCGTCTGGGCAAGCTGAAACATGTCATATTCGGAGACCAGGTCGATGTCTTCGAGTTCGATACCGTGTTCACCCTTTTTGAATTGATAGAGGGAATCGGCTGGGAGCTCGGATTTCACGGAACACCCAGAGAATGCCACCTGGGTTGAGCGATCATTCATGCCCTTAACCTGGGTGCCTAATAAGGAGACAACCCATGTTTAAAAAGATCCTGTTTGCAACCACGGCGTCACCCGCCTGCGACAATGCCGCCAAGGTGGCCTTCGACCTGGAGATGAAATGGGATGCCAAGCTGTGCGTTTTTCACGTTCTCGGTGTGCCTTCGCGCGGATTCAGCTCCTTTGTCACCGACGTCCGGACGGGAGAAACCGAACAGATCGATCCCGATTATGTGGACTGGGTGAAAGAGGAGATGAAGCATACTTACGCCGATCTTCTCAAAGACAGCGATAACGCCACCCTGGAAGCGGTCATCGGTGTGCCGCAGCGGGAAATCCTTAGAAAAGCGCGCGCCGAGGACGTGGACCTGATCATCATGGGCGCGCATACCCGGGACGAAGACATCGGTGCCGCCCGTTATCGCAGCGTGGTGGGCAGCACCATGCAGAAGGTGGCCAAGAGTGCCCGCTGCCCGGTGGTCATCATCAGCCGCCCCTGCACCACCTGCTGGAAACTGTTTTCCAACATCGTCGTTGGCATCGATTTTTCCAAACCAGCCACCAGCGCCTTCCTCTGGGCCGCTCGATTGGCCAAGGAAGTCAAGGCGAGGCTCCACATTTTTCATGCCGTGGACATCAACGCATCCGAACCGGGAAAAGTAAAGGGCCAAGCGGAAATCGAAGCGCGCATCGAAGCGGCCCGAAAAAAAATCGACGCCAAATACCTCTCCCAGCTCAAAGGGTTCGACAATTACGAAATCGGCATCCGGGAGGGAACGCCGTACGTGGAAATTCTCAAATTCGCCCGGGAAAAACAGGCCGACCTGATCGTCATGGCCCACCATACCCGGGAGATCGATCCCGAGCTGGCGCTGCTGGGCTCCACCGTGGAACAGGTGGTGCTGCGATCCTCCTGCCCGGTAGCCAGCGTCAATCATCCGGACAAGGCCGGCGTTGAAACAGTACAAGCCTGATACAACAACTAACAAACTACAAATCTCAAATAAATTCAAATATCTAAATCTCAACCAAGGGCGGAACCTAACAGTTACTTGTCATTTTTTATTTCTCCACCTATCAATGGTTGGAATGCCATTTCTCCAAGACCATCAGGTTTGGAATTTTCAATGTTGCGATGGTGATTTATTTGTCGTTTGGTTTCTGGGCATTGTGATTTTTTTACTGTTTTTCGTTTACATAAAGATCCAATAGTTAAAAAAAGATGACACCCGTCGACATTCGCCAATCGGAATCCTCCAGGGGAACCATTCTCATCGTCGACGACGCCATGGACATGCGGGTGTTCATTTCCGCCTTGTTCAAAACCAACGGATACCGCACCGAAGCTTGTCGGGACGGATCGGCAGGCCTGGCAAAAGCCCGGGAAATCACCCCCGACCTGATTATCCTGGACGTGATGATGCCGGGAACGGGCGGCGCGTTGATGTACCAGGGCCTCAAAACGGACCGCCGGCTCAAGCACATTCCCATCATCATGCTGTCGGCCGTGGAGCAGCGGTCTTTTCGACACTTTCTGAAAATGCTCAACATCAAACTGGGGCAGCCGCTTCCCGATCCGGACGCTTACCTGGAAAAACCGCCCGATGCCCAGCAACTCCTGGACACGGCGGTTGGGCTCATGGCTTTACGAAAAGGATAGAGATGCAAGAAAAAATCCTGCTTGTCGATGATGAGGAAGGCATCCGGAAAGTTCTGGGCATTTCCCTAATGGACATCGGCTACCAGGTATTCACCGCGAAAAACGGCAAGGATGCCTTGGCGGTTTTCCGAGAGCACCGCCCGCCCATTGTTCTCACCGACATCAAGATGCCCCACATGGACGGCATCGACCTGCTTCAGCAGATTAAAGCCGAAAGCCCGGACACGGAAGTAATCATGCTCACCGGACACGGAGACATGGATCTGGCCATCAAGTGTCTGAAGCTGGAAGCCACCGATTTCATCACCAAGCCCATCAACGACGATGTCTTGGACATTGCCCTGAAGCGGGCCAACGATCGCATCAGCATGCGCGCGCAGCTGCGGGCCTACACCGAAAACCTGGAAACCCTGGTCCGCGAGCAGACCGCCCGGCTGATGAAAACCGAACGGCTGGCGGCCGTGGGTCAGGCCGTGGAAGGCCTCTCTTCGGCGCTTCGTGGCATTGCCGGCGATCTGGATGCCGGCATCAACTGTTTCAACGAACTGCCCTGCTTCGTCGCCATCCACAACCGCCATCAGGAGATCATCGCCATCAATCCGCTGTACCGGGAGCGCCTGGGTGACCACGTCGGCCAGACCAGCGCAGCGGCTTACCCACCGGACAGCGTGGAAACCTCGCCGGTCAAAGAGACCTTTGCCACCGGCAAAGGCATGCGCCGTCGGGTCACCGTGGTCTATGCCGACGGCACCCGGGGCCCGGTGATGGTCCACACCGCCCCCATCCACGACGGCCAGGGTGCGGTGGAGCTGGTGGTTGAGATCGGGGCCGACATCGGCGAGGTCCGGCGGTTGCAGGAACGGCTTCAGGCCACCCAGCAGCGCTACCAGCAACTCTTCGACGAAGCGCCCTGCTATATTACGGTGCAGGACCCCGACCTGACCATCCGGGCAGCCAACCGCCGATTCAAGGAGGACTTCAACCTAACCGTCGACGCACGCTGCCACAACATTTACAAAGACCGGGACGATGCCTGCCCCGACTGCCCGGTGGCCAAGACCTTCGCCGACGGCCGGTCACACCAGTGCGAGATGGAAGTGACCTCGAAGCGCGGGGAGACCTACCGGGTGCTCATCCAGACCGCACCCATTCGCGACCTGGACGGCAACATCACCCACGTCATGGAAATGTCCACCAACATCACCCGCACCCGCCGGCTCGAAGACCAGCTGGCCTCGCTGGGGTTGATGATCGGATCGGTTTCCCACGGCATCAAGGGGCTGCTCACCGGGCTGGATGGCGGCATGTACCTGCTGGATGCCGGATTCAAAAAGGAGAATCAGGAGCAGATCCGCGAAGGGTGGGATATCGTGCGCTTCATGGTCGGGCGCATCCGGGACATGGTGCTGGACATCCTTTACTATGCCAAGGAAAAAGACCTGAAATGGGAAACGGTGGACGTCCTCGGTTTTGCCGAGGAGGTGCTGAATACCGTGGGACCCAAGATAAAGGGGCAGGATATCACCCTGACCCACCGTTTCGACCCCGCCGTCGGCCGGTTCGAGGTGGATGCAGGCATCGTTCGCAGCGCCCTGACCAATATCATCGAGAATGCCGTGGAAGCCTGCCGGTCGGATCGGTCGGGCCGGCCCCACGAAATCTGCTTCGAGGTCGCCCAGGATGCCGGTCACATCTACTTCAACGTGTCGGACAACGGCATCGGCATGGACGAAGCGACCCGCGCCAATGTGTTTACCCCCTTTTTCTCCTCCAAGGGCGAACGCGGCACCGGGCTGGGACTGTTCATCTCCAACCGAATCCTCAGCCAGCATGGCGGCGGGATTTCACTTCAATCAGAACCGGACACGGGATCCCGCTTTTCCATTAAAATTCCCAAGAAAACGAGCCTCCATCCCGGCCCGCCACCGACGTAATACCAAGGTTTTTACTGCAAAACCATGGCCTTTTCCGGGCAGATCTCCTGGCAGCAGAAACAGGTGACGCAGCGGTCCATGTCCACCTGGGGCAAATCGTCCGGCATGGACAGGGCCTGGACCGGGCACTGCGCCACGCAGGTCCCGCAGGCCGTGCAGCCATCCGGGTCGGCCCGGGGCGTGAGCCGGGTTTTGCTTTCCAGCATGCCCTGAACCGCCGCATTGTCCTGAATGGCCTCGCCGCCCAATGGCGGGAGCTTGAAATGATCCAGGGGCACCAGATGGCCGTCGATTCGAATCTCGTCCATGTTCCAGGTGCCCAGGCCGGCCTCATAAGCTCGCCTGAGAAACCGCAGCCGCCCCGGATCCAACCCCATCATGGCGGCCATGACCGCGTCCACGGCCACGGCGTTGTCCCCAGCCAGAATCAGGCCGATCTTGCGCAGTTCCGGTGAGGCCGGGCCGTTGCCCTCCATGCCCACCACGGCATCCACGATGAACAGGTCCGGCACCCGCATCCCAAACACCGCCACCACCACATCGTGAAACCGGGCTGGATTGCCGGCGCGTTTATGCAGCCTGGCCTTCTGGGCACCGGGCAGGATCCCGTAACTGTTCTTGATGGCGCCGGTCATCACCGTGAGCCCGTGGGTTTTGAACTTGGGCAGGCTGATGACGATGTCCGCCTCGACGATTGCCCGGGAAACGTTCACCGTCTCCATGAAGTCGGGGTGAAAGGGCAAAGCAACGGCATCCAGGCCGATGTTGCGGTAGTGGCCGCGGGAGGCGGCCATGAGACCGGTCTGCTCGAATGCCGCCTCATTGGCACCGTAGCTGAAAAGGCCGGGATTGTCACCCACGACAATCGAAGCCGGTCCCATGCGTTGCACTTTATCCACCACCGCGGCCAGCACGGCCGGATGGGTAACAATACCCTCGGCAGCCTCCGACCCCCGCAGCACGTTGGGCTTGATCACGACCTTTTTATCTTTCAGATTCTGGGGAAACAGATTGAACGCGCTGTCTATGGCCGCGCGAACGGTATCATAACTGGCCGGATGGATCATGACCTGATGCATGGTGGTGTTCCTCCTTGTGGATGAAGCGCAACGCAGATATTTATCCGCCTGAGGCGGATCGGCGTTTTGGCGAATCCGTCACCCGTTGAGCATGCGCATCAGCGTCCGATCCCGATCGACAAAGTGATGTTTCAGCGCGGCCGCAACATGGATGACAATGAAGGCCACCAGCAGGACGGCGGTCACGCCGTGAGCCTCCCGCAAGACGTTTCCCAGCGAGGGGCTTTGCCACACCAACGGGGGCAGTTTGAAAATTCCGAAAACGGAGACGGGGTAGCCAAAGGCCTGGGACATGAGGATGCCCACCAGGGGTTGGAGGAGCAGCAACACGTACAAAAAAATATGCACCAGCTGGGCGAGGTAGTTCAGCACCGGGATGTTGCCCAGGTCACGGGGTCGTGGGTTGGCATACCGCCAAGCGATGCGGCCGATCATCAGCACGAGGATGACGACGCCGATAGATTTGTGGCCGGCAATCACAACGGCCTTGAAACCACCTGACGGCAGAATAGACAGTAGGCTGCCGCCCGCGAGCATGCCGATGGCCAGCACAGCAATGAGCCAGTGAAGCAGCCGCGCAATCAAACCATACTGGTCGCGGGTATTCATGAGCATGCGGACCTCCTTAA
Source organism: uncultured delta proteobacterium (assembly GCA_963705475.1). Classification (GTDB taxonomy): domain Bacteria; phylum Desulfobacterota; class Desulfobacteria; order Desulfobacterales; family Desulfosarcinaceae; genus Desulfosarcina. The sequence goes on along the minus strand of CAVPJS010000016.1, from coordinate 213,742 downwards.
ACAATAATTGTGATGGCGGGTACGGCGATGGCATCTGTGGCCGGCCAGACAATACGGTCGGTCACTGCCTACAATGCGCTATAGTAGCGAAATGCGGTACTGAAGGCAAGCCGATGTTGAGCGAAAAAAACAGCATGGGCGGTGATTGGTTATTCCAGATGGTGCTTGTCATAAAGGATCCGGCCCAGTTCCCGGTGGGTGAAGTAGGGGTCGTCGTTGCGCAGGTAGGGCAGCAGGATACGCTTCTTGCGGACGATGTCACGGGAAATATCGGCGAAGATGGCATCGGGATCGAACAGGGCCGCGGTGATGATGGCCTGGCCGAAAGGGTTGATGATTTCGCTGCCGCCCCAGAAACGGAAGGGATTCTCATCGACGGCCGCATGGTCCGCGTCGGTCGGTTCGCTCGCGTCGGATCTGAGGTCTTCAAATACCTCGCAGCCAACCCGGTTGGCGCACAGGTTGTAAACGCCGAACACCCGGGAGTAGAACCGGTTGATGATGTTCCAGCTTTCGATGTTGGAAAACTCGTTGCCCATGGAGCCACGGGAGGAGTTGAACATGGTGATGAAAATGTCCGCCTTCTGGGTGACCCCCAAATAGGGCAGTGAGGGGTGCCACAGGTCGTTGCAGATAAACGGGGCGATGGTCAGGCCCTTGAGTTTGAAGACGCGGACATGCTTGCCGCCGGAGAAGATCTTGCGCTCTTCGAAGACGCCGTAGTTGGGCAGATTGAGCTTGCGGTAGGCGAACAGGATCTCACCGTCCACGGCCACCAGCGCCGAATTGTAAAAATTCATGGCCTGGGATTCTTCGATGAATCCGACGACGGCCGCCGTCCCTCTGGTCGCCGCGGCCAGTTGCTTGATCTCCGGCGAGTCCATGCGCAGGGCCGCTTCGTGGTATCTTTCCCGGACAAAGTAGCCGGTCAGGGAAAGCTCGGGGAAGACCACCAGGTCGACACCTTCTGCCTTGGCCGCTTCAATCTTTTCAATCGTGGATGCCAAGTTGGTGTTGACATCCAGCAGGACCGGATCGGTCTGGAAGACGCCCACTTTCATTGATGGAACCCTTTCTTCGCCGTGAATGATGGATCGCCCTGGGAACAATCACCGGTCAGGTCTCGGCGGCCCTGCATCCGTTGATGATGGGATCGATGGATGCCCATTGGTCGGCCGACCAGATCGTTTCTTTCATATGGTTGGCTTTCAGCTTACCAATGATCGGGCCGGTCAGCCAGAGAAATTTTGCTTCCAGATCGCTGTCCGAAGGCAGCGTGTGCGGCGGCTCCCATAAGGCTTCGATGCGGCCGGATCGGTATATCTCACCCGTTGTGGTCTCGACCACCACTTCGGCCGGGGCCTTGGCCGGAAACTCGGCTTCATATTCAGGGGCGACTTCGGTGGAGACCCGATCCAGCATGCTCAGCAGATCGGGATCGTGCAGGCGGGGTGGCAGGACCTGACCGGGTCCGACTTCCCCGTCCAGCAGCGCGGCGGCCACCGGGAATGCCAGGCTGTACTGGGCCTCCTCCGTGCTGCGGGGGTGCCCGTTGGGCAGGCGGGTGGCGGCCTCGAAGGTGCGCACGCGGATGTGTCTGATCTGATCCGGCGTCAGGTGGTGGTCCCGGACGATGTTGAGTGCACCGGCCACCGCCGGTTGCCCCCAGCGGCAGGCGGCGTAGGGCTTGAAATAGAGGTTGAGGATCTCCCACTGCCGCCCGAGGTTTTCCACCCACGTCCGCTCCGGGGCATCGTCGAAGAGCGGGCGAATGCCGGTGAATCCATCCCGGGCCATGACCGCGGACAAAACCGCCACCATGCAGCCCCAGCCGATGCTGTCCTTGCCCATGGCGGGCGTGTCGATGCCCTTCATCATGGGGGCGATGGGGGCATGGTATTCGGCAGCGCCCATGGCGTGGAAGAGCTGTTCCTCGGTGAGTCTTATCAACCTACCGGCGGCGGCGGCACCGGCGACGGCGCCCCAGCTTCCGGAGGAGTGGTAGACCTGGTAGGTGGCATGCCGGATCACCCCGGCGCGAATTCCCAGCTCGTAGGCCACCACCAGGGCGGTGAGAAATTCCGCACCGGTGACACCGCCGGCCAGTTGGGCGGCGGCCAGCACCGGTGGCAGGGCGCAGGCGCCGGGATGCCCCTTGACGTTGCGGTAACCGTCATCGATGTCCAAGGCATTGCCGAAGAACCCATTGGCCAGGGCGGCACCGGCGGCCGAGACCCGCTGGCCGGTTACCATGATGGTGGCCTGGTCGCCACCGAACTGTTCCAGGGCCATTTCGCGCATAATGCCGGCAACGGGCGTCTGCGATCCGGCGATCATCGCCCCCAGGATGTCCAACAGACAACGCTTGGCCTGGTGCTGAACGCTCGCGGGCAGGTCTTCCCAACGAAGGTTCAGCGTGAAGTGGATGGCATGTGAAGTCAATAGGCCCATGGTTGGCGGTATTTCACCCTGTTAGAGCAGGATATTGAACGTCTTCCGCATTGCATGATCGATATCCGCCGGGATGTAGGAATTCTCTTCGGCTGCAAGAATCTTGCGGGCAATCGCTTTTGCCCGTTCGCGGGTGTCCATCGATCCGCCCTGGTCCCACTGGTGACGGCTTTTTCGATCGGTCACGCCGTTTCCCTGAAAATACTCGCTGCGCATATATTGCATGGTGTGGGGTGACATCATAAAGTTGCCGGCCGGCCCCACCGTGTCGATGACGTCAAGCGCCAGGTGGTCGGCGTCAACCTCGATCCCTTTGAGCACCTTGCAGGCCATGCCGATGATCTCATCGTCGATGACGAACTGTTCCGGAGCCACCGTGAGCATGGACTCCAGCATGCCGGCGCTGTGGTGCATGTAGTTGGAGCCGCCCATGGCGCCCAAGAGAATGGTCATGGCCTTTTCCCAGCCGGCCTGGGCATCGGGAAGCTTGGCGTCGGTCAACCCGGCTGAGTTGTAGTTGGGCACCCGGATGTGGGCGGCCAACTGGTGGATCGCCGCATTCATCATGCCGCATTCCACGCCGCCGCCCGAATAGCCCATGGTGGCCATGTTGGCCATGCCCGGAATGCCGCCGTAGAGCAGCGGCGCGCCGGGTTGGGTCAGCTGGCAGATGGTGATGCCCGCCAGCTGCTCGGCATGCAGCTGGGCCAGGGTGCCGGCCATGGTCATGGGGCTGGTGGAGCCGGACATGGGCGCGGCCGACAGGGCCACCGGAATCCCCTGGCGGTTGCATGCCTGCATGATCCGTGTGGATTGGGTGCACAATTTCAGCGGAGAAATAGCAAACGAGGTGATGATCGAAATAAAAGGGTTGGATTTTAGCTGCTGCTTGCCGCCGGCCAGCATGGCGGCCATGTCGATGACCCGGAGCAGCCCCGCCTCGTCATTGACGCCGCTCATGACATGTTTTCCCGTGGCCTTGAGGCAGGCGTAAAACATGTTTGCGTCGTAATCGGCTTCGGGGATGTCCGTGGGGATGCAGGGACGCAGAAAGAAATGGATGTGGTCCAGGCGGTCCACCAGGCGCCCAAGGTCGTAAAGGTCCCTGAGCGTCGACGAGCGCGGCTGACCTGTCTCCAGGTCAAGGATCTTGACGGCGGCGCCGCCGGTGCCCAGATGAACCTTGTCCTCGGTCAGGTCCAGGTCGTTTTTGCCGTCGCGCGCGTAAAGGATCACCTGCGAAGGCGCCTTGGCGATCTGTTGCAAAATCAGATCACGGAAAAAACGGATCCGTCTCCTGTCCCGATCGACGGTTGCACCGGCATTGCCCAGCATCTCAACCGTTTCATCGAGCCCCGATTCATAGGCCACCCCGGTCTTCTCGAGGATGGTCAGTGATGCGTCGTGGATGGTTTGGATGCCGTCAGACGACAGCGGCTGGTAGATGCCTCCGTCAAGACCCTTGAGACGCATTGGTTCGACTCCTTTGTAATTGATGTACGGAACAATACAATTGGCCATGTTTCATATGAAAGAATAGATGTCAATTGTGGATGGAATCGGTCAGCACGACAATGTACACCTCCCGGGGGCCGTGGGCCCCATGGACGAGGGTGGCCTCGATATCCGCCGTTTTGCTGGGGCCGGTGATAACGGTCATGCAGCGGGTGATGCCCTCGGCCTGCGCTGCGGGGTTCCATTTCAACAGCGTGTACAACTCGTTCAGGTTGGAAATAATCTGCGCCAGCCGAATCACCGCGATATGGATTGACGGCAGCAGAGAAACACAACGAGGCTGTCCGGGACGGGTTTTCATGGTGAGGGTCGCCGTTTCCGCGATACAGTAGTCGGCCGCGGTAATGCCGATAAAGGCCCCTTCAGCGTGCTTACGAAAGGCCTTCAGCCGGTCGGCAGCCCCGGGTTCCCTGTCGGCAACATAAACAGGTATGTCCAACGGTCGAAGGGCGGCGGGAAGCCCAAGGCGCTTGACCAGCGGGTGATCCCAGGCAACCACCGACTTATGGTCACCCCATTCAGGGCATTTGTCGGCAGCGATCTTCGAAATTGACGCGGTAGCCGACGCCGCGTCCTTTTCGACCATGACGCCCACATTGACCAATTTGCCGGCCCCGATGAGTCTTTCCAGCAGGATCAAATGATCATTCTCGCCCCGGTCGGCGATTTTCTCAAGAAGCCGAATATCATCGGCATCCGGCAGACATTGGATGATATCATCCAGTGATCGTATACCGGGATCGTCGCGATTCAGTGCCCTGTTGACCTGTTGGATAAATTGAACCCTCCCCGCGGCAAGCTGCGGGGAAGCTTCACCGTGTGGTCTCATCTCTTTTTCCCCGGCGCACGTTCGATGCGATAGCGTTGAATGAAGCTCTGAGGAGCCAGCCGCCTCAGATCGCGGCTCTGGGTCCAGCCGCTGCCGGCAAAAGGGAGACGGCTGATCATATTCGGTTTGCCGGGAAGCAATTGCTGACCGATAAACGCGCCTTTGAGAACCATCTCGTAAGCGAACCGGCTGCGTATCAGGAAGGACCACGCGGTGAAGGCCGCCTGCTCCACCCTGCTTTTAATCTTAACATTCCAGGAGGCATCCCCTTCGGCCAATTTGGCACGAAGCAGAAGCAGCATGCGGGGGATATCGATATTGACCGGGCAGGCCGGCATGCAGGCCCCGCACAAAGACTCTCCCAGGCAAAGATCAGCAGCCTGGTTGATGCCGGTGAGCAGCGGGGTGACCACCGCCCCGACCGGTCCCGAATAGGCCGATCCATAGGCGTGCCCGCCGATCTTGCCGTATACCGGGCACATGTTGAGGCAGGCCCCGCAGCGGATGCAGCAGAGCATCTCCCTGAAATCAGGATCCGCCAGGATTCGACTGCGCCCGTTGTCGACGATGATCAGGTGAAACGCCCCGGGACCGTCGGTGCGCCCCTGTTCCGCGGGCCCGCCGATGTAACTCACATAGCCCGCCATGTCCTGTGCTGCCGCCCCCATGGAGAGCAGCCTGAAGAGAATGGCATGGTCTTTTAGATCGGCAACGATTCTTTCCATGCCCATGAATGCCACGTGCACCCTCGGCAGGGTCGTGGCCATGCGGATGTTGCCTTCGTTGGAGACGGTGGTGATATGCCCGGTTTCGGCGCAGGCGAGATTGCATCCCGAAATCCCCATATCCGCATCGAGGAATTTTTTGCGCAGCGCCCGTCTGGCGGCAAGCGTCAACGTGGGCGGGTCGTCCGTGAAAGGGATGCCGAGTTTCTCCGCAAAAAGGCGGCCGACCGCCTCCCGGCTCTTGTGAATGGCCGGTGCGATAATGTGCGACGGTGCTTCACCGGCAAGTTGAACGATGTACTCACCCAGATCGGTTTCCACCGTTTCAATACCGGCGGCCGCCAGCGCCGGGTTGAGCCCGATCTCTTCGGTGAGCATCGACTTGCCTTTGACAACCAGAGACACGTGATGGGTGCGGGCGATGTCGATGCACCGCTTGACGGCGGTTTCACCATCGGCGGCAAAATGAACATGCCCCCCGTTTTTTTCTATCTTGTCGGCCAACGCGTCCAATAAAATATCGAGGTTGTCAATGGCTTTCATCCTGATCGCACGGCCCTTGAGCCGCAGGTCCGGACCTTCCGGAAATCGGCGGTAACCCTCGGCCGCCCCCCGGCCGAGGCGCTGCTGGAGATTGGCCAGGGCCCGCTGCAGAACCGGATCTCGGATGGCTGCTTCGGCATTTTTTTTGTAATTCAACGTATGCAAGTGGCTCCTTTTGATGAAGACCCATCGGTGGGGTCTAAACGCATCGCGATTCCTTCAGAAGACAATCCACTTCTAAGACCGTCACTTCAAGGCTAAAAAGCTATGAACGTCGAACGTCCAACATCGAATGTTGAATAAGGTTTTCAGCCAATTTATTAACCGGCAGAGCGAAGTGAACATAAGCGAACCCGGAACGGAGAACGCTGAACCGTTGAACGCACCAAAGTCAACCGGCCAGCAGCTGGGCCAGATGCATCGTTTTCACCGGAGACCCGATCCGGCTCAGTCTTCCCTGAATGTTCATCAGGCAGCTGATATCGCATCCGGTGACGGTATCGGCGCCGGTGGCAAGAATATGGCTTATTTTTTCGTCGACCATGGCAACCGATATGTCCGGGTATTTAACGGCAAACGTGCCCCCGAAGCCGCAGCATTTGTCTGCGTCTTTCATCTCGATCAGTTCGGCCAGCCGGATGTTTCTTATGAGACGCCGCGGTTGTTCGGAGACGCCCAACCCCCTTAACAGGTGGCAGGAGTCATGGTAGGTCACCTTGCCGTCGTAACAGGCGCCCACATCATCGATCCCGAGAACATCCACCAGGTATTGACTGAGTTCAAATGTTCGTTGTCCGACACGCACGGCCCGGTCGCGCCATTTTTCATCGCTTCCGAAAAGTTCGGGATAGTGGTGTTTGACCGTGCTGACGCATGATCCGGAAGGACACACGATGACCTCGGCATCTTCGAAGATGTCAATGAATCGCTTCGCCGCCGCTCTGGCCGCCTTGCGATATCCGGCGTTGTAAGCCGGCTGCCCGCAGCAGGTCTGATCGACGGGGACATTCACCGACAGGCCAAGCCGGTTGAACAGCGCCACCATCGCCTCCCCCACCTCGGGGTAAAGACTGTCCACCAGGCATTGCACAAATAGGGTTACGCGCATCGTATCGACGTCCGGTTCAGCTCGAAATCAATTGAACCCTCTCCGCGGTAAGCCGCGGGGTATGCGCTCGCTATCGCGGTTCAAAAAATGGGTTCTAAGGTCTCAACGGGTACCCTAGGACTCCACCTTCACCGTGTCAAGACCAAACCAATTAGACCGTGGCCAGGGCCTGCTCCAGGTCGGCAATGATGTCTTCAGGATTTTCCAGACCGACCGAAAATCGGATCAATCCGTCGTCGATGCCGGCAGCCTTGCGCTCGCCGGGGGTCATGTGCTCATGGGTGATGGTGGGCGGGTGCATGCAGATGGAGCGGCTGGTGCCGAAAGTGACGGCGTGCACCACCAGGTTGAAGCTGTTCATCACCGTGGCCGCCCCTTGCATGCCACCCGGCGCCACGAAGGAGAGCAGGCCGCCGTGACCGGACATCTGCCGGCAGGCCAGCGCGTGCTGGGGATGATCGTCCAGGCCCGGGTAGTTGACCCGCTCCACTTTGGGATGGGCGTGCAGGTAGCGCGCCACGGCCAGGGCATTGGCGCTGTGCCGCTGCATGCGCATGGAGAGCGTTTCGATGTACTGGAGGGTCATCCAGGCCTCCATGGGCGGCATGATGGCTCCCACGAATTCGGTGGTGTTCCAGCGGATGTCCTCCACCAGCGGCTCCGGCCCCACCAGGGCGCCGCCGAGAACGGTGGCGTTGCCGGCCATGAATTTGGAAATGGAGAGCATCACCATGTCCGCCCCCAGATCCATGGGGCGCTGCAGGGCGGCAGTGGCCGTGGTGTTGTCGACCATCAGCGGCACCCCTTTGGCATGGGCCACGTCGGCCACGGCCTGGATGTCGGTGACGAACAGGCAGGGGTTGCTGGGGGTCTCCACCCACACCAGCCGGGTCTTTTCGTCGATCTGACGGTTCCAGCTCTGCCGCATCGGCCGGATCCTCGACGAATCTGAATTGAACGTTGCAGCGTTCGGGAAAAATCGTCACCGCCTGCTTGTACCCCTCGCCGAAGACATTCAGCGAGGTCACCACATTGTCGCCGGGCCGGGCGATCGTGAAGATCAGGTTGAACAGGGCCTGGGACCCGGAAGCGGCCGTCAGACATGCCTCGCCCCCTTCCAGCGAAGCGATGCGATCCTCCAGCACCGTGTTGGTGGGGGTGCGGGTGCGGCCGTAGACCGGGCAGGGTATTTTGTCGAACGTCTCGTAGGGAAAGGTGATGGACTGCACCAACGGCGGCACGAAGGACCTGAATTGGTCCTGGTCCCTCATAGGATCGAAGCCCGTATGCAAGGATCGGGTTTCAAAGCCGCGGCCGGCATCATCGCGCGCGGGCCGGAATTGTTCTCCGTCGTAAACCCAGGGTTCCCTGAGAAAAAAATGCGTGTCGTCGGACATGGGCTTTCCCCCTATCGTATCTTAATTCTGAGATTGGTGTTTTTTATGTCGGCAACCAAAAGACAGGTAGCAAGCAAATAAAAAACAATTTCAACAGCACCGGCTTACCCGGGTTAGGAACAGATACAATCAAGCTTATAACCAATTATTCCTTTTTTCCGTCGATCCACGCCTGCTCCCGCTTCACGATGGCATTAATCTTGGCCCGAACCGCCTCGGGCAAAGGATCGACCGTATGGGTTTCCAAAATCCGATCCACTTCCCTGGACGCCTTGTCCTCCAGGGTCAGACGGCCGTTTTTCTCCCACAGAGAGTATGGCCCCTTGTCGAACAGCTTGGCGTAAAACGGCTCCTTGTAGTGGCGCATGGTATGGGGATGCTGCAGGAAGCTGCCCGTGGGGCCCACCTCGTCGATGGCATCCAGGGCCAGGGTTTCGTCGTCCACGACGACGCCCCGGGTGGCGGCACGCAAAAATCCAATCGTCTCGTTGGCCATCACCTGAAGCTGAAGCGAGCCCTGGAGGCCCGAGTCCATGAAACCGACATCGTGGACGATGTTGGCCCCGTGAAGCAGGGCGGTCATCAGGCTGATGGTGCATTCCATGCCGGCCTGGTGGTCCAACACCTTGGCATCGGTGGAGCCGCCCAGACCGAAAACGGGCAGGTCGTAGTGTTTGCCCATGCTGGTGGGCACCCCCTGCTCGTCGGCCAGCACGTAGTTGCCCACCATGGTTTTCAGGTTGTAAGGGCCGCCGTTCCATCCGGGAACGGCGATGGGTGAACCTTGGCGGACCAGCTGCGAGAGCACCACCCCCAGCAGGATACCGGCGTTCATGGAGGCCATGCATCCGGCAATCGTGGCCGGTGAGTTGACGCCGCCGGCATTCAAGGGGATCCACAACTGGGGCAGCCCTTTTTCGGCCAGGTAGATGCACTTTTGCAGGGCCTCTTGGTTGGCCACCAACCCGGAGGTCACGTTGATGTAGCAGGTGGCAAAGGGAAAACGCCGGAAGACGTCGGGGCCACCGGCCACGGCTTCGCACATCTCGACGGCCGCGACACAGCCCTCGACATCCGGCGAGACGAAGACAATGGGCTTGGTGGTGTGGTTGAGCATCACTTCCATCTGGTAGCGGTCGTAGATGCGCTGGTCCACGTCCTTGGGAAGGAACAGGGACATGACGAAATCGAGCTCGGGAAGGGCATCCATCACCGTGGCTGCAGCCACGACATCGTCTATTACCGGCGCGCGGCGTTTGCCCGTATGGTGGTCCAAAACAGTCAGGCAGTCCGAACCACCGCCGTAGTAGGTGTTGTATCCCCAGGCACGGATGGCGGGTTTTTTATGGCGGTCGTACAGGGTCAGACGGCGAGGCGCCAGGGCCAGCGCCCGGGTCACCAGGTGCTCGGGAATGCGGATGCGGAAGCCGTCGGCAGAAGCGCCGCCGGCCACCAGGATCTTCCGGGCTTTTTCATCGTGGACATCCACGCCGGTGCGTTCCAGAATCTCGAGCGTTGCGATGTGGATGCGATCGCATTCCTGATGGCCCATGCGGGAATAACGGGCGCTGGTCAACCGGTTTTCATGAGTTGGTATCATGCGTCACCCCTTTTTGATATATCAATTTTGATTTAAGTTGTATCAATTATTATTTTATGAAAATCTAAAAGTCAATTTTATTGTTGCAACTAGGCCGGTTGCTGATATTAAAAAGGGCTGTGTCGAAAATCACACGCAATCGCTTGAACATGGAGCCCCCGATGCCTCAGGAGACCAACGTGCATACATCCAAAAACCAGATCTATACCACCCTGAGAAGTGAAATCATTTTGGGGCACCGCAAACCCGGCGAACGGATGGCCGTCGACGACCTGAAAGCCCGGTTCGGCACCAGCGTCACCCCGGTGCGCGATGCGCTGCAGATGCTCAACCAGGAAGGATTGATCACCATCAAACCCCGCTCTGGATATTTCATCACCCAGATCACCTTGAAAGCGCTGCGGGACATGCTGGAGCTGCGTGAGATTCTCGAGACAGCCGCCGTGGAACGGGCGGCCGAGACCATCACCGATGCGCAGCTGGCGGCACTCAAGAAAGTTCACGCCGGTTACGCTGGAGACGGCGACCAGGCGTATACCCGCTACACGGACGAAAATACCCGGTTCCACTACCTGCTGGCCCAGGCATCCGGCAACCAGGAGCTGGCCCTGGCCCTGCGGGGTTTACACGACCGGCTCGCCCGCTTCATGGTGATCCGCCACGCGGGAAAAAGCCTCGAAGAGATCCACGCCCGGCTGATCGATCGGCTGCAGGCCCATGACGTTCCCGGCGCCAAAAAGGCAATCCTGGACGAGGTGGGAGAGAGCCGACGGGCCATCATGGATCGAATCATGCGTGAAGAAGCGGCATTCTGGCATGTGGGAGCGGGGGGAGGGACAAAGCCTGAATGATAATGGATGGACGAATGAACATCGAACATTAAACGTTGATGGCTCCGTAAAAAGTTCAATTTTTCACCATGAAGAGCATGAAGATCATGAAGGAGGTAAAAACATATATATTATCAAATTCATGTTCTTCATGATTTAAATGAGAAATTATGCGGGATAGAATGATCGAAACCATTGAGATGGCGGTTAAAGAAGCCAGCTGCCATGCGGAGATCGCATCAAGCTGGAAGACGCCGCTGGTGGGATTTGCCGACGCGGGGGACCCGCTTTTCGGCGAACTGAAAACAGCCGTCCGCCCGACCCATGGTTTGCCCGGGGACCTTCTACCCGGCGCCCGCACGGTGATCGCCTATTTTCTGCCCTTCGATCCAACCATCCCCCGATCCAATCATCGGGGACCGTTCAGTTCCGCGTCCTGGGCCGTGGCCTATATCGAGACCAACCGCCTGATCACCGTCATCAATGAACGGATCAACCGGCTTCTGGACCATGAGGGCTTCCGGGGCACCCGCCTGCCGGCCACCCACAATTTTGATGAAGAACAGCTGATGAGTGACTGGTCCCACAAGCATGTGGCCTATGTCGCCGGCATCGGCAGTTTCGGGCACCATCACATGCTGATCACGGACCAAGGGTGCTGCGGGCGGCTGGGAAGCGTGGTCACCGACGCCGTCATCGCGCCCACGCCGAGAATCGACCGGGAGCGCTGCCTGTTCAAATTCGACGGTTCCTGCCGCAAATGCGAACAGCGCTGCCCGGCCAGCGCCCTCGAAGCGGATCCGTTTCGCCGCCACGATTGCTACGATCGGCTTTTGGAAAATGCCCGCCTGCACGCACGCCACGGGCTGGCCGATGTCTGCGGCAAGTGCGCCGCCATCGTGCCCTGCTCCTTCACCGACCCGGTCAAAGGCGCCTGCCGGAAAAACCGGTCGACGCGGTGGTCTGTCTGAATCGCGTGCCCAAAATACCGATTTAGCCTTCTTCCGACGCTGGTCAACACGCCGCGTCGTAAACGGCCGCCGCCGCGGTGAGCGCCCCGGGTTGCGGGCGGTACCCCTGGGCCTTGAGCACCGTTTCAAGGGCTGCCAGCAGCAGGGACACGTTCTTGCGCCGGCAGGAGTGACCCATTAGGCCGATGCGCCACACCTGGCCGGCAAACTGGCCCAACCCGCCGCCGATCTCGATGCCGTATTGGTTTAAAAGCGCCTTGCGGACGGCGAGGTCATCGACCCCTCCCGGTATCCGCACCGCGTTGAGCATGGGCAGCCGGATGGCCTCAGGAACGAGCATGGCAAGCCCCATGGCCTCGATGCCCGCAACCAGCGCCCGATGATTGAGGCGGTGCCGTGCGTGCCGCTGGTCCAGACCTTCTTCGGCGATCAGGCGCAGCGCTTCGCGCAACCCGTAAATCATGTTGACGGGGGCGGTGTGGTGGTATTTTCTTTCGGATCCCCAATAGTCCCGCACCATGCTCAGGTCCAGGTACCAGCTCACCACGGGTGTTTTGCGCCGTTCCATCGCCTTGACCGCAGCCGCGCCGAAGGTCACCGGCGAAAGACCCGGGGGGCCGGAAATGCATTTTTGCGTGCCGCTGTATACCACATCGATCGGCAGCGCGTCGACGGCCACCGGCATCCCGCCCAGTGACGTCACGGCGTCCACCAGAAGCAGCGCACCGGCGTCGCGGCTGATCCGGGCCAAATCGTCGAGCGGCTGGCACACACCGGTCGAGGTTTCGGCATGCACGACGGCAATCACCTTGGGCGATTTGCCTTTGACGGCCCGCCTCACCGCCTCGGGGTCGACGGCCGTCCCCCATTCGGCGTCGATGCGGATCAGTTTACCGCCGATGCGCGTGACGATGTCCGCCATGCGGGTGCCGAAGACGCCGTTGACGCACACCGCCACCTCGTCGCCCGGTTCGACCAGATTGACGAAACAGGTCTCCATGCCGGCGCTGCCCGTCCCGGAGACGGGAATGGTCAGCTCGTTGTCGGTCTGAAACAGGGCGCGCAGCAAATTCTGCGTTTCGTTCATAATCGCCAGAAAATAGGGGTCGAGATGCCCGATGCAGGGTGCGGCAATGGCCTGCAGCGTTCTTGCGGGCACATCACTGGGCCCGGGTCCCATCAGAACACGATCCCCGGGATTGATGTCCCGAAAATCATTTGGGTTCAGTATCTCCCAGCCGTTGCATGCTTTTTCCATTGGTGGCGAACTCCTTCCTTTCCCGATATATTTACAACAAGCCTTTCAACCGATATTGAACCCTCCCCGCGGCAAGCCGCGGGGAGGGTTCACCGTAAGGATGAACGTCTATTTTCAGTTCGCTCGCTATCGCGGTTCAATGAACGCCTGTTTTTCCAAGAAATGGTGACTCCTGTCAAGCGTCCACTGAAGCCGTCAGGCCATAGCGGCGGCGACCAGGGCGGCACCGATGGCACCGTTGACCTGCGCATGGGCAGACACGCGGATGGACTTGCCGGATTTTTTTTCCAGGGCCCGGACCACACCGATGTTCTTGGCCACCCCGCCGGTCATCATCACCGGTTCGACGATGCCGACCCGGTTGGCCATGGCGATCACCCGGGATCCGATGGATTCGTGGATGCCGGCAATGATGTTCTGGCGATTTTCGCCCCTGGCGATGAGGGAGATCACTTCGGACTCGGCAAAGACCGTGCACAAACTGCTGATGGCCGCCGGTCGGTCCGCCTTAAGGGACAGCTCGCCGAAGGCATCCAGGTCGACTTCCAGGGCCCGGGCCATCACCTCGAGAAATCGGCCGGTACCGGCGGCACACTTGTCGTTCATGGCAAAGTCGGTGACCCGGCCGCTGGTGTCCAGGGCGATGGCCTTGCTGTCCTGGCCGCCGATGTCGATGACGCAGCGCACGGCCGGGTCTTGAAAATGGGCGCCGGCCGCGTGGCAGGTAATTTCGGTCACGGTCCTGTCGGCAACATCGACGCTGTTGCGCCCGTAGCCGGTAGCCACGATGCGATCCACGGCATCGTTGCCGATGCCGAGCGCCGTCAGCAGGTCGACAAACACCTTCTCCCCGGCATTCCTGGCGTTGTACCCGGTCAAGATCACTCTCGATCCGATCAGTTCACCGTCCCTGATCAGGGCAGCCTTGGCGCTGATGGAACCCACATCGATTCCAACCGCAATCATTTCAAGATCTCCATGAACGCATCGATGCGGGTCTCAATCTGACTTTCGGAAAAGTTGCGCGCATCGCACATGTCCGCTTCGATCACCAGGGCGGGAATGCCGCGTATTTTCTGCACGATGCGCTGGATGTCATACTGCCCCAGGCTGTATGGCTTGCAGCTGCGGTTGGAGTGAATGACCAACCCGTCCACGTCGTATTTATCCACCATGTCCACCACCATGCCGGCCATCTGATCCGTACCGATATTGATATAGACGCGCGCGTACCCTTGGGCCAGGGAGCCTAAAAAATCGTTTTCATCCAGATACTTAAGGGTTCCACACCACGACGAGGTATAGGTGTCCGCCACCAGGCAGGCATGGTGGGCGGCGAATTTGTCCGACAGCCAGCGGGTGCGGTACCACACCGGCAGGTTGTCCCATAACAGACGATATTTTTCACCGGGCACGGCGGCGATGCCGGCGGCCACCCGGGTTTTCATCTCGTCGAGCAGTCCCGCATAGTAGTCGACCACCGTCTGGGTGCCGCGCAGGGTAACGATCAGCGCCAGGTGGAAAAAGGCATCGAAGGCGCTCATGGGCGCCGGCCGGTGAACCGCGGTGTCGAGCACCTGCTGCCAGAGGCGCTGGCCCGCCATGGAGAGCCGGCCCACCTCGACCAGCCGGTCGTGATCGAACCTTTTCCTGCAGTGGGTTTCCAGAAAGGCGATGTACTCATCCAGCTGCGCGCGCACATAGGCGTGGGCTTCCCGGGTGTATTCCGTGTGGTTGAAGGGGGTGTCCAGGATAAACAGGGGCACCTTGAAATAGCGGGCCTGCACCTCGTACCACTTGAGCACCGTACCGCAGATGTTGTTGCAGCAGACCAGCATGTCCGGCCGGGGCAGTCCGCCGATGGGGCCGCCGTCGACGGTGGCGCAGGCAATATCGGCCCTGGCGTATGAACACAGGTCGCCGGCATAGCCCATCGCCTCGGCTTTTTCGCACAGGTCTACGCCCATCTTGGCCGCGCCGATCATGGCCCCGTGATTTTCCGGGTATACCGGGATCACGTCCATGGCGATCAACGGCTCCACCGGTCCGCCGCTGGTGATCCAGGCCACTTTCTTGTGGTTCTGCCCGGCGGTTTTGGCGTCGACGTAGTAGTGCGTCATGATCTCCTTCATGCGCCCCACCGACTTGATCTTACGCTTTTCCTTTTCAGGATCGATCGGTTTTTGGAGGTTGCTCATTGGGTTTTCCTGTAAAGCGGCGGGAGGTCGCTGATTTTTATTGTTGTTCCCGGTTTCGTTGGAGCGGCTTCCAGCCGCGATTAAACCGCTGGGGTAATTTGCTATCGCGGCTGGAAGCCGCTCCAACGCGATCCCTTTCCAACCGCTCGATTTAAAACGCTAAAGCATTTCCATAAACGCCTCACATCGGGTTTGAAACTGCCCCTGCGATACGGCCCGCTCTTCCAGTTCCACCAGCAGGCTGGGAATGCCTTCGGCGTCCAGCCTGGATTTGAGATAGGGGTAGTCAAAGGCGTGCGGGTCGCAAAATTTCAGGAACAGAAAAATAACCCCCTGGGCCCGGGATGCCTTTGCCAGACGAACCAGGTCGTCGCCCCGGCTGGTGATGCCCGCATGCTTGGCCGGACAGATGGCCCGCCGGGCATAGCGGTCGGCGATGGCATCCATGGGGTCACCGCCGACATCCGCAAGGCCGGTCAGCCCCCGGGAGCCGGTGCACAGATCGTCACCCACCACGGCACCGCCGGCCGATTCGATAATGCCGTATATGTCGGGCAGGTTGCAGACCCCGCCGGAAAGAAAGATACGTTTGGCCGCGACTGACTCAGGTTCGATCCGCCGCTCCAGCGTGTCTACCACCGGGGCCAGACGGTTGAGAAAATCGTTGCGGTCCATGATCATGGACGCCCGTGCGATGGCGTGAATGTCGCTGCCGGCAATCGTGCCGGGGCGATCGTTACGCAGCTGGTAGAGCCGCTGCATGGCGGATCGGATCCCGTTATAGGTGTCGATGGCCGTTTGCAGATCTTTATCGGAGATGGTTTTTCCCAGAACCTCTTGAAGGTCGATCCTGGCTTTTCGCATGACCGCCGTCATATAGTGCCGGGCACTTTGCGTATTCAACTTGACCGGCAGCACCACATCCAGGTGAAAACCGGTTTTGGCGTTCATCCGCCAGATGTCGGACAACCGCTGGATGGAATCGCAGGTGTGGGGAAAGATGGCGCCGTCAAGAAAATCAAGTTCGCCTTTCAGTGCATCATCGAGGGCGCCGCGGACCAGGCTGCAGCTGTATGTCTGAAGGTGAGCGTCCGCTGCTGAAATACGCCCGCTGCCGCCGACAATGCGAAATGCCAACGCGCCCCCGGCAAGGATCAGCTCCTCGGGCGCATAGGAACACAGGGTGCCGATGACCTTGCCGCCGGTCTGTGCCTTCCAGCGCCGCGCATAGGCTTTCGGGTCTGCACAACTATCGTTGAACTGCTGAATGGCTTCCATCAAGGCTCTTCCTGTCTGGTGGTGTCGATGGGGTGCTAAATATCGCCGTCGTGCTTCAGACCGGGTCTTTCCCCAGCCATCGGCGAGCCTCCGGCGACAAGAAGAGATCCGAGCAAGGGTCCAAAATACGTCTGATGTTCTTAATACTGAACGGCGGTCGACATGTCAACCGTGAGTTGATTTGACGGCCCGATGATGTTACAGAGGAACCGTGCATGCTACCGTCAAACGCTGTTTAGCATGGGTAGCAAAAGGATGAACTGCGGTAGCGCGTGCCACCCCCGCTGCCTGCGGCGGGGGTGGCACGCGAACTGAAAATCGATTTTTTATCCTGACGGTGAACCCTCCCCGCGGTTTACCGCGGGGAGGGTTCAATCCATGGCCGGCAGAAATACGCTAAACAAGTTAAAGCAGCAGGAGCGGGAGATCCGCGAAAATCTGATCGTCGATGCCGCCCGCACGGTATTCGGGTCCAAAACCTACGATCAGGTCAGCATGAACGAGATCGCCAAGGCGGCCGGTATCGCCAAATCCTCCATCTACACCTATTTCCCCAACCAGGAGGCCCTGTTCGTGGAAACCGCCTTCAGGGATACCGGCCAATTTATTGCCACCCTGAAAAAGCGCATTCAGGCGGAGCGATCCCCTTCACTGGAAGCGTTCATGGATGACTATCTGGATTACCACATCGAACACGATGCCCACTGGCGCATGATCACTCACTTTGCCCTTCACGGAAACATCGGTGAGGCCTCGGCGGAAAAGCTCAACCAGATTTCCAGGCAGGTGATGGATCTTCTGGAGACCGTGTTGAAAAAATTCGACTACCAAGGCGACACCCGCCTGCTCTCCCATGCCCTGTTTGCCGCCCTGAGCGGCATCATGATCAGTTTCAGAAAATATCCGGGGCGGACGGAACCCGCGCGCATCGCTCACATGAAGCGCATCGCCAAACTGGTGGAACGGATGCTGCTGGTCTTTATTCAGCAGGAGGCGCAATAGCATAAAGGAGGGCCGATGCTGGGCATCCACGATTTTCCGCTGTTTGTCCTTTCGTGCATCCTGCTCAATATCACCCCCGGCCAGGACACCATGTACATCCTCGGCCGCAGCGTCGCCCAGGGGCGGCAGGCCGGCGTCATGTCCGTGCTGGGCATCATGACCGGCGTATTGGTCCACACCCTGCTGGCGGCCTTCGGCCTCTCCGTGATCCTGGCCACCTCCTCCCTGGCCTTTTCACTCATCAAGTATGCCGGTGCCGTCTATCTGGTCTGGCTCGGTTTCGGGTTCATCACCAAGCACAACGGCCGTTCAGCGCTGCCGGATGCGCCGGCGGCGGCGCCCAACCCCTGGAAAATCTTCCGGCAGGGGGTGCTGACCAATCTGCTCAATCCCAAGGTGGCGCTTTTCTTTCTCTCGTTTTTGCCCCAGTTCGTCTCTGTTCGGTCGGACCTGGTATTCCTGCCGTTTATGACCCTGGGCCTGGTCTTTTTTACCACCGGCAGCATCTGGTGCCTGTTTCTGGTTTACGGCTCTGCCTGGGTGTCGGCGCGGTTCCGCGGCCGCGGGTCGACCGGCGGCGTGCTGAGAAAACTGACCGGCGCCCTGTTCATCGGCCTCGGCATCCGGCTGGCCTTGTCCCAGGCCCGATAGCCGGCCGGGTCATTCATGAATATCGTCAAAAGGATGCGAACGCGCACGGACACAGGGGGTAACCCCTCCACCCTTGACAGATCCCGATGATGCCTTAAGATTATTTTTAGTGTTGATTGATCATGAAGAGCGGCGTGAGGGAACTGGCCCTGTAATCGCCCGGCAACCTTTTTTCCGCAAGGTGCTAATTCCAGCCCGAAAGGGGAACATGTGGTCTTGATGACAAGGGGAAGCCTGCCTCTCCTGCTGAGGAGTATTTTCACATCACCATGACCCGCCCAACATTTTTGCATCATCAAGGAATCAAGAACGACGATCATGGGTCATTCGGATGACAATGCCTGCAGGGTCTTGTTACTCCAGATTACAGAAAACCACCAACATGCGGGTTGGTATGATCCTGAGCGGTTCATCGACTGGTGTTAACATGATGGAAGGGTAGACCCTATGAAAAAGACAGTTTTTTTATACTCGGGAGAAGGGACGCATGACCGTGGCACGCGTTTCCGACTCTTGAAACATTCACCATCCTGGTCGCAAATAGCGCATATTCTGAGGTCAACCCTGAATCTGGAGGTGGAACAACTCTGGAAGCGTGAGATCGGCCGGCATCGCTGCCCATCCAGTCCGTTGCTGACCGTGATATCTCAGATTTGCTTGTCCGACATCTGGTGCAAATGGGGGTATCGTCCGGATGTGGTGATCGGTCACAGCACCGGCGAATTGTCGGCAGCCTACCAAGCCGGCTTTTATACGCTGGAAGATATTCTCGTGTTGGCCTATCGGATCGGGGAAGTCGCTTCCCGGCTGGATGGGGTGATGCTGCATGGCAGGTTGTCCGATGCCGAGATAGGTCAATTGCCGGTCAACCTTTCATCGTTCAACTTCGAAGACCAAGGGGGAAAGCATGTCACCGTGAGTGGGTACGCTGGGGAGATGGATACGTTTCTCGAGAACTATCCAGGTTTTGTCAAAATGAAATTACGAAATCCATGGCACCATCCGGATTACCAGCGTTTTTCTGAACAATTGGCCTATGCCAAATCGGACCGGGTCGATGAGGGCAGCTTTGTGTCGGGCCTCACCACGGGATTTGAAACCCGCCTCGACGATCGCCACTGGCACCGTTGGCTGGTCAACCCCATCGATTTTATTCAATCCATGCACGCCATCAAAGCGCGATATGACGAACATCACCTGGATATCATCGAAATCGGTTTTCATCCGGTGCTAAAGAAGTGCTGCGAGATTTTTAGCGACTACACGGTTGTATCGTCCATGTTCCGCGGCGAAGATGATATCCAATGGATGTTGTATCAGCGAACGAATCTCGAACAAGCCGTTTTTTTGAAAAACCTGAAGCAGTCCATCGACACATTCCGACCGCAGTTGGATTTTGGCATGTCACTGGCGTACCAGGGGTTTGACTCTTTGGCTTTTGCCGAGTTGTCGGACCTGCTGCAACCCTATTTCCCATCTATCGCCCCTCAGGATTTCTATCGCTATAAAACCATTGATCAGTTGATCGAACAGTTCGGCGTCAAAGAATCGGTTGGCCTGCAGGCCAACCGTTCCTATCAGCGCAACGGCGTCGTGATTTCCGGGATGAGTTGCCGGTTTCCGTCCTCCGTGGAAACCGTGTCGCAGTTCTGGGAGACGTTGGTCAGCAACGTCGACCAGGTGAAATTAGAAGCAAGCAGAGGCGGTGCCGAAGCCGGTTTTTTAAATCCTGCGATTACTCGATTCGATCATCAGTACTTCAATATTTCCCCGGCCGAAGCCCGGACCATGGATCCGCAACAAATCCTGGCCCTGGAACTGGCCGAGATGCTATGGAGAGACGCCGGTATCGATCCGGAGACATTGGACAAGAAAAGAGTCGGCGTCTACATCGGTGTATGGAACCAGGAGTACCGGGGAGACCGGACGTCGGCTTATTATCCGACCGGGGTTAATCCCAGCATCATCGCCGCCAGAATCAGCTATCATTATGATCTGAGGGGACCCAGCTGGGTGTCCAACACCGCCTGTTCGTCTTCACTGTTGGCCGTCCATTATGCCGCCAAGGATATTGAAGCGGGCCGCGTGGACTACGCCATCGCCGGCGGTGTCAATATGCTGCTGGATGAAGAATTTACCATCAGCATGAGAAAATCCGGATTCCTGTCCAGCGACAACCGATGCAAATCGTTTGATGAAACGGCCAATGGCTATGTCCGTGCCGAAGGCGGTGGGTTGGTTCTTTTGGTCAATAAGTCGTTGGCTGCCGAATATTATGCCGAGTTGACCGGCTCAGCCATCAACCAAAACGGGGCGCGGTCCCAGGTGATCACGGCACCGCATCCGGAGGCCCAGGAGGAGCTGATTACGGCGGCCTGTCAGGAGGCAGGAATTGCCCCGCATGAAATCGCCTACATCGAAAGTCATGGTACGGGGACGAAAATTGGCGACCCGATCGAGATGTCGGCAATTCAGAACACGATTGCCAGAGACAGAACGGATACACTCTACATCGGCTCAGTAAAATCCAACATCGGGCATTTGGAATCCGCCGCTGGCATTGCCGGCCTGCTGAAGTCAGTAGCGGTTTTGAATCGCGGGATCATCCCGCCCAATCTGCACTTTCAACAGCCCAATCAGTATATTGATTTTCAATCTCATCCGGTTCAGGTGGTTACCGAAGCGACCCGGATCGATCATCAGGCCAATATCGGTGTCAGCAGTTTCGGTTTTGGCGGCTCAAATGCCCATATCGTTATCAAAGGTGCGGATGCGTTTGTCCGAAAGGAAATCCGACCCGTGGCGGTCCCGTTTGATCGGCAGAGGGCCGCCTCCCTGGACGCCTACCTCCACCGAAAAGGCTCGGAACCTGCCGGGCCGCCCGTTGAACCGGCTTTTCACCCACCCGGTTCGGACATTCGACGCATGATCCAGCGCCTGTTTGCCAGCGTGACCGGCGTCGACGCGATAGACCCCGATATAGCGCTCCTGGAACAGGGGCTGGATTCAATCAGTGCAACCGAAATGATCCATCGTCTCGGAGAGGAATTCAATATTGAAATTGAACCGGACGTGCTTTTCGACAATCCGCTGTTGGATCAATTTGCCGAGGCGATTGAGGGCCAGGTTGCCGAACAGACGTCAAATGGGGCCCCGACCGTCGTCACCAGGGAAAAGATTGATCAATTGGTCACCGACCTCTTTTTCCAGTTAACCAGCATCGAAGAGATTGATCCGGAAATAGAGCTGACGGAGCAGGGCCTGGACTCCATGAGTGGTACGGAGTTGATTTCTCGATTAGAAGCATCTTTAAATATCGAAATCGGACCGGAAATCCTTTTCGAGTATCCCCTGCGAGATCAGTTTGTCGATGAAGTCTCCGCGCTGGCTGGCAGGAGACCGAATTGAAAGAAACATCTTGAACCGGACGCTATCGCTGTATAGCCCGACACAACCATTTATTAATCGCCGGCAGTAATAAAGGTGAGCCTGTATGGCAGACTTTAAGACGACCCATGTTGGATCTCTACCCCGCCCCCAGGAGATGATTGGAAAGGTGTTGCGCAAGCAGGCGATCACCACCGATGATGTAAAGCGCTACCTGGCGGGTCTCATGGACAAGCAATTGGCTTTGGGAATCACCTATATCAACAACGGTGAGTTGCCGCGAGCGGATTACGTCAGTTCGACCGTCGCTCGGATATCGGGTTTCGGCGGCACCGGCATCGCGCCGATACCCCAGGATTTGGAGGAATTGCCCGAATTATCGAGACGCTTTGGCGGTCGGAACGGATTGATAACGCTGAATCCAAAAGCGCCGATCAAACTGCCGGCATGTTCGGAACCGCTTGCGTACGTCGGTGAAGCTTCGCTGCGGGAGGAATTGGAGATGATGGCCGATGTCTTCAAGGTCTCGGCGAAAAACCACCCGGAAGCCAATTCGGCGCTATTTTTCACCGCTCCCTCCCCGGGAACCGTAGCGCTTTTTATGGAAAATAACTACTACCCCAGCCATGAAGCCTACCTCGAGAATATCGCCAAGGTCCTGAAGCAAGAATATGACCTCATCGCCAGCTACGGGTTTCAACTGCAAATCGATTGCCCCGATCTGGCCATGGGCCGGCACACCCGGTTCAGCCATGGGACGGACGCGGAATTTCTGGCCATCATCGACACCCATGTCCAGGCCCTGAACCAAGCCCTGGCATCTGTCGATGCAACCATGTGCCGGGCCCATATTTGTTGGGGCAACTATGCCGGCACCCATCATTGCGACATCGATTTTAAGACAATCTTTCACCAGGTCATGAAGGTAAACGCCAGGTTCATCTCCATCGAAGCCAGCAACCACCGGCATGCCCACGAATGGACCGTGTTCGAAGAATTTCCTCTGCCGGAGGACAAAGTCTTGATGCCCGGTGTCATCGACACATCATCCACCATCGTGGAACATCCTGATCTGGTGGCCCAGCGACTCACTCGATATGCCAAGCTGCTTGGCCCGGACAGGGTGATCGGATCGACGGATTGCGGCTTTGCCACCACCGCTTCTGCCGCCAACGTCTCCGGAGAGGTGGCCTGGCTGAAGCTGGCTTCTTTAGTGGAAGGTGCCAAGCGGGCTGGCAAACATGTCGATTAAGGATGGCTGAAACACCATAATACCAACGGATACCCAAGGAAATACCATGAACCTTGCCAACCATTACGCCCACGGTGTGCGAATCGCTAATTTTTCCAATATGGATATACCGGCTGAACATCTGCTGGAATTCGATTCCGAAGACAATGCGTCCATTGTGAAGAAAATCAGGAGGTATGCGGATCTACCCTATGTTTTCGTCGTCGGCAATGAACAGGCCAAGCAGGCTGTTGACGTATTGTCGGCCTTAAAAGCCATGCGGTCTCCTTGCTACCCCTACGCCATCTTTTGCGTCGACGATGCGGATCCGTCGTTTGCGGGTCAAGACCTGGATAGGGTTCCTGTCGACAGCACCCATCCGGATACCATCCTCAAGCGGATCACGGAATATGCCGATCGCCGCTTTCGATTTGATGATCGCCGGTTAGGTATCGCCAATACCGGCGCACCGCCGGCAGCGGTCGATGTGGCCATTGTGGGTGCCGGCGTGACCGGCCTGTATGCGGCCAATCGATTGATGGAACGTGGCATCTCCTTTTGCATCTTCGACAAAAGGGACAAGGTCGGCGGCATTTGGTCCATGTTTGCCAATGCCACGTCCCGGGTCAATACCTCCGAAGGCGCCTATCGGCTGATTGAAAAGGCGTCCCGATCCAATCGCGACCACTCGGCGACGCGGGAGATCCTGGAGGATGTCGCTAAATTGTCAGCTACTGTATCGGATTATCTTTTTCTGGAAACCGAGGTTTTGGGCATCGAGAAAACCGAAACGGGATATCAGATCAGGTATAATGGGAAGGGCGCGTCGGCCGTATTGGAGAGCAAGGGCGTCATCTTGGCGATCAACGATCGTGTCGGAACGCCCAGAGACCTTGAATGGCCAAATCAGTCAACGTTTCAAGGAACGATCGTCAGCGGTATCTCCGACCGGGCCAACGCACTGGATTGGCGCGATAAACAGGTAGTCGTCGTGGGAATGGGCGCTTTTGCCGTTGAAAACGCCAGGACCGCGCTGGAAGGCGGCGCTCGCCAGGTGACCGTGATATGCCGGCGCCATGGCACCGTGTGCCCTAAAATTATCGACTACCTGAACTTTGCCACCCCCTACGACGAGGACTTCAAACACGACAAAAAAAGCAATATCCGCAACATGATGTACTGGAAAAAACTGTATCAACTCAGTGGGGCTGCCCAACCCGAGTGCTGGATGGGAAAAATCAAACACGCCGGGCACACCATCAGTGTTTCCGACATCTGGTTTATTGGGCACTATCTGAAAAAGCTCGACACCGTCACCGGTGAAGTCACCGGCCTGTATGAAAATGGGGTCGTCGTGAACGGCCAACAGCGCATCGATGCGGATATTATCGTCAACTGTATCGGGTTTGAGCGCAATGCCTCGGCGGCCAGAGCGATCTGCGGCGACTCAGACATGTACAACACCAATTATGTGGACAAAGATTTCATGTATCTGGCAGATGCATACATCGACGACGACGCCTTCAATTCATTTTTCGGATCCAGCGTCATCGAAATGGTCAAGTTCTATATGCAGGTGTATATTAATTATTTTGACAACCCTGAATATGAAAAGATGACCGGTTTCGACGGCGTCGAACAAATTCCCATTGAAGATCGAAAGTGGTCCCACTATATCGAAGGCGCCGCTGCCCTTATCCGTAACGATCCGGAACTACATCAACGCGCCAGGGAGCAGGTGGCTCAACGAACAACGAATTTTCTCGAGAGTCATGACTTGGAAACCTATATCGCCGAGAACAAAAGAGAGTGGATCGACACCCATTCGATGCTGGCCGGCAAACCGATGAAGGAAGCGGATTGTTTGCCGTTTGTCTTTGAAAAATTACTGCCAAACGCAAACTGATTTAATTTCCGCTACGAACAAACCCACAAGGAGGCGCGCTGAAACTGCGAGCGCTTACCCCATGATCACGGCAGACACATCATTTTCAACCATCCTTGCCAAAGGCGGTGACGAATCGAAAACAGCCTGCCTTCACCTGCCGGAAGACTGGATGCAGGGCCGGGCCGGCTATGGCGGGCTGCTGGTTGCACTGGCCTTGAAAGCCATGAGGCGTCATGTGCCGCCGACGCGTAACGTGCGCAGCCTGCTGATCTCATTCGTCGGGCCGGTCGGATCGGAGGATTTTTCGATTCATACCCGCGTGCTGCGGTCGGGAAAGGTCGTCACCCATGTCGAGGCCAAGCTGGTTCAGCAGAAGGCGGTGCGATGCGTGGTGCTGGGCAGCTTTGGCGGTGACCGGGAATCCGTCATCCGGATCGATCCGGCGCCGCGGCCGGAAATGGTCGAACCGGCGAGTGCCGTCGAACAGCCGTATATCGATGGGCTGACGCCGGCGTTTACGCGCCACTTCGCCTATCGGTGGGCGGTGGGCGAGCTGCCTTTTTCCGGCAAGGGCGGCCGCGAAATCGGCGGGTGGATTCGGTTTCGCGAGCCCACCGGTTGTCTCACCGAAGAGTGGCTGGTGGCCCTGGCCGATGCCTGGCCGACCCCGGTGCTCGCCATGCTCAAGGCCCCCGCGCCGGCCAGCACCCTCACCTGGGAGATGGGATTCGTTCACCTGGGCCGCCGGACCTGCACGGAGAACGACTGGTGGGGCTATCGTTCGGTGGTGGACAGCGCTGAAAACGGCTACGTTCACGAACGCGGCGCCATCTGGGATCCTGAGGGGCGGCTGGCGGTGTATAGCCGGCAGACGTCAACGGTGTTTGCGTAGAAAGTTCTCTCTTCTATTTTCTGGTTGGATATGCTGACGAAGACGATTTAGGAGTGGGTCGTTGCAGGGTCGTTTGCGGACTTGCATCATCCGACTTCAGACTTCTGAAAACCCATGCCTGAGGGCCAGCTTTTGAAACATCTGGGTAAGCCCCGCACCCAATGAGAAAACGGAGCCGATGTCCAGGTTCCGGTCGGCGGAGTTGTCGAAGAAAATGTTCAGGCTGGACCCGAGGCCCTCATCCGGGCGCCAGTAGCAGATCATCATGGGCACCTTGGGCAGCGGGCGGAGCACCACGGAGATGTCCGATTGGAACTGCCGTTCCACCTGTCGACCGCTGAACAGGTGGACCACGTCGTCGAACAGATCGGTGTAGCTGTCCGCCACCTGCAGCATGGCCGCTTCGCACCGCTTTTGAAACAAGGGGTATCGGTCTTTGCCGTTTCTCAGTTCCCGGAAAGAGACCCATTGACCGGTGGGGTCGACCCCTTTCCCGTTGATCACGTAGTCGAAGAAGGGCGCCGCCACCCAGGGGTTGACGTGGATGTCCGAATAAAGGTTGCCCTGCCGGTCGACGCTGAAATCCTTGCCCAGAATTTTCAGCGTCAGCCGGCCGTTTTCCGAACGCCCGCCGGTTCTAGCGGCAGCCTCCGCGAGATCGATGCGCGAGATCTGTTGCTTCATCAACGCCATGAATGCTTCCCGGTTCTCTTCGATGGCGTTCATCTCGGTGGGATCACCGGTAAAGCGCGCGATGACAGCGGGACTCAATTTCGGGCATTCACGGATGTTCCGTTTGCCTTGAAACACAGCCCCGGCAAATGCCAGGCAGGTCTTCTCACCACACTCCCTGCAGTTGGACTTGTCCAGAAGCTGAAACACTTCCATGGCGTTTTTCGGTGCCGGCATGTGCGCCCCCCCGATGGCGGCTGTCGATCGTTTGACTGATAAAAACTTAATATAACGAGGACAGGTTAATTTGTCACCCCTTGATGTAAGGGCGGGGTGGTCGTAAAATAGAGGGCCTGACAGGTATCACCCAAACGGTTGAATTCGACGCATCTGTTCACAGTTATCGGTTCACAGTTTACTGTTTTTTCAATGAACTATGCCAAGATTGAAGCCTTTGGTCTTTCATCCCGTAATCGCTGCAACCGCCTGATAATTTACACAGACGGTCTTATAACCGGCAAGCTTTTTCCTAAACTTCTAAATCCTCAAAAGAAAACCAAATCGTTATCCTCTGCCTTCTGTTTTTCTTAACCGTGAACCGATAACTGTGAACTGTGAACGGTTACTATTCGACAAACCGGCAGGCTAATGGTAATCGATAGTGGCAATCAATACTGGCGTTTACAGGGAGAAAAAACCATGAATGTCTGCGTCCAGGGAAACGTTCTCGAAGAACTCTTGAAACTGCTCAAGCTGGAAAAAATCGAAGAAAACATCTTCCGCGGCCAGAGCCAGGACCTGGGCTTCGGCAGTGTATTCGGTGGCCAGGTGTTGGGTCAGGCGCTGTCCGCCGCGTCCCAAACCGTTCCCGACGGGCGGCAAGCCCACAGCCTGCATGGTTATTTCATGCGCGCCGGCGACGCCAAAAAACCGATTGCCTACACCGTGGACTGCATCCGGGACGGAAAAAGCTTCACCACCCGCCGGGTGGTGGCCATTCAAAAAGGCCGGGCCATCTTCTCCATGGCGGCGTCGTTCCAGATCGAGGAGCCGGGTTTCGATCACCAGGACGGCATGCCCGCGATCCCGGGACCCGACGGGCTGGAACCGGAGATAGAAACCGCCCGCAAACTGGCCGACCACATCCCTTCGGGCATCCGGGAGAAGATCCTGTGCGACAAGCCCATCGAGATCCGCCACGTCAACCCGATCAATCCGTTCAAGCCGGAAAAAAGAGCGCCGGAAAAATATGTCTGGTTCCGAGCGATCGGCCCCCTGCCGGATGAGATGGCTGTCCACCACTACCTGCTGGCCTATGCGTCCGATTTCAATCTGGTGGGCACCTCCCTGTATCCCCATGGGCACACCTTCTGGGAACCGGAGATGCAGATGGCCAGCCTGGACCACGCCATGTGGTTTCACCGGGATTTTCGCATGGACGACTGGCTGCTGTATGCCATGCAAAGCCCCAGCGCGTCCAGGGCCCGGGGCCTCTCCATCGGCCGCATCTTCACGCAAGCCGGCCGGCTGGTGGCCACGGTGTCCCAGGAAGGGCTGGTGCGTCATCGGCCGCAGAAATGAGTTACTGCGCTGCTGCTGCCGTTACCGCCAGCATGGGCGGCACCAGCAGCGACGGATCCAGACGGGTATCAAACCAGTTCATGCCCCAGTGCAGGTGGGGGCCGGTGACGCGGCCGGTCGCCCCCACCTGGGCGATGACCTCGCCCTGTTTGACCCGCTGCCCCGCTTCGACCAGGATTTTGTGCAGGTGCATGTACACGGTGGACAAGCCGTGGCCGTGGTCGACGATCAGGGTGCCGCCGGAGTAGAACATGTCGTTGTGGGCCAGGCTCACCACACCGTCAGCAGGCGCCTTAACCGGCGTACCGGTCGGTGCGGCGATGTCCACGCCATAATGAGGCCATTTGGGTTTGCCGTTCAATATGCGCTGGCTGCCGTACACCCCGCTGATCCTGCCGATGACCGGCCAGATAAAGGGTTGGACAAAATCGGTGCGTGCATCGTCAATTCGGCGCGCCTTTTTCACCAAGGCACGATCTTGATTGATCCGTTTTTGATCTTCAGGTGACGGGCTGACTTTGCGCGGCGGCAGTCCATCGATACGCTGGATGTCGTAGGTGCGCTTTTGGATGGTGAGCGGATGCCTCTCGACCGTTCCGGAGGGGTGGCGAAGCTCGATCACCGACTTCGTTTGCGCGTCCCGGGCAAAGCCGATCACAAATAGGCCGTCCGCCGATACCCGCACGGCTTTCCCATGGAAATGGACGGTGGTCCCAGGGTCGACGCGGCCGATGGCCATGCCGCCTTGAATGAGGTTCCCTTCCAGGGTCAGGGCATGTGCCGGAATCGGCAGGCAAAGCAGGGTGAGGATCGCGCCGAGAATGAATCGTTGCATGGGCTGCCTGTGTTAATCCGTTTGTTATGATGAGCCGACGGTCGCCATTATACACGGGTTGATCATGGGATGGAAGACCTGAGGCGAACCGGACAATACCGACGGGGCCAAGATCAGGGAGAGATGCGATGCACACACGCCGTCTGGGGAAGAATCATCTTGCGGTGTCCGCAATGGGCTTGGGCTGCTGGGGCATGTCCCACGCCTATGGCCCGGCGGACGAGAAAGAATCGCTGGCCACGATGGAAATGGCCCTGGACCTGGGGATCAATTTTTTCGACACCGCCGATGTGTATGGCAGCGGGCACAATGAAACCCTGATCGCCAGGGTGCTGAAAGACCGCCGCCAGGACGTGATCATCGCCACCAAGTTTGGTTTCGTGGGAGACGAGCACGGAGCGGTGCGCGTGTGTGGGCGACCCGAATATGTTGCCGCCGCCTGCGAAAAAAGTCTGCAGCGGCTGGGTGTCGATGTCATCGATCTATATTACCTGCACCGCCTGGATCCTGACGTTCCCGTGGAAGCGACCGTGGGCGCCATGGCCGATCTGGTGGCCGCGGGCAAGATCCGCACCATCGGTCTGTCGGAAGTTTCTGCCGCCACGCTGCGCCGGGCCCACGCCGTTCATCCGGTCACCGCCCTGCAATCCGAGTACAGCCTCTGGCATCGGGGTGTAGAACAAACGATCCTGCCCGCCTGTCGGGAGTTGGAGGTATCCCTGGTGCCTTACTGCCCGCTGGGCCGGGGATATCTCACCGGCACCGTCAGCACGGTGGACGATCTGGCCGAAGCGGATTATCGGCGGGCCATCCCCCGTTTCGATGTGGCGGCCATGGATCGCAACCAGCACATCCTATTGCGTTTGAAACACCTGTCGCAGGCCAGCGGCCGCACGCCGGCCCAACTGGCCCTCGCCTGGCTGCTGGCCAAAGACCCGTCGATTGTCCCCGTTCCGGGCATGACGCGCAGACGACACCTCACGGAAAATGTGGCGGCCGCGGCCATCCGGCTGTCCGCTGAGACCATCGCGGCGCTGGATGCCCTGGCTGAACAGGTGGCCGGTGAAAGGCACAACGCCCAGAACCTTCAGTTTGTGGACCACGAAAACGGCTGACGTTGCGATCTGGAGATTGGAAGTTGGAACCGGAAACAACAAATCTCAAATTACAAATCTCAAATAAATTCCAAATTACAATTTTCAAATCTCGAAAAGAGCAACCATCGATTTATTTCTCCCCTGTCGATGATGGGAATATCCTCTTTCCAAGACCTTGAAGTTTGGAGTTTGGCTATTGTGATTGGTTTGTCATTTGTTTTTTGGTTATTGATTTTTATATTCTGTTATATAAACAGGAAACTGCAGGATTAAGAACCCATCCCTCAATCCCTCAATCCGAACCCTTCAACCGCTATTTGCAACTTTTAGCCGTTTCATCGAATTGGCCTTGAACCGGTTCAGGGCCACGGCGCTGCCGAAAATCAACAACCCACCGATCCAGAAGCGCCACGGCGCCGGATCCCCTAAAAAGGCGATGCCCACCATGGCGGTGAAAATCACCTCGCTGGACATGAAGACGCCGCCCTCCCACCCTTTGCAGTAAAAGAAGCCCTGGTTCATCAGCAGCTGCGCGGCGACCGAGACAAAGATGATGCCCAGCACCATGGCCCAGGCCATGCCGGTCGATGGCAGCAGCGGGGCCAGGGTAAATTGGGGCAGGGTCACCAGCGTGCCCATGGTGCAAAAGTAGAGATAGATGATGACCGGGCCGTTTTTTTCTCGAAGGGTTTTGATCAGGGTGACGGTGAGACCGGCGAATGCGGCGCCGGACAAGGCCATGAACTGGCCGAAAATACCCCCTTCCAACCTGAAATCGAACAGGACGCCGATGCCGATGACCACCGCGGCAATGCAGGCGATCTCAGCCTTGGATAAACGGTCGCCGTATATCAGGTAGGAAAAAACGGCGGAAAAAGCCGGATAGGCGTAAAAGATCACCAGGGCGGTGGACACCGGCAACAGGCGAATGGCCGTGACGATGGAAAGAAAGGCAGCCGAACCGCTGCATCCACGGATGATCAGCAGCCGCGTGTTGTGGCCCCGATAGGGGTTGCCATGCCGGCCGAAGACCACGAGCAGCACGGCTGCCCCGCCAAAGAAGCGATAGAACCCGATGTGCCAGATGGTAAATTCGGGGCCGATCTGCTTGATCAGCAGGTTGAGCATGGTGAACAACAGTGCAGCGGCAAGCATGAGCAGGGGGCCGGCAACGGCGGCGTCCATTCTGACCTGTTGAGGGGCATTTGTCGGAGACATATGGTAAGCCTATTAACATTCGTTAAAAAGGGGACTAAAGGAAAACATCAGAATTCGCAATGGAAATCACAAAAACCAAATCTCAACTTCCAATGACCCAAATTGAACCCTCCCCGCGGCAAGCCGCGGGGAGGGTTCACCGTATGGAAAAAAATCGATTTTCAGTTCGCGTGCAACCCCCGCCGCAACCGACGAGGAATGCGCGCGCTATCTCGGTTCCAACGCTCAGATCAAGTAGATGTCGTGTTTGAGATTGGGAAGTTGGTGATTGTGATTTGTTTGATATTTGGAGCTTGAAGATTGTATTTTTAACCCGGTGTGCAGCCGATAAAAGGAACCTCGCGGGTCAGGAGGGATGCGTCGGTTTTTCGCCAGAACCGATGATCAATGGCTTGAAGCTCGTGGGCAGCAGCATGGGTACCGTTTGTTGGTAGGAGCGATAGGCCTCGCCGAAACAGGCGGCCAGATCCCGCTCCTCCAGGGTGGCACCGATGATGATCCAGACGGTCCAGAGCCCATTGTGCAGCAGTCGATCCAGCGTAAACACCGGACAGGACCAGATGATCATCAGGCTGAACAGATAGAGCGGGTGGCGCACCCAGCGGTATGGCCCGCGGACGGTAAATGGGGTGGCGGCGATGGGTTGTTGCTTGCCAAACGCCCGCAAGGCCGGTTTGACGCCCAGCGCATCGAAATCGCCCAAGGCTTTGGAGCCCCACCAGGCACCGGCACCGGCCGCCAGAAATACCATGATCATCACCCATCGAAAGGGGCTCGGCGGTGTCCACAGGTCCGACCCTACCGGCTGCCATAAACCGGCCAAAAACAGGAGGACGGTGCCGGAAGCCGCCGCGTAGAGGGCGCCGTGAAAATCGGCCCGAACGGTCCGGGTCAGCCACAGACGAAACCCGCGCCGAACCATGATGCTGTGCTGGATGAAGAAAAACAGGCACAAGAGCGTGTCCAGCATCAGGCCGCCGGCCATGCCCAGTTCAAGGTCCACTGGAACCAGCGGGCCAAACACCAGAAAAGCCAGCCAGGCCAGCATGCCGCCGCCGCCGAGAACATAGGCCGCCGCCGCCAGGATGAGCGCGCCCGGTTTTCGCAAAATCAATTGCCCGCCTGAACCGTGCATCGCCTGGGCGTTTTCCACGGCCGACAGTTTGCAGGCGTCGTTGTCATCCTGTGGCATGTGCACGCTCCTTGGTGCGTGTTTATCCATGAATGGCCTTGATCGGGCCTGCGATCGCCATTTCCAATGGACAATAGTTGATGGTGCAGGAGCAGCCTCCAGCCGCGAAAGGTGCGCCCATCCTTAAAAAAATCGCGGCTGAATCAGCTCCTACGAACGTTGAATCGCTAAATATAATTGACCAGATAATAAGACCGAAAGAACCGGCCATCAATTGAAAAATAATTCACCGGCGCTTTTCATCATCATCATCTTGTGGCATCATATTTAAATTCATCACTCATGGCCAACCATTCCCGTTTCGGCAAAACAAACCGGTACCACGCCCAAGAAATTTGAAGGAGCGTCGCCATGGCCGACACAGCCGCACATCCCCTGTTCAGGTTTCGCTGGATGATTTTTTCGCTTCTGGCACTGGCCTATTTTTTCGTTTACTTTCACCGGCTCTCCCTTTCCGTTGTGGCTGACAATCTGGTGAAGGATTTCAACACCTCCGCCGGCACCATGGGATTGTTGGGTTCGATCTATTTTTATTGTTATGCGGCCATGCAACTGCCGGCAGGCCTGCTCTCGGATTCCGTGGGGCCGCGACGGACGGTAACCTGGTTTCTGATTGTCGCCTCGGCAGGCAGCCTGCTTTTCGGATTGGCACCCAACATCGAAACCGCCTTCGTGAGCCGCATCCTGGTGGGTTTCGGGGTCTCCATGGTCTTCATCCCCACCATGAAGATCCTCTCCCAGTGGTACTACCCCCATGAATTCGCCTCCATGGCCGGCATCCTCAACGCCGTGGGCGGGGCCGGCGTCATGGCCGCCACCTGGCTGCTGGCCATGATGACGGTGGCGATCGGCTGGCGGCTCTCCTTCGAACTGATCGGCGGCTGCACCTTCGCAATCGCCCTGATGGCGTGGTTGATCATCCGGGATCGGCCCCAGGACAAGGGTTGGCCGGCGATTGGCGCCCTGATAGAAAAACCCAGCGCCCCTGCCGCGGCGGCACAGACCATCCCTTTGTTGGCGGGGATGCGACAGGTCGTCGGCAATCGGCACTTCTGGCCTCTGGCCCTGTGGTTCTTTTTCGATTGCGGCATTTTCTTCGGGTTCGGCGGGCTGTGGGGGGGGCCGTTCCTGATGCACGTCTATGGGCTTTCCCGTGAAGCTGCCGGCGCCGTGCTGAGCATGATCGCATGGGGCATGATCATCGGCAGCCCCCTGCTGGGGTTCGTCTCCGACCGCGTCCTGAAGAGCCGCAAAAAGCCGTTTGTCATCTGCACCACGATTCTGGTCGTTGAGATGGCAACGCTTTACCTTTTCCCCGACCGGTTGTCGCTGCCCCTGCTTTACGTGGCCTTTTTCGTCTTTGCCGTTTGCGCGTCGTCCATCGTGGTGATCGGTTTTACGGCGACCAAGGAGCTGTTTCCGGTGGAAATTGCCGGCACCTCCGTGGGCACGGTCAACCTGTTTCCGTTTTTGGGCGGCGCCGTATTCATGCCTTTTTTAGGCAGGGTGCTCGATGCTTACCCCCGCAGTGCCTCAGGCGCCTATGCGCTGGAAGGCTATACCACCCTGCTGCTGGTGCTGTTGATTTCCGCGATCATCGCACTGGGTTGTACGCTGGTGATGAAAGAGACGTTCCCGGGTTGAAAAGGAAGGAGCCATCTAGGGGCTATTTGCGCATCACCGCAATGAAAGCTTGAAAAAAAAATAGGCAGGGTCACGCGTGACGATGCCTATTCTCATTTTATTTTGACTTTTGGGCGGTTCGTTAAATCTTCTTTCTTCCCAGTCCGGCAAGACCGATCAGGCCGCTGCCCAGCAGGAGAATGGTTACCGGATCTAACGCTCGATCCGGCGATGCTGAAGACGTGTCGTTACCGATCAAGGAATTGAGCTCCGGCATGAAACCAGGGCCAGAATTTGGGGTTGCTACATCATTATTGAATTCAGCCAGCGCTTCGGCAGCATTAATACCCGTTGTATCTTGAAAGGTGTTCGGAGGGGCTTCGAAATGTAATAAGTCGGCAACGAACATCAATACAACTGCAATAAAAAAGGTACACATCTTATTCATAATTAGCCCCCTTCTTCGAAGCTAAGAAAACGATCACTCTCAGCGAAACAACATAAGCACTGTTTCTTGGAAGTAATACAAGCAAGAGGGGTGCCGAAAACTAAAAATAGTTATATTAATAATAATTACAGTAAGTTAATAAATTAACGAAAAGCTAAAATTTAAATTTATGAATAATTTTACTCAATAAAATGTGTAATGTTTTTCTTACTATGAAAATGTTTACCCAATCAGTTGAGCGGGCGGAATGGAAGATTCCCCGCGACTTGCCGCGGGTTGCGCAGTCGCTGTCGCGGTTCAATCGGGACGTTATCGAAAAGTGTGGCCGGACGTCTGGAGAACAGAAACCGCTTGTTTCCAATCATTACTTTCCACCAGGACATAGTCCGTATCGTAAGTGGACAGGGCGAAAATGGAAACGTCGGCATCTCCCAGCGGCCCGATAACGGCCAGCAGGATACCGGTGAGCCAAAAATATCCATACATTCGAAGCCGGCATCGGGGCTGGGACCGGGAAAGCGCGAGGGTCTGGGCGCAGACACCGCAGCCGGCCTCCAGTACCCGGCTATCTGCCGGATAAGCGATGTCGCCATGCAGCAGTTCGGTGATGGTAGCGGCCGGGTCGGCCAGCCGGCAAGATTCTTTTTCGGGAAGGCCGTGGACATATGGTATCATTGGTTCTTAATTTCCCGGTTTAAAGCTGTCCAGTCACCGCTCTATAGCGTTCGTCGACTTTGGCCGGGCCCTATACGCAGGAATTAGCGCCAATCCGGGTGTCGATGGAATAGACAAACAGAAGCTGCAAAGGGATCTGGAAAAATCATCTGGGCCAACTGCGCAATGACCTGCTGCAGGGGACCTAAGGCCCAGAGCCGGTAAAGCGTGTCTATATCCTGAAAGCCAATGGCAAGTTGAGAACCTTGAGGTTGATGGCATTCCCCGATCAATAGGGGATCATGTAATTCGCTCCGATTATATAGCCGGGCTGATCTTTCTGTGAACTTTCGTGACACCATTTAACCGTAACCATGCTGATAGATCGCAACTGACAGTCAGCATCATCTTCTGCGGACAAACTCCACCCTTTGGATGCCTTAAACAGAATCGTTGTGCCGGGAACCAAATTCTTTTTGGTCGTAAAGCAAATTCCCTGTTCACTAAAATTAAGCAGGTGGGCATCAAATTCCTTTAACGTCCCTATTCCGGAATGTAGGGTGATTGGCACCTCGATTGGATGACGGGCGGAAATGCGTTTTTCAAGATCATTGGCCATAGGGACCTCCTCTGATGCAATTACCCAAACCGTTATCACCCAGCAGCCCATTTATGACGATCCATAGAAATACGCCCCAAACGGGTATGAAAATGTTACCATTTCATCATTTGGCATCAAGGTGCCATCAGGCGAACAAGCATGAACGAGCCATGAGGAGGGACCAGGGGGAGCGTTTGTTGATTGTAGACGATTCCGTTTTTTAGTTACATCCCTATCATCAACATTTCAGGATGGGATGTCAAATCCAATTGCCTGTTGAAACCGCCGAAATGAATGGCAATCGAATGCCATTGTATTCACGGATAGGGACACTTAGCCACCATATATAGAAAAAGCTTCTTGACAGACAACAACATCTTGTATCATAAAGCCGGTATTCATAGCGCCGTCCACTTCAATCCTTTTTTCTTGCCGGAATCCTCAGTCTGAAAGGATCCGGAGAAAGCGATCATGATGGATAAATCCAAAGCCATGCATAAGATCATGACGATGCTGAACGAAGATGGTCTGATGATTCCGGGAGGCCGGGCACATTCAATCGTCACGGAATACATGAACTTCAAGATAGACCGGGTGGGGCCGGAAGAAGCGCTGGCGGACGTCAGGCAAAGCAAGGATCATCTGGTGGCTCAGATTCAACAGATGGCCGTCTGATTCGAGTCTGCACCCAGACACCGTCGAAGCTCACAGCGATGGTTTCACGGAAGCGGACACACTCCCGAAGAGAGCGGCCTCGCGCCTGATCCGCATGAAATGACGCGGTCAACAATGGGATACCGCCTTCCCATGAACTTTTCAGAAACAAGGGTCTATTGCCGTCACCGGTTTTCCTAGCCTTGCCCATGTCGCCAGCAAAAAAAACCTCCTTTTCCGATTTTCGTGAAATGGAGGTTTTCTCGCTAGAAAGAGCAACAAACCTTCCCCACAGGCAGGCGGGTGGCGATTATCGGTTAATTTTGGAGGAACGAACGGCCGGCCAACGGGCACCGGCGGTTTCTATACCTGCACAAGCGTGATTGACACGGTATCATCTCCTTGGCATGTTTACGTGTATCAACCAGGGTGAAGAAATACAGCGCTAAGGATTTCGAAAAATGGTTCCCGGTCTGGCCCATCTGGGTGGTGAGCAGGTCGACCACCGGACAATGCATGCCGATTTGACCCTATCTTCCTCCTAAGGTATGTTCACGAATGTGGGCCTCAACATTGACCTTCCGAAAGGAGGCGGGATATGTGGAAAGCGATCGGGATCGGCCTCTATTTTTCTGGCTGGTATGCCCTATTTAGGTGGGGCCGTAAGAAGGGCAAGCCTGATATCGAAACGCTGGCATGGCTGATGGGAGGACTTTCCGTCCTGATGCTGATCTTCGTGCTCCTGAACTGGGGACTCGTCGCCTTGGGATACAAATAAATACGCCTGTCACCATTGCCACGCTCGTTATTTCCTCAAAATCACCTGGCGCTTGGGTCGGTGTCGGCAGTGCCCCTGGCCGTGCTGCACCTGTCCATCAACAGGAGATGCCGCAGAGGGATAGTTCCCATCGATCAAAGTGAGGCTAACGCTGGACGGAATCTGCCGATGTTTTTTGTCAGTGCATCGACAACCTGGTTTTTTCCCGGTAGTTGATGCAGCTTTTGGATTAGATGAGAAGGAGATCGGTGATGCCATGGTTCAACCTCTTTTCAGGTCCATCTGCTGAGCGGCTCGAACAAAAAGGGGATGCACTGGGTGCGGCCGGGTATTGGGGCGCGGCCAAAATAGAATATGAACGTGCAAACCGGAAACTGGAAGCCGCCACCATCCAGGATCGGGGCATGCTGCGTCGGCTTGAAGCGAAGATCGTGACCGCCAGGGAGGCCTTGGCCGTTGAGCATCACCGCAATGCGTCAGACTTGGCCGCAATCGGCGATTTCAAGGAGGCATTGGAATTGGTTGAATTGGCCCTGACGTTGACCGGCGACGATGCCTTGAAAGCAACCCTAGCCCAGCAACGCCGGGAGATCGAGGCGACGCACACCGCTGAGCGCCGCCAGACGCTTTCAGAGCCGGAAGATGAATGGAACCCCGAACAAGACAGCGCGGACGTTCAGTCTCCGGATGAAGCCTTCAGGGCGTTGTGTGGCACCCTGCCCAATCCGGTGAGACGGGCCTATTTGGGGTATGGTGCCGATTTTAAAACCGGTTACCTTGCCCTGAACAACGGCGATTTCGAAACGGCTGCAACCCATCTTACCCGTGCCCTGGAAGCCTGCAATGCGGCGGACAGCTATATTCCCCTGGAATTGGCTACGGCCTGCCTGCAACTCAACCGTCTCGAGCAGGCCCGGCAGCTGTTGGAGACGCTGCTGCATCATCACCCGGATACCTTGCCGGCCTATCAGATCTTATGCGAAATCTACTGGGAACAAGGCGCCTTCGACCGGGCCGACGCGCTGTTGGCCTCGATTCCAAGCGATTTGGCGACGTCTCTGGCCGTATTTGTCCTCAAAGGTGAAACTCTTTTTCAGGCCGGCCACTTCGACATGGCCAAAACCTTCTATCGCGATTTCCTGGCGACCTATGGCTGGGACGAATCTATCGCAGGTGCGCTGGCCAGAACCCACGAGTCCCTGAACGAAATGGACCATGCGCGCCGGATGTACCAGGAGATCATGGTGCACTGCAACAGCTGCCATCGCCGCCTCGATCCGCTGGTCAAGGAAAAGGTTGCCGATCTATCCTTTGCCGCGGGCAAGCACGACACCGCTGTTTTGGAACTCTACCTCTCATTGGCCCAGGAACGGCCTGAGAAGGCCTCCGTGTATTATGCCAAGGTCGGCAGGATATACCAAACCACCGGCAACGAGACTGAAGCCAGACGATTTCAGGCCTTGGCCGACCAAATACCCCGCAGCGTGGGACATCAAAGCGACCCGTCAGCGAGGTGACCCCGTGATCGATCAAGTATGGGATAAATGTCGGATCCAAGGATCCAAAACCCGGCCCACGATGTTGCCGGCGCATGGCGCAGCATGACGGCCATGCTGCCAAACCTCCTGCCCGGAGACCCTCAGTGGCTGTTTCCCAAGTCTGTCAGCGAACACCAACTCCTTGACAAGAATAGGAAACTTTGCGAACGTGGTTTCATCCCCCCACAGATGGAGAATCACACATGGCACTGACGAAACAAGACATCGTGGAACAGGTCTACAACCAACTCGGATTTCCCAAGAGCCAATCCGTAGAAACCGTTGAAGCGCTTCTCGAATTGATTAAAGCCTCGCTGGCGTCCGGTGAAGATGTCCTGGTCAGTGGATTTGGAAAATTTTGCGTGAAGAAAAAGAATGAACGGAAAGGCCGGAATCCGGCCACCGGTGAGGATGCCATCCTTCCGGCACGGCGGGTGGTGACGTTCAAGTGCTCGGGCAAGCTGAGAAGGACGGTAAACGGGAGTTAGCGAACAGGTTTTTTTCCCCGCCCACCGCAAAATGGTGCCATGATCATCGACATGAGAAATACTTGACGATTTCTATCGGTTGTCCAACCGACCACAAGAAAGCCAGCGCAACTGTTCTGCGCTGGCTTTTTTTAGGACATGGGCGTGTTGATGGTCTGGCACGAGTTAACGTTCGTGACAATCGTGAACCCGCATCTCATATCCGTTTACTCAAACAATGGCGGCCTTCAGACGATTATTTGTAAATTCCAGCCCCGACCAAGTATGGGGTGCCGGGCACCCGATAAATGTAGGTGCTCTTGGCCACCGGCTTTTCCTCGCCCGGTTTTGGCCACATATAGTCCACCCAGCCGGAACCTTGGTTGCCGGCCACCTCGACGAACTCCACAAACAGGGGTTTACCGTCGGTATCTTTCACCTCGAGCAGCGTGTCCTGCTGGGTCAGTTCCGGCTTGATGGGATGCGCGATCATCTTGCCGTCCAGATCCATTAAAAACACATAGGTGTCTTTCCAGACAAACGGGCCCTCCTTGTCGCCGATGGATTTGCTGGCGATTTCCACACCCTTTTCCTTAACCAGTTTACCCGCTGCCTCCGTTTTGGCGATCACCTCTTCTTTCGTGGCGCCTTCGGCCCATACCAGGGCGGCAAAGCAGGTGATCAGGATAATGGCGATGGCGGTGGTTTGAATTGATCTTTTCATTGGCGCTCCTCCCATTTGATAAGTTGTTGGGTTGCGGATCAAACAAGTAATCAGACATGACACGGAATCGTATTAGCCGGCATCACCTCCTTTTCCCATGGGGGTCGTTTTTTTGCTGGGGTATAACTGCCTGTCGGGAATAGACAATCCCGACAAGGCTTCGTCTCCTCGGGCCACAGCTGAGGCCCGGGGGCAGGATCGCTTTGGTGTGTGGTTGCCGCGTGTCGGCGAAGAGAACTGCAGAAGGAGGCAATCAGCGCATTGATGAAATTCGCTGAAGGACGCTCAAGTCAGATGGTGGTTCATGTCGTGAAGACACGCGATCGTTGATATCGTTACTTGTCGTTAAGGAACAATCGGTTAAGAAGGGATGGCGCTCCTTCATTTGGAAACTGAACCCACCTACCAAAGCAAAAACCGCGCCTAAATTATAACTATTTGAAATTAAATATTTTTAAATTTTCCTGATATGGCTTCAGGCAAATGGTTACGAAAATTGCACACCTGGTGGTAATTTTTTGCGTGGTGAAGGCGTCGCACCGTAAGGTGCCTTGGCCGATCCTGCATTCAGTTGCCGTGATAGGAAGATGGGTTCAAATATGATTGTGTTTGAGGTTGATCCGCTTTTTTCTGATTTCGGAAGATTCGTAATAATGGGTTTTTTTGTCGATCCACCAGGCGTTGGCCCTGTTTTCCCCGTCGAGATATCCCAGGTCATAACCATGCTGGGCACCTACCAGAAAACCGGCGATCAACAGGATGAGAATAACGATCCCCGCAATCAGCCTGTCTCTAGTAATCAACGATTTCATGATGGTACCCATCCTTTGACGCTATGTTTCATACTTCATTTTCGGCATTTTTACGCCGAACTTAACTCATATTCAGAAGCGCTGGAATCCGATCCGGCAACGGTGTCGACAATTATGGCGACATTGTCTTTGCCTGCCCGAGCAGCACGGCAATATATTTGACCTTCTCTCGTAAAGCCCTTATGATGCCGGAGGGTTGTTGACCAACGCCTTTCTTGCGCCCGGCCTGGTCTCGGGAACCGACGCCTCCGCGCGGACCCAGTGTGTTCTGGGAAATAGTCGTACCAACGCCAACCGGTCGTCAGACCCATTGACCATTGAAAGCGATCGCCATCCATGAGTAAACCATCATCAACGGGCGCCACCCCTGCTGCCGGTCGACTGGGCACGTTCGCCGGTGTGTTTACCCCCAGCGTGCTGACGATATTGGGGATCATTCTCTTTTTGAGGCTCGGATATGTGATCGGCAGCGTTGGCTTGGCCCGGGGGTTGGTGATCATCGCCCTGGCCAACGCCATCAGCGTGCTCACCAGCATTTCCCTGTCCGCCGTGGCAACCAACCTCAAGGTTAAAGGCGGCGGCGATTACTACCTGATTTCGCGAACCCTGGGGTTGGAATTCGGTGGCTCCATCGGCCTGGTGCTTTTTCTGGCGCAAAGCGTTTCCATCGCTTTTTACTGCATCGGTTTCGCCGAGGCGGTGGGCGACTTCTTCCCTCAGGTGCATCCGTTGACCGTTCAGCTGATTGCTGCCGGTGCCGTGGCGTTTCTTTTTATTTTCGCCTGGCTGGGCGCGGACTGGGCCACCCGCTTCCAATTTGCGGTCATGGCCCTGCTGATCGCCGCACTGCTCTCTTTTTTTATCGGCGGCGTCCGCAACTGGGATTCGGCAATATTGGCCGCCAACTGGACGGCGCCGGAAAATGGCGCCTCCTTCTGGATTCTCTTTGCCATCTTTTTCCCCGCCGTCACCGGATTCACCCAGGGGGTGAGCATGTCCGGGGACCTGGCGGACCCTGGAAAAAGCATTCCCCTGGGGACCTTCATGGCCGTAGGGATCTCTATTTTGGTCTATTTCGCCGTAGCCATCCTATTTGCTGGATCCCTTCCCAACCAGGTCCTGTCTTCGAACTACGCTGCCATGAAAACCGTTTCCGCCGTTGGATTTTTCATCGATGCCGGGGTGATTGCCGCGACCCTTTCCTCGGCCATGGCGTCGTTCATGGGGGCGCCGCGAATCCTGCAGTCCTTGTCGGCCGACCGGATATTTTCCGTGCTGACACCGTTTGCCACGGTCAGTGAACCGTCGGGAAACCCCCGACGGGGCGTGCTGCTCTCCGCCGGCATCGCCTTTGTCACCATTGCGTTGGGGCAGTTGAACCTGGTGGCCGGTGTGGTTTCCATGTTTTTTTTGATTTCATACGGGCTGCTCAACTATGCCACCTATTTCGAGGCCAGAACCCAAAGTCCCTCTTTTCGACCGCGCTTCAAATGGTTCTCCCCGCCGCTGAGTTTGGCGGGTTTCGTCATTTGTGTCGGCGCCATGCTGGCCATCGACCTCAAGAGCGGGGCGGCGGCCATCGCCCTGTTGTTGGCCGTATACCAGTATCTCAAACGAACCGCCGGGCCGGCCCGGTGGGCCGACAGCGCCCGATCCCATCATCTGCAGCGCGTGCGCCAGCATCTGCTTGCCGCCGGAGAGGATCCTGAGCATGCCCGCGACTGGCGTCCTCAACTGCTTGTGTTTACCCAGGATTCGAAGCGGCGTGCCCCGCTGTTGGCCTTTGCCGCCTGGATCGAGAGCGGCACGGGCTTTACCGAGGCGGTGCAGATCATCGAAGGTGAGGGGATGGCGGCCAGAAAAGCGCAGGAATCGGCCCACCGGTCGCTGACCGAGGCCATTGCTTCCGGCGGCCACGCCATGTTTCCCCTTACCGTGTGCACGCCGGACCTGACCCAGGCCATGGGTATACTCATCCAGAGTTCGGGCATCGGCCCGCTGCGTCCGAATACGGTGGTTCTCAACTGGATGGGGGAATCCGCAAAAGCCATTTCCGGCATTGGCGCCTACAACTACGTGAAAAATCTGAGACTGATTTTTCGGCAGGGTAAAAACCTGGTGGTCTTGCGCATGGACCCGGAATCCTGGACCCGGCTTGAGGCCCAACCGAGGGAAGGCCGCCGAATCGATGTGTGGTGGCAGGGTAATGCCACCAGTCGCCTGATGCTGCTGCTGGCACATCTGATGACCCGCAACGAACCATGGGACAAAACCACGCTGCGGGTGCTGACGCAGGGCGATGGGTCGCGAATTGAACTTGAAAAGGAAAAATTGAATAAAATGATGGCGGACATTCGCATCGATGCGGACGCCGACATCGTCGAGGATTTCGATGCCGACACGATCGTGCAGCAGTCGGCCGATGCGACCTTTGTTTTTCTGCCCCTGACCATCAAGCAGAACCGCATTCTCGACCCTACCGGTCAATCCTTCGAGCGCTCCCTGCCTCGGTTGCCGGTTTCTGCTGTGGTCATGGCCGCAGAGGACATCGATCTGGATGCGGCGCCCGAAGAGGGACTGGCCGCCCAGATTGCCCGGGCGACCGATGACTTGGAAGCGGCCCGCAAAAAAGCCGCGGTCGCCGAAAAGGCGGCCGCCGAAAAACAGACCGCCCTGGAAAATCTCAACAGCCGGCTCAACGCGTTGGAAAATAAAGGTGTTTCCGGTGCCGTGCCTCTGGATGCCCACGAGGAACTCAAAGCGGAAATCAAGGATGCCGAATCCGGTGCCGAAAAGGCGCTCCGACAGGCGATCACGGCCAAGGTCAAGGCCGATGATGCCGCCAAGACCGTCGATACACTGAATCCCGGATTAAAGTCTGAAGCAAAACCGTCGAAATAGATACTTGATTATTGGGGGGTTTTGAGTTGATATAGAGCAGTTTATCGTTGACTGCGAAAACGATTTGCCCTGAGTCAGGGGTTCCTCGCACCCGGAGCCACGGATAGGCGATCATGATCATCTATTGTGAGGAGTGTGGTTTTAAAAACACGATTGACGAGGCTGGCGTCAAAGGACCAAAGCCTCAAATCCCCTGCGGGAAGTGCGGGGACTTCCTGCGCTTTTACGGCCTGAAGGCAAAAGCGCTCAAAGCAACCCCGTCGAAGCACAAAAAAGCGCCGCAACCCTGCCTGATCCTGAAATATGGCAAGGTGGTGGTCCTTGTAAACGAAACCAATACGCGCGTGGAGATCGGTCGCCAGAAGAGC
The DNA here is from genome assembly GCA_963705475.1 of uncultured delta proteobacterium. Classification (GTDB taxonomy): domain Bacteria; phylum Desulfobacterota; class Desulfobacteria; order Desulfobacterales; family Desulfosarcinaceae; genus Desulfosarcina. The sequence continues at coordinate 169,825 of CAVPJS010000016.1, read as the reverse complement.
AATGACATCCAGGTGGTGAACAACCGGGTATCCCGGACGCACGCGTTGGTCGAGTATAAGGATGGGAATTATTATCTCACCGACCAAAGCTCAAATGGCACCTATCTTCTCATGGAAGGCCGCAAAGGCGTCACGGTCAAAAAAAAAGAAATCATGTTGACCGCCAAGGGTGTCATCGGTCCGGGATACAAAGTTGATTTCAAATCCCCCGATGCCATTCATCTTTTGTTCGAGCAGGCTCCCTGATTTCTATAAACTCGAAAAGAGGTCCGGGTTTTCCAGCCGGATCAGTCGCTGTTTGAGGTCAAGCCCGCCGCCGTAGCCGGTCAGGGTGCCATTTTTGCCGATGACCCGGTGGCAGGGAATAATGATGGAGATGGGGTTGCGTCCGTTGGCGGCGCCCACGGCCCGCACGGCACCGGGTTTGCCAATACGCCGGGCAATCCACGCGTAGGAGACCACCTTGCCATAAGGAATCTCTAATAGGGCCGACCACACCTTCAGTTGAAAGGGCGTGCCTTGCGGGTGCAGATCGACGTCGAAGGCTTTGCGTTGGCCTGCAAAATAAGCGGCAAGCTGTTTTATAACCGTTGTGAAATGGGCCGTGTCCCGCCGCCAATCCTCTTGGACGGCCACCGGATGTTTTCCGCCGATGAAATTCAGGTGCCGCAGCCCCTTTTTGTCTCCGGCAAGAATCAGGGTGCCGGCCAGATCGGTTTGAACATAGTCATAGATCATTGTGCCTCCTATCCCAGCCACAGGTAAATCGCTGCATACGCCCGCCAGGGGCGCCAGGCCTCGGCACGTGCCGCTGCCTGCTTGACTGTCGGCCGGGTGTTGCCCTCTTGGAGGGCCTTCATGATGCCCAGGTCCGAGGCGGGGAAGGCGTCGGGCTCTCCCAGCGCGCGCATGGCCACATAATTCGCCGTCCAGTCACCGATGCCGGGAATGGCGGTCATGGAATCGACAAAGCGGGATAATTCCGCGACCGTGTCCAGTTGCAGCGATCCCGAAAATATGTGCTGAGCAATTTGTCGAAGCGTCTCCTTTTTCTTGTGGGGCATGCCGATGGCGGCCATATCGGCTGCCAGCATTTCGGCGGCATTGGGAAAAAGCCGTGTCAAATGAGGCGTGCCATCTCCGTCATACGGGACGCCGAACAGGCGGGCGATATGACCGAGCTGGCACACGGCGCCCTTTACCGAAATCTGCTGGCCCACCACCGCCCGCACCGTCGTTTCGAACGGGTCCCATGATCCGGGCAGACGCAGCCCCGGTGTGTTGCGGATTCGTTCGGCCAACAGGGGGTCTTGGATCAGGGTCTGGTGAATGGCTTTGGGATTGGCATCCAGGTCGAACATGCGCCTTGCCCGCTCAACGACCCTGATCAGCTCACGGCCGTCCGTCATACACACATCAAGCTCCAAGGCGTGGCCTTTTTGGGGGTGTCGCACAGCGATGGTTCCCCGGGTGGTCGACAACCGGATGGTCCGACGGTAGATCCCGTCACCCACCCATTCCACCCCGGGTATGGCCCGACCCTGAAAAAAGGCCAGCATCCGTTCCCAATCGTATGGCGGCCGGTAGGGCATCGTTAGGGTGCAGCTGAAGCAGTCGTCGGAGCGAGGGTTTGTCTGCGGGCGACCGCTGCGGAGCTGAGACGGCGTGCGGCCGACGCGGCTGCGAAAAGCGGCGTTGAAGCGGCGCAGGCTGCCGTAGCCGGCGGCCAGGGCCGCCTGGGTGATGGGCATGTCCGTCTCCACCACCAGCCGTTTGGCAAACATCAGGCGATGGTTATCCGCAATGGCCTTGGGCGTGGCCCCAATATGCTGCCGGAACAGACGGCGCAGGTGCCGGGCGCCGACGCCCAGACGTGCGGCCAGATCCTTTACCGAACCATTGTCGAGGGCTCCTTGGAGAATCAACTGCATGGCCCTGGCGACGGTGGCAGATGTGCCGTTCCAAGCCGGTGTCCCCGGGGCCGTCTCGGGCCGGCAGCGCAGGCATGGGCGCAGGCCGGCCGATGCGGCGGCGGCTGCCGTTGGATAGTAAACGATGTTTTCCGGCTGGGGCGGCCGGGCCGGGCAGGTGGGGCGGCAATAGATGCCCGTGCTTTTCACGCCGGTGAAAAAGAGGCCGTCAAAGCGCGGGTCCCGGGCCAGCCTGGCACGATCGCAGACAGCACGGTCCAACATGGTATTCATTTTCAGCCCCTACTCATGGTGATGAAATCCGGCATTGTCATTAAAATCATTTGGCTTTATGCGTTGCACCATTTTCGGATGTTTATCGCCGGCGGACAAGTCGTTTTCGGACATGTATGAACAAAAAACGGATTACCGCCTGAACCCAGGTACGCGCTAGCTTCTCCAGAACCGCTGTGTTTGCTGCCGTAAGGGGGGGCTCATTTGAACCGGCGTTCTCGAATCAGTTTATCCTTGTCGGTACTTACCGTGTCTGCGGGTATCTCCTCTCGCTCCGCTTCCCTGCAGGTGGAGATTCCCAATGCGGCAGTGACGGGACACCAGGCAATCACGGCCGTAAGGAAAACAACGACTCCCGCCACATAAAAGCCTTTCCACCAACTGGCACCTAGGGCGATGAATGTCAGACCGGCGACGACGCGGATGATCCGGTCGCTCTTGCCTAAATTGCATTTCATGGACGGCTCCTTTCATTTTTCCATTTACCTTCCGCCGGATACGAAGCAAGAAAAATACCACATCACCGGTAAAAATCCCTTATGTTTATAGATGGTTAAGAAATAATTCAGAACCGCCTGCCACCCCGGGTGTCAGCCTTTTTTACCGGGTGATAAGAAGGGATGCGCCATCATGGCCTCAGGATGACAACAAATTTTACAAACCGCACGATTTGCGCTACACTTTTTTTATCGACCCTTCCCCGGCGCAAGCGGCGGAGAAGAGACTCGCGATCGTGGTTCAGCGCCAAAGAAACATGGCATTTTGGGCCGGCTTTGGCGCGCATCCACCGATGTTATGCCCCCTGCCCCTTCAAAGGATCGCCAATGTCCCGATTTACCCGAAAGTCCTCCAAAAAGGCCGGCAGTTCTCCCGGAACGCTGGTCCACGTGGGAGAAAAAAAAACGGACGACATCCGTCTTTCCATGCTGCACTATGACGCTGAAACGCTGCTGGAGGGCTCCTTGGACCGGGCTGAAGAGGCGTTGCCCCATCTGAAGCCGGCGACCACCACCTGGATCAATATCGACGGCATTCACGACATCGCCGTCATGGAGCATGTCGGCAGGCATTTCGGCCTGCATCCGTTGACACTGGAAGATGTGCTGAACACCTCTCAGCGGCCCAAAGCCGAGGCCTTCGAGGACTATCTCTTTGTCGTGATGAAAATGCTCCGCCATGGTGAAAAGGAAAAGCTGATCGTTTCGGAGCAGATCAGCCTGGTCCTGGGAAAAAACGTCCTGATCTCTTTCCAGGAGTCCGCCGGAGATGTATTCGAGCCGGTCCGGGAGCGGATCAGGAAAGGCAAAGGACGGATCCGCACCGGTGGAAGTGATTATCTGGCCTACGCGCTCATCGACGCCATTGTAGACAACTATTTTGTAATTCTGGAAAAACTGGGTGAGCGGCTGGAACTTCTGGAAGCGTCCATCGACGACCACCCCGATGCCGGGATGTTAGCAGATATCCACACCATCCGGCGGGAGTTGATCTACCTGAGAAGGCAGGTCTGGCCACTTCGGGAAATCATTGCCCATTTCCTCAAAGACGACGTTGATTTCATTGGTGCAGCCACCCGTCTTTTCATGCGTGACGTTTACGATCACACCATCCAGACCATCGATACCATCGAGTCCTTCCGCGATATCCTGTCCGGCATGCAGGATCTTTATCTGTCCATCATCAGCAACCGCATGAACGAAGTGATGAAGGTGCTTACCATCATTGCCACCATCTTCATCCCCATCACCTTTGTCGCCGGTATCTACGGTATGAATTTTACCCACATGCCCGAGCTGACCTGGCGCTGGGGCTATCTGTTGGTGTGGGTGATCATTCTGGCCATTATCGCAGGCATGCTTGTTTTTTTCAGACGCAAGAAGTGGTTGTGAGTCAGCAGGTCAAAAAAAATGGCCTTCCGATTAACTCGGAAGGCCATTTAACACTTGGAAAACGAAGCCTTAGACCACAGTCACATTGGCTGCGGCAGGTCCCTTGGGACCCTGCTCGATGTCAAAGCTAACCCGGTCGCCTTCGTTGAGAGATCTGAACCCGGTGGAATTGATCGCCGAATGGTGAACGAATACATCCGGACCGTCCTCCTGCTCGATGAAACCAAACCCCTTGCTGTCATTGAACCACTTCACGATACCATTTGCCATGCTAACATCCTCCTGCGAATAAAAAATTAATCGTTGCTTCAGCCTTCAGGTGCCACGTGGACAAATGGATCAACCCCTGAAAAAGCAACCGGACCGCCAACAGCGACGGTCCTTTATGACTCTCGGACCATATCATGCCTAACAATAAATGCAAGTCAAATATTACGAATGTGTAAAAAGCGCCCAATCAGCGTTATTTCTTGCGCCGCTTGGGCCGGTGATAATGGGTGGCCGTGCCGTGAAAGATATCGGCAGCCTCCTTGAACGTTTCGGACAGGGTGGGATGGGGATGAATCGTCAACCCCACATCGGTGGCATTGGCTCCCATCTCCAGGGCCAGGGTCGCTTCGGCGATCAACTCCCCGGCGCCGGGTCCCACGATGCCTGCACCCAGCAGGCGTTCGGTTTCCGGATCGATGATCAGCTTGGTGAGTCCGTCAGTGCGGCCCAAGGTGACGGCGCGGCCAGACGCCGCCCAGGGAAACCGGGTCACATCGACCGCTATCCCTTTTGCTTTTGCAGCGCCTTCGGTGAGGCCTGCCCAGGCGATCTCCGGGTCGGTAAAGACCACTGCCGGGATGGCTGCGGGGTCAGCGATTACATTTTTTCCCGTGATGTTTTCCACAGCGATGCGGGCTTCGTAGGCGGCCTTGTGGGCCAGCATGGGCTGGCCGGCCACGTCGCCGATGGCAAAGACCGTTGCCGCGGTGGTCCGGCACCGGTTGTCTGTCCGGACAAACCCGTTTTCATCCAACGACACCCCGGCTTTTTCTAATGCAAGACCGGTGGCATTGGGCCGGCGGCCCACCGCCACGAGCACCCGTTGGAACAGTTGGGTGCGGGGCTTTTCATCCTGCGCCTGGAAGGTCACCTTGACGCCGTTTTTCTGGATGTGGGCCGCTGCCACCGTGGTGTTCAGCAGGATCGCTTTGAACCGTTCCGTCAGGGTCTTGGTAAGAAAGCGCACCAAATCGCGGTCGGCACCGGCCAGCAGGTGGGGCAGCATCTCCACGACGGTCACTTCCGACCCCAGGGCTGCATAGACGCTGCCCAACTCCAGGCCGATGTAGCCGCCGCCCACCACCAGCAGCGTCGTGGGCACCGTTTCCAGATCCAGGGCTTTCTTCGAGTTCCAGATGCGGTCGCCGTTGGTTGGAAACGTCGCTATTTCTGATGAGCGGGAGCCCGTGGCCAGGATGGCGTGTTCGAAACCCAGGGTGCTTTTCTTCCCGTCAGCATCCGTCAGCGACAGGGTTCGGTCGTCCGAGAATTCGGCAGCGGCCCGGATGTGGGTAATGTTGCGCTGGACGACCAACCGTCCCAGCCCGTCGGTGAGTCCGTTGACCACATCCATTTTCCATTGCCGCATCCGGTCGATGTCAATTTTGGGTTTACCGAAAGAGACCCCCCAGGCCTCGGCATCGGCCGCCTCGTGGATCAGCCGGGCGACATGCAACAGGGCCTTGGAAGGAATGCACCCGCGGTACAGGCAGACACCGCCAGGGTTTTCCGCCGGATCGATGAGGGTGACGGTCAGGCCCAGATCCGCGGCCAGAAAGGCGGCCGCGTAGCCGCCGGGGCCGGCACCGATGACAGCCAATTGTGTGTTTCCGTCAGTCATGGATGAGACTCGCTTTCTAAACGTTAATCGAGAAAAAGGGTCATGGGCTGTTCCAGACAGTCGCAGATCCAGCGCAGGAATCGCGCTGCATCGGCACCGTCGATGATGCGGTGGTCGTAGGAGAGCGAAAGGGGCAGCACGGTTTTCGGTTCGAAGCGGTCCTTTACAAAAACCGGTTTGACGGCGGATCGGCTCACGCCCAGAATGGCCACCTGGGGCCACAAGACAATGGGGGTAAACCCCACCCCGCCGATGCCTCCCTGGTTGGAGATGCTGAAGGTACCGCCCTCCAATTCGTCGGGCTTGACCTTTTTGGTGCGGGCCCGTTCGGCCAGGTCACCGATGGATTTGGCCAGGTCGACGAGGCTTCGCCGGTCGGCATCGCGGATCACCGGTACCAATAAACCCCGTGGGGTATCGGCAGCGATGCCGATATGCACGTATTCCTTGAGGATGATGCGTCGGTTGGCGGCGTCAATGCTGGCGTTGAACCGCGGAAACCGTTTCAGGGCGTGTGCGCACACGCGGGTGATGATGGCTGTTACGGTGAGTTTGGCCCCTGCTTTTTCTACTTTCGGGGCATTTTTTTCGATGAATGCCATCACACCGGTAATGTCCGCCTCATCAAACTGGGTGACATGGGGGATGGTCGTCCAGGAGGCCGCCGTGCTGCCTGCTGTCAGTCGTCGGACCGTGTCCATCTCCTCCATGTGGACGTTTCCCCATCGGCTGAAATCGGGCATCTCCGGTGTTCCGGTCGCGGGGGAGGAACCGGTGGCCATTGAAGCGCCCGATTGTCGCTGCCGAACGTGGGTTTTGATGTCTGCTTCGGTGATACGGCCGCCGGGGCCGCTTCCGCTGATCTCGACGATGGGTACGCCCAGTTCCCGTGCCAGGCGCCGGATCGAGGGCGCGGCCGGTGCCGGCGGGCGGCCCGGCGCTGCTATGGCGCGTGATGGGGGTGGCGCCGGGGAAGAAGCAGGTTCCGCCTGGCTGATCTCTGGCGCCGGAGCAGTTTTTTCGGCACCACGCTCGGCTACGACCGCTGGATCTCCCGTTGCCTGGTCCGGCACCTGGATATCTTCCTTCTTCTGTGCCGCCCCGTTTTCGGTTTCCACGCGGGCGATCACATCGCCCACGTTCATCTGGGCACCGGCCTCGGCAAGTACGTCTGTCACCCGGCCGGCAAACGGAGATGGAATCTCTACCAGGGCTTTGTCCGTCTCCAGTTCGATCACGGTGTCGTCCACCGCCACCATGTCTCCGGCCTTGATGTGGACGGCCACCACGACGCCCGATTCAACATTTTCGCCAATTTCGGGAACTTTGATTGCCTGAATCATGGGAGTCTCCTTCTTCTATGCGAACAAGGGATTGGTGTGATCGGGGTCGATCTTCAACGCCGTTCGGGCTTTTTTAACCGTGGCCATGGGGATGGCCTTCTCGCGGGACAGGGCGGAGAGGGCCGCAAAGGCAATGTGCCGCGCGTCCACCTCGAAAAAGTCGCGCAGGACCTCGCGGGTTTCGCTGCGGCCATAGCCGTCGGTGCCCAACACGACCACCGGGCCGGGCAGATGGCGGGCGATGGTTTCCGGCAGGGCCTTGAGGTAGTCGCTGGCTGCAACGAATACGCCGGACGCACCGGCAGTCTGCTGCTGCAGAAAGGATAGGCGGCGTTTTTTATCTGGGTTGAGGCGGTTCCAGCGGTCGGTGTCCTGAGCATCCCAGTAAAGGTTCTTGTAGCTGGTGACGCTCCATACATCGGCAGCGACGCCATAGTCCGATTCCAAAATACGCCGGGCCTTGAGGCACTCGTTGAAGATGGCCCCGCTGCCCAGCAGGTGGGCCCTGGCTTTGGGCTTTTTTAGAGAAGATGCGGCAAACTTGTACAGGCCTTTTAAGATGCCCGCTTCCGCGTCGGCGGGCATTTCGGGCATGGGGTAGAATTCGTTGGTGATGGTGAGGTAGTAGACCAGGTTCTCACCTTCCTCCAGCATCCGTCGAAGCCCCTCGCGAACGATGACGGCGATTTCAAAGGCAAATGCAGGATCGTAGGCCAACAGCGACGGGTTGGGCAGGGCCAGGATGTGACTGTTGCCATCCTGGTGCTGCAGCCCTTCTCCGGCCAGGGTCGTGCGCCCGGCCGTGGCACCCAGCAAAAAGCCCCGGGCCTGGATGTCGCCGGCGGCCCAGATCAAGTCGCCGATGCGCTGGAATCCGAACATGGAGTAGAAAAAAAGAAGGGCACCATGTTGATGTCGAAGGTGGAGTAGGCCGTGCCGGCGGCGATGAACGAAGCCATGGATCCGGCTTCAGTGATGCCCTCTTCCAAAATCTGACCATCGGTGGCCTCCTTGTAGTACAGCAGGCTGTTGCGGTCTACCGGTTCGTAATTCTGGCCCACATGGGAGTAGATGCCAATCTTGCGAAACAGGCTCTCCATACCGAAGGTGCGCGCCTCGTCGGGCACGATAGGGACGATATAGCGCCCGATGTTTTTGTCCGCCAGCAATTTGGATAACAAGGTTACCATCACCATGGTGGTGGCCACCTCCCGGTCACCCGACCCTTTCAAGAACTCGGTGTACAAGGTTTTTGCCGGCGTCCGAAATATGGGCACCGACACACTGCGTGCCGGCAGGTAGCCGCCCAGGGACCGCCGCCTTTCCTTCAGGTATCGGATCTCTTCACTCGCTTCGTCGGGCCGGTAGAAGGGCGCATCCTGGATCTGGTCATCCGGGATGGGGATGCCGAAGCGGCTTCTGAAATGCCGCAATTCCTGTTCGTTGAGTTTTTTCTGCTGATGGGTGACGTTGCGCCCCTCTCCCGCTTCTCCCAGACCGTAGCCCTTGACGGTCTTGGCCAGGATCACCGTGGGCGCGCCCTTGTGGGCCACGGCTGCCTGATAGGCCGCGTATACCTTCTGGGGGTCGTGGCCGCCGCGGCGAAGCTTCTGCAGCTGCTCGTCGGTGTATCCTTCCACCATGCGGGCCAACTCCGGATAGCGTCCGAAGAAATCCTTGCGGATGTAGTCGCCGCCAGCGACCGAGTACATCTGGTACTGGCCGTCGGGCACCTCTTCCATGCGCTTGGCCAGCAGGCCTTGGTCGTCTTTGGCCAGCAAGGGATCCCAGTCGTTGCCCCAGATTACCTTGATCGCATGCCAGCCGGCCCCGCGAAACGTTGCCTCCAGTTCCTGGATGATCTTGCCGTTGCCGCGTACCGGCCCGTCCAGGCGCTGGAGGTTGCAGTTGATCACAAAAACGAGGTTGTCCAGCCGCTCCCGGGATGCCAGCGTGATGGCGCCAAGGGTTTCCGGTTCGTCGGTCTCGCCGTCGCCCAAAAAGGCCCACACCCGCCGGTCGTCAGGCGGTTGGATGCCCCGGTCTTCCATGTACCGGTTGAAGCGGGCCTGGTAGATGGCCATGATCGGCGACAAACCCATGGAAACGGTGGGAAACTGCCAGAAGTCGGGCATCAGGTACGGGTGGGGATAGGAGCTCAGGCCGCCGCCCTCGGCCATCTCACGGCGGAAATTTTCCATCTGTGTTTCGCTGATGCGGCCCTCCAGAAAAGCCCGGGCGTATATGCCCGGCGCGGCATGGCCCTGGAAGAAGACGATGTCGCCGGGGTGAGCGGCGCTTTTGGCGCGGAAAAAATGGTTGAATCCCACCTCGTAAAGCGTGGCACTGGAGGCAAAGGTAGAGATGTGGCCGCCAATGCCGGCGTGCTGACGGTTGGCACGCACCACCATGGCCATGGCGTTCCAGCGGATGATGCTCTTGATGCGGCGTTCGATCTCCCGGCTGCCCGGAAAGGCCGGCTGGCTGCTGGATGGTATGGTATTGATGTAGGGTGTGTTGGCGGAAAAATGGATCTGCACGCCGCGCTGCTGAGCCCGCACCTGAAGGTGACGCAGCAGTTCCAGAATGCGCGTGGGTCCCTGGTTTTCGTACACATGGTCCAGGCTTTCGATCCACTCTCGGTTTTCCAGGGCGATCTCCCTGGCAATGGTGTCAGCATCCTCGTGGGCCATGTGCAGGTTCCTCATCTAAAAGCGGAGATAGAAAAACTCGTACTCGCCGTCGTTGATATCGATCTTCAGATTGTAGCCCCTGGCCTCGGCAAACACAATCCACGGTGGCCGCCCGCCACCGCCACAGTCGTAAGTGGGCCAATATTCACCGGTTTTTCCACTGTGATAAGACAGCATCATGGCATTGCTGTCCATGCTGCGGGCCTTTGCCTTGGCCATGGCGCGGGCCGCGGCCAGGTCCAGATCGGCATCTTCAACATTCATCGCCACCGTGTCCAGGGTATATTCATTAGATGTTGCTTGAAGCTCCGCCATCGGTGTATCCTTTCATTTCAAACGGGTAGTAACGTCAACATAAGAAGCTTTGGGCATTTGTAAATCAAGGTGTTGTCTGATGGAAGCGGCATCATCGTATTTGTTGACCATCGGGGCATGATTATTACTTTCTGTCTATTGATCATCCGGAAAGGAAAACATGAGCAAGACACTGGAAGCGATCAACCTGGCCGTCTTCTGCGACTTCGAAAATGTGGCCCTGGGCGTCCGGGACGCCCGCTTTGCCCAGTTCGACATCAGTAAAGTGCTTGAACGGCTGCTGCTCAAGGGCAGCATCGTGGTCAAGAAAGCCTACTGCGACTGGGAACGGTACAAGGAGTTCAAAGCGGCCATGCACGAGGCGGCCTTCGAACTCATCGAGATCCCCCATGTGCGCCAGTCGGGCAAGAATTCCGCCGACATCCGCATGGTGGTCGATGCCCTGGACCTGTGCTACACCAAATCACACGTGGATACCTTCGTGGTGGTCAGCGGGGATTCGGACTTTTCACCATTGGTCAGCAAACTGCGCGAGAACAACAAGAACGTCATCGGCGTGGGTGTGAAGAACTCCAGTTCCGATCTGCTGATCGCCAATTGCGACGAATTCATCTATTACGACGACCTGGTCCGCAAAAAGAAAAAGGCCAAAAAACCGGCCCGCAAGCCGCCGGCCAAGGGACCCAAAACCCCGACCCCCGAAGCCGCCCCCAAAGAGGCGGCGGATACGCTGACCCAGGAAGCGCTGGACCTGGTGATGGAAACCCTGGAGGCCCTGGCCGAAGAGCGCGGGTCTGAAGATAAAATCTGGGGGTCCATGGTCAAGCAGACACTCAAGCGCCGCCGACCGGGATTCAACGAATCCTACTATGGGTTTCGTTCATTTAAACGCCTGCTTGACGAAGCCGCCAGCCGTGGACTCATGGAACTGGAGTCCGACGAAAAGTCCGGCGGGTACATCATCCGCAGCTTCCACGCGGAGGAGTGACCCGCGTTCAATCTCATCCGCTGGACTGTCCCATGCGCAACGATCCGCCCCTGGCGGTGGTCCACAACAGGCGGTCGCAGCCGGATTCGGGAGCAGAAAGGAAATCGATATGAACGCCGTGATCATGACGCTGGCGGGAGCCATGCTGTTGACCTTTTTTGGATGCCAGTCCATGCCGCCGATCCACACCGTGGCGCAGGTGGACCTGGAGCGGTTCATGGGCGACTGGTACGTGATAGCCAGCATCCCCACATTCATCGAAAAAGAGGCCTTCAACGCCGTGGAAACCTACCGCCTGGCCGAAGACGGGTCCATCCACACCACCTTCACCTTCAACAAGGGCGGCCATGACGGGCCGCTTAAAACCTACACCCCACGCGCCGTCGTGCAAGACAGCGCATCCAATGCCGTCTGGGGCATGCAGTTCGTCTGGCCCTTCAAGGCCGAGTACCGCATCATCTTCCTGGCCGCCGACTATTCCACAACGATCGTGGGACGGACCAAAAGGGATTATGTCTGGGTCATGGCCCGCACGCCATCGATTCCCGAGGATGATTACCTGGAGATGCTTCAGTTTTTGAAACGCGAGGGGTATGATATCGACCAAGTGAAAAAGGTGCCGCACATGCCGGGCGGTTGACCGTTTCCCGAGATAGGCCATTGACGCCGGCCGGTCAGCGCCCGTATAATGGCCACACGCATCTCATCCATTCGCCCCGGCGACCATACTCTTCCCGCTCACGGCCGCGAGCCGACCGAATGCGCGGTGAACGGATCATTTCCCGGCGGTAAGATTGACTGTCGGGGACGCAAACCCAACTCGAGCAAGGGGGCCTGACCGATGACCCAGTCCATGCGTATCATGACCGAAAGCCCGTTGAATGCCGAAACGCCGGCAGTGCACCTGCGTTCCTGGATTACGTCCAATGCGGTATTTTTCGCCCGCAACCAGGGCAAGATACCGGACGCACCCGTCGATGTGGACAAGTGGACCTTGGCGGTCGATGGGCAGGTCAAGAAACCGCTCAGTCTGGGCCTGGACCAGATCCAACGTCTCCCCAAAGCCATTGTGTCCAATACCATGGAGTGTTCGGGCAACAGTCGGTCCCTGCTCGAAAAGAAAGCCTCCGGCAACCCGTGGACCATCGGCGGCGTCGGCAATGCCGTCTGGGGCGGCGTCTGGCTCCGGGACCTGCTGAACGCCGCGGGGCCGGCGGACCGGGCCGCCCATGTCGCCTTCGCGGGAATGGACACCCCCCTCGGGAAGGCCCAGATTAAATTCGTCCGCAGCATTCCCATCGAAAAGGCGATGTCATCGACGCTGCTGGCGTATGAAATGAATGGGGACCCCCTGCCCTTAAAGCACGGATACCCGTTGCGGGCGCTGGCCTTGGGATGGACCGGGGCCAACTGCGTGAAGTGGCTCAATCGCATCACGGTTCTGGAGAAGCCATTCGAAGGGTTCTTCATGGACCAGGTCTACCGGGTTTTTCAAAAAGGCCAGAAACCCGAAACGGGTGATTCGGTCACCGCCATCGCCTTGAAATCCATTATCACCCAGCCCTTGACCGGTGAGCGTTTGGCGAGGGGGAAGATCGTTGTGCTGGGCGCCGCCTATGCCGGCGAAGGGCGCGTGGAACAGGTCGAGGTGTCCGTCGATGACGGTGCCTCCTGGCAGACGGCCGAATTTATCGGACCGGATGAGCCCTTTGCCTGGCGGCAATGGCAGTATGTCTGGCATGCAAGCCAGGCCGGAGAACACACGATCAAGGCCCGGGTCATGGACGACCGGGGACGGCGGCAGCCGGAAACCGCCCGGTGGAATTTTCTCGGCTACGGCAATAACGGGATCGATGAACACGCCGTGAGGGTCATCGTCGAGTGATTCGGCTATTGACGATCATACGTCCACTTCCGCTTCAGCATCTCCCTCAAGGCCTTTTTTCCCGCTTCAGTCAACCCGAGACGGTCGATCTCGCTCGCCAGTTGATCCTTGTCGCCGTGCCCGCCCGCGTATCCGTTGAGGCGCGCCACGGCAGTGGAATCCACGAAATCCCGGTGAAGCGGATAGATGCGTGACATGTCGGCGTTCAAATCGTCATGCTGGTTGAGCATATACTTCTGGTGGTAGTCTTCGGCCAACGTGAACGCGTTCAGCGGAGCGATCTCGCTCTTGACCGTGCGACCGAGTTTCTTCTCCATCTCCGCTTTGGAGGCCGTGGCCAGTTGTTTTTGTCGCTCGTCATGGACGAACACGGCATGCTTGTACTGCCGCGACCATGACTGGCTGGTCGGGTTGTGGCTCTGCCAGAATACTTCGAGCAGCTGCGGGTAGGTGATGCGCTGGGGGTCGTAATCCACTTGCACCGTTTCCGTATGGTCGCCGATATGGTGGTAGTCTGGATTGTCTTTCAAGCCGCCGGCATAGCCCACCCGGGTGCGAATTACGCCCTCGACGATCCCGAACCGGGATTCGATTCCCCAGAATCACCCCAGGCCGAAGGATGCCGTCTCGAATACCGCGGGTGCCTCCGCATCCATGGGCGGGATTGCCAGTGGGTCGGTCTTTATTTCATATGCAAGGTTCATATCCGCCTCCGTTGTCTTCGAATCTTGACCTGCCTGCGTGTCCATCGTTGGGGAGCAGGCCAGCAGCAACGACAGTATACCCGTAAACAATAAACACCATTTGCCGGTTGTGCAGCAACTTTTATTCATCGTGCGATGCCTCTCTTTCTGCCTATCCGTTTTTCCGGTGAACGGCGGAGCCCCCCCCCTGTCACCGATACAACCAAACCATAACCACGAATGGACGGGCGTGTTGTAAAGATTCGATAAAGATTGACGGGGAGCGATGGAAACTGCTCCCGATTGGCAACTCATGATCGAAACGGGTCCGCAAGCTTGACGGACCGCCTGAAAGGTTTTTATTAGGCGGACGATGGGGTATGGTCCGAACGACCCGTTTCACGCCAAATTTGATTTGAAATGACAGCAACTCCCGAACTGGAGGCGTTGATGAACAAGCCGGTTGATCGATCCATGCACAGCGCCGAGCACATCCTCAACCAGGCCATGGGGCGCCTGTTCGATTGTGACCGGTGCTTCAGCGCGCATATCGAGCGCAAAAAATCCAAATGCGACTACCGATTCGACCGGCCCCTGAGTGACGAGGAGTTGAAAATGCTGGAAAAGGAGGTCCGATCGATAAGCGAACGCAACAAAGGCAATCCGCGCCGCCTGCTCAAACCCCGCTGCGGCTCTCGATGACCTTGATGATCCGCAGGATGGTTGTGTTGACGGGCGTAGGCACATCATATTTTTTTCCCAGTGAGACCACCTTGCCGGCGAAAATCTCTACTTCGGTTTTTCTTCCGGCTTCCACATCCTGGAGCATGGAAGTTTTTCCGTTCGGCGAAAGCGTTTCCATAATGATGTCCCATTCATCGATGTCTGCTTCGGTCAGGCCGATGCCGGCTTTCTTGGCCAGGGCAACCACCTCTTGCATCAGCGACCGAATCAACGCCCGGGCGTCGGGGGACGATTGAAAGACGCCATACGGCGCGCGAAGCACCGCCGACGCCTGGTTGATGCCCACGTTGATCATGAATTTCCACCACATGGCCCGCATCATGTCCACCGGGACCTCGTTGGGGATTCCCGCCCTGTCAAAGGCTTCTCGGATGCACGCCAAACGCGGTCCCTCACCATCAGGCGTAACCGGCCCGAAGATGATTTTCCCGGGATTGGCAAAGGTGAACCGATCGTTTTCGTGCATGGCGTCGATTCCCACGGCGATGGCGTAGACCAGTTTGTCCATGCCGCAGGCGGCACCGATGGTCGCTTCGCTTTCCAGACCGTTCATCACCGAAAGGATCGTCGTCTCCTTGCCAGCCAGGGCGTTGATGTCGCCGACGGCGCCGGCCAGATGGTGGTGTTTCAGGGCCACCAGAATCAGGTCGGCCGGTTCGGAAACCCTGTCCGGGTGAACCACGGGGACATGGTAAAGCTTGTCGTTAATGGTGAAGGTTCTGTTTTTCAGTCCCTCGTAACGCTTGCCCCGTGCAGCAAAGGTGACGGAAAACCCCACGGCGTCCGTGAACATGGCCGCATACGCCGCGCCCATGGCGCCGGCGCCCACAATTGATATGTTGCGAATCGCTGTCATGGCTAAGGCTCCTTATACTTGGGGTAACGATCATCGAACGATCAGCCAGGTTCCCATCAGCATCAATCCGATGCCGGCAAGGCGGTATAGGTCAAGGGGTTTCAGATCTGCACCGAGCAGGCCGAAATGATCGATGACGGCGCCGCTGACAAACTGGGCGGCAATGATGATCGTCATCGCCGCCACCAGGCCCATACGCGCGGTGCCGTAACCGATGGCGCCGACGATCACCAGGCCCAGCGCGCCGGCGGATAGTGCATACCAGGGCACCCCCTGCCAGGCGGCCAGGTTTCCGCCCCGGCTCAGCAGCATGGCCAGGCCGACCAGCAGCCCGCCGCCGCCATAGGTGATGAACACGCTTTCCAGCGTGCCGACCTGTTTGTCCATCAGCGCCATGAACTGGGCCTGAAGGGTTACCGCAACACCGCCGATGACCGCGATGAGGATCAGGGGTATGGATGTGCTCAAGGCTGGTTTCCTTTCTGGTGATCGTTCGCGGGTTCAGGGTTGCTTTTTCGCCGCCGCCTTCCTCCCGATTTGAAAATCCTGGATGATGCCTTATCTTCCTCCGTAAACGTCTACAGGTTCAGCGTTTATCGTTGATGGGCACTTCCGCTGAGATTGGCGATGAATCTTGAACCGATGAAACCAGAACCGCTGAGGAGAAACGCAATCGTCATGTCCTTACTGGAAGCGCGAAACCTTGTCAAAACATACACCGTGGATCACCGCGCCATCACCGTGCTGGAGGATGTTTCCCTGTCTGCCGAAAAAGGGGAATTCATTGTCATTGCCGGAAGCAGCGGAAGCGGCAAAACCACCCTGTTGACCCTGCTTTCCGGGTTGGATCGACCCACCTCAGGGCAGGTCTTCATCGACGACCGGGAGATCACCCATGCCTCCGAAGAAGATCTGGCACCGCTGCGCAACCGGACCATCGGTTTCGTGTTTCAATCCTTTCACCTGGTGCCGTCGATGACCGCCAGGGAAAATATCATGTTCCCAGCAGAGCTGGCCGGTGATCCCGATGCGAAGGCGCGTGCCGGGCGCCTCATGTCACGGGTGGGCCTCTCGGCCCGGGCCGACAACCTGCCCAGCCAGCTGTCCGGGGGCGAGAAGCAACGCATCGCCCTGTGCCGGGCCTTGATCAACCGGCCCAAACTGCTTTTTGCCGACGAACCCACCGGCAACCTGGATTCGGAGAACGGCAGGATGGTGCTCGCCCAACTCATCGATCTGAAGGACGAGCAGGGGGCCACTCTGGTGCTGGTGACCCATAATCCGGAAATCGCCCGGGCCGCCGATCGGGTGATTTCCCTAAAAGATGGACACCTGACCGGATAACCGCCCATGCGCCACATGCCTATGATTCTTCGCCAGGTGCGCCGCTCCCATAAGCAGGCCGGCCTGTTTGTGCTCTGCGTAGCCCTTTCTCTGGCCACCCTGACCGCTTTTTCCGGATTCGCCAGAAGCGTGGGCCGCGCCCTGCTGGATGATGCCCGCACGCTGCACGCCGCCGATATCATCATCCGATCCCATGACCCCATTTCCGCTTCCCTGGCGCAGGCGGTTGACCGGCTGGCGGATCAGGGCCGGATCCTGCAGGCCAGGGTTCACGAATTCTACAGCGTGGTGCGCGCGCCCGATGAAAAGGCTTCCGTGCTGTCCAGGCTGAAGGTGGTGGAACCGGGCTACCCTTTTTACGGCCGGGTCACGTTAAAATCGGGCCTCCCCTTCCAGCAGGTGCTGGTGCCCGGTACCTGCATCGTCGAGCAGACTCTGCTGGACCGCATCGGCCTGAAGGTGGGCGACCGTTTGCAGGTCGGCTACACCACCCTGACGATTGACGACGTGGTCACGGCCGAACCGGATCGCCCGCTGGATCTGTTTGCATTCGGCCCCCGGGTGTTCATCCACAGCACCGACCTGGATGCCCTGGGCCTGATGGCCACCGGCAGCCGCATTCACCGGCTGGTGCTGCTCAAGGTCATGGACCCGCTTCAGGTGGATGACATTGCCGCCCGTCTGAAACAGGCTTCCCCCCTCGATGGGGAGCGCGTCGACACATACCTTACCTCCGGGTCTGTCGTTAAACGATTTCTGGACAATTTTATTTTTTTCCTCAAATTGGTGGGGCTTTTTATCTTGATTGTATCCGGGTTGGGCATTCAGAGCACCCTCACGGCCCTGTTCAACGAAAAACAGCGCACCATCGCCGTGATGAAAACCGTGGGCGCCAGTGGTCGGTTCATCAATACCCATTTCATGATCATGGTCCTTGTGCTGGGTGCCGCGGGAACCGGCGTTGGCATTCTGGCCGGTGCGGCCGTCCAGGGCGCCCTGGCCTGGATGCTGGGCCCCCTGTTGCCCGAGGGCCTGAGCCTGACCATCGCCTGGTCCGGGGTGGCCGAGGCCCTCATGCTGGGGCTAATCGTCGTCGCCCTGTTTTCGTTCCTGCCCCTGTATCGGCTCAGGGAAATGCGCCCGGTGGCCATCTTCAACCGCCTGCCGTCCATCGGCATCGCCCGCTGGCCCTATTTTCTCTCCGGCCTCCTGGTTCTGCTTTTTTTCCTTGCCCTGGTGCTGTGGCACATGCGCGACATTGTCTTCGGCTTTTACTTTGTCGCCGCCGTTACCGCGCTGGTCCTGGCTGCGGCCCTGCTGGCCCAACTGGTGCTGTGGGCGATGAGACGTCTGCCCGTTCGCTCCCTGGCCCTGCGCCAGGCGATTCGGGGCCTGTTTCGACGGGGCAATGCCACCCGTTCCATCATGATTACCCTGACGGTCTCCCTGGCCGTGATCTTCGGTGACCATCTCATCGAAAAAAACCTGAATGCCACCTTCGTGCAGTCCTTTCCAGCCGATTCGCCCAACGCCTTTTTTTTGGACATCCAGCCCGATCAGACCGAGGCGTTTTCAGCCGCCGTCGGCCGTCCGGTAACATTCTACCCCATCGTCCGGGCCCGGATCACCTCGGTGAACGGTGAGACCATCGACCGCAGCCGGGAGGGCCAAAAGCGGCGCGACAACCTGTCGCGGGTATTCAACCTGACTTACCGGGAGGCGCTGTTGGACGATGAAACCCTGATCGACGGCGAATCGCTCTTCCGCAGCGACTGGCCTGAGCCTCAGGTGTCGATCATGGATACCGTGGTGGAGATGCAGCCCATGAAAATCGGCGACCGCATCGGCTTCAAGATTCAGGGCGTACCCCTGACCGCGCGCATATCCAGCATCCGCACCCGCGACAGCCGGTCCTTGAGTCCTTTTTTTTACTTCGTCTTTCCGGAGGCGGTCTTGAAACAGGCCCCCCACACCCTGTTTGCCGCCTTGACGGTGAGTCCCGGGCAGGTGGGGCCGCTTCAAACGTCGATTGTTTCCCGGTTTCCCAACATCAGCGTCATCGATATGTCGCAGACCATCGGCATCCTGGCCCGACTCATGGCTCGCCTGTCAACGATCATTCGTGTTTTCAGTCTCTTTAGCATTGCGGCAGGTCTCCTGATCCTGGTCAGCGCGGTATTCGCCACGCGGGCCGAGCGGGTGGTGGAGTCGGTCTACTACAAGATCCTGGGGGCCGGAAAGCGGTTCATCTTTACCGTCTTCGCCCTGGAAAATATGCTAATCGGGCTGCTCAGCAGTGTCCTTGCCCTGGTCATGGCCCAGATCGGTGCATACTGGGTGTGTACGGTGACATTCAATATCGGCTATCGGCCGTTTCTGTCGGTATCGCTGTTCATGCTGGCGGCCACCGTGGCGCTGACCGTCACGGTGGGCATGACCGCCTCGAGGTCGATGATGGCCAAAAAACCGGTTGCGTATCTCAGGGAGCAGCAAAATGAATAAACGCTTGACGTACACCTTCTGGTCCAATTTCTGCGTTGGAGCAGCCTTTCAACGCCTCGACATACTGCAGTATGCCTGCGGTTTGAAGCGCCGCCCCGCCTTGACCTTGAACCAGAATGCGACCTTCAAGCCGACCTCAACAAAAAACAACCCATTTGGTGCATGGCAGACAAAAGGGGCGGTTCTGCTGATAGGCATCAGCCTTATTCTTTCCGGCTGCAGCCAGGAGTCGCCGGTTCAAACAGCCGTCGTAGAGACCCCACCGCCGGCGCTGGTCTATGCGGGCACGATCGTGGCTGTGGGAGACAGCCTGACCGCCGGGTTGGGCGTTGCCGAAGACCAGGCCTATCCTGCCCAGCTGGCTCGCCGGCTGCAGGCAGGGGGGTACAACTATCAAGTGATCAATGCCGGTGTGAGCGGCGAGACCAGCAGCGGCGCCCTCTCGCGCATCGCGTGGGTGATATCCAGCCTGCGTCCGGACATCGTTATTCTGGAAACCGGTGCCAATGACGGCCTGCGGGGTCTGGATCCCGAGCTGTTGAAGACCAACCTGGACCGGCTGGTCAGCACATTAACGGCGCGCAACATCCAGGTGATCCTGGCCGGCATGCTCATGCTGCCCAACCTGGGTCCGGACTACACCCGGGCCTTTTCCGAAATTTACCCGCAAATTGCCGAGAAACACGGGGTCATTTTTATCCCCTTTTTCCTCGAGGGCGTAGCGGGCGATCCCCACCTCAACCAACCGGACAAGCTGCATCCCACGGCTGACGGTTATATCCGCATCGTGGAGACGGTCTATCCGTATGTCGTCCGTGCCATTGAGCGGCACAAGGCAAGTTGACTGAACTATTTTTCGCGCCGTCGAAAACCGGCATTGAGGTCCAACCGCTCCAATGAAAGCGCGATCACATCTTTTAAGCGGGGTTGTTCAATCTGCAGGCTCTCGCAGAACGTGACTGTGCGGTCTGGATCCTGCATGCCTGGCCCGGGTACGAAGGCGGCCACCACCCGCTCGAATAAAAGGGGGTGCATCCGTTCAATGCGCGGGATATTTTCCACAAACCAGGGCCACAGGCGATCCGCTGCCGCCGGATTGCCGGCGGCAGCGACCAGGGGCATGAAGCGAATTCGATCGGGCACCTTTTCCAAGGCGTAATCCAATGCCTCCTCCAGCAGGGACCAGGCATCGAAACAACCTAATGCGCCGGCAAGGGTCATGCGCTCATGCTCGACCCCACTTCCTTCGAAACGCCGAATCATGGCCTCAAGGGCCGCTCGACCGCCCGAGACGGCGCCGGCGGTCATCACACCCCTGAAAATGTCGGGGGCGATGGTGGCGCCGCTTAAAAAACCGTTGAATTGATCGGTCAGGAAATTGAGGGCCTGTGCGTTGCCGATCAAGGCGCCGTGGACAAAGAGCTGGTCGCGCAACATGGCCGTGGTCTGCGATTCATCCGGATCAGGCAGACTACCGATGGCTCCCAGGGCCGCATTCATCAAGGTCACGGCAGTCTGGGTCGTCCGGGTGCGGATCTTGCCCCGGAGCACCAATACGGCTTCGAACAGATGGCTGTCCAGACTGGAAAGGGGCAGGTAGGCCCGCTCACCGCGATAGTTGTCGGCCATGTCCAGAAATGTCGCCATGGTAACGATCCCGGCTTTGACCAGTGCAAACAGATCGTTCTGCAGGCCCCAGCGATCCATGGGCAGCAATTGTTGGCGAGCGACCATGACGCCCAGTCGGGTCAGATTGTCTGCATCGTTGTAGCAGGTGTGGTAAAATCCGGTCTGGCCGGGATTGACCTGGTAAGCGGTGGTGTCCGGCGGCAGGGTGACCTCGGTCTGTTTTTTTTTGAGCAGGATCGTTTGGGTGTCTGCCGTGCCGTTCGCGGTGTAGGCGGTGATCGACACCGGCACCAGCCATCTCTGCGCCCCATCGTTGGGCAGGTAGGTAAAACGCCGCTGGTGCAAGCTGAGCGTGTTTGTTTGGCGTTGGGCGGTGATCACGGGAAAGCCCGGCTGGGTGACCCAGCTGCGCATGAGTTCGTCCACGGGCATGCCGGATGCAGCCGACAGCGATTCCCACAAGTGGTGGCTGGCGGCGTTGCCGTAGGCGAAGTCCGTCAGGTAGCGCCGGAGGCCGGCTTTAAAATGATCGGGTCCGATCCAGGCCTCCAGCTGTCGCAGAATACTGCCCCCCTTGCTGTAGATGATGGGCGCCGTACTGGTGGTGATGGCCACCTGGGCGCCGCCCGGCATTTCGATGGCGAAGGTTTCGTTCAGTGCGTCACGGGTCATTGCCGTTTCGGTTTGGCTTCTGACAAACTGATCCCAGATCTCCCATTCCGGATAGTGGTGATCCACCATTCCGAAACCGAAGTAGGTGGCGAAACTTTCGTTCAGCCAGAGGTACCGCCAATCCTCGGGGGTTACCAGATTGCCGAACCATTGGTGGGTGATTTCGTGGGCGATGACTTCGCAGATGCGCGCCAGCGCTTCCCGGGATGTCACCCCGGGTATGTTTAACAGCAGGTTCTCGCGGAAGGTGATCGCCCCCCAGTTTTCCATGGCCCCGAAGGCGAAGTCCGGCACGGCAATCAGATCCATCTTGGTCAACGGATAGTCGATGGCATAGTAATCCTCACCGTAAGCCAGCGCCTTGCGGCCAAATTCCCGACCGAAGGCGGTCTGGTCCCCCATTCCCGGCAGGCAGACGGCGCGCACCCGGCGGTCGTCGGTATCTTCATGGATTTCAAAGGGACCCACACCGAAGAACAACAGGTAGGTGGACATTTTTGGCGTCGGGTGAAAGGTGACCCGCCGCCTCCCGTCTGCCAGTTCCGTGATCGCTTGGATGTCGGTGTTGGAAATGGCGGTCAGATGTTTATCGATGACCATCTCAACCGTAAATACCGCCTTCTGCGCGGGATGGTCCAAGCAGGGAAAGGCGCGCCGGGCATCGCTTTCCTGAAATTGGGTGACGGCTATATAGTCCAAGCGTTTGCCCGTTTTGATCCGGCTGCGGTAGAAACCGGCCATACGATCGTTGATTTTGCCGGCGTAGTCGATGGTCAACTGAAACGGACCGGAAAGGGCGTCGGCAAGATGGATGGTCAGGCGGGTCTTGGCCGGATCCAGCGTAAACGGAAGGTCGATGCGTTTTTCATCTCCCCCACCCGGTTGAAGATGGCAGGACCAGATGGCCAGTTCCGCGCAATCGAGAACGAGGTGGCCGGTGGGATCGCCGGCCTCGGCGGCGAGGATCATCCGGCCGGCAAAGGTAAAGCGGTTAAGGTCCGGCTCGATGGTAAGTTGATATGCCATCGGTGTGATCGGTGCGGTCATGCTGACCTCCATTGATGATTCGATGAAGCGTTGTGCAAACGGGTTGACGACTAAAAAATGCGGGGCAGAATGAACCGGCCGATCGTATAAAACACCCCGGTAGAGATGAAAATTCCTGCGGATACACTGTGGACCCAGAAGGCGGCACCGATCCGTCCGGTCTTTTTCTTCGTGTGCACGATGTAGGTTTGGTAAAGATCAATGATGTTTGGTTTCAGGGTGTTGCGATCTGCCAGGCCGCGGTCGAACAGGTATCGGGCGATGATTGAAAATGAGCCGGCGGCAATCACCACGGCAACGCCCATGACGGTCAGTATCATGTAATCTGCAGCAATCAAGATTGTACCTGTCTGGTGTAAGGTCGCCGTGGGGGCGATAAGAGAGACGGTTGCGCTCAATTCTTAAACTTAAATTTGTCGGCGTCTTTCAGGGTATACCCCCTGCCGGTAAAATCACTTTTTTCAGCGCCCAGGCGTTTGTCGGCGATGGCCTGGGACCGATAGGCCACTCGGGCACTGATGATAAAATCAGCGGTCTTGGTGCCTTGTCCAGCCAGGTGGTTTTGAAATTGATTCTCCATCTTGCGGATCAAGACCACGTCGGCAACAAATTCCTCTTCGCTGTATGTCGCACCGGAGACCGGTGTTACAAACACGGGGGTGAAATAGGCGGTCTTTTCCTGCATGGAGTAGCCAACGATGTAGCAGTAGCCTTTTTCTTTGGCCCAACTGGACGGTGCGTTGACCACGGCCGCCAGCGCCATGACGAGTATCAGCTTCATACAGGTTTTCTTCATAGCAGCCTCCTTTTTGGTTGCAACGACCATATTACAACGCCGCGATTCGATGTGGTTGTTCCTATCACGCCAGGAAATCCGGCGCAACTGTGCGATCAGCCGGTACCTTCAAGGTTCCTTTTCGATATCTCGCCCAAACCCACTCAGGGCCGCTTCCCGCTGTTGTGAAAAGCGACCAGGCTGCTTTTGTCGATCATCACCTTGCCGTGCTCGCGCATGGCACGAATTTCGTCAACCTCGATCAGTTGATAGATCACTTTCTTGCCCACGCCGATAAATCGGGCGGCTTCACTGACCGTGAATACCGGCACCTCGATATATTTGCTGTTATCGCGCATTATTTTAACATCCTTATTGATTTTGTCGTTTTGCCCCTTATCTGCCGGGCGATCTGAATGGTGATGATGGTAAGCATGATTCCACGGGCGGCAAGGGGATCGACATCAGGGCACCTTTCATTATGCCGCTCAATGCCGCATATTGAAGCAGTCGTTCTATGGTTGTAAATCAATACCGCGCGCTTATATTTTGTTTTTTTGACAACAGCTGAAAAAAAGGGGGAGGCATGCCAAACACATGGACTTACAAAAACGTTGAGATTCAAGAAGGCTTGAAACCCGGCAGTAAAACGTTTCGCTATTTTTTCAGGGTTATTGAAGGGGGTCAGAAAAAATGCAGCTACTGCGTCTGGATCGCCGATGATGCCTTGACCCGGTTCGATCCATCCAAGGATTTCCATGCCATTGTTGCTTCCCGGAAGGATGCCTGGCATCAATGGGTAAAGGCCAAGATTGACGGCAGCGATTTCCGCGATCGGGCGTTGAAAATTGAAAAATCAGGTGAACAGGAGATTAACTTGTCGGATCTTGCGGACCATGTCACCGCGGATTAACCGGGCAGATGGATCAACGTGGATAAGGAGCGGCTTTTGAAACCCACCACCGCCATCGTTTTTTGGGTTGTTTTCCTGCATCTCTCCTTGACGCATCCAGCCGCGGCTGAGATGACGATCATCACTGAGGAGTTCCCCCCGTTAAATTACACGGAGAACGGTAAACTGACCGGAGCCATGACGGATGTGGTGCGGGAAATCACGCGACGCCTGGGTATTGCCGACGACATTCAAGTCATGCCATGGGCCCGGGGATACAAGCGGCTGCTTACCGAACCGAACACGGTCCTTTTTACCACCGCCAGGACCGAGGCACGCGAATCGCTGTTCCATTGGGTCGGGCCGCTCCATTCCGCGCGGATCGAATTGTTTGCCAGAAAAAGCGACCCGCGACGGATCGATTCCATCGAAGCGGCCAGACAGGTCGGCGCGATTGCCACCTACAAGGACGATGTCAGAGAGCAGATACTGAAATCTCTCGGGTTCACTAATTTAGACAGTTCCAACAGCCCGCAGAGCGACATTCGCAAACTGATGTCCGGTCGGGTGGATCTGTGGATTTTCGACAATGTCGGCGCCCAGCAGGTGGCCCGCGAGGCCGGGATCGATCCGCGGGAAATCAAAGCGGTATTAACACTCCAGCAGCAGGTTTCCTATATCGCCATTTCTAAACCAACCTCACCTGCCGTTGTGCATCAGTGGCAGGTGACCCTGGATGAAATGAAAGCGGACGGCACCTTTTGGTGGCTGACGCGAAAATGGCTGTCGCCTGACGCGATCCGGGTATCCGAACGCCAAACCCACACCGACACGCCATTTTTTTTAAAGTTGTATACGGAGGATTCCCCGCCCTCTTCCTATGACGAAAATGGCCGGATCAAAGGGCTGTCGGTCGACATTGTCCGGGAGATTCTGCGGCGGATCGGCCAGCCGGATACCATCGCGCTGGTACCGTGGGCCAGGGGGTACCAATTGGCCCAATCCGAAGCCGATACAGCCCTTTTTTCAACCACCCGACTCCCTCAACGTGAAGCCATGTTTGCATGGGTGGGGCCGCTTTACCGGCAACGCTGGGGTTTCTACCGGTGGCAAGCCAGCCCACTGCGCATTGCGGATATCGAGGCGGCCAAAAAAGTCAACCGCATCGGCACCTACCGACAGGACGCCAAAATGCAATACCTGCAAGCCTTGGGGTTCGAGAACCTGGTTCCCACCAACAAGAACATCACCAACCTGACCCACCTGGAACGGGGAAACATCGATTTGTGGGTCAGTTCGGATTTCAACATGCCGTACCTGGCCAGGCAAGCCGGTGCGTCGCCTGATCAGTTGGCACTGGCTTTCGCCTTTCATAGCGTTGGCAATTATATTGCGTTTTCAAAAGGAACATCACCCCATGTCATCCGGCTGTGGCAGGCGGTGTTGGATGAAATGAAAGTGGACGGCAGCTACCAGCGGATCTGCCGTAGGTACAATTATGTGCCGGAGTAACAGATGACTTACAAGGACGCCGTGCACGTGAACCCAGAAAGAAAGCGCTTGGCCACGGCCAGTTCAACCGGCCCCCAGGTGCATGGTTTTAGATCGCCGAGACGGCGTTCCATCTCCATCGAACTGGCCATCAGTCTGGTGCTGCTGGTGTTTCTGGTGGAGGGTGTTCTGCTGACGATGATATACCACCGGCAGGCGGACTATCTGTACCGGCAATTGCAGCTCAAAGCGGACGAGTATGCCGTCAACCTGTCCGAAACGCTGGCTGTCCCTATCTGGGATCTGGATGACGAACAGATCCGGCGGATCGGTGACGGATTCGTCCGCAACGACATCGTTACAGCCATCCTCATCCGCGATATCGACGGGAACGTCTATTATGAATACAGTCGGGATACCTCCGAAAACCCGATCAGCCGTGAGGTGCCGATTGTCTACACCGGGAAACCGATCGGCCAGGTCAGCTTTGCGCTGTCTCTGGATGCTTATCGCCAAGATCTGACATGGCTTCGCAACACAGCGATTCTGTTGATGCTGGTATCGCTGGTGGTCATTGTCATCGCCACAGGCGTTGTATTGCGGGTACTCATGCGCAAGCCGCTGGCCATCCTCCGCCAGGGAATGGACCAGGTGGCCCGGGGCGACTACGATTACCGGTTCGATGAGGTGCACCATGATGAACTGGCCGACATCGCCCGACGATTCAGAAAGATGGCCGAGGAGATCCGCGAACGTGAACAATCGTTGCAGAAGGAGGTGGCCGAACGCAAACGGGCGGAGGATAAAAGCAGACAGAGTGAGGCCAGGACCCTCGCCATCCTCGATGCCATCCCGGATGTCATGTTCCAGTTCGATCGCGACGGCCGGTTCGTCGATCTGCGGGGAGATTCGAGAGACTTTTCCGTATCTCCAGACGAATGCATTGGGCGGGAAATCGAGCATGTCATGCCAAGCCATATTTCACGAGTTTTTCGGAAGCAACTCGCCCGAACCTTCGAGACCAGGGGGCTGATGGTGTTCGAGTACGACTTACTGGTCGAGGACGTCGTCAGGTACTACGAATGCAGGCTGGTGGCGGTGTCTGACGACCTGGCGCTGGGCATGGTGAGAAACATCTCCGAACGGGTGACCGCTGCGGTGGAAAAGAAACGATTGCTGGACCAGCTCCAGCGGGCCCAGAAAATGGAAGCCATCGGCATGCTGGCCGGCGGCGTCGCCCATGATCTGAACAACGTGTTATCGGGCCTGGTCAGCTATCCGGAGTTGATTCTTATGGACCTGCCGGCAGAAAGCCCTCTGCAGAAGCCCATCCTTACGATCCAGCGGTCCGGTGAACGCGCCGCCAATATCGTTCAAGATCTATTGACCCTGGCCCGCCGGGGAGTGTCGGTCGCAGAGGTTCTCAACTTGAACCAGGTGATCCACGAGTACCTGAAAAGCCCTGAATACGACAACCTGCGGAGTCATCACCCGGACGTTCAACTGGAAACGGACCTGGCTGACGACCTTCTCGATATTTCCGGATCCCCGGTCCACCTCGCAAAAACAGTGATGAACCTGATTTCCAACGCCGCGGAAGCGACGATGCATGCCGGACGTATCCGCATCGAAACGGAAAATCGATATATCGATAGCCCCATCAAAGGCTATGACGACATCGAAGAGGGCGACTATGTGGTGCTGCGGGTTACGGACAACGGCATCGGCATTTTGCACGAGGACATCGACCGTATTTTTGAGCCGTTTTACACCAAAAAAGTGATGGGCCGAAGCGGCACCGGATTAGGCATGGCGGTGGTGTGGGGAACCGTCAAGGATCACCGCGGGTATATCGACATCCAGAGTGCCCCGGAGCAAGGCACCACGGCAACCATTTACCTTCCCTCCACCAAAGAGCACCGCATGCAGACGCATGCACCGGAACGCATTGACAAATTGATCGGTGACGGTGAGCGAATCCTTGTGGTGGACGATGTCAAGGAGCAACGCGAAATCGCCACGGGAATGCTCACCCGGCTGGGCTACGCGGTGGCATGTGTTTCCAGCGGCGAAGCCGCCGTTGAATATGTCAGGCAACACCGGGTCGATCTGCTGGTGCTGGACATGATCATGGATCCCGGCATCGACGGTCTGGAAACGTACCGGCGCATCATCAACCTCCACCCCGGTCAGCGAGCCGTGATCACCAGCGGGTTCTCCGAATCGGACCGGGTGCACGAGGCTCGAACATTGGGCGCCGGCATATATGTCAAAAAACCCTATCGGCTTGAAACCATCGGCAGGGCGGTGAGAGACGTGTTGAACCGCGATATCCAGCGCTGACCCCGACCGTTGTGTCCGATTATTGCAGGATGGCACCCGCTGGGATGATTAAATCGACAAACTGATCAAGCCATCACTGCAGAAATGCGCGTCATCCGGATAGTCAGAATCAATCACTTGCTATCGTTTCGGATGGTGATATGATGAACCGTGACAGCGCATGTATTCCCTGCGGCTTGTCAAAGCGATGCAAAGATCCCGTTCATCGGTGTCACGGTGATGTCGGCACTATGGATCGAATTTCTCTTGGGTTTGCCGATTACCTCCGTCATCCGATGGCAATCCCTGGCCGACGCATCCCGGTCCGTCAGTGTTGCGCATCGCTTAAATACGGCAGGTGTTCTCGCTCCTTGCGCCTTTCGGTTCAGGCGCCTCGGCCATCTCTGTGCGTCACCAAATTCATGAGTACGACCGCTTCGTAGATGGCTTCCTCCATTTCGCGCAGGGAAAATAGATGTTTTTTGGGCAACCGGCAGCGCCGATTGAAATCATCTGAAGGTGAGTCGCATGAAAAACACGATTATTGCCGTTCTGATTTGTCTGCCGCTGGGCTGTGCGTCCATTTCGGAGCAAGGGAAAATGGAAGCATATGGACGGACCATGGATTCCTATCAAACCGCCATGCGGCTTTCGAATTTCAATGACGTCTGCAGGTATGTCGATCCGGTCGAAATGGGTCGCAAGGATTGTTTAAAACAATATGAGAACGTGAAAATCGTCGGTTATGATGTGCTTGGGGTCAACGTGGCCGAGGACAAGTTGGAAGTGACGCAAACGGTCGACGTCGAGTACTTTTTTCTCGACCGCTATGTCGTAAAAAAAATCGAATTTGAGCAGTCTTGGCGCTACAAGAAAGAGACGGCGCGCTGGCTGCTCCAGACCGGCCCGCCGCAATTCGAATAACCGGTCATTCGGAAATATCGGCCACCTCGGCGTGGGCGGTCTGGAGCAGTTCCGTTGATGACAGTTGCATCATGGCATCGATGTCCCCACCGCCTCCGTATACGGTATCCAGTTCGACCGTGGCGGTGTCTACCAGGGTGCGCAAACCTTCCCGGTGGCCGAATGGCGGCATACTGCCCACCCGATAGCCGGTGACGGACAGGGCCTGCTCGGCGCGGGCCAATTTGACGCGTTTGCGATTCATGCCCAGGTAGGCGGCCAGTTTCTTGCGGTCTACCCGGGCCAGGCCGTTGATGATCACGAGGATCGGCTGCTCTCCGGCCATGAACACCAGGGATTTGATGATCAGATCCGCGCTTACGCCCAGGGCCCTGGCGGCATCGCTAACCGTGGCGGTGTGGGCATCCATGGGCAGGATGGCAGCCGCCAGGCGGTGGGTGTCGATAAAGGTTTGCAGGTGGTTGCTGTTCAGTGGTGCATGCATGGTATCCCGACCCGGTTTAAAGGGGTTGGACTCGATTGGTTTTGCATTCGCGTTTGCCATGGCCCGCACCCCCGGATGGGGGTGCGGGCTTTCTGCAGGGATCCGGTTTCCCGAGGCGTTCGGCGGCAACGGGCGACGGTTTAATCGTCCGATCGCTGACCGCGGTCGCTTCTATGGTTTGCCGGTCTGGATCGAGACGTCGGGCATGCGTTTCCCTCCTGTATTGTTCCGTTGCGCAATGGCACTTGCTTGTTGGGTTGATCCGTGCCATCACGCCAGTGACCATGACCGTTTCAGATGCCTGAGCATCTTGCGTACGGCAGACGCGTGGGTGGCCAGAAAGATCGTCAACTCCTCTAGATCGTACTCGTCGATCTCGATTGCGCTGGATTCGATCAATTCCGCCAGCTCGGCGGCGGCGTCGAGCAAACGGTCCCAAGCATCGGCTTCTTTTTTGGATATGGTCATGCGAAGGTTTAGTTGCCCTTGGGTTTCGATTTGGCTGCCGGGACTTTCCTTTTTGGCGGCGCCGCCGGGGCATCATCCTTCTTTTCTTCACCCGGCGTCCGCACAGGCGGAGCCGCCGGTTTCAGGCCCTTGAGGATTCGGGTAACTTCCGGTCCGTTTTTGGCGAGAAAGACGGAAAGGGCATCGATGCCCTTTCCGTCTAAACCGATTTCCAGCCCGGCATCCTTGATAAAAGCGGCCAGATTGTCGGCCGCATCAAGCATCTTGTCGTAGGCTTCGGCCTCTTTTTTGACCAGGAACGCTCTGTCCAGTTCCACACCATTTCGAACCACTACATATTTGGTAATAACGGCCATGGTCAACGCTCCTTTTGGCTTGCCGGTTGACGGTAGCACTTGCTGATCGATTCTTTTTCACCAGAACAGTGGATGACTGGCTGCCTCGCCCGTCGGGGGTTTACTTTCTGCGTTGGAGATACCATCGCTGAAGGTCATAGATGACTTGGGTGAGCTTGTTCCGCTCTTGCTTTTCCATTTCAGCGAATTCGAAAGCGAAGCGATAAAATCCGCGGTCCTGGTCGTATTCGACACGCTTGACCTCGGCTTTTTTGACGTAAACAGTGCTGCCCGGCCGATCATAATCGCCTGGAAATACCAGGCTGGAATCATAGATCTGTTGGTCATTTTTCAATACCGGCCCACGCATGAACTTGAAATTGTGCTTGGTAAGCACCCCGTAAACGCCGCCAAGGCCGACATTGATCAGGTCAATCACGCCGTGGATTTTTTTCAATTGGAAATGCATCTGTGTCCCGGTCAAGGTGTTTACCCTGAAATTCCGGCGGCGCTGCAGGCGTTCTACGTGCTCGGGAAAGGGTATTTTCAGGCCTTGCTCGCTAAATTTGCCGCCCCGGGTGCTGAAGATGTACTCCAGATGATCCGGCCCGTTGAAGTTGAACCGCAGGTGCCATAGGTCCTTGACGCCGGCGGCCGCTTCGAAATCGTCCGGGGGATCGACAAGCAAGTAGGCGCCATCCGCATCTGTCGTGACCCCGGTGACGCAGGTGAGCCGATCGAAACCGGCCCCGACGACATTCATGGAGACGATAATTCTTTTTGCAACCAGTTCGTTGAACAGTTCGGTGAGTTTTTCACCCTGGACTTTTCCCGCTTCCCCCATAATCAGAGATCCTCGATCTGAACCGCGGTAGCGAACGCATTTCTCGCCGCTTTCGGCGAGGTTCGCGAGCGAACGATAAATCGATTTTCATCCTTACGGTGAAGGTTCCCCGCAGCTTGCCGCGGGGAGGGTTCAATTTCCGTGGGTTCAAGCTAAATCCGTGACCCTTTTTTTATGTTCGGTCCGCGTTGCCGATTCTTTAACATAGACTAGGGGGATGGGGCAATGGTTTTTTCGTTCGTCCTCAACAGGCCGTTGAACGCCGGTCATTGATCATCACGCTTCTCCTCCAGCTGGCGAAATATTTCAAATTCGGTTCTGAGAGCCGCCAATTCATCCTTAAGGGATTGAATGTCGGCGTCCAGTCGCTCCAGTCAATCGGTTTCATCGGATGATGCAACCGGGTCGGCCGTTTCAAGTCTGTCGGCGTCGTCATTCGGTTCACCGGAAAGCAGATGCATGTACCGGCACTCCTTGTGGCCGGGGAGTCGCTCCAGGCGGCGGACATGGCCCCATTCGCACAACCGATCCAGCGTTTCCTGCAGTGCGTCCAGGCTTTCGAAGGCATGCAGACGGTCGGTGCGGCTGCGGATGGCGCCCGGTGTCTGGGGTCCGCGGAGCAAAAGCACGCAGCGCACGGCGGACTCGGACGCCACCATCTTGTGCTTCCGGGTAAACGTTTCTTCATACGTGGGCACCCGGCCGATTGTGCTCCGATGAACCAGGTTCTTTTTTTTCAAGCCCTTGTTGATGGCAAATGGTTCAATGACGAGAAATGTGTTCATTTGTTTTTTTATTGACTTTTTATGATTGTTTTTGGCAGACGCTTGCCGATTCAATCGGATCATTCCTATGGCCGTTGCGCAAAAGAATTCAGAACTCATTCCTGCCCAGCGGTGCAATTTGATTCTTGAGCTGATCCGGCAAAAAGGCGTAATCTCCGTAAACGACCTGTCTGCCAGCACAGGTGCCTCCCTACCCACGATCCGACGCGACCTGGACTGG
The DNA here is from genome assembly GCA_963705475.1 of uncultured delta proteobacterium. Classification (GTDB taxonomy): domain Bacteria; phylum Desulfobacterota; class Desulfobacteria; order Desulfobacterales; family Desulfosarcinaceae; genus Desulfosarcina. The sequence continues at coordinate 137,600 of CAVPJS010000016.1, read as the reverse complement.
CTGGCCAAAACGGGTGCCGTTCAGCGCAGCCACGGCGGCGCCACCCTGAAGAGAGCCCCCGGGACGACATTCGAACCGGACGTTCATACTGCATCCAGAATCGCTCGGGAGGAAAAAACGACCATCGGCAAACTGGCTGTTGATCGGCTTCAAAACAACCAGAGCGTCATTTTCGATTCCAGCTCCACCGTTTACGAAGCCGCATACCAGGTCGTCGAAAAGGGTTTGAAACTCACCGCGGTAACCAATGACATCCGCATCGGCGCGCTTCTGGCCGGAAGCCCGTCGATTCACCTGCTGGTCAGCGGCGGGTCTCTTCGTCCGGGTTCCTACACCCTGATCGGCGAGCCGGGAACGAGTTTTTTCAGAGGCCTGCACGTGGATGTGGCCTTGATGGGAATTCATGCCATCAATCAGACATCGTGTTGCGACACGTCGTTGGATGTCGCTTATGCCAAGCGTCACATGGCCGCGGCCGCCAAACAGGTTATCGTATTGGCCCATGCCTCCAAATTCGGACATGTCGCATTTTTTGATGCGTTCGACGTCGATGATAAATTTGAAATTATCACAGATCGTTCGCTTCCCCCCGCCATTCACAGAAATTTGGAAGAAACGGGCGCCAGGGTCACCATCGCCGGCATTGGCGTTGGATAACTCGGCCGGCGGCTACCCGAAGGATATCAACCTCTATCAATCCCAGAAGACCATCGACAACGCTGTCTATGCCATGAAGCCGGGCGGCGTGGTCATCCTGTTGGCGGAGTGCCCGGATATCAGGGAGCCCGGCGAGTTTTTCGACTGGTTCGACCACCCCACCTTTCTTGAAATGGAGAAGGCGGTGCGGGCAAATTTTTTAATCTCGGGTTGGGTGGCCGTGCGGCAGCTGGAGTTTGGTCAGCAGGGGCACATCATCATGGTCACCCGCAAGGAGAATATCGGGCTTGCGCGCAAAGCGGGCGTCCAGGGTGTTGCCACCATGGCCGAGGCCCTTAACCTGGCGTATGAGACGTGTGGCAGCGGCGAGCCGAAAATAACGGTCATGCCACAAGGCGCCAATACCTTTCCGATTCTCGAGAAATAAGATGCGGGGAGTGAAAGGACGCGGCGATAAAACCCATCATGTTAACCATCAAGGAGGTGAACTTTACACCGCTCTGGAGCAGAAAACCGTCGACGCCCAGGAAAACCCCCTGGCGGTGATCTACTCTTCACGGTTTTTCGAAGTCCAGAAATACCTTGCCATGACCGGCCATTTCTACTCTCCGGCCGTGCTGCGGCCCACGGCATCGGTGCCGACAGATTATGGTTTCGGCAGCTCTCCGTCAACGCCGCTTCCACCATTGAGCCAGCAGGCCACCTGGTGGTTTCCACCCGCCTCAACCAGCGGCGGACGCTGGTCCAGGCATGGATCGAATGCGTGTGCACACCGGGGGTGATAGGGGCACCCGGGTGGCAAGGCGGCCGGATCCGGGGGTTCGCCCTCCACCGGCACCGGCGGCAGCACCACCTGCGGGTCGGGTCGGGGCACGGCGGCTACCAACGCCCGGGTATAGGGATGCCGGCAGGCGCCGTGAAATCCCTCGGCCGCGGCGATCTCGACCAGTTGGCCGGCGTACATGACGGTGATTCGGTCGCAAAAATGTTCCACAATGCTGATATCGTGGGAGATGAAGAGATAGGCCAGTTCAAACTGCTGTTGAAGGTCCTTCATCAGATTGAGAATCTGGGCCTGGATGGAGACATCCAGGGCGCTGACCGGCTCGTCGGCAACCACCAGATCAGGCCGCACGCAGAGCGCCCGGGCAATGCCGATGCGCTGGCGCTGACCACCGGAGAATTCGTGGGGGTAGCGGTCCAGGTCACTGATCCGCAGACCCACGGTGGCCAGCAGATTGGCGGCAAGCTCGCGCTGTTCGCCTTTTGGAAGCGTTCTTCCGTTGAGCAGCGGTTCGGTGACACTGGCTGCCACGGTCATGCGAGGATCCAGGCTGGCGTAAGGGTCTTGAAAGATGATCTGCATCCGCTTTCTCAGTGGCCGCATCGCGCGTCGATCCAAGTCGCCGATCTCCAGGCCGCCGAACCGGATGGATCCGTCGGTGGGTGTCAGCAGCCTCACCACCAGCCTGGCCAGGGTACTTTTGCCGCACCCCGATTCGCCCACCAGCCCCAGGCTCTCCCCCCGACGGATGCAAAAGCTGACCCCGTTAACCGCCTTCACCCATCCCGTGGGGCGTGAAAAAAAGCCGCGGCCCAAGGGGAAGTACTTGACGAGATTCGTGACCTCAAGCAGGGGGGTGGGGTTCATCCGCTTATTTCTTTCCGCTATTCATGCATATCCGATCGACTTGACAAGCCTGGATAGAGGGATGGGGAATTGAGGAATTAGGGGATTGACGACGATCGCCGGCCTGCCTTCAATTCGGAATCCCATCATTCCCAATTCCCTAATCCCAGTACAGCCAGCAGCTAACCTGCCGTCCCGGCCGGATGGTTTCCAGTGCGGGTGCCTCGTGTCGGCATCGGTCGAACACCGACGGACAGCGGCCGGCAAAGGGACAGCCGTTGATAGGATCCGTGGCAGCCGGCACCGTACCGCGAATTTCATGCAGCCGCCCACGGCTTGCTCCCAACAGCGGCATGGATCGGAGCAGCCCCTGGGTGTAAGGATGCAGGGGGTCGGCAAACAAGGGGCCGACGTCGGCGGTCTCCACCACCCGACCCGCATACATGACCGCCACCCGCCCGGCGGTCTGGGCCACCACCCCCAGGTCGTGGGTGATCAGCAGCATGGCGGTGTTCAGTTCGGCTTTCAGCTCCCCCATCAGTGACAGCACCTGTCGCTGCAGGGTTACGTCCAGCGCCGTGGTGGGTTCGTCGGCGACCAGCAAACGCGGCCGGCAAATCATGGCCATGGCGATCATCACCCGCTGGCGCATGCCTCCGGACAGCTCGTGGGGATAGTTGCCCAGCCTTTTTTCCGCCGATGGGATACGAACCCGATCCAGCCACCGTGCCGCTTGCTTCAGCGCATCGGTCCGAGACATCCCCAGGTGCACCACCAGGGGCTCGGCAACCTGCCGGCCGATGGTCAGCACGGGGTTCAAGGCGGTCATGGGTTCTTGAAAAACCATCCCGATCTCACGACCCCGGATTCGACGCAGGGTCTCGGGATCGGCTTGCAGCAGGTCCCTTCCCAAAAAGCGGATCTCCCCCGCCGCGATCCGGCCCGGTGGCGATGGTACCAGACCCACCACGGCTAGGGTGGTGACACTTTTTCCGCAGCCTGATTCGCCCACCAGACCCACGGTTTCGCCGGGGGCGATGGACAGGTTCACCGCTTCGACGGCGCGACCGATTCCTTCGGGGGTATGGAAGTGGACCGACAAACCCCGGATGTCCAGCAGTGCATCGCTCAACGGGGGTCTCCGGGATAGAGGTAGTGCAGGGCCGTGAGGGCATAGATGCGTGCCGTGTCCACCAGCTGGTCCAGATCAACCCATTCGTCCACCTGGTGAGGCACCTGGCGATCCCCGGCACCCATGGTGACGATGGGTATATCCTTCAGTGCCCAGAGAAAGGTGCCGTCGGTGGCGCCCGGCACACCGGCGAAATCAGGTATGCTGCCGCTGACCTGCCGGCTGGCCCAAACAGCGGATACGACCACCGGTTCATTGTCATCGGTCCGGGTGCAGGGCCGGTCGGCAAGAAACGCAACCGCCACGTCCATCTCCCAGGGGCGCTGGATACCGAGCCGTCTGTCCGTTTCCCGGTAGTGGTCGTTGACGTCCCTGACGGTCTGCTGCGCCAGGTCAAGCAGCGCTTTCCGAATGGTGTCGTGGTGCTGACCGGGAATGGTGCGCACGTCCACCAGGATTTCCGCTTCACCCGGCACCACGTTGAGCTGGGGCGTCCCCTTTGAGGGCGCCTGAACCACCGTGGGGGTGAAGCTGGGCCATCCCAGGAGGGGATCCTGTTTAAAGGTGTTCACGGCCTCGGCTTCCAGGCCGGCCAGTCCGTCGATGATGCGGGCCACTGCCGCTGCCGGGTTGATGCCTGACAAAGGCATGGCACCATGGCTCATGCGGCCATAAATGGCAAACCGCGCCCTCACGGCTCCCTTCTGGGCAATGCAGACCAGCCCGTCCTGGGGTTCGCAGACCACCGCGGCGGTCACTGGATCGGCATGGCCGCGGGCGATGAAATCCTGCACACCGGTCATCATGCCTTCTTCGTCGCACAAGACCCCCCCCACGATTGACCCGGCCAAGGGAACGCCCGATGCCCTCAGGGCCGCCATGGCCACCAACATGGCGGCCAGGTTTCCCTTGGTGTCATTGGTGCCGCGGCCGAACATGCGACCCTTTTCGATCTCGGCACCAAAGGGGTCGTGTCGCCACCGGCTCAGGTTGCCGGGCGTGACCACATCCGTGTGCCCCTCGAACATCAGGGTCCGGGGACCGGGGCCGGCGGTCCATCGGATGATCACATTGGGCCGGTTCGGGACCACGGTTTCCACAGCCACATCGAAGCCCCTGTCCCGGGCCCATCGGGCGGCCAGTTCCGCCGCTTCGGCTTCACTGGTGCCTGCCTGTGGGTCCCACACCGAGTTGCATCGAACCAAGCGGGCAGTGAGGTCGATCACCCCTTCAGGATCGATCTGGTTGAGCACCTTGTTAATGACTGATTCGGGTATCATGCATGTTCACCGTAACCGCGGATCCAGGATATCCCGCAACCCGTCTCCCAGCAGGTTGAAGCCGAGAACCGTCCAGGCGATGGCCATGCCCGGAAACAAAGCCATCCACGGGGTAAGCGCCATGAAGGTCTGGGCCTCGTTGAGCATCCGACCCCAGGAAGGATGCGGGGGTTGGGCGCCCAGTCCCAGGTAGCTCAGACCGGCTTCAGCCAGAATGGCGACGGCGAACTGAATGGTGGCCTGGATGATCAGCGGCGAGCGAATGTTGGGCAGCACGTGGCGCCGGATGATGGTCGTTTCTGCCTGTCCGGCCGCCCGGGCCGCGGCAATGTAGTCCAGTCCTTTCACCGTCAGGGCCGATGCCCGGGTCAGCCGGGAAAATACCGGAATATAGAAGATGCCGATGGCCAGCATGGCGTTGACCGCCGACGGCCCCAAGACGGCGGTGATCAGAATGGCCGACAGCACCGCCGGGAAGCCGAAGAGCAGATCTGAAAAGCGCATGATGATTTCATCGGTCAGCCGGCCGCCCCACACGCTGATCAGTCCCAGGACGATTCCCGCCCCCATGCCGATGGCCACGGTGATCAGCCCCACGATGATGGAATTCACCGCGCCGACCATCACCCGGGAGAGCAGGTCCCGGCCGTACTGGTCGGTGCCCAGGGGGTGGGCCATGGAAGGTGGTTCCATGCGGTGGCGCGCGTCCATGGTGTTGGGGCCGTATGGCGTCCAGAAGAGGCTGACCAGGGCCATGGCCACCACCACGCTGGACAGGGCAACCCCCAGCAAAAAGTTCAGGTTTTTAAAATAGCGCCTCATGATCAAGATCCATCCAGCCGAATCCGCGGGTCAACGGAGGCGTAGGAGAGGTCCACGAGAAAGTTGACGACCACAACGGCCGCCGCCATGAAGAGCACCACTTCCCTCACCACGGGAAGGTCCCGCTGGCCGATCGCCTGAAACACCAGTCGCCCCAGTCCGGGCAGAGAGAATACATTTTCGATAATGATCGCTCCGGCGAGCAGCTGCCCCATTTGCAGACCCAAAATGGTCAGTACCGGGATCAGTGCATTTTTCAGGGCGTGGCCGTAAACCACTTGGTTTTCTTTCAGCCCCTTGGCCCGGGCCGTGCGCACATAGTCTTCCCGCAGCACCTCCAGCATCGATGATCGGGTCAGCCGGGTAAGAATGGCCGTCCGGATCAGCCCCAGGGCCAGGGCCGGCAGGAACAGGGCCTTCAGGGACCCCCAGGCGTCTTCATGCCAGCCGGGAAATCCGCCGGCACTGAAAAATCCCCAGTGAACCGAAAAAAGCAGCATCAGCAGGATGCCCAGCCAGAATTCGGGCACCGCCAGCCCCAGCTGGGTGCCGGCCATCACGGCGGCATCCGCGGGACGGTTCTGATGGCGGGCGGCAAAGATACCCAGGGGCAGGGCCAGGACCACGGCAATGGCCATGGCCATCAGTGCCAGGGGGCCGGTGACGGCAAGCCGGGATCCGATAAGGGTGAACACCGCCATGTCATAGGTAATGGAGTGGCCGCCGGTGCCTCGCAGCAGGCTGCCGATCCAGCTGCCGTACTGGGCCCAGAACGGTTGATCCAGCCCCAGACGCAGCCGGAGCGCCGCCAGGGTTTCCGGCGAGGCATTGAGACCCAGGATGATCTGGGCGGGGTCGCCGGGCAGCACGAAAAGCACCGCAAAGACGGTGAGGGAGACCAGAAAAAGCACGGCCGCCAGGCTGGCCGTTTTCTTTATCAGATAGCTGGACATGGGTGCCTGAGCGCCATAATTACTTTTTCCACCACACCGCGGTGCAGTCCAGGGCGATGGTCGGGTAGTTCTCCCACCATCCCATGACATCAGCTTTCATGACTGCCAGGCTAGGAGCGGAAAAGAGAAACCCGTTGACCGCGTCGTCGGCGATGATCTCCTGGCATCGCCCGAACCACTTTGCCTTGCCGGCTTCATCCGGGGCGGTGAGGGCATTGGCATAGGCATCCCGGAATTCCTGGGAGTCATACTGGAAATAGTAGTCCGGTTTGGCGTAGATGCCGATGTCCCATGCCTCCACGTGACCGATCATGGTCAGCTGGTATTCTTTTTTCTTGAAGATCCGGTCGATCCACTGACCCCATTCCACGATTTCGATGGTCAGGTCGATGCCCACCTTGCCGAGCATGTCGGCAATCACTTCACCGGCCCGTCTGGAATAGGAGTAGATGGCCGGCAGCTTGATCGTGGCCGTGAACCCATTGGGGTACCCGGCTTCTTTCAGCAGGGCCCTGGCCTTTTCAGGATCGTACGGATATCGCCCGGTGAGATCCTTGTAGTAGGGGGTCGAGGGCGACCAGTGGGAGCCGATGGGGGTGCCGTAGCCGAACATGACCAGATCCACCACCGCCTGGCGGTCGATGGCATGGGCCATGGCCCGGCGCACCAGCAGGTTGTCGAAGGGGGCGGCCTTGTTGTTGGTGGACATGATCACCTCCCCGGTGGTGGTCCCGGCAAAGACCTTGAATCGCGGGTCCTTTTCGAGCATCATGGCCGATTCGGGCGCGGCGACATAGCCAATGACGTCGATGTCGCCGGCCTTGAGCGCGGCGATCTGAGCGGCCGGATCGCTGATGAAACGGAAGACCACCCGATCCAGGTACGGCAGAAACGGATTCCAGTAACCGTCGAAGCGGACCATTTCCACCCGGTCACCACGCTCCCATTTGACGAACTTGAAGGGGCCGGTGCCGATGGGATTGGATTTGGCGTCCTCGTATCCTTTCATGGGCAGCATGACCGCATCCCCTTCGGCCATGTGGGCGATGAACAAGGCGTCCACGGATTTTAGCCGGATGACCAGGGTGTGGCTGTCGGGCGTGTCGATGCTTTCGATGCCGCTGAAGTATTCGGGGTGGGGATTGCCATTTTCAGGCAGGGCGGCCCGCTCCAGGTTCCATTTGGCCGCGGCGGCATCGAATGCCTCCCCGTTGTGAAAGGCCACCCCTTTTCTCAGGTTGAATGTGTAGACCTTGCCGTCGGCCGAGATGTTCCACCCGTTGGCCAGGCCGGGGAGAAACCCGCCTCCGCTGTCCACCTTGACCAGCCCTTCGTAGATGTTGGCGTAAACGACCCGGTCGATGGCCGCTGCGGTGTTGGTCGTGGGATCCAGCCCCGGCGGTTCGGCCGGCTGGCAGACCGTCAACGTACCGCCCTTGATGGGCGACTGGGCAACCGCGTCGCCGACGACAACCAGGGAGAGGATCAGGAAAAGGGAACACAAGGCATTTTTCATCTTTTCTCCTTTCAGTGAGGACGGGGTGGAGAACTGTTTTTTCGCTACTCGTGCGCAAGATCCCGATAGGCCGTCAGGCCATACGCGCTTTCTGCATCGAGAATCCCCCGGATGATCGCCCGTGCCAGGCAGTCGGCAGCGGCATGACCCATGTCGTTGATGGCCTGGGCGCCCTGTGCCGTGAAAAAACCGGACTTTCCCGGCAGGGACTGTTTGCCTGTGGCCAGGCAATAGACGATATCTCCGTCAAACATGGTATGGGCGGGACGGATGGCCCGGGCCATGCCGTCATGGGCCATCATGGCGATCTTTTTGGCCTGGGGTTTGGTGAGGACCGCGTCGGTGGCCACAACGGCCAGGGTGGTGTTCTCACCCGGCGCACCGGTGGGCGTCGGGGGCAGTGCCACCCGGGGGCGAACACGCCCGGCAAATTCTTGCCCGGTTTCAAGGCGGGCTTCCCAGAAGGTACCCGTGGCCGGATCAACGGTCGACCCCAAAGAGTTGACCGCCACCAACGCGGCCACGATGATGCCCGTGTCCAGAACGAGGCTGGCACTGCCCACGCCCCCTTTGATGCCGCCGGACATGGCGCCCGTACCGGCGCCCACGCAACCGGTTTTCACGGGTCCCGGACCGGCGGACCGGCAGGCCAGGTCGCCCCACCTGCTGTCTACCGGCGGCCTGAATTGAGGGCCGCGTCCCAGATCGAAGAGCACGGCCGCCGGAACGATGGGGGCCACGTGGGTGTCATCCAGCGGGAAGCCGATCGCCCTGGATTCCAGATGCCGAACCACACCATCCGCCGCGGCCAGCCCGTAAACCGATCCGCCCGAGAGACAGACGGCATGGACTTTCTCTACCAGGTTTTCAGGGGCCAGCAGGTCGGTTTCCCGGGTGCCCGGCGCCGCCCCACGAACATCGACGCCGCCCATCGCCCCGTCGTTGCAGATCACCACGGTCGTTCCGGAGGCCGCCGCGGTGTCGGTATAATGCCCCACCCAAATTCCGGGAACATCGGTCAATCCGTTGGTTTTTCCTGTTCGGTGCATGTTGTTTTAAGATCGATCGGCGTGGTGTGAGAATCGTTCTCCGGCCGGGCGCAGCGGTAGCCGCCCATACCCCGGTGTATACCATTTACGAAGGAATATGGCTACTGCGGATCGAGGAATCCGGATTGGAACAGATCATCGGCCTGGGTGTCGATGATGCGGGAAAGGGCCACGTATCGCTCCATGAGGGTGCGGGCATAAGGGGTGAGGCGGGAGCCGCCGCCGGCACGGCCGCCCTGGCTTTTTACCAGCAGGGGCTTGCCCAGGGCCTCTTCGGTTGCCTTGATTTTACCCCAGACCGCCCGATAGCTCATGTTGAGGTCCTTGGCCGCCGCGTTCAAGGACCCGCATTTTTCAATGGCGCTTAAAATTCGCATGCGGCCCAGACCGAAAATGATCCGTCCATGGCGATCCTCCAGCCAAACCTTTGATTTGACCCTGACTTTTTTTTTGGCGGACATCTCACATCCTGTGATCCGGTTCAATACCATCTAGCAAAAAACAATCAAACCGGTTATAAGTCGAAAACGATTCCCTGGGCCAGGGGCAGGCCGCGGCCGAAGTTGATGGTGTTGGTTTGCCGGCGCATATATCCCTTCCAGGCATCGGATCCGGACTCCCGGCCGCCGCCGGTCTCTTTCTCGCCGCCGAAGGCGCCGCCGATTTCAGCACCGGAGGTGCCGATGTTGACGTTGGCAATGCCGCAGTCCGACCCGGTTGCGGAGAGGAACACCTCGGCCTCGCGTAAATCGTTGGTGAAAATGGCCGACGACAGTCCCTGGGGAACATCGTTCTGGATGCTGATGGCACGCGAGACATCGCCGGCGTATCGGATCAGGTAGAGTATGGGTGCAAAGGTCTCGTCCTGAACGATGGGGTAGTCGTTTTTCACCTCGCACAACGTGGGTTGAACGTAGCAACCCGATGCATACGCGGGGCCTTCGAGCACCTGACCGCCAACAATGAGCTTTCCTCCCTGGGCTGCCACCTGTGCCAGTGCCTGCTGGTAGTCTGCCACGGCTGCGGTGTCGATGAGCGGTCCCATATGGTTGGCCGAATCCAGGGGCGTGCCGACACGCAGGCGTTCGTAAGCTGTTGTCAGGGACGCGACGACCTGGTCGAAAATGGATTCGTGGACGATCACCCGCCGGGTGGAGGTGCATCGCTGGCCGGCGGTGCCGACGGCGCCGAAGACGATGGCCGTGACCGCCATGGTCAGGTCGGCCGCAGGGGTGACGATGATGGCGTTGTTTCCTCCCAGTTCCAGAATTGCCCGTCCAAATCGGCTGGCCACGACTTGGGCGGCATGGCGGCCGACCCGGGTGGAGCCGGTGATTGATACCAGCGGCACCCGCTTGTCCTCGAGGAGGCGCTGACCCACGCTGCGACCGCTGCCCACGACCAGTGAGAAGAGCCCTTCGGGGATCACCGCGGCATCGTCCCGCAGCACCTCGGCAAGAACATGTTGCACGGCGATTGCCGACAGCGGCGCCTTGGATGACGGCTTCCAGAGGCTGGCATTGCCGCATACCGCCGCCAGCATGGCATTCCAGGACCAGACGGCCACCGGGAAATTGAAGGCACTGACGATGCCTACCACGCCCAGGGGGTGGTATTGGTCGTACATGCGGTGTTCCGGCCGCTCCGAATGCATGGTGCACCCGTAAAGCTGCCGGGATTGGCCCACGGCAAAATCGCAAATGTCGATCATCTCCTGGACTTCGCCCAAGCCTTCCTGGAGAGATTTACCCATTTCGTAGGACACCAGCGTTCCCAGTGGCTCCTTGTACGCCCGGAGTTGACGGCCGATCCGGCGGACGACCGCTCCCCGCCTGGGAGCCGGCACATGTCGCCACTTTAAGAACGCTTGGTGGGCGGTATGGGCCACCTGGTCATATTGGGTTTCCGTGGCGGTGACGACGCGGGCGATAACCCTGCCGTCCACCGGGGAGACGCTTTCGATCGCCGGCCCGTCAGCGTCATCCAGCCAGTTCAGGCCGGTAGACACGCCGGGGTTTTCTTGTTCAATGCCCAGTGCTCTCAGGAACTCCATGTTTTCATATCCGAATGGGAATTTAAGGGTTGAGCCGGCCTGGATTTCAGGCCATCTCACCTGGTTCAGCAGCCATGAACGGGTAACGGTAGTCGGTTGCAGGCAAGAAGTTCTCTTTGATGGTTCGCGGGCTGACCCAGCGATAGAGGTTGAGAATACTGCCCGCCTTGTCGTTGGTTCCCGACATGCGTCCGCCGCCGAAGGGCTGGCGCCCCACCACGGCACCGGTGGGTTTGTCGTTGATGTAGAAGTTGCCGGCCGCATTGACCAGACGGCGCCTGGCGGTCGCCACCGCGGCACGATCCCGGGCGAAAATGGCGCCGGTGAGCGCGTAGGGCGAGGTCCGGTCGCACAGGTCCAGGGTCGCTTCGAAGTCCTCGTCGGCATAGACATAGACCGTCAGCACCGGCCCGAAGATCTCTTCCTGCATGGTTTTAAAATGGGGGTCGGTCGTGAGGATCACCGTCGGGTCGATGAAATAGCCGGAGGCACTGTCATAGCTGCCGCCGGCGATTATTTCTGCCGCTTCGTGCCCCCTGGCATAGTCGATATAGCCGGTAATCGAGTCGAAGGCAGCCCGGTCGATAACGGCGTTGACAAAATTGGAGAAGACCTCCGGCGACCCGACCTCGATGGTGCCCATGGCGGCCGTCAGTTTCTCCTTCAGATGCGTCCAGCGTGATTGGGGGAGATACGCCCGGGAGACGGCCGAGCATTTCTGCCCCTGGTATTCAAAGGCGCCCCGGATCAGGGCGGTGACCACGGCATCCGGGTCGGCGCTGGGGTGAGCGAAGATAAAATCTTTACCTCCGGTTTCGCCGACGATGCGCGGGTAAGTACGATAGCGGCTCAGGTTGTCGGCAACGGTTTTCCACATGCCCTGAAAAACTGGCGTGGACCCGGTGAAGTGAATGCCGGCCAAGGCTGGGCTGGTTAGAACGGGATTGCCCACCTGGGCGCCGGACCCCGGGATGAAATTGATCACTCCCGGCGGCAGCCCGGCTTCCACGAAGGTCTCCATGAGCATCCAGGCGGCATATACGGCCGAGGATGCCGGTTTCCACAACACGGTGTTGCCCAGCATGGCCGGTGCCGACGGCAGGTTCCCGCCGATGGCGGTAAAATTGAAGGGCGTGACGGCAAAGACAAAGCCCTCTAAGGGACGGTATTCTAAATGATTCCATTCGGCCCGGCCGGACCGGGGCTGCTGCCGGTAAATCTGAGTGGCGTAGAAGGCGTTGAAGCGGAGAAAGTCGATCATTTCACAGGCAGCGTCGATTTCCGCCTGATAAATGTTCTTGCCCTGGCCGAGCATGGTGGCGGCGTTGAGGGTCATGCGCCGGGGTCCCGCGATGAGGTCGGCCGCCCGGGAAAAAATGGCCAGTCGGTCGGGCCAGTCCATGGCCGCCCATTCCCCGGCGGCCGATGCGGCTGCCTCGATGGCCAGGGACACCTCTTTCTCGCCGGCCTGATGAAAAACGGCCAGCTGGTGGCCATGGTCGTGGGGGATGACGCATCGACCGAGATTGCCGGTTTTGACGGGCTTGCCGCCGATGATCAGCGGAATCTCCATTTCCGTGTTCCTGAGCCGCTGCAATTCCTGTTTTATGCGGGCACGCTCATGGCTGTCGGGTCGGTATTCCAGCATCGGTTCATTGGCCGGCGGGTCTATGGAGAATATCGCATTGGGCATGCTTAACCTCCCTTTTGGTATAACCTTATCGTCAGGGGTTAAGGTAACTCAGAAGACCGCACATGCAAGGACGGTGCAACGCGGTCCGCAAAAAAATCAGGGAAAGCCGCCTTTCCGCAATGGTGCCTGTAAAGGAAAAAGGAATAATCAACCTTGAAAAAAGGTCCTCGGTCTGCTCACGTCAGCTGACCGTGATTTATGGATTTGTAAAAAAGGCCGATAGCGGATTCATGAGCCTGCTGGATGCAGAATTGATAAAAAACAGAGGGATGACCCGGCGTCAGGTGATGCGTCTGGGCGTCATGGGGCTTGCCGGCTGGATGCTCTCTGCGGTCCGGATTGCTTCCGCAGCGCTGAAGGATGACCTTGCGTTGGTCTCGACCATCCCCCATATGGCGGAACGGGAAGGTCCTAGGCTGGTATTTCGGGACTTTGTCCCTGATCCGGACCTTGAGGTGGAGCAGCACATCCGACTTCAACTGGGCCAGCGGAAAGATATGTTGGATCTGGTCAGGAAAAAAATCGGGTTTAAAAATCAGGTCAGACTGTCGGTGGAGGACATTCAGGTCCGGCTGATGTTTGTTCCTCAGCTGCGAGAAGCGCATGCAGATGCGTACCAGCGGTATTGCCGGGACATCACGGCGTATCTCTTCGAGTTGAACGAGATGGACAACTGCATCGCGGCCATCACCAGCCCGAACGAGAGCTATCCACCGCTGGCGCAGAACGGGATATCGGCCTTCGTGGTCCATCGCCTGGCCAAAGACTTCCGGGCGGTCTGCCGATTTACCGCAGAATCCGGCCTCAGCGTGAAGTACAACGCCTCCGGCGCCATATTCTCCAACCACCTGGGAGCGGTGGACCTGGAAATCCAATCGATAGGCCCTGGGCAATATGGGTTGTCTCGCAGAGAATTCACGATGTGGCAAACCAATACCGATAATCTGTATGCCCTCATGTCGATACCTGTGGAAGAAACCCTGCATTACCAGCTGGGAAAGGCAACGGACCGTGAAATTGCGGCATCCATGAACAACCAACCGCCGGAGAACCTGTATGCCGCCCAGCGTCTGGCCGAAGCGTGGATGGCCGTGGAAGAATCGGTGGTGGGGGGATTGGTCAACCGTGTACTCGACCGATATTGCACCCAACACCACATGGTGAGCCCGTTTTCCGTCCACGGGGAAGCGCTGCCGGCAGTGCCATCCCTTCATCAGTACCGATACCGGGACAGGGGTATTCGGCTAGTTAATAATCTCGGATTTCAGGAGGCCTTTGCGCTGTATATGCAAAGCCCCTCCTCGTTTAAGGATCAGCTGTTATGCGAACAGGATGCATGATTCGCGAGGAACCTACAGGCACGATCTGGCTAACTGTCTATCGCCGGTTAGAACCATCTTGACGGGATATCACCCCCGGTATCCGGATTGACCATCAAACGATAGCATCCTTCACACAGAATCTGCTTGTCATCTAACACCAATTCCTTTCCCGTGTGGATGACACCCCCACACTGGCTGCAGCGGTCCGAAAAAACCGTCCTATCGCAAGTGGTCAACGGCCTCTTTTCGACAATGCCTTCCATGACAGATCCTCCTTCGACGTCCAGTTTGGTCAACGCTGAGCCCGTGCCGGTCACCGGGGTCGCTGATACGGCTCGGGCTGGATGAAATGCTGATGGTAAATAACGCCAACCAAAGACAAAGCAAAATTAAGGCCGAATGCAATTGCTGGGCTGGATTGTAAATTTATTTATTAATTCAGGCATGTTAATATTTTTGACCATGTAAGGAAATTCAGGGATATATTACATGGTTGAATTATTTTAGGCATGTTTCATACACTATTGTAATAATTGTTGCGGGTGGATGCGCCCCTTCGGCGCACCATCCGCTGCCGGTCGATCGCTTGCGCCGGGAAACATGCATGGGGCCCACCGATACAGGCCGTCCTCTGGCAGGTACGCATCGGCACCTTCATGCCAGTACCATGATTAACGATTCACCGCTGCCAGCAGACGGCTCGCAAAAAAAAGCGGTTGATTCATTTTGACATTTCTATCCGCAAAAACTAACCTGCAGCGGTTATTGACGAATCGACTTTTTTGGCCAATCAGCGCCTTTCCAATTCAAGTGGACATCCCGCTTCATGAGCACCATTGCCATCCTCCTGGTTATCCTGTCAGCAGCCATGCATGCCGGACGCAATTACCTGACCAAGAAAGCCACGGACAAACAGGCATTCGTATGGTGGTATGAAGTGGTGGGCCTGTTGCTGTTCACGCCCCTTTTTCTGATGTATTTTCCTTCTGCTTCCCTGGCCTCAATGCCTGTCTGGGGCTTTATTCTGGCATCCGGACTGCTCCACTTCGCCTATTGGGTGCTGCTCACCAAAGCGCTCGAGAGCGGTGACCTCTCTTTGGTCTACCCCATCATGCGATCTTCGCCGGCCCTGGTTTTGTTGTTTTCCATTTTTGTTCTGAACGAAGCGGTCAGCCCACGAGGCGTTGTCGGAATCCTGCTGGTGGCGCTGGGCAGCTACACCATCAACATGCAGCATTTGCGGGTGGCCGAACTGGTGCGGCCGCTGCGGGCAATATCCCACGATCGTGCCATTCAATTCGCCTTTCTGACGCTGGTTTCGGTGGCGTCCTACTCTATCGTGGACAAGGTGGCCGTCGACCTTATTCATCCGGTGGTTTTCGCCTATGTATATCCCTGGTTCAGCATGTTGCTGTTTTCAGGCTACATCGGCAAACGCAAAACAAAGGGCGAAATAAAAAGCGAATGGCAGACGAATCGAACCCCCATCCTGGTATGCGGGTTTCTGTCCATCTTCGGCTATTTTCTGATTCTGGTGGCCTTCACCCTCGACCGGGTGAGTTACGTCGTCGGGCTCAGGCAGTTGAGCATTGTCTTCGCGGTTTTGTTGGGCGGCTACGCATTAAAGGAAAAGCATCAAAGGGTGCGGTTCACTTCTGCTTCGATCATTTTTGTCGGCACCTTTTTGATTGCTTTCGGATAAATAGCCCTCCGAAAAAGAGCGGATCACCCTGGCGGAAAACAGCCGGTTTCCAAATGTTCCAACCCCAGCATGCCTGCGGGTCGAAACGCAGAACACGGGTGCTCTTGAATCAGCATCCTGTTTATGAGATGATTTGCCGTAAGGCAAATAAGTTGACGATATGGGCCTACCGTCCTTCAGAAGGAGTTGACCCGGCAATGACTATTCGACGTGAAGACCATTTCGCCTGATCCTCCAAAACAGGAGACCGTGATGACGAATCATCCCTACCCGCATCTGTTTGAACCCCTGAACCTTGGCTTTACCACCCTGAAAAACAGGACGATCATGGGGTCCATGCACACCGGATTGGAGGAGGCCCCGGACGGGTTTGAACGCCTGGCCGCCTATTTTGCCGAACGGGCCGCGGGTGAGGTGGGGCTGATCGTCACCGGTGGATTTTCTCCCAACGCGGAGGGTTGTGTGGCGGACCACGCCGCGCAGTTGAGCACGCCAGATGCGGTTGGTCGTCACCAGATGGTCACCTCGGCGGTTCATGAAAACGGCGGCAAAATCGCCCTGCAGATCCTGCACACCGGCCGTTACGGGTTTCACAAACGTCTGGTGAGCGCCTCCCCCCTGCAGGCGCCGATCAACATCTTCAAACCCAGGGAGCTTTCCGAAGACGAAATCCTCCGGCAGATCGAGGATTTTGCCCGCTGCGCTGGTTTGGCCCGGCAGGCCGGCTATGATGGAGTGGAGATCATGGGATCGGAAGGCTATTTAATCAATCAGTTTATCGCCCCGGCAACCAACCGACGCAGCGACCGCTGGGGCGGGACCTATGAGAACCGGATTCGGTTCCCCCTTGAGATTGTCCGCCAGGTCCGAAGGCTTGTGGGATCGGACTTTATCATCATCTACCGGCTGTCAATGCTGGATCTGGTCGCAGGCGGCAGTTCCTGGGACCAGGTGGTGGAGCTGGCCCGAGAGGTGGAAGCCGCCGGGGCCACCGTCATCAACACGGGTATCGGCTGGCACGAGGCACGGATACCCACCATCGCCGGCATGGTTCCCCGGGCGGCCTTCACCTGGGTCACCGGTCGGCTAAAGGGTGCGGTGTCGATCCCGCTGGTAACCAGCAATCGGATCAACACGCCTGAGACCATCGAAGAGACACTGGCCGCCGGTCATGCGGATCTGGTTTCCATGGCGCGTCCTTTTTTGGCGGACCCGGCCTTCGTCAAAAAGGCCAGGGAAGGCCGCAGCGACGAGATCAACACCTGTATTGGCTGCAATCAGGCCTGCCTGGACCATATCTTCCAGGGCAAGGTGGCGAGCTGTCTGGTCAACCCTCGGGCATGTCATGAGACCGAGTTTGTTGTTTCACCGGCCCTTGCACCTAAACGCATCGCCGTGGTGGGTGCCGGCCCGGCGGGGCTTTCCTTTGCCGTGACCGCGGCATCGCGGGGCCATGCGGTGACCCTTTTTGAGCAGCAGGATCGCATCGGCGGGCAGCTGAACCTGTCGGTACGGATTCCCGGCAAGGAGGAGTTCGCCGAGACCTTGAGATACTTCCGCCGCCAACTGGTGCTGTTGGGGGTCCTGGTGCAGTTGAATACCCCCGTTGATGCCGATCGCCTGACCGGTGAAGCCTTCGACGCGGTGGTGGTGTCCACCGGCGTCCGGCCGCGTCGGCTGAACATTCCCGGCGCGGACCATCCCAAGGTGATCACTTACATCGATGCGATCCGGGGAATGAAGCCAGTCGGCAAGAGGGTGGCCATCATCGGCGCCGGCGGCATCGGCTTCGACACGGCCATACTGATCACCCACGAAGGCCCGTCCACCAGCCTTGACCGCGACCGGTTTCTGGAAGAGTGGGGCGTGGACAGAAACTACCGCCAGCCGGGCGGGCTTTTGGCTTCAGACGCTGAAACGCAACCATCACCGCGCCGGGTCACCATGCTGCAGCGCAAAGCATCCAAAATCGGATCCTCACTGGGAAAAACCACAGGATGGATCCATCGTGCCACCTTGAAAAAGCGTGGCGTGGCGATGATCAACGGGGTGACCTACGAAAAAATCGATGAAGCCGGCCTCCATATCGTCAAGAACCAGACGCGTCAGACGATTCCCGCCGACACCATCATCGTCTGTGCCGGCCAGGAGCCCTTGCGAACACTGGCGGATGACCTTGACGGCAGCCAACTGGCCGTATATGTCATCGGCGGTGCGCACGAGGCCGCCGAACTGGATGCCCAACGCGCCATCGACCAGGGCGCCCGGCTGGCCATGGAAATTTAAATTGTCCGGACCTGCTCCTGAACTGGATCATCTTGTGGTTGCCGCCCACACCCTTGACCAGGGTAGCGCCTATGTTCAGGAGGTTCTTGGGGTGCCCGTGACCGGCGGTGGAAAACACGCCGCCGTGGGCACCCACAACCGCGTGCTGAAGTTGGGCCCGGGCCAATACCTCGAAGTGATCGCCATCGATCCCGAAGGGCGGCGGCCCGAATTCCCCCGGTGGTTCAATCTTGACGATCCGGAATTTCAGAATCGGCTGAAGACCCGACCGCGCTTGATCACCTGGGTGGTGCGAACGGAGAACGTCAGTGTGCTGGCAGGAGCAATCTATGGGCAACGGGTGTGCGTTCGGCCCATGCAGCGGGATGCCCTGCGATGGCGGTTTGCCTTTACCGACGACGGATCCATGCCGGGTGACGGCCTGACCCCGCATTTGATCCAGTGGGACGGGTGCATTCACCCCGCGAAAAAAATGAACGACGAGGGCTGCAGGCTGTTGCGCCTCGAGGGGGCCCACATCGATCCGACATCTGTCAAACGGTTGATCTCGTCCATGGGCCTCGACCATCTCATCACGTTCCACGCCGTTTCTAAACAGCGTCCGCCAGGACTGTCGGCGCGGATAAAAACGCCCACCGGGGTGGCGGTGTTGGGCTGACCTAACCATAGACTATAGAAAAGGAGGGCAACGCATGTCCGCCAACAACCAAGGCAACGGTCCGGACAAACTCTCACAGGTGGTGGCCGACGCCCGCCGCCAGATGAAGGATCGGGAAAAGACATACCGTGAGAAGGCGTTGAAGATGTATCCGCACGTTTGCGGCCGCTGTGCACGCGAGTTCAGCGGCAAGCAGCTCAGAGAGCTCACCGTCCATCACCGGGACCACAACCACGACAACAACCCACCCGACGGCAGCAACTGGGAACTGCTCTGCATATACTGTCACGACAACGAGCACGGGCGCCTGGAAGTGGCCGAGGCCTACGACGGCAGCTCGTCGTCGACAAAGACGACCGATTCCGATTTCTTCCACAATCCCTTTGCCGCTTTAGCGGGGATGATGAAGGATAAAGATAAAGGCAAATAGGCTGACCGCCTTTGGCCATCGGCCACGAATAGACCCATCGAAGCCACCCCCTCCGGCCGGTGAAACGCCATACCTTGTTTCAATCAAGCCATACGGAGCAGATTGGTGTCAACGCCCCTTCAAGTGAACGAGCTGCCGTCAACCATGTCAAGGACAACCCGTACCTGGTCGAAGGAACAATGACAGTCAAGGACGTGAGCATGGAGGTTGCCGTGCCTTTCACGCTGCTTGGCGTCAAGCCCCACCCATTCGACGACCAATCGGAAGTGGCCGGCTTCGAAGCCAGCATGACCATCGATCGCCTGGCCTACCACTTGGGTGGCGGCAAGTTTGCCGATATGGACGTGGTGGGAAAAAAGGTGGATGTGCGCATCACGCTGGAAGTGACACGGAAGAAGTAATCGCCAACCTGATTCCTTATTACCGCACTCTGAAATAAACGGCAGCCTGCTGCTTGGTTTCGCAGGCTGCCGTTTTCAGGAGGGACCAATTGTCTTCGGAAGGAATCGGTCACACGATCAAGGACATCCGATTTTAAATATCGTAGTACAGGTGAAACTCATGAGGATGCGGACGCAGCTTCACGGGGTTGACTTCGTTTTCGGTCTTGTAGTCGATCCACATGTCGATGACATCTTTGGTAAAGACGTCGCCCTTGAGCAAAAAGGCGTGGTCTTCGGCCAGGGCAGCCAACGCGCTGTCCAAAGAACCCGGCGCAGACGGGATCCCTGCCAGCTCTTCAGGTGGCAGGTCATAGATGTTCTTATCCAGCGGATCGCCCGGGTCGATCTTGTTCTGAATGCCGTCGAGTACGGCCATCATGATGGCGGAAAAGGCCAGGTAACCATTGCAGGACGGGTCGGGGGTCCGGAACTCGATGCGTTTGGCCTTGGGCGATGCCGAATACATGGGGATACGGATGGCGGCGCTGCGGTTGCGGCTGGAGTAGGCCAGGTTCACCGGTGCCTCGAACCCCGGCACCAGCCGCTTGTATGAGTTGGTCGTGGGGTTGGTGAAAGCGCACAGGGCCCGGCAGTGCTTGAGGATGCCGCCCATGGCCCAGAGGGCTTCCTGGGAGACGCCGGCGTATTTGTCCCCGGCAAACAGGGGTTTGCCCTCTTTCCAGATGCTCACGTGGGTGTGCATGCCGGTGCCGTTGTCGCCATATATCGGTTTGGGCATGAAGGTGACCGTGTGGCCGGCCTTATTGGCCACGTTTTTCAGTACATACTTGAACCACATGAGTTGGTCGGCCATCTGCAGCAGGGGCTTGAAGCGCATATCGATTTCGGCCTGGCCGGCAGTGGCCACCTCGTGGTGCTGACACTCCACGTCAATGCCCAGGTTTTCGAGGGTCAGCAGCATGTCGGAACGCAGGTCCTGGAATTTGTCAGAAGGAGGTACAGGGAAATAGCCTTCCTTGTGCCGCGGCTTGTATCCCAGGTTGGGCTCTTCACACCGGCCCGTGTTCCAGGTACCCTCCACGGAATCGATGGCGTAGAAAGCACCGTTGGTCCGGCTTTCATAGCGAATGTCGTCGAAAATAAAAAATTCGGCTTCAGGGCCGATGAAGGCGGTGTCGCCGATGCCGGTGCTTTTGAGGTAGGCTTCGACCTTTTTGGCGATGTTTCGCGGATCGCGGGTGTAGGCCTCGCCGGTGATCGGATCGGCGATATCGCAGATGAGCACCAGGGTGGGCACCTTGAAGAACGGATCGATTTTCGCGGTGGCCGCATCCGGGATCACCAGCATGTCGCTGGCATTGATGGGCTGCCATCCCCGGATGCTCGAGCCGTCGAAGCCGAAGCCGTCTTCGAAGCTTTCCACGGTCAGTTCACCGATGGGGACAGTAAAGTGCTGCCACATACCCGGAAAATCCATGAAACGCAAATCGACAACCTTCACGCTGTTTTCTTTTGCCATTGCCAATACTTGATCTGGGGTCATAGTTTCCTCCTGAAAATGTTGAATAGGTAAAAACATTTAATTACAATTATATGGCATCCGTTCCGGTTTCACCGGTTCGCACCCGGATCACCTCTTCCACGGAGAACACGAAGATTTTGCCATCCCCGATTTTGCCGGTGTTAGCGGCCTGTTGAATCGTCTCCACCACCTGGGCGGCGCGCTCCGAGTCCACGATAATCTCGATCTTGACCTTGGGAATGAAGTCAACCACATACTCGGCGCCACGGTAGATCTCCTTGTGCCCTTTCTGTCGCCCATAGCCTTTGACCTCCGAGATGGTCATTCCCTGGATCCCGATCTCGTTGAGGGCTTCTTTCACATCGTCCAATTTGAAGGGTTTGACGATGGCCTCGATCTTCTTCATTTTTCAACCTCCTGTTGTTAATGGCCCAGAGAGCGATGGATGTCTCCCTACAAGTTAAATCTCAGCAATTTCAAAGCCGCGTTCACCGTGAAGGGCGTTGTCCAGGCCCTGAACCTCATCGTCGCGTTCCACACGCAGGCCACCGGTCAGCACTTTGGTGACGGTGATGACAATCAGTGTTCCCAGGGCAGTAAATACCGCGGTGGCGACAATCGAGACGATCTGGATCCACAGCTGTCCGGGGTTCCCGTAAAACAGGCCGGTGGCGCCTTCGGTGATGGCGGGACTGGCGAAAAGGCCGGTGGCCAGAGCGCCCCAGATGCCGCACATCCCGTGCACACCAAAGGCATCCAGTGAATCGTCGTACCCGATTTTCTGTTTCAGCACGGCAACTGAAAAGTAGCCCAATGCGCCGGACCCCAATCCGATAACCAGTGCGGCGGGAAGGTTGACAAACCCGGCGGCCGGCGTGATGGCCACCAGTCCGGCGACCACGCCGGAAGCGATGCCCAATACCGTTGGCTTGCCGGTAACGATCCATTCGCAGAACATCCACACCAAGGCCGCCGTAGCGGCAGAGGTGTTGGTCACCAAAAAGGCCGATGCGGCCACCCCGTCGGCAGCCAGTTGACTGCCTGCATTGAATCCGAACCAGCCGAACCACAACAGGGCAGCGCCCAACGCGGTCAGCGCGATGCTGGAGGGGAACATGGGTTCTTTGCCATAGCCGACACGCTTTCCCAACACCAGCGAAAGCACCAGGCCCGCCACACCGGCGTTGATATGAACCACATTGCCACCGGCAAAGTCAAGGGCGCCCATTGCTCCCATCCAGCCGCCGCCCCACACCCAGTGGGCGATGGGGCAATAGATGAAGGTGATCCACAGGATGGTGAACACGATCCACGAAGAGAATTTCATGCGGTCGACGATGGAACCCAGGACCAGGGCCACGGTGATGCCGGCAAAGGTCATCTGAAACAGGGCGAACACATAGGTGGGAATGGAACCGGAAAGGCTGTTCACGCCGATGCCGGCCATGAATAAGTGCTCGAAGCCCCCGATGATGCCACCTTTGCTCGATCCGAAGGCCAGGGTATACCCCCACATCATCCAGATGATGCTGGCCAGGCAATAGGAGACAAAGGTCATGGCCAGGGTGTTGAGCAGATTCTTATATCGCGACATGCCCCCGTAAAACAGGGCCAGCCCCGCAGGAGTCATCATCATGACCAAGGCCGTTGAGACAATCATCCAAGCCGTGTTGCCCGTATCCAGCACATCTTCCGCAAACGCCGGGGTGGCGATCAATCCGAGTAGCAGTGTCAGCCCAATCGATTTCCGATTCATCATGTCCTTTTCCTCATGGGTAGGTTTCCGTGTTGAACTTCTTGGTTCCGGTTCCTCTGCGAAGTTTGATCAGCCATGAATCGGATCTTCACCCGAGAGAATTTTCTGGATGGCTGCCTTGACGGCTGCCACCTGCTGCGGTGCGTCCACCTTCTGGCCGTCAAAATCCCTCACGTAAAACACATCCACCACTTGATCCACCTTGGTGGCGATCTTGGCGACCCAAATATCCAGACCGCACGAGAACAGGGCATCGGTCACCCGGAACAACAGGCCCGGAAAGTCAAATGTCACCACCTCGACAATCGTAAAAAAGCTCGAGGTTTCATTGTCCACGACGATCTCTGTGGGTCGCTCGGCCGTGTAAGGCCGGATCGGTGTCGCATCTTTTTTTTTGCGGGTCAGCTTTTCGCTCAGATCCAACCGGTCTGCCAACGCATCCTCGAGGTTCCGGCAGGCCCGCTTCCAGCGTTCATCTTCGAAGATCGGGTCCGGTGGTGGATTGACTTCAAAGACATCCAGCGCAATGTTGTTGCGCCAGGTAAACACCTGAACATCGAGGATATCGATGTTGTTCAAGGTGAAAACACCCGCAATTCGGGAAATAAGACCGGGTCTGTCTTTGGCGCAAATGGTCACCGTGCGGGTATCTGCACCAGGCGATCGTTCGACCTGCCAAACAAAGGATCGGTCGCCAATCCCGGCGTAAAGCTGCAGGTGCTTCGGGATGTTGCCGACAGGCGTGTAGAGCATGTATCGGGGAGACATAAAGCTGAGCAACCGATCCAACTGGTCCGGCGCCATTTCCGCAGGCATGGCGTCAACCACCGCCTGCCGTTTTTTCTCCACGGTTCTCACTGCCCGCCCGGTGGCCAATTCGCCGTGTTCGAGAATATTGAGGACCTTGAAAAAAAGATTTTCCAGCAGTGAAGCGGTCCAGTCATTCCAGGCCTTGGGGCCGGTGGCCATGGAATCGGCAACGGTAAGCAGGTAGAGCATCTTCAGCAGGTCGGCCCGCTTGATGATCCGGGCTAAGGTGACGGCCGTTTCTTCATCGTTGATGTCCCGCCGGGTGGCCGTCAGGACGAGGAGCAGATGATGTTCGACGAGAAAGGCAACGGTTTTGGCATCGGCGGGGCTGGCGCCTTTCTCCAGGAGGATTCTATCGACCATTTGCGCGCCGCGTTCGGAGTGCCCGCTTGTGGGCTCGCCCTTGCCGATGTCGTGAAGCAGGGCCGCCCACAACAGGACCTTCTTTTTTTTCAATTCTTTATACAACCGGTGGGTGAGGGTGTCTCCCTCGACACCCGCATCGATATCGAAACCGCGCATAATTTTTACGGTGTAAAGTAAATGTCTGGCCACCGGGTAAAGATGATACTGGTCGAACTGGATCCGATTGACCACCGATTTGAACTCCGGGATGAATCGGGCCAGGAAACCCGTATACAGCATCTGGTTAAGCACCTCAAAGGCCCGTGAGGAGCGGATCAAGATCCGCTCAAACTGCTGAACCACGGTTGGATTGCGTCTGAACCCATCGTCCACCAGGTGAGAAAAATCTTTCACCAGCCGCTTGGCTTCGCTGTTCAGCGGCGCCCGTTGAGCGGCGCTCTCCGCAAAGATATCTATCAACAAATACGGGTTCTTGAGAATTTTTTCCGGCGAAATGAAGTTGAGCATTCCCCGGTTGAATTTGAGCCCCTTGACGTGGGTGGTCTTTAACCCTTTGTTCTTTCTTTTGAGGCGTTTTTTCTGCTCCATCTCGTACAGAAACATCTCGTGCTGCTGCTTCACATATTCCATATGACCGTGAAGCTCTCCCAACAGGTGCTCCACCGGCAGGTGGCCGTTGACAGCCTTCACGCCCATGACTTCCGCCAGCTTCCGCTGCTGCTCCAGATGAATTTGATCGCATTTTCGGTCCATCATCAGGTGAAACCGGTTTCTCACGTTCCAGATGAAGGCGAGTGCGTCGGAGAGGCGGGTGTAATCATCATGGGAAAAATAGCCATAGTACTCCAGATCCCGGCGCTGCTTAATGCCGGACTTGATCTTGGCGACCCACAGCATGGTGTGGTAGTCACGCAGTCCGCCCTGTCCCTCCTTGAAGTTGGGTTCCAGCAGGTAAGACGAGTCGCCGAAACGTCGGTGCCGTTCCCGATTGGTTTCCACCAGCCAGGAGATGATCGTGTCGGGTTTGAGATTGATGAATTTGGTGCGGATCTGGTCCATCAACTTCATGAACAGCGGGGACATGCCGCAGATGAACCGGGCATCCAAGATGGAGGTCAACACCTCAAAATCTCTGCGTGCCATGGTGAGACACTCTTTGATGGAACGCGTGGCATGCCCCACATCCAGCCCCATGTCCCACAACGGGTAGACGATCTCGCGAACCAGATCCTCTGCCACCCGGGGAACCTTCTTTTCGAACAGAAACAGCAGGTCTACATCCGAGTAAACGCACTGCTCCGCCCGGCCGTATCCGCCTAAGGCCACCACCGCATAAGGGTTCTTGGCAATCCCCATTTTTGGGCCCACGACACTTTTTTCGTAGCGTTGTCGAAAATAGTCATCGATCAGGCGGGCATTGTCATCGAGAAAATCAGGCGCTTTTCCCACCAGGAGATTTTCGATGAGCCGAGCCCGCCCATTTTTCAAGGTCTGGGAGACATCGGTGTAACGGTTGTCAGGGGCCGTAGCGGTCAAATCCGAATCCTTCATGTATTTCTGTCAAGGATGAAACACAGCAACCCGCGTGCCAGTCGTTAAAATTAATTGATTCTATAATGAAAAAAGAAGGTTATGATTGACTCTGCTTTTACATGAATTTTAAAGTACATTTCAAAAATGTAATTATATCTTTTTAAATATTACAAAACTGGGATTGACCCCGTGAAACACGAAATTGCCGCGAATTCGTTCTTGCGGACTGAAAATGCACCTTGAAGCCGCGGGACCAACTGCTTCAAGGTGCATTCGGGGGAGGACCAGAAATGAAGGGTCTTTTTGAAACGCTAGGTAGCGGTTCTGATTAAGATTGGGTTGCCGGGCTAGCGGACCCAACGTAGCTGGGCAGCCCGGATGAGGGCGGCCCGGAAATGGATGAAATACCGCCGTGTGAGGACACACCGAAGTCCGGATAGGCGATACCGCCGTGTTCGGCATAGTCCAGTCCCTCCAACTCTTCCTCCGGCGAAACCCGCAGGCCGATGGTTTTGTCGATCAGCTTGAACATCACGAGGGCTGCAGGAAAGGTCCAGAGAAAACAGGCGGCGATTCCCAACAACTGAACCCCGATGATGGCGGCGGATGTCCCACCGAGGTTGAAGATGCCGGCGGCCAGGGTGCCCCAGGCGCCGCAGACGCCGTGAACGGAGACGGCGCCGACCGGGTCGTCGATCTTAATTTTGTCAAAGAACATAACCGAGAAGACCACGATGACGCCGGCGGCCGCCCCGATAATGATTGCGCTGGAGGGCGACACATTGGCGCAGCCAGCGGTGATGCCTACGAGACCGGCCAGGGCACCGTTGAGGCTCATGCCCACTTCGGGCTTGCCGAATTTCATCCAAGAGACGATCATGGCCAGGACGGCACCGGCAGCGGCGGCCAGGTTGGTATTGACGAATATCATGGCGATGCTGGTGTCCGCCGTTGTGGTGGAGCCGGGGTTGAACCCGAACCAGCCCAGCCAAAGGATGAACACGCCCAGCGCCGCCAGGGGAATGTTGTGGCCCATGATGGGTTTGATCTTGCCATCCTTGGTGTATTTGCCCAGACGGGGACCCAGCACGATGGCACCGGCCAGGGCTGCCCAGCCGCCGACCGAGTGGACCACGGTGGATCCGGCAAAGTCGATGAAGCCGAAGCCTTCCAGCCAGCCGCTGCCGTTGAGCAGGCTGCCCCAGGCCCAGGAGCCGAATACCGGGTAGATCAGGGCGGAGACAACAATGCTGTAAAGGATGTATCCGGTGAACTTGGTGCGTTCCGCCATGGCGCCGGACACGATGGTGGCGGCCGTAGCGGCGAACACCACCTGAAACATCCAGAAGGCCAGAACCCAGGGATCGCCATCCGGCGTGAAATCGCTGAGGAAAAATCCCGTGGTGCCGAACCAGCCGGTAGAGGTCGCGCCGAACATGAGCCCGAAACCGATGGCCCAGAAGGCGATGGAGCCGATGGAAAAATCCATGAGGTTTTTCATCATGATGTTGATCGAATTCTTGGCGCGGGTAAAACCGGCTTCAACCATGGCGAAACCGGCCTGCATGAAAAAGACCAGGGCGGCCGCCACCAGCGTCCACAGGTAATTGGCGTGGGTCTGAACCAGGTCGATGGCTTCCTTGTTGGTCAACACGGTGGGCTCGGGATCGGCGGCCAAGGCAACGGGGGCAGTCATCAGGGCAGCCAGTATCAGCACGATAAACGCTTTCAGTTTCATTTTTTTCTCCTTGTAAAATATGAGTGGTGACAATGATAATTGGTTGAGGATGCTAAATCGCATCTTTTCCCGACTCGCCCGTACGGATGCGGTAGGCCCCTTCGATGGGCATGACGAAGATCTTACCGTCTCCCACACTGCCGGTATTGGCCACTTCGGTGATGGTGGCAACCACTTTGTCCACCATGTCGGAATCCACAATCAGGTCGATTTTGACTTTGGGGACAAAGTCGGTCTGGTATTCGGCCCCCCGATAGAGTTCCTTGTGGCCGCGCTGACGCCCGAATCCTTTGACCTCGCTGACGGTCATGCCCGACACGCCGATGCGGTTTAAGGCATCTTTCACATCATCCAGCTTGAACGGCTTGACAATCGATTCAATCTTTTTCATTGATGACCTCTCCGGTTGAATTGAAAAAAGGGTTGCGTGCTCCAGGTGTTTGGCTGTTGTTAGCACGACGGTTGAGCAATCACTGTGCCATCTTTGCCGACAGGAAACGCAACCAATAGTTATCATTAAAATATTTAGCTTTTTTGCCAACAGCTCGTCAGTGCTGTTGAAAAACATTTCTGTAATATTATACAAAATTAAAAAACAATTATGGTAATAAATGAAATAAAATATGCAAAATTGTTATTTTTTAGTTTCTGCTTTCCGGTATTGTTTCGCGACAACCGTGTCCAGCGATCAAGGATCGGCAATCCCTGCGCAGCATGACTCACGGATGACGTGAACCGCAATTGCGCACATCCCCCCGCTTGACGCGGAGGTGGCTTCCAACAACCTGAATTTTATTTGAATTCCGTAAAAGGAGGCAAAAGCCGATTAGTGCGGACAACTGGAACCGTTGGTTCAGCGCTCAAGGGATGGTGTAACCGATAGAAAAACAGGGGTTGTTCTTGAAGTCCACAAAAATGTATAATCGATATCAACCCGCGGCAGGGTTGGGCCGCGAACGCGAAATCGCATTATATCCTTACGGTGAATTCGCCCCGCGGTCTGCCGCGGGGCGAATTTAAATTATGGCTTGAATTTTCTTCAGGATCTCCCTAAGTTATTTTTTCGCATACCACAGGGTAAGGCGCACCCGTTTGGTAGCACCCATGAACCCGCCGCAGGAAAATAGGAGAAAAAACGGATGACCGTTGCACGCAAGATCAACGACATCATGGCCAAATCGTCATGGATTCGCAAAATGTTCGAAGAAGGGGCCAGACTCAAAGCTGAGCATGGTGCGGACAAGGTGTTTGATTTCAGCCTGGGCAACCCCGTGCTTCCGCCGCCGGAAAAATTCAACGAGATTCTCAGGGACACGGTGGACTCCTGTGGACTCGGCGATCACTGCTACATGCCCCAGGCCGGCTACCCCCAGGTGTGTGTCTCCATTGCCGATTATCTGACCAAGGAGCAGGGGGTTGCCATCAGCTGCGATGAAATCATCATGACCTGCGGGGCTGCCGGTGCTCTCAATGTCATCTTCAAAGCCTTGCTGGATCCAGGGGATGAGGTGTTGACACCGTCGCCGTGCTTTGTGGAATATCGGTTTTATGCGGATAATCATGGCGGCGTCTTGAAAATGGTGGGCACCCGGCCGGACTTTACCCTTGATCTCGACGCGCTGGGCAACGCCATTACCGAGAAAACCAAAGTGGTGCTGATCAATTCCCCCAACAACCCCACGGGGCAGATATACAGCAAGTCCAGTTTGGATGCGTTGGGGGTACTGCTGGCTGAAAAAGGCCGCGCGTGTGGCCACCCCATCTACCTGGTCTCCGACGAGCCCTATCGAAAAATTGTCTTCGATGACGCCCAGGTCCCATCCATTTTTCAATGCTACGACCAGAGCATTATCGCCACCTCCTACTCCAAGGATATCTCCATTCCCGGCGAACGCATCGGGTTTGCGGCGGTGAATCCTGCCGCCACCTACAAAAAGGAGCTGATGGCCGGCATGGCGCTGACCAATCGGATTCTGGGCTTTGTCAATGCACCGGCCCTGATGCAGCGGGTAGTTGCCTGTATGCAGGGGATGAGCGTCGACATTGGTGAGTACAAGCGCAAAAGAGACCTGCTTTGCGACGGCCTTGCCGATGCCGGCTATGAATTCATCAGGCCGCTGGGGGCATTTTACCTTTTTCCGAGCACGCCAATCGCCGATGACGTGGCCTTTGTCAAGGATCTGCAGCGGGAGTTGATTCTGGTGGTTCCGGGCAGCGGTTTTGCGGGTCCGGGACATTTTCGCATTGCCTTTTGCGTTGATGACCAAACCATCATCAATGCGCTGCCGGGGTTTGGGCGAGTCATGCAAAAATACAACTAGTTTCCAACTGGAAATGGCATCTTGCGGCTCATATCTGCGTTCTCGTTCAACTGAAATCCTCGACGCAGCGCTGCTGCGCCTGCGGTTTCATTGGCCCTGCGGCCCTGATCTGAACCGCAATCCACCCTTTCCAGGCGGAAACTGCACAGTAGTCTCGAATAAAAATCATCGATCATTGAACCGTATTTTAAAAGGAGGCAAGTTACATGAAAATATTGAAGATCGACCACCTGGGCATTGCGGTGAACAGTATCGACGACGGCAAGGATTTTTGGTCAGGGATTTTGGGTCTGGAATTCGAAGGCGCGGAAACCGTCGCCGAACAAAAGGTCACCACGGCTTTTTTTCCCGTGGGTGAAAGCGAAGTGGAGTTGCTGGAGTCCACGGCCCCGGACGGCCCGGTGGCCAAATACATCGAAAAGCGGGGGCAGGGCATCCAGCATGTGGCCTTCCGTGTCGAAAACATTGACGAGGCCTTGGCCGAATTGAAAGAAAAGGGTGTGCAGCTGATTGACCAGCAGCCCAGAATCGGCGCCGGTGGCGCCAAGATCGCCTTTCTGCATCCCAAGGCCACCAATGGCGTGCTGGTGGAGCTGTGCCAGAGGGATTGATTGACCCTTCCTTTTTGTGTCGGAACGGCTTCACGCCGCGATAAATAAAACCAGGAGCACCACCATGGAAAAAAAATCTCCCTCGCCCGCATCCACGCACCCGATGCTGTCCCCGCTGCCGCCAGACCGAGCCCGAAAAGGCAAGGTCGTGTCCGCCGAAGAGGCGGTTCGCATTATCCGGGACGGCGATACCGTCGCCACTGGAGGTTTTGTGGGTATTGGTTTTCCCGAGCAGATCGCCATTGCGCTGGAATCCTATTTCCTGGCGCACGATCGGCCTCGAGACCTCACCCTGGTTTATGCTGCCGGCCAGGGAGACGGCAAGGCGCGGGGGCTGAATCATCTTGGGCATTTGGGCTTGGTCAAGCGGGTGGTCGGCGGCCACTGGGGGTTGGTTCCCAAGCTTCAGCGGCTGGCCCTGGACAATAAAATCGAAGGATACAACCTGCCCCAAGGCGTCATTTCCCACATGTACCGGGACATCGCCGCCCACAAACCGCGAACCATCACCACGGTCGGCCTGGGCACGTTTGTCGATCCGCTCAACGGCGGCGGAAGAATTAACGACATCACGACCGAAGCCCTGGTGGAACGGATTCAGTTCGATGGCAAGGACTACCTGGCCTACAAAACGTTTCCCATCAACGTGGCCATCCTGCGGGGCACCACGGCCGATACCGACGGCAACATCACCATGGAGAAGGAAGCCCTGACCCTCGAATCGCTGGCCATCGCCACGGCTGCCCGCAATTCCGGCGGCTTCGTTATCGTCCAGGTGGAACGGGTCGCCGGCAAGGGTACCTTGAATGCCCGTCAGGTCAAGATTCCCGGAATCATGGTGGACTGTGTGGTCGTTTCGACTCCCGAGCACCACTGGCAGACCTTCGGCACCCAGTATGACCCCTCGTTCAGCAGCGAAATCAAGGTGCCGATTCAGTCCCTGCCACCCATGGAGATGGGTGACCGCAAAATTATCGCCCGGCGGGCGGCCTTCGAACTGGTGCCCAACAGCGTGGTGAATCTGGGTATCGGCATGCCCGAAGGGGTGTCCAATGTGGCCAACGAGGAAAAGATCATCGAATTTTTGACCCTGACGGCGGAGCCGGGCGTTATCGGCGGACTGCCGGCGGGCGGCCTCAATTTCGGTGCCGCTGTCAACACGGAGGCCCTCATCGATCAACCGTCCCAGTTCGATTTCTACGACGGCGGCGGGCTGGACGTGGCCTTTCTTGGCCTGGCCCAGGCCGACGAAGCCGGCAATCTTAATGTGAGCAAGTTCGGACCCAAGCTGGCCGGTGCCGGCGGTTTTATCAACATCAGCCAGTCCGCCAAGCGAGTGGTTTTCGTGGGCACGTTTACCGCCGGTGGCCTGAAGATTTCCGTCCTGGACGGAAAATTGGTCATCGAACGGGAAGGCAAGGTGAAAAAGTTCGTCAAACAGGTTGAGCACGTCACCTTTTCAGGTGCCTATGCCGTATCCAAAAAACAGCCGGTGCGTTATGTCTCCGAACGGTGCGTCTTCCGGCTGACACCGGACGGGATGGAACTGATCGAAGTCGCTCCAGGCATCGACATAGAAAAGGACATCCTGGCCCACATGGATTTTAAACCGGTGATCAAGACTACACCGGCGCTCATGGACGAACGGATTTTCAACCCCGGGCCCATGGGGTTGAAGGAGGACCTGTTCGCCGTTTCCCTGGAAAAACGCCTGGTCTACGATCAGCGTGAAAACCTGTTTTTCGTCAATTTCGAAGGATATGCGATTCGCAGCGCCGGGGATATCGAGGAGGTCCGGACCGCCGTCAGCAAAATTTTGGATTCTGTGGGCCACCGCGTCTATGCGGTGGTCAACTATGACAATTTCAGCATCTTGCCGGAATTGGTGGGGCCTTACACTGATATGGTTAAAGAACTGGTGAGCCGCTATTACACTGGCGTTACCCGCTACACCACCAGCGCCTTTTTGCGCATGAAAATCGGTGATGCGCTCAAGGAGCGAAAGATGGCGCCTCACATCTATGAAAGCCGGGAGGAAGCGAAGCTTGCCCTTAAGGGGGCCGGGAAGCCATCAGACGCTTGACAGGTTCGTCTGCACCTTTTTGGATGCTTTCATTTCAATCCACTCAGCGGCACCCCGTGCTTTTTCATTTTCTTGTAAAGCAGGGTCCGGTGAATGCCCAGCAGGGAAGCTGCACGCGCCTTGTTATTGGCGGTCTTTTTCAGCGCAACGACAATGGCTGTTTTTTCGGCATCGGCCTGAACCTCGCGAATGGGGACAACACCGGTGACATTGGGCGTTTCTGGATGTTGTTTTACGGTTAACGGCAGATCCGTCAGTTCGATTACATCCCTACTCATGGTGGACAGGGCACGGTCCAGCATATTGGACAGTTCGCGAACATTTCCCTGCCAGGAATGGGACAACAACGCGTTGATCGCCTCCGGGCTGAGGCGGATTTCATCGCTGGTGGCGCCCGGGTTGGCTTGTCGGAGCAGATGGCGGGCGATGGGGACAATGTCTTCGGTTCGCTCCCTCAGCGGCGGGATATTCAACGAAATGACATTGATCCGATAATACAGATCCTTGCGGAAACACCCGCTGGCAATCAGTCGTTCCAGGTTCTGATTGGTGGCGGAAATGAGCCTGAAATCGGATTGAATCACCGTGTTTCCACCAACCCGCTCAAAGGCTTTTTCTTCAAGGACTCGCAATAACTTGGGCTGCATCTCAAGGGGCAAATCACCGATTTCGTCGAGGAATATGGTGCCTCGATGGGCCAGTTCGAATTTGCCGGGCTTGCCAGCCAACCGGGCACCGGTAAATGCGCCGCGGTCGTATCCGAAAAGCTCTGACTCCAGCAGGTCTTTTGGAATGGCCGCGCAATTGATCTGGACAAAGGGATGGATTCCCCTTGAACTGGCGTGGTGAATGCTCTGGGCGAAAAGCTCTTTGCCGGTACCACTTTCACCGACGATCAAGACCGGATACGTGCTGGCGGCTGCCACCAGCGCCTCCTGTTTCAGTTCAGCGGTCGCCCGGCTGTTGCCGATGATGCTGTCCAGTGTGTATCGGGTGGCACGTAGCGTCATCAGCTCCTTTTTGTAACGTTTGACCTGGGACTCGAGATGGCGCAGTTTTTTTGCCAGCTTGACCACCTCGCCAACATCCTGAAACATCACTAGGCCGAACACGGCGATAACGCGGTTCTCTTTTTTGATGGGAATGCGGTGCACCACGATATTTTGGCCGCGAATGGTCTGGGTCTGGTTGATTTCGGGTATGCCCGTTCTGGCCACGATATGCATCCGCGTGTTCTCCACCACATCGGTGCAGTGTTTGCCGATGCTCTCGCCAGCATCGATGCCGAGAAACCGTGCATAGGGTTTGTTCAGATGGGTTACGATGCCATTGGCGTCCGTTACTATGGCGCCGTTGTAAATGCTGTCGAATATTAGCTGGAACAGCTCAAGTTGGTTTTTTATCCGAATGAATTCATTAGGTTGCGGGCCATGCTGGCTTTTCGTCATTCGTAAGCAATCCTTTACCGCCAAGACTGAAGTTAAGATTCCGGTAAACGACCCATGTCGCAAATTTGGGTCATGTAT
Organism: uncultured delta proteobacterium; assembly: GCA_963705475.1. GTDB lineage: Bacteria > Desulfobacterota > Desulfobacteria > Desulfobacterales > Desulfosarcinaceae > Desulfosarcina. The sequence continues at coordinate 103,747 of CAVPJS010000016.1, read as the reverse complement.
CTATATGAATACAGTATGGTTGGGGCTGCGTCTACGCAAAAAGGACCCAGAATTCGACTAAAAGCTTTTAACCTTTCGATATCAAAAGGATAATTATTCAATTAGGCAGCTATTTTTTTCTGGTCCCATAATTGCCTATGAAAACTTGTCTGAAGCGCAGCGATTGGATACTGACGATCTTCTTAACTGAATATCATTCATCCTTTGTATCCCAAAATTATTCTTGACATGGTCCGGTGGATAGAATATCCAAACCTATTATTGGTAAGACCAATCATTCATCAAACATAGTACCTATAGCCATAACTACTTGAAAAGCCATGAAAGGAGGTGAGTCCGAGCTTCCGATCGGCTTTAGGGCCGAAATACCTTTCTATGCGTTTAGGCGCCTATAATCTATTACGAACCAGAGGGAGGAAACCGTTATGAAAAAAGCGTTTATCAGTGTGCTCTGCATCACCCTGGCTCTTTGCTTTCTTACCACTACCTCATTTGCGGCCGAAAAACGCGAAAAATTCGGCGTCGATAAAAGGTCCGACATCGCCAAACGGGTCAGCTTCAAACCCTCCACTGAAAAAATCCGCTGGAAAATGGTCATGCCCTGGAGCAAAGGCCTCCTGTTCTATGATATTGCCGCCCATTTCTGCGACAGCGTTCGCCTGGCATCCGCCGGCCGCCTGGACATCAAGCCGTTTTCCGCAGGTGAGTTGGTTCCGGCAATGCAGACCCTCGACGCCGTAACCCAGGGCTCCGCACAGGCCGGTCATGACTGGCCCGGCTATTGGAAAGGCAAAAATGAAGCCTTCGTGGCCTTTGCGTCGGTGCCTTTCGGACTTGATGCCGAAGGCTACAACATCTGGCTTTATGAAAAAGGCGGTCTGGAAATGATGCAGGAACTCTATGGCCGCTACAATGTGTATGCCCTGCCTGGCGGCCAATGCGGCCAGGAGATGGGCCTGTTCTCCAACAAACGCGCCACAAAGATGGAAGACTTCAAGGGGCTGCGGGTACGAACCCCCGGCTGGTACATGGACATCATGAACATTCTCGGTTCCTCAGTCAGCCCCCTGCCCGGCGGTGAAGTATACCTGGCCTTGGAACGTGGCGTGATCGATGCCGCCGAGTTTTCCTCACCTGCCATCAACTACCCCATGGGCTTCGATGAAATCACAAAATATGCCATCCAGCCCGGGGTGCATCAGCCGGGTATCCAGTGCGCCCTGTTCTTCAACAAGGATGCTTACGACAAGCTACCTGACGATCTGAAATGGATCATCGATATCGCCGCCCGCGAAACCCAATTGTGGGCCTACAACTGGGTCAACGCCCTAAACGCCGAGGCCATCCGCCGCTTCAAGGAAAAGATCGAGATCGTCATGATGGACAAAGAAACCATCATTGAATTCCGCAAAACCACCAAGAAGTACATTGATGACCTGAAAGCCAAAGACCCCGATGTGAAGAAGGTAATGGACTCCCAGGAAGCGTTCCTGGAATCCTTTGCCGATTGGCGCTCCGCTCGCTCCGGAGTCGCCGCTTGGCCGTATGAGACCTTCATCAACGGACGCACCACTGAATAATCCGGTTTCACCGGGGAAGGTATGACGGGTGGTGGGACGGCCATGCCGCTGTTCCATCACCTTTGCCACCCGGACAGGTAGGAGAAATAATCAAGATGCTGAATTCCACCATTAACGCCATTGATTTTCTGATCGAGAAACAGGGGCGGCTCAGTTCGTTTCTGATCTATCCCCTGCTGCTCATCGTGATTTTTGAAGTGATCATGCGTTACGCCTTCAATGCCCCCACCAGTTGGGGCTTCGAAGCCACCAGTTTCGCCTACGGGCTGCACTTTATGCTGGGACTGTCCTATATGGAAAGGCATTCCGGGCACGTCCGGGTGGACATTCTGGCCTCCCGGTTATCGCCAAAAGTCCAATCCTTTTTAGGGCTGCTGACCTATCTGGTGATTTTCATGCCCGTCTATACCCTGATGACCGTGTCGGCCTTCAAGTATGCCTATGTTTCGACCGTGGCCAGGGAACTCAACTCCACCAGCTGGGCGCCGCCGATCTGGCCGATCAAAATTTTCATGGCCCTTAGTTTTTTGCTCCTTTTGGTGCAGGGGCTGTCGACATTTCTCAAACACCTGCGGACGTTCACCGGCGGGCAGCCGACCTAAGCGCATGCTTCTTCGGATCGAGGTAAATTCATGAATATCGAATTAATGACCATTGTCATGTTTCTCACCCTGATTGTGGTGATTGCCAGCGGTCTGCCCCTGGCTTTCTGTCTGGCCGGCGTCGCCGCCTTGTTTGGGCTGATCGACAACGGATTCAATGTGATGGCGCTCTTCGACATGTTCGCCAACAACATTTGGGGACTGATGGACAACTACGTGCTGGTTGCCATTCCTTTGTTCATTCTGATGGCCCAGCTCCTGGATCGGTCAAAAGTCGCCGAAGCGCTCTTTGAGGCCCTTTACATCGTTCTGGGAAGCGTCAAGGGTGGTTTGGGGCTGGCCGTCGTGGTGGTCTGCACGGTTTTTGCCGCCACCACCGGCATCATCGGCGCTTCCGTCGTGGCCATGGGGCTGCTGGCGACGCCCGCGCTCATGAGCAAAGGATACCAGAAAGAGCTGTCAGCCGGCATCATCTGTTCGGCAGGCACCCTGGGAATACTCATCCCGCCGAGTATTATGCTGGTCATCTACGGCGGACTGACCGGCATGAAGGAGACCTCGGTGGGCAATCTGTTTGCAGGGGCCATCCTGCCCGGCTTGATCCTGGCGAGTTTGTATTTCCTCTACATTTTTATTCGGTGCAACATCAATCCCCAACTGGGTCCCCCTATCTCCAAGGAAGAAGCCGGCAAATGGAGTGTTGCGCAGAAATGGGGCATGACCCTCAAATCGCTCATTCCACCGCTGGCCCTGATCCTGGCGGTCATGGGAACCATTCTGGCCGGCATTGCCACGCCCACCGAAGCGGCCGGTCTGGGCGCCCTCGGCGCTTTGCTGCTGGCGCTGTTCAACCGCAAGCTGAACTGGCCCGTTTTACGGGATTCGGCCTTCGCCACGATGAAAACCACAGCCATGGTCATGATGCTTTTTACCGGCGGCACATTTTTCAGCACGGTTTTTCTGGGCATGGGCGGCGGTGACGTGGTGGCCGACCTGATGATCGGCAGCGGTTTGAACCGCTGGGTCGTGTTGGCGATCATGATGTTCATCGTATTCATGATGGGTATGTTCATCGACTGGGCAGCCATCCTGCTGATCACCGTGCCGGTCTTCATGCCCATTGCCATGGAACTCGGCTTCGATCCGCTGTGGTTCAGCCTGCTCATGTGCATTAACCTTCAGACTTCATTCGTTACCCCTCCATTCGGCTATGCGCTGTTTTACTTTGCCGGCGTGGCGCCTCCTGAATACACCATGATGCATATTTACAGGGGTATTATACCCTTTGTGATCCTGCAGCTCACCGGCCTGATCATCATGGTGGTTTTCCCGGGGTTGATCACCTGGCTGCCGTCGATATTTTTTGGAGGCTGACGCAACTGTATCCTCCATGCTGAGACCGAAGAGGGGGATGCACAGCAAAAGCGTTGCATTGTTTTGATACTCGCCCGCGCGCTGCTTGCAGCGAAGGGCGTGACTATTGCCGAGGTATCCCGGAAAGTGAGGCCCATGAAGACCCACAACGAATCCGAACCGCCTGATACGGTCTATTTTTTCGGTACCTGCCTAATGGATGCCGTCTATCCCGGTGCCGGGATGGCGGCTATCCAGATGCTCGAGTCCCTGGGCGTCAAGGTGGTCTTTCCCCAGGGCCAGTCCTGCTGCGGCCAACCGGCGTATAATTCCGGTTTTTCACATGAAGCCAGGGCCGTCGCCCGCAAGCAGATCCGCGTGTTTTCCAAACCCTACCCCATCATCGTGCCTTCCGGATCCTGTGCCGGTATGATGAAGCATCACTACCCGGACCTGTTCGCCGGTACACCCGATGAAGAGGCTGCGCGCCGTTTTTCCGAACGGGTTTTTGAATGGTCCGAGTACCTGGCCACGGTTATGGCTGTGGAACTAGAAGACCGGGGGGACCCGCTGACGATTACCTGGCACAGCTCTTGTCACGCCCTGCGCGAAATGAATGTGGTCCGGTATTCCAAGGCCTTGATCAGGCAGTTGAAAAACGTGACCCTGGTGGAATTGCAGCGCGAGGCGGAGTGCTGTGGGTTCGGCGGCACCTTTGCCGTCAAGCAGCCGGCCATATCGGCCGCCATGGTCAAGGACAAGGTGGACGATATCCGTCGAACCGGCGCGACGACCCTTGTGGCGGGCGACTGCGGGTGCCTGATGAACATTACCGGCGCCATGGAACACGCCGGCGTGGCGATTGCCGGCAAACACCTGGCTGAGTTCCTGTGGGAGAGAACCAATGGACAATGAGTCGACGTTCGACTTCGAACACAACATCGCCGAGGCCCTGGACGACGATCAACTCCGCAAAAACTTGCGCAAGGCGATGGATATCCTGGTCGACAAGCGCCGTGCGGTTTTCCCGGACACCGCCTATCTCGAACAACTGCGCTCGGCCGGGAATGCCATCAAGCGCCGTGCGCTGAAACAGCTGCCCCGTCTGCTGGAGCAGCTCGAAGCCAACTGCACCAAAAACGGCATTCAGGTGCACTGGGCCGAAGACACGGCCCAGGCCAACGGCATCGTGCTCGACATCCTGCATCGCCACGACGCCCACAACATCGTCAAGGGCAAGTCGATGGTCTCCGAGGAGATGCACCTGAACCGTTTTCTCGAAGCAAACGACATCGAGGCCATCGAGACCGACCTGGGCGAGTTCATCATCCAGCTCAACCACGAAACCCCTTCGCACATCATCGTACCGGCCATTCACAAGAACAAGGATGAAGTGGCTGCTATCTTCCACGACAAAATTCCGGACACGCCTTACACGGAAAACGTGGAGGAGCTGACCGCTATTGCCAGACGGGTCCTGCGCAAACGTTTCGCCTCGGCCAAGATAGGGCTTTCCGGCGTCAATTTCGCCATCGCCGAGACCGGTACCCTGCTCCTGGTGGAAAACGAGGGCAACGGCCGCATGTGCACCACCGCCCCCGAGGTCCATGTGGCCGTGATGGGCCTGGAAAAGGTCATCGAGAAGCTTTCCGACGTGCCGCCATTGCTGCGGTTGCTCACCGGGTCGGCAACCGGGCAGGTGATCACCACCTATGTCAACATGATCAGCTCCCCGCGCAAGCCTGCAGAAAAAGACGGGCCCAAGGCGGTGCATCTGGTCATTCTGGACAACGGCCGTTCGCGCATGCTGGCCGACCCGGAGTTCCGCCAGACCTTGCTGTGCATCCGCTGCGGCACCTGCCTCAACCACTGTCCGGTTTATGTTCGCATCGGCGGCCACGCTTATGGCCATGTGTATCCGGGGCCCATCGGCAAGATCCTGACGCCGCAGATGGAGGGCCTTGAACGCGCCGGTGTGCTGGCTACGGCATCCAGCCTCTGCGGCGCCTGCGGTGAGGTGTGTCCGGTTCGAATCCCCATTCCCGATCTGATCCGCCGTCTGCGCACCGAAAGCTACGACCAGGACGGCAATGCCGTGGTCGAGGGCGGCGGTTACAAGAAAAACCTGGCCGAAACGTTAGTCTGGAAAGGCTGGGAACTGGCCAACCGCTCGCCGCTGCTCAACGGCATCGGCACCCGTTTGGCTGGAAAGATCGGCAAGCGCATGCCCACGGTCGGCCCGCTCAAAAAATGGACGCGCGTGCGAACGTCGCCTGAAGTGGCACGCTGCAGCCTGCACGAACGCGCACGCAACGAAGGGGTGAACGATGAGTAACCACACTGCCCGCGAACGCATATTGGCCCGCCTGCACGCTTCCGGCACCGAGCAAACCGACGTACCGGACGCGCCGCTGCCGCCGCCGTTGTCTTTAGACAGAGATGCCAGAATTGAACGCCTGGCCGAACTGATGTCGGCCATCCGCACCGAAGTCCACATCGTAGATGCCGAGACCTGGGTGGACAAACTCAAGGAACTGGCCCGGGAGAAGCGCTGGAAGCGTCTCCTGTATGGTCCGGAGGCTCCGATCGGCCCAGCCATCGAGTCGGCTTGGCCATCCGATGCCGACCACCTGCCAGAACTGGTGGGTTATACCGAGTCGGTGGAAGCCTTCAAAGATGATCTGTTTCAAATCGATGCCGGCATTACCAGCACTCGCGGCGGTGTGGCCGACATCGGTGCCGTGGTCCTTTGGCCGACACCGCAGGAACCCCGCCTCATATCCCTGGTGCCGTCGGTGCACGTGGCTGTGCTCGATGCCGACACCGTCTACAATTCGCTGGCCGAGATGATGGCCGCCGAAAACTGGGCGGCCGGCATGCCGACCAACGCGCTGCTGATCTCAGGCCCGTCCAAGACCGCCGATATCGAGTTTACCCTGGTGTTCGGCGTTCATGGCCCCAAGGAGTTGATCCTGTTGATTCGTAAGTAAAAGGTATTTTGCCATGATCCCTGATTCGCTTGTTCGTCAATTTAAAACCATCGTGGGTGACGATAACGCGTGGACCGATGCCGCCGATCTGCACACCTACTCCTACGATGCCGCCGTCGTCGATCCGGTCCAGCCCGGGCTGATCGCACGCCCCACGACGATTGAGGCCCTGGGAAAGACGGTGCGCCTGTGCAACGACAACGGCCTGCCCCTGACCGTCCGGGGTGCCGGCACCAACTTGAGCGGCGGCACCGTGCCCCTTCCCGGTGGTGTGGTCATCGTCACCAACGGCATGAAATCCATTATTGAGATCAACGAGGCGGATATGTACGCCGTGGTCCAGCCTGGCGTGGTTACGGCCAAACTGGCCGCCGCCGTGGAAGCCAAAGGCCTCTTCTACCCGCCCGATCCCGGCAGCCAGGCCGTCTCCACCATCGGCGGCAACGTGGCTGAGAACGCCGGCGGCCTGCGTGGTCTGAAATACGGCGTCACCCGGGACTACGTGATGGGCGTGAGCTTCTTCGATGTGGAGGGCAGCCTGGTCAAATCGGGTTCCCGCACGGTCAAGTGTGCCACCGGTTACAACCTGACCGGATTGATGGTGGGATCGGAAGGCACCCTGGGCGTGTTTGCCGAAATCATTCTCAAACTGATTCCGCTGCCGGCCCACCGCAAGGCCATGATGGCCGTTTTCGCATCCCTTGAAAGGGCCTCTGAAACCGTCGCCGCCATTATTGCCGCTCGGATCGTTCCCGCCACCCTGGAGTTTCTCGACAATTTTACGATCCAGGCGGTGGAAGACTTCAGCAAGGCCGGCCTACCCAGAGACGCCGCGGCCATGCTGCTGGTGGAACTGGACGGCCATGCGGCGCAGGTGGAAGAAGACGCCGCCCGCGTGGAGGCGCTTTGCCGGTCCATGGGGGCCACCTCGGTTCGCGTGGCCCAGGATGCGGCCGAACGGGACCGGGTGTGGGCTGCGCGCCGCGCGGCCCTTTCCGCCCTGGCCCAACGCAAGCCGACCCTGGTGCTGGAAGACGCCACGGTGCCCCGCAGTCGCCTCCCGGAGATGGTTGTCGCCATCCAGCAGATCGCCAAACGCCATGACCTGACCATCGGGACCTTCGGCCACGCCGGCGACGGCAACCTTCACCCGACGATACTTACCGACAGGCGCAACCATGAGGAATGGGCGCGCGTGGAAAAGGCCATCGACGACATCTTCGATGAAGCGCTGAAAATGGGGGGCACGCTTTCCGGCGAGCACGGCACCGGTCTGGCCAAGTGCCGTTACCTGGAAAAAGAGACCAGCGCCGGAACCATTCTTTTTTCCTCGCGGGTCAAACGGGCGTTAGATCCCAAGAATATTCTTAACCCCGGCAAGATCATCGCCGCGAAGGTGTAGCTCCGATCATGGCATCCATGGACACACTCGCCCGCCTCATGCGGGAACTGGAAGATCAACTGGTGGTCTGCATGCGCTGCGGCATGTGCCAGTCGGTTTGCCCGGTCTTCGACCAGACCGGACGCGAGGCCGACGTGGCCCGGGGCAAGCTGGCCCTGCTAAACGGTTTGATGGAACAGATGTTCGACGATCCCCAAGGGGTTTACCAGCGGCTCAACAAGTGCCTGCTGTGCGGATCCTGTTCCGCCAACTGCCCCAGCGGGGTCAGTGTGCAGGAGATCTTTCTCAAGGCACGGGCCATCCTCACCGGATATATGGGCCTGTCACCGGCCAAGCGGTTGATCCTGAAAGGCATGCTGGCCAACCCGGGGATCTTCGATCGATTGACCGAGTGGGGTGCCCGGTTCCAGAACATTTTTGCGCGTCCGGTCAACGATATCGTTGGGACCTCCTGCGCCCGGGTGATGTCGCCCCTGATCCAGGACCGCCATTTCAGAACCCTGGCTCCGGTGCCTTTTCATCGACAGGTGCCTTTTATCGATCGCCCGGCCGGAAAGTCGGGGCTCAAGGTGGCCATTTTCACCGGGTGCCTCATCGACAAGATGTTCCCCGCCGTTGCCCAGAGCACCATCACGGTTCTGGATCATTTGGGGGTTGGGATGTTCCTGCCTGACAACCAGGCATGCTGCGGTATTCCGGCCCTGTCCAGCGGTGATCTCCCCACCTTTCAAAAATTGCTGCGCCATAGCCTGGAACGCTTTAATACGGGCGGATTCGACTTCTTGGTCACCGCCTGTGCCACCTGCACATCCACCATTCATGAGGTTTGGCCGAAGATGGCGGACGCGCCCAACCGCGATGCGGCCATCCAACTGGCCAGGCGGACCATGGACATCAATCAGTTCCTGGTCAAGGAGACCCACCTTCAGCCGTTGACGAATTCAACTGGAACCGCTTGCAGCGTCACCTACCACGACCCGTGCCATTTGAAGAAAAGCCTGAAGGTGTTCAATGAACCCCGTGCCGTGATCGAAGCCTCGCCTGGATGCAAGTTGACGGAGATGGCCGAACCCGATTGGTGTTGCGGCATGGGTGGGAGTTTCAACCTGCAGTACTACGACATTTCCAAAGGCATCGGGATGAAAAAGGCGGCTCAGATTCAAGATACGGGTGCCAGCGTGCTGGCCACGGGATGTCCGGCCTGCATGATCCAGATCTCGGACATGCTCTCCCAGGCCGGTGCGAAAATCGCCGTGCGGCACCCCATCGAATTGCTGGCCCAAGCCCTGGACGCATGACAATACGGCTCAAACCCATCAGTCCCAAACGCATTTCCGATCAGGTCTTCGACCAACTGCGGGATCTTATCTTTCGCGGCGACTACCGACCCGGCCAAAAGATCATGACCGAGCAGGAACTCGCCGCCGCCCTGAATGTCAGCCGCAACAGCGTGCGCGAGGCGATCAACAAGTTGGTCACCTTGCGTTTCCTGGAGCATCGCCAGGGCCAAGGGACATTCGTGCGTTCGATGGACGAAGCCGTTAAAATACCGCTGGCCACGGTCATGGAGGCCCAGGACGCCAGCCTTATCGACCTGCTGGAAATGCGTATGGGGATTGAGTGTACGGCCGCTTCGCTGGCGGCCCAGCGGGCCAATCCGGCGGATCTGGATGCCATTGAAAAATCCATCGCAGATATGGAGACCGATACCTGCGCTGGTGGGCTGGGCACCGAGGGGGATCTCTCCTTCCACATGGCCATTGCCTGGGCAACCAAAAACCCCCTGCAGGTCTACATTATGAAGAATGTCTCGGACTTTCTGCACGTGGGCATAAGGGAAAACCTGCTGCACCTATACGAAGATTCGGATAACATCGTTGAGATTCTCAAGCAGCACAAGGCCATCTATCAGGCCATCCGCAGGGGTGACGCCGAAGCTGCCTACCGGACCATGAAAAATCACATCAATTACGTGATCCGCTTTTTCCGGAAACGAAAAGAAGAAAATGCCAACCAACAAACCCCAAAAATCAAATAAATTCAAATAGTAAATATCCAAATCGCAAAGACCCGTTCATGATTTCAAATGCTGCTGAGTTTGAAGCCTTGGCCATTGTGACTTCATTGTAATTTGGTTTTTGTGCGTATTGTGATTTACCTAAAGAAAGGGGTGGTACATGGGTGAAATCGAAAAATTCCAGCAGGAACGGCAAGCGCTCAACGAACTGGTAATGAAATATGCCGGGCTGGGCACCAAGCGGTACTACAGCCTTGACGCGCAGGCATACCGGGAAGGGGTGCTCCCGGTAAAGACCAAGGAACTGCTTGGTCTGGTGGCCAGCTTCGTGCTGCGCTGCGATGACTGCATCATGTACCACGTGATCCGCTGCCATGAAGAGGGCGTGTCCAGTGAAGCGCTGGAGGAGGCGCTGTTCATCGGTCTGATCGTGGGCGGTACGATTACCATCCCCCACCAGCGACGGGCCATGCGGGCCTGGGATGAATTGAAAAACACTAGCGCTGCATGATGGATGGTCATCCCCGCGTCACGGGGGGTCACCGGGTTTTAGAATCACTGAATCGTGTCATGCGTCCCCCGCATTGCGGTTGGGCGCAGACTGACAGATGACGGGTCAGCGGATTTTTCATCCGACCTCCGCCATCTTGCGTGCAGTGCAAAATAGCATTTTTCTATGGCTCTTTGCTGCTTTATCGCTTATTGTAATTTGATTTGTGCAACGAAGGCGATTAATCTTGACGCTGGCCCTAAGGTGAGCACATGTCTGAAAATGGGAGAAATAAAATGGCCGAGAGCAACCCATCATTGAAACCCCTTCGCCTGACCGAAACGGTCAGAGGAGCCGGCTGAGCATCTAAACTGCCTCCAGGGGACCTGGAAAAAGCGTTGTGCGGACTGGATTTTCCGTCCGACCCCAATGTGCTGGTTGGCCTGTCCAGGGCTGATGATGCCGGGGTTTACAAGGTGTCCGACGACCTGGCCTTGATACAGACGGTGGACTTTTTCACGCCGGTGGTGGACGAGCCCTACTGGTTTGGGCAGATCGCTGCGGCCAATGCCCTGAGCGATGTATATGCCATGGGCGGAGAGCCCAAAACAGCCATGAACCTGGTTGGCTTTCCCTTGAAGCGGATGGACCTCAGCGTTTTGCGAGAGGTGATCCAGGGAGGGATCGACAAGGTCAGGGAAGCGGGTGTGGTCCTGCTGGGCGGCCACAGCGTGGAGGACGATGAACTCAAATATGGGCTTTCCGTGACTGGTTTTATCCACCCCAACCGGATTCTTACCAAACAAGGGCTTATCGTGGGCGACCGACTGGTGCTCACCAAGCCTTTGGGGACGGGTATCGTCAACACGGCCATCAAAGGCAACCTGGCTTCCGGAGAGATCACCCGCAAGGTAACGGCCATCATGGCGACCCTGAACCGGACCGCCGCCACGGTGATGAGAGAATACCCGGTTCATGCCTGTACGGACATCACCGGCTTCGGCCTGATTGGGCACCTGGCCGAGATGATGCAAGGAACCGGCCTGGGATTGAAGATCGTCCTGGAAAAGCTGCCCATCATCGACGTGGCACTCGGGTTTGCAGCCATGGGCATGGTTCCGGGTGGGACGCATAAGAACCGGAGTTTCCGTTCACCCATGGTGGACATGGACGAGGGTGTGGATCCAGCCATGCAGGACATCATCTACGATCCCCAGACCTCCGGCGGGCTGTGTATCGCTGTTGCACCGACATCGGCTGCGGGGTTGGTGGACCACCTGCAAAGTGAAGGTGTGGAGCATGCGGCCATCATCGGTGAAGTGGTGGACTACCCGGCAGGAATCATCCAGATCGTTTAATGACAAATTGAGCCTATCAACGTGCTGGATATCGTCAGTTCCATGCAATTGGCCGACAAGGTGATCAACATTGAGATGATCCGCGCCCGTTTCGTATGCCAAATAATGGCGGCGCCGTCGGAAATCTCACTTATACGAGGGCAGCAAGCTTGCGATCGGTGAGTCGAATTCCTTTCACATCCCACAACCGTTGCGACCCGTTGGACGATTCCGAAGGACATCGATGCATTTGACCCGGGAATCCGAAACGAGGTATAACCGCCCATAGAGACATCGCCTCCGATGTCGGCCGGTCCATGAGAACCGGAAAGTGAAGGCCATGTTTGCGCTCAAAAAAACGATCACTCCGTTTATCCTGCCGCCGGGTATTTTCATCCTGGCGATCGTATTGGTGTCATGGGTGATGGTTTACCGCAAACGATGGAAACTGGGGCTGGCGAACGTGACCGTGGGGCTGTTGCTATGGGCTTTCTCCACCGTTCCCTTATCCAATTTGTTGATTCAAGGGCTGGAATCGGATTATTCTATCCCGGTGAATCCGTCGGGAGACGTGATCATCCTGCTGGGCGGCAGTATGATTGAGGGTGTGCCGGACCTCACCGGTACGTCGACGCTATCGCCGTCAACAATGGGTCGGATCGTTACCGCCGTGAGACTCTACCGTCGGTTGGCGCTGCCCATCATCGTTACCGGCGGGCGGGTAAACGATGATGCTGATTCGGCCGTAGCGCCGATAGCCAAACGGTTTTTGATGGACCTGGGAGTGCCGGAAAAATTGATCACCGTGGAAGACCGGGCCCGGGATACGGCACAAAATGCCAGGCTTACTGCCGCGATCTGCAGACAGCAGGGTTTTTCCAAACCCATCCTGCTCACCGCGGCCTACCACCTGAAACGAGCCCGGATGGCATTCGATGCCGCGGGTATGCCCGTGACGCCGTTTCCCGCTTATTTTCTGGGGTCCAGGAACATCCCTTATGCATGGCGCCACCTGCTGCCCCGGGCGGTCAACTTGCATACCTCTGCCAATGCCCTTCATGAATACATCGGTATTCTCTACTACCGGCTGGTTGGACCCTGATCGACCCAGCAGCAGGTATTGAGCAGCAACTGGTGAAAAAACTCAGGTTGCCGGATGCGATGATGGCACCCGTTTAAGCCAACTTGAAAATGGAAGGGTGTTGATGAAAAAATCGCTTGCGACCATCCTTTTCACACGGGGGCGGTTGATGATGAAAAACCGAAATTACCCGGAGGCCATGCGCCATTTTCGGCATGCCCTGGAATTGGATCGCCAGGCCGGGTTCAGCCGCGGGATGGCCGACGATCTCGCTGCGATGGCCGTCATCCATGAACAATTGGGCGAAGATGAAGCCGCACTGGATTGCCTGGATCGAAGTATCAAAATTTATGCCCTGCTGGAGAACCAGGCCAAGGTGATGGAGAACCTGGGACGGTTGGAATCGCTGGCACTTAAAACCGGAACCGACGTTCGCGTGACCGTTCATTTTATCAACCAGTGGCTGGCCGGTGAAGCGGTAGATGTCATCTGCCGCTAGCGCCGGTCTTTTTCCGGAGCGGCTATTGGGCCGCCCTGCCGATGGTGAGGCTTGGCAATGACCCTTGCCCATCTCAAACCGACGGTACCCAAGTGTTGGCTCTTTGCGGCGTCCGGTGTGATGTGGAGCGCCGTAGGCACCATGATGTGTGCCGCCGCGGTCGGCTGGCTGGCTGACGGTGGAATGGGTCGGGGTATGGCCTTTGCGGCGGTGGGACTGATGTTGGCGATGCTGTCATTTCGCTGGGGGTTTGGCCGCATCTCCCAAAAAAATATCCGGCGTCTGCGGCGTCTACCGGATCGGGGTTGCTTTTTTGCATTCCAGGCCTGGAAGAGCTACCTGATCATCATGGTGATGGTTGCCCTGGGGGTTACCCTGCGGCACTCATCGATCCCGAAACATGTCTTGGCCGTCGCCTACACCGCCATTGGTGGCGCCCTGATCGTGGGCAGTGTCGACTACTATCGGCACCTGTCGCGGTTGATTCGGACCGCATCCCGCCGGCGTGACCATCGCCATACCCAGCCTTGACAACGTTTTTTTTTGCTGGCCAACGTGGTTCAACACCCTGTTAATCGAAGGTCAAAGAAGACCGCTCGATATCCACGATGCGCTCGCCAAGCACATAATTTTTGGTTTCGTAGCGGGTGATGCCCATGAGCTTTTGGGTAATGGCGCCCATGCGTTCAACCTGGGATTTGATTTTGGCGATTTTGGGGTAGACGGGGTCATCCTGATCGATGGTGGCCATGAGCAGTTCCGCATGGCCCGATATGGCCATCATGGGCTGGTTCAACTCGTGGCAGATGGCCCCTGCGGTTTCCAGCACTGCCTGGAGTTTTTCGCGGTTGATACGCTCGAATTCACTGCGGTGACGATGCAGGGCAATTTCGATGGAAACCATCAAACTTCGGGTTTCGAAGGGTTTTACCACGTAGCCGAAGGGCTCCATGACTTTGGCCCGCGCCAGGGTGGCCGGGTCCGTGTAGGCGGTGAGGTAGACGACGGGAAGGTTGAACCGGTCCCGGATAACGCCGGCGGCTTCGATGCCGTCCATCCCGCCTTTGAGCTTGATGTCCATGAGCACCAGGTCCGGTTGCATCTCCCCAGCATGGGCGATGGCGGTGCGACCGTCGTGGGCCATTGCACACACCGCATACCCTGATTTCTCCAGACGGCTTTTGATTTCCTGGGCCACAATGCCTTCGTCTTCCACAACCAGAATCCTCGCCTTTACCATGTCAGAACTCCTTCTTGGGTTGTTCAGGGGCGGTCAGCGTGATGGTGAACCGGGTTCCCTTTTCCGTTGCGAGGGCAAGGGTGCCGCCCATCTGAGTGGTGAGGGTATCGATGAGCCGCAGACCCAGCGATTTTTTTTCAGCATCCGCCGGCGGTTGGACAAGGCCGATGCCGTCGTCGGCCACCACGATTTCAATCCGGCCGGCATCCAGGGTCCGGATGACGATGTCAACCGTTCCGCCGGCCTCGGGCAAAAAGGCATGCTTGAGGGCATTGGACACCAACTCGTTGATGATCAGGCCGCATGGAACGGCCATGTCCACCCCCAGGGCGATGTCATCGGCCTGGACATTGAGCCGGATGCGGCCCGGATCGATTCCGTAGGCGTCGAACAGGTTGGCGGTCAGCCCCCGGACATAGCGGCCGAAATCGATTTTTGCCAGGTCTGCCGTGCCGTATAGCTGCTCGTGGATCAAGGCCATGGATTTGATGCGGTTTTGACTTTCCCGCAGAATTTCCACGCCTTTGGCATCCTTCATATAATCCTCCTGAAGGTAGAGCAGGCTGGAGATGATCTGCAGGTTGTTTTTCACCCGGTGGTGGATCTCCTTGAGCAGTGACTCCTTTTCCGCCAGCGACTGTCGCAATTGCTGATCCGAGACAAGCAGCTCCTTTTCGGCCATCTGTCTCTCGAAGAGCTCTCGTCTCAATTCGGCGGTTTTGCGTCGGATCATCCGGTTTTGCTGGAGATAGCCGAGAACCACGGCTACCATCAGCACAACTGCCCACAGCAACCCCCAAAAAATGCTCCCCTGCGATGGACTGCCGCTGACGGCGGCCTGGGCCGGTATTGCGGCCATCATCAGGGCTGTGGTCCCACAGCGGTTGCAGCCGATCATCATACTGCGGACGTAGGTGGCGGGTCGTGAAGTCATCAGATCAGCGTATGGACCCGTTCAGACAGGTCACGGACGGCACGGGCCGCTCTGCTGCCCGGTGTCTGTTCGATAAAAGGCACCTGGTCGAGGACGGCTTGTCGAACTGCCTTGTCTTCCGGGATGCTTCCCAGGTGGAACAGCTCCAGGTTTAGAAATCGCTGTGTCACCCGTTGAATGGCATTCACCGTGTGGCTGCCCTCGCGAACCCCGCGAACGGAATTGAGCACCAGGTTGAACCGGTTGACCCCGTGATCCCGGGATAGCAGTTTGATCAGGGCGTAGGCGTCGGTCATGGACGTAGGATCCGGGCTCAATATGAAAATGTTATGGTCGGAAAACCGGTTGTACCACAACACCGAAGACCCGATGCCTGCCGCTGTATCGATGATGACATAGTCAAAATCCGATGAGACATCCTTGATGAAGCCGGCCAGTCGTTCCTGCTGTTTTTCCCCCAGCGATACCATCTCCGGAACACCGGAACTGCCCGGTAGGACGGCCAGGTTGGGGCGGGCGAAAATCAGTGCCTGCCGCGGATCGGCGCCGCTTTCCAGGATATCCCGGATATTGCTTTTAACCGACAGCCTCAGCAACACGTCCACGTTGGCCAGTCCCATGTCGCCGTCTATGACCAAAACGCGGCTGTTTTTTCGGGTCAGGGCGATGGCGAAATTCACGGTGAAGCTGGTCTTGCCCACACCGCCTTTGCCGCTGGTCACGCAAAGGGTACGCGGCGTCTTCTTGCTCAGGGCCATGTTTTTTCCATGTGGGATACATTATGGGTTGATTGAACTGTTTCCCACATTATCGGCTGCCGATCCCCTTTCTTTAACATACACCTCAGATAATCACCTTTGCATAGCCATCCCGCAGGTCAGAACACGGGTGGTGCAAGCACCGGAATAGGTTTAATGGCTATTAATTAGACAACCTAAATATTTTGTTGACAAAAAATTAGATTTGCTTATTATGAGCCCCTCATTATTATTGGAGGCGTTCATGACCGATCAAGAGGTGTTGAACCATGCCCGCTATATATTTACCACGGGTAGGATTATTCATGACAGGATCGTGCGTATATCCACCGGTGCCTGCATGCGTACCAACAAGGACGACCGTTTCGGGGAGTTGTCGGCACCACAGATGAACATGCTGATGATGATCCGGGTCCGCGAAACGGTGTCCGTTACAGAGTTGGCAGCCCTGTTGAACGTCTCCCCACCGTCGGTTTCCACCATGGTGGACCGGCTTGTGGAGCGGGGGCTGCTGACCCGCGTTCCCAGTGATCAGGATCGGCGCAAGGTGGTGATCCGGGTTTCTCCCGAGGCGCTGGAGGAGATCTCCCGGGTGGAGGAGATGATCCTGGGTGCATTTGTGGAACTGGTTGAGGCGGTCGGTCCGGAAACCACCCAGAAGTGGTGCGCGGTCCTTCAACAAGTCAAGCAGGTCCTGGAGAACAAATCACTGTCAGCCTAATTCAAGGGAACTAAAATGACTAGCAAAAAAGACAGCCAGCCGAAAAAGCACGTGATGATCCGCATCGTCATCTGTGCGCTGATTCTTGTGTCGGGCTGGGCGGGAATGAACGGGCTGGCCAGCCTCAAGGAGCCTCCCGCCGAGGCGAAAACCGAAGAACGGCCCATCAAGGTAAAGACCACGACGGTTCAGCCCCGGGACTATCCGGTATTCATCTCCGGCTATGGTGAAGCCAGAGCACTGACCGTGGTGACCGTTGCACCGGAAGTCTCCGGCCGGGTGGTCTATACACACCCCAATCTGAAAGCGGGGCAGATCATTCCTGCTGGAGACATCATGTTCCGCGTCGATCCGTCAGACTATGAGGCCGGCCTCCGCGAGGCCAGGGCCGGGGTGACCCAGTGGCAGGCTACCGTGGCGCGTTTGCAAAAGCAGTTTGCCATCGACAGCCGGCGGTTGAAAACCCTTGAAAGAAGCGCCCAACTGGCCAAGGCTGAGTTTGAGCGAGTCAAGCGTTTATTCGAGGCAGACAAGGTGGGGACCCGATCCGGAATCGATCAGGCGGAGCGCGCCTATAACAGCGCCTTGGACCAGGCGGATCAGATATCCCAAGCGGTGAGCCTCTATCCGCTTCAGATCCGGGAAGCCGAGAGCAGTCTGGCGTCGACACGGGCGCGTCTGTCGGTGGCTGAAACCAACCTGTCGCGCTGTGCGATCAGTTCACCCTTCAATGCCCGGATCCGATCCGTAACGGTGGAGACCGGCCAGTTTGTCTCTCCCGGTCAGAACGTTTTGACCCTGGTCGACGACACCGTACTGGAAATTCAGGTTTCCCTTGACAGCCGCGATGCTCGTCGCTGGCTGCAGTTTGAACCGGTCAGCGACCGACAGCCAACCGCCTGGTTCGGGAACCTTACGCCCGTTGAATGCACCATTCGTTGGACCGAAGATAAAACCGGATCGTCGTTGACCGGCATCCTGAACCGAGTCGTGCAATTCGACCAGCAGACGCGGACACTCACCGTGGCGGTGTGGGTCAATGCCCTATCTGCCATGGGCGGCGGCCACCGTTCACTGCCGCTGGTGGAAGGGATGTTCTGCACGGTAGACATACCCGGCCGGACCATGCGCGCGGTATACCGGTTGCCCCGCCAGGCGGTAACCTTTGAAAACAAGGCCTATCTGGTCAATGCCGACAACCGACTTGAAACGGTGAATGTTAGCGTGGAACGCATCGAAGGCGAGTATGTGTATGTCGGCCAAGGGATCAACCCGGGTGACATGGTGATTCTCACCCGGCTCATCGACCCACTTGAAAATGCCTTGCTTGAGTTTGCGGATGCCACGACCAGCGGGGAGTCCGCATCATGAAACGGGTTCTTGCCGCATTTGCCAGGAACACCGTGTTCGCCAACATTATCCTGGTGATGGTTTTTATCGCCGGCTACATCGCCACGGCCAACATGATCCGTGAAACCTTTCCGGAGTTCTCTTTAGATATGATTACCATCTCGGTGCCCTATCCTGGGGCCGATCCGGAAGAGGTTGAAGAGGGCATCAGCCGCAAGATCGAAGAGGCCGTCGAAGGACTGGAGGGCATCAAGCAGTACACCACCCAATCGTCCGAAGGGATGGGTTCGGCCAATATCGAAATTCGCGAAGATTACGATGTGGACGAGGTGCTCGACCGGGTTCGTACCAAGGTTAACGCCATTTCCACGTTCCCGGTGGATGCGGAAAAGCCGGTGATCAGCGAGTTGTTGCTCAAGGATGTGGTGACGCTGCTTTACCTGTCCGGCGATATGTCCGAACGGCGGATTAAGGAATGGTCCGAACAGGTCAAGGACGAAATTCAGCAACTGCCCAATATCTCACAGGTGGAGACCTTCGGCGCACGCGATTATGAAATTGCCATCGAAGTCTCCGAGGAGCGGCTGCGCCAATATGGCCTTGCCTTTTCCGACGTGACCGATGCCGTCCGCCGCAGCAGCCTCAACCTGGCCGGCGGCACCATCCGGACCCAAAAAGAGGAGATCCGGGTTCGCACCATGGGGCGTAAATATACGGGTGAGGAGCTGGCCTCGGTCGTTGTCCTGGCCCGTCCGGAGGGGGATGTGGTCACCTTGGGGCGGCTGGCGCATATCGACGATGGATTTACCGAAGACCCCATTGCCGCAACCATTAACGGTGATCCGGCCGTTTTGCTGATTGTCTACAAAACGCCCGAAGAGGATGCCCTGGTGATCTCGAAAACCCTCCAGCGGTACATCGACGATAAACAACAGCAGATACCGAAGGGTGCCAATATTGAAATTCTTTACGACAACACCAACATGCTCAAGGCGCGCATCGACCTGCTGATGAGAAACGGCATTATCGGCCTATGCATTGTCTTCTTACTGCTGTGGTGTTTTCTCAATGCACGGCTCTCTTTCTGGGCCGGCATGGGCATCCCCACCTCCATTGCCGGTGCCCTGGTCATCCTCTGGGCCATGGGCGGCACCATCAACATGATCTCTCTTTTCGGCCTGATCATGGTGCTGGGCATCGTGGTGGATGACGCCATCGTGGTGGGAGAGGCCATCTACGTCCACCGCATGCAGGGCAAGACCGCCCTGAAAGCCGCTGTAGACGGGGTCTCGGAGGTGGGCATGCCGGTGATTGCCGCCGTGCTCACCTCCATTGTGGCTTTCATGCCGTTATTTTACGTGGGCGGTATCATGGGAAAATTCATCTCTATCCTGCCGGCCGTGGTGATTGCCTGCCTGGTGGTCTCGCTGGTCGAGTGCCTCTTTCTGCTGCCAGCCCATTTGAGCCACCTCCCCCCCCCGACCGGCCTGACGATCAGGAAAACAGGCTGGTCCGGCGGTTATCCCGCGTCCAACAAACCACCTCCCGGTGGATGGTGCTGTTCGTGGCCCGCGTGTATATGCCGTTTCTCAGCAAGGCACTGCATTGGCGCTACATTTCCCTGGCCACGGCCATCACCGTGCTCATGCTTACCGTCGGCCTGATGCGCAGCGGCATCATCAAGTTCGAAGTGTTTCCCAAACTGGACGGGTTCGTGATGACCGCCACGGCGGAGTTCCCCAGCGGTACCCCGCCTGAGGTCACCCGGCGGGCCATCCAAGAGATCGAGGCGTCCCTGACACGGCTAGAAAAAACCATCCAGACGCGGTCCGGTGATCCGTTGGTTCGCGATCGGCTGACCCTGGTGGGCCAGACCCTGGGCGACATGCCCCAGGTGGGACCGCATGTTGGTTCCGTCCAGGCCATTCTTTTGGATTCGGATGCCCGGGGCATCCACACCGAGGAGTTGATGGTGCTCTGGGAAAAGGAGATCGGCACCCTTCCCGGCATCAAATCGCTCACATTTGCCGGCATGGAGGCTGGCCCGCCCGGTGACCCCATCGAAATCTGGTTGCAGGGGCACGACATGGAGGATATTCTGCTGGCGGCCGACGCGTTGATGGAACGGCTGAGAAAATTCGACGGCGTGTACCAGATCCGCACCGACTTCTCTCCCGGCAAGAACGAGATGCGCCTGAACCTCAAACCGGAGGCCCGGGCGTTGGGCCTTACCGTGGAGGATCTGGCCCGTCAGATCTACGCCGGTTACTATGGCGATGAAGCGCTCCGGCTTCAACGTGGCCGGGATGACATCCGGGTAAAGGTGCGCTACACCGCTGGGGAACGCAGCCGGCTGTCCGACTTGGAAGAGGTTCGCATTCGCACGGGAAGCGGGTTTGAAGTGCCGCTCATGTCCGTCGCCGATGTCACTTTTGCCCCCGGATTCTCCACCATTACCCGCACCGACGGCATGCGCCGGGTGGCCGTGAGCGCCGGTGTGGACACCCATAAGGCCAACGCCAACGAAATCTTTGCGGAGCTTTCGGCCACCTACTTCCCCGAGTTGAAAAAACGCCATCCCGGAATATTCGTGGCCCTTCAGGGAGAGCAGAAAAAGATGCGCGAATCATTCGGCAGCCTCTTCATCGGATTCCCGCTGGCGGTGCTGGGCATCTTTATTGTCATCGCCACCATGTTCCGCTCCTATGCCCAACCCTTTGTGATCATGTTTACCGTCCCTTTCGGCATCATCGGCGCCGTTTTCGGCCATCTGCTGATGGGTTACGACCTATCCATCATGAGCATCTTCGGCATGGTGGCCCTTACCGGCGTGGTGGTCAACGACGCGATTGTGCTCATCGAGCGCATCAATGAGAATTTTGCCTGCGGGATGCCGTTCTTTGAAGCAATCCTTCAGGGGGGAACCCGTCGCTTCAGGGCCATTTTCCTGACCACATTGAGTACGGTGGGCGGCTTGGCGCCATTGATTCTGGAGACCGATTTCCAAGCCAAGTTTCTTATTCCCATGGCGCTTTCCATCGCCGCCGGCGTGGCATTTGCCACCATTCTTACGCTGGTGCTCATTCCCAGCCTGCTGGCCATCCTGAATGACCTGCGGCTGGTGATGCACCGGTTCAAACACGGTCATTGGCCCAAGCGTCTGGACGTGGAACCGTCCAGAAACCGGCACGAGGATCCCCTGGCCGCCGATCCGGGGCAACTGCTCTCGCCATCCGTGGATGTGTGCAAATAGGTTTCGCCCTTGAATAGACGATTCAGGCCCTGGCCTGGTACCCAAGCAGCCGATCTTTAACGGACAGTATCTGGCTTCATCATAAAAAAGAGAGCGTAAAAAAATGAAAAAATGTTTCAGTTGGCTTGTTTTGCCCATGCTTTGCTGTTGTGTTGCCTGGCCATTGACGGGCGTCGCCCAGGAAACCCCCGTCTCAACAACTGGCGAGGATCGGCGCCCTGCGGGTGCTGTTGGGGTCGACTGGGGCGCCATGTCGACCCTGGACCTTGAAACCGCCGTGGGAATTGCCCTGGCCGGCAACCCCGGTCTCGAAGCCGCCGCCGCCCGTGTTCGCCAGGCCAAGGCCCAGGTGGATCAGGCGCGATCGGCTTATTGGCCGCGTCTGGACGCCAGTGCATCGGGTGCCCGAGTGGATCTGTCTGAAAACGCCTACCAGCAAAATCTGTTCCTCGCCCAGTTGGTGCCGTCCGCCACCCTCGACAATCCCGAGGACAATTATAATGCCAGCCTGACTGCCTCCTGGACCGTGTTTGACGGCTTTGAACGCAAATTCACCAACGCCGCGGCGCGCTATGGTGAACAGTCCAGTGCGGCCGCCCTGAACGATGCCCGCCGGCTCCTGATTTCCGCCGTGGCGGTATCCTATTTTTCAGCCCAGCTGGCCCTTGAGAACATCTCCATCGCCAGAGCCGATGAGGAGTTCAACCAGCGTCAACTGGCCGATGCCGAAGCCCGCCAGCGCGTGGGCACCGGCGCGTTGAGCGATGTGCTCAACTTCCAGGTGCGAAAAAACCAGGCCAAGACGACACGCATCAACCAAGAATACCGGTATGAGATCGCTCTTTACGGCCTGGCCGCCCTGCTGGGACTTCCCGAATCCCGGCTGCCGGCCCACGTGCAAATGGCCCGCCTCGCTGCAGAGACAACTGCTGAGCTGTCCAGCCCGCCGGTGGACGACCTGATCGCCGATGCCATGTTCCATCGCCCGGATATACAGCAGGCCCAGTGGCGCATCAAACAGACGGAGGCCCAGGTAAAGATCGCCCAATCCGACTACTATCCCACCGTTGTCGTGGCCGGCAGTCTGGACGGTGAACGGGTCGATGATCCGGGGTTCGGGAAGGACGATTTCGGCAACCGCATCCAAGTGGGTCTGTCCTACAATTTGTTTGCCGGCGGCTTCACCCGTGCCAAGGTGCGAGAAGCTCGACAAGGCAGGATGGAGCTGGAAAAATTACTGGAAGATCTGATCTTGTCGGCCACTTCGGACATCCGCAGTTCCGCTGCACTGGTGGTGACAGCTCAAACCCAGGTGGCGCTCCAGCGTGAAAATGTGGATCTGGTGCAACGTACGCGGGATCTGGTCGAAAAGGAATACAACGCCGGCCAGGGGTCGTTGGTTCGCCTCAACGAAGCCCAGAGGGATTTGACGACGGCCCAGAGCAATCTGGCCCTGGCCCTGGTCGGCCTGCGCCAGGCCTGGGTAGAGCTTGAAACCCGCACGGGCAATATCCTGGCCTCATACGGCATTTCCGAAACACCCCAATAGCTGTGTCCGCACTTGCCGCGGGATTCCATTGGTGGTAAACCGAGCCACCTGCTCAATGACCTGATGCATCCTCGGAAGCCGACACTGTGATGGACCGCGTTAAAAAAAATCCCATGTTCATCTACCTGGTCGTGCTAACCGTCGGCTCCACGGTGGGGCTGCAGGCGTGGACCACTCTGTTCAACAACTTTGCCGTCGAAGTGGCCCGATTGGATGGCGACAACATCGGCGTGATTCAATCGGTCCGCGAAATTCCCGGGTTTCTGGCCCTGTTGGCCATTTTCATTATTCGGCTTATCCCTGAGCACCGGCTTTCCGCCTTGTCAATCATGCTGCTGGGCCTGGGCATTTTTATCACCGGTTGGTTCCCCTCCTTTGCTGGGCTGGCCCTGACGACCCTGGTGATGAGCTTCGGGTTTCATTACTACGAAACCACCAACATGTCCCTCACCCTCCAATATTTTGACAAACAGCACTCGCCGTGGGTTTTCGGCAAACTGCGCAGCATTTCTGCGGCATCGAGCATTGTCGTAGGGGTGTTTATTTTTATCATGGCATCCACATTGGACTTCACGGGCATGTACATGGTCATCGGGGGACTCATCATGGCCATGGCCCTCTGGGGCTTTACCCGCAGGCCCGCCAGCGCTGACATGGTTCCCCAGCGCAAGCGGATGATCTTTCGCAAGCGCTACGGCCTCTTCTACTTTCTTACCTTCATGGCCGGCGCCCGGCGTCAGATCTTCATCGCTTTTTCAGTGCTGCTGCTGGTCCAAAAGTTCGGTTATTCGGTCCAGGCCGTAACCTTCCTGTTTGTGCTAAACAATTCCATCAACTATTTTCTCAGCCCCACCATCGGCAGGGCCATTATCCGTTTCGGCGAACGCAAGGTGCTCTCCCTTGAATACGCCAGCCTGATCGCTGTATTCCTTGCATACGCCTTCACCGACTCAAAATGGGTGGCCGGCGGGCTGTACATTCTCGACCACATCTTTTTTAACTTCGCGATGGCCATAAACACCTTTTTCCAGAAAGTGGGCGATCCAGGCGATGTGGCGCCGACCATGGCTGTGGGCTTCACCATCAACCACATTGCCGCGGTATGTCTGCCGGCCATCGGCGGCTATTTCTGGATTGTCGACTATCGCATCCCCTTCATCGCCGGTGCCGTCATGGCCCTGATATCCCTGACCGCCGTCCAGCAGATCCGTACACCAACGGATTGAACCCTCCCCCGCGGCACGGCAGTGACAATCTGGGGCACCCGGGCCTCGTGGCCAGCCCACGTTGATGCACAGGGCATCGGCAGGGCCGGCCGCCAGCGCCCTGGCGGACACCTGAAGCGCTGACCGGCCGTTGCCGCCGGGCATGAATCGGTCACCTGAAAATCCACGGCCATGCCCAGGTGCATGGCGGGCAGGCAAATCCGGTTCTTGACCACAAGCCGGTTGATGGTGATGGGCTCGAAGAGGGGGTCTCTCATTGTTTTTCTCCTGATTTTAAGTTTTTCGCATAAACCATTTTCCAATCCACCTGTCAAGATTCGCAATGGGTCGCATGCGCCGCTGGGCGCTGTTTAGCCTTGACAGTATGTCGACGAATGGATAAAAACAGTCACTGGACCTAACGACCGGTCGGTAAGCGTTTCTGATTGTCATCCATTCTTGTCGGTCGACTGCCGGTCATTGCCCGTAACGCCTGGAGACGCAGCCTTTATGGCTGACATGAAAACGACCATAAAATCCGTATGCATCGATCTCTTTTTTAAAAAGGGGTATTTTGCCACCAGCATCAGCGACATCGCCGGCGGCAGCGGCATCCAAAAGGCCAGCATCTATTATCATTACGCCAGTAAAGAGGATCTGCTGTTTCAACTGTTAAAGTCCACCATGGACGATCTGACCCGTGCCTTGAAGCAGGGCCTGACGGCGGTGAAGGGCATTGAGCAGCGGATGCGGGCGGCGGTGCGCAGCCATGTGTGCTTTCATCTGGAGCGGCAGAAGGAAAACTTCATTGCCAATGCTGAGTTGCGGGGGTTGACCGCCGAGCATTATCGCGCCATCGTCAAGAAGCGGGACGAATACGAATCGATTTTTCAGGATCTCATACGGCAGGGCACGGATGAAGGGGTGTTCGCCGATGTGGACGTCAAGATCCTTTCCTATGCGATTTTGACCCTGTGTACGGCGGGTGCCACCTGGTACAATCCCAACGGGCGGTTGACGGTGGACGAGATTGCCGACATCTATGAAAATTTTATTATCAGCGGTTTGAAGCAGGGCCGCTTCGAACGTCCTGTCGGCTGCTGAAACGGATATCTTCACCGGTACCGAAAAGAGGCCGATGCCCATCGACGCGGTGTGGTAAAGCCGCTCCCGCTGCTGCGGAAAGGAGGTTGTCGTGGATTTTGATTTGACCAGAGAACAGGAAATGATTCGCAAGGAAGTCCGAAAGTTCGCCCAGAGTGAGATCGCGCCGGTGGCCCTGGAACTCGACGAAGCCGAGGCCTTTTCTTCCGATCTCACGCGCAAGATGGGCGAAATCGGCCTGTTCGGCATGTTTGTCGCCGAGACTTACGAGGGCCAGGCCATGGACTATATCTCCTATATCATCGCCGTGGAGGAGATTGCCCGGGTGGACGGCTCCCAGGCGGCGACCATTGCAGCGGGAAACTCCCTGGGCATCGGCCCGCTCTACTACTTTGGCAACGAGGAACAGAAACAAAAATACCTGCCCAAACTGTGCAACGGAGAGGCGTTGTGGGGGTTCGGGCTGACCGAACCCACGGCCGGGTCAGACGCCGGCGGGTCCAAGACCACGGCGGTGCGCGACGGCAACGAGTGGGTCATCAACGGCTCCAAAATTTTCATCACCAACGCGGCCAGTGACATGACACTGGGGGTGACGGTCCAGGCCATCACCGGCACCCGACCCAACGGCAAACCGGAATACACCTGCTTTATCGTGGAGAGCGGCACCCGGGGATTCAAGGCCGTGGCCATGAAAAAGAAGATGATGTGGCGTTCCTCCAATACGGCGGAGCTCTATTTCGATGATGTGCGCGTGCCGGCGGCCAACATCCTGGGCCAGCAGGGTGACGGTTTTCACCAGATGCTCAAGACGCTTGACGGCGGCCGGCTCTCCATCGCCGCCATGGGACTGGGGGGTGCGCAGGGTGCCTATGATGCGGCCTTGAAATATGCCCAGAAGCGCGAACAGTTCGGCCAGCCCATTTCAAAATTCCAGGCCGTGGCTTTCAAGCTGGCGGACAGTGCCATGGAAATCGAATGCGGTCGCAACCTGCTCTACAAAGCCTGCTGGCTGCGGGATCACAAGCGCCCGTTCGAGAAAGAGGCCGCCATGGCCAAGCTTTACTGCTCAGAACTCATGGGGCGGGTAGCCAACCATGCCGTGCAGATTCACGGTGGATACGGACTGATGAAAGAGTACGACGTGGAGCGCTTTTACCGCGATCAGAAGCTATTGGACATCGGTGAAGGCACGTCGGAAGTCCAGCGCATCGTCATTTCCCGCTACATCGGGTGTTGACCATTTCAACTCCAGAGGTGCTCAATAGGGAGGGCTGCATGAACGACACGATACTGCTCACTAAACAAAAAGACGGGGTGACGGTCATCACCTTGAACCGGCCAGAAGTGATGAATTCTTTCAATTTTGCGCTGCTGCACGCTCTGGCGGCCAAAATCGCCGACATCCGCTTCGATCCGGATATTCGCGTGATCATTATTACCGGCGCAGGCGATCGCGCGTTCTGCTCCGGTGCGGACCTCAAGGAGCGGGCCACGCTGTCGCCCGTTCAGGTCAAGGAATACATCTTTACCATCCGCAACCTGTTCACGGCCATTGAGCAACTCAACAAACCGGTGATCGCGGCGGTCAACGGCGTGGCGTTGGGCGGTGGAACCGAACTGGCCCTGGCCTCGGACATCCGCATCGCTTCGGCTACCGCCAGCATGGGACTCACCGAAACCCGGCTGGCGATCATCCCCGGGGCCGGCGGCACCCAGCGCCTGCCACGCCTGGTTGGCAAGGGCAAGGCCAAAGAACTGATCTTTACCGGCAGGCGCGTCGGTGCGGCCGAGGCGTTACAGATCGGTCTGGTGAACCAGGTCTGCGCGCCTGATGATCTTATGGAGAACTGCCGGCGGATGGCAGCTGAGATCTGTGAAACCGGCCCTGTGGCCATCGAACAGGCCAAATATGCCATCAACTTCGGCATGGAAACGGATCTGTCCACGGGCCTGGCCATCGAATCCAACGCGTATTGGGTGTGCATTCCCACCCAAGACCGTCTGGAGGGATTGTCCGCCTTTAAAGAGAAGCGAAAACCGGTCTACAAGGGTTGTTGAGCGGATACTGATGATCGTACTCATGTGGGCAGGTGTTTGGGTTGCCCATCCATTTCATTAAAATACGATAAGGAGGCAGCATGACCGAATATGATTATTGGAAGGTTTTTTCGAGAATGCCCAAAAAGGTTACCTTGGGTGACATCACCGTGCGGGATGGGTTCCAGCATCTGGAAAAATTTGTTTCCACCCGGGCCAAGATCTTTTACGCTGAGGAGATGATCTTCGCCGGTTGCCGCAACATCGAGGTGACCAACCTGGGCAACCCCTACCTGATGCCCCAGTTCAGCGACGCGGAGCAGATTCTGGCGCACCTGCGCAGCGATCGCTTCCGCGGCCGCTGCAAAAAGAAGGGCATCAATCCGGACGACCTTACCATTACCGCCGTGACCATTCGGGAGCCGGGTGTCGACCGGGCCATCAAACTGGCGAAACAAGGCGCCGGGCCGGATCGCTGTCTGATGATGGTCTCCACCGAAGAGGAACACCATTTTGCCAACTCCGGCCTGACCCTGCCCGAATACTGGAAAGAATGCGAAAGGGCCATCCGTAAATGCCGGGACGCCGGTCTTCAGATGTGCGGCACCGTCAGCACCATCTGGGGCAGTCCCATTGCCGGGGCCACCGAATTGAAAGATGCGGTGGAGTTCACGAAGCGCTGGCTGGAAATCGGCGCCACGGACATCGAGCATGCCGACCACGACGGCAGTGCTTCGGCAGCCAATGTGTACCGCTATTTTTCCATGATTCTCGACGAGATCCCCGACACCTCGGTACACATCGCCCACTTCCACGAAACCAAACGGGTGGCGTCGGCCTCGGTGCTGGCCGCCCTTCAGGCAGGGATATGCCATTTCGAAGGAACGTTGGGCGGCCTGGGCGGACAACCGGCCAATTTTCTGGACGACTGCCCGGTCCCCGGCACCGGCGAATACTACTACGAAGATCCACGCTACGTGGGGTTGACCTGTTTCGAAGACATGCTGGTGCAGATCGATGAAATGGGCATTGAACACGGCTACGATGTGGATCGCGTATTGTGGCTGGGACGCCAGTTGGAACGGACCGTTGGCCACCGCCTGAGGAGTGAGGCGGTGATCAACGGGCGTACACTCAAAGCGGGCCATCCCAAATTTGCCCGACCGGGGTTAAAAAAGCTCAAGGAAAAGATGGCCGAGGCCCCCGGTCAGAAGTTGCCCGCTGAATGGGCGGAAAAGGCGGTGCTGCCGGAGCGCTATCGCCCCCGATCGACGCCTTGACCCGTCGTTGAAACCGGGGCACGATAGGCAGGCAGTCCACTGCACCCAATACCGATCCCAATCAGAATACCGGGATGATTAATTCAACCAGGAGCATTGCCATGGAAACAGGTGAAAAAAAACCCCACATCAACGTGGACTATTTTGAAGACCTGACCGGACGGATTAAGCAGGGCACCTGCAGCCAGCCGGAGGGCGGCCAGGAGGACATCGGTCAGCGGATCAAGGCGATCCGCGAAGCCAAGGGTCTTTCTCTGGACGAACTGTCCCACATGACCGGCTTTGACGTGGAGCTTTTGTCCAGCATTGAAAACTGCGACGTTCAGCCCCAGCTGGGGACAGCCATCAAGCTGTCCAAGGCCCTGGACAGCGCCTTTGGCCGGCTGGTTTCCGGTGTGGGCGAGAAGCTCTATTCCATTACCCGCAAAGGGGAGCAAAAAATTGTTTCCCGATCGACCTCACTAAAGGGAAAGAAACAGGCCTACACCTACCGTAGCCTCGCCCCGGAAGTCAAGGGTCGGCACATGGAATCCCTGATCGTACAGCTGGAAGAGGCGCCGGACACGGAGCGCTCCGTCCACGACGGTGAAGAGTTTATCTACGTGCTCGACGGCAGCGTCTCCCTGGACATCGGGGACGATCATTTCGATCTGACTGCCGGGGACAGCGCCTACTACCTGTCCACCACCCCGCATCTGATTGCCGCCGCCGCGGGCAAGGCCACGATTCTGGCGGTCATTTACGGCGGTTAGCGTTGGTGACAATCAATCAAGCGGCCACACCGATAAAATCATTACCGGTGTGGCCGCCCTCTCTTTAAAATTCATTGATAACCGTCACGCCTATCTGATCGAACCGATCCATGACGGTTAACTGGGCAATCCCCTCCTCCAGATCCACCGTCCGACCGATAAGCTTTTCCGGTTGCAGTTTGCCGGCGGCGATCATTTCAAGCATCCGACCGTATTCGAAGGCCTGGATGCCGTGGCTGCCCAAAATTTCCAATTCATGGGCAACCACCAGGTCCATGGGAACCACCGGGTGGCGATGCTCGGTGTTGAGAATGCCCACCTGGATATGTTTTCCCCGTTTTCTCAGGCTGGCAATGGAATCGAAACAGGTCCGGGGGCTGCCAAGCGCATCCACGGAAACATGGGCGCCGCCGCCGGAGCAATGGCGAACCGCCTCCACCACATGTTCCACAGACCGTGCGTTGACGGTCTCCGCTGCGCCCACGGATCGCGCCCGATCCAGTTTGTCATCGGTAATGTCAACCGCCACCACATTAGCGCCCAGGGCGTTGGCGATCATGATGGCGGACAGCCCGACCCCGCCGCAGCCGAAAATGGCCACCCATTGTCCGGCACCGACCCGGCCCTGGGCGGCGATGGCGCGAAAAGCGGTGACGAACCGGCAGCCCAGGCTGGCGGCAGTCACGAAATCCATGGCGGCCGGCAGGCGCACCAGGTTGACGTCCGCATAGCGGATGGCCACATACTCGGCAAAAGACCCCCAGTCGGTGAAACCCGGCTGAAACTGGTGGTCACAGACCTGGTGGTTGCCCGACAGGCACTGGGGACAGCCGCCGCAGCCGCAGACAAACGGCAGGGTGACGCGGTCGCCGGGTTTCCAGTGGTCAATCCCTTTTCCGATGGCCTGGACCACACCGGCCAGTTCGTGGCCGGGAACATGGGGCAGGTTGATGTCCGGGTCGTGCCCCCTCCAGCCGTGCCAGTCGCTCAAACACAACCCCGTGGCTTCGACCTTGATCACCACACCGTCTTCCGGCGGGTTCGGGTCGGGCAGGGTATTGATGGTGACCGGGCCTCCGAAGGTTTCGTAATAGGCGGCGCGCATCGGTTGTCCTTGAGTGGGTTAAGGAATTGTGTTTATTGTTGAGGCCAGAAAAAGACACCCCGCGGAGCAGCGCGGGGTGTCTGTGATCATCATGGTCAACGGCTTCAATCAGCCGATCAGGGAACCAGCGAAGGATCCGGATCCAACACAAAGCCGCGATAGTGCTGGTTGATGGTGTAGGAATTGCCGGCAATCCGATTAAGGTCATTTACATCGATGGCCTCGCTGAACG
Source organism: uncultured delta proteobacterium (assembly GCA_963705475.1). Classification (GTDB taxonomy): domain Bacteria; phylum Desulfobacterota; class Desulfobacteria; order Desulfobacterales; family Desulfosarcinaceae; genus Desulfosarcina. The sequence continues at coordinate 72,873 of CAVPJS010000016.1, read as the reverse complement.
GATACGGTTCCACAAAGGGGTAGGTGTAGAAATTGTTGTGAATGCCCAAGTCGTAGATGACGTTTCCGTACCAGGCACACGCGCGTACAATCGGTTGGGTAATACCACCCTGACTGTAGATTTCGCCGGTTTCAGCGTAGCCAACGATAAGACCGTTATCGTTGATGGCAGTGGCCCAACTGTTCGCTCCGCCAAGGGTGCCAAGATCGGTCATTACACCCTGCCCACTGGCGTTAAGCTGCCAGACGAAGGCGTGTGTATCGCCTGTGGACGTAGTCGAAAAACCCACCACCTGATCATTGATGTTCAGATCCTTTGCGTCACTGGTACTCCCGCCAAGGGTCCCGCAAGGATACATGGAACCTCCGTCCCAGAAAAATGCCATGGTACCGGATGTGCCGACGATGTGCCCGGTGGGCAAACTGTCGTTAATGGCTGCTGCAGTGGTGGTGGACGCTCCAGGAAGATGATTGAGCGTCTGTACCACGTCAACATCAAGATCATGAAATACAGCGGTGGTTCCTTCAGAGTTAATTACCGCTTGATTGTAAGAGTTGATTGCAACAGGTTCAGTGTTGGTGGCGCCAACTATCCCGCCAAGCCAACCAAAGGAACCGTCGGATTTTTTATAGTACCTTCCCGCTCTTCTTTTGGCAGATTTGTCAAATTCAGCGGTGAATAAAACATAATCTCTATTGATGGAATGGGCTTCCGAGAAGACACCATCATTAACAGGATTGAGCAACACAACAGCGCCATGGTCATAATAAAATGCGCGCTTTTCCGTATCTTCCGGCCAACCGAATCCGGTGGTCGAGTTGCAGATCACATCTCCGTCGGGCCCAATGCCGACTGCCTCGCTATAGATAAACGGATGTACTGGATTAGCCGTGTCGTCATAGATTTCATCGCGGTGGCCCAGGTAGGTCATCGTTTCGCTGGCAGCGTCCCACAAAAAAGCAGCCTTTGTCGGTGAAGCCGCTAGGCTGGTTTGACCGACCACGCTACCATCATCGCCAATGGCTAAAATTTTCGAATCATACCAGTTGTCTCCCGCACCCACCAGATCACCAATATCCTCTAAAGCACCCAATGTGCCGAAAGGCGCCACCGTTCCCTGAGTGATATTGCCGGTGCTGCCAACGACAGTCCCACCGCCAGTCCCACTACTGTCAGAATCGCCGCCGCCGGAGCTGCATCCGAAGATGAAAAAAACTGCTATGAAGCTGATTGCGAGATATTTGATTAAACCGGTCTGATTAATCATCGTTTCCCCACTTTCTATTCATTTAACCCTGCAAAAAAGTTGATCACCTAATTGTGTTTATCGACTTTTTTTTTAGTTCCTAAACCCTTTTATGAAAAAAAATGAGCCTATCCGGTTTGTTTCCTTCGCCCCAATAAAAAAGCGACCATCATCAATTAGAAAATGTGGTCGCTGATTTGAAAAAGAGGGGTTAGGGATCGTCGAAAATGGGCATCCGCAAAGGGTCTATCGCTGCTCCAGTTGAACAATTTTCGGGTTCATGAAAATCAGCAATTCATTGCTGTCTGCCTCCTCCAAATTACTCTGGAACATCCAGCCGAGGACGGGGATCTTGTGAAGCCCCGGGAATGCCGTCTTGTTTTTCGTTGATGTTGATTTGATGATCCCCCCGATAACGATCGTATCCCCGTCGTTGACAAGCAGCTGTGTTTGTGCCTCGTTGGTGGCGATGACGGGCACACCGTCGATAAACTCGACGACGTCATTTTTCTGGATGACGATATCCATGGAGATCCGGTTGTCCGGCGTTACATGGGGGGTGACTTCAAGCAACAGATCGACGTCTTTGAATTTTACGGAGGAGCCGCCGGCTGAGTCGCGTTCCAGGTATCCAATTTCCTGCCCCTGCTTGATCCTGGCTTTTTTGTTGTTCAGGGTGGCAATTTTGGGTGCAGACAGAATTTTACCATTGCCATTGGCTTCAAGAGCCGTCAGCGTGGCATCCAGGGTGAATGGGGTGCCGGCGATTTTTGCATAATTGAGCGTGAACCCATTGCCGGTGGCCGCCGGATAGTTCATGGCAACACCCGTCGTATATTGAGACCCGCCGTTGTTGATCGTCACCGGACCCACACCTAAATTCCACTGAAACCCCAATTCCTTGGAATAGTTTTCGCTGACTTCAACCACGCGGGCCTCAATGATCACCTGGGATGTGACCTTGTCGATCTGTCTTGCAATATCCAGTGCCTGGGCAATCTTATCGGCCGTATCCGTGATGATGATCTGATTGTTCTTGACATCGACGGAAACAGACCCGCGATCTTTGGTTACAATCGTCTCGATATGGGGAAGCACCTCTTTGGTCGCGTCGGAGTAGCTGATCGGAATGTATCGCGTTTCCAGCGGCTCCAGCGCTTTGATCTGCTCTTTTTCTTTTTGCAGGGAGGCGATTTGCGCTTTGCGAAGATCGTTTTCCTGTTTTAGGGTCGCCAGGGTGGCAATGCGAACGATGTCGCCTTCCACGATCATGCCGAGCTGGTTCATTCTGAGCACCAGGTCCATCACCTGATCCCATGGAACCGGCTTGTCAAGTGTCAGGGTCACTTTACCGCTGACATCCTCGTCGATGGCAAAGTTTTTTCCGCTGACTTCCCGAAGAATCCGGAAGACATTCTTGATATCGGTCTGAAAGAAATCCAGCGCGATTTTCTCGCCCGTGTACTGTCTGACATTCTTCTTCAACACCATGGCCTGGTCGGTGTCAAATGTCATCTCGGCAAGGGGAACCAAAGACTGGTCGTCTTTTGTCCCCGCTGTTTTCCCATCGGCAGCGGATTGGTTTTCGCCGGCTGCCTGCATTGCTTTGGGGTAAGTCGGGGCGACATCGGCACTCCCGATGGTTTCTTCGAGGGCCTTTTTCCAGGCAGGCAGATTGGTCTCATCAGCCGGCGCGGGGGGGACAGAGGATGCCTCGAAGTGAACCAGCAGCAGTCCACCGGTCTGCTCCGTGTAATAGGGCACGGGTTCTCGGAGCTCGATGGAGAACAAGGAGAAATCCTTCATCGATGGCAGCTGGATGGGCATAATCCGGTTGACAGCGCTTTCAAATCGCGTCGTTATCATCGGCCGTTGCCTGAATTCGGCAATGTTGGCCTTCATCAAGCGCAATTCGAGGAGTTTATCAGACACTTTTTGGATTTCGTAGTCGACCGGGGATGTCGTTTCGATAGACAGCGTTGATCGTCCATCCTTTTCTCCAAGAAAATCGATGCGATTCACCCATATCAGGTTTTCGTTGCCAATCTTGGCGCCGGTGCCTTGAAAGGCGCCTAACGGCTTGACAGCGGTAAAGGGAGCAACCTGAACAGCCTGTTTTTCTTCGGTCATTGCCGGTTGCTGGGCAAGACTGGATTCCGTTTTCGATTCGCTGCTGTTATCGGTTGACCCGGAGAGGTTTTTGGGAAACTGGATTCTGAGTGAATTGCCCTCTTGAACGACGTTGTAGGGCGTATCGGCAGCCAGCAGAATTTCAATGCGCGTGGTATTGTTTTTCGCCTCGACTTGGCCCGCATGAATCGAAGTGACCGGGTTGCCAGTGGATTGTACATCGGTTTGGGAAACATTTAATCGGGTGTTTGGAAAATAGAGAACCACACCCAGAGGAAGCGGCTGTTTCACCGAGGTGTAGGTCAGCGGTTCGATCCCGTTGATCACCACATTCATCGCGTCTGGTTCTTCAGATAATCCAATGGAAGTGATTTCCATGGATGGTGAAGGATCAAGGCCGGGCGCACTTGTTTGACGATCAGCATTCGGGGTCGCACACCCTGAAAAAAGGAAGGCAACAACCAATCCAAAGCAAAAAACAAGTGTCAATCTCTTTGAGAATCTGATCCTGAAGTTGTGCATATCACTCTCCAGCCGGTTTCTGAAGTTTTATTTCGGTATTTTGAAGAACTAGCTCTCCCATGAGATTTTCTATTTCTTCTTCGACAATCACGCTGTTGGCGTTGATTTGCGTCACGATTCCTGAATTTAGGCCAATATAGGTCCCGTTTTTAATGATAAACCCTTTGCTGGTGTTATCTTCTACAAGTGCTCGATTTCCAGATGAAGTTCGAATGATGGCGACTAACTTCAGCTGGTTAAGGCTTATTCTTTCTAAAGGCGTTTGCGGGATCCGTTTTTTTCGTTTGCTTTTGCTCGGTTGATCATCTGCCGCTTCTTTATCATCATCTCTGAATAGAGGTATAAACGGGTTCAGTCGTTCCTTGGGGTCGTAGATTCGTTTGGCCACCGTTGCGGCTTCATCTTCGGCAGCGGTCGTCGAAACGGTCGTTGTCGTGGAGGTTTCTGTTGGCGTGTCCTCGGTTTTTGGTGAGGGAACGGGCGTGCTAGGCGCCGAGATCTTTTTACTGACGACCGGTGCTTTGGATGGTTCTTTTTGATCACCGCAGTTCCAGAGAAAACAAGAAACCAGTAGAACCAGGGTTAATCGATTGCCAACTTTTTTAAATTGAATTCGCATGGGTTTACCGCTTCTTCTTTTTCAGCTTTCCAGATGCATCCGGCTGCTCTTCGGATGCTTCAATGAATTTATAGGTCACCGCCGTGCATGTTGTCGTCAGATTGGTGCTTTCCTTGTCTGGCTTCATGTCGATATCTCTGATGTTTACGATTCTGTTCAAACCGGCAACGCTCTCAAAAAATGTTGCCACCCCATGATAATCCCCGGTAACTGTCATGGCCACAGGAATTTCGGCATAAAAATCCTTCTTTTCCTCTGGTTTGGGTTGGAACAAAATGAAATTGAGCCCCGAGTCCGTTCCGGCTTTCGAGATGCCGGTGAGCAGGGTTGGAATTTCTTCGTTTTCAGGTAATGCCCGCATGACGATTTTAAACTGTTCTTCGGCGTCCTGCATTTTTTTCCTGAATTCATTCAATTGCCTGGCGTTTCTTTTGGCAATTTCCAGTTCTTTTTCAATTTTGGTTAAATTGGTTTTGAGTTGATCGATTTTTTTAAATTTTGGCAGATATGAAAAGTAGACAAACGCACCGATCAGCAATATCAACACACCTACCCAGATAGCGATCCGTTGAACTTTGGAAAGCTGCTCAAGCGAATTAATGATCGGATTGGATTTTTCTATGGAAACCGCTGTGCCTTTCTTCATTTCCTCAATACCTATTTAGGTTGATCTTTAAGGGGAGCCTTTTTAAACTTGATTTCAAAATTCTTCAGTTTTAATCCCTTGACGGAGGTGTCCTGGTTGATGGAAAGAAGTTTGACCTCGATATATTTTAAGGAATTTTCGATTCGGGTCATATATTCCGCAATCGTCGGGTTGTCCAGAGCGATACCGACTACCTTAACATTTCCGGATTTTTCTTCTAAACCCGTAAGCCACATTCGCTTTTCGATGACCAGTTTTGACATGTCAGCGAGCAGTTCAACCGGTCCCTTTCTGGTCAGATCCAGAGATTTGATGACTTCTATTTTTTGGTTCAGAATCGCCAACTTTTTCTTTATTTCCGTGATCTCTTGGTTGATCTTGTTGTACTTTTCAACCTGAGCCTTGGTTTCTGCCACCTGGCGGTTCAGCGATTCTATTTTGCCGGACAACAGATAGTTAAACCAGGCGGCAACAATCACAATAAAGACAAGTGACAACAGGAATATGGAAACTTGTCGCCTGATATCCTCTTTTTTTCTCGCGGCTCGAAATGGGAGTAAATTAATGCGTATCATTTGTCATCAACTTTTCTCGTTGCCAGTCCCATGCTTATTGAGGCTTGGGGGGCTATGCGTTTTAGAAATTCCACATCAAACCGGTTCTCATCTATGTGAAGCCCATCAAAGGGGTTTATCGTCGCCACTTCCGCAGAGGTCTCGACGGATAACAACTGTCTGAATTCTTTTATGTTGCCGCCACCCCCACTAAGAATAATTTTTTTGATTTGATCATCGGGATAGGTTGAATAAAAAAAGTCAAGGGCGCGCCGGATCTCCGTGCACCAATCTGAAACCACTGAGGAAACAATGTCGGAAAGATCTCCGGCGGTTATTTTCTCTGAATGATCGCCAAACTTGATCTGCTCAGCCTCCTCAATGGAACAGTCGATGAGTGATGCGATTTTCTGATTGATCTGGCTGCACCCGAGTGAAACGTCTCTCATAAAGACCGATGATTTACCTTTTAATATATTCAATGAGGTCTTGCTTGCGCCGATATCGATGAGCGCAACGTTTTCATCTTCAGCGGGGGAATAATTAAACTCATAAATATTTTGAAGGGCAAACGCATCGACGTCAATGATGCACGGGCTCAATCCCGCCATCTGAGCAAGGTTTACGTAATCATTGACCATTTCCTTTTTCGCGGCAACCAGCAGTACATTCATCTGGTTGGGGTTGCTTTCATTTTCGCCCAGAATTTGAAAATCCAAATTTACATCGGATATATCAAACGGGATGTATTGTTCCGCCTCAAAACTAATGGTGTCCTGAAGCTGCTCTTCCGGCATGGACTGGACATTGATCTTTTTTACGATAACCGAATAGCCGCCGACGGAAAGGGCTACATTATGACCTTTTATGCCATAGTTTTTAAATAGTTGACGGATCGTTTCGGAAACTTGTTCCGCATCTTTTATTGCACCATCTTCGATAAGCCCCGGTGCGATGTCGATGATGCCAAATCGTTCAAGGGAGATCCCCTTTTTCGATTCGGAGAGTTCCGCCGCTTTGATAGATCGGGACCCGATGTCAAGGCCAATTATTCGGTCTTTTTTTCCAAAAAACATGGTTTGCTCTTTTATTCACCAAAGATTTTTTTACTGTCCGAAAGGCTGTAACCCAGAGCCAGCAAGATTTTTCTTTTGGTTTCCAGCCGACACGGTTTTCCTTCTTCAATGCGCGTAATCGTAATGGGAGAGACATTCGCTTCTCTCGCCAGTTCCGATTTGCTCATCAAGAGGGATTCCCTAATTTTTTTTAACGAATTCTTCACCATTTGATCCATCGTCTTATGGCAACCCAAAAAGTAATTACGGTGTTCGCTTTTCAAGAAAGGTTGGGTTTTTCTGTTTGTCTGTCTGAATGGAATCGCCAACCCTTGATTCTGATTCAAGACCGAAATGAAGCTCTTGTCAAGTAAAATTATATGACTTTTATGCATAATTTTGTATATTTGATCTATATTGTGGCTTCATATCAGTAATTACCCTTATCGTGTATGGTGTTGGATTCGATTGTTAATTTAATTCACAGCGCATTGACATGATCCTCAGGTTTCTTTATATGCCACTACAGTGACAGTCGGTTGTTAGCCATCTAATTCGGCACAAATTACGAATACTTTAGGATCATATCGACTCCCCCCAAAAAAAAATTGAAATGCGGCGTTTCCTGGAGATGGTGATTGATGTGACGAAGTGGTGTTGCTGACCACCATGCCTTTTGATTTATTGATCCATCCCATAAGATTGATAGATCATCAGATACAACGGTAGGACTGCCATTCATGGCAGCAACGGAATTATTATGAAGCCGTCCAGCATTGCAGAACGGGCAAAACCATTCCGTCTGGTCAAATATTTTACATTTACCAGCCTCATTGTCCTTTTTACCGGTACCATCATCCTTTCCCTGCTCAACACCCACTGGGTCCGCTCAATGCAATATCAAAAAAGCGAAGACTATGCCCTGCTGCTTATCGAAAACCTGAATCACCAGGTTTTCATGCAGTTTATTCTTCCCGTCGGATTAAAGTATGGAAAAATCGAATTGAGGAACCAGGATCAGTTCGAAAGAATGGACAATGTCGTCCGCAGCACGCTGCACAGTTTCAAGGTTGAAATGGTTAATATTTATAGTAAAAATGACATCATTGCCTACAGTTTCTCGCCTGAACTGGTAGGAATGGAAAATCTCGGCGGAACATTTTATAAAAATGCGCTGGACGGCCACTCCTCCTCAAAACTCGTTCAAAACGGTACTTTTTGGGAAATCCTTCTGGGGATTCCAAAGGCGATAAAGATTATTACATTTGCCCCATTAAGGGCGGAGAAGCCTTTATCTCCGATATCCGGACCGGTTTTGGGTGTCGTCGAAATCAGGCAGGATCTATCCAGCGATTACCGGCAAATATTCAAGTTTCAGGTGCTTGTGATTAGCACCATCAGCATTGTCATGGGGATTTTGCTGCTTACCTTGATTTATGTCGTCAAACGGGGCGAGGGGATCATCGAAAAACGGGCTTTCGAACGGATACGGCTCAAGGAACAGCTGGCCCAGGCGAAGCATCTCTCTTCACTCGGAGAGATGGTTGCCGGTGTTTCCCACGAGATCAGAAACCCACTGGGGATAATCAGCAGTTCTGCTGAATTGTTGAAAAAGAAAATGGCCCCGCAGGACAACCTGAATGCCATTGCCGACATCGTCGTGGCGGAAGCGCGGCGCCTAAACAATATCATTACTGACTTTTTAAACTACGCGCGACCCAAAAAACCCAATCGGAGGGTATGCCGAATCGATGAAGTAATTACCAAAAATATCCTTTTCCTCGAGCATCAGATAAAAGAGAACGGATACGTTGTCAGAACTTTTTTCGATGACGATATTCCCGTTATCATGGCCGATGGAGACATGCTTTATCAGGCGTTTCTCAACTTGCTTATCAATGGGATGCAGGCCATGCCCCATGGCGGTGCGATTGATGTGACCGTCGAAGCCGAAGATGGTTTTTTATGGGTTTACATCGAAGATGAAGGAGAGGGCGTTTCCGAATCGGTCATGGAAAAAATTTGGGATCCTTTTTTTACCACGAAGGAAAAAGGGACGGGGCTGGGGTTGGGGATTGTTAGAAACATCATTGAAAGCCATCATGGAATGATTCGAATTGATAACCGCAGCGAAAAAGGAGCCCGGGTTTCCGTCAAATTTCCGTTAATTCAGGAGACCAGCTAATGGAGACGATTCTCATTGTTGACGATGAGATAAACTACACACGGATCATTGCGGCGGTATTGGAGGATGAAGGCTTTGAGACGCTCACAGCCAATAGCGGCCCGGATGCGTTAGCCACCCTTTCTGAATCCGACGTCGACCTGGTGTTGACGGATATGAAAATGCCAGCCATGGACGGTATTGATCTTCTTGAACGCATCAAGAATGAAGATGCGGATCTTCCAGTGATCATGATGACAGCCCATGGCACTGTCGAAAAGGCTGTGGAGGCCATGCAGAAGGGGGCATATAATTATATTCTCAAACCTTTCGACAATGATCGGCTTGTTCTTTATGTGAACAAGGCGATTTCCATGTACCGTGTGGTCAAGGAGAACCGGCAGCTCAGACATGCTGTCGAAGGCCGCTACAGCTTCCACAATATCATCGGCAAGAGCAAGGCCATGCAGGATGTTTTTCATATTATCCGAAAAGTCGCGCCGGCTGCGGCAACCGTTCTGATCGAAGGTGCGAGTGGAACGGGAAAAGAACTGGTGGCCAGCGCCCTACATTTTAACAGTCCAAGAAAGGACAAGCCCTTTGTGGCGGTTAATTGTTCCGCCCTGGCCGAGACATTGTTGGAAAGTGAGTTGTTCGGCCATGAAAAAGGGGCGTTTACCGGTGCGGTTTCAATGAAAAAAGGGCGTTTTGAAATCGCAGACGGCGGGACACTTTTTCTTGATGAAATCGGAGAGCTTTCGTCGGCCTTGCAGGTAAAACTGCTTCGTGTCCTGCAGGAGCGGGTGGTCGAGCGGGTGGGCGGGCTCAAGGCGATTCCCGTCAATATCCGACTCATTGCGGCCACCAACAAATCCCTGAAGGAAGAAGTGGCCAAGGGGAATTTCAGGGAAGATCTGTTTTATCGCCTCAACGTGGTTCCGATCAGCCTGCCATCTCTGCGTGAACGGCTTGAGGACATCCGGCCGCTGGTGGCCCATTTCATTGCCAAATACAGCGGCGAGCGTAACATGGGTTCACCGGTGACCGGGATTGATCGGGAAGTGGAGCGATTGTTTTACGAATACGACTGGCCTGGAAACGTAAGGGAATTGGAAAATGTCATCGAGCGGGCGGTCGTGCTGAGTCCTGAGGCGATCATTCAGGTGTCCGATCTACCCAAGGACTTCGTCGACAATGCCCACAGCACCCTGCACATGGACGGTATCCCTGTGGATGCGAATTTGTATGAGACCCTGGCACTGGTGGAAAAGAACATGATCGTCCGGGCCTTGAAAAAAGCCAACCATATACAGGCCCACGCCGCTGAACTGCTGGGAATCGGCAAAAGCGGATTGAATCAAAAAATCAAAAAATACAAACTGTTCATGAAAGACAAATCCTAGCTGCTGACTTTCTCCCTCACCAGGTTGCTGTACATGCTCTCCGGGTAATCGGCCAAGAGCTGATTGTACATGGCGGCGGCTTTCTCCTTCTCGCCGGCTGCTTCATAAAGCCATGCCAGATTAAAAAGCGCACCGCTTTTCAAGGTCTTCTCCTTGCCTGCCGAAATCATTTCAAAGTAATGAATGGAACGAGGGTATTCCGCCTTCAGAACAAAGGCATACCCAAGTCCGCTCAGCACGATGTTTTTCACTGCCGGTGATTGTTTAAAATCCTCCAGTGCAAGGGTATACATGGCAATGGCGGTATCCGCATCCCCGGCATTGAAACTGATGTCTCCATAAATGATCCGGGCGATTTTTGCTGCGTCGGTCGAACCATACTGATTAAAAATGTCGGCAAAATCGGTTTTTATTTGGTCATAAGCCTTTTGGGGGGTGGTGCCCTGAAGTGCGGTTGAATATTTGGCCACGGCTTTTTCAACCAGTCCGGAGGCCCGGTTTTCATTCCGCCGGGAAATCTGCTGCACCGTGACGAGGGCCAGCAGCAGTGAAAAAAGGATCCCCGTGATGATTAGAATTGTTTTCAAATTGGATCGTCCAAAGGCGATCAGTTTTCCCGAAAAGGTTATGAACTGATCGGGCTCCTTCAGAAGCTGTTTTCGCGTTGCTGACCCCTTGGCCATCACTCCCCCATTATCTGTTTGATTCGAATCCATCCCCCTTCAGGGATGTCGGCACCGACCACCTGACATACCTCATATCCGCATGCCGAAGCAAGCCTGCCGCATTTTTCGTGGCTATATCCCTTTACCAGTCCAAATAAAAATCCGGACGCCCAGAGATCCCCGGCCCCGGTCGTGTCAATTGCCGTTCCTGTGCCCATGGCCGGGACGCGGCAAACCCGATGCCCATGCTGGATGAAGCTTCCCCTGGCGCCAACTTTCAGGGCGGCCATGCTGACATGTCGGGCCAGTCGGGCCAAGGCCTGCGCCTCGTCGTTAACTCCGGTATAGGCGAAGGCTTCGTCTTCATTGGCGATCAGGATGTCAACATACTGTTCGATCATCTCCTCGAGAATGGCTTTGGACTGCTCGACGACGGTGAAGCTGGCCAGATCCAGGGAAACCAATGCCCCGGCATTTTTCGCGGCTTTCAACGAAGCCTTCATTAAACTTGGATTGAACAGCAGGTATCCCTCCATGTGAACCACTGCGCTATCCGCAAAGCATTCCTGCGTGATCTCTTCAGGCTGGGTGTCTGCCGATGCCCCCAAGTAGGTGATCATGGTGCGTTGGGCGTCGGGGGTGATAATGGAAAGCACGCGGCCGGTGGGAAGTGACGATGTCATCAACGCCGGTTCTACCCCCCTTGCAGCCAGGGCCTTTTCAAAAAAGTGTCCGGTATCGTCGTCTCCGCGTTTGCCGACGAAGCGGGCCCGGCCGCCCAAGCGTCCGATACCCACAGCCGTGTTGCATGCCGATCCGCCCGGTACAACGATGGGCTTGGTTGACGCCTGGTTCAGGATCTTTTCCAGGTCGGCCATGGCAACAAGGGTCATACCGCCTTTTTTTACACCCATGCGACGGACAAATTCATCGCTTTCGTTAACCAGTATGTCTACCAGCGCAGAACCGAGGCCAACGATCCGTGTTTTCCATGGTTGCAGTTTCAAACCGACTCCTTGGTTGACCGGGCCTCTACCAGACCAGCGATCGATGAATCCACCCCTTGTCGCCATCCGCATGGATCACATGGAGCCAATCCCCTTTTTCTTCCAGCACTTTAAAGGGAACGCCCGTGTCCACAGTAAATCGGATATCGTTGTCGGTCCCGGGCCCTGACCGGACATTGCACTTATCGTTGACCACAATCACGGTTTTGACATTGGCGAGAAGGGAATTGTGAATCCATCCGCGATCCCCTTCAAAATCCTCGAACAGGCACCAGCTGCCTTGTTTCTTGACCACATTCAAGGGATGATATTTTTCAACCTGCCAGATGACCGCATCGCTGGTATCCGGACCGGAGCGGATATTGGCGATATCGGTGTTAACACTCAACCGCTCCGCCCCAGCGAGATCCGCGCCGGCAAAGACCAATAGACATACCAAAACAAACGGAATTGATTTATTCATTGTCGAAAGTTGTCTCTATTGGATCAAGTCTCGTGCTTCAGGGAAAAGCGTCATCTGCCCAGGCCGTCAATTACTCACCGTTGGATTTGACCTGTACCATCAGTTTTCGGGCCAACCCCCGTCCAAGCACGATTCGTTTGTAATCGACGCCAACCACCAGCTGCCCTTGCCCTGAATTGGTGATCACGTCCACTTCGTCACCCATTCGAAGGCCCATGGCCATCAGGCGCGCCCGCGCCATGGGGCCGCCGTCCAGCCGGGCAATCACCAGCCGCTCACCCTTTGGCGCGTCGGACAGCGGAAGGAGTTTTCGGCGCCGGGACATACATTGCGCACAGATGCCGTACATCTCCATTTTATGCTGGAGCAGGTGAAAACCGTGACGCTCGGCAACCTGAACCTGAAGCGCCTCCAGTTCAGGGTCTTCAAATTCCATGATCGCGCCGCATTTGGCGCAGACCATGTGGTCGTGATGCTGACCCAAGTGCAGGTGTTCATACAGAATTTCACCGCTGTCGAATTGCTGTTTACTGGCGAATCCATACTGACACATCAGTTTTAACGTGTCACGGACAAATTCCGGGTCCAGTTGGAGATTCAACTCCTTGAGGCGTTCGATCATCTGCGCCGAGGAGACATGGCCATCGGTCTGCATAAAGGCCTCCATGATCGCAAACCGATCCTCGAAGTCTGTGAGTTGGTCATGTTTGAACAGCTTGCAGAACTGTTCTTTTTCCTGTTTGTGGAGTGTTTGTGGCATGGGTTGACCCTAACGAGACGAAGCAAAAATATCGATATCTAATTCAGGTTCATGGTCTCATGCCGGCCCGGGGATGGTGTAGGTGGTGCACGACCCGGAACTGCAGGTCCGCGTCTTGGCGCCGGCATCGGCAGACTGGCCGGGACCACCGCCGGCCACTGTGTGGCTGGTGGTGGATAGGATGCGTTCCAGGTTGCCGGACCCGCAGCCGGAACAGGCCATTTCCAACTCCTCCTGCTTGTTCATCACCAGAATCTCCATGTATTTTTCACAGTCAAGGCATTTGAATTCAAAAATAGGCATCTTGAGCTCCTTTTAAAAATTTTTCAAACGTTGACCATCATCGAGGAATTGTCAAGCGACGGTTGCTTCTCATCATTGCGCCATCAAGGTCCGGGCATGTTCCATGGCGGTCCGTGTGACAATTTCGCCGCCCAGCATGCGGGCGATCTCTTTGACCCGTTCCTCTTGGTCCATCGGCCGGATGGAGGTGGTGGTGCGGCCGTTTTTAACCTGTTTTTCAATATGGTAATGCTGATCACCAAACCGGGCGATCTGGGGAAGATGGGTGATACAGATAAGCTGGTGCTTTTTAGACAGGCCTTCCAGTTTTTTTCCCACGACATCGGCCACGGCGCCTCCGATACCGGCATCCACTTCGTCGAAAATAATCGTCCCCACTGCGTCGGTTTCTGCAAGGATGGCCTTAAGCGCCAGCACCACCCGCGAGAGTTCCCCCCCCGAGGCGATGGATGCAAGGGGCTTTAACGCTTCCCCCACATTGGGGGCGATCATGAACGCCGCCTGATCGATACCCGTGGCCGACAACTGGTTGTCGTCCACACGAAGCCAAGGTGATGCAGGCTTGCTGCCAGGGAGCGGGGAAAGGCTGACACTGAACCGGGTGCCGGCCATCTTCAGGCCTGCCAGTTCCTTTTCAACGGATTCGGCAAAACCCGCGGCCACCGCCTTTCGTTCTTCAGACAAACGGCGGGCCAGGCGCGATACCTGATCGTAATAGTCGTTGAGCTGCGTTTCATTGCGCTGGATGTCATCATCGATAACCGTCGTGGCGGCTAAATCCGCTTCAATGGCATCACGCTTTTGGAAAAGCGTTTCCAGGGAGCCCCCGTATTTTCGCTTCAACTTGTTGATCAGATCCAACCGGGCTTCGACTGACTCAAGGTGGTCCGCCTGGGTGTCTGAGATTTCCCAGGTAGGCCCGCAGCGTCTCCGTCACATCCTCCAGGCCGAAAAGGTGGTCCGCAAGGCGCTGCACCCCGGCCGTCAGTCCATCATCTATATCGGCTGCCTTTTCCAGTCGTTTACGCACTTCCCCCAGTTGTTCCAGTACGGCGCCATCGGCGCCGTGCAGGGTTTCGATGGCAGAAAAAACGGAATGGTGCAGGGACTCGGCATGTTTGAGCCGCAGCCGTTCATTTTCCAGTGTTTGGTCCTCGCCCGGCATAATACCCGCGTTGGCGATCTCCTCCGCCTGGTATCGGAGCAGGTCCATCTCTTTGTCCTGATTTTTTTTCTTCTCTTTGAGGTCTTGAAGCGCCTGGACCAGGGGAACGATCTTCCCATGCAGGTCAGCTACCTGGCGCACCCGCGGTAAAAGACCGCCAAAACGATCCAATATTGCCAGATGGGTTTCTTCTCTGAGCAGTCCCTGGTGGACATGCTGACCGGAAATGCTGGCCAGATCCGCGGTGATGGATGTCAGCATCTGCACGGTCGCCATGCGGTCATTGATATAGATGCGATGTCGGTCGTTGCCGGCGATGATTCGTCGCACCAGTAGACCATTGTTGGGGTCATAGCCGTTTTCAGTCATGATTGCGGCGGCGGTGGACCCCGCGGGGACATCAAAAAAGACAGATAATTCTGCTGTTTCATAACCGTCCCGGATCATCCTGGCATTGACCCGGGATCCCAACAACAGGTTCACCGCGTTGACGATGATGGATTTGCCGGCACCGGTCTCTCCGCTTAAAATGGTCAATCCACCTTCGAAGCGGATGTTCAGGTCGTCGATAATGGCAAAATTCTTGATTAACAGCTCTCTGAGCATGGTGCGTGCCTCTGACGGGTCGCAAACGTTAACCGCCCGATGAACCGCCCCATCATAAAAAAGGCCACGAGGGGAATCAAGCATTATCGTAAACCAGGATGGGGCGACAGGGGGTGGCGATATCGTCAGTTGATTATTCAGGATATCCCGTGATTTCACGGATTTTTTCGTAAAGCGGCCTCAGCCGGCGATACATTCGCTTGTAAACCTTGTGGTAGAGTTCGTTGTAAAGCCGATGGTTTGGCGAGTTCGGTTCGAAACGATCGCCGGGGCGGGTCATCGCATTCACGGCAGATTCAAAATCCGGGTGCAATCCCAGCCCGACGGCGGTATCAATGGCAGCCCCCAGGCCCGACGTTTCGTATAGGTGGGGCCGGGCGGTGGGTAGACCGAACACGTCGGCCGTCAACTGCAAGGCCAGGTCGCTCTGGCTCCCTCCCCCGGAAACGCGCAGGCTGGTGATGGGGGTGTGGCTGCGGCGCTCAATGCGCTCCTTGCCCTCCCGCAGGGCATAGGCCAGCCCCTCGAGAATGGAACGATACAGGTGGGCGCGGGTGTGGACATCGCCGAATCCGATAATGGCTCCCTTGGCCTCGGGACCCGGCGTCCGGATGCCCGGTGTCCAGAAGGGCTGAAGCATGAGCCCCATGGATCCGGGTGGAATGTCCTTAATCAACGCTTCGAATAAAGCCTCGGCGGGCACACCGGTTTTCTCGGCAGCCTGCTGTTCCGGAAACCCGAACTCCTCCTTGAACCAATTGACCATCCAGAAGCCGCGAAACACCTGGACCTCTATGGTATGGCGTCCCGGCACGGCACTGGGATAGGCCGGCAGTAAACGGATGGGTTCGATGTACCGGCCATGGGTCACGTTGATGGTGGCCGTGGTGCCGTAACTCAGACACCCCACCGATGGGTCGAGACTCCCGGAGCCGATAACCTCGCAGGCCTTGTCCGCAGCCGCGGCGATAACAGGCATGCCGGCAGGAATCCCGGTTTCCCTCGAAGCGCGGCGGCTGACTGCCCCGAGAATCTGACCCGGTGGCGCCAACCGGGGAAGTTGATCCGGTCTCACCGGAACGCAACGCCACTGCCAGTCCCAGGCGCGGGCCCACCGCAGCCGTTTGTAATCAAATGGCAGATAGCCCACCTGACTGCCGACGGAATCGACATACTCGCCGGTCAAACGAAAATTCAGATAGCCGGACAGCAACAGGTATTTGTGGGTTTGCGCCCATACGGCCGGCTGGTTTTCCAAAATCCAGTTGGCCTCGGTCTCCGATTGCAAATAAGCCAGGGTGCCGGAAAGTCCGGTGACCTTGAACAACAGCCCCCACAGTCCTCCCAGGGGGGGCAAACCGCGGCATTTGCGTTGGTCCAGCCAGAGGATCGCCGGCCGTAAAGGGTTGCCATTCGCGTCGACGTTTATAACGGTGGCCCGCTGGGTCGTCACGGCAACACCGCCGACGCGCGCCTTGTCGATGCCTTGGGTTGCGAAAATGGCCTGACACGCCTGGCACAGGGCGTTCCAGAATATGTGGGGATCCTGTTCGGCCCAGCCGGGCTGATCTGAAAAATAGGGCGTGAACAGCACCTGTTGCCGGGCGATCAGGTTGCCGCCGGCGTCAAAGAGCAGTGCCTTGAGGCTCTGGGTTCCGTTGTCGATGGAGAGGAGCAGGTCTTTTTCAGCCATTTTCATGGGTTCATGGTCAGGCCGCGTTAAGGCGTTGCCACGGGGTCATTCGTTGGGTCAAGGCGTCTCTCACCGCGGTATCCACACGCCGGCTGGCGGTTAGGATGGCCGTGGAGAGATTCCGATCATGTTGTCGGGAGGCCGCCCGCGCCCCGGTATGCAAAAAATAGGCGACGGCAATGGTTTTATGCATGGTGTAAAAATCGTTGAGGATCAGCCTGTATATGGGATTGCGTGATGGTTGTCAAGCCTGCCCTGCCGGCGGTGGGGCCCCGCAAATCTGTCGGATTAGCAGTTTGCCGACTGTCATTCTAACCGTCTGTGGGCAGTCGTTTGTCGGGTTTTTCGGGTTGAAGTTTTGCAGTGAGATGCTATACTCAACGTCAAGGCAATGGAATTCTCATCTTGATGAACCGCGATAGCGAGCGATCTGGAAATCGCTTTTCAGCCATACGGTGCTGCGCGGCACAGCCGTTACCGGCAGAACACTCCCCGCGGCCTGACGCAGAGAGGCGCTAATTGATGGCGACAGCCGCCTGCTCCTGTTCGCTCAGCCCATATGGTGACTCATTCCATTGCGTCCGCGTCAGGACCAGGTCAAGCACCCTGCTTCGGGTCTATTTGTTGCCGTCAGAAGTCCTTTACCACCCCATTTTCCCCTGACGGTTGATCCGGAAGTCAACATAAAGGGCTCATGGTCATTTCACTGGTGCGGCTGAAACACCAGGGTCTGCATCGTTAACCCGATCCAATATATCCAGCACCGGTCATTTAACATTTAGGGGGACACCATGGTCAAGAAGAGCACATCGGCGCTTCACCGGCATCTGGTCGAGGTCAAAGAAGGAACACGCTGTTTCGAAAACGCCTTTCAGGGTGTCGCCAGGATGATCCTGGACAGCGACATTGAAAAGGTGGTGGTCAACGGAAAAACCACATATGATTTCAGCATCTTCAGAACCGGAAAAAAGCATATTATCGGCATGTATGATGAAATCAACAGTTTTGTCTCCTACGTCAAGGATGCCGCGGAAAATGGTTCGTCAAAGGAAATGGCCTTCGTCCTGGTCGGAGAACCGGGAAACGGCAAAACGTTTCTGGTGGATTTTCTCTGCAGCAGATATAGGGATTTTTTATCCCAGGAGACCAACCGGAAATATTCTTTTCGATACACCGGCCTGGACAAGATCGGCGGGTACGGGAAAATATCGACCATCGAATCCCAGACGTATGAGGATCCCATGATTCTGGGGATGAACATCATCGACGAACCGGATAAAAACCGTGAGTTTCTGTCCAAAGAGATTGGATTTTCGGACAACGAGATCGAAACGCTCTGGAGGGATTATCGTCCGCTGGGTGCTTGCAGCGCCTTCATATGGGACAGCATCAGAAATTATGCCAACGGTGATTTGGCCAAGATGCTCGAGTTCATCCAGATCATCCCCGTCCCAATGACCGAGAGTCTGGGCACCGTTACCGGCAAGTATGCGGCAAAAGATAAAATTACCTCCTCGGCGGTTGATCTTTTAGGCGAAGAGTCCATTCAGCGGCTGCTTCACATCACGGAAACCAACAACCCCTATCGCTTTGATCTGCGGCGAGGGGCCTTGGCGCGGGTGGCCGGCGGCGGGGTCCATTTTTCCGATGAAATCTTCAAGAACAAAAAGGACCTGGTCCAAGTCTATCTGGGTGTCATTCAGAACCGCAACATCGAAATCGACGGTTATAAGTGGCCCATCGACACCTTGATCATTGCCACCAGCAACAATTCTGAATTCAACCGTTTTCTGGCGGAAAAGGAGGAGGCGCCCATCGTCGACCGCTGCCGCATCTGCTACGTCTCACACAACACCAACTACAAGCTGCAAAAAGATCTGACCATTTACGCCATCGGCAACGAGACCCGCACCACCCTCGACCGGGAATATCTGCATCAGGATCCCAACCTGAACCATGCCGCCTCCGTGACGGTCGTGCTCACCCGACTGGCAAGGTCGGAAAAACTTACCCCCATCGAGACCATGAAGCTGGCCGCCGGCGAGGTAGCCGGAGAAAAGAGCATCAAGACGCTTGCGGAGGTCATCGACACCCTCAATCAGAATCCGGACATCACCAAACGGTTCGGTCAGAAGGGACTGGGGCAGCGGAACCTGGGCCGGGCCATCCAACTGCTCAATGAAAGCTCGGAAACCAACGAGGGACGGTGCATGTTCGCCTACGATATCTTCAAAGCCCTGGAACGCATTATCCTGGATTATGTAACCGATGCCAACGACCGTGCCAAATACCTGGAGGACCTCAAAACCGCCAAAGGGCTCTATCGTGAGCGGATCATGACCGAAATGTTCAATGCTTACATGGACGAACCCCTGGCCATCCGCAAGGATGTCATGAGCTACGTGAACATGATAATCGGCATCGATGCCGAAAACCTGGGGCCGGACAAGATGTGGAAGTACAAAGACCCCCAGAGCGGCGAACTCAGGGCCCTGAAGATAGACGAACGCTACATCAACAGCGTGGAAGATCGACTGGGGCTGAAGACCGGCGAGCAGCGGGAGACCTTCAGGACGTCCATTCGCAAGATTTACGGTCAGAAGATATCCGTGGATCCGGACTACGATTTCATGGACAACCTGGAATTGGTCAAGGCGGTCACCGACGTGAGGCTTAAATCGGATATCGCCGGTGCCGGCAGCCTCATCGGCGCCCTGGCCAACCGGACCAACGAAGAGAACCAGAAACTCTACGACCGCATGGTCGACACCATGCTCAACAAGCTGGGGTACTGCAAGACCTGTGCGCAGAAGACGATTGAGTACTTTTGCACACAGGAGGATGAGAATTAAAATGATCATCCACAAACGGCATCTTTCGGCCCAGGCCGGCGTTCTCGCTCGGCTGACATCCTCGACGTAGCGCTGCTACGCCTGAGGTTTCAACCTCGCTGCGGCCTTGGCCTGAACCTAAAGCTACCCCTTGTGGAAGACCATTTGCTTCTATCAAAAACCAGTAGGGACAGACTCATATGCTAAATGATTATGAGGCGGTATTTATTTACGGACTGTTTATTTGGTTCGAAGTCATTTTCACCATGATCTTTTCGAGTTGGATATATGGTCTGATTACTAAAAATTGGACCCCTTATGAAAAAACCGTTGCACTTCTGGCCTTAATGACCGGACACTTACAAAACTGGCACCTATATATACCGACTATTGGTGAGACAACCGATGCGTCAAAAACTTGATATACTTTATGAAGATCTCAAGAAATCCGGCCTGACACCGGATCAGGAAAAGAAAATCCTCCTGGAGCTCAACGACGACCGGACGCACGACATGCCGCTCATCAGCGGGGATATAGCCCTGATCCGCACCGATGAAGGCAAGATCCGACTGCTCAACCTGTATGACTACCACGACCTGATGGTCCTGCAGGCCATGGCTCAGCCCAAGGGCTCGTATGTCAGCCACATTCGGTCCATCGACGAACTGCTGGAAAAAGACCGCCAGCGGGAAAAGGACGGCTTTCCCCGCAAGATCCGTGTGGGCAAGATGATCAAGCCCGGCAAGGCCGGCAAGGGAAAAGTGGTCGTGGTGCCCACCACCGTGGAAGAGAAGTTCATCCACGACCCCAACTTTGCCGAACAGGAAGAGGGGCAGGGTCAGGGGGGCAGCGGCGGTGGGGAGGAGGGCGACGTCATTGGTGAACAGCCGGTGCGAGATCCGGACCAGGCAGGCGACGGCGGGCCGGGTCAGGGCGAAGGCGGCCAGCACGAAATGGAGTCGTCGGCCTATGACCTGGGAAAAATTCTCACCGAACAGTTCGAACTGCCCAATCTGCAGGACAAGGGCAAAAAGCGTTCACTGACCCGTTACACATACGACATGACCGACCGGAACCGCGGTTCGGGCCAGGTGCTGGACAAAAAAGCCACCTTGCGGGAGATCGTCGAAACCAACATCAACCTGGGCAACATTCCCGACTTGGACGACATCGATCCGTCCGGATTCATCATCTCGCCCAGAGACAGGATCTACCGGGTCCTTTCCAAAGAGAAGGACTTCGAATCCCAGGCGGTGGTTTTCTTTCTCCGGGACTACTCCGGTTCCATGGCCGGAAAGGTCACTGAACTGGTGGTCACCCAGCATGTGCTCATCTACAGCTGGCTGCTCTACCAGTACGCCAACCAGGTGGAGTCCCGTTTTATCCTCCATGACACCGAGGCTAAGGAGGTTGAGGATTTTTATACCTATTACAACTCCAGGGTGGCCGGCGGCACCCAGGTTTTTTCCGCCTACGAGATGGTCAACCGGATCGTAAACAAAGAGAATCTGGCCGCGGACTACAACATTTATGTTTTTCACGGGACGGACGGCGACGACTGGGATACGGAGGGGAAAAAGGCCGTTCCGGCATTGAAGGAGATGATCGGCTATGCCAGCCGTGTCGGCGTGACCATCGCGGAACATGCCGGCAGCTCCCAGAACAACACGGAAGTGGAACGGTATTTAAAAAAATCGGGACTGCTTGAAAAATTTCCCAAGCTTGTTCGACTGGACACCATCAACGAAAGCACCGATGAGCCCC
The DNA here is from genome assembly GCA_963705475.1 of uncultured delta proteobacterium. Lineage (GTDB taxonomy): Bacteria > Desulfobacterota > Desulfobacteria > Desulfobacterales > Desulfosarcinaceae > Desulfosarcina. The sequence goes on along the minus strand of CAVPJS010000016.1, from coordinate 51,276 downwards.
GGTTGATAGAGGGGATCAAGCGGCTGATTGCTTAGTGGTCGTTTTAATGAACACGACGACTTAGCCCGAAGACCGAAACGGAAAAGCCCATGGAACTGATCGACCAGCATACGAAAACGATCATGGAAGGGTGTAAGCTGCGGGCCCGTGATGCCGGTCTGCGGTTTGAGGACGAAAGTCTTGAATATATCGTCACCAACCGGGATCTCATCGAACTTTCTCCCAAGGTAATGATTCCGACCCTCTACGATTACTGGGTCCACGATGTGGAGGTGCTCAAAGAGAAGGGCAAATACGAATTATACCCGGGCAATCCATACGAAACGGTCATCAATACCCGCCCGGCGATCTCCTTTTACAACGACAACAATCCCGACTGGCTCAATGTGATGATCTTCTATCACGTTATCGGCCATATCGACTTTTTCCAGAACAACCTTTTTTTCAGGCATACCTGGGATTACGATTTTAACGGCGAAGCGCTGTCGGACAAGCGAGCCCTTGCCAAGCTCCGTTCCGAACGGGGCCGCTGGGTGGACTATGTGATCGAGTTTACCCGGGGAATCGACAACCTGGTTGGATACCACGGACTTTTATCGAGAATCTTTTCAGCGCCGGATTCCGGCATTTCGGAAAAAGTGGATTTTTATTTCGACATCTATCTGCAGGACATCGCCAAAGTCAATATCGGCAAATACATCAAGGAACTGGAGCGATACAACGCAAGTATTAATGAAGATCCGGTAATGGGAGAACAAGGCTTTTTTTCGTTGGTTGACCAACGTCATCCGGAGTTTGGAAGCTTGTTGAAAAAGCACCAGGCAACCAAAAAACAAAAACCCAGGGATCTGCTGGAATTCATCATGGAACACTCCAAGATGCTTGGCCGGGAAGAGAATCAATGGATGCTGATGGTGATGCAGATTATTCGAAAAACGGCGCTGTTTTTCCAGCCCCAGATCCGTACGAAGATCATGAACGAAGGCTGGGCATCATACTGGCACGAAATCCTTTACATGAACGATGACCGCATCAAGGGGCATGAAGTCGATTTTGCCCGGGTCAACGCCGGGGTGACGGCCATGCCCAGGGTGGGGTTGAATCCTTATGCGCTGGGAATGCGGCTGTTCTACTTCCTTGAGGAGATGGCGGAAAAAGGCAAAGTGTCGTGGGAATTTCAGCATATGGCTGATACCGGGCGACGCAAAAACTTCGATGCAAAAACCGGTAAAGGGAAGGACTTCATTTTCAACGTGCGAGAAAATTTTTCAGATTTTACCTTTATCCAGAGCTTTTTGGACCAGGATTTCGTCACCGCCAACAAGCTGTTTGTTGCCGGCAAACGGCTGAACCAGCAAAAAATGGTTTGGGAGTATTACGTAAAAAGCCGGAGTGCTGACGATTATCGGGAAATGCTCATGGCATCTCTGTATCACCCACCGAACATCGAGGTTGATGAGGAGAAAACCAAAGACAATGCCCTTTACCTGATCCACCGGTTCGAGGGCAAGCCGTTGTTGACGGAATACATACCCAATACGATGCTCGGTATCGAATACCTCTGGGGCGGTCCGGTGCAGCTGGAAACCATGGAGGTCGTAGCGACGCCACAAGCGCCAAGAATGCCCACGGTGCCAGGGCTCCCGATGCCGCAGACCGATGCACCCGAACCGCGGGAACGCCAATGGCAGCGGGTGCTGTACACCATGCATGACCGAAAACTGAGCAGGAATGCCCTATAACCAAAACGATCGGGGTGCCACCTTCCACCGGTCGGACAAGGCAGTGTATGGACAATATCAATAAAGCCATGCGGCATATCGATCGGGTTGCCGACGGGTCCAATCATCGCAAGCCCATCCCCTTTGAAGAATTTCTTCAAGTGGTGCTGGCCAACCCCATCGGCGCCATCCGGAACGTGTTCCAGGTCTTTCACGATCTGTTCAAGGCATATGTGGGCGACGGCGTCGATGAATATCCCAACGATCCGGAATCTATCCAATATGTGAGCTATGACTGCAGCCGGCTGTTCGTCGAAGGCGCAGACCACCCTTTTTTTGCGGACCGTCTTTTTGCCAACCGGTTGGTCAACCATGTCGAGGCCCTGAGAAGTGGCGCTCAGCAAAATAAAATCTATATTTTTGACGGCCCCCACGGCTGCGGCAAGAGCACCTTTTTGAACAATCTGTTGAAGCGTTTCGAAGAGTACGCCAACACACCAGAAGGGACCCGTTACGAGACGGTGTGGCGCCTGGATCGCCGACAACTGTCCGGCGAAGGGGGCAACGACACCGCGTCTATTATTGAGAGCCTTTTCCGGATGCAGAAAAATCCGAACAAGAAGCAGTTTGATACCGTTCGGAACATGGCCCTGCCCGATCCGGACAACGCTTTTGTGGAGGTCCCCTGTCCCTGCCACGACAATCCGCTGCTGCTGATCCCCAAATCCCGGCGACGGCAATTTCTCGACGATCTCTTCGAAAACAACGAATTTAAATACACCCTCTTTACCGACAAGGCCTATGAATGGATTTTTCACGAGGTCCCCTGCACGATTTGCGGGTCGCTTTACGAGGCCCTGCTGACCCGGTTGAAGAGCGCGGCAAAGGTCTTGGAAATGGTCCATGCCGTACCCTACCGATTCAATCGCCGACTGGGCAGGGGGATCAGCGTATTCTCCCCCGGTGATCGTCCGGTCAAGGAGATCATCCAAACCAACGAATATCTTCAACAATTGATCAACCGCCTTTTCTCCGACAGCAATCAGGTCCGCTACATCTATTCCCGTTTCGCCAAAACCAACAACGGCATCTACGCCCTGATGGACATCAAATCCCATAACATCGAGCGCCTGATCGAACTTCACAACATCATCAGCGAAGGGCTGCACAAAGTGGAGGATATCGAGGAGAACGTCAACTCCCTGTTCCTGGCCCTGATGAATCCGGAAGACAAAAAGAACATCAAGGATTTCCAGTCTTTTTCCGACCGTATCGTATACATCAATATCCCGTATGTCCTGGATCTGAATACGGAGGTCGAGATCTACCGCAACATCTTCGGGGCTCACATCGATGACAATTTCCTGCCCCGGGTGCTGCACAATTTTGCCCGGGTGATCATCTCTTCCCGGTTGAACCTCCGCTCCGAAGCCATGCTCGAGTGGATTCCCGAACCGGAGAAATATGCCCGCTACTGTGACAAGAACCTTCAGTTGCTCAAGATCGAAATCTACACCGGACATATACCCGAGTGGCTGTCCGAAGATGACCGTAAAGCCCTCACCGCCAAGCGTCGGCGCCGGATCATCGGTGAATCCGAGAAAGAAGGGCGACAGGGCATTTCAGGGCGCGACTCCATTAAAATCTTCAACGCGTTCTACACCACTTACGCCAAATCGGGCGAATTGATCGACATGTCCATGCTGTGCAAGTTTTTCCACGGGCAGAAAGAGCTGAAAGCGTCCATCCCCGAGGGTTTTTTGGATTCACTGTTGTCACTCTACGACTTCACCATTTTGCAGGAGGTGAAAGAGTCTCTATACTATTTCAACGAAGAGCAGATCCACCGGGAAATCCTTCACTACATGTTTGCCGTCAATTTCGAACCGGGTACCGTTGAAACCTGCAAGTTCACCGGCGAAAAAGTCCGCATCTCCGAAGAGTTGATGGATGGATTTGAACGGCGCACGCTGGGCGAAAAAATGGAAAAGGGCAAACGTCAGAATTTCAGAAGGGACACCCAAAAAGAGTATACCTCCAGAACACTCACCCAGGAGATCATGGTGACCGGCACCCCTCCCACGCAAACCCGCCTCTTTCAATCGCTGAAAGAACGCTATATCTTCAACTTGAAGGAAAAGGTGCTGGACCCCTTTCTGGAAAACGAAAATTTCCGGCGGGCGATCAAGGATTACGCCGAAGAGGACTTCAAGACCTATGACAAAAAAATCCGTGACGATGTCACATTTCTCATGGACAACCTCATGAAGCGCTTCCGATATACCGAACACGGTGCCAGGGCGGTTTGCATTTATGTCATCGACAATGATCTGGCCAGAAAATTCACGAAGCCGTGACAACAATCCCTGCTATGTCCCCCCCCCCCCCCCCCGAAGAGGTTGCGCCCCATGGAAACAAAGATCGAATTTGCGTCGCGGTGTGGTGGTTTGGAAGGGCTTTGCCACGCCGGCGCTTCAGATAAGGGGGTTGTCATCACCCACCCTCACCCGCAATACGGCGGGGAGATGCACAATCCGGTCGTGGAGGCCATCACGGCAGCATATCAAAAACAGGGCTTTACCACGTTGAGGTTCAATTTCCGGGGTGCAGGCAATAGCGCTGGCCATTACGATCAGGGGGTCGGGGAACGGGATGATGTGAGAGGTGCCGTCTCATTTCTGTGTGAAAGGGGATTGAAAGCGATTCACCTGTCCGGTTACTCCTTCGGCGCCTGGGTCAATGCCATGGCCCTTCAGGGCGCGCTGGCGGTGCAGGGGATGACCATGGTCGCGCCACCGGTGGCATTTATCGATTTCGAGGAAGGGATTCGCCTGCCGATGCTATCGGCGGTGGTTGCGGGCAGCCGTGATGAAATTGCCCCACCAGGCCTGATCCGCCCGTTGATGGGCCAATGGAACCCGGGTGCCCGCATCGATATCATCGACGGTGCCGACCACTTTTTCTCCGGTTTCCTTGACGAGATAACCCGCAGACTGGCCCGACGGATTCAGCCTGGCGAATGAACCATCCGACGACATCGATCGCCAGCCATTGCACGCTTGACATGAATCCCGTTGTTGAATAAGCTTTTTTCAGTGACCGAGGTGGTGCACGGTGATCCTACAGCGATCGAAAATTGCCCTTTGCCATATGCCTTCCTGGTTTCAACGCGCCATCCACTTGCCCAACGATTGATCCCTCAGTTGCTTTCTTGGATTTCGAGTCGATTATATTGATTCTCTCGCTGTCATCGGACACCCTTGTGCTTGGGGTTAACCCACAACCAAAAAGGAGGCGCCATGAAAGCCATGCATCAACTCATCGAAGAGCAGGTGCGTCGTTGGGAGATCCTCAGAAAGGAAAAGCAGGAGGACAGAACCCTGCCGGTGATCACCCTCTCCAGGGAGCCCGGCAGCGGTGGCAAAGTGGTGGCCAAAGCCGTAGCCGATCGGCTTGGCCTGGATCTTTTTCACCAGGAGCTCATCAATGCCATGGCCGAAAGTGCGGAGACCACGACCCGAGTCATTCGGACCCTGGATGAAAGGGCGTTGTCCATGATCGAAGACTGGGTGTCGGCCGCCATCAGTGACCGGCATCTCTGGCCGGACGAGGTTTCCCAATTGCTGATGCGTGTCATTGGCGCCATCGGTCGGCACGGAAAAGCCATTATCGTTGGTCGGGGCGCCAATTTTGTACTCCCGCCGGAAAACCGGTTCCGGGTCCGGATCATCGCTCCTCTGGAATTGCGGGTGAACCGGGTGGCCGAAACCCACGGGGTGTCAAAAAAGGAAGCCAAACGCCGCGTGCTGCGCACCGAGTCGGATCGCCGGGCCTTTGTGCGGAAGTATTTCCACAGCGACATCGGCGATCCGGCCAATTATGACATGACTTTAAACACCGGGACCCTCTCGGTGGAATCGGCTGCGGCGGCCATATGCAGTGCACTCGGCTGATCGAGGCCGGCGAAGTGAATACAGCGAGCTTGAACAGGCTGATGTAAACGCTGAAATAGACACCGATTGAGCCGGTCTTAAACAAGTCCGCCGTCTGGCGATCTTTTGGTTGCCAACCCATAAAGCTGGGACATCAGCATTCCCATAAACATCAGCGAACACCCCACGATCCCTCTGCCTGACATCACTTCCCCCAGGACCAGCCATCCGCCCACGGCGGCGAACACGGCTTCGAGGCTGAGCAGAATGGCGGCATGGGCCGGGTGGGCGTAGCGTTGGGCCACCACCTGAAGGGTGTAGGCCACCCCCACGGACAGGGCCCCGCCGTAGATGATGGGCAGGGCTGCAGCGGCGATGGCGGCAAGGCTGGTGGTTTCGATGACCGCTCCCGTGATCAGGCTGGCCGCGGCGCACACCATGAACTGAAGAAAGGCCAGCTGCAGGGAATCCGTTTTAGGCGAGAGCCAGCCGATCAGATGAATGTGGCAGGCCCAGAATATCGCCCCAATCAGTTCCAGAAGATCCCCGAGGGAGACGGTGAGGTCTTCGTTGACGCTGAGCAGATACATGCCGGCGGCCGCCATCAATACGCCGCCCCAGGTGCCCGCATTGGTGTGCTGGCCCCACAACAGCCCCATAATGGGGACGATCACCACATACAAGCCGGTGATGAATCCGGCCTTGCCGGCGGTGGTGTAAACGAGTCCCACCTGCTGCAGGGAGGCGCCGGCGAAAATGGCCATCCCGGCCAGGCCGCCATACAAAACAAGGCGGTTGTTCCGGACCTGACCGCTGCCGTCGGATTCCTTGGGCAGACTGTTGCGATTGCTGTAAATAAATGGAATCAGCACCAAGGCGCCGAGGAGGAAGCGGATGCCGTTGAAGGTGAACGGTCCCACATGGTCCATGCCCATGCGTTGGGCCACGAAGGCAAACCCCCAGATAACGGCGCTGAGCAGGAAAAGCAGGTCTGATTTCAGGTGCTGTTTATGCATCTACTGGTTACCGAAGCCGTTCTGTCCGCCGCAGTCCGGACACTGCCAGGTGATGCCGTTGCAGGACATGCCCCAGACATTCTCCTGCATGCATGCCTGGCAGATCAGGAAGCCGCAGCGGCAGCTCCAGCAAAAGGGAACTGCTTTGGCGCAGCAGTGGCAAGTTTTTGGTCCTTTCTGCCGTCGCCGGGAGCGGCTGGCCACCAAGGTTGCCGTTTTGTCCATGACTTATTGCTAACTATCTGAAGTCTTGTCGTTTAAGATCGTTAATGCTACCATGCACCCAAATTGCCGAAACGTCATTAACTAATGCAGGAGCGACTTCGTGTCAACGCAGATTGAACCGAACCTGGAGCCGAACCCCCCGACGCTGTACCTGATCGATGGCAGCGCATACATTTACCGGGCCTACCATGCGGTGCGGGGGCTTTCAAACAGCAGCGGCCTGCACACCAATGCCACCTTCGGGTTTACCCGCATGCTGATCAAGCTGATGGCGGACCGTTCTCCCGCCTATGTGGCCATGTTTTTCGATGCCAAAGGCCCCACCTTTCGCCATGACCGCTATGCGGAATACAAGGCCAATCGGCCGCCCATGCCGGACGACCTGGTCGAGCAGCTGCCCTGGATCCGCAAGGTCACCGAGGCGTTCAACATCCCCGTTTTCGAAATGCAGGGGTACGAGGCCGACGACCTCATCGGCACGCTGGCCCAGCGTGCCGAGGAAAACGGGTTTCGGGTGGTCATGGTCACCGGGGATAAGGACTTCATGCAACTGGTCACCGAGCGCTGCACCATCTGGGATCCCATGAAAGACAAGGTCCTTGATCCCGCGGCCATCCGCAAGGCCTTCGACCTGGAGCCCCGGCAGATGATCGACGTCATGGGTCTGGCCGGTGACACGGCGGACAACATCCCCGGTGTTCCCGGTATCGGCCAGAAGACGGCCGTGGATCTGATCAAAACCTTCGGCAGCATCGATGCGGTCTACAGGGGCATCGACGCCATCACCAAAAAAAAGCAGAAGGAACACTTGATCCACTATAAAACGCAGGCGCTGTTGAGCCGCGAACTGGTGACCATCGACCGGCGGGCGCCTGTCGAATTCGATCCGGATCGATTGAAAGCCCAAATTCCCGACGACGAAGCGCTGACCCGGCTCTTTGCAGAGCTGGAGTTCAGGCAGCTGCAGCAGGAATACGCCTCGCAGGACCAATCGGTCGAGCGGCACTACCGGGCCATCATGAGCACCGCTGACCTGGATGACCTGGCCACTCGCCTGGAAGGCGCCAAGCGCTTTGCCTTAGATACGGAAACCACTGCGCTGGATCCCATGCAGGCGAGACTGGTTGGGATTTCCTTTTGCCTGACCCCCGGTGAGGCCTGCTATATTCCGGTGGGACACAACTATCTGGGCGCGCCCGAACAGCTTCCTTTGGAGACGGTGCTGGAACGACTGCGGCCGGTGCTGGCCAACCCGGACGTCGAAAAAATCGGCCAGAACATCAAATATGACTGGATGGTGCTTCGCCGCCACGGCGTCGACCTGGCCGGGGTCAACTTCGACACCATGGTGGCGTCCTACCTGATCGATCCCGGCAAGCGGGCCCATAGTCTGGACCAGATCGCCCTGGATTACCTGGGCCACAAGAACATCACCTACGCCGATGTCGCGGGAAAGGGAAAGGCTGCCGTCACCTTCGACCAGGTGATCCTGGAAAAGGCCATCCCCTATGCCTGCGAGGATGCTGACATAACCTTGGCTGCTCACGATGTATTCGTTCCTCTGCTCGAAGAAAACGGGCTGACCGATCTGATGAAGCAGGTGGAGATGCCCCTGCTGCCGGTGCTGCTGGAGATGGAGATGACCGGCGTCTGTGTCGACCGGAACCGGCTGCGAGACCTGTCAACATCCTTTGCCGGGCAATTGGACGTCCTCGAACAGCAGATTCACGACCTGGCCGGTGAAGCCTTCAATATCAACTCATCCCAGCAGCTGGGGCGAATCCTGTTTGAAAAACTGAATCTGCCGGTCCAGAAAAAAACCAAGAAAAAGACCGGCTTCTCCACCGACGTGGAGGTGCTCACGACGCTGGCCCGCAGCCATGATTTGCCGGCGCTGATCCTGCGCCACCGAACCCTGGCCAAACTCAAGTCCACCTATGCCGATGCCCTGTTGGATCTGATTCACCCGCAAACCGGACGCATCCACACCTCTTTTAACCAGACCGTGGCGGCCACCGGTCGGCTGAGCAGCAGCGACCCCAACCTGCAGAATATTCCCATCCGCACGGAAGAGGGCCGGGAAATACGAAAGGCCTTCGTTCCCCGCGAGGGCTGGCAGTTGCTCTCGGCCGATTACTCCCAGATCGAGTTGCGTATTCTGGCCCACTGTTCCGAGGATCCGATCCTTATCCAGGCATTTAACGATGATGAGGACATTCATACCCGAACGGCCACCGAGGTCTTTCAGGTTTTCCCCCAGATGATCAACGACGAGTTGCGGCGGCAGGCCAAGGCCATCAACTTCGGCATCATTTACGGAATGAGTGCCTTCGGGTTGGCCCGGGAACTGGAAATCAGCAACAAGATGGCCCAGACGTATATCGACCACTATTTTGCCCGCTACCAGGGGGTCAAGGCGTTTATCGACAAAACCATCCAGGCGGCCCACGACACCCGTCAAACCAGCACGCTGCTGGGCCGTATCCGAAAGCTCCCGGACATCGCCAGCACCAACCGCAACGTGCGCCAGTTTGCCGAGCGCACCGCCATCAACACCCCCATCCAAGGGACCGCCGCGGATCTGATCAAACTGGCCATGATCGGCGTGGACCGGGCACTGCGCCAAAAGCGGATGAAGACCGCCATGCTGCTCTCCGTGCATGACGAAATGATCTTCGAGGTGCCGCCGGATGAGCTCGACGAAGCGAAAGCGTTGGTTCGGCAGGGCATGGAGAACGTGTGGGAACTGGTCGTTCCCTTGAAGGTCAACATGGCCTGTGGACAGAATTGGGCCGAGGCCCACTGACAAGGCCTGAAAATGGATTTCCCTGGAGGATTGATATGAAAAACTGCGTCGTTGTTCTCTCCGCCGTTCTCCTGGCAATCATGCTTTTCGGTTGCGCCGCCCCGCGCATCACCCTCTTTTCCGATGCCTCTGACCCGCTGCGGGAAATGACGCTCGACGGTACGGCGGAGGACAAGATCCTGGTGATTCCCATCACCGGCGTCATCACTGATTCCACTAAAAGCCGGGCCCTGCGGACGATGCCCAGCCAGGTCCAGGAGGTCGTCTCCCATCTGCGGCTGGCCGAAAAGGATAACCGTGTCAAGGCGGTGCTGTTCAAGGTCGACAGCCCCGGCGGCACCACAACGGCCAGCGACATCCTCTATCACGAGATTGTTGCATTTAAACAGCGCACCGGCAAGAAGGTGGTGGTTTGCATGATGAACCTGGCCACTTCCGGCGGGTACTACGTGTCCCTGCCGGCGGATGTGATCATGGCCCACCCCACCACCGTTACCGGGTCAATCGGTGTGATTCTGATGCGGCCTGAGGTGTCGGGGCTTATGCAAAAGATCGGCGTGGATGTGCGGGTGAACAAATCCGGTGAGAATAAGGACATGGGGTCGCCGTTCCGCTCCCTCACGCCGGTAGAGGAGAAAATGCTGCAGGACCTGGCCGACGCGTTGGGGCGGCGGTTCATCGATCTGGTGAAGCATCACCGGAAACTGGACGGCCACCGTCTTGCAACCATTGCCGATGCCCGGGTTTTTCTGGCCGACGCTGCCGTCGCCGTGGGCCTGGTAGACAAGATCGGCTACCTTCAGGACGCCGTCGCCGAGGCCAGAGCACTCGCTGCGCTGAATGCCGATGCCCGGGTGGTGATCTACCGGCGAACCGATTATCCCAATGACAACCTGTACAACACCCTCACCAGCGGCACCCAGGCCAACCCAAGGCCGATGATGGACATGGGCCCCATCGGCGACCTGCTCTCCCTTGATGCCGGCTTTTACTACCTTTGGCCCCAGGCGATCGGTTCGCCCTGATCGTTTATTATTTAAGGCGTGTTTGACCATTTCGTTGCTGTAATTTCTTCCACAATACAGCTGCCTCTTTTTCGCCCTCAGAAATTTGTTCAGGCGTCATCAGCGGTTTTAAGTTTTCAATTGCAGCCCTCGCCTGTACTTGAATTTCTTGATTTCCTTTTTCCCGGCTCTCCGTTGAAGCGATTCGATACCAAACATAGGCCTTTTTGCGGTCGACAGGAACGCCCATGCCCGCATGATACATTTCGGCCAGGCGATATTGAGAATTGCTGAAACCTTTTTCGGCTGAGACCTGATACCACTTCACGGCCAACTTATAATTGGGTTCACCCCCCTCACCGCTTCGATACATATTGGCCACAGAAAATTCGGCCTTCAATATTCCCTGCGCCGCGGATTTACGGTACCATTTTAACGCCTCAGCATAATTTTGATTGACGCCAACGCCATAGTAATACATTTCTCCCAGCTTATACTGTGCAAACCAATTTCCCTGCTCGGCCGCCTTGGAGAACCAACTGAGCGCCAAGGTATAATCCTGCAGAACAGACCCCTCACCCGTCAAATACATGTAGCCCAGCATAGACTGTGCGTCGGCATCCCCCGATTCTGCATCCAATCGGTAACGCTTTACATCTGAACGCGCTTCTGAGCATTGTCCGCTATTGACCCCGGCGGTTAATACCAGTCCAATGACAACTAAAAGGCCAAGTTGATGCACGCACCCGTTCAGCTTCACGCTGATCTTCCAGTCAACCATGGAATCTGACCTACGCGGCCTGATACGCACCCGGTCATCCATTGCCTGGGGAGGCCGTCGATCAGGGCGCCTCCTTCCCATTTTCGTCCGTAATTTCCTGAACTGCCGCCAGTCTCACGGTTTCATCCACCGCCCGATAGATGGTCTTGAAGGCCTCAGGAAATCCCGTGGGTGAAATCCTTCCCGTCTCAATGAACTTGACCACGATTTCTTTGGTGGCCCTAAGGATCTGCTCATCTTGGTTCGTTTTTCTCATCGGCACCTGCCTTTATTTGATCATATTATTAAATATATTCAAGTGTTAACAGGAAGCCAGTCGGAAGTCAACCTCGGCCTGCGCACCGGTACGCGATTCGATTGTGTTGACAGGGCGAAAGATGGGGAAAGACCCTGTTGCGGCAGGTAGGTAAGCCGGTCCCGAAAACCAGCATCTATATTGGTGAAGGTTCAGTTGAGACAGCCAAATGGAATTTTTTAGCCGATCACGGGATTCGCTGGCGCATCAATACGGATTCACCGTCCCCATTTTTGGTTGTGGTACCGATTACGTATTATTCCATACCAGCAATTGGAACGTTTGAATCAAATTCAAACTCACAACCACACGCTTTGCACGTTGCTTTATCATCCAACTCACAGTCCCACAATTCTACCACTTTGTGGCATAGTCAATTCGGTTTTTCAACCCATGCTGACGGACCGTTAGGCGCGCGGCCCGAATCGGTCGAAAAATGCGGGTATATCGGGTTTTGCTATTCGAACGTCTGGATGACCAACGACTTAATTTCTTGTATGTCTGAGTCTAAACTTGATGGTAGATCAGACCTTATCTCTTCTATATCATTTGATATGGTTTCGACTTTGCTTTCAAGCTCTATCAGCTTTTCCCAAATCTTTTCCAGTGTTTTTTTTAGATCGGCGTCCATTATTACTCCCAAATTAGTTGGTTGGTTCGTCGTTCTTTGGCAACCATCCGACGAGTGCTGCTTCAATGCGCGTTAAGATGGGCTTTTCCGTGTCAAGGTTGAGGTGCATCACCTGCTTCAGCATGTTGTGCTGCACACATTGGTTTTCAATAATGAACCCGAGATATCAAAAAAGGAAACCCAGGAAAAGAAAAAGTTTGACGGTCCTACTTTATTGAATTCAATTCCTCCCGGACCGCACGACATGGACTTTATTGAACAGAATGTTTGACACGGTTTCCGCCATCCTTTAATAAGAAGCCCCAATAGAAACCGATTGGAGAAGCCCATGAAATCCTATGACCACACCGTTCGCTACACGATAGAGAAGCCGGACATCGTTTCCGCCGACGTGCTTGATCCCATCGACTATCATTACCAAGGCAAGCGGGATATCGTCATCACCATTGCCCAACCGGAATTCACCTCGGTTTGCCCCATGACCGGCTTACCGGATTTCGGCACCATCAATATCCGGTATACACCGGGCAACTGGATCGTCGAACTGAAATCCTTAAAATACTATCTGCTTCAGTTCCGCAACGTCGGCATGTTTTACGAGCACGTGTCCAACCGGATCCTCGACGACCTGGTGCAGGTGCTGAAACCCAAGATGATGGAAGTGACCGGGCAATTCACATCAAGGGGCGGTTTGACCGCCACCGTTTGTGCCCGCTACGAGGCAACGTCATGACCGATATCCCTGGCGCGAAAAAAAACCGACTGGTGTTGTGGCTGCTGGTGGCGTTGTTGTTTTACGGATGCGGCCTTGCCTCGTCCTACCGGCCCGCTTATCAAAAAACCATTCGTGACTTTTCCATCAGCGACAAATACCGGAAGGCCATAGGTGTTCTGGTCCTTTCCAACGCCACCATGTTTAACAGCGCACAGGTGGCTTCACCGTTCATGGAAGCGTTCATATCCAGCCTGGAATCGAATGCGTCCGATGCATTGCTGATGGAGCCGGGCAAATCCGACGTTCCGCCATTTTTATCCAACCCGCCGCGGATCGCCAACAGAGACATCGATGTGTTCACCTTGTCGGCGCTCGCTCGGCAGGCGGGTCTCAACGCCGTGGTGGGCCCCGTGCTGATGGACACGCGGCTGCGTACCCGTAAAACGGGCTTCTGGTTTTTCAAGGATGTGGCCTACAGCCTTCAGGTTCAAACTGCGGCAACGGTATATGATGCGGCGACGGGGGCTCGTTTGGCCTTGGGAATCATGACCGATGAAGTCGAGATTGACGAGACCCAAGCCGGCATGATCCGCAACGGCCAGGAAGTTCAGGTGGACGATTTGGCTGAACTGGCCAAGGAGATGGGCGCCGCACTGGGCGAGCGGATGGGCGATGCCATCAACAACAGCCAGTGGTTGTCCACCGTGGCTTCCATCGAAGGTGGATCTTGCGTCATTCCCGCCGGCAGCGGGGCGGGCATTGAAGTAGGGGATCGTTTCAGTGCGCTGGATGGCCGCGCAACACTGATTGGTCTGGATGGGCAGCGTTATATCGTGCCCGGACCGAAAATCGGTGAAATCACCATCAGCCGGGTGTCACCCCGGCAATCTTTCGGCGAACCCAATTCCGGAGAAATACCTCCGACCGGCAGTATATTAGTCCCTGGGCAATAGACTGCGTGGTTGGTCTCTGATCTATCGTTTATGATTTCCGGTCCTCAGGCTTCCGACCGTTAATCTTAGCCATCAGGTTTCCACCCAGGCTGAAATCGAGCTCGCGTATTGCCGGATCAGGTGTGTGGCCTCCTTTTCCGAAGCGATAAACCGGATGGCGTTGCGGAACTTTCCGGCATCTCGCATGCCTTTCACGAACCAGCACAACCGACTGCGCATCATTCGGCAAGCGGTTGTTTCACCCAGATAGCGTACTGAATCCTGCAGGTAGCCCATCATCATGTCGATGCGTTGTGCATCGTTCGGAACGGTTGCCGGTTGGCCCAGGGCCGCCGCTATCATCTCACCGAAGATCCTGGGATTGCCGATGGCGGCCCGCCCCACCATCACCCCGTCACAGCCGGTTTCATTCAACATGCGCAATGCATCTGCCGGCGTGGTCACGTCCCCGTTGCCGATCACTGGAACGGTCAGGGCTTGCTTAACCGCGGCGATGATGGACCAGTCGGCCTCTCCCCGGAAGCCCTGGGTGGCCGTGCGGGGGTGGACGGCGATGGCATCCGCCCCGCAGTCCTCAGCCAGCCGGGCGATCTCCATGGCCTGTTTCCCGGAGGGCTCCCAGCCGGTTCGGATCTTGATGGTCAGGGGGATGGTGACCGCCTTTCGAACGGATTCGAGTATTCGGCGCGCCAGCGGCGGATCTTTCATCAAGGCCGACCCCGAGTTGCATTTCAGGATCTTTTTAACCGAGCAACCGAAATTGATGTCCACGACATCCGCACCGGAATCCTGGACAATCCGGGCCGCTTCGGCCATGATCGGTGGGTCCGAACCGAAGATCTGCACCGACAGGGGCTTTTCTTCTGGGGTGCTTGTCAGCAGTTGCACCGTTTTTCCGGAGCCGTACACCAGGCCGCTGGCGCTGACCATTTCCGAGCAGACCAGCCCACAGCCGGCCCTTTTGGCCAGCAGCCGCAGGGGTAGGTTGGTGATGCCGGCCAGCGGTGCCAGCACGGTGAAGTTATCGGTTATAACAGACCCAATTTTCATTGATCGCGCCTCCGGTCACAGGCGGGGTTGGCATAACAGAACAGGCAATTGTGGTGACAAGGGTGAAGGTTGTAGGAACCCACATCCACGGAAACGGTGCACCCGCAACCCGATATTTTGCGTTGGCCGGCGTCCTGGCGCTGGGAGACCCTGCCGCCATGGACCGCCGTGATCCGTCGGCCTGAAATGCACGCCCCTGGATTGATGGTAGATCCCACAGGCAGCCGGGCGAGCACCTTTTTTTCACAGCACAGCTCCAGCCCAATGCCCAGGGGCGCTAGAACCTGCTCCATGTTCAGCAGAATGTTTACCTGTTCCGTCGGTGACGGTTCGACAAAGCGAATCCGGTCCCCGGTTCGGCGCCCAATTTTTCGATAATGGTCCATGAAACTGGTGGTACAGGTGGCAACACCGCATTTCCCCGCTGCCGCTGCAATGGTTTCGAAATCATTGAGATTGGTCTCATTGGTGCCTGCTTGCGTGATGTAGTGGCAGATGGGATCGAAGCGCCACTGGACCGACGCGCTCCCAAACCGGCGGCAAAGCTGGTGGAGTTGGTCAAGCCGTTGCCCCAGGTCCGGCACGCCCGGTTCCAGTATCGGCGACCGTGAGTTGATGGTGAAGTTGAAAAACAGGTGGTAGCCCATGGCCTGCAGCCGCTCTCCGTAACGGCCGGCCAGGTATGGACCGAAGTCTTTTGACCAGAACACCATGGTATGAACCCGCTCCGGTGATACAGCCACCTGCCTGACCTGTTGGTTGAAGGGATTGACCACATCGATGAATCCCCGGGCCACCTGATCCATAAACCAGGCCATGTAGAAGGCGGGAATGTCCGTTCGCCTGGAGACGGACAGAATCTGTTTGGGTTCACCTTTCATGATAAAAAAGGGTTGAGACCGCTTAGCGCTTCATCTTGTCGGCCAGGGAGATCACGGTGGCCTTGTTCATGGACGGTGAGGGTCGTTCACCGGGAATATCGTCGTGCAGACCGTCCGTTTTCGATTTTGTTTCCGGGCATAGGATGCGTTCCAGACGCATCCGTTTTCCGTTCATGGTAAACTCATCACCAGTAATGTAACGGTCCCGCAGAATCCAGGTGACCACCTGCAGCGGCACCTGAAGCATCAGCAGCTTCACATGATACCAGTCCGTTTTGTTATCTGGAAGGATTTCTTCGATCCTGGCGAAGCTCAAGGGGTGATCCTCAAAATGGATCAGCACGATATCGTTTTCTTTGGCCATATGACCATCCTTTGGGGCAGCCGTTGCCGCGAGGCGTTGAGCCCTTGCACGAAGGTGACAATGAACAATTTTGAGGATGAAAAGGCCAATTGTCAACGCGCGAATGAAAAGCGGCGGCGTTTCGGAAGCGGATGCATCAAGCGTATCGGGCATCATGGTCAAGGGGCAGGGGGGTGTCAACGTGCAAAGGGCCTGCGGGTTAAAAGCGTTGACCGGAATACGTGTATACCCTAAAATTGATCTTCATGCGTGTTGCATTTGCCCGAGATCAAGGAGGCAGCCGGTGAGCCAGTATCGCATCCATCCGATTGTCATGGGAACCAAGCAGTTTGACAAGGGCATGATGACCTATCAGCAGGATTATGGAAAGCCATATACCATCCCGATCTATAGCTGGTACCTGGAGGGCGGGGACAAAACGATTCTCGTGGATACCGGCGAGATGCATCCTGTGCAGTCTGACGATCGCATCAGGGCCATCGGTGGGCGAATCTATACGTTCGAAGAGGGATTGGCCTTACATGGTCTGACCCCGGAGCGCATCGATATGGTGATTCACACCCATCTTCATAGCGACCATTGCGAAAACGACTACAAATGCACCAATGCGAAGATTTTCGTCCATCCGAAAGAGATGGCGCGCATCCATAACCCCCACCCCCTCGATTTCAGGTATGTGGAAGACTACATCGAAGAGGTTGAGAATAACGGCCAGATTCGACTCGTGGAGGCCGACGGGGAGATTGCCGACGGCATCCGGGTCATGCACACGCCGGCCCACACTGAAGGTGGCCTGACCGTGCTGGTTGAAACAGCCGGCGGTACAGCGGCCATCACCGGGTTTTGCGTGATTAGCGAAAACTTCTTCCCGCCGAAGCAGGTCCTGGCCATGGAAATGGAGGTGATTCCTCCCGGTACCCATGTGAACGCCTACGACGCCTACGACATCATGGTCGAGGTCAAGAAGATGGCCGATATCCTCTTGCCGCTGCACGAACCGGCCTTTGCCGACGGTAAGCCGATTGCGTGACTGAATATTCATTCATCGACATCCAAGCGTTGAGGTTTGCCCTTTCGGCGGGTTGTGCCGGTACGCGGTCGGAAATCCTCCCCCCGTTTCTTTGCGCTGAATGGTTCTTGAGGTATTTTTTCTGGCCGGCCTGTCGCCGAAGCTAAAGAATCAATTTTTTCGCCGCGCCTGGTATTCTGAATTATAATTCATTTGCCTGGCAGGCGGCTCCATCCCCGTTGCAAACCCGGGCCCCGCTATCCCTTGATCACTTTTTATGCAATTGTATTTATATATAAATTTAAATTTATTTGACGGATGAAAGGATGAGAAACGTTTTCTGCTTGACAGCCGGTTTCCCCCTTTGATAAATGAATGAACATTCATTCATAAAAGGTACCACTTTCGCTCAACCCTGTCCGGATTCATCGAGGCCTTGGTTAAACAAAAAGTCCATAACTGTATCCATAATCCGGCATGGTGTCCGGGATCTTGGTTGAATCAGGCAGGGAAGAGCGAATCTCAGGTCGTTTCCGGCAATACCCATTTTATGGCAATACCGATCTCAGGCGGTACCGGAGACCACCTCGATCCGATTGGTGCCGCGGAGAAACGGTTTGCGGTGACGACACATGGCTTACAGGCGTTAATGTGACCTACAGGCAACCCAAATCTGCAGGAGGGTATTATGACCAGGAAAATCAGGAAGGCAGCGGTCATCGGCAGCGGCGTGATGGGCGGCGGCATTGCCGCGCTTCTGGCCAGCACCGGTGTGAAGACGCTGCTGCTGGACATCGTTCCGTTCGACCTAAAGGAAGAGGAAAAGACCAATCCGGCGGCTAGGAATAGAATTGCCAAGGCAGGGCTCGATGCCGTCCTCATGTCCCGGCCGGCGCTGCTCATGCAGCCCAAGGACGCAGATCTGATCAGCATCGGCAATCTGGAGGACGATTTCGATAAGCTGGCTGATTGCGACTGGATCGTCGAAGTAGTGGTCGAAAACCTGAAGGTCAAACAGGACCTGCTCAAACGGATCGAACCGGTGAGAAAGGCGGGGTCCATTATCTCCTCCAATACCTCCGGCATTCCACTGAAGCGTATGAGCGAGGGGTTGAGCGACGAATTCAAGCAGCATTTTTTAGGCACTCACTTTTTCAATCCGGTCCGCTATATGAAATTGCTGGAAATCATTCCCGGCGAAAAGACCCTTCCCGAGGTGCTGGCTTTCATGGCCGACTATGGCGAGCGGGTCATGGGAAAGGGCGTTGTCTGGGCCAAAGACACCCCCAACTTTGTGGGCAATCGCATCGGCGTCCAGGGCATGGTAAAAACCATGCAGTTGATGCTGGAAGACGGCATGACCATTCCCGAGGTCGATGCCCTTTTCGGACCGGCCATGGGCCGTCCGAAAACGGCCATGTTCAAGACCGCCGATCTGGTGGGCCTGGACACCCTTGCCCATGTCGCCAAGAACACCTACGACCTGGTTCCCGACGACGAGGCCCGGGCCGATTTTGTGATGCCGGAATTTGTGAGCCGGATGATCGAGGGCAAGTTACTGGGAAAAAAGACCAAGGCGGGCTTCTACAAGACCGACCTGACCCCCGAATGGAAAAAAATCCGCAAGGTCATCGACCCGGCCACCCTGGACCATGCCGAATATGGCAAGGTGGATCTGCCCTGTTTGGCTGCCGCCAAGGCTGCCAAATCCCTGCCCGAAAAGATGAAAGCGGTTGTTTATGGTGACGATAAGGGCGCTCGGTTTGCCTGGAAAGCCGTTGCTTCCAACCTGATCTATGCGGCCAACCGGATTCCGGAAATTTCCGAAACCATCGTGGAGATCGACAATGCAATGCGCTGGGGCTTCAACTTCGAAATGGGACCCTTTGAAACCTGGGATGCCATCGGCGTCGAAGAGGCCGTCGCCAAAATGGAGGCCGAGGGCCTTACGGTTCCCAAAGCGGTCAAATCCATGCTGGCGGCCGGCAACCACCGCTTTTACAAGCTGGAAAACGGTAACCCCTACTATTATGATTTCTCCACCGGCACCTACCAACCGGTGAAAATCAGCGACAACATCGTCTCCCTGGCCGGTCTGAAGGCAGACAGCAAGACCGTCAAGGCCTGCAAGTCGGCCTCCCTGGTGGATATCGGCGACGATGTGTACTGCCTGGAATTCCACACCAAGATGAATGCCATCAATGGCGAGATCGTCGACTTCATGGCCGAAGGGCTGGACTATGTCGATGCCAACGGTGCCGGTCTGGTGATCGGCAACCAGGCGGGCGGGATGCCCGGTGCATTTTCCGCCGGCGGTGATCTGGCTTTCATGGCCGGGTTGGCCAAGGATGGCAAGTACGCCGACATTGACGCGTTTCTGAAGAAAGGTCAGACCGGCATGCAGAAGGTCCGTTATGCCAGCTTCCCGGTGGTGGCGGCGCCTTACGGCATGACCTTAGGCGGTGGCTGTGAAGTCTGTCTGGGGGCCGCGGACAAGATTGTCGCCCACAGTGAACTCTACATGGGGCTGGTCGAGATCGGCGTTGGACTGCTGCCCGGCGGAGGCGGATGCCTGAACCTGTGGAAAAAGATGACCAGCACCATCCCCGGACCGGTTACCGATGTGGATCTGGCCAAATATTTTATCCCCACCTTCATGGCCATCGCCATGGCCAAGGTCTCCATGTCCGCCGCCGAAGCCCGGGCCAACGGCTTTCTCGGCCCCCAGGATCGGATTGTGTTCAATCGCGACTACCTCATCGGTGAAGCCAAGAAAGAGGTTCTCAAGATGGTGGACGAAGGATACGCACCACCGGTCAAACGGCCCATCCAGGTGTTGGGTGCAGCGGCGCAGGGCATGATCGATGCCGAGCTGTTCAACATGCAGTCGGCCAAATTTGTCAGCGAATATGACGCTTTTCTGGCCAAGCGGATCGCCTATGTGATCAGCGGCGGCGACGTTCGCACCAACAGCACCATTGACGAAGAGATCATCCTCAATCTGGAGAGAGCGGCTTTCGTCGATTTCTGGAAACAGGAAAAGACCGTGGCCCGTGTCGAGCACATGTTGACCACCGGCAAGCCGCTCCGAAACTAATCTGCCCCGTTTAATGGATCGCCACATACGAAGGAGGAATCCCATGAGAGATGCATATATCGTATCGTCCGTGAGGACGCCCGGCTGCCGGAGAGGCAAAGGGGCCCTGAAGGACACCCGGCCCGATGACCTGCTCGCCTTCATCATGAAGGCGGCGGTTGAAAAAACCGGCAAGTTGGAACCCACAGATATCGACGATGTCATGATCGGCTGCTCCTTTCCCGAGGCCGAACAGGGCCTGAACATCGGTCGGCTGGCCACCCAGATCGCCGGTTTTCCGATCACCGTATCCGGCGCCACCGTCAACCGCTTCTGCTCTTCGGGACTGGAAGCCATCGCCTTGTCCGCGTTGCGGGTCATGGCCGGCTGGTCAGAGGTCACCATGGGCGGTGGCGTGGAGTCCATGACATACGTGCCCATGGGCGGCAACCTGCCGCGACCGCATCCGGAGCACGCCAAAATCCACGCAGACCTGTATGCATCCATGGGTATCACGGCCGAAAACGTGGCCAACCGATATAAGGTGACCCGGGAAGATCAGGACGCCTTTGCCTATGAGTCCCAGATGAAGGCGGCCAAGGCCCAGAAGGAAGGGCTGTTTACCGAAATCGTGCCCACACCCGCAGCCACGTATGTGCTCCAGGATAACGGCACCTACAAGCGGGAAACGTTTATCCAGGATTTCGATGACGGCGTTCGGGCCACCACCACCAAGGAGGGGCTGGCCAAACTGCGGGCCGTATTTGCGGTCAACGGGTCGGTCACCGCGGGCAACTCGTCGCAGACCACGGATGGCGCGGCGGCAACCATGATTGCCAGTGGTGAAGCGGTAAAAAAATATGGCCTCAACCCCATCGCCAAGCTCAAGATGTACACCACCGTCGGCTGCAAGCCGGACGAGATGGGGGTCGGACCGGCGGTGGCCATCCCCAAACTGCTGAATCTGGCCAAGATGAAAACCAGCGACATCGGTCTGTGGGAGATCAACGAGGCCTTTGCCTCGCAGGCACTCTACAGCATCCGTACCATCGGCATCGAGGATCAGATGGACCGCATCAACATCAATGGCGGTGCGATTGCGCTGGGTCACCCGCTCGGGTGTACCGGTGCCAAGCTGTGTGCCACGCTGCTGGCCAACATGCGGCGCAAAGGAGTGAAGTATGGTGTAGAGTCCATGTGCATCGGCGGCGGCATGGGTGCCGCCGCGCTTTTCGAATTGTGCGATTGAACCGCGATAGCGACTGAAGGTTGTGCGGATAGCCGGAGCGATACCAAGATCCCGTTCATCGGGGCCGCGGGGAAGGTTCAATCACCAGGTGGGTTGTCGGGCATAAAAGATCGCCCGTCGTGGCCGCAATAGGTTATTTTGGGGTTTGCATCTCTCGAAATGGTGTGTTAGAGGCATATTATCTGAAACAAAGGTAACTTTTATCATGTCACACCCCCCAGTCACCTGCGCAACTTATTTCGGTTTTTATTATTACTTCGGCCGAGGTGCGCCTGTGTTCTGCTGAAACCCTGAATCATAGGAACATGCAAGAGCCGCAGGCGCAGCCGCCCGCGGCTCTTTTTATTGTGTGGATACCGGAATGACCACCCCCATCTTTACCCTGGAAAGGAAAATCAACATGGAAAAGACCTACGACATTCGTGTGGAAAAATTTGATCCGCTCATTTCGCCGTCCCAGTTGAAAGACCAGATTCCGATCACTGAAAACGCGCATCGCACGGTGGTTGAGGGACGCCGGGCCATCTCGAATATCCTGGGCGGAAAGGATTCGCGGTTGCTGGTGATTGCCGGTCCCTGCTCCATCCATGACGAGGCGGCGGCTCTGGACTATGCTCGCAGGCTCAGCGCGTTGAGCGAAAGGGTTGCGGAAACCATGCTGCTGGTCATGCGGGTTTACTTTGAAAAGCCGCGCACCAACGTGGGTTGGAAAGGGTTGATCAACGATCCCTGGCTCGACGGCAGTTACGACATCAACACCGGTCTTCGGAAGGCCCGCAGCCTGCTGGTCAGGGTTACCGAAATGGGGATGCCGACCGCAACGGAGATGCTGGACCCCATCGTCCCGCAGTATATTGCCGGAATGGTATGCTGGGCCGCCGTTGGCGCACGGACCACCGAATCCCAGACTCATCGTGAAATGGCCAGCGGCCTTTCCATGCCCGTGGGTTTCAAGAACTGCACGGACGGTGACCTGTCTACCGCCATCAATGCCATGATTGCTGCCGCTTCTCCCCAGCATTTCCTGGGCATCGATCCGGACGGCCAAACCTGTATCGTCAAGACCACCGGCAACCCCCATGCCCACATGGTGCTGCGCGGCGGATCCAGACCCAACTACGATACCGTCAGCATCGAAGAGGCCATGACCATGCTGGCGGCAAAAGGCCTGTCCAAGGCCATCATGGTGGATTGCTCGCATGACAACTCCAGGAAAAATTATACCCTTCAGGGATCGGTGTGGCAGGATGTGGTCAATCAGCGCATCGACGGAAACAACAGCATCATCGGTATGATGCTGGAAAGCAACCTGAAAGCGGGGAATCAGAAAAACACGGGCAACCTGGAAACCATGGAATACGGGGTTTCCATCACCGACGCCTGCATCGACTGGGAGACCACCGAGCAGTTGATCCTTTCCGCCCACGACCAACTGGGCCGAATAGGGCAATCCGATTTGAACAGTGGAGTCGGGCGATATAAGGTTGGGTAGCGCATATCCGCTAAGCCATGGGTGTTTAAATGCCGGACCAGGCGAACAGGCAGAAGAAGATGATGAGACAGACGGCAGAGGTGCCGATCAGGGTGCGGCAGCTCCTGTCGGATAGCCGTTGCCGGCCTTTCCAGAGAGCCGTGGAAACGGCCACCACGTCCCTGGTGCCGGCGTTCATGGTGTGAAGCATACAGCCCAGGCCGATAGTCGCCCACGAGATGCGCCAGTATGGGTTGATCAGGCGCATCACGATGCCGGACAGGATCAGGTTATTGTCTCTGGCCTGACTGCCATCGGTGACCAGGATCATTGCTCGCTCAACATTGGGTCAAGTTAACGGCGGTAAAGCCTGCCGCGGAGCGAACAGCTGTTTGATTTTTACCGCCATCAATTTTATGCCCCGCCACACTTTGGGCAATAGCCAGATCATCAGCAGGATGAATAGGGCCAAAAAGACGAGGAACACCCACGGGTGATTCACCGCCGCCCAGATGCCGCCGATCACAACGATGTCCTCCACGATGGAGGCGGTCCAGTTGGTCAGGGGTTCCGGCGAGGTGTTGATGAGCAGTCGTGAACCGGCTTTCATGCCGTGGGCGCCGGCGGCCAGCGTCCCGCCCAAAAGGGCCGCCGCCAGGGTCACTGCGGGGTTCAATTCACCCACGGCGCCGGCGGCCAACAGCGCACCTGCCGGAATCCGGATAAAGGTGTGAACCGTGTCCCAGCCGGTGTCCACACCGGGCATCTTGTCGGCGATGAACTCCACGGCGAACATCAGACAGGCGGCACCGATGACCAACGGGTTGGCCAGCACCTGCAGGTCCGGTGGCAGGGTCATGTTACCGGTCACGCTTAAAATGCCCAAGGTGGCAATGGCCGCATAGAGGTTGATGCCGGCGGCCCAGGCGGCGCCCATGGTCAGGGCGATAATCCGCGTAATCTCGTTGACGTTTTCCATGATCGATGACCTCCGGTGGTTCCGGTTGTGTGTCAGACATCCTTCAGCAGCCGGTTGGACGCCGATCGATCCAGTTCCGACCGCAATGCCATCAGGGTTTCGGAGAGTGTTTCCGCATCCGGTTGATGGGGCGGCAAACCGTCGTTATTACCCACATCCTCGAGGGCGGTGACGACGCTGTTGACCGTCAGGCTGCCGATATCCCTGGCCGGCTGAAGCGCATCTCCATCGTCTGAATCACCATTGATCCGCACCAGGATGTTTCCTCTTACCAGAAGATCGGCCAGGTTGTCCACCAGGGACGGCGGCAGTGCCAGTTGATCGGCAATCTGTGCGGCCGTCTGTGCCGGCCGTCCCTGTTGAAATAATTTTACCACATGGCGGCAGATCGTCAGGGCGGTGAGCCTGGCACGGGAGATGCTCATTTCCTGGCCCCCGGCCGTTTCGTCCACATGGTCTGCATGCTGATAAGCATGAGAAATTTCAGCGCCGATGAGCACGATAAACCAGCTGGCCTGCAGCCACAGCAGGAACAGGGGAAGGGCGGCGAAGCTGCCGTAGATGGCGTTGTACTTGGCCACCATGATTTGAAAGTGAATGTAGGCCGCCTGGAGCACCTGATAAGCGGAGCCGGCGATGACGCCGGCCAGCAGGGCGCCGTCGAAGCGCACCCGGGTGTTGGGCATGATCATATAGGTCAGGGTGAACAGTATCCAAATAAGGGTGTACGGCAGAATTTTAAGCCCTACATAAATGGCGGGGCCCACCATCTGCAGCAGTTCGAACCGGCCGGAAATGGCCGACACCTGGGAGGTGATGAATACCGTGACGCTGCCGGACATGATGACCAGCACTGGGCAGACCAGCATAATGGTCAGATAGTCGCTCAGCTTGCGAATAAAGGTGCGCGAACGAACCCCCCAGATGTGGTTGAAGGAACTTTCGATATTGCCGAGCACCTTGATGACTGCCCAGAAAAGGACGACGACGCCGATGCCGGCAATCATGCCACCTTTGGTGTTGTTCAACATATTCTGGGCGAACGCGATGACTTGGGTGACCACCTCCTGCTGGGCGGAAAACTTGTCCAGCAACTCCTGCTGCAACCGCCTTTCAAATCCGAATCCCTTGGCGATACCGAATGCCATGGCAGCCACCGGTACCAGTGAAAGCAGCGTGAAAAAGGTCAGCGCCGACGCCCGCAGGGCGCCATGGTGCCGGGTAAAGCCTCGGATAGAGAGAATTACCGTCCGTACCAGCCGGATCAGCAGCCACCGGATGGCCGTCTGCTCGCCGCGGCGTGCCCGCCAGAGGGTGGTGGTGAAAAATCCGACGAATCGGGTCAACAGCCTCCTGATTGTATGCATGGGAGACAATCCGTTTGTTCTATCTCGTCAACTGCCGGTACTTGATGCGATGGGGCTGATCCGCCGCCGCACCCAATCTTTTTTTCCGGTCTTGCTCGTAGTCAGAGTAGTTGCCTTCGAACCAGACCACCTGGCTGTTGCCCTCGAAGGCCAGTATGTGGGTGGCGATGCGGTCCAAAAACCAGCGGTCATGGCTGATAACCACGGCGCAGCCCCCGAAATTGTCCAGGGCCTCTTCCAGGGCCCGCATGGTGTTAACATCCAGGTCATTGGTGGGTTCGTCCAGCAGCAGCACGTTGGCGCCTGTTTTTAGCATACGGGCCAGGTGCACCCGGTTGCGCTCGCCACCGGAGAGCATACCCACTTTTTTTTGCTGGTCGGATCCGGAAAAGTTGAACCGGGCCACATACGCCCGGGAGTTGACCTGGCGATCGCCCAATTGAATGCTATCCTGGCCGTCGGATATCATTTCCCAGATATTTTTTTGCGGATCCAGTACATCACGGCTTTGGTCAACATAGGCCAAGCTTACCGTTTCGCCGATATCAATCGATCCGCTATCCGGATGATCCTGACCGGTGATCATGCGAAACAGGGTTGTCTTTCCGGCGCCGTTGGGTCCGATGACGCCTACGATGCCGCCGGGAGGGAGCGAGAATTCCATGTTTTCCACCAGCAATTTATCCCCGTAGCCTTTGGTCACCCCCTTGGCCTGGATGACCAGGTTCCCCAACCGGGGGCCGGGGGGGATATAGATTTCCAGGTCCTTGGCCAGTTGCGCGTTCGCCTGATCCATCAATTTCTCGTATGCGGTGATACGCGCCTTGGATTTGGCCCGACGGCCCTTGGGTGCCATTCGGATCCACTCCAATTCCCGTTTCAATGTTTTCTGTCGTTCGCTCTCCGATTTCTCCTCGTTGGAGAGTCGATTCTGTTTTTGCGCCAGCCAGGAGCTGTAGTTGCCCTTCCAGGGAATGCCGTAGCCACGGTCCAACTCCAAGATCCAGCCGGCCACGTTGTCAAGAAAATAGCGGTCATGGGTGACGGCAATGATGGTGCCTGCATACTGCTGCAAATGCTGCTCCAGCCATGCGACGGATTCGGCGTCCAGGTGGTTGGTGGGTTCGTCCAGCAGCAGGATGTCGGGTTTTTTTAGCAGGAGGCGGCACAGGGCCACCCGGCGCCGCTCGCCTCCGGAGACGACATTCACCGGGGTGTCTCCGGGGGGGCATCGCAGGGCATCCATGGCCATCTCCAGCCGGGAATCCAGATCCCAGGCGTCCATCGTGTCGAGTTTTTCCTGCACGTCACCCTGGCGCTGAATCAGTTTGTCCATTTCGTCATCGGACATGGGTTCGGCAAAGCGTTCATTGATCCGGTTAAATTCATCTAACAGATCGACGGTCTCCTGGACGCCCTGTTGGACGATTTCTCGAACGGTCTTGGTTTCTTCTACCAGCGGTTCCTGCTCCAGATAGCCGATGGTGTAGCCCTTGGACAGGATGGTTTCACCGTTGAATTCTTTGTCTACACCGGCTAAAATTTTGAGCAGGGTGCTCTTGCCGGAGCCATTCAGTCCCAGCACACCGATTTTGGCGCCATAGAAGTAGCTCAGGGAGATGTCCTTGATAACTGGCTTTTTGTCGTAGAACTTGCTGACGCGCATCATGGAATAGATGACTTTATTGGGATCGGTGCTCATCGATCGCTGTTCCTCTCAATGATATGGTTGCATCGGGTAAAGATGGTAAATCAAAACGTTATCTTATCATATTTCGGGATAATTTGAACACGGATTTTGCAGGGGCGAAAAAGGGGGCGCAGCGGGGTAGGCCGGCGTGTGAAACAGAAGGCCCGAATCCTCAATTCCAACGGATCCGGGCCCTTTTTCAGGTTCAATTATCCTTCAAACATCCCCGCCCGAAAGGCCTTGAGGTAGTTCATGCAGAAGTTGTCCCTGCCGGCCAGCGCCTCGGCGGCGATGATCGTGGCCATCATCTGCTTGTCCAGCGGGTTGATGATCGCCCCGTCCAGGCCCTTGGCAATCGCCATGGTCATGAAGGTCCGGTTCATGAACTGGCGCGCCGGCAGCCCATAAGAGATGTTGGAAAGCCCGCATGCCGTGTGGATGCCGGCAAAGGTCGCCACGATCCGTTCGATGGTGTCGATAAACTCCACCCCGAAGGTCTTGTCCACCGACAGCGGCTGCACCAGCGGGTCGACGAAGATGTTTTCTGTCTTGACATTGTTTTTGAGCAGCCCGTTCACCAGCTGGTCGGCGATCTTCATGCGGTCGTCCACCGTCTGGGGCATGCCCGCATCGCTCATGCAAAGGGCGATGACCTTCATATCCGTGCCGGCGATGATCGGCATGAGTTTTTCGTAACGATCCTTCTCCAGGCTGATCGAGTTGATCAGGGGCACGCCTTTGTGCACCGCAAGGGCCGCCTCGATGGCCGTCGGGTCCGGGCTGTCGATGGCGCAGGGCTTGTCGGTGACCTGCTGGACGGTGTCGACCAGCCATTTGAGGTATTCAGGCTCCTTGCCCACGAAAATGCCGGCGTTGACGTCGATGTAGTCGGCACCGGCGTTGGCCTGGTCGGCGGCCACTTGTTGGATGGCCCCGGCATCCTGGGCCTCGATGGCCGCCTTGATCGCCTTGCGGCTGGCGTTGATCAGTTCTCCGATGATGATCATGGTATGCTCCGGGTTCTGGGTCTCTGGTTCAGGGTTCTGGGTTTTTGGTTTCAGCTTTGAGCTTTGCGCTCTCAGCTATTATGTTCCGGGTTAAGGACTCAGTCCTCCGACCTCCGACTTCAGATCTACGCCACCAGCTGTTTCACCAGCTTGACCGCTCCCGGGGCGTCGGCGCTGTAACCGTCGGCGCCGATCTGGTCGGCAAAGGCCTGGGTCACCGGCGCGCCGCCGATGATCGTCCGCGTGGCCATGCCCGCCTCTTTGACCGCCTTGACCGTGCTCTCCATGGACGGCATGGTCGTGGTCAGCAGCGCCGACAGGGCGATTACGTCGGCGCTCTTTTCCGCCGCCGTCTTGACAAATTTCTCGCTGTCTACGTCCACCCCCAAATCGACCACCTCGAAGCCGGCCCCTTCCATCATCATCGAGACCAGGTTCTTGCCGATGTCGTGCAGGTCGCCCTTGACCGTGCCGATGACCACCACGCCCTTGCTCTTGCTCTGCCCGGCGGACAGGTGGGGTTTTAAGATCTTCAGGCCCGCCTTCATGGCCTGGGCGGCCATGAGCATCTCGGGCACGAAGAGCTCGCCGGCGGAAAAACGCTCGCCCACCTCGTCCATGGCGCTGATCAGCCCGTCGTTCAAGATGGTGCCGATGTCCGTGCCGGCGGACAGCTCCGCCTGGGTCTTGGCGACTACCGTCTCCTCGTCAAATGCCAGTACTGCGTTGAAAATGTCCTGGGTTGCCATACGTGAACCTCCTGAATGTGGGTGATAGGATTTTGGCGATGATGGTGCTGCATCTCAGTCAACTTACAATATTTCAATAAATAAAATTAAAACTCTACATTAAGGCTGACCCGCAGGTCAACCGGTGCCGACCGTCAAGATTGATCCTTGCGCATGGCCACGTAAGCAGCCAACGCGTTTTCCACATCCGGGTCGATGGGGGGTTTTTCATAAGCGGCCAGGCGTCGGCTCAGGCTCTCGGCGGCAACCTGATCGATACGCTTGCAACCGGTGGCTTTCCAGCCGGCATAATTCTGCCGGTTAAAAACGTCGGTCATATAGAATTCCGTGCGGCACAGCTTGAATGTTTTGGGCTGGGTCAGGTACTGTCCGCCGATACCCACGTTTTTAATCATCTCCACATCGATGGCCTCGGTAGAGACGTCGATGGGTTTGATCAGCTTGCGGATGATGCCACACATCTCCTCGTCCATCAGGAATTTTTCAAAGCTCATGGCGATGTAGGAACCCAGTATTCCCGCCGAGTGCAGAATGAAGTTGATGCCGTTGCGGGCCGCGGTAGACAAAGCCAGGGCGGATTCTCCGGCGGCTTGCCCATCCGGGAAATGGGCGTCGGTCAGCCCCCCCCCGCTGCGGCTGGGGAGCTTGTAAAAACGTGCCATCTGCGCCGTGGCCGAAACCATCATGGAAAGTTCGGGACAACCGATGGACAGCCCGCCGGTTTTCATATCCATGGCTGAAGAGGTGGATCCATAGACGACCGGTGCACCGGGATTGGCCAACTGCGCCAGGGTGATGCCCGCCAGGATTTCGGCATTCTGCAGGGCCATCACACCCGAGAGGGTTACCGGTCCGGACGAACCCGCCATGATCAGCGAGGCAATCACGCAGGCCTGGTTGGCCCGGGACAGTTCAATCAGTGAACCGGCCATCTCGTCGGAAAACTGAAGCGGCGACAGCGAATTGATCAGGGATACCGACACCGGTCCCGTGGCGGCTAGCTTGTCTTTGCCACCCCATACGATGGATGCCATCTCAACGCAGTCCCGGGCGCCTTTTTTGGATACCGGACTTCCCATAAAGGGTTTGTCGCACAACACGATACTAGAGAAAATCATGTCCAGGTGGGCGGTTTCAGGCGCCACATCGCCCGGCTCCACCATCATGAACCCGTTCATGTCGATGGTTTTGGACGTCTGGATCAGTTTGCAGAAATTGTCGTAGTCCGTCATGGTGGCTTCCCGCTGGCTGCCGTCCGGCAGAGCGATGAAGGGGGCACCGTAGCCGGGTGCGAAAACGAAATCCGCCTCTCCCACGGCAACGCTTTTTTGCGGGTCCCGTGCCGTCACCGTGAACCGTGAAGGGGCGGTCTCGAGCGCTTTTTGTATCTGGTCCTCGGTCATGAAAACCGTTTTTCCATCCACCTTGAACCCTTTTGATGCGAAAATCTCCAGGGCTTCGGGTTCGTTGAAGGCCACACCGATGCTGGAGAGCAGTTCCATGGATGCATCGTGGATACGGGTCATCTGGTCCGGGGTGAAGGTTTGCATACGGTCATACATGATCGATCCTCCTTGCTGAAGTTGCGGTATTCATCAATTCCGGGAATGCGTCGGACCCGAGCACGAAATGGACCGTTACCGATGCGAGACCCAACAGACAATGAAGTCGAAAGGCCGGTTCTGGTTATTTGGTTCCACCAAAAAGGCGCTTCTTATTGAAGTCCGGTAAAAACAGCACAGGCGACAACCCAAGGTACTGATCGTTTTGCAGAGCAGGTTGTATGCCATGGGGAACGGCTTTTTCAGAAAATAGCCGATCATCGCTGACCGGTCGCGCAGGTGAACGAAAATTTTTCTCAACCATTTGTAAATACTACGTTAATAACCTCTATGGAACAAATGGCGGACCCGTCGATGTCGGTACTTTTTAGCAGGATACAAGTCCTTTTTTTAACAACCGACAATAAATTTTACACTATTGATGGAAAAAATGCTTTCTCTGACCGTTTTTTTTACATATGGATATGGATTAAGCCATTCTGATTTTCATCCATCCATGGAGAAGACCCTTGCCCGACGACCCAACCCATCGATCGATTCTGTCCGACCTTGGCAGACTCGACTTCTTGCCGGTGTTCGATGCTTTCGATGAAGGCATCATCATCACCGATACCCGCGGCCGCATCCTGTTCTACAACGAAGCCCAGGCGGGTATTGACGATCTGCGTCCCGGAAATGTCATCGGCAAGCGGGTGGCGGACATCTATCGGCTGGACTGGCATGAAAGCATGATATTCAGATGCCTGGACGCCGACGCACCCGTTATCGGCAGGCTGTTTTTTTACCGGACCTGCAAAGGCAAACTGGCCAACACGATCCACAGTGTCTTCCCGCTGCACCTCAACGGAAGGCTGGCGGGGGCCATCTGTTTTGTAAAAAACTACAACCTGCTGGAAAAGGTCATGTCCGGCTATTCCACCCTGTCGCCGAACACCCCGCCGGAATTGGCCAATGGCACCCGATACCAGTTTTCCGATATCATGGGTGTGGAAAAAAGCATCCTCCACGCCCTGACCATGGCCCGCCTGGCTGCGGAGACCAGTTCACCGGTGATGCTTTGCGGTGAAACCGGTTCGGGCAAAGAGATGTTTGCCCAGAGCATTCACAACTACAGTGCCCGCAGGGAAAGCCCCTTTGTGGGCATCAATTGCGCGGCGATTCCAGACACGCTGTTGGAGGGTCTGCTGTTCGGAACGGTAAAGGGGGCGTTCACCGGCGCCGTAGACAAAATGGGGCTCTTCGAGCAGGCCAACGGTGGCACGCTTTTTCTGGACGAGATCAATTCGATGCCCATTGTTCTTCAGTCTAAACTGCTGCGGGTGCTGCAGGAGAAAAAAATCCGGCGCGTCGGGGCGTCCGGTGAAGTGCCCGTGGCCTTGAAAATCATCAGCTCCGTCAACATGCCCGCCCATAAGGCCATTCGACAACAACAGTTGCGCATGGACCTGTTTTATCGCCTGGCCGTGGTTTACATTGCCATTCCCCCCCTGCGAGAACAGCCTGAAGGTATCGAAACGCTGACCCGCCATTTTATTTACAAAAATAACCTGGCGCTTGGCAAAAAGGTGTATGCGGTCAGTGAACCGGTCATGCAGTTTTTTCGAACCTACCACTGGCCGGGAAACGTTCGTGAACTCGAACATCTTGTTGAAGGGGCCATGAACACCATCGGGCCGGACACGACCCTGCGCATCGCCCATCTGCCGCCGCATCTGCTTCTGCATCAGATTCGTGATGAAGGCCCGCCGCTGCAGGTGATGCCGATGGATCGCCCGGCGACGTCACCGGTTGGGGAACCCGGCAGCCCCAGCCTTGACGCGGCGCCCCATGGAGCCGGTATGCGGGACCTTCGGGAACGACGGCAGGAACAGGAACGGACGATGATCGATGACGCCTTGAGGGCAGCCGGCGGCAATGTTTCCGCAGCCTCGAGGATGTTGAATGTATCGCGGCAGCTGATTCACTACAAGATGCGCAAATATGGATTGCGCAGGCAAGCCTACCGTGGATCGATCGAAAATGATCCGATCGGGTAAAGCGCCAATCAGGCAGACTGCTAGCGTATACAGGGGTGCTTTTTGCATCCAGGCGGCAGCGGATGTCTGGCTACCAGGTTACGCTCATCATGGAGCAGTTGAGGCCGCTGCCGATCCCCATGAGTGCCACGTGGTCGCCCGATCGGATGCGACCGGATTCGGCGGCCTGGCCCAAGGTGATGGGAACGGCTGCCGGACCGATGTTGCCCAAGGTGGGAAAGTTCAGATGATGTTTTTCCGGTGTCAGCCCCAGTTTGTCGTTGAGCACCTCCATGTTTCGCCGGCTTACCTGGTGGGGCATGTAAGCGTCGATTTGCACATCGCTCCAATGGTCCAGGCTTTTGCTGGCCAAGTCCCAGGTTTGCTTGGCCAGCGCCACACCGAAAATCAGGACCTTGGACGCATCGGCGGTCATTCGGTCCCGCTGTCCCAGACAGAGGCGGCTGTGTTGCGTGGCCGCGCGGGTCACCGAACCGTTGACCACGTGGCCGGATGTGGACAGATCCCCGTGGCAAAGGATCATGGCCACCGCCCCGGAGCCTAACGTAAGGGTGGCGAACTGGTCCCTGAAAGCCTCCG
This sequence comes from uncultured delta proteobacterium, assembly GCA_963705475.1. Taxonomy (GTDB): domain Bacteria; phylum Desulfobacterota; class Desulfobacteria; order Desulfobacterales; family Desulfosarcinaceae; genus Desulfosarcina. The sequence continues at coordinate 18,128 of CAVPJS010000016.1, read as the reverse complement.
GCGTGGCATCCGGTTGACGCAGTCGGTCGATGGTCGCCTCGACCACTTCCCGCGAATTTTCCCCATCGACGATGAGTCCGTAGTCGACCAGACCGGCGTCGATCATCATGCCCACGCTGGCCATGGCGTTGACAAAACCCAGGCAGGCGTTGCCCAGGTCATAGTTGATGCAGTCGTCGGCAAGTTTAAGATTGCCGTGTACCAGGCTGGCAACGGATGGCTCGATATAGTCTTTGGAGACCGATGTGCTGATCAAGCAACCGATGGCCTCGCGGGGGATGCCGGTTTGCTTCAATACTTGTTCGGCAGCTAGGGTGGCCACATCGCTGGCCTGCTGGTCGATGTCCCAGAAGCGCCGTTCGCGGATGCCTGAGAGCCCTTCGATAATCCCGGGCTTGATGCCGATGCGGTCCAACGTGGCCGAAAGCTGCGATTCTATTTCGGCAGAGGTGATGATTGTCGTCGGCAGCGCACAGGCCACCGCCTCGATGGCCACATTCTTGAATAATATCGGTTTCATGATCGTCCTTCCAGCGCTTTCTGATGCGGCGGTCGTCGAACCGCGTCAGCGAGCGCATTTCCCGCCGCTTGCTGTGGGGGAGGGTTCAATGCGATTTCCAATTTGGGTTTCATATCATGCTCGGGAAGCGAAAAAAACCGGAAACCCTTGCCATGCGGCGGCAGTTGATGGGAGACGGCGCCTGATGCGCAGGTCATGAAACCCTTATCAAGACGGCGTTTTCAGTACAGGCATTCCGTTGCATGTCTTGATTCATCACGCAGGGCTGGTTGCCGCGTCGACCGCTGTCACCGGCCTTGCACGGGTGCCGGCCTTTTCAATTGACCAGAAATGGGCTATCAACAGGCGTTTACAACCGCTTCACACCATGAGAGATGGGTTTTTAATTCGATGAAGCACCTTTATGAAATTGATTTTCTCCAGCCGCTTGCCAAGGGCATCTGGCTGGTGAAAGGCCCGGGGAAGGGCCGGTTTCCCCACTGCAACGGGTTTCTGATGATTGGGGACCGGACGGTTTTGGTCGATGCCGGTATCGGTGCCGAACGAATTGGTGAGATCGATCGCCGGACGCGCATCGACACCCTGATTATCAGCCATTCCCATCCCGACCATATCCTGGCGTGGCATGCGCTCAAGGACCGGCAGCTGTTTTTGCCGAACCAGACCCCGGCGTCCGTGGGTGACCTGAGGCTGCTCGGGCAGCGATTCGTCGAGGGCCGTCAGGCGGCACAATATTGGACGTGGGTGGCCTCGCGTCGCCTTGGCATTCATCCCATGCGCCGGCCGGATGACCGATTTGACGACGGTGACATCCTGAATTTTGGTCCCATTCAGCTGCGGGCGATATATGCGCCGGGCCACCTGGAGGATCACTATTGTTTCCTGGAGACACATTCAGGGGTGCTTTTTTCCATAAAAAAATGAGCCTGGAAGCAATGGTCAACAATTCGCCCTTTTACAGGAACCGAATGCCCGACGGCACGCTTCAACAGATATTCGAAACCCAGATGATTCGTAAGAACCTGGCCGTGTTGCTTGAGGAAGGACGGATTGTTGAAGAAAACGGGACGTATCGCACCGCATAGGGTGTTGCCCTCCGCGTCGGTTGCGGCGGGGAGGGTTCAATCCGTGTGGGTCTGCTCTCCCCCGTAAAGGGCTTTTACCTTCTCCCGATCGATAGCGCCGTTTTTTTCCGGGAGTGATTTCACGAACTGCACATACTGCGGTTTTTTGTAGCGGGCGATGCGCCCCCCCACGAATTCGATGAGTTCCTTTTCAGTCAGCTGTTGTCTGGCTTTCAACACGCAGACCGCCTTGATGCCTTCCTTCCACTTGGGATCCGGCACCCCGAAAACCATGGTCTGTGCCACCGCCGGATGCGCCAGGACCACTTTTTCGACCTCCGCCGGATAGACGTTCTCGCCGCCGGGCTTGATCAGCTCCTTTTCCGGCTTGCGGCCGGCGTACCACAGGAACCCGTCCTCATCAAAGCGGCCCAGATCGCCGGTGTGATGCCGCCCGTTGCGGAAGGTGTGGGCATTGTCTGCGTCCAGGTGCCAGTATCCTTTGAATACCATGGGGCCTTTGAGGGTGATCTCGCCCACTTCTCCCGTCGGCACCGGCTGGTCCGCATCATCCACCAGTTCCACCAGCCCCAAGGGAATGGGTCGTCCAGCTGAGCCGGGCCGGTCATCGTAGCGGCCCACGCTGGTGATCAATGAGGTTTCCGTCTGGCCGTACATGTTGTAGAAGCAGCCCCCGGTCCGCTTCTGGTAACGTTCGATGGTTTCCGGTGCTTCAAGCCCCATGACAGCCCGCAGCGATGATATGTCGGCCCCTGTTTTTGACTGCTCGTCCAGTATGGAACCGAGAATCGGTGAGAAATCAAAAAGCACGGAAACCTTCTTGGACTCGATCAGTTCCACGGCCCGGTTTGCGTCAAACTTGTTCATGTTGACATTCATCGCTCCGGCGTGAAAGGCATTGACGGCCATGAACAGCCCGCCTACGTGGAACAGGGGCAGCAGGTTCAGGTGAACATCGGCAGGCGACAGGCCGAAGCAATAGTTTAGATGCAGGCTGGCGCAAAGCAGATTGGCGTGGCTCACCAGGGCGCCCCGAGGACGGCCGGCGACGGCCGCCGTGTGGATGATAACCAGGCCGGCGTCGGCGTCGACCGGTTCAAGGGAGAGGGGGGTATCGACCATCAGCTCGCGGAAGGCATCCAAGGGGCCGGTATCGTTCAGGTTGAAGTAACGTCTGATCGAGGGGAGTTGATCCCGGATAGTTGACACCACGTCACTGAATTCGTCATCGGCAAATACCGCGGCCGGTGAACAGTCGTTGAGGTTAAAGGCCATCTCATCGCCTGAAAGGCGCCAGTTAATGGGCAGCACGATGGCTCCGAGGGCGGCAGCGGCACCATAGATCTGAAAAAAACCCAGGCTGTTTTTCCCCACGACGCCGATCCGGTCCCCGGTGTTGATGCCGGCCTGCTGCAGGCCGGCGGCCAGCCGGTCCACCTGCTTTTTATATTGTCCGAAGGTTGTCGTCGTGCCGGTGTCGGCTTCGAACCAGGCCGGCCGGTTTCGGAAGCACCGGGCGTTGCGACAGATCATGTCATACAGGGAAAAATCGTAAAGCCCCATGGTATATGCTCCTTGTGCGGATATTGGGCGTTGCATCGCTTGCAGCAAAAAGAACAGTCCACCGCTGTGAGGTGACACCCTTTTCAGGCGGCGCCTCCGTATCAGTTGCGCCTCAATGGCATTTGCCGGGTTGGTGAAGGGTCGCAGACTACTTGATGGTGGTCACCGGACAGGTAGCTTTGAGAATAATGTATTGTGCCGTTGAGCCGAGCAGCAGTTTCCGGGTTCTTGATTTTTTCTCGATGCCCACGAAAATCTGGTCGATATTGTTTTCCTGGGCGAAGATGACGATATCCTCACCCGGAGAAAGACCTCTGGCCATTTCCTGGACGTCGTGCTCGGTGCCGGAGCTCTCGAGCTGCTCCCGAACCTGCTTCAGCTCCTGGTTGACGCGGGCGATGTCTTCGGGTTTTTCGCTGTGGCCGCCTTCCATGCTGGTGATGACAAAAACCTTGGCCTTGAAAATCGACGCATGCTTTATCGCCAGATCAAGGGCGGCTTTGGACTCTGTTGAACCGTTGTAGGCAACGAGAAACTTCATGACTGGTATGCCCTTTCTCCACTGGTGAGCGTTCATAGGTGCGTGTTCAAGGTTCAGGTTGCTTTGTTAATGAGCGTTAACCGTTGAACCCCTGAACCCTGAACGCCGAATCCAGACCCTGAACCTAGAACCTGTCTAACACCTACATCCAGCGTTTGCGACGCTTATAGGACTTGACTTCTTTGAAGGACTTCCGTCCGCCGCCCTTGGTGATGCCCATGTAAAACTCTTTGACATCGGGATTGTTCTTCAATTCCTTTGGACGGCCCTTCCAGGACGATTTTGCCCGACTCCATGATATAGGCATAGTCGGAGACCTGCAGGGCGATCTTGGCATTTTGTTCCACCACCAGGATCGTGGTCCCCATCTCCTGGTTGATGCGTCGCGACATTTTCGAAGATCTCTTTAACCAGCAGCGGCGCCAGGCCCAGAGACGGCTCGTCCAGCATGAGCATGGTCGGGGATGCCATCAGCGCCCGCGCAATGGCGATCATCTGCTGTTCGCCGCCCGAGCAATATCCGGCCAAGCGGTTGGTGATCCTGGACAGGCGGGGGAAATGGTCGTACATCATGTCCTGATCCGTGCGAATGGCCTGGCTGCCGTCCTTCCGGGTGATGGATCCCACCCGAATATTTTCGTCTACGGTGAGATGTTTGAATACCCGGCGTCCTTCGGGCACCATCACCGCGCCGAGCTTGACCACTTGCGTTCCCAGAACATTGGTGATGTCATTTCCATCGAACTTGATATAACCGTCCTTGATAAACCCATTTTCAGGCTTCAGCAGGCCGCTGATGGCCCGCAGGGTGGTCGTTTTTCCGGCGCCGTTGGTGCCCAACAGGGAAACGATACCGCCTCTGGGATACACTCAAACTGACGCCGCGCAGGACCTGGACGATGTCGTTGTAGACCACTTCGATGTTGTTGACGTCCAGCAGGTTGCCATTGGATGATTGCTCAGTCATTCTTTTCGTTTCTCGAGGGAGGGTTGCCGAAGCAACCTCGTACCCTCTGGTTTAGTTGTATCAATAATTGCGTTTGATCATACCGTGCGGGCGATATCGTTATTTAATTTTTTTCACGTACTCGGACGCAAACGGTTTACCGATTTCATAGAATAGACCACCCTTGGAGCCGTAAAGCTGCAGGTTGTCCACACCTTCGCGGTCCGTTTTCGAGAATGTTACCGGACCTACGGTGGTTAACGAATTATAGGCATTGTCGCCATTCATGGCTAGCAGTTCCTCGTACAAAGCTCGCACGGGTTACCTTTTGGCCTTTTGCTTTGGCCCGCCGGATGGTCTCAGCGGCAACCTGGGCGACCATGATGCCGTTGGTGTAGTTGTCGAGCTTTGGCCGCTTCTCATCCCGACCGTATCGTTTGGCCAGGGCCAACTGGTAATCCTTTCCCGGTCCGGCTCGGCGGTCATCGATTTTGTAGGATGTTGTCCAATAGAAGTTCTCGGCTGCCGATCCGGCCAGCGAGACGCAGGTCGTTGCCACCGGTATAATGACAGCCCAGGAAGGTGATCTTGCCCGGCTTCGCCGAAGGTCGCGGCGATCAATGCCCAGGCGCTGGGCATCCTTGAGCATGGTGGCCACAGGGGACTGCACGGTCTGGCTGATCACGTACTGGACACCCTTGCTCTGCAGGCGGCTGAGCATGGCGGTATTGTCCAGGTCCTTGCCGTGCTCGACCACTTCGACGAGTTCCATTTTCAGACCGGCGGCGACGGCTTTTTCAACGTCATCGCGAGAGGTCCGCGTCCAAAGGCCGAAGGATGCAGGAACATCGCCACTTTTGGGGTGTCGCCCCCTTGTGGTGGCTTGGCCACATATTCGGCGAGGCCGACTGGCCTGGCTGGAATAGGAAGCGATGGGCAGAAAGATATAGTCGGATTCCTTCCAGGTTGCCCGCATGAAAGGAGGCCGGCAGAACCGGGATTTTCTCCTCTTCAAAATCCTGTTTCAACGCCATGGTGCTGCCGGTGGAATAGTTCAGGTAGAACACAATATCCTTGTCCAGAAACTCTTCGAAATTCCGTTTGGTGACGTCGGTTTTATAGCCGATCGTCGCGGATGATGCATTCGATTTTGTCATCTCCCAACAGCTTCTCGTCGTTGACAAATTTGAAATAATCTTCCACCCCCTTGGAATAGGGACTGCCGGCATCTGATGTAGGACCGGTGATGGCGATGGAGAGGCCCATCTTGTAGGTCTCGCCGGCCTGCGCCTGAAAAGTAAATGCAACCAGAAAAATAAGTGTGAGCAGTAAACTGACGGTCATCCTCTTCCTGTTTTTCATGACTCCCCCTTTTTGGTTGGTTGGGTGTTGATGAGTGGACTGAACAAAACGAATATTTACTTGTTTGCCGGCCTTTTGGGCTGCCCGCAAGTCGTTGATCCCCAATGCCTCAGTATCGGAACGGCCACAGCTTGAAATACGATCGGGTGATCCGCCACCAGTTGGCGATCCCGCGAGGCTCGAACATCAGAAACAACACGATCACCAGGCCGAAGGAGAGGGGCCGAAAGGCCGTGGCCACATCGCCTATGGCCGTGAAGAAGTGCCCGACGAATTCGGCAATGTTTTCCACCTGCAGCTCCAGCATCAAAATGGCGACCGGTCCGAAGAAGGTTCCCACCAACGTGCCCAGTCCGCCCACGATGGACATGGCCAAATAGGAGATGGAGTGGTGCAGGGTAAACGATTCGAAGCCGACACCCCGCCACAGGTAGGCGTGCAAGGCGCCGGCGACGCCTGCGAAAAATCCCGACAGAGCAAAGGCGTAGACCTTGGTGAAGCCGGGGTGCATACCCATGGCATCGGCTGCCCGGTCGTTGTCCCGGACGGCCACCAGGCAGCGCCCGTGCTTGGAGCGCAACAGGTTGCGCACGGCAAATCCCAAAATGACCACGATGACGAGGCAGACGTAGTACCAGAAAAGGTAGTGATCACCGCGGCCCACTCTACCGGTAAACCAGAACACCCGGTCGATGGCGATGGTCTGACCCTGGTTGAAAAAGCGCATAAAGTTTATGATCCACTGAAAGATCATCTGGAAAGAGAGGGTGGCGATCGCCAGGTAGAGATGCTTCAGACGCAATGACGGCAGGCCGACGATGGCCCCGAAAACCGCTCCCACACAGCCGGCCAGGACAATCATCAGCGGCCAGCAGTGGGTCAGCAGCACATGGTCACTGCCCAGAACCCGGGCGAAGCTGGCCAGGGTGTAAGCGCCGACGCCCACAAAGGCGGCATGGCCGATGGATATCAGGCCGGCAAAACCGGTCAGCAGGTTGAGACCGATGACCGCCACCACGGCAATGAGGATGTTGTCGATGACCAGCATGTATTTGTTGCTTAAGTCGAAAATCAGCGGCCAGACAAAGAGCGACGCCAGGAAACAGCTAAAAATCGACCGGTCGAGATGGGTCATGAAGATACGCTGCTCGTCCCTGTAGGTCGTAAAAAAATTACCCGTGGCTAACCACCGATTGTCGACATAGGTTACACCCGTTCGATTTCATGGATCCCGAAAAGACCGTGGGGTTTGAACAGCAGAATGATCAACAAGATGATATAGGGCAACACATCCGCCGTGCCGTTGAGCCCCCAGTTGCCGTCCAAGTAGCCGCTGGCAAACTGCTGGATCAGGCCCATGATAATGCCGGCCACCACCGCGCCGAAAATCGAATCCAGCCCGCCTAAAATCACCACCGGAAAGACCATAATCCCAAAGGCATGCAGCGTCTTCAAATTCAGGCCGGTGATATTGCCGATAATGCCTCCGGCGGCGGCGGCGCTCAGACCCGCCGTGGCCCAGGCCAGCCCAAACACCTTGGGAACGGAAATACCGACGGACATGGCGGCGAACTGGTCATCCGACACCGCCCGCATGGAGATCCCCACGGTGGATTTTTTGAAAAACCAGGAAAAGCCGCCGATCAGGCAAAGGTGATGATCACCCCCACCAGCTGGGTCCAGGAGATGGAAAGCCCCCAAAGATATCGGGGTCTTGGGGAAAAACCCGGGAAAAGAGAAATTGTCCGATCCGAAGGGGGTCAGGTAAATGATGCCGTCGATGATGGACATCAGCCCGATGGTCACCATGATCACCGAGATAATCGGCTCGCCGATCAGCCGCCGTAGAAATATTCGTTCCACGCTCATGGCCAGGAAAAAGGTGATCACCATGCTGATCAAAAAGGAGAGGAAGATGGGGATGCCCACCCACACCGTCAGGGCATAGGTGATAAAGGCCCCGGCGGCGATAATCTGACCATGGGCGATATTCAGCACCCGGCTCGATTTGTAGATCAGGACAAATCCCAGGGCCGACAGGGCATAAATGGAGCCGACCACGATTCCGCTGACCACCAGTTGAAAAAAATAGATCATTTTTGCTCAGACCCCTTCCACGGTGTAAAATCGAATGGTGGTTTTCACCGTTGTTGATTGGCCGTCCTGGTACTGAAAATGCGCTTCGACCTCTTTTTCCGTCACCGTCTCGTCGTACAGGGCCTCGTAGAGATCCTGCGTATTTTTCCCGCACAAACTTGCGTCGGATCTTACCGGTTTTGGTCAACTCACCGTCATCCATATCCAGCAGTTTGTACAGAATGGCAAAACGTTTGATTCTGAAGTGTCCTTTTCCGCCCGCGGTTGATTTCGATCACCTGCTCCTGTGAATCAGTTCCGCCACTTCCGGTTTGGCGGAAAGATCCATGAAAGTGGTAAAGGAAATGCCCCGGTCTTCGGCCCATTTACCCACGACAATGGGATCGATGTTGATCAGGGCCGCGACAAAATCCTGCTTGTTCGCCGAAGATCACCGCCTCTTTGATGTAAGGGCTGAACTTGAGTTTGTTTTCCAGAAACATGGGGCTGAACATCTCGCCTTTTTGGTTGTGCATCACGTCGGAAATCCGGTCGATGACCACCAGATGACCGTTTTCATCAATATAACCGGCATCCCCGGAATGAAGCCAGCCGCCCTCCAACAGCTCTGCGGTTTTTTCCGGCAGCTTGTAATAGCCCGGAGTGACCGATGGGGATCGCGATAGAATTTCGCCTTCATCGGAAATCCTGCACTCGGTTTCCGGCAGGGGTTTGCCCACCGTATCCGGCCGAACATCGCCGTCCCGGTGCATATAGGCGATCCCCACGATTTCGGTCTGGCCGTAGATCTGTTTTAAATTGACCCCGATGGCCTGATAAAAGGTAAACAGTTCCGGGCCCAGGGCGGCGCCGCCGGTGTAGGCCCGCCGCAGCCGCAAAAAACCGATCTGGTTGATCAGTGGTCGGAAAATCATCTGTTTGCCCAGCCAGGCTAAGAAATCCAAGCTCAGGGGCATCTGTTTGCCGCTCATGCGATAACCGGGCCGCCTTTTCGCCGATTTTCATGAAATGTGTTGTAAAACATCCGGTTGAACCAGTAGGAGTCGTCGATTTTGAGCCAGATCTGGGAGCGGATGGTTTCATAAATCCGGGGCGCGCCGAACATGAAATGGGGACCGATCTCCTTTAGATCGTCCATGGCGGTTTCCACCGACTCGGGAAAATTGATCGTGATCCCGGTGGCCATGGCCACCCCGAAGGAGTTCATCTGCTCACCGATCCAGGCAAAGGGCAGAAAGGAGAGATATTCGTCCGTATCCTCCAGGGGGTCGACCTCGGTGAGCTGAAGCCCCATGTTGATATAGTTCTTGTGGGTCAGCATGGTGCCCTTGGATAGACCGGTCGTACCGGAGGTCAGGCAGAGGTGGCAGACATCGTCGGGTGATCCCTGATCCACCAGTGACTCGAAGCGGTTCTCGTCTTCCCGCATGGGCTGTTTCTCCCAAGCGGTAGAGATCTTCGATGGACATGAACCAGTCGTCGGCCCGGTAGCTGCGCATCCCCCGCGGGTCTTCGTAAATCACTTTCTTGACACCCGGGACGCGATCCCGTATCTCGACAATTTTGTCCACCTGCTCCTGGTCGTCGCAAAAGACGACCGTGGCTTTTAGGTAGTCGAGGAGTTGGGCGATTTCCTCGGGCATGGTGGTCTGGTAAATGGCAGCCGAAATTGCTCCGATGGACTGGGCACCGATGGCGATAAAGAGCATTTCCGGGATGTTGTCCCCGATCGAGCAATAACCACCTCTTCCTTCCGCAACCCGATCTTGGAAAGTCCCAGGGCGACTTTTCTCACGTAGTCGTAATAGTCGTCCCACGTGTAGTTCTTCCAGTATCCAAAATCCTTTTCACGAAGAGCAACCTTGTGCCGGTCTCTTTGACCCGCCAGCGCAGCAACTGCGGAATGGTAAAGTCGAGTAGTTTATAGGTATCTTCCATTGGCGGCTATTCTTCTCCGATGTAGGCTTCGATCACCTTGGGAATTTTTACAACCTCTTTAGGCGTACCGGAGCCGATCAGCTCGCCGAAATCGAGCACGTAAATCATGTCCGAGATATCCATGACCACGCCAAGGTCATGCTCGACCAGTACCACGGTGGTGTCACGCTCTTTCTGGATGTCGATGATGAACCGCACCATGTCTTCTTTCTCTTCGATATTCATGCCCGCCATGGGTTCGTCGAGACAGCAGCAGTTGGGGCTCCAACGTGAGGGCCCGGGCAACCTCTACGCGTTTCTGGATGCCATAACTGAGGTTTCCTACCGTGTGCTTGCGATAGGGCTCCAGCTCCATGAAATCGATGACCTCCTCCACGTAATGCGCGGTTTTCAGCCTCCTCCCGGGAAGCCTTCCCGAATAAATAGCATGGCCTGCAAAACATTGTAGCTCAGCTTTTGATGCCGGGCCAGCATCAGGTTGTCTAGGACGGTCATGCCGCGGAACAATTCGAGATTTTGAAACGCACGGGCGATGCCCATACTTGGAGACCTGGTGGGGACTGGTTTTGGTAAATCTGCCGATCGCCGTAATGGATCTCTCCGGAAGTGGGGTGATAAAAGCCCGGAGATGCAGTTGAGCAGACTGGTTTTGCCGGCCCCGTTGGGACCGATAATGGAGGTGATCAGGCCTGGTTCGATGGTCATGGTAACATCGGAAAGTGCGTTCAACCCGCCGAACGTCAGCGTAACGTTCTCGATGGATAGAGTGGTCATATAGGCTCAACCTGATGTGCGTGGCAGCTGAAGATAGTGCCGGGTTCAAAGTCTGAAGCCATGCGTGAAGCAAATTTTAAAAAGAGTCCTTAATATTTCATTTTACAGTTAAAAAATAAATTTCATTCATATATTTGTCAAAACTTTTTCAGGCCTGATTTTTCACAATCAATTTCAGATGTTGGATTGTATCGTAAAAGATTTATCTTGGCAGAAATGTATTCATTTCGGATCCTATTATCGGTTGAACGATTAAGGAATGTCAAGTTGATAAAATAGCAGGTAAATAGTGGGGAATAACCGCTATTCTTCGTAGGCGAGCAGATGGGTTCTGAGGTTTATTTTTTTGTTTCTCAGGCCCAGCTTGGTGCGAATGTGGTGGCGGTGGAATAAAACCGTATTCTTTGAAATCAGAAGCAATTCGGCGATCTCCTTGTTGGTTTTTCCTTCCTTGATCAGGTTGGCCACGCGGATTTCGGTGGGGGTGAAGTTGAAATATCGTGAAGAGAGCTTGCTGATAAAAGGCGAAATAATATTGTCCAGGTTGGACTGCAGGATTTCAAGCATGGTCTCCTGGTGGGGCTCCAAGTGTCCTTTTTTCAGACGGAGCAGATAGGGAGACACCAGTTCTTTGACATTGGAAAGGACATTTTCCTGCATTTCACGCTTGTCCTCTTCCCGTTTTTTAAGCAGCACCTGCAGCGCGGTGTTGACCTCTTCCAGATAGCTGGATTGCGCCCTCAAGGCCGCTTCCGCCCGCTTGCGCTCTTCGATCTGCTGCTTCAGTCGGCGGTTGGTGTCGGCCAGCTCCGCGGTTCGTTCCTGGACCAGTTCCTCCAGTTGGCCGTGGTACTGCTGAAGGGCTTCTTCCGCCTTTTTGCGGGCACTGATATCCCGAAGGGTAACGATATTGCCCACCGGCCGGCCGTTTTGATTTTGAAACAGCGTCGAGCTGATTTGAACGTCCAGCACCCGTCCATCCTTGGCCAGTCGCTTGGTTTCGAACATGGTGATTTTTTGACCGCTCAGCATTTCATCGATGGCGGCTTTGGTCTCCGGCCAACACTCTTCAGGGACGAAATCAATCTGTTTGCCCAGCAATTCGCGGCGGGATAGGCCGAAGGTCTGTTCAAAGGCCGGGTTGACATAGGTCGCAACCCCTTTCATGTTGTAGGCGACAATGGGATCGGGGGAAGACTCCAGGAAGGAGCGGTAGCGCTGTTCGCTTTCGCGAATCCGGGCCTCGGCTTTTTTTCTTTCGGCCAGTTGGCGGGTGACCTTGCTGTAAAGGGTGGCTTTTTCCAGTGCCAGCAGCGCCAGGGCGGCAAAGCGTTCAAGGACAATGACATCCTCTTGGTCGAAGCGCTTTTCCGGATCCACATGGGCCAGACCGATGACGCCTTGAACCCGGCGGTCGGATTTTAACGGGATCCCCACGATGCAGCGCAGGCCGTCAAGGGCCGGATCGTCCAGCCGCCCTGACCAGCTGCTGTAGTCCGCCACGAGTACGGGTTCCTCCTTCTGCCAGACGAACCCGCCCATGCCTTCGCCCTTGCGAACGGACCGGCCCAGCTGTTCGGCAAAAAAACCCTTGCCCACGCGCATCTGCATCACCTGTGCATCCGGTTCCAACAGGTAGATATAGCAATGCTGGGTGCCGGTCAGCGCAGCTGCGCGCTCGATGATGGTCTCCAGCAATTCTTCCTTATCGATTTTATCCAGAAGGCCCAAGGCGGTTTCGTGAAGGGCCCGCAACGATGCGTTCTGGCGCTGGATGGTGGGGTCCGCTGGATTCGTGGGCAAGGCGGTTGCGGGTGCTGAGCCCTGCGGGATTGAATTGGACATTGCCGCACTATCAGTTAGGCATTCGGCCGTTAGACGACGAGGATTTTTCGGATCGTGCCGACGATCTCTTCAGGGTCATCCAGTAGTTGAATGATATCCATGTCCTTGGGCGAAATCAGCGACTGGGCCAGTAATTGGCTGCGGATCCACTCGAGCAGCCCGCCCCAATAATCGGTGCCCACCATGATGATGGGAAATGGTCGAATCCGACGGGTCTGCACCAGGGTAATCACTTCGAAAAGTTCATCCATGGTACCGAAGCCACCGGGCATGACCACGTAGGCGGCGGCATATTTGATAAACATGACCTTGCGGATGAAAAAATACTTGAACTCCATCTGGATTGTTGCATACGGGTTGGGCTTTTGTTCAAAGGGAAGCCGGATGTTAAGGCCCACCGACGTGCCGCCGGCTTCGGCGGCGCCTTTGTTGGCCGCCTCCATGATCCCTCCGCCCCCGCCGGTGATGACCCCGAACCCGCTTTTAACGAAAAGCGCGGCGATGGCTTCCGCTTTTTTGTACTGCGGATCATCGGGGCGGGTTCTGGCGGATCCGAAAATGCTGACTGCGGGACCCAAGTCGTGAAGTCCCTCGACGCCTTCGACAAATTCACCCATGATCTTAAACAGGCGCCAGGATTCTCCCAGCTTCAGGTCGTCAATTAAAAACTGCTTCTCCATTCAATTCCTCTTGTCGAGGGGCGGCGTCCAGCCGCCGGGTTCAAACCGCTCACCCTTTTCCCTGAAAACCCACCGTTACCCGTTTGCCTTCGACAATGACGGGAACTTTTCGCTGGCCGTTGGAGAGCGCCAGCATTTTTTCCAATGCGAGGGGATCATCGATCACACTGATGTATTCAACTGACCGGTTTTTGTTTGCGTAGGCCTCACGGGCCGCCGACGTATGGGGTCACGAATTTTTGCCGAAGATCGTCACCGTTGCAGTCATGGCCTTCTCCCATGTGTTAATTCTGTTATGGCGGTTGCCCATAGGTAACGGGTCCTGCCGGATTGAGTGGCCATCACCATATCCAAAAAGAGCCGGTATTGTCAATGTTTACGCATTGACATCAGTAACGGCGGTTGATAATAAATTGGGTTTCAATAAAGGGATCGTTCCCTTTTTTTGTTGGTGAAAGATGTGGCCGGCCGGTTATCATGAATCGATGCGGTCTGCCTGGATTGGGACGGGGTTGGCACAACGTCCACCAGCATACCGGCAGGATTTCGGGGCAAGATGAAAATGGCTCAATCCAGAACCCTTCGGATCGTCAATGATCTCGGATTGCATGCGAGATCCGCCGCCAAACTGGCCAGGTTGGCCGGGGAGGCCCGAGGGGGGGTATGGATCATGATAAACGGCAGCACGGCAGACGCCACCTCCATTCTTGACATCCTGACCCTCGCCTGCCCCGCAGGCGCGGAGATCACCGTCGGCATCGACGACGATGCCGATCTGAATACCCTGGAGCGCATCGCGGCAATGGTTCGATCCGGGTTCGGAGAATAATCGTTCATGGAAGATCAGGAACGCCAGGAAATTATCCTCAAGGGCATCGGCGGATCACCTGGCATTTGCATCGGCAAAGCCTACCTGGTGGATAAGGAGGGGGTGGATGTCGTTAAACAGTACGTGATCCGTGAAGAATCACGGTCTGCCGAGGTGGGCCGCTTCAAGACGGCGGTTAAAAAAGCCCGGGCCGCGCTGCGTAAAATTATCGATAACACCCCCGAAGAGCTTCGCCAGCATATTCAGATTTTAGAGACCCACATGCTGCTTCTGGAAGACAAAATGCTCTATGACCGGACGATTGACGTCATCGAGAAGGAGCGTGTCAACGCCGAATGGGCGCTGAAGAAGGTGGTGTCCCAGGTCAAGCCGATCTTCGAGAACATGTCTGATGACTACCTCAAACAGCGGGCAGAGGATATCACCCATGTGTCGGACCGCATCATGGAAAACCTGGTCGGTGCGGACCAGGTGAATATCGGGCGGATCGACAAGCGGGTGATTTTAGTGGCCCGGGACCTCTCTCCGGCCGAGACCAGTCAGATCCAGTTGGAGCGGATCAAGGGGTTTGTCACCAATCGCGGCGGCCGGGCGTCCCACACCAGCATCATCGCCCGGACGCTTGAAATCCCCGCCGTTTTGGGTGTGGGTAACGCCACGCTGAAAATTAAGAATGATGACATCCTCATCGTGGACGGCAAGACCGGCATCGTTGTGGTCAACCCCACCGAACAGACGCTGTTGGAAACCGAGGAGCGCAGAGAACAGTACGAAATTCAAAAGGCGCTGATGGCCAGAAAAAGCCATCTGCCTGCTCGAACCAAAGACGGCATCCGAATTTCGGTCATGGGCAACATCGAACTTCCCGAAGAAGTGGTTTCCGTGCTGGATAACGGCGGCGACGGCATCGGGCTCTACCGGACTGAGTTTCAATATCTCAGCCGGCCAGATTTTCCCACTGAAGAGATGCTGTTTGAAAACTACAAGGACGTGATCGACGTGATGGGGAAGCGGCCGGTGACCATCCGGACCCTTGACATCAACGGCGACAAGGCGGTGAATTATATCCGGGACGGTCACGAACTGAACCCGGCATTGGGTCTTCGGGCCATCCGCTATTGCCTTCAAAAGCCCGAGATATTCAAAACCCAGCTTCGGGCCATCCTGCGGGCCGCGGTTTTCGGGGAGGTTCGCATTCTCGTTCCCATGATTTCCGGGATCGAAGAAGTCGAGATGACCATCGATATGTTGGACGAGGCCGCTGAATGCCTGAAACAGCAGGGCGTTGCCTACAAACGGGATGTTCCCCTGGGAATTATGATCGAAGTCCCGTCGGCGGTGATTACCGCTGACATTCTAGCTGAAAAGGTTGATTTTTTCAGCATCGGCACCAACGACCTGATCCAATACACCCTGGCCATCGACCGGGGCAACCGGCATGTGGCCCACCTCCACCAGCCGTTGCATCCAGCCATACTCCGCATGATCAAGCGAACCTGCGATGTGGGCAGGGAAAAAGGCATCAAGACCTACATGTGTGGTGAGATGGCCGGAGAGCCGCTTTTTGCGCCTATTTTGCTGGGGCTGGGGGTGGATGAGCTGAGCATGAATCCCCAGGCCATCCCCGTGGTGAAGAACGCCGTCCGGTCAATCAGCACCGCCGATCTAAACGACTTTATGGATGCGCTGATGCGCAAGACCACCGCCGACGAGGTTCAGGTCCTGGTGGAGCGACGCTTCGGTGGCGTCGTATCGCAAAGCGAGCCCGAAAAGCAGGAGCAGTGATCCCGTGGGAAAGCAACCGATCAAAGTGGTGGCGGAAAACCGCAAGGCCCGACACGATTACATCATCGAAGACAAGTATGAAGCCGGGATCGTGCTGGCTGGCACCGAGGTCAAATCCCTGCGGATGGGCAAGGCCAACCTCAAGGATGCTTACGCCCGGATCAAAAACGGCGAGGTCTTCGTCTACCAGATGCATATCGGCGCCTATCCCTTCGCCTACTTCGACAACCACGATCCCCTGCGTCCCAGAAAACTGCTGCTGCACAGCTACGAAATAAAAAAGCTTTACGGCAAGGTCAATGAAAAGGGGTACTCGCTCATTCCGTTGAGGCTCTATTTCAAGGAAGGCAAGGCCAAACTCAGTCTGGCGTTGGCCAGGGGGAAGCAGAGTCACGACAAACGAGAAACCATCCGGCGCCGCGACCAGAAGCGGGAGCTGGATCGGGAACGAAAAAACAATCGATGACACCGGAAGCAGGACCATACCCGGCCACGCCGATCGGAGCGATTCGGGCCTTAGATGCGGAGACGGTTGCCAGCACCATGAATGCAAAGCGTGTTCGATACAAGAAAAAGCCCCCGGTGTTCACGGGCCCCCGGGAGCGATTCGGCCAGATGCTGGTCCGCATCCGTCAACTGGAGGGCAACCCCCACGCGTTGGCCCTGGGCATGGCGGTGGGCATTTTCGTGTCCATCACCCCCATCATTCCCCTGCAGACCATCGTTGCCATTGCCTTGGCATTTCTGGTTCGGGGAAGCAAATCGGCGGCTGTACTGGGAACATGGCTGAGCAACCCGCTCACCATTCCGGTGGTTTATTATGCCAATTACAAGCTGGGCTGCATGCTGCTGGGATACCAGAACACACTGGACAGCATCGCCTTCGACTCTTTTTCACAGCTGATGGGACTGGGGCTCGAGGTCACCTGGGCCATGATCGTCGGCGGTGTGGTCATCGGGGCGATTCTCGGAGTAGCGGCCTATTTCATCACCTTTCGCGTATTCATCACCATCCGGCGACGCGCCCGGCAGCCCGAATCCGGGACTGAACAATGACATCGCCGCGTGCCCTGCTGACCGTCTGGAACGTCCAGGCCAAGAAGCAGTTGGGACAGAACTTTCTCAACGACCCCAACGTCGCCCGGGCCATCGTGAACAAAGCCGGTATCGCCGGTGATGATGTCGTGCTGGAGATCGGGCCCGGCCTGGGGGCCATGACCATCCCCGCGGCGGCGGTTGCCTGCCGGGTCATTGCCGTGGATAAGGACGGCCGGATCATCGATCTGCTCAGGACTGAGCTCTTGGCCGCCTGCATCGATAATGTCGAGATTCGTGAGTCTGACATTTTGCGGGTGGACCTGGACGCGATCGCTCGTGAGACCGGCCGGCCGTTGGTGGTTTTGGGCAACCTTCCCTATAACATCTCATCCCAGGTGGTCGTTCAATTAATTCACGCCAGGAGCCGGATCGACCGGGCGGTGCTCATGCTGCAGAAAGAGATGGCCCAACGCATCTGTGCCGGCCCTGGATCCAAGGACTACGGCCGACTGTCCGTCATGCTGGGGTACTGTGCGCACACGCAGGTGCTGATGCAGGTGCGGGCGCCCTTGTTTTTTCCGGCCCCCAAAGTGGATTCGACCGTGATCGGCATCCGGTTTGCCAGTCCACCGCCCTTTCCGGCCGATGACGAAGCGCTTCTTTTTCGTGTGGTCAAGGCGGCTTTCGGCAAACGGCGCAAAACCCTGAGAAACGCGCTTTCCCAGAGCGACCTGGATCTTGAACCGTCCACCTGCGAGCAACTTCTGGAGAAGGCTCAGATCGATCCCATGCGGCGGGCGGAGAGTCTTTCCGTGGCGGAATTTGTCCGCTTGAGCAATGTGATTGGTACCTATCGGAAAATCATCGAAACGGGTGAGTAACGTCCACATCCATCGACATCGCTGTCGAAATCGACTTACCCCGCCATGGTGCATCGATTTCGATCCCGATGGCCATGTCGACTCCGAAAGGGCCTTTTTTTGACCACCAATGGCTTAAGCAAATGACATTGAGTCGAGCCAATTTTCGGCAGCCAAGCTACAATTAGGCATTGAGGCCTGAAGTGATTTCGCACAATCGGAATTGGGCTATCTGTAATGGGGGCTGATCGGCGATATGTTGGAG
>CAVPJS010000015.1:0-32689 GCA_963705475.1 uncultured delta proteobacterium | reverse complement strand
GAACAAGCCGCAGCTGACGATCAAGGACGGCAACATCCGCATCACCGTCACCGACCACGTGCTGCAGCGCCCCATGGAAATCAGCGCCGACCTGGTCACCCTGGCGTCTGCCATCCTGCCCAACAAGGATGAAGCCCTGGCCCAGTTTTTCAAGGTGCCGCTCAACGACGACAACTTTTTCGTGGAAAAGCACGCCAAACTTGGGCCCAGCGAATTTGCCACCGACGGCGTGTTTCTCTGCGGCCTGGCCCATTATCCCAAGCCCATCGACGAAGCCATTGCCCAGGGCCGGGCCAGTGCGTCGCGCGCCATCACCCTGTTGTCTAAAGAGACCATCAACACCAGCGGTACAGTGGCCGAGACGGAACCGAGCATCTGCAGCAGCTGTGGGGTCTGCGTTTCCATCTGTCCCTACTCGGCACCATCCTTTATCGCCGCCGACGCCCGCATGCATGCGGGAAAGGCCCAGATCAATCCGGTGCTGTGCAAGGGCTGCGGTCTATGCGTGGCTTCCTGCCGATCCGGTGCCATCCACCTGAAAGGGTTCGACAACGACCAGATCTTTGCACAGATCTTTTCGTTGAACGAAGCCGTGTGAACGATCAATCAAAGGAGAACGCATCATGTCTGACTGGGAACCGAAAATCGTCAGTTTTCTCTGCAACTGGTGCAGCTATGGGGCGGCGGATCTGGCCGGCGTGAGCCGGATGCAATACCCTTCCACCATCCGGGTGATCCGCATTCCCTGCACCGGCCGCATGGACCCGAAGTTTGCCCTGACGGCGCTGCGGGAAGGGGCCGATGCGGTTTGGGTCAGCGGGTGACATCCCGGCGAATGCCATTACCTGGAAGGTAATTACTACGCACGACGGAAATTCACCCTGTTTAAAAACCTGATGGTACTAATGGGCATCGAACCGGACCGCCTGCACTTTTCCTGGATCTCTTCGGCGGAATCCACCAAGTTCGTCAACGTGGTCAAGGAAGTGACCGAAAAGGTCAAAGCCATCGGGCCCAACACCCATTTTATCAAAAATACGGCCAAGGTAGCATAACATGGTAGGATACACTGAGAAGATAAAAGAGATCGCCGGTCGACTGCTCAAGGAATGCACCGTGGACATGGTCATCGGCTTCCGCAAGGGATCCATGCCCATGATGAACGAACCCTGCTTTGCCACCACGCCTGAAGCGGTCGACACCTTGGTGTGGGACAGCAACTGCGGCATCAACCTGGCCAATTATCTGACCAACCGGAAAGAGAAAGTGGCCGTGATCGCCAAGGGGTGCGACTCACGCAACATCGTCACCCATATCATCGAGAACAAGATCAAACGCGATCAGCTCACCATCATCGGTGTCCCCTGCACGGGAATGATCGACAAACGCCGGATCACCGGCCTGGTGGCGGGTGAAGTCCTGGACGTCTCCGAAACCGAAAACACCATCAAGGTCAAGACTGCCGATGCGGAAACCCTCTTCGACAAGACCGAGGTGCTTCAGCAGAACTGCGCGCTGTGCATCCACCGCAACCCGGTGATCTACGACGAAATGGTGGCCGATGCGATACCCGAGCAGGCGGTCGCGGACCGCTACGCGGATATCCAGAAGATCGAGGCGATGAGCACCGAAGACAAATGGCGCTTTTTCGATGACCTGCTCTCACCCTGCATCCGCTGCTACGCCTGCCGCAACGCCTGCCCGCTGTGCTACTGCCCCACCTGCTTCGTGGATGAGGCCAAACCGCAGTGGATGGGCAAGGGCCAGGATCCCATGGACGTGCGGACGTTCCATTTTTTAAGGGCCTACCACTGTGCCGGCCGATGCACCGACTGCGGCGCCTGTGAACGGGCCTGCCCGGTGGGCATCAACATGCGCCTGCTCACGCGCAAACTGGAAAAGGACTGTCAGGAACAGTTCGGTTGGGAAGCCGGGCTCTCCCTGGATCAGCGCCCGGCACTGGATGTGTACCGGGCCAACGATCCTGAGGCCTTCATCAGATAGATGAAGACGAAAGGTCCCGGAGAATGCCTTTTTCCCGCCGGCAACTTTCTTCAAGGCTGTAAAGGTTAACGCTATGACGCTCGTTAAAATCGACAAGAAAAATTGGGCCGAGGGATTGACGGCCGCCGCCGATGCCTACCGGCTGTATGGGCCGGCCAAGGAGAAGGACTTCCACCAGTTCAAGGCACTGGAAAAGGGCGAGATGCCGGATGTTGACCTGGTCAACACCCGCCTGTCGCCCAAGGCGCTGCTGTTTCCCCAATCCGAAGCGATGCTCGAATACTCATTGGACGAGTCCCGGGACGACCACCACATCATGAAAGCGGTGCCAAAGGACGACAGACCCCGCGCCGTGGTCGGTATCCGGCCCTGTGACGCCAAATCGACCCTGCTGGTAAAGCTGAACTTCGACACACCGGACGTGAAGGATCCTTACTGGCTGAACGCCTACCAGGCCACCACCTTCATCGGCATGGCCTGCGACACGCCCCTTTCCACCTGCTTCTGCACCACCGCCGGCTGTGGCCCCTACCATGAGGAGGGGCTGGATATGCTCGTCATGGACCAGGGCGACGCCTATCTGGCCAAACTGCTTACGGACAAGGGCGAGGCCTTCGCCGCCGCCGCAGGATGGTCGGATACCGCTGACGATTCGGCGGCCTTCGAGGCCGGCAGGAAAGCGGCGGAGGACCGAATCGTGTCGACCGTCAAGACCGACAACCTGGCAGGTACCGACCTTCTGGAACTGCATGGAGCGCCTTTTTGGGACGACATCGCCTTTGCCTGCATCAACTGTGGCACGTGTACCTTCACCTGCCCCACCTGCTGGTGTTTCGACATCCAGGACGAGGTCCACGGCAAGTCCGGTGTGCGCATGAAAAACTGGGACAGCTGCATGTTCCCCATATTCACCGTCCATACCACCGGGCACAATCCCCGGAACACCAAAACCCAGCGGGTGCGCCAGCGCTTCATGCATAAGCTCAAGTACTTCGTGGACAAGTATGAAGCGGGCATCATGTGCGTGGGCTGCGGCCGGTGCGTTCGCCAGTGCCCGGTAAATATCGACATTCGCCGGGTGTGCCAACAGATGAACAGCTTCAAACCTGCAGCTGCCTGCGCTGTAGAGGGTTAATGAACCCCATGGAGGAAGGAACACGTGCAAAATCCATATTTACCCTATCCGGTCCGCATTGACGACATCACCGTCGAGGCCGAAGACAAGAGCTTGAAAACGTTCAAATTCGTCTTCCTCAACGAGGGCGACGAAGAGAAGTTCGCCTACCGGGCCGGCCAGTTTGCCGAGTTATCCATTCCCGGCAAAGGGGAAATTCCCATCGGCATCGCCTCATCCCCTGTTGAGAAAGGGTTCGTCAAATTCACCGTCAACCGTGCCGGCGTGGTCACCACCCATCTTCACAACATGAAGGTCGGGGATATCATGGGCCTGCGGGGCCCCTTGGGCAACTGGTACCCGTGGGAAGGTCTGGAGGGCAAAAACGTCCTCATCGTGGGCGGTGGATTTGCTTTCACCACCCTGCGCTCGTCGATCGTCTATATGCTGGACCCGTCCAACCGGCCGAAATTCGGCAGCATCGACGTGGTCTACGGCGCCCGCTCGCCGGGAATGCTGCTATATAAGGACGAACTGGTGGAATGGGAGAAGCGCGACGACATCAACATGCACATCACCGTGGATGCCACCACCGATCCGGACTGGAAGTACAACGTGGGCTTCGTTCCCCCCATCACCGAGCAAAAGGCGCCCCAAGGTGGCGACGATACCTATGCCATCGTTTGCGGCCCCCCCATCATGATCAAGTTTACCCAACCGGTGCTCGAAAAGCTGGGCTACGCCCACGACCATATCATCATGAGCCTTGAAAACCGCATGAAATGCGGATTCGGCATGTGCGGTCGCTGCGGCATCGGCAAAGAGCTGGTCTGCAAGGACGGACCGGTGTTCACCCTGGATCAGATCAATAAAACACCCAGGGAGTATTGACCAACCATCGACGATGACGCTGGTTTCCAGTAATTTTCCACCTGGCTAATTTTTGGATTTCGTATTGACATAAAAGGCTTAATCCGTTACTAAGCTTAGATTCAATAAGAGAACTTAAACGGCAGTGTGCCGGAAATACTAACAAATCTGTAAAGGGAGGATTGAGTAACATGCCGACTATCGAATTTGGAGGAAAAAGCTTCACGGTAGATGAAGACGGTTTCATTGATGACTACACCAACTGGTCACAAGAATGGGTGCAGTACGTCAAAAAAGAAGAAGGCATCGATGAATTGAACGACGAGCACAAGAAAGTCGTTGACGTACTCCGCGAATACTACGAAAAGAACGGTATCGCCCCCATGGTCCGCGTGCTTTCCAAGGTGACCGGCTTCAAACTGAAACACATCTATGAGCTGTTCCCCTCAGGACCCGGCAAGGGAGCCTGTAAGATGGCGGGTCTTCCGAAGCCCACGGGTTGTGTCTAATCACACCGAACCCAGTTTTTTTATAGAAGGCCCTGCTTTTCCAAGGCGGGGCCTTTTTTTTTGGACGAAACCATGCGCCTGTCTGTAAAAACCCATTCACAGACGGAAATGATCGATGTCACCCCCCTGGTTCAGCAGCAGGTGAGGGACAGCGGAATGGAGGGCGGCCTATGCATGGTCTTCGTCCCCCACACCACCGCTGCCGTCACGATCAACGAAAGTGCTGACCCGGCCGTGGCCCGGGACATCCTGATGGTGCTCAACAAAATCGTACCGTGGAAAGACGCCTACCGACACCTGGAGGGCAACTCTCCCGCCCACCTGAAAACCTCAATCATCGGATCGTCGGAAACCATTGCCGTCGAAAATGGCCGATTGGTGCTGGGCACCTGGCAGGGCATCTTTTTTTGTGAATTTGACGGCCCCCGGACGCGCACGCTGGATGTCCGGCTGCTTCGGGAAAGATGAAAGATATCCGCATCGCGGCGGTGGTCTGCCGATGTCCGGTGGGTCAGGTCAAACACAACCTGGAGCGGACGCGCTACTGGGCCATCAGGGCCAGTAAAAAAGGTGCCGCGATGGTCTGCTTCCCCGAGCTCAATCTCACCGGTTACAGCAACCGGGCAGAAATCGCCGACCATGCCATCTCTGCAAGTGGATCGGAGATCGATGGGCTGGTTCGTCTATCGGTTGACCAGCAGATCGCGCTGCTGGTGGGGTTTGCTGAAAAAGCCCAGGATGGACGGATTTTTGCCAGCCATGTGGCGATCACCCCACAGGGTCGAGCCGGCGTCTACCGGAAGCTCCACCTGGCCCCGCCCGAAGCGGATCAGTTCAGCCCGGGTGAAACCCTGCCGGTGTTTCATTGGTCAGGGGTTCGTTTCGGCATTCAGCTGTGCTACGATGCCCATTTCCCCGAGCTTTCCACACGCATGGCGGAAGCCGATGCCGACATGATCTTCATGCCCCATGCCTCACCGCGCGGCCAGGCAATGGACAAGCATCAGTCGTGGATGCGTCACCTGCCCGCCCGGGCATTTGACAACGGCCTTTTTGTGGTGGCCTGCAACCAGATCGGAAACAACGAAAACGGCCTGGTCTTCCCAGGCAACGCCGTGGTCTTCTCCCCGTCCGGCGAGGTCATCGAGACCCGATTGTCATGCGATTCGGGGATGCTGATGGCCGATTTGACGGCCGACCAACTCCGCCATGTCCGCAGCCATCGGATGCGCTACTTTCTGCCCAATCGGCGCCCCGGGATTTACAGCCAGGCACCGACGCTGACCGACCTTGACGAATGATCGCTACTGAACGAAGAAAATCAGACTCTCCAGGGGTGTGCCGTCTTTGGAAAGGACTTCCACCATCCACTCACCCGTCCATTCCGGAAGCATCGTTTTTGAACTCCAGGTTCGCCATTCGCTTGTGCGCACCGGCAGCACCACCGACGCCTTCAGGGCACCCTTGTAGTACCAGTTGTGGGTGATCTCGGTCTCCCCCACGGCACCCTCGATCCGGGTAAAACAATAGACCCGCTCGGTCCCGACAGGAATCACGTCACTGGATCCCACGGGCATCCGGTCCACGATCTGCTGGCATACCACGGCCTGGGACACGGTGATTTCTTGCGCCAGCGCCCCGGTGCTAAAGACGGGAACCAGCGTCAGGGAAATGATCAGGGCAAAAATGTACCGGGTCTTCATCTGTCCCTCCTTTTCGAGTCAACCAATTTGATGCCAAACATCTTGATGGTGTCGCATAGCGGGCGACCGAAGATAAAATCAAGCATCCGGCTATCCAATCCCCCTTTTTCCACCGCCAATTGACGGACATGGGCGTCATATCTGAGAATTTCGAGGATCGACGCTTCCTGTTTGTACCGGCCCGCGTGGACCCCCGCTTCCACCCGTGCACGCAGTCCTTCATAGCTGCAGCGCTGCTCATGGTCCTCGATCAATTCCCAGAGGCCATTGACGCCCGACAGCAACTCCTGCCGCGTCAGCCGGGTGGTGTCATAAACCGCTTCGATCCGACGGGTATCCCGGCAGTTTAACTCCCGGCATTCCAACGGACGATCCTCATAGATACCGCACCCCCGGGTCGCCTGATCATAGAACAGGCATGTCCATGTATCGGCGCGCCCCTTGATTTTGATGATCTCTTCGGACAAGGGGACCAACCCGCCCTTAACGTTGTCATGGACCCGTTCACCCCGCCGAATGGTAAACAGGCATCGGGCCGGAATGCGCCCGTCATCGATCATGGGCCGATCCGACCGGTGCAGGGACGGGCCGCCCTTTTCACAGCAGGTGCCGCAGCGTTTGCATGGATGGGGGGACATTATGGGATTCATTGCATTGCCACCGCCGCCTTGTCTATGGATTTGCATCGCAGGTCGTGGACACGCCCGTCACCTGGCGCAGATCTTCCACAACCATGTACAGGCAGGGCACCAGGACGAGGGTGATCACCGTGGCGAAGAGGATGCCGAAACCCAGAGAAAGTGCCATGGGGATGAGAAAACGCGCCTGACGGGAGGTCTCGAACATAATCGGCGCCAGACCACCGAAGGTCGTCAGGGTCGTGAGCAGGATGGGGCGGAAGCGGTGTATGCCCGCATGGTGGATGGCGTCGTGGCACCCTTCACCGGCCTGCCGCTGACGGTTGGCGAAATCCATGAGCACCAGCGAATCGTTGATCACCACGCCGGACAGCGCCACCACGCCGAACATGCTCATCACGCTCAGGCTGTAGCCCATGATCAAGTGACCGATCACCGCCCCCACGATGCCGAAAGGAATCGAAATCATGATGATCACCGGCTGGATGAAGCTGTTGAAGGGTATGGCCAGCATGGCATAAATCACCAGCAGGGCCATTATCAGGCCCCGCACCAGACTCTGCATGCTCTCCCGGCGGTCCGCCTGACGACCCTCGAAGCTGTAGGTCAGACCGGGGTACTTCTCCTGAAGGGCCGGCAGGGTCTCCCCGGTGAGCGCGCCTATCACCTGGTCGGCCTGGCTGCGAGGTCGGACATCCGCGGTCACCGTTACCACTCGCCGGCCGTTGCGCCGGTCAATGGAGGTATAGGCCCTGCCGCGTTTGATATCCACCGCCTCGAGCAGCGGAATCTCCTTGCCGCCCGGCGTTCGCAGGATCATTTCCTCCAGGTTGTGCTCGGACACCCGTTCATTTTTGGGTAGACGGACCATGACCTTGACTTCATTGCGCCCCCGCTGCTGGCGCAGGGCTTCGGCGCCGTAGTAGGCGTGGCGGAGCAAGCTGGCCACCTCCTGAGCCCTGAGGCCCAAACTGCGCGCTTCAGGCCGGATTTTGAAATCGATCTGCTGTTTTCCCGGTGAATAGCCGTCATCGATATCGGTCACGTTGGGGAAAAAACGCAATGACTCAGAGACCGCCGCGCTGGCTTGGGCGAGCGTCTCCACATTGCGGTGACTCAGTTCGACGGCAATGGCGGCCCCGCGTCCCGGCCCACCCGCATCCGACTCGAATTTGAGCGATTCCAGTCCGGTAAGGGGCCCGACACGATCCCGCCACAGCGATGTCAACCGGGCCGTGGAGAGTGGTCGGACATCCGGGGGGGTGAGGTAGATGCGCACCTCTGACCGGTTGCCGTTGATTTCGGCGAAGATTCCTTCGACCAGGTCGTTGCCGCCATATTCGGCGGCCAATTGCTGGGCCGCTTCCACCAAGACCTGCTGAACGGCTTCGGTTTTCTGAACCGCCGTGCCATAGGGCAGCACCGCCGTGACCATGGCGTAGTCGGATTCGATCTTGGGAAACAGTTCGAAGCCCATGCGCCCGCTTTTGACGTAACTCAGCGTCAGCATCAGCACTACAGCACCGATGCTGACGGCAACGTAACGATGGCGCAGGACCAGATCGAGAAAGGGACCGTAGCGGGTTCGGACCAGATGGGAAAACCAGTCGCTGAAGCGCTGCTGCTGTCGCAGCACCCAACCGAAAAGACCGGTCTCCGGACGGGGTTTGCGATGGCCGATATGGGCCGGCAGGATCAACAGGCTCTCGATGAGGGAAACGGCGAACACGGCCACCACCACCACGGGAATCTGACGAAAGACCTTGCCCATGATGCCGGAGACGAAGAACAACGGGGCAAAGGCCACGATGTTGGTCAGCACGCTGAAGGTCACCGGCATGGCGATTTCGCGGGTTCCGGCCACCGCCGCCTGAAACCAGGGTTTTCCCGACTGACGGTGGTGGTACATGTTTTCCCCGGCCACAATGGCGTCATCCACCACGATGCCCAGGGTGATGATGAAGGCGAACATGGAGATGATGTTGATGCTCACCCCGGCCGCCGGCA
Organism: uncultured delta proteobacterium; assembly: GCA_963705475.1. Classification (GTDB taxonomy): domain Bacteria; phylum Desulfobacterota; class Desulfobacteria; order Desulfobacterales; family Desulfosarcinaceae; genus Desulfosarcina. The sequence goes on along the minus strand of CAVPJS010000015.1, from coordinate 23,844 downwards.
GAAAAAACAGGGATCCGAGGATGGATATGGGAATGCCCAGGCTGACCCAGAAGGCCAGGCGCGGCTCCAGAAAAATGGCCAGCAGGATGAACACCAGCGTGAGCCCGAAGTAGCCGTTGCGCAGCATCAGATCCATGCGCTGGCGGTAGATGTCGCTGAGGTCGTTGCGGGCCACCAGGTCAACGCCCGGGGGCAGGTCCGGTCGAATCTCGGCCACCTTTTCGCGGACGGTCTCCGAAACATCCAGCGGGGTCTGGTCACCGATGCGGTAAACATCGACCAGAATGGCCCGATGCCCGTTGTAGGTGGCAAATCGGTCCGTATCCTCGAATCCGTCCGTCACCTCGGCGATATCCGCCAGCAGCACCTGGGTGCCCTCGTTGGTGGTGATGATGGGTATGCGGCCGAATTCAGGCCCGAAATCCCGTCGTTCGGTCATGCGCACCAGCACGTCTCCGCTATCCGTTTTAATGGATCCACCGGGGAGTTCCACGGCCGCCCGCCGGATGGTCTGGGCGATCTGCGCCAGCGTCAGCCCATAGGCTCTCAGCCGGTCCTGAGGCACGGAAATGCTGATCTCGTAGTCCCTGATTCCGGAAAGCTCCACCTGGGTGATGCCCGGATCCTGCAGCAGCCGATCGCGGACCATCTCCGCCGTCTCCCGCAGAATCGGTTCCCCCTGGTCACCAAAAAGGGCCAGCGAGACCACGTAGCGCCTGCGCTGGGCAATCGTTACCCGGGCGTTCTCTGTCTCTTCGGGAAATGAGGAAATCCGGTCCACCGCATTCTTGATGTCCTGGGCGACCCGCTGGATATTCTTGCCTTCGACCACCTCGACGGTCACCCTGCCGGCACCTTCATTGGCCACCGAGGTGACTTGTTTGACATCGTCAAGGCCTTGAACGGCCTCTTCGATGGCCAGGATGATGCCGCGCTCCACCTCTTCGGGACTGGCCCCGGGATAGGCCATGGAGACGGTCACGTAGTCCAGCTCGAAATCGGGGAAGACCTCTTTTTTGATCTGGCCGGCGAAAATCAATCCGCCCACCAGAAAAACCACCATCAGCAGGTTGGCGGCGACGGAATGCCCGGCCATCCATGCGATGGGACCGGATTGACGGCGATCCGCCTCGAGGGCGGGATTCTGGCTCGGATTATCCATCTGATTCTACGCTGCGCTGATGGGTTGGCGGGGGCATATCCGATGGCCCGGCATGGCTGTCTTTCAACGGTAACCCGTCGACCGGTGCAGAGAGGTCCGAAACGATGAGCCGCTGGCCGGGAACGATGCCGTTTTTCATCAGCACATAATCGGCATCGCGCCACACCGTCTCCACCGGCATGATCTTCAAGGTGTCGTCATCGGCAAGTATCCAGATGGTGCTGTTGTCCCGCAGGGCACTTCTGGGAATGCGATACACATCCGCCAGCCGTTGTCCCTGGACGACCACGCGGACGTACTCACCGATCAGCATGGGTGGGGCGCTGCCCCGGGTCTTTGCATTCAACCCCAGCGGGTCTTTGACGGACACCAGGATGCGGGCCATGCGGCCGTCGGTTTCCAGGTCGCCGAGCAATCTGGCCACCGTCCCCTGCCGCCGGTTTCCCCGGTAAGAAATCGTCACCGCCGCCCCTTTTTCCGCATTGGTCCGGGGAATCCGGATCCATTTCAGCCGCTCCACGGGGAGGGACACCTGAATCCAGTATTCATCGGTGCCCACCAGCTGGGCCAATGGGTCCTGGGTGGACACCTGGGAGCCCACATTCACGTGGGTGCTGCGCACAATGGCATTGAAGGGTGCGAAAATACCTGTCCGGGCCAGGTTCAGTCGCGCCTGTTCGAGTTCTGCGCGGGCAGCCGCCAGATCGGATCGGGCTTTGGCCAGATGGGGTTTTCGAAGGGCCAGTTCCTCTTCCTGGGCATTGGCCTTTCTCTCCGGATAGAGCAGGGACCATTCCTGCCGGGCCACATCCTGGTATCCCATCTCGACTTTAAGGGCGTATTCGGCGTTGGTCACGGCGCTTTCATCCCGGGCGATGGCCAGTTCGTAATCCTTGGCATCGATCTTCAACACCCGTTCACCGGCACGGATAAAACCGCCCTCGACGAACTCCGGGTGAATCGCTTGAATCTCTCCGGGCACCCGGGTTTTCAGGGTTATCTCCCTGGCCGGAACCACCGATCCCATGGCCGCCACATTAACCTCATGGTTATCCGGGAAAAGGAGCTGGGTCTCTACCAGGGCAACCGTGCGTTCAGGCGGCCGTTTTTGGGCTTGGGGAGCCGTCTTTTTGATGTAACTGGCACCGGCAATGCCAATCGTTATGATCATGGCGCAGACGATCAGTGTCCGCACCCAGGGCCTACCGTCGGCACGAACTGCCTCGGTCTTATCCAGATGATTATCCATCGTGTTGTCCGATTTCATCTTATCCCTGGTGCCCATTTTCCATGGACGCCTTCGGCGGATCGGTGCTACCGATCCACCCGCCGCCGAGCGCACGGTGCAAACCGATGCGATATCGAACCAGCGTCTCCTGCTGCCGGATCAGATCCCTTTCGAGATCCTGGACGGCGATCAGTTGGGTGAGGACCGGCAGATAATCGCTCAAGCCCCGCCGATATCGCTGGATGGCCTCTTCAAGCCCTTTGCGGGCCGCCGCCATTACCGATTCAAGACCACTGATATGTTCCCGCTGCCGGGTCTCGCTCTCCAGGGCGTCCTCAACCTCTTTCACCCCAGTCAATACGGCCTGGCGGTAAAACCAGAGGCGTTCATCCGCCTGCGCCCGTGCCTGGTCCACTTCAGCCGCCCGCCGGCCGCCGTCAAAAATGGGCGCCGTCAGGTTGGCGGCCAGGCTCAACAGCCAGGTGTCGAAGAGCAGGTCAAGGTCGCTGCGTCCGTATTGCGCACCGGCAGTGAAGCGAAGCGCCGGCAGGCGGTTGGCCCGGGCGGCGGCAAGCTGCCATTCGGCGGCTTTCAAGCGCATGCCTGCCGCCCTTACATCAGGCCGGTTGGCCAGAAGATCGGCAGGCAGGCCCAAAGACGGGAGCCGGCCGACAACCGGCATCTCGGTCTGCGTCAAACTGAGGTTCGCCCGCGGCGGTCGTCCCAGCAGTACAGCCAGTTCATGCATCAACAACTGGGTTTCGGCTTCCACCAGCGGGATTCTCGCCCGGACATTCTCCACCACCTGCTTCTGCTGGTAGACATCCAGGGCGGAAACCATGGCTTTGCGAAACCGCAGTTCAATCAGGTCTAAAAACGTTAGGTTGTTTGCCAGCTGCTTTTCCAGAAGCTGCTTCTGCAGCCGCTGGGAGACAATCCGCACCCAACGCTCGGCCACTTCGGCCGCCACTGTGATTCTGGCCGTCTGAAGGTCCGCCTGGGTCGCATCCGCGGTGATCAGCGCCGCCTCCTGCTGGCTTCGAATCCTCCCCCACAGATCCAGTTCGTAGTTACTGACCAGACCCATCGCATAATCCCCACTACCTTCGGAACCGTCGGTTAGGGTTTCTGATCTGCGCCGGGCATATTCGACGGACCCGGTGGCAGCCAGGTCCGGGTAACGCGCTGCACCGGCCTGAACGGCCAGTGACCTGGCCTGCAGCAACCGGGCCCAGGCCTCTTTCAGTGTAAAGTTGTCCGATAAGGCGGCGTCGATCAACCGGCTGAGTTCCGGAGCGCCCACCGATTGCCACCATGGCGAGGACCGGTCCGGTTCTCCGCCGTACAAGGAGTAAGTGTCGGGAATGTCGCCCGCCGCATCCGGCACTACCGATGGCTTGAAGGGGCTGCAGGAAGATAAGATCCAACCCCCCAAAAGTAAAATAAGCCGGTATCGGTAAAAGTTCTTCATGGTCTGACGCGGTTCACCTCGATCCTTTTCAGTGGTCGGCCTTGTCGAACCCATTTAAAGATAATCGCGATCAAGCCTGTCACAAGGTCAATTGATTAATCTATCACCCCGGATAGGTGGAAACAAGCGCAAACCCAGCGGCGCCGAATCCAGACACCGATTCAAATCGACGAGTCGGCAGGTTGCCAACAATTGGCCTGTCTGAGGACGGTTTTTCATGATACCATCGTTTCAAAACCACTTATTTTAATATAGTGGTATTTACGAATTTTTTTAGTATTGTGATTTACGAGGTCTCATATATAATTAATTTGACTGCATCATATGTTTAGATTCGAGATGACAAATCGACTGGAACAGGTCTCTGTGTGGTAACAGAAAGGGATTTTTGCACACTATTGAAAAGGCGCGAAAACACAATGGAACCCAACGGCGAGATTCACTGAAAGGGAAATACGATGAAAGAATTAGTCACCTATATCGCTCGTTCACTCGTGGACAAACCCGAGCAGGTTTCCGTAGCGGAAGTCGAAGGGAATCAAACCACCGTTTTGGAACTCACGGTGGCCAAAGAAGATTTGGGGAAGGTCATCGGCAAGCAAGGCCGAACCGCCCAAGCCATGCGAACCATCCTGGGGGCCGTCTCTTCAAAGGTCAAAAAACGCACGGTTCTTGAAATTATCGAATAGCAATGCCGATGCACGATCTAGTGGCGGCAACGGCAAACTGAATGGTTACCGGCTTTTCTTTTAGCGATTACATCTACCATCACCATTTCCAACCGCCCAATTTCATCTATTGCGATGCCAAACACGAAAGCCCTTTTCTCTTGAAGAGAAAAGGGCTTTCGTGTTTGGCAAGCGTTCGCAGGTTCGGTGTTCGCCTTTCTGGGTTCACTCCAGCTGAAGTTTTCGGCGCACCCTTAACCGCTGGCCCCTAAACCTCCGTTCAGCATCGATCCTGAATCATTTGGCCAATCTGATCGGTGGACAGCGGCAGCGGATTATTCTTGTTGGAAGCCGCGTGCACCAACATATCGACATGGGCCAGGGTCAGACCGAACTGCCCCAACCGGGGGATGTCCAACTCATCGAGCCATCGGTATAGGCAGTCCACCAGATGGCGACAGCAATCCAGGCGGCTTTCATGCGTGGCGCCGAATAGGTTGCCGATGCGGGCAAATTTGTCGATGACGGCGTCGGCGCGCTGGTTGTGCACAGCAGCCAGATTGCCGACGGTGGCTTTCACCGCATAGGGCAACAAATTGGCGCAGGCGACGCCGTGGGGGATGGACAACATGCCGCCCATGGGCCCGGCCACGCCGTGCACGACGCCCAATCCCGCATTGGCCAGCGTGACGCCGGAGAGAAACGCCCCGTAAGCCACGGCACCGCGGCAGCCGGTATCGGTAGCACCAATTCCACAGGCCACCGGTAGCGCCGGGATCAGGTGGCGCATGCCATCCATGGCCAGGGCGTCAGTCAATGGCGAGGCCTGGGTGGAAACATAGGCTTCGATCAGTTGGGTCAAGGCATCCATGCCGCAGGCCGCGGTCACCGGCGGCGGGGCAGACAGACATAGCGTCGGATCCAAAATGGCCAGCCGGGGAATGAAGTTGTCGTGACGCAGGGACTTCTTGAATCCACCGCTTCCCAGCCGGGATATAACCGCGTTCTTGGTGGCCTCGCTGCCGGTCCCCGAGGTGGTGGGCACGGCAATCACCGGCGCCGATTCACCCGAGGGGGTTCGTTTGCCGACCCCTTCGAGAAAATCGACGACCGATCCATTTTCCATGAGCATGGCCGCAATGGCCTTTCCCGCATCCAGCACACTGCCGCCACCGACGGCCAAGACCACATCGACACCCTTGCCCTTTAAATCAGTAACCGCCTGATCGACCACAACAGGGGACGGTTCACTTGCAATGCGGCATCGATGCACGTGCATACCGACCGTTTCCAGATCCTCCAGCATCCGGGAAAGGTGGCCGGATCGCCCAAGCGCTTCGGACCCGGTCACCAACAGCACGTTTTCACCGAAAGAAGCAGCTATCTCTCCAATCCTGCCGGCTGCCCCCGGGCCAAATATCAGCCTGGGCATGGCGGAGAAGGAAAATGCTGAAATCATCGTCACTCCCCGTGTCATGTCCCGTTGACAATCTGCCGGATGAATTTACCCATAGCCTCAACACCGTGATTTTCGACGACTCGCAGCGTCTCTGAGCCGATTACGGCGATATCCGCTTTTCCGGCTAAAAAATCGACATCAGCCTTGTTTTTGACCCCAAACCCCAGCGCCAGCGGCAACTGCGTGGCCACCCGGCAGCGTGCCAGGTAATCCTCGATCTGCTGGGAGAACGCCGTCTCATCCCCGGTGACCCCTTTGCGGGCCACGCAATAGACAAAACCGTGGGCCACCCGCGCGATGGTGTTCATGCGCGCATCGGCGGTGGTGGGCGAATAAATGAAGATGGGAGATAATTCATTGCGGCCCATGGCATCCAAATAATCTGCGGCCTCTTCCGGAGGCAGGTCCGGCACGATGGCCCCTTGCAGGCCCGCCGCCTGCATACCCTCGGCGAACCGGCCCACACCGTGCTTGAACAGGATATTATAGTAGGTCATGTATAGAAAGGGAATCGGGAACTGCCTGGCGACCGCCTGTCCGAATGCCAGGCACTGGGACACCGTCACCCCGCCGGCCAGTGCGGCCTGGTTGGCTTTTAAGATCACCGGACCGTCGGCAATGGGTTCGGAAAAGGGGATCTGCAGCTCCATCAGGTCCACCCCGGCATCGACCATGGTGCGCACGATCTCGAGTGAGGCCTCCAGGGTGGGGTAGCCGATGACGATGTGGGTCATCAGCAAAATCTTCTTATCGGCCAGTCGAGCGCGAATGTAGGTTTCAAGCATGGTATTGTTTGGCCTTTTCGATGATGAATTGTTTCCATTTGGGATCGTTGAAGGCATCGGCGATGGTGAAAATGTCCTTGTCTCCCCGGCCGGACTGGTTGATCAGGATAATGTCGTCCGGTGACATCTGCGACGCCTCCTTGAAGGCCCGGGCGAAGGCATGGGCCGACTCCAGGGCCGGAATGACGCCCTCTTTTTTCATGGTCAGACGCAGGGCATCGATCACCTCCCGGTCCGTGGCCCCCTCGAAGCGCACCCGCCCCTTCTCCTTCAGGTCCGACAGGATCGGAGAAACACCGACGTAGTCCAGGCCGGCGGCGATGGAATGGGTCTCTCTCATCTGGCCGTCGCCGTCCTGCAGAAAATAGGTCTTGTACCCCTGGGCCACACCCACGCTGGCATCATCCGAGCAGAGCCGGGAGGCATGTTCACCGGTATCCAGCCCACGACCGGCAGCCTCCACGCCCACCAGTTCGACATCGTCATCGAAAAATCCGCTGAAGATGCCCATGGCGTTGGATCCACCGCCCACGCAGGCAAACACCCGCGAGGGCAAGCGCCCCAAACGCGCTTTCATCTGCCGGCGGGCCTCCTTGCCGACAATGGACTGAAACCAGGAGACCATTTCGGGAAAAGGATGCGGTCCGCAGGCGGTGCCCAATACGTAGTGGGTCGAATCCATATGGGTCACCCAATCGCGGAAGGCCTCGTTGATGGCGTCCTTCAAGATCCGCGTGCCGTCGGTCACCGGCACCACCGTCGCCCCCAGCTGCTCCATCCAGAAGACGTTGGGCCGCTGGCGCTCGACGTCGACCTCACCCATATAGATGGTGCAGTCGAAGCCGAAACGGGCGGCCATGGTGGCCGTGGCCACCCCGTGCTGGCCGGCCCCGGTTTCGGCGATCACCCGGGTCTTGCCCATGCGTTTGACCAGCAGCCCCTGCCCCATGACGTTGTTGGCCTTGTGGGCGCCGGTGTGGTTCAGGTCCTCGCGTTTAATGAAAATGCGGGCCCCACCGAAGTGGCGCGTCAGGTTCTGGGCATCGGTAATCGGCGTCGGCCGGCAGGAGTAACTGGACATGATCTGCTCGTAATCCTGCCAGAAGGTGGGGTCGCTCTTGGCCTCGTTGAACACCCCTTCCAATTCATCGAAGGTGGCAACCAAGATCTCGGGCAGAAACGCCCCGCCGAAGTCGCCGTAATAGCCCCGTTTAAGCATGGCTTGCGCCTCCAATCTGCTGAGAGAAAACAAACGGTTCGGTGTTGCAGTAGAGAATCGAGAAAACGGCGTTGGGCGCCTGCTTGAAATTGAGGAACCGCTGGACCACCAGCACCGGCGTGTCGGCAGTGATATCCATCACCGCCGCTTTTCGGGCATCGAGATAACCGATGCGAAAGGTCTGCCGCCCACCGACCGGTCGCATGTAGAAACTGGATTCGACCACCAGGGACAGGGAGCGTCCGGCCAGATCCATGCGTTCGATACCCTTGAACAGCACCGGGTGCAGGTAGATCGCTTCCAGCAGCACCGGCACCCCGTCCACCCGGTTCAACCGGGACAGAAAAAAGGCCGCCCCACCGGCAAAGGGGTTCTCCGCATCAGCCGGGACGTTTACCCGCTTGGTGTTTTGAAGCAGTTGAACATCAACGGCAATCCCTTTTTTCTGAAATGCCGAACTGGTGCCGGCCAGGGAGAACAGGTCGATCTCCTGCTCGGGCGCGCGCACATAGGTTCCTGACCCACGACGCCGCGACAGCAGGCGCTGGCGCACCAGCACATCGATGGCCTGTCGCACCGTGGGTCGCCCGATGCCGTAGTCCTTGGCCAGCTGCGGCTCCGATGGAATCCGGTCGCCCGGTGAATAGTTGCCGGACCGGATGCCCTCCAACAGGATCTCGGCCAGTTGGCGGTATAACGGAAGGGGTGATTGGGGATTTAACATGGAACAACCGGGTTCTGGGTTCTGGGTTCTGGGTTCTGGGTTCTGGGTTCTGGGTTCTGGACTTTGGTTCTGGTTCGGGTTCTAGCAGGGTGACACTTATTTGTAAAGTTGTCAATACATTTAAACCTGAAAAGAAACAAATCCAACCCAACCTGTGGTAAAAGGCATTGGGGACGGCTTGGGGAGACCATCCTATATCCTTGACGGTTCAGCATGTATTGCCTATGATGATCGCGGGTTGCAGGTCTCGCCGCATGCCACCCGCTGCCACGAAAACGGCAGCCAGCACTCGATTTCAAAATCAGCGAAGGCAAACCGCCATGACCACCACCGATCAATGGCCCGTCCTGATCATCGACGATGAACAGGACATCCGCGACGTCACCGCCCTGACCCTCACGGATGCCGGGTACCGGGTCGAAACGGCGGCCGACGGCGCTGAGGGACTGGCCCGCTGCGAACGGTTCGCCCCCCGCATCGTCATCACCGACATCCGCATGCCCGGCATTGACGGCATCCAGGTGCTGGAAACCGTCAAGCAACGCTTTCCAGACACCGAGGTCATCGTGGCCACCGCCTTCGGTGAAATGGAGACCGCTATCCGCGCGCTTCAGCTGGACGCCTCAGACTTTATCACCAAGCCCATCCACACCGAGGCCATGATGGTGGCCCTGGAGCGCGCCCGTCACCGCTATGCCACCCGCCAGCAGCTCAAGGACTACACCCGGCACCTGGAAAAAGGGCTCTCACGCACCACCCGGCGGTTGGAGGAGACGGTCGCCTTTCAGGATCGGCTCATCGAAAGCTCCATGGACGGCATTCTGGGCTGTGACGGCAGCGGCAAAGTTGTCACCTTCAACCGGAGCATGGAGCAAATGCTGGGGTTCGATCGTGCCGAGGTGCTGAACCAGGCCACTATGGACCATTTTTTCAGCCAGGCGGAATACCGCCGATTCCAGGAAGATCTGGCCGCGTCCGGACACGGTGGCCCCAATCGGCTCATGCTCTACGAAACCTGCCTTCTGGATCACCGCCAACAGCCGGTGCCGGTGCAGTTGTCGGCAACCGCACTGATGGATGAACACGAATCCGCCGGCCAGGTCTGTTTTTTCCGCGACCTGCGGCGCATCCATCGCCTGGAGCAGGAGATGACCGATCAGGCCCGCCTGCTGCACCAGGACAAGATGATGTCCCTGGGCCGGTTGGCCGCCAGTGTGGCTCATGAGATCAACAACCCGCTTGCCGGTATTCTCAACTACATCCGCCTGATGCTGCGCACCGTCAAAAAAGGCCCCCTGCCCCCGGACAAGCATTCGCAGTTCACCCGCTACCTGGCGCTGGTGGAGACCGAGACCGACCGCTGCTCGAAAATCGTATCCAGCCTGCTCACCTTTTCCCGTCGTTCACCGGTATCGGTCGGTCCGGTATCGATCAACGCGATATTGGATCGCAGCATCGTGCTGGCCCGGCACCGACTCGAACTTGGCAAGATCAGCCTGTCCACCCGCATTGCGGACGGTCTGCCCGACATCAGCGGTGACGCCAACCAACTTCAGCAATGCCTGCTCAACCTGATTTTCAATGCCGTGGATGCCATGCCCGACGGCGGTACGCTGACACTCCACACAGCATTGGAGTCCAACCCCGAAACCGTGGTCATCCGTGTGTCCGACACCGGCCACGGCATCCGTGAAGCGGACATGGGGCACCTCTTCGAACCGTTTTACACGACCAAGCAGGAAGGCCACGGCCTCGGCCTGGGATTGTCCACCACCTACGGCATCATCGACCGGCACGGCGGCAGCCTGACCGCCGCCAGCCAGCCGGACCGGGAAACCACCTTTGAAATCAGACTGCCGGTCCAGGCGTCCGGATTAACTTCTCCCGGAGGTGCGGCATGACCCTGGCCACGGCACCCCCCCATCACCGTCTAGGCATCCGCTGCGACCACTGGCTGGACGTCATGGACGAGCTGAATATCGGCGCGTTCGTGGCCGACGGCAGCCGCCGGATCACGGCCATCAATCTAAGTGCCCAGGCCCTGCTGGGACTGCGCGAGCCGGAGGTGGTCGACCGGGACTGTCGTGAAGTGTTCACCGGGGTGCCCTGCACGGTCGAATGCGTGATGCAGCATCCGGACACCGCCGGGAACTCGGACCCGGACATGGAGGTCACCGATGAGGAGAACCAGCGCCATCTGATCACGCGCATGGCCACACCCATCTACAACCGCCGGGGCGAGATTGCCGGTTGCATGACCATCCTGCAGGACCACTCCCCCATCACTCAGCTCATCGACAGGCTGCACTACGAGGAGAGAAGCCTCAAGATTATCCTGGACAACCTGGATGTCGGCATCTTCACCGTGAATCGGGGCGGGCTGATCAACTTTTTCAACCGGGCGGCCGAGACCATCTCCGGATACGACCGGCATCAGGTCCTGGGCCAGTCCTGTGCCATGATCTTCTCCGGCGAGCGGGCCCCGGATGTCTGTTTGTTAAAGGAATCCATCGCATCGGGGGAAACCCGCAGCAGCCAACAGGGCCGCATGACCGACAGGGATGGGGTCACCATTCCCATCCGTGCCAATTACATGGCCCTGAGAAATGAAAAGAACGTTATCATGGGCGGCCTGGCCACCTTTCACGACATGACCCTGGCCCATCAGTTGAACCGCGCCATCAGCAACAGATACACCTTCCACGACATGATCGGCAAAGACCCATCCATGCGAAGGATTTTCGAGATGGTGGAAGTCGTGGCCCCCAGCCAGGCCACCGTGCTGGTCGAAGGGGCAACGGGTACAGGCAAGGACCTGCTGGCCAAGGTGATCCATTCGGCTAGCCCGCGGGCCGCCAGACCACTGGTGAAGGTCAACTGCGCCGCCATTCCGGAAAACCTTATCGAATCGGAGATCTTCGGCTACGTCAAAGGGGCCTTTACCGGGGCGGACCGGGACAAACCGGGACGGTTCTCCGATGCCGAGGGCGGCACCATCTTCCTGGACGAAATCGGTGACCTGCCGCTCTCCCTCCAGGCCAAACTGCTTCGTGTGCTCGAGGACAGGGAATTTTACCCGTTGGGCTCCCGCCACACCCGCAAGGTGGACGTGCGCATCATCTCGGCCACCAACCGGCAGCTCAACGACCTGGTGAAGCAAGGTCAGTTTCGCGAAGATCTGTTCTACCGACTCAACGTCATGCGCATCGAACTGCCCCCGCTGAGGCAGCGAAGGGGTGACCTGCCGCTGCTGATTCGCCACATCGCCCGCAGCCTGTGCGCCGCCCGGGCGGTGACCCCGCCGACCATCTCCAAAACGGCCATGCAGATCCTGCTCAACTACGACTATCCGGGCAATGTCCGGGAACTGGAGAATATCCTGGAGCATGCCCTGATCATCTGCCGCGAAGCCATGATCCTGCCGGATCACCTCCCGGATTATGTCAGGCAGGAAGATCCATTCTGTGCCGCGACCGACCCCGCCCCCCCTCCGGCAGGGTCGAACGATCAGGAGCGCCAACGAATACTGGCGGCGTTGAAAAAAACCGGCGGCCACCGCGGCAAAGCCGCCCGGGAACTGAAAATGCAGCGCACCACCCTGTGGCGCAAAATGAAAAAACACGGCATCGGCAAAAAAAAACCATCGGTTTGAAATTTCTGGAAAATTTTGGTATTTTTGCAAATATGTGCCTGTTGCCGCGCTCAGCGATTGGTTTGCGAAGTGGACTTTTTTTGAATTGGATAAAATAGCCGCCATGAAAGATCGGAGGATTTGGAACCGCAGACGATTCGTGCTTGCTGCCGCTTTTTTCATCACCGGTGCGTTACTGTTACCCGCCTTGTCTACCGCTTATACCCAATCGGACCGTGAGGCATTTCAGCGCGCTATCGTCGATTACCGCCCGGGGTTGAATCCCAGATTCCAAAAAGTCAGACGTAAAAATACAACCTACATTATTGTCCACACCTCGGAACTCGGACTTGAAGCGACGCTGAGAGTTGTCTCCAAGGGAAAACGATTCCGCAACGGTCGACGCACCGATGGCGGCCATACCCATTACGTCATTGCCCGCAACGGTCGCACGTATCGCATCATGGACAAAAACGATGTCGCCGATCACGCGGGGCGCAGCATGTGGAATGGTGAGGCGGACCTGAGCAAAATATCCATCGGAATTGAGCTGGTCGGTTATCATTACGCACCCATCTCGGACAAACAGTATCGATCGGTAGGCCTGCTGATCGACATTCTCCAGGGCGTCTACAACCTGGATGATCGCGCCGTTTTGACGCACAGTCAGGTCGCCTATGGGATACCCAACCGCTGGTTTAGAAAAAATCATCGCGGTCGAAAGCGCTGCGCTAAAAATTTTATCCGTACCAAGGCTGGACTGGGTTCGGCCTGGGGTTATGATCCCGACGTGAATGCCGGTCGGCTCATGGCTGACGCCCAGCTGGCTGATGTGTTTTATGGCCAGCTCAACGGAGATGCGCAGTCTGATGAAGCGAATATCATTTCCAAGCTCAACACGGCGTGGGTCATCGCTGGAGAAGATTATGACAGCAGCACCACGGTCTACCAATTCCCCAACGGCAGCCTTTACACCGGTGCGCAAATTGCCGGAGAAATCGGTTGGAATCGTATACCTGCGAAAACGGTCGTGTTGCTGAATCAGGAGAGCAAGGTTGAATTATCAAAGGACAACGGCCCGGTAAAGACCATTTCGGACGGGGTCACGGCATGGTCGCTAGCCGGAAGATCGTATAATCATGATACCACCATCTATTTTTTACCATCCGGTCATATCAAGCCAGGTTCGATGATTGCTGACTGGGATGATCTGCCGTTGAGAACGAGAATGATTATCGGATACAAAGGGCCTTACCCGCTGCGTAAAGACAATTCTGCTTTTCGCATCGCCGGCAGCAGCTACAAAGATCAACAGACGCTATACTATCTCCCATCTAAAAAACTAGTGGGTGGCAATGAGATAAAAGACTTCAGCCAGATTCAGAGCGGAACGCTTGTTTTTCTTCCTGCAACACTCTGACACCTCGCATATCGTGCACGCCTCATCGCACCTAACATGGGCGCAGCCAACCGCCATATCCGGCGGATGGCTGCGTTGATCGATTTCGACACTTCAACCCCGTTCTACAATTCGATGCGCGTACCCAGCACCTTTAAAAACTTGGCCAGCCACCGGGGATGGGCCGGCCAGGCCGGAGCGGTGACCAGGTTGCCGTCCACGTGGGCCTGGTCCACTTCGATGTCCGCAAAGGTGCCGCCGGCCGCCCCGACATCCGGCCCGACGGCCGGATAGGCCGAACAGCTTCTTCCTTTGAGAACGCCGGCGGCGGCCAGCACCTGTGCGCCGTGACAGACAGCGGCAATGGGTTTGCCCGACTGGGAGAAATGACGGACCATTTCCAGCACTTTGGGGTTGAGCCGGATATATTCTGGGGCCCGACCGCCGGGAATTACCAGGGCATCGTAGTTTTCGGCCCTGACCTCGTCGAAGGTGGCGTTGAGCCCGAAGTTGTGCCCCGGTTTCTCGGTGTAAGTCTGGTCCCCTTCGAAGTCGTGAATGGCGGTCCGCACCGTCTCTCCCGACTTTTTATCCGGACAGACCGCGTGAACCGTGTGCCCCACCATGCTCAAGGCCTGAAAAGGGACCATCGCTTCGTAGTCTTCGACGAAATCGCCAACCAGCATGAGAATTTTCTTGGCTGCCATAATTGCCTCCTTGGGTTGATTGATGATGGATCATGGGCCGGACATCTTCCGGCGGTCCTTTAGGCTTCGGTTTACCTCCACGGTCACATGCACAAAGTTAAAATCTGAAGGAATCAGCTGCTTATAGTATTCCGGCGGTTTGGGATTTTCCGTGACCACCGACACGATGGCGGCGTAGATGTCGGGCCCGACAGTCCACAGGTGAAGGTCAACAACTGTATTTTCGCCGTTTTTTTCGATGCCGTCCACCACTTTTTGTTGGATGTCGGCCGGTGCCTGCCGATCCAGCAGCACATGACTGGTGCCTATCAAAAGACTGATGGACCAACGCGATACCATGATGGCGCCGACGATTCCCATGAGCGGATCCATCCATATCAAGCCGACGTATTTGGCCGCCAGCAGTGCGAAAATGGCCAGAAAGGAGGTGAGCGCATCGGCCAGGACATGCAGATAGGCGGATCGCAGATTGTGGTCGTGGTGATGATGCTCATGATCGTGCCCATGGTCATGGCCGTGATGCGCCTCGTCCGTGTGGTCCAGAATGAACATGCACAGTCCGTTGACCACCAGTCCGATGATGGCTACGAGAATGGCCTGGTTGAAGGCGATGGCCACGGGATTGAACAGCCGCACAGCGCTTTCCACGGCCATCAGCATCGCAAACACCGCCAGCAGGACCGCGCCGGAAAAACCGCCCAATGCGTTCACTTTTCCGGTACCGAAGCTGAAGCGTTCATCGTGGGCATGGCGGCGGGCGTAAATATAGGCAAAGGCGCTGATGGAAAGGGCAGCCGCATGGGACGCCATGTGCAGACCGTCGGCCAGCAGGGCCATGGAGCCGAAAAACATCCCAGCAGCGATCTCCACCACCATCATCGCGGCGGTGACCACGATGACGATGATGGTGCGGCTTTCCCCCGGCCGTTTGTGGTCCTGGCCGAAAGTATGGCTGTGGTTCAGATCCATGTCATTGTTCGGTGTTATCGACAGCGATCGTCTCCTCTTGGATGGGTCGGCAGCAATCGTGACCCACAAGCAGCGCTTGTTCAGGCCATCTGACCGCGGGCTGGTCAAGGTGTTGAAAAATCGTAATCATCCGGCAGCGGTTTGGCCAGAAGCAGGCCTGGGCAATCCACACAAGGACGTTCTCGTGGATATATCCGCCCGCCGGCGTTCGTTTTTCTTGACAGCATGCACGCGTTGCCCCTAAAGTCTTCACCATTCAACGGTGATTCCCCGAACCTGAACAGTCGTTCCGTTTATTTTTTCTGCAAAATCCATCATAACCCGCTTACCGACCATCAAAGGAGGACCGGCATGCCCGTCAAACTCATCCCCCAGACCCCTTCGGCTTATGGATTTCCCCTGCTGATCAAGAACATCCTGCGCACCCCGCTGACCTATTACCCGGATCGGGAGATCGTCTATCGCGACAAGGTGACATACACCTACCTCGAATTGAACCGGCGCATTCAGCGCCTGGCCAATGCCCTGGAAACCCTGGGCGTGAAACCGGGGGACACGGTGGCGGTGATGGACTGGGACAGCCACCGATATCTGGAATGCTTCTTCGCCGTACCCATGATGGGGGCGGTACTGCACACCATCAACATCCGCCTGTCACCGGAACAGTTGATCTACACGATCAACCACGCCAAGGACGACATCATTCTGGTCAATGCCGATTTTCTGCCGCTGCTGGCCGCGGTCAAAGACCAGATGAAAACCGTTAAAAAAATCGTTCTGCTCACCGACGAAGCGGCCCACCCTGAGACCCCGGTGGTCCTGGATGACGAATACGAAAACCTGCTGGCCGCGGCAGCGCCGGCCTACGCGTTCCCCGATTTTGACGAAAACGCCATGGCCACCACCTTTTACACCACTGGAACCACGGGCCTTCCCAAGGGCGTCTACTTCAGCCACCGCCAGATCATGCTGCACACCTACGGGCTCATGTCCGGACTGTGCGCCTACGAATCCCAGGCGGGCATCAATTCAGGCGACGTCTACATGCCCATGACCCCCATGTTTCACGTGCACGCCTGGGGGATTCCTTACCTGTGCACCATGCTGGGCACCAAGCAAGTCTACCCGGGCAAATACGAACCGGAAATGCTGCTCAAGCTCATTGTCTCCCAGAAAGTGACCTTCTCCCACTGCGTACCCACGATCATCCACATGCTGGTCTCCAGCCCGGTCATCAAAAATCTGGACCTGTCGCGCTGGAAAGTGGTCATCGGCGGCAGCGCCCTTTCCCAGGGCCTTTGCAAAGCCGGCTTGGAAAACGGCATCAACCTCTACACGGCCTATGGCATGAGCGAAACCTGCCCCTTGCTCACCGTGGCCAACCTCAAGCCCCACATGCTCGCGTGGGATGCGGCGCGGCAGGTGGAAATGCGCTGCCGCACGGGCCTTCCCGTACCCAACGTACTGCTGGAGGTGGTGGACACCGAGGGCAAGCCCCTGCCACACGACGGCAAAACCGCCGGCGAGGTGGTGGTGCGCTCGCCCTGGCTGACCCAAGGATACATCCAGGATCCGGAAAAGAGTGCGGAGCTTTGGAAAAACGGCTGGCTGCACACCGGTGATATCGGCTTTATCGACGCGGAAGGCTATCTGCAGATCACCGATCGCGTCAAAGATGTGATCAAGACCGGCGGTGAATGGATCTCATCGCTGGCCCTGGAAGACATGATCAGCCGCCATCCGGCCGTGAGCGAAGCGGCGGTGATCGGTGTGCCGGATCCCAAATGGGGCGAGCGGCCCTTGGCCCTGGTGGTGCTCAAACCCGGGGCGGAGAAGGAGACCAGCCCGGAAGAACTGAAAGCCTTTTTCGCCACGTTTGCCGAATCGGGCGTGATTCCCAAGTACGGTGTGCCGGACCGCGTGCACATCGTCGAGACCATCGCCAAGACCAGCGTGGGCAAGATCAACAAGAAGCAGTTGCGCAAGGATTACAAATAAACGCAAAGGCCGGGTCCCCCGTTGCTCGGGCCCGGCCCTTTCCCCCTGACACCGGGGCGACGACCCCATTTGGTTGATGGACCTATTCCAGATGGCTGATAATGGAATCGGTGAGTGAGTCGTCATCCTTTTTGAAAAAGGGAATCAGTTCGGCTGCCACCTCTTTGAGCGATTTGATGTTCTTTTCCTTCATCACGCCCTGAATGGTTTCCACGCCCTCTTCGATCAGCCTGAGGCCTTCGGCGATCCTGATGACATCCTGTTTTTCCATGTTTGACTCCTCTATTTCATTATGGCGGTTAACCATACTGCATGCTGGTGAGAGTAAATTAAACACTTTGCAATGTGCAGGCAAGCTCTTTTGGGCGTCTTTCAGAGTTCGATGCGGTTGCGGCCGGCTGCCTTGGCCGCCAGGAGTTTCTCATCAGCCTGGAAGATGAGCGCCTTGACGTCAGCGTCCACCTCCCTTCCCATATGACCATGGGCAATGCCGATGCTGACGGTGACGGAAGCACGCGCGTCGGGCATCGTCTCAATGGCCCGCCGAATCTTTTCGCCCACATCTCCCAGCGACACCGGCTCCACGCGGGGCAGGAAGACCAGGAATTCCTCGCCGCCGTATCTCCCGAGAACGTCCGACGCACGGATACCGTCCCGGATGCTTCCGGCCACTCGGCGCAGCATATCGTCACCGAACTGATGGCCGAAGTTGTCGTTGATGGTCTTGAAATGGTCGATGTCGATCATCAGCACCCCAACGGTATTCGCATTGCGCTGGGCCAGGTGGGCCAGATGGGTGATCGCATTGAACAACCCCCGGCGGTTGAATATACCGGTCAACTCATCGTAGTTGCTTAAAAAAGCCATCCGCCGGTTCTCTTTCCACAGGCGGTGGATCACCTCGCCGACCAGTTCCAACTCCAGGGTGCCCAATTCATTTTGCTGGAGGGCGTCAAAAAGCCGGTTCACAAAGCGCTCATAGGAGAATTCCGACCCGACATCGCCGTTGAAGGTGGCCACATATTGGGAAAGCGTCTCAAAAACCGGATGCAGCAGGTAAAATTCCAGCTTGAAGGCCATGGTGAAGGCCTTTTTTTTGCGGCGCACCTGCTTGCAGCTGTCGGCCAGGTCACATACTTTATCGTCCAGCCCCGTTAACTCGTCAAGGATCTTTCCCGTGTCATCGAACAGGTTGTTGAGCATCCCCTCGTCGGCCCAATTGAGCAGCCGATCCCAGTACAGCTGGTGCTGCTCGTTTTTAGCGGCAATATCCTGCCAGAACCCTTTCAGGTCCTGGGTTTCGGCATTTCGGGCCAAACTCTGGTACAAACGGGAAGCGTGGTTGTCCAACCGGAGGCACAATTCAACAATCTGGTTCATTGCGGTCGCGTTCATGTTCAGCTCCATTGGCGCGAAAACGAGTCAAGTTGAATGGTTACCATACGCCGGGTAATTACCGAAAATGGGTGGGATGTCGCCATGCGACGAATCAACGCGTTTATGGTACGTCAGGCCGTTTGTAATTGGCAACATAATAATCACCGATGAGCTGCCTCGTTTTCAGGTCCTCACCCACCGTCCTGGCATCGGCCTTGGTCTTGAAATGAGAAATGCGCACCTGATACCAGGTTTTGCTGGAACCGGACGCCCGGGTCCAGTAGGCGTCCAATCCCCGGCTTTTCAACTGATCCACGTAACGCCGGGCATCGTTTTCGTTCAGATAAGCCGCCACCTGGAGGGTAAAGGGATCGGTGACCGGGGCGACCACCGGAACCGGCGCTTTTTCCACCGTTTTGAAAGTGTCGGCAAAATGAATGGCGGTATTGGTCACCAGCCACCCCACACCGATCATGAACAGCCCCATGGCCGACCATTTCAGCACCAATTTGACCCTTCTGGATGACAATCTTCCCCGGGTCCTTCGCAATTGGTTGGAAACGACGGCGACAAACCCGTAAGCCAACTGCCGCGAGCCGGTCCATGTGTTGCGGATTATCGGACCGATGGCCGGCCGCCTGATCCGGCGCCCTCCGGACAATCGCCCCGATCCGGATTCGGTCATTTCAGGCAAAAAGGCGGCCGCCATTTCACTGCGCCGGGACGGATCGATGCCGGACAGCGCCTCATCAGCCCTTTTCAGCAAGGGCAGGGTCAGCGGGCTGGGATGAATCATCCGGCGGCAGGCGGCAATGCCCGGCAGCAGGCGTTTGTCACGTCCACCGCGGTTGTAAATGTCCAGGTAGACCTTCAGGGCAAGACTGTCCGGTCGCTGCTCGGCAAGCAAGAGATCCGCGATGCCGCCGATCAGGCTGTCCGGCAGGGGTCCGCCAGCATCCACCAACAGCTCGTAAGTTCGCAGGGCGGCAAAGTCACTGCGTCGTTCGGCGAGGTAAAACTGGGCCAGCATCCGCTGGACGGCCATGTCCGTTGGATGCGCTGCCCCGATCCTGGCTGCGATGTCATGGGATTGATCGGTCAACCCCCTTCCGGCAAGCACGCCGTCCAGCCATTTGATGGCGACGTCCCGGTCATTGGGGAAAGTGCGCAAATAGGCTCCGAAAATAGCATCAGACGACGATCCGGGTGCAGCCTGAGCCATCTGAAAACGAGCCGTTTGGGCCAGCAGACGCCCGGCCGGTGTTTTTCGGGAAAGTGGGGAGAAAAAGAAGCTGTCCACCATGGCCGCGGCCCGAGCAAGGGCCTGGCGCACCTCCCGGGGCATACCGGCCCGCTCCCATACGGTGGCTTCGCCAAGCAGGCGATCCAGTCGGCGACGCCCCATGGCAGCAAAAGCCACGCCAGTAAACCAGTATGCGGCGGCAAGCAGGCCAAGGCCGGGCACGATCATCCATCCGGGTCCCACGGCACCGGCAAAAGGCGGCAGCACCACCAGGGCGGCCAGGCTGCCGACGGCCAGCGCCGTCCAGAGTCGAACGGCCAAATGTTTAAATAAGTATCCCATATTCCTTAAGCGTGTTTTTTTCTCATGGCCACAGTCACCGGGTCGCGCGTCCAGAAACCGGCCAGCGACCCGGTTGCTGGATTCACTTTCTTGAAATAGATATCCGCCGGGGCCGTGAAAGCCCTTGGCGGCTCACCATCCGTCGCTTGTTTCATGAACTGGGCCCAGATGGGCGCTGCACCGCGACCGCCGGTAATGCCTGCGCCGCTTTTATCCCGCATGCCCTGGCCCCGGTCAAACCCCACCCAGACCGATGTGCTCAGGTTGGGGGTAAAACCGGTAAACCAGGCATCGACGTAGTCGTTGGTGGTGCCGGTTTTTCCGGCAGCCGGCAGGGCAAAGCCCATTTTCCGGACCACATTGCCCGTGCCATCATCGATAACGCCGGCCATCATGTCCACCAGCTGAAAATTGATCGACTCATTCAGAACCCGCTCGCCGGTGATAATATGCTCCTCCAGCACCCGGCCACTCACATCCTCCACCCGACGGATCCAGTAAGGTGGGTGTCGTACGCCTCCCGAAGCGAAGGTGGCATAGGCGGCGGCCATCTCCAGCGGGCTGACCCCGAAAGTACCCAAGGCCACGGAATAAACCGGATTCAAAGGGCTGGTGATGCCGCAGCGCTGGGCGGTGTGGATTACCGCTTCGGGACCAACGGCAGAGACCAGCTGGGCCGCAACGGTGTTTACGGACTCCGTAAAGGCCTTTTTGATCACCATGGGACCATCGTAGGTGCGTTTGAAATTGCGTGGCTTCCAAGGCGGCTTGCCAGCCACGGGAATGGAAACCGGTTGATCGACCATGACATCGGCCGGCGTCTTGTCCAGGTTTTCCAATACGCTGTAGTAAAGGAACGGCTTGAAACCGGAGCCCGGCTGTCGGTTGTCCTGCAATGCGCGGTTATATGGGGTTTGAAAGAAATCCCGTCCCCCCACCAATGCCTTCACCGCCCCGGTATTGACATCCACGGAAACCAGTGCACCCTGCAGCCCGTTGTCACCTTCCACCGCGGTGTCCCCGGCCCGCTGGGTCATATCCATCTGGGATTCCAGCTCGGCAATACCCTGTTGCAGGGCTTTTTCAGCCTGCTGCTGCATGCCTGCGTCCAGGGTTGTGTAGACCCGCAGGCCGCCATGGTAGACGACTTCGGGGCTGTAGGTCTCTTCCAGCGATTTCATCACCGCGTCCAGAAAATAGCTGTCCACCCGCAGCGATCGGCCCTGGGTGCGCAGGTCAACCGGCACAGCTTCGGCTTCAATGGCCTCCTCGTGACTGATCATACCGGCGGTGACCATACGTTGTAAGACCACTAGCTGCCGGGCCCGGGCGCGCTCCGGATAACGAAAGGGGTTGTAGCGGGTTGGCGATTTGGGCAGGCCGGCCAACAGGGATGCTTCGGCCAGGGTCAGTTCGCCGGCCGATTTACCAAAGAAGGTACGCGCGGCCTCGCCGATCCCGTAGGCACCGACGCCGAAGGGGATCTGGTTGATATACGCCTCCAGGATCTCCTGCTTGGAAAACTGGGCTTCGATCTGAAGGGCCACCAGCAGTTCCCGAAACTTACGCAGCCAGGTGCGCTCGAAACTGAAAAACAGGTTTTTGGACAACTGCTGGGTAATGGTGGACGCACCCTGAATTTTTCCCGATTCGAACAGGGTAATCCACAGGGCCTTGACGGTGCGCATCTTGTTGACGCCCCGATGTTCCCAGAAACGGTGGTCTTCGGTGGCCAGAATGGCCTGAATGAATGGATAGGAGACATCATCCAGGGCAACGGTTTCCCGTCCGCCGATGGTCAGGATGCGCTGCCCGTCGGCACTGAAGATTTCAGTGGCCGGTGTGTCGTTGATGCGGCCGATGGGTTCGGGAACCCGGGGCAAATCCTTGACCGCCACCAAGAATAGGCAAAACAGACCCATTCCCACCAGTGCACCCACCGTCGCCATCAGGAAGATAAAGGCGGTCACGACCCGGAAGAAGCGCAGACAAACCGTCATCGTCCCTCCCTGCTGAGGGGCCAGCGCATCTTGCCGGAAGGGGGTTCGGATAGCCGGGGCTCCAGCAGCATGCGAACCTGCCAGACGGCCCACTCCTGACCCATGGCCAAAACGATCTGCCGCCCCTGGGGGGTATCCATCTCAACACCGATGCGAATCATATCGGCGTTGACCTCATCGCTAACTCCCACACGCAAGGGGATCCCCTGCGCGGACAGCAGGGTACCCGGTTGAGAGAGCACCCCCCGCTGGGTCTCCGGGGCAAGGGTGTCCAAGGCCATAAAAAACCGATCCGCCGGATAGATACGGCCGGCAAACTCCGGCTGCGCGTCCAGCGTTCCAGCCAGGATATGCGGTTCCGTGCCGGTGGATTTGAGCTGCTGGTCGGTCAAGGTCTTATAGCTGAGCACATTGTTGCCGCGATCCAACAGGTATATGCCTACCTGGCCGTTTTCCCGCTCTAAATACACCCGATCCCAGCTCTTTTCGGCGCTGATGCGAAGCATGAGAACGGGTGAAAACAGGTTCCGGGCGGCCGCTTCGGGAATCTGCGCGTAAAGGCTTTTAAACTGCGCGGCGGAGATCATGGCCCCCTGGGAGGAAGAAAGACCATCGATGAGCTGAGCCAGCGAGCTTGCCTCGTGGGCTTCACGCTGGGCGGTGAGCTGCTGGGTCACCATCTGCTCCAAGGTCTGGGTGGCCACCTGCTTTAGACGGCCCTGCTCCCACACGCTGCCCGATTCCGGCCGGTGGCTGTTGGTGACCGCCAGATAGCGTCCCACCAGAACCTCCACCCAGCTGAAACGCGCCTCGGAAAAAAGGATGGCCAGAACTGAAAGGAACAGGACTGTTCCTCGGAGGCTCATCCCCCGCGCCATCCATGTCTTCAACTCCTTTGGCTCCGACCAGGCCGGCATCAGGCACCTTTTCCGTTGTGCATATTCGCCGCTATCCAGCGATCATGCGTCTTTTTCGTGATGCACAGCCTTTTACACCATTCTGGACAATTGATAAAGAGACGATGCTTTTGGTGATGGCGGAGAAACCGGTATCCGGTGCATCGTCGTGCGCATGCCCGCGCATTGAACCCTCCCCGCGGCAAGCCGCGGGGAATCTTCACCGTAAGGATGAAGAGCCGATTTTCAGTTCGCTCGCTAACCCCGCCGCAAGCAGCGGGGAATGCGCTCGCTGTAGCGGTTCAAGGTAGCGGATCCGGCCGCCAGGAGGCAACACGCAGACTACAGCGGCCGGCCAATCTGGATCACAAACTTGGCACCATTGTCTTTGACATATTCCGGATAAACGAGGGGCCAGGCCATACCTATGCGGAATTCGGAAAAACCGCCCCAGGCGATTTCTGCCGACATGAGGATTTCAAAACCCGCCCCGACCAGCCAATCGTCGGACTGGAAGTGATCACCGGCAA
This sequence comes from uncultured delta proteobacterium, assembly GCA_963705475.1. Classification (GTDB taxonomy): domain Bacteria; phylum Desulfobacterota; class Desulfobacteria; order Desulfobacterales; family Desulfosarcinaceae; genus Desulfosarcina. Next base: position 36 of record CAVPJS010000015.1, on the reverse strand, counting down.
TACCGGCATCGACAAATGTGCCCAGCCTCAGACGAT
>CAVPJS010000014.1:0-689973 GCA_963705475.1 uncultured delta proteobacterium | reverse complement strand
CGCAAACCAAGGTTGTCGGCAATGCCGCCATCCACCAGATGGAGCCAGGGCCGCTTGGTGCTGTCCATATAGTTGTTCAGGCCGCGTGCCTCGGCTTTGCGGGTGGAACCCCGCTCATCCTTTTCGGCCTCGACCAGCCATGCCGGTGGTTCGAATCCGCAGGTTCCGGCATAGCTTTTGACGGTGATCGGGGTGAAGAGAACCGGCACGGCTGACGAGGCGGTCACCGCCCGCGACAGCGGGAATTGATTGAGATCGGCACATATCAAATCAAAGTATGGCGGGGTGAACGCAAACCGCATTCCGGTGGCCAGATCCGTGGCATTGATCACCACCATCGGGGCTCCCGGTCGCTTCAGATCGGCAAACGTCGCGCCGTTAAAGATATGCTTGTCGTAGTATTCGGCCGCCACATCGCCCCGGCCGTAAATGCTGCTCATCTGCGGTATCCAGTTGACCGGGCTGAGCACCTGCCTGATGATCGCGCCTTCCACATTTTTACGCAGAAAACGTTCTTCAAACTCCTCGAAGATCTTGTCTCCCCGCAGCCCGTAATAAGCCGATGTGAAGCTGCCGCCGGAAACCGAGGAAATCACGTCTACCTCATGCAATAAGGATCGTCGGCCCTTTTCGGTTGTCACTTCCGCATCGGCAAGCGTCTTGAGCACGCCGTAGGCTAAAGTGGCCGCGCGGGTTCCCCCTCCCGAAAAGCCCACCAGCACGAGCAGCTCGGAGGAGCGTCCGCCATCAATCTGCTTTTTAAATTCCGGGGTCACTTGAGATATGGGCTTGTCGATCGCCGAAAAATTGGCACAGCCTGATACTGTCAGAACAAGGATCAAAAAAATCACGTGGGATGCCTTGGTATCAGGTCGCTTCATGGTGCCCTCTTTGGCCAGCACGAGGGCAATATCCGACAAACGCTCAAAGGACAGCGTCATCTCGGAAGGCTTTTCCGCCAAAACAGGTTCGGCATGCTTGATGTTGTAGCGAATCACACTGCCGACCGCATAGGCGAGGGCGCAAACCCCTGCCATGGCCACCACCGAGTACAGGCCCACAGCCCCGGCAAGGATGGGTACGATGACAAGGAACCCGCTGCCAAAGATGGATGCCAGCGGCGTGCTCGTCGCATCCACTAGTGTTTGGACTTCCTTTTTCATCAGTTTGTCCTCATCCCGGTTCAATTTAAATTTATTTGCGAGCCCTTAGTCTATTGTGCAGGCTCCGAATACGACGAATCCAACCTTGTCACCGGATACTGTCGCCGACATCTCGGCGGTACTTTCGGAAATGACGAGGGTCCAGCCGCGACCATTTTCGGCGCCCTGCAGGATCAATCGGCCATCGCTGTGTTCGACGTTTTTAATTACGCTGACATCCGTGACGCCACTTTCTTCGGTGGCTGAGATCATCTTCTTTTCAACGTTGATTTTAAGAAACCGCGGGATTTGAGCCATCTCGGTTGTCACCGGATGGCATTTCCCATCGTCTTCACACTCGGTAATCTGAACAACTGCGCAAAGCAGCGGTACGGATCCGTCGAACGGCGCGGCCGCAAGCGGCATCGGTGTCATACAGATGCATATGGCCAACACAAACTTTAGTGTTTTACTCATGATATCGATTCCTCGTATTGGTTTGTGATTAATAGGGCGGTACCTATTTCACCGTGTAGCCGCGGCCTTCCATGCAGGCGCCAAAGGCCCGGTTGTAATTGGCGCGGTTGTTTGCATAGTTGGTCGCCTGTTGATCGGCCCACTGCTGCTGCTGCGCATACTGGTTTCGCCTCCTGGCACCACCGAGCAGCGCGCCTGAGGCGGCACCGATAGCGGCACCTTTTCCGGCATCCCCCGCTATGGCACCGATAGCCACGCCGGCCAAGGCGCCGCGGGCAGCCCCTCTGACCGGATTGGCGCCATCGCCTGCCGGCGGTGGCGTCGTTGCCGTGGGTGCTGCCATGGGATCGAAGCCGCTCTTATTCTTGGCCCAGCTGTAGCACGCGGATTGATCCTGATCCTGTTTTTTCTGGCTCTGCCCCTTGTTGGGATAGATCATCAAGTCAGATGCCAGGGCCGTGCCTGTAAAAAAAAGCAATGTGAAAAATACGATTGAAAATCGATGTGTTTTATTTTGCATCCAATCCTCCGTCAGGGGTCGCCGCTGAACCGTTTTAATCCGGTTTGTATGACCTGGCTGGATCAACGGGAAATAAGACTATCTTCGATGGTCTTTCTGTAGGTAGGGCAAGGGTGATCCCCACCGCTGCATAAACTTAACCGGAAATCATTGATTAATTCATATCGTAACGATATTTTTGGCATTTTTTATGCGGCGATGGGGTAATTCCTTAAGGCTATTCAACCATGGTTAACTTCAAACCCTGGGCGGCAAGTGTTAGCTTGACGCCTTTCTGCGTGGATTTGAGCTGGATCACAACACCATTCTCGTTCTTCATCGCAATTGCTGAGCCGCCGCCAATCAAAGCAGCGCCTGCCTCTCCGGAAATGTAGCTGCCGGCCAGGTCCTTGGCCTCCACAAGATGGAAGACCTCTCCTGATGCCTCGATCTTTGAAATACCAAGATCCAGCAGCGATAAACCGTCGACCTTGAACTTGTGCGTCGAGCCGTCATCCATGGTCAGGGTGCCGTGGCCCCACTGGACGCCTATCCCGATCGCAATGGATTTACTTTCGATCGATACGGTTCCCGACACCTTGGGCGCCGGCTCCACCGAAACGGCTAATGATTGAACATAGACGATCTCAACCTCCTGGCCGACCTTGACCTGCGACAGATCCACGTCATCGGCAACTTTTAGCACAACAGTCTTTTCGGCCCCTTGCAACGCCACCAGGCGTTCTTTTGGGTTGACAGCAGCGACCAACCCCAGCGCCTCGACAGTTTTCGTGATCTTGCCCGCCGGCTTCTCACCGGATTTGGCCCTTTCAACCTCCAGCTTGTCCACTCTCGCCCTGACACCGGACCCTTTGGGTCCCAAGGCGAGCGCCATCCCTTCAAAGTATTCTATGATTACCCGGTCGCCGCGCTTGATCTGATCGAAATTTCGTACGTCGGGACTGGCAATAAACGTCCATTTTTCTTCATCCTCACCTTTTAGGGTGAGCGTGCGCGTCGCTTTGTCAACACCCACTACGGTCACGACAGCAATCGCCGCATCCTCTGCAGTCACAGCACCTTCCATAATTGACTGGGAAGCCAAGACGGCATAGGCAGGCAAAACTAGCATTGTCAGAAATACCACGAGTTTTAGAAGAACATGTTTCATTGTGTTTACCTCCATTAGATTTTTTGGAAAAAGTTTTTGATTAAATGGTATGCAATGGTGAACGCTTTTCCCAGGACAATCCTCCTTTTCGGTTGATAATTCCAGGTTCCGAGTTTCACCGTCTTGGACACCCCCAGTCTCAGCGGCAGCGTCAGTGGGGCAGGCGTTAAGTGTCCAGTATCAGCATCAATTCTTGATACAGTATCCATTCAATAGAAAAATTCAAGTCATTTTTAGAAGAAAAAAGGGCAGATTTGGACGGGATCTGCCCTTGGAGGAGGTCTAATGAAATACGAGGTATTTTCTGACCAAATTACAACAGATCTATTTATTTTGCGGGAGACTGATATACCATTGCAGATGCCATCTCACCGGCTTTTCGCATATGAGGCATTGCATCTTCAGCACGTATTGCTGGAACCGTTGTAATATTTTCAATGGCCCCATAACCCCTAACCAGCATGGCGTTAACAAATGCGACATCAGTGATTTTATCATCTGGAATTTCGGAAATGATGAAAATATCGAGGTTGTCATGGCCGGATTGGGCTTCGCCAACCCGACTACCGCAATGAATTTTTTCAGCATGGACCATTCTCCGCCTTATCGCGGACCTACAACAGGGATTCCACCGGCAGCAGGCGGATCAACCCCACCCCGAATTTCTTCCAGAAGCCGACGTAGGGTTCCGCATCATAAACAACCTCCCCGTTGTCCTTTTTAAGATGCCAGCGAATGGATTCGCTGCCGTTTTTGGCAGTATGAAGCTTCAGCCGGAAGGCCACTTTCTCGATGTTTTGGTCGAATGCCTTGGCGCTCTGGCCGGCGATCTCCTGGTTGAGAAACAGGATGCCGATCTCGTTGTTGATGTTCAGGGAGCGCTGGTCCAGGTTCATGGACCCCACGAACATGGCTTTGCGGTCGAGCACCATGGTCTTGGCGTGCAGGCTCGATTTGCTCAGCCCGGGCAGCCAGGTGAACTTTTTCTTGACCTCCTTCTTGACCTGCTCGTCCAGTTCGTAAAGCACCACTCCGGCCCTGAGCAGCTGCTTGCGGTATCGGGCGTAGCCGGCGTGAACGGCGGAGACATCGTTGGAGGCCAGGGAGTTGGTCAGGATGCGCACCTTCAACCCTTTGGCGCTCAGTTCGCACAAGGCGGCGGCCCCTTTTTTACCGGGCACGAAATAGGGCGACACGATGATCAGCTCATCGGTCGCTTTCTGCATGTATGGCCAAAGCTTGGAAATGAGCAGTTCCGCCTGCCAGTTCTCTCCACGGGCTTTCTTTTCGGCCGAGTCGTGGATCACCGTGGCCTCGGCCCACTTGAATTGGGCGCTGCCGGCGCGCAGGGCGTTGGCCAGGTGCGAGTTTCTCAGGGCCTCGATATAAGCGGTTGCCGCCTCACTTTCCGGAACGCTGTCCATGTGCGCCCGGAGGTCGTTGAGTTGCTCGAGGGCGGCGGGCTGGGTCAGCGCCGAGGCGGGATAGGCCCAGTCGCTGTTCCAGTATTGATCGAAGGCTTCGGACACTTCGGGTACGACCGGGCCGATGATCAGCAGATCTAGATCGGCAAAGGCCAGATTCGGATCGGCATCGAAGTACTCGTTACCGATGTTGCGCCCGCCCACGATGGTTGCCTGGTTGTCAACGGTGAATGACTTGCTGTGCATACGGTAGTTGACATCCCTGAAGCGGGTGATCCACTGCAGGTTCTTGGACGCGCCGCGTGCAAATGGATTGAACAGGCGCACCTGCATTTGTGGATGGGCATCCAGGGCCGTCCAGACCTCATCGGCGTCACTGCCGTAGATGTCGTCGATCAGCATGCGTACCCTCACGCCCCGATCGGCCGCCTTGATCAGTTGGTCGATAAGCAGCTGTCCTACCGTATCCTGGTGAAACATGTAGTACTGTACATCGATGCTGCGTTCGGCCAGATTTGCCAGGACGGCGCGGCCCACGAAGGCATCCAGCCCGTTGCCGAGCAGGAATACGCCCGACTGTTCCGGATGGTCAGCGAGCTTCCCGGCGAATGACCGGCCAAGGACCGTTTCGTGGCCATCGTTGATTGCGTAGGAGGGTTGACGATTGATTTCTTTCGGCAGGCTGGAGCAACCGATTGTCCCCAACAGGCAACAGCCCACGATACCTGTGACCAATGAATGTTTGACTTTCAAACGCAAGATAATTGCTTCCTTTCCGATGAATTGTCCGTTCAACGCCCTTGTTGATTGGATTGATGCAGCTAAGGGGCCCGCCTAAATCGCATGGTGCCGCTGTCATAGGGCAGTTCCAGGTAGAGCACGCCCTCTTGAACGAAAAAGGAGGCGACCCGCTGCAGGTCGCGGATGAACGGCGCATCCAGCGAATCCGGCGGGCAGGCCATGCGGGTGGAGATCAGCGGACCGAAGGAGAGTTGACTGTCGACAATCTTGTTGTCGCCTCCGCCCCGGTTGCAGTCGAACTGGATCCTGGCCTTCCCGTCTGCCATCAAAAGCATGGTTTAGCGCTCCGGTTCCTTTACTGTGATCTTCTCGACCAGGGTAACTGTCGACACCCACTGCCAGGTCTTGCCGATAACCGTCTGTGGATCGCTGCTGCGTGCACTTTGTTCGTCCGACTTGCCGGTAGCGCAGCCGGAAAATATTATACCGACCAAAATAATGGTAATCATACGTTTCATTGTTGTCTTCTTTTTCATTCAGACGGCACTGAATCACCGCCCCCGCCGCAACTTGTCCGGCACGAATGCATGCCGGACCTATTTTTCTTCTTCACGATTGCGCTGTACAAAACGTCAGCGAAAGGAAGCCTATGATTGGATTTTAAACCTGGCAGTTGACATCTCTGGGCATGCCAGTAAGAATGAAATTGATCCGACCGCGTGGCGAGTGTCGGCCAGAAAATGGATGGAGCAGAAACGGATAATCGTTATCCGGAAACCGGAAAAAGTGTTTCCCCATTTTTTGCCCGAAAATTGTCATAATTAGCGATGCGGCATACTTACATGGACGCAGAAATCAACCACCTGCTCAAGTACATTGAAGACTCCGGCTGTAAATTAAACCGAAACGGAACCAACCATGACAGCCGGGATACGAGTAAGCATATCCGAAAAAAGTACGCCTATGTGAAGCGGCGGATACGATCCACCGAGGATTTCATCCGGTATGCGGTGACTGAAAGCAGTATGAGTGTCCAACCGTATACAGTGATATGCGAAGGGGTTGAAAAGCCGACGGCCGAATGGCTGGCTGATGAACTTGCACGCTTCGGGGAAAATATACAGTGCAAGGCAAATCCTTGGCAATTTGCAGCCCAACCTACCAAGCTGAGAAGTGCCCCCTGGGTAGTGCTGTAACTCTCAGACTTTTACAGCACCGAGGTAAAGAAAGTTGACCGACATGAAATGGAAAAAAGCGATTAAACCAGTTGTCGTTGCCGTCGGGGCCGTGATCGGCCTGTTGATCCTTGTGTCTGCGCTTGTCATGATCTTCGGCGTGACGATCCGTTTGGACTTTCTTCGTTCCACCATCGAAAAGGGCGCCGCCGAAGCTTTGGGACGGCCGGTAAAGATTGAAGGGTCCATCGAACTCGTTCCAACCCTCAGGCCCACCGTCACCGTGAGTGGCGTGGCAATCAACAACCCGCCTGACTGGCCGGAGCGGACATTTGTTTCCGTGGCGCTGGCCCGTACCCAGATCGATATTCCTGATTTGCTGGCCAGGGAAGTCACCATCGGGGAGATCACGGCCCAAGGCGTTGCCCTCCACCTAACTTCGGACGCGAAAGGGCGCAACAACTGGGCGATCACCTCAACCAATGCGAGCCAGCAGCCGGAGGAAAAAGGCGCTGATACAAAAAAGGCGCCAACCACTGCGGACGCATCACCTGAAGAACGGCGCATCCGTTTCACAGCAATTGACCGGTTGTCGCTAACCAGTATAGCGGTGTACTATCGAGATGCGGTTATAAACAAGACCGTCGAATTCAAAATTGATGAATTCAGCGGATCAGCCAAAGCGGGTGAACCGGTCCGGTTTGTGCTCGACGGGAACCTCCAGGGTCACGAATACAGCTTCCGTATTGATGGTGGATCCCTGGAAAGCTTGCGCGACAGGGGTTCTGCATGGCCGCTGAAGTTTACCGGCCAGGTCGTCGGGACACCGGTCGAAGCTACCGGTGAACTCGACAGACAGGCAGACGAACCGAGGCTCCACCTGGGCTTTTCCCTGGGAAAAGTGGACATCGGTGCGATGTTGGCTTGGCTAAAGGTGGCCGATGAACTGGAAGCCTCCACGGATCGGTTTTCTTTAACGGCCACACTTCGCGGGGACAGTCTCAATGAACTGGTCGACCAGTCTGAAATGGCCATCACCCTTGAGGGAGGCCAGTGGATCCTGAAAGACGCCAACACCCAGGCCAGGCTTCCCATCCAAATCCTGGAAGGAAGTATACGTGTAAAACCCGAAGCGCCGGTATCGTTGAATGTGCAGGGAAAGATCGACAAAACACCAGTCTTTTTTACCATCGAGGGAATGCCGCTGGCTGACCTGGTACGCCAGCCGGAATCGGTGACCGTACACATCGGGGCCGAAGCTGCAGGTGCCAAACTGGCACTGGACGGCGAACTGGCGATGCCCATTCATACCCGTGACGCCAGCCTGGCAATGACATTCGAAGGGGAGACCCTCGACAGCCTTGGGGATCTGATCCAGATTGACCTGCCACCTTTTGGGCCTTACCTTCTTAAGGCGCGCTTTGCGGTATTGGAAACCGGCTATGAACTGTCAAATCTGCATTTCAAGGTGGGTGCCAGTGAATTGGATGGCACCATGAAGCTGAACACCTCTGGCGCCAAACCGATTACTGAGGTGAACCTGACCAGCAAGGGGATTCAGTTAGACGATTTTTCCATTGAAGGGTGGACCCCTGAGTCCGGGGAACCCGATCGAAAAGATCCGGTACCCTCCGTGAGTGAGGGGAGACAGCCGAAAAATGATGAGAAAACCGCTTCGCTGTTGTCTCCGGATGTACTCAATGCCTTCGATGCGATAGTGTCCATCGATGTGGCACATGTGCTTTCCGGTGCGGATGAACTCGGTGGCGGCAAGCTCGTTTTCGCAGTCCGGGACGGGCAATTTTCCATGGATCCCCTTCGGTTGGATATACCCGGCGGATCGGTCCAGGTTGGATTCGCTTACCTGCCCACGACAAGCGACAAAACTGTTCACCTAAATGCACAAATCGATCGGTTTGACATAGGCATTCTTATTCGCCGAATCTATCCCGAGAGGAAATTGGCAGGTTTACTGAGCTTGGACGTGGAGCTGGACGGCACTGCACCCAATTTAAAGCATTTGCTGGCCAACACCAGTGGCCGCGTCGATTTTGCGTTCTGGCCGAAAAACCTCGATGCGGGTATCGTCGATCTGTGGGCAGTGAATCTGATCACCATGCTGTCCGAGCAGGTGGACGACGAACCGAGTTCAACCCTCAATTGCATGGTGGCAAGGTTTGACCTGGAAGAGGGGTTGATGAAAGAGAAGACAATTTTTATGGACACAACCCGCATGAGTGTCTACGCCGATTCCACCATTGACTTCAAGACCGAGGAAATCGAGGTGCTGGCCGCGCCTGAGGCCAAACGCCCCGAGTATTTCAGCCTGGCAACCCCGGTTAAGATCCATGGTACGTTTGATGATTTCAACATCGGCATTAACAAACTTAGTATTGCCAAGACGGCAGTATCCTTTATCACCAGCCCGATCACTGTCCCGTTTAAACGGTTGTTTTCCGGGAAGATACCGGCAGACGGCAAAATCGCCTGTGAAGAAGCCTGGCGGATGGAAGTGTCGGACGACTGATAAGCCATCCGCGAAACCAATCGGGAAGAGACAGATGAGGATATTCTAAGGATTACATATGGATTGCTTGAATACTGATCCTTTTTGAGAAGTGGATGAACTGCAACGATATGCCTAAGTTAAAAGACAAATAGGAGGCACTATCACATGTTCAAGTTCTTAAAAACGACTGTTCTCGGGGGCATTTTATTCATCGTTCCCATTGTTATCTTTATCGCCATCATTGGCAAAGCGCTGGAGTTAACCAATATGATCGCCACACCATTGGCGGAAAATTTGATCGTTGATTCAGTTGGTGACTTAGCTATCGTGCACCTGCTCGCTTTGGCGATTTTGATACTGATCTGTTTCGCAGCCGGTCTGGCCGCAAAGACCCAACTTGCAAGGAAATTTGTGAAGTCTTTGGAAAGCAACGTGCTAGAGAAAATACCTGCATACGAACTTCTTATGGCCAAAACACATAGTACTTTTGCTATAGACGAAACTGAAAGTCTTATTCCAGCCATAACACGGTTCGACGACTCGTGGCAGCTCGTTTTTGAGATCGAACGGCTGGCGGACGGAAAGGTCGTCGTGTTCCTTCCTGGATCTCCCGATCCCTGGTCCGGTTCGGTTTGCGTTGTCACCGAAGACCGCGTTACTCAGCTTGACTTAACGGTTAGATCAGCAGCCAATCTGATGAAACGGCTCGGAAGAGGATCGACCGACATTTTGCAAAAGGCAATAACATTTGGCAAAGCCTCCGCATAGGATTGCACTCGACATGGGTATCAGCTTGACGGACGTCATGCCATGCCTGATGGTACCAAAATCGAGGCGAGGCATAATTACTGAGGCCTTTGCTATAGCCAGTACATACATCACAAACAGCCGAACCTGAGATACCTGCTATAGACATTTATGTAAATAAAATCTGAATAATAAGCCACTTCATACAACATCTTGTGGCTCCCATTTCTCGATAAAATCAACGGTTAGTTCTGCGTATCTTTACTGGCAAATCTGAATGGGGTGAAACCGACAACTGGCTTCACCCCTTTGCTTTAGCGGTAAATGTTCTCAATCCAACGAATAGCTTCTACATCACTAATGGTTCCCAGATACCTTTGTGTGGTTGAAAGATTCGCGTGCCGGAGGATAACTTTTGAAATGATTTCAATAGGTACGCCAGATCGAGATGCAAAAGTTGCCGAATGCCGACGTAGATCATGAGGTCTGAGTTTGACACCTACCATTTTACCGGATTTAATCACCATCACTCTTGCGGCTTCATAGGAAATCGGAAATATCCGATCACTGGGTGCATTACACACCTGCAGTGCGTATTTGCGCAATCGATCCGCCACTTTCTGAGGGATGAACACGAATTCGTATTCCTTGCCGCTTTTAGGCTCACGAAGAATCAGTTTTCGGTCCTGCAGATCTCCCAGTCGCAGCTTTAGCACCTCACCGATGCGCATCCCGCCACGGGCCATCAGCTCGAGGATCAATCGATTACGGACCTTGGTGGTACGAAATATGATTTCGTCAACGGTTTCCTTTTCGATGATTTTCCACCTCAAAGGAACCCTCTCCCGATACAACTTGCGGATCATAGGCCTATCGCATGGGTTACGAAGCTCGGGATCGATATTGTTGCGGACGAAATTGAAAAAGGACGAGAGTTGGGAAAAGCGGATTCGTTTGGTGTAGGGTTTGTTGCCTTCGGTGAGACGGTTCAGGAATGTAAGGATGTGTTCCGGGGTGACTTGGTCAACGGGACCATCACCGAATTCTTTGATATACCGCTCGATGATTGTCCGGTAGGATCGCACCGTATTTTTTTTTAGAATGGGTCTTGTGGTAATCGATCCAGATTTTGGCTGCTTTGGAAAGTTTCATGGCCTTCCTCCTTGGGTTAAAGGATTAACGATACGGGTGGCACCCAAGGTAAGCCTATGATATCCAGATGCTAAATGCAAATTCTATGTCTTGTCTGATACTTATGGAGGCTGGCAAGTACCACACGAATCACTGAGGTCCGTTTTTTTGGGATAGCCATTCGGTACATTGACACCAATGCTTTGCTCAACATAGCACCCAACCAGTGCTCCATTCGTAAAAAAGCCAACCTTAAGTGAATAGCCGACTTCCAGTATTTTATTCGCGGAAATAGATTAACTTGTTCATTATTGCATCATCATCTGTCTTTCATTATATTGCAGCATAAAATACCATAATATCGACCACATTTTCGAAAGTACCGAAACCGTTAAGCAATGCCAATACCCATCTTACGAACCAAACTGCACCGGCCGCCGATTGATGGGGCTCACCTGCACCGTGGACATTTATTGGGAAGGCTTAACCAGAGCCAGCATCGACCGCTGACCCTGGTCTCGGCGCCGGCCGGATACGGAAAGAGCACTCTGGTGAGCTGCTGGATAGAGTCCTGCGATGTCCCCAGCGCGTGGGTGTCCCTGGACGAGAGTGACAACGATTTAAGGCTATTTCTCACTTATATGGTTTCCGCGATCGAAATCATCTCCCCCGACGTCTGCACTGAAACCCGATCCATCCTAAAGGTCGACCCCCTGCCCCCGGTTGCGATAATCGTCAGGAGCTTGATCAACGAACTGGACCGGATTGAAAACCCAATTATTCTGGCCTTGGATGATTATCACCTTATCCGTGAGCGCCGCATCCACGAGTTGATTGCCGGACTCCTGCACCATCCTTCCCCCTCGATGCACCTTGTCCTGATTGCCCGGCGCGATCCGCCTCTGCAGCTGACCGTTCTGCGAGCCAGGGGGCAGATGGTCGAGATTCGGACCGGTGACCTGCGCTTTACCTTGGAAGAGACCTCGCTTTTCCTGCAGCAGATGACAGGCGCCACGGTGGACGATTCCGTTGCCGCCATTCTGGAGGAAAAAACCGAGGGGTGGGTGACCGGATTGCGCCTGGCCGCCCTGTCAATGCGTCTCAATAAGGAAATAGCAAGGAAATTAGATGAGTTGCCGACGGAAAACCGTTATGTCATGGATTATGTCGTCACCGAGATTCTTGCCCACTATCCGCAGGCCGTTCAGACGTGGATGTTGAAAACCTCGGTACTCAGTCGCTTCTGCGCGCCCCTGTGCGAAGTGGTTTGCCGCTCAGCTACGGACGCCGTTGACGGCGGACCGAAGGGCCGCGAATTTTTGGAACTGCTTGAAAACGACAATCTGTTTGTCATCCCCCTGGACGAGGAGCGGGAATGGTTTCGTTTTCACCACCTGTTTCAGGCACTGCTCAATCGCCAGCTCAAACAACGCTTCAACCCAGCGATCATCCTTACTCTGCATAACCGTGCCAGTGCCTGGCTGGCTGAAAACGGTAATATCGAAGAGGCACTATGGCATGCCCATGAAGGCGGAGATTTGGAGGTCGCCGCACGACTGGTGAACAACCATCGACACGCGATTATGAACAGTGAGCAATGGTACCAGTTGAACCGTTGGTTGCAGAAATTCCCGACGGAATTTATCCAGAACAATCCCGATTTGTTAATGGCCAAGGCATGGACGTACCAGCGCCAGGCCCGTTATTCAGAACTCTTCGCTATCCTGGATCGGTTCGAGGACAAAGGGTCCGCTACTGTTCAAGAATGCGTCGACGACAGCATCTTCCGGGGCGAAATGCAGGTTCTAAAAAGCTTTCAATTTTATTCCACCGGCCAAGGAGAGTTATCCGCAATAACCGCCCGGGAAGCCCTGAACTGTTTACCGTCAGAGTATCACAGCGTCCGTGGATTCGCACTCATCATTCTGTCAGGGGCGCTTCAAATGCAGGGTGACCAGGAGCAGTCCCGTCGGGTGGTGCTGGAAGCGCTGCAGCAGGAAAAAGGCTCTACAACTAACTACAAAACCGCCTTGTTGGCCGCACTGTGTTTTCCGGACTGGATTGCTGCCGATTTAAACAGCCTGAAACATTCGGCAGCCCAACTGTTGAAACACGGGCAGCAGCAACGTCTGCCGGAAGCGATCGTCCTCGGCAGTTTTTTCAATGGAATCCTCCATTTTCAGCGCAACGAGCTGGATCTGGCCGAGCGTTTTCTGTTATCGATCGTCGGTCCCCCGCGATCCAGTGAATGGGTCGTCCCGAGCATCGTGACGTATTGTCAAAGCGCGTTCGCCCTGTCCCTGACCTATCAGGCAATGGGCCGCGCCAGAGAAGCCTCCCAGACGATCGGAGCGACCATGGATTACATGCTGGAGACGAGCAACGCTGATCTGCTGGAATTATGCCAGGTGTTTCGGGCCGATCTGGCGTTGCGCCAGGGGCATGTGACCGATGCTGATGTCTGGATCCGAACGCACCCCCCCATGCCCCTCGCACCGGCATATCGTTTTTACACGCCCCAGCTGATTACACCCAAAGTGCTCCTGACCAGGCAAACGGCGAAAAGCCTGAGCGAAGCGGAATCGTTGCTTTGCCGAATGCAGGACTTTTATACGTCGATCCACAGCACCCGCGTGCTGATCGATATCCTCATTTTACAGGCTATGGTCCACGCAGCCCAGGACAACGAATCGCCGGCACTCGATAAGCTGGCGGAGGCGCTTGCCCTGGCCGAACCGGGGCGATTTATCCGTCCTTTCCTGGATCAAGGCCCGAAAATGGCAGATCTTTTGAGCCGCCTGGTAAAGCATCGGCCTACGCTGCAATACGCCATGCGAATCCTCGAAACCTTCGAGAATCATGGAAACGTGTCCTTCGGTAATCGATCGGAAGATTTTGCAGGATCCCTGTCATCACTCAGCAACCGGCCAATGATCGAACCGCTGACCAATCGTGAGATCGAAGTGTTGAGGATGCTGAGCAAGGGGACGAGCAACAATGACATTGCCCAGCGCCTGTTCATCTCACCCGAGACCGTCAAACGACATCTGTCCACCATCTACCGCAAGCTGGATGTAAAAAATCGTCAGCAGGCCCTGATCATGGCCAAATCCATCGGGATCTTATAACAACCACTTTTTCTAACCCGCTTTCCCCCATCCGCTTTTCCCAAATCCAATCCGGTTTCAAAAATACAACTTTTTTTACAACTTTCGGGGGATGACGATACGTGTCCCCAAGACCTATGCTTGGCACGATGGTGGAAATGAATTTGCGGCAATTATTGGGCAGATCCCAACAGTAATCTTCCTGAAGGAGACAATTCATGCGAAGGGTCATCGTTGTATGGACAATCATGACGGTCGCGGCATTTTTCGCGGATGTTGGGCTGGGGCAGGACTTGATTGTATTCCCGGCCAAAGGTCAGAGCCAGGAGCAGATGGAAAAGGACAAATCCGAGTGCTTCGGATGGGCCAAACAGGAGACGGGTTTCGATCCCACACAGACGCAGCCGCCGGCTCAGGCGGCCCCTGCCCAAAGCCAGGGCCCCCAAGGTGCGCGCATCAGGGGCGCGGCGCGGGGAGCGGCTGTCGGCGCCGTGGTGGGTGAAATCGCCAATGATGACGCCGGCCAGGGGGCGGCGGCGGGCGCAGTTGGCGGTGCCATGGTCGGTGGAATGCGCAGTCGGGACCAAAAGCGGCAAGCGTCACAGGCCCAGGAGGAGCAGAAGCAGCAGCAGGACGCCGTGAATGCGCAGAAGCAGAGCGACTACAACCGCGCCTATTCGGCCTGCATGGAGGGCAAGGGATATACGGTCAAATAAAGGAGGTGCAGCGATGAGATATCTTTTAAAATAAGGCAGGTGGTGGCCGGACCCCGATCAACGTTTGAATGATCAGGAATATTGATACCTGGTTTCTTTATTTCGATTTCGAAAAATACAGAAATCTGGTGCGATTGGCATGCGTATCGTTAAGGAAAAGGAGACGTCTCAATGAAGAAACCCGTTCTTGCCGTCGCATTGCTGTTGGTGCTGGCACTGTTCATGGCCGTCACCGTCTCGGCTGGGCCCGCGATGGATCGAATCGTCAAAGCGGGAGAGCTGGTTGTCGGTACCAGCGGCGCGCAACCGCCCATGACGGCCATCACCAAAAAGGGGGAAATTATCGGGCTCGACGCCGATATCGCGCGGGCGATGGCGGCTGCTTTCCGGATCAAGATTAAATTCAAGATCCTGCCGTTTGCCGACCTGCTGCCGGCCCTGGAGGCCGGGCAGGTGGATATGATCCTTTCGGGCATGACCATCACCCCGACGCGCAATCGCCAGGTGGTTTTCGTGGGGCCTTACCTGGTTTCCGGCAAGGGCATTCTGACGTTGTCCGACCGGTATGCCGCCCTGCAGCAGGCCACCGGACTGAATGCGCCGGAAGTCACCATTGCCGCATTGAAGGGTTCGACCAGTCAACAGTACGCCGAGGCGCTGATGTCCAAGGCCAAGTTGATCCCTGCGGCGTCATATGATGATGCCATCGACCTGTTATTGAAAAAGAAGGTGGATGTCGTTGTTGCCGACTATCCGTTCTGCGCCCTGACCGCCTACCGATACCAGGATAAGGGGTTGCTGGCCGGAAAAGCGCCACTTAGCTTCGAACCGCTGGGCATTGCCATGCCCGAAGATACCCTGCTGGCCAACTGGGTGCAGAATTTCTTGATATTGCTGCAAGGCAACGGCCAGTTGCCGGAAATGCACAAGAAGTGGCTGACCGGAGGCAAGTGGGTTGATGAATTGCCTTAAATAGAGCGTCGGTGGTGCTTGTTGGGGCGATCTACCTGCATTGAAAGATCGCCGTTCGAATCGCGGCCATCAATGGTGGATGGGGTGAATGTCAGGTCCTTCCCGGGCAAGTTAAGCACAGGCTTTCTTGAACCAAGCGATCTTCGTTGAAAATACAACTTTTTTTACAACTTTCGGGGGATGACCGTGCCCGGCCGCAACGTTTAGGATGTGTACAGAAATATCGGCAAAAATGGCCGCCAACACCATCACCTGAGGAAACCATCATGTCAGGCGACCAACCCGGGAACGATCTGAACTTTGTAAAGCCAGCCACCTATCGGATACGGGTTACCGGCCACATCGACGACAGCCTGTCGGGCCAGCTGGGTGGAATGGTCATTACCCGTGCGTTCACGGCGGACAGCCACCCAATAACGATTCTGGTCGGTCACATTCGTGATCAGGCGGCTCTGTCCGGTGTGCTCAACGAACTCTACGAATTGCACCTGCCGCTGTTGACGGTCGAGTCCCTGCCGATGGACGCAAACATCTGAAACCGGACCTGAGCCCGCACCTCGTTGGCCATATCCGAGGCATGGTCGGTTGGGCCATGCTTCACGATTGCCTGGGAGTCGCGCCAAGGTCAAAACCATCCATTAAAAGGAGAAAACGATCATGAAGACCATTTCCATTTTCAGTATCGCTGTATGTTTGACCCTTCTGTTTGCGATATCAGCCGGGGCTCAGGAAAGCCTGGTGGAGACGGTGGCCAACGGCTGCCAGGCCGAACTCGACGCCTACTGCAAGGATGTCACCCCGGGGCAAGGCCGTGTGCTGGCCTGCCTTTACGCGCGCAGCGACAAATTGTCCGGCAAGTGCGAATATGCTCTTTACGATGCCGCCGCGCAGCTCGAGCGGGCCGTGGCCGCGCTGTCCTACGTGGTCAACGAGTGCGCCGACGATTTGGATCAGTTCTGCATGGATGTTCCCGCCGGAGAAGGGCGGCTAATGGATTGCCTTGAAAAAAACGACAAAAAAGTCAGCTCACGTTGCAAGGACGCCATGAAGCAGGTCGGATTGAAATAGGCAGACATCTTTCGGTTTTCTGTAGAGATGGTCAGGACCGGTTCCAGTGGTCTTGCCTTTGATACCGTTTTGGATTTCGAGGGTGTGACTGCTGAAACCGATAAACCGAGAATATAGACCGCTTATTGATGTTGTGATCCGTCGGCAGTCGAAGGATTGTCTCTTCCTCATCAACTATGAAGGCGAAACCCCATGAAAGAAAAACTTCAAAAACTAAAGGCAAGTCTGGAAGAGAAATTGGAAAACATCAAGGCGCTGGCGCAAAAGTCGAAGGTTACCGTCGAATCCTCCTATCAGAGTGCGAAGGGCTATTCCCAGGAAACCATGGAAAAAGTCAAGTCGGAGTTGGCTGAGAAAAAGGCGGACGCCGAGAGGCTGATGAAGGAGATGGAAGCGCGGTTTGACGAGACCCGTAACAAGGTCGAAGCCAAAGTAGATGGTATCAAATAGGATATCGCCGACCGGCGTTCAGAAGAGGCAATCGAAAAGGCGTTCAAGAAGGCCGATAAGGCACAGGCACGAGCCGAAAAGCGATGCGCCGATGCGGTGGTAGCCATTCTGGCCGCGGAACTCGCCGGGCTTGTGGCTGCCGACGCTTTTGCCGACGCCTTGCAGCTGGCCGCTGAGGATTCCTGATATTAGAGGTGGTTTGATAACTAAAAAATAAGTCAGGGGTCACTATCCCAAATTCCCGGTGGTTAAACATGTGGCAGCGTAGATCAAGAAAGGACAGCTAATGAAAGTCATCATCGTTGGCGGCGTGGCCGGCGGAGCGTCGTGTGCGGCGCGTCTGCGCAGGATTGATGAAAAGGCTGAGATCCTTATGGTCGAGCGCGGACCGTACGTGTCCTACGCGAACTGCGGGCTGCCCTATCATGTCGGGGGCGTGATTGAAAAAGAGTCGAGCCTTCTGGTGGCGTCCGAACAGATGTTTCGCATCATGTTCGGGATTGATGTGCGCACCAACTGCGAGGCGATTTCCATCTCGCCGAAGCACAAGACCGTGGACCTGCGCAGCACCGAGACCGGCGAAGTCATGACCGAGTCCTATGACAAGCTCGTGCTGTCGCCTGGGGCGGCCTCGGTCCATCCGCCCCTGCCAGGAATCGATCTGCCAGGGATATTTCATGTGCGGACCGTGCCGGACGTGCGTACGATCCGAGAGTGGGTCGCGGGCGGCACGACGTATCTTGCCGGGATGTCCAGGTACTCAGGCATCCAGATGGTCAAACCCGTAAGGCGGGCGGTGGTGGTGGGCGGCGGTTTCATCGGCCTCGAAACGGCGGAGAATCTGATTCACATTGGATTCGACGTGACCCTCATCCAGAAGCCCGATCACGTGCTGACCCCGCTGGACCCGGAGATCGCGGTCCTGGTTCAGGAACATATCATACGGCATGGCGTAAAGGTTGCCGCCAACGACGGCGTGGTCGGTTTCAAGCAGTTGGACGGCGGCGCAATCGAGGTCCAGACGCGTTCCGGCAAGACTTATCCGGCGGATATCGTGATCCTTGCGATCGGTGTGCGGCCTGACACGACCCTGGCCAAGACAGCCGGGCTCACGATCGGTGAACGTGGCGGCATTCGCGTGGACGACCACATGCGCACGAGCGATCCAGCCATTTACGCAGTAGGCGATGCCATTGAGGTTAAAGACTTCGGGACCGGTCAGTGGAGCCTGATTGCGCTGGCCGGGCCGGCCAACCGCCAGGGACGGATCGCAGCTGACGTGATCGCAGGACGTGACTCCCGCTACCGGGGCACGCAAGGCACCTCGATCATTGGGCTGTTCGGGGGTGCCGCCGCCTGGACCGGTGTCAGCGAGAAGACGCTCAAGCAACTCGGCGACACGGACTACGAAAAGATCTATCTTTTCCCGAATTCACATGCCGGGTACTACCCGGGCGCCAAGATGCTCGGCATGAAGGTCCTTTTCCGGAAATCCAATGGAAAGGTCCTCGGCGCGCAGGCGCTGGGCCAGGACGGCCCGGCGGTGGACAAGCGCATCAGCGCTCTGGCGATGGCCATCCAGATGGGTGCGACAATCTACGATCTCGAAGAAGCCGAACTGTGCTACGCGCCGCAGTTCGGCAGCGCCAAGGATCCGATCAACTTCGCCGGGATGGTTGCCGCGAATGCCCTTCGCGGTGACATGCCGCTCAGCCACTGGGATTCACTGGACGGGGCATTCCTCCTCGACGTGCGCGAGCCGGTGGAACTGGCCGTGGAGAGCGTGCAAGGCGCGGTCAACATCCCCATGGGGCAGCTCCGCACACGCCTGGACGAACTGCCCCGCGACCGCGAGATCCATGTCATTTGCCGCTCGGCGCAACGTGCCTATTACGCGACGCGTATCCTCGTTCAGAACGGGTTCAACGCGCGAAACATTTCCGGCGGAATGCTGTCCCGCGCGATGTACGCGCTGGGTGAATTGATCTATTGAACAAGTGCTTCGTGGCGACCACGAATGATACCACTGACGACCCGAAAAGAGGCAATCCTGTTCCGCGGGAGACAAAGAAAATGAGCAGCCCTGACGAAAACGAAGGAAGCCTGAAGGCGAAACTGCTCCACGAAGTCAAGGTGTATTGGGTCTATGTCGCCTATCTAACCCTGGTTTTCGGGGCCTTCACCTGGTACCGCAGGCTCATTCTCGCCGACGTTGGTATTACCTACACCGAATACGGGGTGGCCCTGATCCAAGCCTTTATTTTTGCAAAAGTCATCATGATCGGCGATGCAATCCACCTCGGTCGCGGCCTTGAACACAAGCCCTTGATTTTTCCCACCCTTTTAAAGACAGCGATCTTCACTCTCTTTGTCGGCCTCTTTGTCCTCATCGAAAATGCCATCAAGGGCCTGATAAAGGGCATGGGGGCCATGGAAGGTGTCATGGCGTTACTTGGGAAGGGAGCCTACGAAGTACTCGGCGGGGGGTTGGTCATCTTCGTGGCGTTCATCCCTTTTTTTGCCTTGAGGGAGTTGGCTCGTGCGCTGGGCGGAGAGGGCAAAGTACTGGCGCTGCTTTTTAAGAGCAGAGAAAGCGCGTGACCCTGGTCCCAAGATGGGTGGCCGTGGCCAGGCGTGTGAGGCGAACGATAAATGATGGCTTGCGGGAACCACGCCCTTCAGTCTGCCGTGCAAGCCGGATAAACGAACCAAATAAAGGAGAATGATTGCATGCCTGCGCCACGCAGGGAAAAGTGGCCCACCATGTTTTCGGGTTTGCGAGGGATCAACTGGGCGGATGTTCCCCGCGAGATCTCAGCCGGGATTACCCTGGCGGCCTTGATCATCCCCCTGAATATCGGATACGCCCAGGTGGCCGGGTTGCCGCCAGTGTTTGGCCTCTATGCGGGTATCATTCCCCTGGCGATATTTGCCCTTTTCACCAGCTCGCCCCATCTCGTGGGAAGCCCGGATGCCCCCATTTCGGCGATTCTTGGAGCGGTACTCATCGGCTTTGCTCCGATCGGAGACCCGCTGCGCGTGCAATATGCCCTGGCCCTGGCCTTGCTGTGCGGTCTGCTGTTTTTTGTGTTCTGGCTGTTTCGGTTGGCGTTTTTCGCCAATTTTCTATCCCGGGCCGTGTTGGCCGGTTTTATCACTGGTCTGGGGATCGAGGTGCTCACCAACCAGGTCAGAAGGATCCTTGGGGCTGCTCATTCAATAGACGGATCGGGATTGGCGGCGATCGCCGAGCAGTTCCATGGTGCGATGGCAACTTCCGTCGACACCACCGGTTATTTTGTGGAACTCATCGCCCTGTTTGAGTCCATACCGCATGCGAATCTTTACTCGGTCGCCATTGGGGTGGGCGCCTTTGTTATCGTGCGCTTAATGAAAGAATACGCACCCAAAGCGCCGGCAGCGTTGATCGCCCTGATCCTGACGACGGTCATCGTCGCTGTTTTCAGCCTGGATCAAAAAGGGGTTAACGTGTTGGGGGCTATGCCGTCGGGGCTGCCATCCCTGACGCTGCCAAACGTGCCGCTGGCCGGCTATCTACGCTTGTTTCCCGGTGCCATGGCAGTGGTCGGCATCACCCTGTGCGAAGCATTGCTGCTGGCCCGCAGTTGCGGCCGCAAGCACAACACCAGGGCGGATGGCAACCAGGTATTGTTTGCCTATGGCATGGCCAGTGTCGCCAGCGGGTTCACCGGCTCGTTGATATCGGGCCCCAGCGCATCGCGCACCGCGGCAATGGGTGCAGCCGGGTCCCGCACACAACTCTCCAGCCTGGTGGCGGCAGCAACGGTCGCGCTGGCCATGGTTTTCTTTACCGATCAGCTCGCCAACCTGCCCACAGCGGCATTGGCCGGGGTTGTCGCCAGTTCCGTGCTGAATCTGATTGAAGTTGAGGAGCTTCGTGAATTCTGGCACATGCGCCGGTCTGAATTCTGGATTGCCGTCGTCTGCCTGCTCAGTGTCCTGGTGTTCGGGCCATTGCAGGCGGTCATGATTGCCTTTCTGATGGCCACGCTTGATCTGCTCCGGCGGGCGTCCCGGCCCGGCGCCTGGGTGCTTAAGGAAGCTTCGGACGGCAGTCATTTTGTGCCTGAGGAGACAGACCATGTGCCGGATACTTCCGGAATCGTCATCTATCGCTTCGGTGCACCCCTCTATTTCGCCAACGCCGCTTTTTTCGAGGAAGAGGTGGAGAAACTGGTCGCACAAGCCCCCTCGCCCGTCAAATGGGTCGTGCTGGATGCGGAAGCGATGGTGGATATTGACACCACCGGTGCGGAAACACTGAACCAGGTTCTGACGTCGCTGGCCAAACGTGACGTGACCGTAGTCCTGAGCCGTGCCAACCAGACGACCACTGCGTTGCTGTCGCGTTATCACCTGCTGGGATTGATTGGGGAAAAGCGACTGTACCCAACCAACCGCCATGCCATCGCGGCCTTTCGCAAGGAAACGGGACAAGCGGCGCCTGAAATTTCAAAGGAATGAAATGAACCCTTTAGGATAGAAAAGGAGGCAATGAGAATGAATGAACGCAACGCAGAAACGTTTAAGCGCTGTTTCGCGGGCGAACGGGCTTTGGTGTGCCTGTTCCTGGCTGCTGCCATCTACTTCTCGGCCACTGCGAGCGCTGTTGGCGCAGAGAAGGCGAAGCCCGCTTTTACGGCAGCGGACTACCAGCTTCCTGAACGTAAGCAGACCACCATTGGTCTCTATATGACCGCCGCGCAGGCCTACGAAAAGTGGAAAGCAGCACCAGACAAAGTGAAGATCATCGACGTGCGAACCCCTGAGGAGTACGCCTTCATCGGCCATCCGGAGATGGCGTGGGACATTCCCTTTGCTTTTGTGACTTATCAAAGAAAGGAGGGCAAAACCGAATACGGCCCGAAGATGAATCCGGATTTCGTCGCCGAAGTAAAAAAAATAGCCGGGCTGACCGACACCCTCCTGGTCATCTGCCGGTCAGGTGACCGCAGCGCCAGGGCGGTCGACATGCTCGCGGCAGCCGGCTTTAATAACGCCTATACCATCGTCGATGGATTTGAAGGCGACAAAGTAACGGATCCCGAGAGTGTCTTTTTCGGGAAGCGGATGAAAAACGGCTGGAAGAACTCGGCCCCCTGGGTCTATGACATTGACCCCGAGAAAATCATCCTTGAAGAATATGCATCTAAGCAAAAACAATAGTGGTGCGTGTGTTATCGGATGCCCGATCATACGAGCGAGCTGTTGACAGCAGCATGCAATAAACCAGGTTTATCCAGGCGACCGGAACTGGATATTAGCAAACTGCCCTCACCGTCGACATGGTGAGGTAACAAAAAAAGAGAGGAGTATCTGAATCATGGCTAAACCAAAGTCGTCAACGAGCACCAAGGGTGGAGGAACTCGAAAGAAATCAACCAAGCACCCCAAAGCGGACGCGGGCAATTCAGCTCCGATGGATTTGCAGGAAGGGCTTTCGAAAATTGCTACCCTGCTGGGAACCCAACCACACTTGAAAGAAGGGCTGGGTGAAATTATTGAGCTGGTCACTGACAAGCTCACTGAGATTGAAACATCGCCTCCACAAACAAAGGTTAAAAAACCAGCCGTGGCCAAGAAAGCACAAAAAAGAGTCAGTACGACAGTGCCATTGAACTGGAAAGAGGTGTGGTTCACCAACTGCCCCATGGTATCCGCCAACAACGTCGACCAGGAACTGGGATGGTGCCGCGAAGAGTTCAAGAAGATCGGTGTTGAGTACGCCTACTTCCGCCACGCACCCGAGAACAACTGGTATCCGCACTACATCCACAACCTCGACAACCTCATCCGATTCGGCGGCCTGTATCCCCCGATCCACGTCCATGCCGACATCCGCCGCACCCGGCTTTTGGGGGCGACATGGGTATACGAAGGCGGATGCATGGCGGTACGAGCCACCGACAAGATCTTTCGGATGAAAGATCTGAAAGGTAAGAAGGTCGGTATCTCCAAGAGCCTGAACACCATCAAGAACGACTGGTGGCGCATCCAGGAACACATGGGCATCGAGAACATGCTGATGCTGAACGACATGACCATGGACGATATAGAACTCGTGGAGTTCCCCTATCCGGATGACTGGTACGACAAACCCGAGATGCTGGTCCCGCCGATGAACAACCCGTCTGAACTGTGGATGCGCCGTGACCACAAGCACGATCTGGCCTTCCGGCCCTTGGAAACAGCGCTCCTGGATGGCACCGTGGATGCTATCTATACGCAGAGCAAGCCTCTTCAGCACCTGCAGGAGGCTACAGGCAAGATCAAGATGATCGAGGACCTGACCCGATACCCGGACTGGACCGTGCAGGTCGCCAACACCCCTGCCGTCATCACCTGCACCGACGTGATGGCCAAAGAGCACCCCGAGCTGGTCGTCGCCTACATGAAAGCCATGGTCAAGGTCGGGCGCTGGGCGAACGAGCACAAGCGCGCCGCGGCGGCAATCCTCAACCGACAGACGTTCTATCTGGATGCTGATGATACGTACCAGGGCATCAAACACGTCGACATGGTGCCGAGCCTGAGTGCGCAGAACCTGCACTGCATCAAGATCGGCAAGGACTTCATGGTCAGCCACAACTACATCAAAAACGACTTCGATGTGAACGCGTGGGCGGCCCCGGAGTTCCTGGAGCAGGCGGTGATGGAAGTACTCAAGGAGGAGTGGGAAAGAAAAAGCTGGAGCAAGCTTCCTCAGGGGGGCGGGCTCGAGACAGAAGGTGTTCGGATCGGGTAGGCAGTCGAAGCGGTGGTCCAAACAGATGGCGTCCTGTGGTAAAGGAAATGCAGGCGCCATCGATCAGCCAAATTGAAATGCCCTGCCCAACTGGACGGGGATGTCATGTTAAGGAGAATTACCCATGCAAGGGCATTCCTTGAAAAAGGCAATCGAAAACAGAATCAAATATGGAGACTCACTCAAGCTGCGGATCCTGATAGTGGCGGCGGTATTTGCCGCCATTGTGGCTGCAGGCCCCGCACATGTGTCATGGGCTCAATCATCGGACGACCCGTGGCGCTTTGAAATCACCCCCTACTTCTGGTTTATCAACCTTGAAGGGGACCTGAGATACAATCCGATCCCGGGTGGCAGCCCGCATGTGGAAATCAGCAACAGTGACCTCCTGGACAGCCTCGACTTTGGTTTCATGCTCTCAGGAGAGGCGCGCAAAGGCAGGTGGTCGATCTTCACCGACGTGATCTATTTCGACCTCTCCTCACTTGAAAGCCGGGTGAAGGCCGTCGACTTCAACATCGGCGGTCCGATCAATCCGACCAGCGCTGATTTGGACACCGGGACGTCGTCATCATTGACGGCCTGGATATGGACGCTTGCCGGGAGCGTCGAGGTGGTCGAGGGGCCGACGGTGACGCTCGAGGCGCTCGGCGGATTTCGCTACTTTGCGGCAGACGCGACCACCGATTGGCGATTGACCGCCACGGTCGCCGGCCCGGGCCCGGGCCAGATATTCCAACGCTCGGGGAGCATCTCGCAGACCGAGGAGGTCTGGGACGCCATCGCCGGCGTGCGGGGCCGGGTGCGGCTTGGGAATAGCAGGTGGGCCCTTCCCTATTACCTGGACATCGGAACCGGGGATTCCGACCTTACCTGGCAGGGCATCCTGGGATTGTCCTACGGTTTCGATTGGGGCGAAATCTTCATCAACTATCGTTACCTGTATTACGATATGGATGAGGGTGGCCTTTTTGAAGACTTGAACCTTGAAGGTCCGGGATTCGGAATAACCGGTCGATTTTGACACCCTGATGCCGTTGCTACCCGGGGAAAGTGAATTGTTATGAAAAAAATCGGTATCATTATCGGCGCCGTATTGCTACTGGTCGTTATGCTTTTCGGATGGTGGTTTTTCAGTCGCCCCGAACGCGGGACGACGGGATCGATCAACACGAAATTCAGATGGCTCGGTCCCAACGATAAAATCGTGGTCGACGGTTTCGACGACCCCAAAGTCAAGGGTGTCGCCTGCCATATCTCACGGGCCCAGACCGGCGGTGTGAAAGGCGCCGCGGGTGTGGCGGAGGACACCAGTGACGCCAGTATCGCTTGTCGCCAGATCGGTCCGATTGAGTTCCTTGGCGAGATCAAAGACGGCGAGCGCGTCTTCGACGAACGCCGCAGTCTCGTTTTCAAGACCCTTCAGGTCGTGCGTTTCTTTGACTCTGAACGCAATGTGCTGGTCTACGTGTCCTACAGCGACCGAGTCATCGAGGGTAGCCCGAAAAACAGCATCAGCACGGTTCCCATCATGCGTTGGCCAGCACCATAGCCTTCGATCGAAAAAGCAATCCATATCGCTAACTTCGCCGATGTGCTCAACGAAATGTACGAGCTGCACCTGTCACTGCTGACCGCAGAATCTCTGTCGTAGAGGGGGCGCTCAGCAGATTGACCAGGTCGCATTTCGGCTGAAATTGCTAAAAGAGAAGAACGGCACCGAACGACTATTGTGGCACGGCCTCGTGGATGGCGAGAATCAGGCCTTTGACCATGTGCCTTACCGGTTTCTGGAAACGATTTGGGATTGGCTTCATGCGACTCATGCCCATCAAAATAGTAAGTTTTGATAATTGGCAATCTTAAAACCGAAAGGAGATAATCATGAATGTTTTGTCCCATGGAGCTTTCGGTATACTGTTAATCGTGCTGATTCTTGGATGCGCTGCGCCATAATATAGTGATCGTGAGACCAAAAAAAGTCTGCAAGTCATTGAAGAACTCAATCTTGAAAATCCTGCACAAGACTTTGAACCCACACATGCAGAGTTGGATCTAAACAATGATGGCGTCATAACCATTGATAAATACACCAAGAGATTCCCTGAACGTGGCGCCGAAATTTTTCCGTACTTCGACTATTATAAGGATGGAAAAATCTACATAAAAGACCTCGAAGTGTTACAAGATGCATTTAAAAATGAATACGGGCACTAACACGATTCTAAGGCGTTGTAGCAGTCAATTCTTATACCTTTCAGGCTGAGGGGAAATCGGAGCAAATCCTGGACATGGTATTGTTGCCTGTACCCTCGACCGACTTTCCATTCCTGTTATATTATGGTATGTAATTGATATAATTAGTATTTAGTTTATTTTTGATGCGTTTTACCCAAAAATAGACGTCTAATGAATATCAATGTTGGGCTGCACGGTGGCGCCCGACCAATACTCGAAGGAGAAACAATGAGCACAACTTATCAGCTTAAGACTATGATCAAGGTGGATGAGAGTTTATGCATCAACTGTGCCTCTTGCATCAGAGCGTGCCCAGGCGGTTTGATAACCAAGAAGGACTTCCCCATCCCCATCGAAGGCGGGTGGGACCAGTGCATTGACTGCGGGCACTGCGTCGCTATCTGTCCGACTGAAGCGATGCATCAGCGCTCGATGGGGCCTGAGGATTGCGAAGAGATCGACATTCACCTAATCCCCAAGTGGGACCGGGTCAGACAGTACCTGATCTCGCGGCGTTCTGTGCGAGGTTACATCAAGCGGGCAATCGAAAAAGAGAAGGTTCTGCAGTTGTTGGATGTGGCCCGCTGGGCGCCAAACGGTGCGAACCGTCAGGTGCTACGCTGGTTCGTGGTCAACGATCCGGCGAAAGTTCACCAGGTCGCCGAGATGACCATCGACTGGATGAAAGCCGTCAAAGGAAAGAACCCGGCGCTGTACGAGGAAGCCAATCTGGAAGTGTTTGTCGATGCGTGGGATGGGGGTAAGGATCGCATTGCCCGGGGAGCATCCTGTATCATCATGGCCTGCGCTCCTAAAGACGAGCGGACTGCCCCGCCAGCGGCCATGATTGCGATCGCACAGATTCAAATTGCGGCACCCGGGCTTGGTTTGGGTACTACGTTCACCGGGAGTATCAACACAGCCGGCCAGGGGTACCCGCCCCTGATCGAGTTGCTCGGGATTCCGGAAGGATACATTCCGCATGCCACGTGCGTGATGGGATATCCAGCCGAGACATACCATCGGATACCCGCGCGAAACCCCGTTGATGTAACCTGGCGCTGAGCTCCTTATGTCTCGATCGGGCGACATGCAGGAGACAGAATGAAGGAGAACACAACTGACCAGGCCGATGCCAGCATGCAGGGGTAAGACAAGTCGCAAGTGGCCGCCCAACAATCGGTTGCAGCGGACGGTCCGCTGAACCGGGGCGTTACAGAACTCCAACTAGTCCCCAGTCAAGCCTGATAACAGATAGCCACATTCCTGGGGTCTGAAATCGATCAAGCGGCGGCACAGACTACAATACCGTACTACCATCGCACAGCTGTCCAAGTAACGTCTGGCTATGACCGGTTTGCGTCAATGATTCAATTGGGGTGGATCCATTTAGCGACTCCACCCCAATTGCTTTAGTAGGGTCGAGGACTGGCGCGGTACTTAACAGTCCGTTTCCAGCCCCCGCCTCATCAAACCCGGCGTGCGGTTTTCCCGCACCGGGCTTACCCGTCCGCTTCATATTAAGCTCTATGGGACCTATCTGGCTGGCAGTGCTTTCAACAGTGGCCACGATATTTGACCCGATAATTGTTAAACAGGCCAAGTTTCTCGTATATCCACTGATTACTCCACCTTTTCCAGCCGAAGCCATGACGCTTCATAGCTCTCATTAAGTGACGCCGAACCTTCCGCAGCACCCATTGTCTGACATACCGAAAACACCGGGATGAGCTACCTATGGCAAAGTAATTCACCCAGCCTCGCAGAATGGGGTTTACAAGATTGATAGCCCGCTGAACCGGCTGGGACCTGAGCCTTCGGAATATCTCCTTGAGGTTACGTGTAAGCGCTTTCCGCTTCGCTGCCTGGGGAATGGTCAACGGTCGCCATTTCCCATTGCGGCTGCGTATTCGCTTGAACGTAAATCCCAAGAACCCAAAAGTCTCCCCCTTTGCCAAATTCACAGTCCGGCTTTTTTCAGGGTTGATTTCGACCCCAATGTTAGCAAATTCCTCTCCAAGCCTTTTCATCACAGCTGGTTGCAGCCAACTGTTTCTCGGGTGCCAGTCAATTAAGACCAGGAGATCATCAGCGTAGCGGACATACTCTATGCTGGTGTACCTCTTGTAACGAGTGACCTCTTGGGCCCGCTCAAGCACCTTGTCAACCTCATTGAGGTAGATGTTGCTTAGGGGCACCAACTTTCTGATCTCAACCCGAGAATTGGAGTATTCGCAAATGCCTACCCGACCCCAGTTATGGATCCCGCTGACCATCTGGTTGGCTGCACGCTTAATTTGGGTGGCCGCCGCCTGCGCTCAGGAGTCGGACCGCTCGTGGACCGGTCATGTGGTCTATGGCCAGATGAACATGGACAACGAGGATGCCCAGGTCGATGGTGAGGACTACGATTTCACGATTTTCGGTGTGGATGCCCAGAAGTCCTTCAGACAGGGAGGGATCCAATACGGCGTTGAAGTCGGGGCGCTGTTCAGCCTCGACAGCAGCCTGCGCCAATTTGCCGCATCATCCGGCAGCGGCGGCGGAACAGCGGCCATCTCCGTGGACATCAACTCCTTTCTGATGGATTATTTCTTTGGTGGATATATGTCCATCGAACCGACACGGTGGCTGCGGCTGTATGCCGGTGCCGGCCCGCTGCTGATCTGGGGGTTCCGCGACGCCGAACCGGCAGAACCATTGCCCGAGCCGTATACCGAGGATTCGGAATCGGGTGTGGGCGTCGGAGTGTACGGACGGGTTGGTGTCGATATTCTCTTTACCGACTGGTTTGGCCTCGGTGCCGGGGCCCGCATCACCAAAACCA
Source organism: uncultured delta proteobacterium (assembly GCA_963705475.1). Lineage (GTDB taxonomy): Bacteria > Desulfobacterota > Desulfobacteria > Desulfobacterales > Desulfosarcinaceae > Desulfosarcina. The sequence continues at coordinate 660,792 of CAVPJS010000014.1, read as the reverse complement.
CCCTCAGCTTCGATGAGACGGCGGGCGAAATCGATATCGAAGGCGTGGAGTACTATGGTGGATTTGCCTTCCATTTTTGATGGTTCCCCACTTTTCATGAAAAGGCCAATTTCGGCTATTAAATACCCCCCGGATGAAAAAATAACCGACCACAATAATTAGTGGTTGGCCTTTTCCTAAAATATGTTGGCTTTGAAATTGATATCACAGGTGAAAAGTGGTTGCAGATTTTTCTGGTGCTCTCCAACGAATCAACGGTTTTGGAAATGCAAGCGCAACAAAGATGATCAATTTATCACCATACCACCGATTTATCAGATATCTTCATCGCCAATGGTGCAATCACCACCCGCCCGAAATTTCATCTGGCCACAAGATCAGCAAACCCATGACCTGACTCACGAAGAGGCCGTTGATCAGCTCTGCTTCAACATTCAATGGCACTATGCGTTAAACATCACCGAAGAATCGGAATCGGCTAAATACATGTGCCCCAAAACCTTATGGAACATGCACACCATCAATGCTGAAAATGGCCTGGAAAAAGTCTTGTTCAACGCCGGCACATACAAGTTGACCGAAGTGTTCGACGTCGATACTGACAAACAGTGTATCGACTCGGTCCATATAGATGTGGCAACGAAAAACACGCACCATTAACGCAGCAATAAACTGAATGGGAGAAAGCATGCCATGCCAAGTGTTATATCCCATCTGCAGAACCTCCGTGATGCCTTGAATCAGCGCAGGTTGATGCCAACTACCCCCTCTGTCACAACCTTTTTGCAATACCGTATATATCATTTTGGTGATGAGCGTGATAACGGCCGCAGTAACGGAGTTCGCTGCCAAATAACTCAACGTGCACAGATTTTTGAGTATTGTCAGTTTGACGGACCTCGGTCTGATTATTTTACGACCTTTTTTGATTTGCATTCTGCGAAATCATTCATAAAATTATTGTTTGATAATTCTTCCCGTAAAGAGGCGAATAACGATGCTCCAAACGATCTCGCAGGAACGCCGGGTCCCGTCCGGCAATGGGTTTTCCCGGACTAACCGACCAAAAAGAAAGGCTGGATGGATAGGTATCGCCGCAGGCATCTTTATCGTGCTGGCCTCAGGATGCATCCGAATTCCCGTGGAAAACTGGACGGTCAGTCGCCGCAGCTCGTTCGAGACCCGCAGCCTAACCGCTGAATGCACGGCCGCCTGCCCTTCCCCGTCCGTACTGGCCCTGACGGCCCCGACACCGACGTTGAATGCCGACGGTTTCAGCTTGGTGAGCTGGAACATCTTCAAAGGTAACAAAGAGGGCTGGGCTGAGGATTTCCAAAAACTCAGCCGGAATGCGGACATCCTCAGCTTGCAGGAAGCATATCTGACCGACAGCCTGAAAAAAATGCTGGAACAAGAACGATACCAATGGGATATGACAGCGACACTCGAATACCGACAAATCGAGGCGGGTGTGTTGACGGCCGCCAGGATAGCCCCGAATTTCACGTGCGCATTTCGGGAAACCGAACCGATTACCCGCATCCCCAAAAGCGTCCTGATTTCCCGATACCCCCTGTCGGGGACAACGTTGGAACTTCTGGTAGCAAACATTCATGCCATTAATTTTACGATGGGCACGTCCGTATTTCAAAAACAGATCGATCGCCTAGAAGGGTTTCTTGCCAAGTGCCGGGGGCCCTTGATCGTATCGGGAGATTTCAACACATGGACCTTCGGCCGCATGTCCCGTGTGAATGCCATGGTTCAACGCCTTGGCCTTACCGCCGTCAGATTCGACGAAAACCACCGATCCAAATTTTTCGGTCACGATGTCGATCAAGTTTACTATCGCGGACTGGAGGCTAAAAATGCTGCGACACCCATTGTTTCCACCTCTGACCATAACCCGCTCACGGTTGTTTTCAAACTGGCGGATGAACCGGTTCCGGAATATTAACGGATTTGTTGCGTCCTCCCTCGCCGTTATCCTGGCATTGTGTATCACCTTTCTTCCCTGCCTGTCCCATGCCGGCATGGAGTCGGAGATCGATCACCTGCTCGAGTACATTGAAACATCCGGTTGCACATTCAATCGCAACGGAACCATCCATGACGGTCAGGACGCCTGTGAGCATATCCGGAAAAAATATACCCATACGAAGCGTTACATAGAAACCACTGAGGATTTCATCCAGTATGCTGCCACCAAAAGCAGCATGAGCGGTCGACCGTATCAAGTGACCTGCGAAGGTATTGAAATGCCGACAGCAAAATGGCTGTTGGATGAGCTTGCCCGGTTTAGAAAGACGTCACAATGAACGGCATACAAACCGCATACCCAGGCATGTTTTCGTTGAAACACGAAATATACTCCGGCCAAATGTGGTTGATGTTTTGAAGCATATCGAAACGGGTTTCATGGGTGGACCCAATTGTCTCAGCTGTCCTCGGCGCGACCATCTTTCGTTTTATCGGTAGTGGTAAGGATTAAATTACGAGGAAACTGATCGTTAACTGATAGATCAGGAAGCCTTTTCATCCCCACTGAATCAAATTTTTATACAAAATAGCCTTAACGTACCTTTAATTTCAGTTAATTGCATGTACCTGCTATGGTCCCGCCGCTATCGCTTTTCTAAAGTAGCTTGTTTTTCAGTCTATCAAAGGCATTGCCTCTTGGCATGCTGCGATCCAAAAATGACGTTTTTGTAAAAATGTGGGTATCTATTATTGAAGTAAGAGTCCTTCAACCGACTGGATTGGCAAGATACCACAATATACAGCTGAGTCCACTTTTATGGGATAGACAGAACATGGTTGTCTATCCATCAAGACTTCGGCCATCCTCCAATTACTTCTTGATATCACCCAAATATTCCCGCAACGGAACGATCAGACCATCAATTGATTGAAGAATCGATTTAAATCTCCCTCATGAGGTGTTCTTGAGAGGTAAACTGGACATGGATCCTTTTTTGATTTGAAGCCAACCGTTGATACACCGGTTACCCCACAAATACTCCCTCACTTCAGTTAATTTTATGCAGGATCGTTTCTTCCAACTTAGTTTATACTAACGCCAGGGTAACAATTTTCTAACAAAATACTAACAAAGTGATTGACTCCCCTATTCCACCTGATTAGAGTGTGAACACCGCTGTGAGTGAAACGAGTATGATTTGGGGAACGAGCACCAGCAAAAGGGAAGGTATCCGCTAGGATGGCGTACAACCACGCTTGGCAAGCAGTATTCAGACCGGGGGCATCCGATGATTTTTTTGCGGCGGATCGCCCCGTTGGATTTCAGGCTAGCGCCGAAGGATTCACCCCGGTAAATGCCTGGTGGTTGTCCGAACTTTGTAGACTGATCTATCGAAAAGACGCCTCGGAAGGGGTTGACACACTGGGCCATGCATCGCGAAATGACTTCCTGAAACGTGTTGGTCTGATTGAGCAGCGATTTTTCAGTGGGCCCACCACTCAAGCTGCCCTGATAGAGACCGTGGAGGCCGGTGATGGGGCCTTTGCCGCGCTGGTGTTTCGCGGAACTACCGGCCGTCTGTCCAACTGGCTGTCCAACCTTGACATGGTTGCCTGCGGGTGGCCTGCCGGCGGCAATGTGCACAGAGGATTCAGGAATATTTTCAGGGAACTCTGGGGCACTATTGCTAACGCGCTGGAAGTCATTGAGAAACCTTTGTACTACACGGGTCATAGTTTAGGCGGTGCGCTGGCCACCCTGGCGGCATCACTGCGGCCGCCATGCGCGGTATACACTTTTGGGGCCCCACGCATCGGGGACACTGAATTTGCCCAAACCCTCTCCGGCATTCCGGTGTTCAACGTATTCAACCCGAAGGATATCGTTCCCGAACTGCCCCCGGGCAGTCGCCGAACCCGATTTACCCATGCCGGAACCATCGTCAGAAATGCAGAAATCAACTCACCCCGGCGCGGATTTGCTCAAGCGCCGTCCTTCCTCGCCAACCACGCCCCTTTGAATTATACCGCTCAATTGCCAGTGGCTTTCGACAATTAGCGTCCCGCCTCACAAGCATTTTTTCAAATTAATTTTTCGAAGGCGTTGCCGATTCCGGTTATCAGGGCTATTTTTGTGAGTGATCAATTAACGCCTGAGCGCATCCTGGAGACTTAGGATTCTGGGCAACCGCCGGTCTGTAGAATGGTCGACTCGAAAATTATCCTCCACCCCTATTAGGAAAAAGAGAGGGCCAAAGCCCTCTCTTTTTTGATCCTGACAAAAAACAAACGTCTGCGTGTCTTTACGAAATATCCTCGCCGTTTAACCGTGAAATTGGCCACCAGGCACTTGCGGATGGACAATTCTTATTTGATTGCATCCGCGACGAGGTAAAACAGATCGGTGTTATCCAAGGCCTGGCCGAATGGATTACTGTTGGGGCCTTGGGCCCAGATCAAGGTGTCCACAGCCGTGTGCTCTTCGCTTGTCCAGCCATCCAGGATGATCTCCCCCTGCCCAGAGAGGGTTCCATACGGACCGTCGATGGCGAATCCGCCGGTCTCGTGGTCCGGGACAACGACAACCAGCGTCTGCAGCCGGCGCCGAGGATGCGCATTGACCCAATCCAGAACCACTTCTACAGACGCGTCAAACGCCAGGGTTTCTGCAAGCTGCCCCTGAATGTCGTTGGCATGATCTGCCCAATCGATCTGGGAGCCTTCCACCATCAGGAAAAAGCCTTTTCGGTTTTTCTCGAGAATGCCGAGGGCGGCCTGGGTCATTTCGGGAAGGGTGGGCTCATCATCCGGGTAAACCTGTGTCGGATCGATGCGGAAGATTTCCTGTGTCTTTCCGCCCGATTTGAAAAGGCCCAACAATTTTCTGGAACGACCGTTCACCGCGGCCTGCATCTCGTCTTCGGTATCAACGACCGTGTACCCGGCGTCGGCATACTCGCTCAACAGGTTGTCAAGCCAGTCGCCAGCAGAGGGGGTAAGCTTGCATGAGGAGCGGTTTGCGGCAATGCCGCCGCCGAGCAGGACGTCGATCCCGCGATCGAGAAACTGACGGGCGATCGCTTCTTCACATTTACGGTTGTGAACATTGGCGCCGAACGCCGCCGGAGTCGCATGGGTGATATCGGAGGTCGCCACCAGTCCCGTGGCTTTGCCTTTGGCCTTGGCCATGTCTAAGAGCGTCGGGCCTTGGTCACCGTCGCAGAGACCATCGAAGTCATCGTCATGACATGAGATTTCACCATTGTTGTATTTGGCACCGCTGGCCCAGGCCGATGCCGCGGCGGCCGAGTCGGTCACCGTGCTGTTGGCGGAGTGGGTGCTCTGGTAGCCGATCACCGGCAGCTTCTCGAAAGACAAGCGGTCGCCGTCGGGGCCGAATTTGAAGATGCGGGCGGCAGTCACATCGGCCAGGCCCATGCCGTCCGGAACCATGAAAATAATGTTTTTGGCGCGCGTGCCGCTAAACCATTTTGCGTCGACGGCGGTGACCGTAAAAGAGACGGTAACAATCAATGCGAGGGAATATAATGCGATTGTCTTAAACGATTTCACTTTTTATTCTCCTTTCCACTCAAGTTTTAACATTTCAAAGTATATATGAATACGAATTCTTTACCTATTTACTCCGTTCGCACCACCCCCTTTCATCTGACCGGTCTGAAGGAATATCCACTTCATTGAACGATATTGCACCGGATGGTTATGGTCGGGTTAGCGTCGGGTTAGAAATTGGTGAACGGCGTGGCAAGCCTGGTGAGCGGCAGGAATGGGCGGCGATCTTATGCCTGTTTCGATCAACCCCACGATAAGATGGATTTCATGGATACTTACAGCGTTTTCCCGGATGCACCCATTGGGTCGGCCGGCCGGGTGTCGGAGGTTTTCTTACAGATTGGCATCCATACCTTCCGGTCAGCCTGCCGCTGGGTGCATGAGCTGCCCTAAGGCTACAATTCAGACCGCGACGACCTGATGATTCTCTTCAAGGAGAAAATGGGCACCTGCACCACCAAGCATGCCGTGATCGCCACCCTGGCGGCTGAACTGGATCTGCCGGTGGAAAAGAACATCGGCATCTATGCCATGACCGAACGGATCGTCACCGGCACCGACCCCATTCTCGACAAATACGGCCTGCCGTACGTGCCGATGATCCACTGCTTCCTGACCGACGGCGACCACCGGGTCGACCTGACCGAAGGCAACGCCAACGGCAAAAATCGCTCCATCGACGATTTTCTGGTGAGCGAAGCGGTCATCCCCAACATCTCGGGCAAAGATGAATATCTGAAATACCGCAACGCCCTGAAGGAACGCATCCTGAAACGGACCGAAATGCGGGGGATCGACATCAAGACCATTCTGCACGCCCGCGAGCAGGGACTCGACCTGCTCAAGGCCAACATCGCGAAGTGACTGGTAATGACCAGTCCGGCGTATCGTCGCCGCGCTAGTCGTTCACATAAGTAATGGCGCAGATCGTCGCTCCCTGGGGATCCTGAAGCACGCAAAACCGGCCGGCATCGGGGATGTTCATGCAATATCCTATAGCCGGCGTTTAATTTTTATGATGAGTTCCCCGGCGATCGGATCGGCATCCTCCTTGACAGAAGCAGATGAGATGGCATCAATCTGACGATTCTCCAGCTTCGCGAGCACATCACCGCTGCCGGATGTCGTCAGCACGATGATCGACGGCAGGTCACCGTACTTCTCCAGAAATTGCTTGACCGTCCTGTCGATGGTCCATGCCATGCAGGCGTTGATCAGGACGACGGCGGAATACTGATAGGCATCCTCGAGCGGCAGGTCGGCGATGCCGATGATTTTCACATAGACGCGCTTGATCCTGAAATGCGGTTGCGATCGTCTTCGACAACGGTACGTTTGAATTCACTGTCCTGTGAAGCGATCAGCACGCGTTTGTCCAAGTCGGCCCGGTTGATCTCATGAAACCCGACATCTTTTTGTGGCCAGATGGTGCGCGTGGCGGCGCACCCGTAAACCATGAGCACGCAAATCGGCAATACCTGCTTCGATATGTTCATTTTCAGTTTCTCAGTGATGGTGGCCATCTTGCCTATCCTCCTTTGAATACCCAGCTTGGGCATCCTCTTCAACAAATTCAAGCCTATTTTCCAGCGGACGTCACGGAGGCAAGGGCCTGCGAGGTTCGCGATGCCCGCATCGTTTCCCCATAGCCTGGAAAATTATTATCCTCATACAACGCTAACAATTGACCGGTAATCTTTCAGAGGATCATTAGGACCGCTGACGACTGCCGGCGAATCCATGGTTGGACCGGCAACGGTTTTCTGCTCAATGGACACCGCACCGCTGCTATTTTTTGGCGCAGCAAGCACGGCTTTGCGGCGTATATCGCCGCCGAACAGTTTGAATGGGGATTTGATAGGTATCGGGGAGAAGGCACGATGGTAAAGAAGGTGACCAAATGCCCGAACTGTGGATCCGATGCCTACTACCGTTACGGGAGAACCAAAAATAATAAATTACGCCGCTTGTGCCTGGTCTGCGACCGACAGTACGTTATTGAAAATTCATGGAAGGAAGATTCGAAAAGACCGAACTGCCCGGTGTGCAGGGAACCGATGCATGTGTACCAGCGGCAGGAAACCCTCACCCGCTATCGATGCCGAAACTACCCGGAATGCAGAGAATTTGTGAAGGTTTTTCATTAGCGCCTATCCAGCGAGAAAATTGATTTGCCAACACTGCCGTGAAGTGTTGCGAGGCGACCTTCAATCCGGCCGCTCCATAGGAATAATGAACGATCCGACAATGACGACTGAAAAAGATCTTGAGCGATGCGCGTGTCACCTTGCCGACCAATACCGGGCTGGTTTATTGCCGGAGATACAAAGCATAGGCTGGCAAATGGTATGGAAGGATCTGACCAGGACATTGCGCCGCAGGTGCCCCGGGTTTTCAGCCTTACAGTACGGGATCGCATTGAACCAGGGCTTCGTCAATCTGGAACGATGCGCGAGAAACCAGAAGAAGCATGCAGAATATAAGCACAGCGACGTCGCCAGCTAAATCGCCTGCCTAATGTTCATTTTGTCCCTGATGATATCCCTCACGGTATAGATTTCAAGCAAGTTGGTTCCTCTTTTGGTCATCAGGTTGCTGCCCGACGTAATGATGATCCTGTCATCCATGGCACGGATGACGATGAATTCCAGTTCATCCGCGGCCTAATAGGCGGCCTTGGCGAAATGCCGGGCCATTCCATCCTTCCCCCGCTCCTCCTCACGAGGATATTTTCGGATGCCCCCCTTAACCTCTTTTTCTTACCGCCGAGCGATCAGACTCATCATGGCCGCCGAACGCTCCGGATAATCGCCGGTGGTGGTTTCGGCGCTCAACATGATTGCATCGGCATCCTGTAAAATCGGATGGGCGACGGTTTCACGGGGCCTGTTGAAGGTCTGAAATGGTGAGGCGAAATTCAGCACCGCCGTTAGCACAAGATCATTGGCTGAAGAATGTACCCCAAAGCGGCAGGCGAAGGAGATGCGGCAAGTGTAATCAAAAAATCCCGATGTCCATTGATCCACTAGCGGAACAATCGAACATTAATAATTTTCTTACATTTATTGAGCCAGATTCTCACATTGCTGAAGAAAAGAATGATAGCGGGCGGGCATTTGTGCTGATGAAATGTTGACATCAGACGTTTCCCCAATGGGTCATGTAAAGGCGGTAGGCTTTACTCTTGGGGCGTCGGGGCTTTACCGTGTACCGTAAATAATTGATCAGTTGCTTCAGTTGTCTTGCATAGGTTTGGCCGCAAAGCAGCGCTTGGTCGGTGTGCTGACGGGTTTGCATAAACATGCGATCGGCCCGGGTGGCTTCATCAATCGCCTGGGAAAGCACTTCCCAGGTCTCTCTGCCTTTGACCGTTTCCACGAACTCTTCGATGCTGCATTTTTCGGATATCATGCAAGGCTCCTTCAAATGACAATACCACCTGCTTGGAAAATGGTTAGATATCAGCCGTGAGGTTCGACTGACGACATCCATGCTCACTGCTATGACGCGCTCAAGGTAGCGCCGAATTGTTAGGAAAATGTTAGGAAAATGATTTTCCAAAGGCAAATCGACCGTTTTCTGGCCAACCTCTTCAATTCATTGTAATAATTCTGTTAAGAAATAATGCAAAGATAATTCAATATGTTAGATTGTTGTTCGTGTCTCACGCCGCTCCAATCAACGATTTGGCCGTCCGACATCCGTTAGGGTCCAAAAGGCGATCCGTCCTAATCAAATGCTAACATAAACCTGCCATCCTGCCATCTCACCCATTCAGGAGCGGATTGCATCAGACATGGATATTCAATACCCAATTGCAGGATTCATCGTGTTGGCCGGTGCAGTGGCCTTTTTAAAAACCTTCGACTGGCTTGCCGCCCAGAGCGTGAAACGATTGCTGGAGATGGGGAAGGCCTGCCGTGCCGATCACACCTGTGGATCGGACACCCCTTGAACCGCGATAGCGAGCGCATTCCCCGCCGCTTGCGGCGGGGTTAGCGAGCGAACTGAAAATAGACGTTCATCCTTACGGTGCTGCGCAGCACTGCCGGTACAGGCAGAACATTCCCCGCGGCTTGCCGCGGGGAGGGTTCAATTCGCGGCCTAATGAAAATTTAAACCCCTCCTAATCAAAATCCAATCTTTCTGCTGCAGACTGCTTGCATTGGACTGGGCCTATATCCGGCCCGGGTTTCTCTCGGAACCGTTAATATAGCGTCTCCCTTCTTTTCCTGACGAACGGCTCTGCGGTCATGCATGCTCACCACGGACACCCCCACGACCGGCAGGGCTGTTCAATCTCACTGTTAATCCCGGATGACGGGCCAATGGCCGATCGTATTCGAGGTCAGTTCAACCGGATGAAGGAGTATTGAAAATGGATAGAATTGAAGAGTTGATCGGTGCTTTGTCCGATAAAGAGGTTCTTTTAAGAAGCTATGCGGCCAAACACAACCATGTGTGTAAAATCTGTACTAAACCCGCCAAGTCGTTCCGAACGCCCTTCGCAGAGCTTGAATACAGGATATCGTCCATTTGCCAGGCATGCCAGGACTACTATTTTTCCATTGATGAATAGCCGTCTGACGAAATTTATCATTGTCCGGGAGAGCTTTTCATCATTGTAAAACTGGTATTTGGAATCTCATTCCACTTCGTTACGGCGCCCCCGTTTTCTGGAGTAGCCGGCAAAAGAGACAACGGCCTCATGAAAGGCGGCCTCGTCGTATCCGGCAACCTGCGGTCGACAGGCCGTGCAGTATTTGCGCGGTATACCGCGCCCGGCCCACCGCATGTAAATGCGGTGGTGAGCCGTGCATTTGGGGCAAATGCATTTCACAAAACATTTGCCGTTCTTGTACGGTCCCCCCCCATCATCGGACGGCCATGCCGCCTTTTGTATCTCTTTCGGTGTTCTGATCCCCAGTTCTTGTCCGTTTATACACATGCTGAATCCTCTCGGTCTGAAAGATCTGTCTGAATGGATCGGCTGCAACTCGATCTCTTGTGCAAAACCAGGGTTCACCAAGAATTAGCGGTCGGCTAGGATTCGATTAGCCGAAAGCGCGCGATCGCGGACTTGATTGAGACGGCGATCGAGCTGCTTAAGCGGTTTATGGGCATGGGTGCTTTCGGTCTTATCGCGAGCACTGGTCGGCAGCGGCCGGCAAGGCCCTTTTGCGGTAGAGGCAGATCAGTCTGAAGGCAAACAAATAGCCGCCGACAGCCAGGGGAATGCCCAGGATGATGCCGCCGATGGACAGGTCGACCAGGATCAACGGCGACTGCTGCATCAAGGCCAACACATCGGCGACATCGAGGGTCGACGACCAGTCGATCTCTTTGGAAAATCCGGCCAGCTTGACGCCCACCCAATAATTGACCGGATAGATCAGCGGTGCCGTGAGCACATTGGTGATGTTTACGCCAACCAATGCGGCGATCTTGCTCCACCCCAAAAGGGATGCCAGCAACAGCGATGAGAAGAAATGCATGCCGAAAAAAGGGGTCATGCCGATCAGCAGACCCAAGGCAAAGCCGAGGGCGATTTCGCGTGGCGCCCCTTTTAGCTTGATGAACCGGTCGTAGATCGTCAGAATTGTTTGTTTTATATATTGGATGGCCACGAGTGGTTGTCTGTTCAACTACGGTTCCGGGAGATCAAGGATTCCAGGGTTAAGGGGCCAGAGGAGCCAACAGCGGGTGGAAGCCGGAAACTGGAAACCATGAATGCCCATGCCGGTATTCATACGCGATCAGAATGAACGTGAAAAGAGAGTGCCGAACCGGTGACCTGGCTCCTCCCGGTTCGAAGAAACATGATCACCCAGGCAACCTGAAGGAAGAGAAATACAGCAGGATTCCAGATTGCGCGAAGTCCGCTCAGCAGATCGACAACATGGCCGGAATTTGGAAACAGAAACAGGATCAACAGGCCGTAGGGGATGGTCAGCAGGCTCATGATCTGGTAAACGCTGATCTTGCGGTCACCGCGATAGTCGGATCGCAGGAATTCGGACAAAAAACGCCAGCCCTGCGTGACGAACAGGCATACGAAAAATGCCCAGGCAAAAATGCCGTTGAGGAACAACAACGTCCCGATCAGCGCCGTTGCGCTGTAAAGCACCGCGGTGACGGCCTGCACGGCAAAGATCCGTTTGCCCTCCAGGTGATGGGCATAGACGATCTTTTTGGTGCATCCGGTAAACCGAAACGTCGCCCAAGATAGGTAGCGCTGGACCCACTGCGGCATCTGGTCGATGGGCTTGCCGTAGCAGCAGCCGAAGCTGATGCAGGCCAGCCGGCCGATGCCCTCGCCCAACGCGTAGCCGACCATCAGGGCGGACATCATGGCCATGGTGTCAAAATTGATACCCATCCAGCGTCCGGCGACCTTCTCCATGGACAACACCAGCCATGGGCCCAACACAATCCCCAAAAACGAGGCGGCGCCGATACTGAAGGTGCTGGGTTTCTTTTCCACCCAGCCAGCGATCATCCGCGATGCGGGCAGGCAAAAGGCCAGCAGAACGGTGGTAACGACAGCAAAAATCGTGAACCCGATGCCGGCAGCACCGGTGAGAATAAATACGAGAGCAACCGCTGTGCACAGGGAAACCGCATTGAAAAGGCCGTAGTAAGTCAAGTTAAGCCCCTGCCAGGATCCATCAACCATCTTGCGAATGGGAATGGCGCAGATGATCTGCCAGCGTTCTTGCGGCAGCGCCTTGAAGCACCAGATGTAGAGCGGGGCCAGAAAAAGAATGATTGTCGATACAAAGAGCCAGTTTGCCATGAATGGTCTCCTAAACGGGTTAAGGGTTCAATGGTGTGGTTCATTTCCTCCGCCCGATTTCCGAGCGAACCTTGACATCGGTTTCTACCAGCGGGGATCGGAAGTGCAGCGTGTAGCGGCTGGCCACATCCCGGCGGCGCATGTTGGACAGAATGTCGGCGGAAAACACCACGCGGTGCCGCTGAAAGATCAACACATCGACGCTGCTGCCCGGCCGGTAAAGACTTTTAGGGCAGCCCCTTTCCACATACATGCCGGGAGCGAGGTCCAGCGGGTCGTCGTAGCCGTGGGTGCTGTAGCACTGGACGATGTCGCCGATCATCATGGCCACAATCTCGATCATGGCCACCAGACCGATTCCCGTACCGCCGGGAACGTCCGTGTCGATGACGGTGACCACCCGGCGGTTCTTGGAAAAGGGCGTCACCATGGCGACCACCGCGCCCGGATTGCACGAATGACAGCGGCCGTCGATCGTATAGATGTCCTTCACCCGCCCCGATACCGGTACATGGTTGTAGTGATATTTGTCCGGCGTGAGTCGGAAGAGGGCGAACTCCCCGCCCTCAAACACGTTGGTCCATTGCTTTTTGTCTTCGCCGATTAACTCATCAAAAGAGAAGAATTTTTCCTTCAGGAAAAGGGCGCCGTGGCAATCGAAGGAGCCGACAATCATGCGGGCGTCGGCCGGGGAGACGATCCGATCAACCGCCCGGGGCATGGGGCGGCATTGCCAGTATCGGATTTTGCGCTCAAACAGTCTGCGGGCCGTATTCAGGTCCTGCGGTCTGTCCAGGCATTCGGTCAGGTCGATGCCCATGGCTTTGATTCGGCCGGGGTCACCAGCGTCGCTTTTGGAAAACGGCATGTCAAAATTAAGATATCCGAGGATGGCGGACATGCGACGGGATGTGGCTGCCTTGAACAGCAGGGGGGCGTTTTCCCGGGCGTGCGAATAGAGGCGGTTGATCAGCGGATCGGCAATCAACTGCTCCGTCGCTACGCGAGCCGTTTCCCTGTCGATGTACTGGTGGGGCGTGAGTGGGGTCGTCAATCTGTCATGCCTCCGACTGAGACGATTCCGACTGCCGTCTCATATGGCTTATGGTCAACAGCATCAAATGGATCAAGCGCGTGACGGCGGCCAGGGGAAGTTCTTCCGCAATGACTGCGGACCGCACCGTAGAGATGAACGATGACGCATCCCTGCCCTTCAGCACGGCAAACAGGGCCTGGTTGAAATGCCCGCTGCGCCAGGCCGACATGGCGTCGAGCTGCCGGACCTGTTCGGACCACTGGTCCAGGGCCTGCCCCATCTGCTCTCTCTTCAGCCGTTCCCGGTAAAAGGTCTCTGCCGCGGCATTAAATTCATCACTGGTCAACGCCATGGGCGACGAGACACCGGCCGCCTCGCAGATGCGCCGGGTGAGCCTATCGGCCACGCTGTCTCTGCCGGCCGAATCGATGCGATCCGTCAAATCCCGGATCGTCTCGTCAAGCTTGCCCATCTCGATCAATTCCGGGGCATCGTCCTTCAACAGGCGGATCAGCGTCCGTTGGAAATCCGCGATGCAAACCCGTGTGTATCCGGCATACCGCCGGCTGGATCGGGTGTCGCGGGTCTGTTCGACCATCCGGGAAAGCAGACGGTTGGGTGTGTCCGTACGCACATAAAAGGTCGGGATGCCGGCCGCCGCCCCGAAAAAGATCTGGCGACGCTCGCTTTCGACGAACGGATGATCGGGGATGTCGGCGTGGGTGATGCTTCCGGTGAAGATATATTTATAGGCCAGCGCCGTGATCAACATTTGAAGGGTGGCCGCATGCCCCATATCACGATCCAGGTTTTCAAAAAGGCTGTAATGGCGCCCTTCGAAGCCGGTGAATCCCATGGTCTGAAAGCAGCGGGCGCGATAGAGCATGTAAAGCGGCATGCAGGGGTCGAAGACCCCCATGTCCCCCAGGTCTTTTTTGAGCCGTGCGTCGTTTCCCGGGCAGCCGTCCAGGGCGGGGCTCTCGTCGGTGGCCATCAGGGCGACCAGATAGTCGATGAGCCTGAAATCCGGAACATAGTCCCCTTTGAGCCCGAAGCACCGGGATAGGTTCCGATCCAGCCATTCCGGGCCAAACGGCGTGACGCTGCGGCCCAATATGTTCAGGCGGGCCTTTTTCTTCCATCTTCGCCAGAGCATCCTCAGGTGGGTGAAATCCAGTTCGTGGGGCAGAAACCCAAGGACCCGCTCCGGGTGAAAGTCCATGAAGTCGATCCGGTAGGGTGCCGCCGAATAGGTGCCCACGAACAGCGGCAGAAAATGCTCCACAATTTTGATGGCCAGGTCCCCGTAGTGCTTTTCCTCCAGTGGGCCGAAGCCGGACCCGGGATCCTGCATCAGGCGGGTGAGCTTGCGGCTGCCCAGACTGATATGGGTGCCGTTGTTGGCCAGGCTGATGTTGGAGGTGTTGGGCAGCACCACCAGGTTGTGGGCGATGATGCCTGCCTCCCTGAGTTTGATGACCGCATTGAGCTGGCTGCGGGAGAGCACCGTGTGGCACAGGTGCATGTAGCGATGCTTGACCTCGCCTTCATTCCAGCCGGACAGACACGGGCTCATGAACAGGGAACGATAAAAGCTGTCCGAGATCAGGTTGTTGAGCCGTTTCTGACGGACCGGCGGATGAGGCGCAAAATAGAGGGTTGCCTGCTGACCGCTGTCGATCAAGCCGAACTGGCGGTTGGCGTACTGAATCAGCAGTTGAGAGAGCAGGAATCGCAGGGATGTCTCCCGGGAAAGACCCTGCCCTTTGCCGGTTTGCTCGTCCATGCAAACCGGATGGAAGGAGAACGTCTCCGGCGAGGTATTGTCCGAGAGAAAATGGTTCATCGCCGATTGACCGGTCTCAAGGACGGTGGCGTGAACGGATGGTCCGCCAACGGCGTCGGCCAGGGCGAGTTTCAGCAGGTAGCTGATGGGAATGCGAAGATAATCTATGCCGTTGTGGTTAATCGAAAACCGGCAGGCATCGCTTCGTTGAGGGCTGGCGGCGCAGCCCTTGTCGGATCGTAAGTCATCCTTGAACACGGAACGGGCGAATGGACTGAGGGCCTCAATGGGCAGGCGGACCCAACTGTTCTCCCATACCCCGCAGTCATTTTCGGACAAATAGGCTTCCAATGCCGTGACGGTGGAACGGGGTGTGTCGCCCCGTTGAGCCCGCTTTCTCATATTTCGGAAAAATCCGGAACCTTCGATTTCTCGGGCCAGATCCACCTGGTGGCGATTGCCCACCACCGCTGTTTGATATTCGTTTTCGGCGCCCGCCGTGGTGTCCGACGGGGTGAAGGGCAGGGTCCGGGCCAACCCCTCCGGGGTCGCGGTGTCGATGCCAAGCACGTGGATCAGTTTAAACCGGTTGGCTGCCGCAGGCGACAGCGCGGGACGGGGCGGTTCGATTCGTACGGGGGATGGGCTTGTCCGGCCGGCCAATTTAATCATTCCACCTTTCATGCGTCCCTTCTTTCCCGGGGCGGTCCCGATCAAGAGAATGAGAAGTAGAGGCTGGCTGCAATGCAAAAAATGGAAGCCAACAGCAACAAGCCACTAAATATATCGTCGGACATCGACACCTCCCTGCGTTTACCCACACCGGTTTGCATACTCCGATGACTGATGACTGGCAACAGTAGATGACGAGAATTAGGGCCATGTTATCGGCAAGTTAGAAAATGGTTAAAGATAAAAGGAGGTTGGGAGTCGAGGAATCCAGGAATAACGCAAAACCAATCATCGTCTAACACAATGGAAACAATGGGCGGGTTATAGGGGCCGTACGGTTACGATGCTTAGCCCATGGAAAAAGCACGCCGCCTCAACCCCAAAGAGAAAGGGATACCTTGAGCGAGGTCCTCAGATCCATTCTGAACAACCGTATTCCCGGACAGGTGGTCGTCCAGATCACCGATCGCTGCAATGCCCGCTGCCCCCAGTGCGGTATGCGCGCCACGGAATCCTTCACCCGGTCGACCCTGGCAACCGACGCGATCAAGCGGATGATCGACGCGGCCGCCGGCCGGGGGGTTCAAGCCATCTCATTTACCGGCGGCGAGCCACTGCTCGATCTTCCGCGGCTGGTGGAACTGATCCGTTATGCCGGTGATGCCGGAATTCCATACATCCGGACCGGAACCAACGGGTTCATGTTCCGTGATCCGGAAAGCCCGGATTTCTCAAACCGGGTGAGCCGCCTGGTCGACCAACTGGCCAATACGTCCCTGCGCAACTTCTGGATCAGCCTGGATTCCGCCGTGGACCGGGTCCACGAAGCGATGCGCGGCTTTCCCAAGGTGGTGGCCGGCATCGCCGAGGCCCTGCCGATTTTTCACCAGGCCGGCATCTACCCGGCGGTCAACCTGGGCATCAACCGCAATGTGGGTGGCGACGCGACCCGTCGGCTGCATCGCAACGATTTCGGCTCTGACCGGGCCTATCTGGACCGGTTTTACGCCCTTTATTCAAGCGCCTTTGAACGGTTTTACCAGCGGGCGATCGATCTGGGATTCACCATGGCCAACACCTGCTATCCCATGAGCATCGATCTGCCTGAATGCGAACAGGGCCTCAGCGCCGTGTATGCCGCAACGACGGTGGCGGAGATCGTCCGGTTCTCGCCCATGGAAAAGCAGGTCTTGTTCAGGGCGCTGATCGCAGTTATTCGCCGGTTCCGATCCAGGATTCGTATCTTTTCTCCCCTGTGTTCGCTGGAGGCCCTGATCCGTCAATACGGTCCTGAACATTCAGAGCGGTCGACCTACGGTTGCCGCGGTGGGGTGGATTTCTTCTTTGTCAATGCCGCCGATGGGCACACCTATCCGTGCGGCTATCGAGGAAATGAGAATTTGGGCCGCTTGTGGGAACTGGACCGGCACAGGCTGAATCCGCCGCCGGCCGCCGCCTGCCGGCAGTGCGACTGGGAATGTTTTCGCGACCCGTCGGAACTGTTCGGCCCGCTTCTGGCCGCTTTTTCCAATCCGTTGGGTCTGCTTCGGCGGGTGGCGGACGAACCGGGAGGACTGGCCACGTGGGCCGTGGATCTGTCCTATTACATGGCGTGCGGCTTCTTCAACGGCCGACAGCCGCCGGATTTCAGCAAGCTGAATCGGTTCTCATCAGGCGCCGCAAAGGCGGGGAGAAGCCCATCGCCGACCCTCTACCATGACCGGTTTAACCAAAAACTATCCCTTTCTTAACCATCGGCTAATATGCGTATGACCATAAGGCGGCCAACGCGAAACCGGGCTGCCGCCGGCAGTTGCCCGACTGCCGACGGACCACGACGGGTGTCCATCACAGAAAGGAAAACCGATGCGGATCGACCTGCACGTGCACTCCAAGCATTCCAAGCGGCCCTCCCAATGGATTCTTAAGAAAATCGACTGCCCCGAAAGCTTTACCGAACCCCTGCAGTTATACGACATCGCCAAACGCCGGGGGATGACCCATGTGACCATCACCGACCACAACAGCATCGGGGGTGCACTGGAGATCGCCCATCTGCCGGGAACCTTCATCAGCGAGGAAGTCACCACCTATTTCCCGGAAGACGGCTGCAAGCTTCATGTGCTGGCCCTGGACATCACCGAAACCCAGCATCGGGAGATTCAAAAGCGTCGACCGAGCGTTTACGACCTGACCACCTATTTCCGGCAGGAAAAGGTATTCAACATCATCGCCCATCCCCTTTACGCCGTCAATGATCGCCTGACGCCGGACCATTTCGAACGATTGCTCCTCCTTTTCGAGAATTTCGAATTGAACGGCGCCCGCAACAGTCGTGAAAACCAGACGCTGAGAACCGTGCTCAATGGGCTTACCCCGGAGACCATGCACCGTCTGGCAGAAAAACACGATATCCTTCCGGTGTCTGAAAAGCCCCACCAGAAAAGGCTCTTCGGTGGGTCCGATGACCACAGCTCCCTCAATATCGCCCGGACGTTCACCGAATTTGTCGGTGCGCATGATGCAGCCACCTCACTTTCGGCCATCGCAGACGGCCGGGTGGCGGTACATGCCACGGCACCCTCACCCCAGACCATGGCCCACAATCTATACGGTATTGCCTGGCAATTTTTCCGCCACAAATTCGATTTGGGACGATATTCTGGCAAGGATCCGTTAGTTCAATTTCTGGACAATTCACTGGGACTCGAGCCGGCGCCTGAACCCAGCATGCTCACCCGGGTTTATTTCTTTTTCAGCGCCCAAAAACGCAAGCGGGTTAAACATCCCCTCTC
Source organism: uncultured delta proteobacterium (assembly GCA_963705475.1). Taxonomy (GTDB): domain Bacteria; phylum Desulfobacterota; class Desulfobacteria; order Desulfobacterales; family Desulfosarcinaceae; genus Desulfosarcina. The sequence continues at coordinate 642,154 of CAVPJS010000014.1, read as the reverse complement.
GGATTCATTGGCAGCGCTCCTTCGCCATGAAACACAGAAGATCATCGATGAGACCCCGGATCTGTTGGCAACGTCCAATGGTGACGGCCCACCGGCCGAAGCGCGTGAGCAGCAGTGGTTTGAGTTCGTCAATAGACTCTCCAACCGAGTGATGGTGCATTTCGGCAACCATCTGTTGGATCATCTTTCAGGCGCCAATGTGTTTAACATTTTTCATACCATCGGCTCCGCAGGTGGGTTATATACCCTGCTGGCCCCCTATTTCGTCGCTTTTTCGCAGTTTACCAAGGGACGGGATCTGGGCGAGCAGATCAACCGGCGGTTCGGTCAGACAGAAAAGAATCCGTCCCTAGCGTCCGTCGAGCGTGTTCATTTGGCTCATTTCACGGACACCTTTTATGAAATCAACGGTGTCGCCCTTACGCTCCAACAGCAGGTCCACTTTGCCGCCGAGGCCAATCGTCCCTATACCCTGATTACCTGTGATGATCAGAACAGACCGCCGGAAAAAGGGGTCGTTCATTTTGCGCCCATTGGCACCTATGAACTGCCGGAATACGAGCAACAGAAAATTTTTTATCCGCCCTTGCTTGAGATGCTGGATTACTGCCACCGTGAGGGCTTCAACCACATCCACACGGCCACGCCGGGCCCTATCGGTTTAGCCGCCCTGGCCATCGCCCGCTTTCTACAACTACCCATTTCCGGCACCTACCACACGGCCATCCCACAGTATGTCCAAATTCTTACCGGAAGCGACTTTATGGAAGAAATAGCCTGGAAGTTCGTCCTCTGGTACTATGACCAGCTGGACCTGATCTATGTACCCTCTCAGAGTACCCGGGATGAACTGGTAGCCAAGGGGATCAGCAGCGACAAGATCCGGCTATATCCGCGCGGCATCGATACCCAGAGGTTTAATCCGGAAAAACGCAACGGTTTTTTCAAACAGTGGAACTGCGATGAGAAATCGACAAAGCTGCTCTACGTGGGGCGGGTGTCCAAGGAAAAGAACCTACACCTGCTGTCCCAAGCCTATCGCCGGCTGGTTGAATCGACGCCCCGGGTCATGCTCACCGTTGTCGGCGACGGCCCCTATCTGGATGAGATGATGGCCGAGACCGGCGATCTGCCCTGCATATTCACCGGTCGGCTGGAAGGGGGTGACTTAGAGGCAGCCTATGCCTCCAGCGATGTTTTCGTTTTTCCGAGCGCTACAGATACTTTCGGTAACGTGGTGCTGGAAGCCCAGGCATCGGGGCTCCCGGTTATCGTAACCGATCGGGGCGGACCCACCGAGAATATCGTCCCGGAAAAGACCGGACTGGTGGTAAAGGCGAATTGTGTACAATCGATTTTCAGGGCCATGGCGGCCCTGGTGGCCGATCCCCTGAGACGGATGCAGATGGGACGAAACGCGCGGCGTTATATGGAAGAACGATCCTTCGAGGCGGCTTTTAATGAAACGTGGGACATGTATGGTATCGTTAATTCGGAAATTTGAGATAGCCTCTAAACGCTTTGATTAACCGGCAGATGCAGAGTGAAGATACTGCCTTTTCCCAGTTCGCTTTCAACCGTGACATTGCCGCCGTGGGCCTGGGCGATATGCTTGACAATGGCCAGGCCAAGGCCGGTACCACCCAACTTGCGGCTGCGCGCCTTGTCCACCCGGTAGAAGCGTTCGAACAGCCGGGGAAGGTGTTTTTTGGCGATGCCCGGGCCCTGATCCTTGATGCGGATCTGGATTTCATCGTCCACGGTCAAGGCCTCGATGCGGATGGCGCTCTTTTCCGGGCTGTACTTGATCGCATTGTCCAGCAGGTTCACCGCCGCCTGCTCCAGAAGCGTGGCATCGTACCTGCCGTTGAGGCCCGGTTCGCATGAGATCGTAATGTCCACGTCCTTCTCCCGGCGCAATTCGGTGCACAGGCCGAGGGCAGTGTTGAGCACGTCCTCGATCCGGCAGAGTTCTATCCCGATCTGCTGGATCTCGTCGTCACGTTCGATGCGCGACAACTGCATCAGGTCATCGATGATTGTGGTCAGCCGGTTGACGTGCTTGTCGATGATGGTCAAGAATCTCCGGGTCTCCTCCTGATCATCCACATCGCCTGTGCAAAGGGTCTCCACAAACCCTTTGATGGCGGTCAGGGGGGTCTTGATCTCGTGGGAAACGGACGCGGCAAAATCGCGGCGCATGTTTTCCAAACGGCGCAGCTGGGTCACGTCGCTGATCACCACCAGCCCACCAATACGTTTTTGCTGGGAGTCGAGCAACGGAATGCATTGTACATTGAAAATGCGTTCCCCTTCGTTGTAATAGAGAATATCCGATTCAACGCTCTCTCCCGTACTTAGGCTGTGGTCCATGAATTCCTGAAATTCATGGTTGCGTATAATCTCCAGGATACTGCGTCCGAAAACCGATTCCATGGGGATGTTGAACATCCTGGCGGCTGTTTGGTTGATGCTGATCACCCGCTGGTCCATATCGGTAGCGATAACCCCTTCGCGCATGCTGGACAACACGGCTTCGGTCTTGCTGCGCTGGCTGTTGATCTCATCGATGCGCTGCTGGAGGTTCTCTGCCATCTGGTTCATGGTCTCGGCCAGATCCGAAAACTCCCGGATGTCGGAAAGCGTCAGACGATGAAAAAGGTCCCCGTCGGCAAACCGCCGCGCGCTGCTGCGCATTTTTTCCAGCGGCTGCGTGATCCGCCGGGAGACGAACCAGCTGATTCCCGATGCCAGCAAGGCCACCAACAGCGAACCAGCGGCAATGCGCCACCGGACGGCGCCAATACGCTCATCGATAGCGGTTACGCCCAGAGATGTTCGCAGCACCCCAACCAATGTTCCGTCAGCGTACATTGGAAAGGCCACATACATCATGTTCTGTTTGAGGGTGTCGCTGTAGCGGATACCTACGCCTACGTCGCCCTTGTACGATGCTTGAACCTCCGCCCTGTTCCGATGATTGTCCATATTGGCCGGCATTTCTTCCGAGTCGCCCACCACACGCCCGTCGGGAAGGATCACGGTCACCCGTGTAATCGTATTTCCGGCGGCCTGCTTGCAAAGCAAATCCACTGCCTTTTCATCCAGCGGTGAAAGCAGGGGAATCACCTGCTTCTCCAAAAGTCGCCCGCTGACTTCAAGATCGACCTGGGTGCGCTCCAGGTAAAACTGGCGGGTAAAACTGAGTGCATACCAGCTGACGGCAATCAGCGACAGCAAGGTGATCAGCAGATAGGATGGGAAAAGCTTGTAGATCAGGCGTATCTTCTTTTTCATCGGAATCCTAAAATGCACGGCTTTCAACTGCTATGAAACCCACAGTTCCAGCTTTCAAAAGGTTTCACACAAGACCCAAGATCAAGGCTTGCGAAGAACGAGGAAGGAGGCTGTACATGAAGTACGCCGCAGTGACGAGTGATTCGCGTAACGCCGATATTGGGTTTTGTGTGAAACCGTCAGCTTTCCATGAACCGGTAACCCACCCCTCTTACGGTCTCGATATATTTTCCCAGCGGCCCCAGCTTTTTTCTGAGGCCCACGATCTGGACATCCACGCTGCGGTCGGTAACCGGGTAGTCATCACCGCGCACCGCATCCACGATCTGAGAGCGGGTAAAGACCCAGCCTGGCCGCCGGGCGAGGAAATAGAGCACCTGGAATTCCGTGTAGGTCAAATCTAACGACCGGCCGTTGGCGGTCACGTGCCGGCGACCGGTATGGATGGACAGCTCTCGAATGGTCAATACGTCGTTCTCCGGTTCGGCAATGCCACTTCGCCGCCGGATTACCGCCTTCACACGGGCGATGAGGATACGCGGTGAAAAAGGCTTGGTCACATAGTCGTCGGCGCCCAGCTCCAAACCGGTGACGATGTCCGCCTCCTCGCCCTTGGCGGTGAGCATGACCACCGGTGTATCCTTGGTGCCGGGATTTTGTTTGAGTCGTCGGGTCACTTCCAGGCCATCAATGCCCGGAAGCATCAGGTCCAGAATGACCAGATCAACCGGTTCAGACGCCGATGCTTTCAGGGCTTCTTCGCCCGATGTGGCGCAGGACACCGAATATCCCTCACGCGTCAGGTTGTAGCGGACCAGTTCAAGGATATCCTCTTCGTCATCCACCACGAGTATCTTCTCTCTACTCATCTTTCATTCGCCTATGCAATATCGGCATTTCATGTCCCCGGAGGCCGGCCTTCACGCTTCAGTCGACTGGCGGTCAATCCAGCTTGCCGTGCCGGACGATGTCGCCCTCGATCATATAGATCACCTCTTCGGCGATGTTGGTGGCGTGGTCGGCGAGCCGTTCGATGTGCCGGGAGATGAGCAGCAGGTTGATCATATAGCCGATATCTTCGGTCAACCCGTCGGTCATGGCCTGCTTGATGCGGTCGTAGGCTTCATCCTTGAGCTTGTCCACCTCGTCATCCGTATGCAGCACCTTGATGGCCAGATCGAGATCCTGATTGACCAGGCTGTCCAGGCTCATTCGCAGCATGGCTTCCGCCTTGTCCGCCATCAGCGAATAGTCGAAGTGGTAAGGCGCCACCGGACGCTTGGCGATGCGCACCACACGCTGGCCGATATTGACCACCTGGTCGCCGATGCGCTCCAGATCATTGTTGATCTTGATCACGGCGACCAGAAAGCGCAGATCGGTTGCCACCGGCTGATGCAGCGCGATGACCTTCAGGCACTCCTCTTCGATCTCCACCTCCATCTCGTCGACCTCGTGATCGAGGTGAATGATCTCCTTGGCAAGGTCGACGTCCCGATCTTCGATGGCCTGTTTGATCCGGTTGACCCGCTGTTCCACGAGTGCCCCCAGGGACAGAATCATTTTTTTGATTTTGTCGAGTTCTCTATGAAAGTGCTTCACCGTCAGGTTTCTCCTATGCGAATCGTTGATCTGAACGCACGACAGGTTCGAATTTTTTAGGATCGCCGTTCCGTCAACCAAATCGGCCGGTGATGTAATCCTGGGTCAGTCTGTGAAGCGGTCGGGTGAAAAGCTGGTCCGTTGGGCCCACTTCGATTAGAACACCCAAATGAAAATAGGCGGTGCGCTGGCTGACCCGTGAGGCCTGTTGCATCGAATGGGTGACGATGGCAATCGTATACTGGGTTCTCAATTCGTGGATCAGGTCCTCGATGATCGACGTGGCAATGGGATCAAGCGCGGAACAGGGTTCGTCCATCAGGATGACTTCCGGATTGACCGCAATGGTCCTGGCAATGCACAAGCGCTGCTGCTGGCCGCCGGACAGCCCGGTGCCCGGCTGATCCAACCGGTCCTTGACCTCTTTCCACAACCCGGCTTTGCGCAGCGACATTTCGACGATTTCATCGGTATCGGCGCGGTTGGTGACAATCCCGTGAATCCTGGGGCCGTAGGCGATATTGTCGTAGATCGATTTGGGAAATGGATTGGGTTTCTGAAAAACCATACCCACCTGGGCCCTGAGCGGAACCACATCGATTGCCGGATCATAGATGTCCATCTCATCAAGCTTGATCGTGCCATTAACACGGCAGATGTCGATGGTGTCATTCATGCGATTCAGGCAACGCAGAAAGGTGGATTTGCCGCATCCTGAAGGACCGATCAGAGCGACGACTTCGTTTTTTCCGATGTCCAGCGAGACATTGAAAATGGCTTGTTTGTCTCCATAAAAGACATTGACATTGCGGCAGGTCATGCGCGGGTTTTTGCTGAGGGGGTTGCCGACGGTCTTTTGGGTTTTGGGATCCGCCGGATCGAATTTATCCGAATCGCTCATTGCTTTCCTGTCTGCTGTCACGTGCGAACGGCGCCTTGGATTCCGGGGGATGGCTTGTGGCAGCGCCGACGGCATGGTCTTGATTAGCGGATCTAGCCAATTTTATCATCCGCTGGGCCGCTGTGGGTTCATCCATGTTGGCGGGCGGCCGGTTTAACGATCCGGCACGCCCGCCGTTTTAAATTATTTGCAGTCCATCGGGGTCAGCATCTTGACATCGTTGGCAAACTTCTTTCGCTCCGCGTCGGGCATGGGAATCAGGCCTTTTTCCGACAGATATCCGTCGGGCCCCCAGGCTTTCTCGGCACTGAAAGCGTTGAGATATTCCTGGATGCCCGGAATCGTTCCGATGTGGGCCTTCTTGACGTAGAAGAACAGCGGCCTGGACACAGGATATTGGCCATCGGCGATTTTGTCAAACGTGGGCTCCACACCTTCGACAGACGAGCCCTTGATTTTGTCCGCATTCTGATCCAGGAAGCTGAACCCGAAAATACCCAGCGCTTCGGGATCTTGCTCCAGTTTCTGAACGATCAGGTTGTCGTTTTCACCGGCCTCCACATAGGCACCGTCTTCCCGGACCGTTTGGCAGATGCCTTTGAATCTGTTCTTATCTGATTTTTTCATGGCCTTGATGAAATCAAATTCCTCGCAGCCTTCGTCCATAACCAGTTCGACAAACGCGTCGCGAGTACCCGAGGTCGGCGGCGGCCCCAGAACCGTGATCTTCTGGTTGGGCAGGGAGGAATCAATGTCCTTCCAGGTCTGATAGGGATTGGGAATGACTTTGTCACCGCCCTTGGGGTCGGGAACCTCCTTGGCCAGGGCGAGGAAAAGCTCCTTGCGCGTCAGCTTCATCATCGGCGCAGATTTGGCGTTGGCTATCACGATACCGTCGTAGCCGACTTTCACCTCGATGATCTCCTTCACCCCATTGTCGAAACAGGTCTTGCATTCGGAGGATTTGATCGCCCGCGAGGCGTTGGTGATGTCCGGGTGTTCGACGCCCACACCGGCGCAAAAGAGCTTGAACCCGCCGCCGGAACCGGTGGATTCAATGGTCGGCGTCTTGAATTTGGTGGTCTTGCCGAATTGTTCGGCAACTACGGTGGCAAAGGGGTAAACCGTCGATGACCCCACGATACTGATGTAGTCCCTTGCGGAAAACGCATCGATGGCGTTGACGCTGATCAACAGTGCCGCTGCGCTCAAGACAGTGAATACCTTTTTCATACCTTTCTCCTTTTCCATTTAATTTGATTTGATTGTTGCCCGATCAGGCAGTTGTTGCCGATAGCGCTACAGTCGCCGCTTGGGCAGCTGCGGCACAACGGCTTAATTGGTTGATTTGGATTACCACCGCTTTTCAAAACGTTTGCGAAGGACAACAGCCAGCGCATTCATGGTGATTAAAAAAGCCAGCAGCACCATGGTGGCAGCGGACGTTCGTTCGACAAAGGCCCGCTCGGGGCTGTCGGCCCACAGGTAGATCTGCACCGGCAGCACCGTGGACGGGTCGGTGAATCCGCCCGGGATGTCGACGATGAACGCCACCATGCCGATCATCAACAGGGGGGCGGACTCTCCCAGCGCCCGTGCCATGCCGATGATCGTACCGGTCAGCATACCCGGAAGCGCCAGGGGAAGCACGTGGTGAAACACCATTTGGTTCTTGGAGGCGCCGACGCCCAGCGCCGCTTCGCGGATGGACGGCGGAACCGAAAGCAACGAGGCCCGGCTGGCGATGATAATGGTCGGCAGGGTCATCAGGGACAGCACCAGGCCGCCGACGAGGGGTGCCGAACGCGGCAGGCCGAAAAAATTAAGAAAAACGGCCAGCCCCAGCAGCCCGAAGACGATGGACGGGACGGCAGCCAGGTTGTTGATGTTGACCTCGATCAGGTCGGTCCACCGGTTCTTGGGGGCGAACTCCTCCAGGTAAATGGCGGCGGCCACGCCGGTCGGAAAGGAGAGCAGCAGGGTGACGACCAGGGTATAAAAGCTGCCCATCAGGGCCCCACGGATCCCCGCCAGTTCAGGTTCACGGGAGTCCCCGTTGTTGAAGAAAGTGAAATTGAAGGCCTTGCGCACGCGGCCGTCTGCAGCGAGCTGATCGACCCAAGCCAATTCTTTGTCCTTCAGGCGGCGCTGGCTCTCCGGCAAGCGCCGGTCCATATGCCCTTTGACGAGCATGTCCACGTCGTCGGCGGCGGGCACCCAGACCGAAATGCGCGTTCCGATCAGGCTGCGATCCTTCAGCAGCATGTCGCGCACCTGGAACGACGCGCCGGTGCTCACCAGCGCATTGAGGGAACGTTTGTCCTGTCGCCCCGACACGTCGGGAAACAGCTCGCGCAATGCGTCCTTGACGATGGCCAGATAGTTGGCGTCGGCGGCCAGCTGGTCTTTAAATTCCGCCGGGTCAAAATAGACATCGAGCCTGATTTCCGTCTGCTGAAAGGCGCTGTAGCCCTTGCCCACGATGGTGGCGAACAGCAGCGTGAGGAACGCAAGGCTGAGAACGATCGCCGTGACGCCGTACAACTTGAACCGGCGTTCGGCCCGGTAGCGACGCTTCAGGCCGCGGTTGACGATGTCGATGGTCCGGCTGCGGTCCGATCTTACGGATTTTTCGATTGGCTGGGGCATTCTATTCATATTGCTCCCGATATTTGCGGACCACCACCAGGGCGATGACGTTCAATGCCAGGGTTATCAAAAAAAGCAGCAACCCCAGGGCAAAGGCCGCCAGGGTCTTCGGACTGTCGAACTCCTGATCGCCCACCAGGAGGGTCACGATTTGAACCGTAACCGTGGTGACCGCCTGAAAGGGGTTGGCCGTCAGGTTCGCCGACAGCCCGGCGGCCATCACGACGATCATGGTCTCGCCGATGGCTCGCGACACGGCCAGCAGCAGACTGCCGATGATGCCGGGAAAAGCGGCCGGGATGACCACCTGCCGCACGGTTTCCGAACGGGTGGCGCCCAGCGCCAGAGCGCCGTCCCTGAGCGCCTGAGGGACCGCATTGATGACATCGTCCGAAAGGGAGGAGACGAAGGGAATGATCATCACGCCCATGACCAGGCCGGCGGCCATGGCGCTTTCCGAAGAAATGGCCAGACCGAAAAAATCACCGGCGTCGCGGAAAAAGGGCGCCACGGTCAAGGCGGCGAAAAAACCGTATACCACGGTTGGGATGCCGGCCAGGATTTCCATGATCGGCTTAACCATGTCCCGGATCCGGCGGTTGGCGTATTCGGACAGGTATATGGCGGACATCAGGCCGATGGGCGCCGCTACGGCCATGGAAATCAGGGATATCATCACCGTGCCGGCCAGCACCGGAATCGCACCGAAGGCGCCTGAAGAACCGACCTGGTCGGCACGAATGGCCATCTGCGGGCTCCATTCCAGCCCGAAAAGAAAATCGGTCACCGGTACGGTCTGGAAAAAGCGGATGGCTTCATACAACACCGACAACACGATGCCGATGGTGGTGAAAATGGCGATCATGGAACAGGTAACCAGCAGATAACGCACCATGCGTTCGACCTGATTGCGCGCGCGCAGCTTCGGAACGATCCTGGATCGGATGAACACCAAGGCCAACAGGCTCAGTGAAACCGAGGCGATGGCCAGGCTGGTGAACGAGATCTGTTTCAGGTGCGAATAGCGGTCGGCGGCCGCCTGAATCATCGGATCGGATGCCGCGGAAACGATATTTCCGGCCACCAGGTTGCGAATATCGTTCAGAAGCAGGTTCAACCGGCCGTCCGGCAGTGATCGAATCTCATCCGGAAGGCCGTTGAGCACCATATCGGTGATGATCGACGGTTCGAGAGCCAGCCAGGCGGCATACACCACGATGGCCGGAATACCGCACCACATGGCGGTCAGCGCCCCATAGTAAACCGGCCGGGAGTGCAGCTCCTTCAGACCATTAGGTCCTCCGGCCAGGACGAAGGCCTTTTTGCGGCCGATGTAATATCCCATCGAGGAAAGCAGCAACAAAATGATTAGCAGATGAAGTGGGTTCATATGTACCGACAGCTGATCTGTAATGGTGGACGATGGCACTGGTTGCCGAGACCGTATATCGACCCGACGCTTCGGGTTACAGGGCTGGCAGCGTTATCCGTTAGTTGCATGTCGTTTGAATCGGTCACTTGGAAAACCGTGTTAGGATCATGTTAGGATTCAGTTAGGGCGCCCATATTTCCTGAACCGCCTGCGATTTCTCTCGTGCGCAACTTAGGCGCCAATTGTTAGGTTAATGTTAGCGTCAAGTTAGATTTCAGTAAGCGAGGGTGATTCCGGACGATAAGGGCGGAGGAATGAAAAGACAATTGATGCTTGACCCGGACGACAGTGTTGCCTACTATCCCGGTTTTTTACAAAGAACGGCCGGAAAGGTGCCGGCCCGCTAACAGCTTGCCCCAACCCATCAGCCAATGAAATCACTCGAATCCATGAAACCGCACAATCAACCCCACCTGAAAATCCTTTTCGCCCTGACCCTGGTCCACTTCACCGGCGATTTTTACAGCGCTTTCACCACGCCCCTGTTTCCCGCGTTCATGGACAAACTGAACCTGACCCTGGCCCAGGTGGGACTCATCGCCGGCGTCAACCGGTTTCTATCTTTCATCGTCCAACCGGTTGCCGGTTACCTGGCGGACCGTTACCAGGGTCGCGCCATCATACTCGGCGGCCTGCTCATGGCGGTGGTCTTCATCCCCCTTTCCGGCATCGCCGGCAACTACGGGATGCTGATGTTGTTGATCGCCCTGGGATCCGTGGGGTCATCGCTGTTCCACCCTTCCGTGGCCGGCATGATCCCGCTCTATTCCGGAAATCGCAAAGGTTTTTGCATGTCCGTGTTCAACACCGGCGGCACGCTGGCTTTCGCCGTGGGTCCTTTTTTCATCACCGCCGTCGTGGCCGCCTGGGGCCTGGAGGCCATGCCGGCCACCATGACGATCGGGTTGGCGGCAATGGTCTACCTGTGGATGGCGGTGCCCTCCCCAAAAAGTGAAGGCATGGCGTCCTTGGGATTGATGGGCACGTTGAAGAAACAGTTCGGCGCCGTCTGGAAATCCATCTTTCTGATCTGGCTGGTGATGGTGCTGCGGGCGGTGGTCGGTCAGTCGTTCATGACCTTCATGCCCGTCCTGCTGGTGAGTCGGGGATACTCCCTGGTCTCCGGCGGCCTCATGATCACCGCGTTCACCCTGGCCGGCACCGCCAGCGGCCTGCTGGCCGGACATCTGGCTGACCGGGCGGGGGCCAGGCCGATCTTTCTGGTTTCTCACCTATTGATGACACCGGCCCTGCTGGTGATGCTTTCCCTGTCCGGTTCATGGGTCTACGGCGGCGTGTTCATGGCCGGCTTTTTCGTGCTGGCCACCCTGCCCCTTGGGGTGACACTCGCCCAGGAGTTGGCGCCGGGCGGACGCTCCATGGTCTCCAGCCTGATGATGGGACTGGCCTATGGCCTGGGCGGGGCGGTGGCGCCGGTCGTGGGTCGGCTGGCCGATCTCTATTCGGTAGCCACCGTGCTGTGGGCCGTCGCCTTCATCCCCCTCGTCACCGTTCCATTGATTCTCATGTTTCCACGCGTTACTCGGAAAACAGCGGCCGGATGACCGGGGCCAGAGAACTGAACCGCGGTGAGTCATTCAGTTTGTCGAAAAATGCGTTCAAAAAAACCAGGATTGATAGTATGTGTTGAGGCAGTTTTGCCATCTGACCAGGCCAGAAAAGCAAGAAAAAGGGAAAGAACAGGATCTCCAGGTGCAGGTATTGAACCCTCTCCGCGGCAAGCCTGTGGAAATGCGATCGCTATCGCGGTTCAAAGTGACTGCATCTGGGTGGTGACAAACACCGAGGCCGACTTGGCGCTCCTGAAATGAAAGCGTTCGCCCTCCACCAGGTCGAGGCAGGCGGAAACCACATGGGGATCGTAAAGGGTACCGCTGTTGCCGGCGAGTTCTCCCATGGCCTTTTTCAACCCCAGGGAGGGACGGTAGGGCCGGTGGGACCCGATGGTTTCGAACACATCGGAAACACTGAGGATCCTGGCTTCGAGCATGATCGCCTCCCCGGAAAGACCATTGGGATAGCCCGAACCGTCCATCCGTTCGTGGTGCTGGAGGACGATGTCCGCCAACGGCCACGGGAAATCGATCTTCTTCAGGATGTCGTATCCCGACTGCACGTGGGTCCTGATCATGGCGTACTCGGGACCGCTGAGCCGCCCCGGCTTGCAGAGGATCTCCCCGGGGATGGTGAGTTTTCCCAGGTCGTGGATGAGGCTGGCCATCTGCAATCCATAAACCCGATCCTTGGAAAGCCCGATCTCCCGGCCAATGGCGCTGGCCAGGTCGGCCACCCGATTCTGGTGGCCCGATGTATATGGATCGCGCATTTCAACGGCCAGCGCGATCGCCTGGACCGAGCCCTCCATGGCTTTCTGGAAATGAACCGCGTTGCTTCGCAGTTCCTCGGCAGTCTGTTTGAGCTTTTCCCGGGTCTGGCGTTCAAAGAGCACCCGTTTGAGACGGGCCACGATCTCAGCCAGCCGGATGGGCTTCTCGATAAAATCGCTGGCACCCTGGGCGATGATCTCCTCGTAGGCGAAATTATTGACCAGGCCGGTAATGATGATCACATCGGCATCATGTCGGTCTTTGATCTGGCGGCACAGGTCGAGGCCGCTCATGCCCTTCATCTGGACATCGGAAATAACCACCTCCACCGGCTCCGATTTCAGAATCCGCAAGGCCGCTTCCGCGCACTCAGCGGTGAGGCATCGACACCCGGAGGCCTCGATGCCGTATGAAAGGATATCGCGGATATCGTCATCATCATCCACGACCAGGACCAGAGGGGATGGTGCATCAGGGGCGACTATGGATATCATCGAGCGCTTTACCGGGTTGGTGGACATTGAACCCTTCAGGATTTTAAAATGAGGAAAGACACATAGGCCAGGTAGCATCCAAGCAGGATCAGACCTTTTTTGCGGGAAATTGTCAAGTCCCGTTTCATCAGCGCCCAGGGCAGCACACTGATGACGATCATCACCAGATAATCCACGACCAGACCGCTGCCGATGAAGCCGCCGGAGATGGCGATGGGTTTTACCATGGCCGCAGCGCCAACGACGCTGAGGAGGTTGAAGACGTTGCTGCCCACCAGGTTCCCCAGGGAAATGTCCATCTCCTTTTTCAGGGCCGCCACCACGGAAGTGGCCAGTTCCGGCACCGAGGTGCCCAACGCCACCACGGTGAGCCCGACAAATTTTTCGCTGACGCCCAGGGCGGACATGACGCTCACCGCCGCATCCACAAGCAGCTCCGCACCGAGGACCACCGCCGCCGTTCCGCCGGCAATCATCAAACACTGGGCCCAGCGGCTCTCCAGCAGCCCGGCAGCCGGCGGTACCCTGCCGGCTGCATCGGGCATGGTACGATCGACGCGCACGGCCACCCGGTAATTGAACCAGGTGTAGGCGACGATGCCGCAAAAAAGGACGGCGCCCTCGAATCTGCCGATGATCGAATTCAACGAGAGCAGCAATAGAAAGACCGAAATGGCCAGCATGAGGGGAATGTCCCGGGTGATGACAATACGGCTGGTGGTCACCGGCTGAAAAACGGCCGTCAGCCCGAGCACCAGAGCGATGTTGCAGATATTGCTGCCCACCACGTTTCCCAGGGCGATCATGCTCTTGCCTTTGGCGGCGGAGACCAGGCTGACCACCAGTTCGGGCGTGGACGTGCCGAATGCCACCACGGTAAGCCCGATGACCATCGGCGTCAGCCCCATGCCGCGGGCCAGCGCGGATGCGCCGCGGACCAGCCAGCCGGCACCATAATAGAGCAGCAGAAGACCTGCTGTGAATGCGATCAGGTGGCTGATGGTCAAAAAGAGTCGCCTTTCGTGTTGGTCGTGTTGGTCGTGTTGCCCAATACGACCACGGGGGCCGATCGAGAAACGGCCGTTTTTATATTGCGGTCCGGGCCAACGGTCAACCGCAGCGGACAGAACGCTGCATCAATATGACATCCTTGCCGACTGAATGCAACGGTTGCCCTGTCGAAATTGTTTTTAATCTGAGCTGCTTAGTGAGTGTCTCCGGGAGCCGCGTAACGAATCACAACCGGTTTTCGCCCGGCCACCCGATGGTAGGTTTCATCGGGCCAGCCAACGGCAATCACGGCATAGGGGGTTTCATGGCCGGGGATGCCCAGCCTGCGGACGATCGATTGATCCCGCCGCATGGCTTCGATGACAAACCCGACCAGGCAGGTGCCAAGGCCCAAGGCATGTGCCGTCAGCAGTATGTTTCCGGTGGCCAGCAGGGCATCTTCGGAGGGACAGGAGGCGCCGTTGTCCGCGGCCACCACGATACCTGCGGGTGCCCCGTGAAACAACAGATCGCGCTCCCCGTTGTCCCATGCCGAAAGCCCCGTCTCCACGGTGGCATAGTGCAGGTGGAAGTAGGTGTCCAACTCCGGTTTGCCCAGCAGCTTCAATGCCGTGCGGAGCCATCGCTTCTCCGCCATGCGGTTGGTCTTCCTGAAAAAATCGCCCACCCGGCGTCCCAGCCCGTTAACGGCCCGGCGGTCCGGCAGGATGGTGAAGGTCCATGGCTGGCAGTTGGAGCCCGACGGGGCGGTAATGCCCGCCTTGACCAGATCTTCTAATAGCGATCGATCTACCGGGCGGTCGGAAAAATTCCGGCAGGAACGCCGTGAAGCCATGAGATTGACCAGGGCGGCGGCATCAAACCGCCCGTGGGGAAGCCAGCGGGTATCGGCCTGAAAAGTTTGAAATTGAGCCAGCCCGGGATCCATCGCCGTGACCCGGATGGCCGCCACCGGACATGCCGCCGCGCAGTGGTCGCAATTGAGGGACTCGGCTCCCCGGACCACGGCTTTGCCGTCCTGAATGGCCAGTGTCTCTTTGGGGCACACCGGTATGCACACCCCGCAGCCGGTGCACCGGTCAGGGTCGATGGTCGTTGTCACCTCACGAGGGGGTCGCTGTTTTTTTGCGTCTGTCATTTTTTTAGGCTATACCGCTTGACATGCGTCGATGCGGCGTTAGTTTTGTCACTTTTGGAATTTTACCCAAAGGAAAAAGCGGCGATGACCATTGGAAAAACCAACTCGGCAGCCAACGGTCTACTTGCCTGCCTGAACAAAGGAATCACCCAATGAAAAAGCTTCTGTACCACCGGTTCATCTCATCCGTGCTGTGGAACCTCTTCCTGATTTCGGCGGGCTCCCTGGTGTTCGGCATCGGGTTGAAATCCATCGCCATTCCCCACGGGTTCATTACCGGCGGTATCTCAGGGCTGACCCTGCTCTTTTACTATGTCAGCGGTTTTCTGTCACCGGGGTTGTGGTATCTGGTTGTCAACATTCCCATCTTTCTGATGGGATGGGTCCACATCAGCCGGCGGTTCTTTTTTTACAGTCTGTATGGCGTGGCCGCCCTCTCCCTGACCATCGATCTGATCGGGTTCACCCTGCCCATCAAAGAGCCGATGCTGGCCGTACTGGCCGGCGGCGTGCTCATGGGCGCCGGTTCGGGCCTGGTGCTCCACTCGCTGGGATCGGCCGGCGGCCTGGACATTATCGGGATCATCCTGAATCAGAAGTTCAGCATCCGACTGGGTACCTTCTATTTTGCCTTCAACCTGGTGCTGTTCGCCTTCAGTTTCGGTGCACTGGAGACGGACCTGGTGCTCTACTCCCTGTTCATGAGCTTCATTTCGTCTCAGACATTGGATTATGTGTTGGCCTTCTCCAATCAGCGCAAAATGGTTTTCATCATTTCCGATCTCAATGAAAAGATCGCCCGGGAGATCCAGGACCGCCTCAGCCGCGGTGTCACCTTCTTGGAAGGCAGCGGGGCCTATACGGGCAAAGCCAAGAAAATCATCCTCACCGTGGTCAACAACTACCAGTTGAAGCGGGTGGAAGAGGCGGCCCTGTCCATCGACCCGGAGGCCTTCATCATCACGGAGAACACCTTCAACGTGCTGGGCAGGGGGTTCTCCCGGCGCAAGGTGTATTGAGGGTTCAGAGAAAAAGCAAACCAACCGCTCTCGGTCAAGCAAAAAGCGCTGCCAATACCCACGCACAAAACGGGTACCGGCAGCGCTTGTTTTTCTGCTCCCATTGATCAATCCGAAGCTGTCGGCGTTTCTTCAGGGTCTATGGCTTGCGCCGGTGGCTCGCCGTAGATGACAAACCCGCCTTTTTCACCCGAAAACAAGCCGGGCCCGGGCTTTTCGTCTCGATCGTCGTGGTAGTCGAACGGCTGCGGCAAGGATGCACAGCCGGCAAGCCCGGCAATCAGGACAGCAGCAAGCATCATCAGGAATTGTTGCTTGATCATTTTAAAATTTCACCCGCATGCCGGTCATGATGGCATTGATGTCGTCGAAATCGGCACCGTTTCGGTCCAGTTTGTGGAAACGGTAGCCCAGGTAGGCCTCGGTGCCCCACGCCTGGAGGTCCTGCACCATCTGAAGGCCGAAGGTGTCTGCATCGTCGCCGTTGACATCAAAGTCGGAAAAACGGCCGTAGTCGGCCGACAGGGAGGTCACCCCCAGCGGGCACCAGCGGCCACGGTAGCCGAACTTGGTGTAGAAAAACCCGGCGTCGTTTGCACCGGCCCCTTTTTGGTCGCGGGTGCCCATGGCAAAGGTGCCGTTGAAGCCGGAGTCATGCAGGATGGAAAACGATCCGGCCAGCTGGTCGTCGACGATATCAGAGGAACCGCCGGGGTTGGCGTAGGCCACAGCGGCGGCAAGTTTGAAGGCATCCATCTGGGCCGTGTAGCGCACGGCAAGGTCCCCGCCGCCCTCGGCAACGTAGGATGCGGAGCCGACAAATCCGTTGAACGAAGGGCTGTCATAGCGGATACGTTCCTTGCGTCCCAGCCCGTCCATATTGTTGTAGGCTGCGTTGATCGGTGTGTCGGATAAGGCGTTCGTGTTCTCGTTAAAAAACAACTGGCCGCCGGCCATGTCGGCAACGCTCGAGTACCCCACCACGCCGGTGCCGGACAGGTCCATCTCGGAGGTGCCGTCCGAGGCCGTGGAGCCCCACCCAAGGGAGAACTTACCCAACGCGTTGACGTCCACCCACAGATCCAGATGGCGTTTCTCAAAACCGATGTCTTCCACGCGCTTATCTTCCTGGTTGACCAGGTTGCTGGGGTTGGTCTGGTATTCCACTTCGATGCGGGTACCGATCTCATACTTGTCGTTGGGATTGATGGCGCCCAGCACCCCAATGCGGGTGGATGCGTTGTCGTTGTCCACCAGGTAGGTGTTGCCCTTGTCCCCGTCGTTGCTGTAGAGCACCGCCTTGTTGACTTGGCCGTAGAGTTTGACCGTGGCCTTGGATTTGTCTGTCGTTACGGCTGCGGGGCTGTCCGTGGCCGCCTTGACCGTGGCCGCGGCCGTCTGGCCCTTGAGCGCCTCCACCTCGCCCTGAAGCTGCTCGAGGACCTTCTGCTGGGTCGCGATCTGGGCCTGCTGCCGTTCGATGATCTTCTCGAGGCGATCCAAAGTCTGCTTGTCCGCCCCATCTGCCGACAAGGCTGTCACGAAGCAGAAAACAGGCGCCGCCACGGAAATCATCAAGAAAACGCGCCACCTTCTCCATCCCATTTGTGCCTCCTTTATCTTTTTGAGCCCGGTATACCATTTAAGGCATGTGCTTGTAAATCCAAAGGGTGCCACATCCTGCAGGGTGAGCGCAGGTAAAACGCACCGGATCGGAGGCGCCCGGTCGTGCATGACCTTCAGAATTGGTTTGTTACCCAACGGTTTTTACGTTAAACTGTCGCTTTTGAGAATTAACGACAACCGCAACAGTAGACGGGGAAAGACCGCATGGCCAACAGCCTTTACATCGCCAGCATCGAGCCGGAAAGCGGCAAGTCGGTGGTTGCACTGGGCATCATGGAGATGCTCTCCAGAAGAGTGGGACGCATCGGATATTTCAGGCCCATCATCCCCACGGCCCAGAAACGGGACAACGACATCGAACTCATCCTGCAGCGTTACAACCTTGACCAGACCTACTACGAAACCTTCGCCTTCACCCACAATGCCGTGCAAAGTCTGTCCACCGGCAGCAGCACCCAGGGCATTCTGAAACAGATCGTGGAAAAGTACCGGCAGCTTCAACAGAAATTCCGGTTCGTCCTCTGCGAGGGAACGGATTTCACAGGCGTTTCATCGGCATTCGAATTCGATATGAATGCCGACGTGGCCAGCAACCTGGGCAGCCCCATCCTGATATTGGTCAATGGAAGCGACAAAGACCCGGAAGAGATCCTCGAGGCCGCTCGGATGGGGATCGATGCCTTCACCCACAGGGGATGCGACGTCGCTGCCGTCATCGTCAACCGGGTCGACAAATCGGAACTGGATGCCGTTCGCACGGCGGTCGACCAAGCCATCCCCGGTGACATCCCCGTCGGCGTGCTTCCGGAGATGCCCATATTAGGCAGGCCCACCGTTGCGGAAATCGCCAGAGAATTGGGGGCCGAGGTGCTCCAGGGGGAAACTGAAGCGCTGAGCCGGTCGATCCATGATTTCAAGGTGGCGGCCATGAACATCCCCCATTTCCTCGAACTAATCAGGGAGGGAGATCTGGTGATCACGCCAGGGGACCGCACGGATGTCATTCTGGGGAGTCTGGCAACGGTCATATCCGGCAATTATCCAACCATAGCGGGCCTTCTGCTTACCGGTGGATTCAAACCGGAACCGTCGGTGAAACGCCTGATGGAAGGCTTCAAGCTGACCTCACAACTGCCCATCATCAGTGTGCCCACGGACACCTTCACCAGTGCCATGAATGCCAGCGAGGTCCGCGCCAGCCTTCAACCCGGCGATGAACGCAAAATCGCCGCCGCACTGGGCCTCTTCGAAGCCAATGTGGACCTCGCCCGCCTGGAAGCCCGCATCGATGTGGTGCGATCCACCCGCGTGACCCCGATCATGTTCGAATATGAACTCATCGAACGGGCCAAATCGGCTCGCCGGCATATCGTTCTGCCCGAGGGGGAAGAACCGCGGGTCCTCAGGGCTGCAGAGATACTGGTCCGCCGGGATGTGGCCGACATCACGCTACTGGGCGATCCGGAGCAGATCAGGCGGACGGCGAAAGCCCTCGGCCTGGAGTGGAAAGGACTGAATATCATTCATCCGCCCAGCTCTCCCCATCGGGAGGCCCTGGCCCAGATCTATTACGATCTACGTCGGGAAAAGGGCCTGTCCAAGGAGATGGCCTGGGACATGACGGCCGACGTGAGCTACTTCGGCACCCTCATGGTCAAGGCGGGGCTGGTCGACGGCATGGTGTCCGGCGCCGTTCACACCACCGGGGATACGATCCGGCCGGTGTTTCAGATCATCCGCACCCGTCCAGGGGTGTCCATCGTCTCCAGTGTTTTTCTCATGTGCCTGCCTGACCGCGTCGTCGTCTACGGGGATTGTGCGGTGAACCCCAACCCGGATGCAAGCCAACTGGCGGATATTGCCATCAGTGCGGCCGACACGGCGGTCATGTTCAATATCGAACCACGCATCGCCATGTGCTCCTATTCCACGGGGACATCGGGCGCCGGTCGGGATGTGGACAAGGTTCGCGAAGCCACACGCATCGTCAGATCCCGCTTTCCAAAATTGAAGATCGAAGGCCCCATCCAATACGATGCGGCGGTGGATGCCGGCGTGGCCAAGACAAAGCTGCCCGGCAGCGAGGTGGCCGGGCAGGCCACGGTGTTCATTTTTCCCGATCTCAACACGGGTAACAACATTTACAAAGCGGTGCAACGCTCTTCAGGCGCCATTCCCGTCGGGCCTGTGCTCCAGGGCCTGAATCAGCCGGTCAACGACCTGAGTCGGGGCTGCACGGCAACCGACATCGTCAACACCGTGGCCATCACCGTGATTCAAGCCCAGGCCTTGACGTCGAATAAAAACATGCAGGCAAAGGCAGGCTAAATGAAAATTCTGGTCATCAACTGCGGCAGCTCCTCCCTGAAGTACCAACTGCTTGAAATGCTCGGCGAAACCCCCCTGGCATCGGGCCTGGTGGAGCGGATCGGCGAATCCATGGGCAACGTGTGCCATCAGAATCGATCGGACGCGGCCAAGGGACAGCGCATCGTCTATGAAAAGCCCATCGGCGACCATCGGTCGGCCATGCACGAAGCCGTCGGCCAGCTCACGGCGCCCGGCACGGGGGTGATCTCCGGCCCGGGCGAAATCGCCGCAGTGGGCCATCGGGTCGTCCACGGGGGAGAATATTTCCGGAAACCCACCCAGGTGGATCGCCGGGTGCTGGAGGCCATCGAAAAGACGGTTCCCCTGGCCCCGCTGCACAATCCCGCCAACCTCATGGGCATCAAGGTGGCCCGGGAGCTGTTTCCCCATGCGCCCCAGGTGGCGGTTTTCGACACGGCCTTCCACCAGACCATCCCCGCCTTTGC
This sequence comes from uncultured delta proteobacterium, assembly GCA_963705475.1. Taxonomy (GTDB): domain Bacteria; phylum Desulfobacterota; class Desulfobacteria; order Desulfobacterales; family Desulfosarcinaceae; genus Desulfosarcina. Next base: position 621,821 of record CAVPJS010000014.1, on the reverse strand, counting down.
CTACCGCTATGCCCTACCCTGGTCGTATTACGATCAGATGGGTGTCCGCCGCTACGGCTTTCACGGCACCTCGCATCAGTATGTGGCACGGGAGGCGGCAGCCCGGCTGGGCCGGCCGCCGTCTGAAGTGAACCTGATCACCGCCCACCTGGGCAGTGGGGCCAGCATCTGTGCCATCGAAAAAGGGGTCAGCGTGGACACCTCAATGGGCATGACGCCGCTGGGCGGGCTGATCATGGGCACTCGGGGCGGGGACCTGGACCCCGGGGTCATCATGTACATTGCCGAACGCAACGGTATGTCCCTGCAGGAGATCAATGCCGTCCTGCAAAAAGAGAGCGGGTTGAAGGGCATCTGCGGGATGAACGATCTCCGCGATATCCATGCGGCGGCCGACGCTGGGGATGCCCGGGCCCAGCTGGCGCTGGACATGTTCGTCTACCGCTGCCGGCAGTATGTCGGGGCTTATTTTTTTCAGCTCGGCCGGGTGGATGCCCTGGTTTTCACCGCCGGCGTCGGTGAAAATGACCCGGCCATTCGTGAAGCCTGTTGCAAGGGTATGGCTACCGTCGGCCTGACCCTGGATCCACAAAGAAATCGTGATCCCGAGAAGCACCGCGGAGAGATCACAGCCAACGGAAGCCCGATCAAGGCTTATGTCATCCCCACCAATGAGGAGCTCGAAATCGCCCGCCAGACCCGTGGGGTGGTGAATCCCGATGCCGCCTGATATCAGGTGGGAGAGGATCGTCAACGTATCTGGGTCACGATAAACCGGATCGCCAAAAAAGCGCTTACCATGAAAGCCAGCCCACCGAGGATATTCAATACAGGCGTGTTGCGGTCCTTCCCGACGATGTCCTGTTTGTTGAGCAGGTAGATGATAATTCCTACGACCAAAGGGGTTCCCGTCAAACCCAACGCCAGCATCAACGGCAGAAGCAGAAAAAAACTGCCTTTGATCAACGGCCCCAGCATACTCAGGGCACATCCGGTAAAAACGACGGCGGCAAAGCCTTTATGCTTGACGTTCAATTGCCAGTGCAGCTTGTCGGACAAGAAATACGCCCCGGCCATAAAGGTAGGCGAAATGGTAGACAGGGCAGCGCCCCATACCCCCAACAAAAAAATTTGCATGGCACGGTCGCCCAGCAGCGGTTTCAATGCCAGCGCCGCATCCGTCGCCGTCTTCACGTCAACGTTATTGGGATGCAGCACCGCGGCGGCAACGATAAATATCGCCATGCTATAGGCACCAAAGGCAATTCCCATGGAAAGAATGGTGTCAACCCGCGCCAATCCCAGATTGTCTCTATTCCATCCCTTGGCATTGGTGTTGTAGGTATGCATGCCGATAATCGTAATATGGACGGCACCACCCATGATTGCCGCCATCATCATGGCGGAATGAACGCCATCCGGGATCGTGGGGACCAACCCGTTTACCATACCCGACAGCGAAATATCTGCCATGAACAGGGTTGCCATGAAGCAAGCCACCACAAACACCACCAGTATTTTGCACATGGTTTCAAACCAGCGGTACCCCTTCCAGACGAGAAAGCTGCCAATCACCAGTCCATACGGAATTCCCCAGTAGGGGGTATTTATACCGGTGATCAGCGACGTCACACCGGCCAATGCATTCATCAGCACCACCGCGGCCAGCCACGTGGCCAACAGTGCATACAACGTTAATATCCAGGCCCACGTCCTGCCCAGCCGTGCTTCCGTGGTTGCAATGATGCCGCGGTTTTCGATAATGCCGATCTTGGCGGCAAGGTACTGTGCCGTGGTTCCAAACACGGCGCTCAACACGACGACCCAAAGCATTGCATACGAATAGGTGGCGCCGGCAATGGAGACACTGGCCAAGGTGGCCGGGCCGCAGGCGACGGCACTGATGACCCAGGCGGGTCCCATTTCTTTTAAAAAGCGAATCCATCGCACGCGCATGATCGTCACCTTTTCTTGACCATCTTGTCTCTTTGGGTGGCCAGTTGCAAGATCAAGCATCATCATCTTCAGCGATGGGCTCACACCCATCCGATTCCCGTTCGAGCGCAAAGGATTCCGGAATGACCTTATTGGCTTTCACGCCCAACGCCTTGAGTTGTTCGGCACGCCGCACCAGATTCCCCCTGCCCGTGGAGAGCCGGTCCCTGGCCGTACGATAAGCCTCCCTGGCCCGGTCCAATTGCCGGCCCACCTCTTCCAGCGCCTCGATGAAGCCGATGAATTTATCGTAGAGCCCACCGGCCTGCCGGGCAATTTCCAACGCGTTTTCATTCTGATCCGCATAGCGCCAGATGTTGTGAATGGTTCTTAAGGTCACCAGCAGGGTTGACGGTGAAACCAGAATCACGTTCTTCTCGAAAGCATCGGTGAACAGGGTGCGGTCATGCTCAACGGCTGAAAAAAAGGCGGCCTCGATGGGCACGAACATGAGTACGAAATCCAGGGTCCGGATCCCTTCCAGGTCCTCGTAGTGCTTTTCACTCAGGCCTTTGAGGTGGGCCCGCAGGGAGGCGAGGTGCGCTTTGATGGCCGCGGCCCGAACCGTTTCATCGCTGGATGCGTGGTAGCGTTCATAATCCTTGAGCGACACCTTGGCATCCACGATGACATCCCTGCCCTCGGGCAGATGGACGACGACGTCCGGCTGATAGCGGCTCCCGCTGCTTCCGGCCATGCTCACCTGGGTATCGTATGCCCGCCCCTTTTGCAGTCCCGAGGCCTCCAGTATCCGCTCCAGGATCACTTCTCCCCACCCCCCCAACGTTTTCACATCCCCCTTGAGGGCGTTGGTCAGGTTCAGGGCATCCTTGCCGATTCGCTCGTTGAGATGCTTGAGGTGACCGATCTCGTTGAGCAGGGCCGCACGGTCACGGGACTCCTTGTCGTAGACATCCTCCACCCGCTTCTTGAAGTCGCCCAGCTGTTCGCGCAGGGGGCCAATCAGACCATCCATCTGGGTCTTGTTGCGGTCGGCAAAGGCTTTGCCCTTCTCTTCCAGAATCCGCTCCGCCAGGACCTTGAACTCAACGGTCAGCCGCTCCCGGGCATCGTTGAGCAAGGCGATCTTCTCTTCGGCCTGGCGACGCTCGGCATCCAGCCGGGTGGACAGTTCAGACAACTTTTTTTCCAGGGACAGGTTGGCGAGATTAAGCTGTTCCTGAACGCGGCGGCTCCTTTCCAGAGATTCCTCCAGCACGGGAATCCGCGTGACGGATTGTGCCAGGCCTGCCTTTTGTGCCTCCAGGTCGGCCATGGCATCGCGGCGCTGGTCCAGCTGGGACTCGACCGATGCCAAATCGGCGCGCACCCTATCCAGTTGCTCCCTCACCGATAGCAGCTTCTCTTCCAGGGTCGTCTGTTGCATGTCCGCCAGGCGCGCCAGGGCGGCCAGATCGGCCTTCAAGCGCGATCGGCCCACCAGCAGGGCGATGGCCGCAACCAGCAGCAGACCGGCGGCCCCACCGATTGCATAGATAATTTGAATCTGGGTCATTGCACGCCCCTGAACGAGAGGAATCAGGCAAACAAACCGTTCGCCCGCAAATATGAAAATAACCGTTTATACATAATACGTTGCCACAAATCCACCCTTGCCGTCACCATAACAGGAATCATTGACCCCACTGGCTGTTGTCTGGTAATTCTCTTTCACGCGGCCCAATACCATCAGAAGGGAAACGACACGTCGGTGTACGGTGTAGCAGACCATACGATGCCTGAAAGCGTGGATGGGTTGGACAGATATCTGTCTGAATCGGAATCCCGTGTGTCCGGCATCAGAGAAGGCTGTGAGAAGAAAATCGTCTGGTTCGACAGCCAACGCCGTCAGCGCGACCGTGCCATCGTCTACATCCATGGGTTTTCGGCCAGCCGCATGGAGACCTGGCCGCTGTGCGACCGTCTGGCCGAGGCCATGGGCGCCAACCTGTTCTACACCCGCCTCACCGGCCACGGGCAGGATGGTGATGCACTGGCCAGGGCCACGGTCGTCAGGATTGGATGGACGACGGAATGGAAGCCGTTGCCATCGGACAGCGGCTGGGCAAAAAAGTCATTCTGGTGGGCACCTCCACAGGCGGGACCCTGGCGGCCTGGCTGGCGGCTCAGCCGTCGTTGGCAGCGCGGATTCACCGCCTCGATTCTGCTCTCGCCCAACTTCTTTCCCAAAAACCCCGTGGCGGCTGCAGCGCTCTGGCCGCCCACACGGCGCTTGTTCGAAAGTTTTTTCGGCGGCTGGCGGAGCTTCAGCGTGGACAATGCCCGGCACGCCGTCTACTGGACGGTACGCTATCCGGTCAAGGCCATCGCCACCATGATGCAGCTGGTCCGTCTGTCCTGGCGGATCGATCTGAAAAAGGCTGCCATGCCGGTGCTGATGATGGTCAACCCGTGGGACCGCGTGATCAACGTGACCCTGGCCGTCATACGCTACCTGACTTTTCCTTCTTCACAAAAAAGGCTGGTGCTGTTCAGGGGAAACAAGGATTTGGGCCGGCACGTACTGGCCGGCGATATCCTCTCGCCGGACACCACCGCCAGGGTGCTTGCCATCATCCAGGCGTTTCTGACCGTTCCGCCTGACCGCAGAAACCGCAAAGGGACGCAAGGATGAATGGTCGCTCCTCGATGACATCGACTGCGCAGGCGATAACGGACCCCCCTTCCACAGATTTTTTGGGTTCCAAGCCACAGCGGGAAAGAGGGCGAACAGGAGGCTGAAGGGCAGCGGCCTACCGACTGGCACAACCACCCTTCCGCGTGAGAATGGCGAATAGGGTTCGACGGGAAGACTCACCCTGACTTCAAAATGCATAAGAGACGCTGACGCCGCCGTACGTTTTCACATCCAGCAGGCCACCGTCAGCCACATCCGCCAGGTTGTCGTTGTCGAGCGCGTTGGTGTATTTGATGAACGCCGATACGCTCCAGGCTTCGTCGATGGCATACCCCAGTGTCACTGAAAGGTTGTAATCATAAAACCCGGCGCTGCCATCCGCACAATAGTCGTCACCGGCCCACCCCATGGACGCACCCGCCCCCAGGTTCAGTTTGTCGTTGATGTCATAGGCGAAGGTCAACCCCAGGCTGGTATACCACTCCTTGATCTCATCGATGTCCCGATACACATCCCACGCCAACGCGAAGCCCGCCGGCAGGGCCGTTCCAAGGCTGACGTAGATCTCGCGAGTTCCCGGCAGACCACCGACGTTCGTGGTGGGATAAAGATATTCGATGTATCCGACCCCGACATCCAACACGCCAAGGGTCCATGCATAGGAGGCGGTCAGGTCGATTTCGGAGAACTCCCCCGAATCCAGCGTGTCGTTGTAATCATCGATATCAAAGTTGCCCCATACGTTGAGGTCGAAGCCCGCCCTTGGTAATATCGATGCTGGGTTGGGCCACCCAACCGTCATTGAAGGTCATCCCTCGCCATACGTAGGCGGAATTCAAATCCACCGTACCCGTCACATCGACCGCCAGCACCGGCTGGGCGGCAATCCCCATGGACACCACCACAGCCAACACAACCATAAAGTGTTTCATCGTTTCTCACTCCTTGAAAAAAAATTAAATTGAATACGAAGGGTTGGGAGGTAGCCAGACCGGCACACCCCTTCGCCAGTCTACCATCCAACAATCTGGGGATCACCTCCTCTCCATGCTCGTCGATATTTAGGGGCCGGAAAACCATCGAACCGCGCAGCGCATGCCACGCTTTTCCGCCATCGCGGTTTTTTAATGTTAATCATGCATTTAAGCAACTAGAAACGTCACCACCCATATCCGGTGACGGAAGTGATCTCACGTGAAATGGATGTTGGCAGCTTGACCCCCAGAGACATCGTTGTGCTTGGCATTGAAAAAAAATCGGACATATTGCAGGATAAGTAAATTTGGCCGTTCAGGAGCAAAACCGTCAACTTTCGACACGCTGGAGCACGCTAACATGGCAGACAACGACACCCATCTCAAATCAGTCGGTTACATCCTCTGGATTTTCGGATTCACCGGCGCCCACCGGTTTTATTTCGGCAAGCCCATATCGGGCACGATCTACTTTTTCACCCTCGGCCTGCTGGGCATCGGCTGGCTCATCGACCTGTTTCTGATCCCCTCGATGGATCGGCAGGCCAGCATCCGTTTCCGCAGCGGTCCCGTCGACTATACCGTGGCCTGGGTGTTGCTCACCTTCCTGGGGTTCCTGGGCATTCACCGCATGTACATGGGCAAATGGTTGATCGGCATCGTTTATCTGCTGACCGGCGGGATCTTCGGGCTGGGGTACCTGTATGATTTCTGGACGCTGAACGATCAGATCACGGTCATCAACGGATCATAGCAGACAACCGCCTTCCGCGGCCCTTCTGTTTCAGATAGTCGGTACCGCCCAGCGCATGCATCTGTTCGATGATCTGCCAGGTCCGGCGGATCACATAATCCGACGGCCGGTCGGCAGACATGCGCTTGGGGCTGGGAAGAACCGCCGCCAGGGTGGCGGCCTCCCGCCGATTGAGCCGGTCGGCCGGCTTGTGAAAAAACCGCTGAGCGGCTGCCTCCACGCCGAACACACCGGTGCCCATTTCGGCAATGTTGAGATAAACTTCCAGAATCCGGCTTTTGGGCCACAGCAATTCCATGAGCAGGGTGAAGTAAACCTCGATTCCCTTTCTCAGGTAGCTTCGTCCCGACCACAGGAACAGGTTCTTGACCACCTGCTGGCTGATGGTACTGGCCCCCCGGGGTCGGCTGCGGCGGCGGTTGTCCTCGATGGCGTCGACAATCGCCTTCAGGTCAAGGCCCCAGTGGTCGAAAAAATTCTGATCCTCGGAAGCGATCACCGCAAGGGCCGCATGGGGGGAAACCTGGTTCATGGGTGTCCAGCGGTAATCGATGACAGTGCCGGACAGGCGCTGCTGAAGCATGAAAGCACTCGTGGGCGGGGGAATCCAGCGCAACAGCAGGACCACCGTCACGGTGACAAGGACGCAGGACGCAGCCGTTTTCCACAGCAGGCTGAACACGGACCAGCGGGACCGGTTGGTTCTCTGAAAAGCGTCGGGCATGCCATCTCCTCGATCCCTTCATAACCCATGACGAAGGGTGTGATCAACCCGCTTCGGAACGGCGGGGCGGGTCGATCGAGGAGCGGTAACCCAATAACTCCTGTTAGAGCATGCCTGCCTGCTGAAAGTCGGCAACCACCGACTCGACCAGCGCTTGGTTGGCGTCATCGGACAGATTCAATGTCCTGGACAACGCGTCCGAGATGGCCTCTGGATCTGAAATGAACCATTGGAGTTGAGTGCCGTGAAGGTGGCTCAGGTGATTGGCATACGCGGTGATGGCGGCCAGAGGCGCTGCCGCACCTGCATTTTCAATGTCGTGGTGATAGGTTACGCATACCTTGGCCGACGCCGGCATTTTCCATTTTTCCATGAGCCGCAGGCCGATTTCAGCGTGATCGGTTCCAATCAGCGCTCTTTCGGCCGCAACATCGGTAAGCGCTTCGCGCTTCTTGAGATTCTGTATCTGCCGAAAGCTGTCTGCGCTCACCAGCAGGAGGACCAGTTTACCGATATCATGCAGCAACCCGCCCACGAAGGCTTTTTCAGAATCGTCGTATCCGGCGGCAACGGCAATTCGGCGGGCGGCCAGGCCGCACTCGGCCGCGTGTTGCCATAAAAATGGGCCCCAGGTCTGCATGCCGGGATTGCTCTTTAGAAAGTAGCTCTGCATGGAGGCCGACAAGATAAGGCTCTTGGTCGTCTTCGCACCCAGCCGCGTCAGTGCCTGCTGAAGGGACTCGACCCGGTTCAATCCGCCGAAGAGCGCCGAGTTGCTGATTTTGATCAATTTGGAAACGAGGGATTGATCCATGCCAATCACTTTTTCGACCGCTTTGATATCCACGCCGGGATCCGAGAGCATGTCGATCGCTCGTGTCACCAGCGTCGGGAGAGGCGGCAATTCGTCGATCTTGGACACCAACGCCGCCGGGCTGATCCGGCCAGACAGCGGCGGCCGTCCGTCGGCATCCGGTTGCCCACCTGACATGGGAGGATCAGCCAAAGCGGTCGCATCTGTATTGCGAGGCGCGACCATCCATGAGAGCAGCTCCAGGTAGTGCTGAGGGGACAGACCCGCATGGCCGCTTTCGCTGAAAACATAGATGAAGACCGCCACCTGACCCTTGTTTACAACCGGGATCAGTGCACATTCGCCGGCTGTGGGTGCTCCGGACAGCTTGTCCAGCAGCGTCGATGGAAACCGGTTCCCGAAAAAAGCGACGCCGGAACGATGAACGGCGGACAAAACGAGATCGTCGTCCAGTGCCCCTAAGAGCCCCTTTTCGGACGTCTGGTCGAGACCGTGCCCGTTGACCCTGCGCACCTTTTTACAGTGCACCACCTGGCCGTCTTTGGCGGTAAGAATCAGTATGCCGTCGTAAAAGCCTTTGCAGAATGCCGCCAGGGCCTCGATGCGCTTCAACGGGTCGTCACTCAGCATCAGCTTTTTTAATGCCTGGCGAAACGCGCCGAACAGGGGGTCCCCGCTGGATTCCGATGGCGTTGGCGGATCTGCCGCATCGGCCGGCCGCAGGGTAACCGTCCCCTTTTCCATGCAGTCCTTGAGGATCGCTATCACGGTACTGCTCTCGAAAGGTGCTTTATCGAGAACCTGTCGAATGGTCCGGCAGGTGGACAACAATCGGAAAACCACCTGCTCCTCGGTGGTCGACGCTTCGGTCTGAACCTCGTTGGCGGATGCGTTGAATTCGCGGTCGAGGGAGATGATCCCCTTCAGGAAATCACGGTATTCATCGGACTGGACGGCAATGGAAAGGGCCAGCATCCTGGCATCCAGTTTCGTTTCAGCACCGTCGGGCTCGACCGGTGTATCGGTGAAGTTAAATGCCCCTTCATCGAGCAGAAACATCTCCAGCAGCACCTCTTTCATGCCGGTCAGCAGGATGTCCGCCACGGTCGAAAGGGGAAACAGGTCGATCTGGGTTAGAATGGAACGAATCGGCATCGCCGTTTCCGTCCGGATCTGACGGATTCGCTTGACGTCATCGGCAGTCACCCGGCGGTTGAAAATCAAGCTCTGAAGTATTTTTGCGTCACCGTTGGCGGAGTGGGCATCGATGATAAAACCGTTTTTGAAACTGAGGGTAATCAAGCGTTGGTTCTCGGCGACGGAAAGCATCCCGTTCAAATTCAGTTGGGATAAAAACATGATGGCGTCGGCCGGATGATATTTACTCAAATCTCCATTAAAAATCATTTCTTAGCCTCTCAGGGTTCAGGGATCAAACTTTAGTTCGACCGTTTTCCCTGAAACTTAAGTGTGATATACCATAATCCATACCGATTCGGGCGTCTCCGCTGAATAAGACTGAACAACGGACATTGCATGGTAGACAACCAACACCAGCGCTGCGGGTGGCCGGGTGACGATCCGCTGATGGTGCGCTACCACGACGAAGAGTGGGGTGTGCCTGTCCACGATGACCGCAAATGGTTTGAATTCATCGTCCTGGATGCCTTTCAGGCCGGCTTGTCGTGGAAAACGGTGCTGCACAAGCGGGATGCCTTCCACCGGGTTTTCCATGGTTTCGACCCACTGCGGGTGGCCGCAATGTCCGAGACCGCCATGGCCAGTGCCATGGCCAACCCGGCCATCATCCGCAACCGGCTCAAAATAAGGGCCGCCGTCACCAACGCCCAGGCATTTTTACGCCTGCAGGAAACCCACGGCCGCTTCGACGATTACATCTGGACGTTCACCGGGGGCCGGGTGATCCAGAATAACTGGAGAACCCCCGAAGCGGTGCCGGCCAGAACCGATTTGTCCGACACGGTCAGCCGGGCACTCAAGCAGCGGGGCTTCAGCTTTGTGGGCAGCACCATCTGCTACTCTTTTTTACAGGCCGGCGGCCTGGTCAACGACCACCTGGTGACCTGCTTTCGGCACAGGGAGTTGGGGTCACGGGGATAAGGTTACATCGCAACCCACGCGAATGCAGGCAAAAGAGAATATCCACTGTCGAACAAGAAACCGCAGACTGACGCCATGATTTCGACTGACATGAAAACCATCCTGATCGTCGAGGATGATGAAAACACCTCCTCACTCGTCGCCCTGTACCTGGAACGTGAAGGCTTTACAGCGGTGATCGCCGGAGACGGGGAAGCGGCCCTTGCCCTGGCCGGCAAGCATCGGCCGGACCTGGTGATTCTCGATCTGATGATTCCGAAGGTGGATGGTTGGGACGTTTGCCGTCGTTTGCGGCGAACATCAGCGGTGCCGGTGATCATGCTCACTGCCCGGGGCGAGGAGATCGACCGGGTGGCCGGACTCACATTGGGCGCCGACGACTATGTGGTCAAACCCTTCAGCCCGCGGGAACTGGTCGCCCGGGTCAAGGCTGTACTGCGACGCACATCGCCTGCGTCAGAAGAAGCGGAACGAATGCTGATCCACGGGCCGATTTGCCTGGACCTGGAAAAGCGTCGCCTTTCCGTAGACAATCAACCGGTTTCGCTCACGCCGCATGAATATGCGCTGCTGGCAGCACTCATGGCTTCCCCGGGTCGCACCTTCAACCGGGATGAACTGCTGGACCGCCTCTATCCCATGGGCGAGGCGGTGGTCATCGACCGGGTGGTGGACGTTCACATCGGCAAGCTTCGCCAGAAAATCGAACCGACACCCGCCGAACCGCGATACATCATCACTGCCCGCGGCATCGGCTATCGGTTTGCGGACCGGCAGCCGCAATGAGGGAAAAAGCAACTTGAAACGATTCTTGATCATCAAGCTCATCGCGGTCAACCTCATCGTCGTGGGATTCGCCGTGGTGGTCGTCTGGCTGGCCATCGATACGTTGGCCGCCGGCTACTTTGTCACCCTCATGGAAAAGTACCATATCTCCCCCGAACCCGCCCACGCCATGTTTGTGGATTCCATCCACCGCTACCTGATCTGGGCATTTGCGGGGGCCATCTTTCTGGCTGTGGTGCTCAGCTATGTGATGAATCGGCGGATCCTTGACCCGCTGACCCGCATGACCACCATCACCGGTGAAATTGCCGCCGGCGAGTTTTCGGCCCGGGTGCCCGTGGCCACTGCAGACGAAGTCGGACGACTGGCCCGAGCCTTCAACCGCATGGCGGAAAACCTGGAAAAAATCGAACATCTGCGTCGCTCCCTGATGATCGACGTGGCCCATGAGCTGCGCACCCCGCTGACCAACATTCGGGGATACCTCGAGGCGCTCAACGACGGCGTGCTGCCGCCGGCGCCCGAAATTCTCTCCCTGCTGCAGGACGAAACCCTGCGCCTGGTTCAGCTGGTGGAAGACGTACTGGCCCTGGCCCGGGCAGACGCCGCCGGCAGTCAGCTTCAATTAACCCCCGTCGATCTGAAAACCATGGTAGAAACGACCGTAGCCACCTTTACGCCGGCGATAGCCGGCAAATCGCTGACCGTAAACCTGCATGTCCCCGCATCACCCCCAACCATCCATGCCGACCGGGACCGCCTGGCCCGCGTCCTGCGAAACCTCACCGACAATGCCGTTCAGTATGCACCGCGAGGAACGGTTGTGGACATCACGATCGGGGATGATGCCGGGATGGCCCAAATCATTTTTTCCAACATCGCCGGCGACGTCCTCCCCGACGATCTGCCCTATCTTTTCGAACGCTTCTACCGTGGGGAGAAATCCCGGTCCCGCCACCATGGCGGCGCCGGCATCGGCCTGTCCATCGTCAAGGAGCTGGTCGAAGCCCACGGCGGAAAGGTTTATGCCGACCTGAGGGATGGCACCATTCACATCGGCGTTGCCCTGCCCCTGGCAGAGGATACGAAAGCCGGTCAAACCTGAGGCTGGTACCAGGTATCGTGCCGCGTCAACGCCTAAACGGATAAACTAGGGTGAGGCCACATTTTCAGTCGAGGTGCTGACTCCCTTTTCGATACTGTCGGTTCAAAGATAGGTCAGGGCGCCCAACCTGCGATACCCGGATCCAAAGTCCCCCCACTCCCCTCCCCTTGAAATTCTTTACTGAATCTTTACCTTAGCGTTACACAGCCCTTAACCGGGTGTCTTATTGTCTGTCCATGATCGCTTTAATAAAGGACGGACAAACAGGAGGTGTAAAATGAAACACGCAGTGGTTGCAGCATTGGTTCTGATCGCCGTCTTTTTCGGCTACCAGCAGGTCAGAAGCATGGACGATAAAATGGAGAAACCCATGGGAAAAATGGTTGAGAATGCACGATCGGCCGTGTTTGCCGGCGGCTGTTTCTGGTGCACGGAATCGGATTTTGAGAAAGTGGACGGCGTGATCGAAGCCGTGTCGGGCTATACCGGCGGCCGCATTGAAAATCCTACGTACAAGCAGGTCTCTGCCGGCGGTACCGGGCACGTGGAAGCCATCAAGGTGATCTACGATCCGGCAAAAATCTCCTACAGCCAGCTGTTGGATGTGCTGTGGCGCCACATCGACCCCACCGATGCAGGCGGCCAGTTTGTCGATCGGGGCGATCAGTACCGCAGCGCTATTTTTTACGCCACCGACGAGGAGCGGCAGGTGGCCGAAGCCTCGAAAAAAGCGCTTGCCGCCTCTGGCCGATTCGACCGGCCGATCGTCACCGAGATCCTCCCCCTGGGTGCCTTCTACGAGGCCGAAGACTACCACCAGGATTATTACAAAAAAAATTCACTGCGCTACAATTGGTACCGCTCCGGCTCCGGCCGGGACCGGTTCCTGGAGATGACCTGGGCCGGTGAGGAGATGAAAATGGAAAAAACGTCTTCCAAGGCGATGGATGGAGAAAAAAAGGCAATGAAGGTCGAGGTTCCCACGGACGAACAGCTCAAGCAGACACTCACCCCGCTGCAGTATCGGGTCGCCCGTGAAGACGGCACCGAGCCGCCGTTCAACAATGAATATTGGGACAACCACGAAGCGGGCATCTATGTGGATGTGGTGTCCGGCGAGCCCCTGTTTAGCTCCACGGACAAATTCGACTCGGGAACTGGTTGGCCCAGTTTCACCCGCCCCCTTCAGCCAGACAACGTGGTTGAAAAGAAAGATACGCGTTTTTTCATGGTGCGCACCGAAGTTCGCAGCAAAAACGCCGACTCCCATCTGGGGCATCTGTTCGAAGACGGCCCCCAACCCACAGGGCTGCGCTACTGCATCAATTCGGCGTCGCTGAGGTTCATCCCCGCCGACAGGCTTGAAAAAGAGGGGTATGGCAGCTACCGGAGCTTGTTTGAAAAGTAGGATGGGCCCGCTGTTCGAAAAATCTCAACCATCTCCTCTGCGCCGTTGGGGAGATGGCGGTAGAGAGGTCGGCCATGAGAACAACAGTTCACTTTTTCCTAATGGCAATCATGCTCGTCGCTGTCCATTTCTGCGGGACAGCGACCGCCGGCGATACGCCCAATGAACAGGCCGTATTTTATGTGCAATGATACGGTGTGGGGAAATCAGCCCTGGAGGGGCTGGACGGCGTGAAATCGGTCACCAGCGGTTTCAGCGGATCTCGAGAAATCAACACGGTGATATACGACCCCACGGTGATTACTCGCGAACAGATGGTGTCGGCCCTGAAAAAGGCCGGCACCTACACGGGGACCAAAAAGTAAGGGGTTCAGGGTTAAAACCAGAGACCGAAAACAACCCATCACAGGCACCAAATCTTAAATAACAAACAACAAATCTCAAAAAAAGGCCAAATTACAACAACCGAATCTCAAAAAAAGGCCAAAACCAGCAGGTGACTGTCATTTTGAGTTCTCCACGATTGACGATTGAAAATGTTCTTTCTTCAAAACGTGATGGTTTGGCATTTGAAATTGGGTCATTGTGATTTATTTGTCATTTGGTTTTTGGCTATTGTTTGTTACTTATCTGTGGGGACTGGCCTTGTACTTGCCCCCCCTGACCCATTTCCAGCCCCAGTTCCAGGGCCTGGCGGTTCATCTCGATAAAGCCCGACGGAATGCGCTGCGTCAAGACCTTCATGACCGATTCCGCACGCACCAGACCGGTCAACCCCACCACCGCCCCCAGCATGCAGATGTTGAACACGATCGGCTTGCCGATCTTGTCCATCACCGTCTCGTACATGGGCAGCTGCCGCTGCACCGCGTCCACCTTCAGCTGCGGCTGCACATACCGCGTGTCCGTGATCATCAGTCCACCCGGGCGGATGATGTCGCTAAACTTGTTGTAGGCCTCCTGGGTCAGGCACACCAGCACGTTCGGCTGGATCACCTTGGGAAAATTGATCGGCACATCCGAGATGATCACGTCCGAGCGCGTGGCACCGCCGCGCGCCGCCGCCCCGTAAGCCTGGGTCTGCACCGCCGTCAGACCTTCGTGCAGCACCGCCGCCTCGGCGAGGATGATCGCCGCCGTGATCACCCCTTGTCCGCCCGATCCCGAAAATACCATCCTGCATCGCTCCATCTATTCCCCTCCCATGGCCCGTTCGATGATCCGGTTATACTCGCTGCAGTACTCGGGCTTGTCGGTTTGCACGAAAATGCCACGCTCGATCAGCTCCGGGTGTTCGGCCTTGGCCTTCGACCCGATCGGCGTGGTGCTCTCCTTCATGCGCTTCATCATCTCCACCGCCCCGCCCTGCTTGTTCTTGCGGCCGAAGTAGGTCGGGCACTGGCTCATCACCTCCACCACCGAAAAGCCTTCGTGCAGGATCGCCGCACGGATGATGTCGGCCATCTGCTGCACGTGGTAGGTCGTCGTGCGCGCCACGAACGTCGCTCCGGCCGCCTTGGCCATCTCCACCACGTCGAACCCCTGGTCGATGTTCGAATACGGCGCCGTCGTCGCCATGATCCCCGGACCGCTCAACGGCGAGTACTGGCCTCCGGTCATCCCGTAAATCCGGTTGTTCATCACGATCGCCGTGATGTCGATGTTGCGCCGCGCCGCGTGGATGAAGTGGTTGCCCCCGATCGACAGGGCGTCGCCGTCGCCCATGGGCACGATCACGTTCAGCTCCGGCTTGCTCAGCTTCACCCCCGTGGCAAAGGCCAGCGCTCGACCGTGGATCGTGTGCAGCGTGTGAAAATCCATGTAGCCGGAGATGCGCGACGAACAGCCGATCCCCGACACCATCACCATCTCGTTGCGGCTCATGCCCAACTTCTCCACCGCACGGATCAGCCCGTTCAACACGATCCCGTGCCCGCAGCCCGCGCACCACAGGTGCGGAAAAAAACGCTGGCGGATATAATCCTTGACGGCCATCTAAACCCCCTTGCCTTCGATCAGGCGCAGTACGTTTCGGATATCGGCATCCGTGATAAACACCCCGTCGATGCGGTTGGCCAGAAACACCCGCTCCGGGTGGCGCACCGTCGTCTTGACCATCTGGCACACCTGGCCCATGTTCATCTCCACCACCACCGTCGTCCCGGCCGGGTTGCAATACCGGCGAACCACATCCGCCGGAAAGGGCCACAGCGTCTGCAGCTCCAACAGGCCGATCTTCTCCCCGCGCGGACGCAGGTGCTCCACCACGTGCAGGGCACTGCGCGCCGCCGAGCCGAAGCTCACCAGCACCGTCTCCGCATCCTCCAAATAAAAGGTCTTGTAGTGCGCCATCTGGCTGGCGTTGTTCTCGATCTTGTCCACCAGGTGCCGCAGCAGCCCGTGCACGATCTTCGGGTTGTCCGACGGAAACCCCCACATGTCGTGCACCAGACCCGTCACGTTGTACCGGTGCACGTCCCCGAAGTCGCTCATGGGCAGGCGGCCGTCCTCACGCGGCAGGTAGGGGTGGTAGTCCACACCCCCCTGCACCGCCGTGCGCAGCCGCTCCACCAGCGGAATCTCTCCCGCCTCGGGAATCTCCAGCCGCTCGCGCATGTGACCCACCACCTCGTCGAACAACAGGATCACCGGCGTGCGGTAGGTCTCGGCAATGTTGAAGGCCTCCACGGTCATGGCGAACACGTCCTGGTGGTTCGACGCCGTCAGCGCCACGATGCTGTGGTCCCCGTGCGTGCCCCAGCGCGCCTGCATCACGTCCCCCTGGCTCACGTGGGTCGGCACCCCCGTCGACGGACCGCCGCGCTGCACGTTGACGATCACGCACGGAATCTCGGCCATCACCGCGTAGCCCAACGCCTCCTGCTTGAGCGAAAAGCCCGGGCCCGAGGTCGCCGTGAGCACCTTCCTGCCCGTCAGCGATGCGCCGATGATCGCGCACATGGAGGCAATCTCGTCTTCCATCTGGATGAACTTGCCGCCGCGCTGCGGCAGACGCCGCGACAAATGCTCGGCAATCTCCGTGCTTGGGGTGATCGGGTAGCCCGCGAAAAACTCCAGCCCCGCGTACAGCGCCCCTTCCACGCACGCCTCGTTGCCCTGAATGAACTTGATCTGTCTGGTCATGGTTCCTCCACCTCTACTTCAACGGCCAGATCCGGGCAGCGCAGTTCGCACAGCCGGCAGGCGATGCAGTCCGATACCCGCACCGCCACCGCCTTGTCCTGGTCGTCCAGCGCCAGCACCGTCTTCGGACAAAACGCCACGCAGATCCCGCACCCCTTGCACCAGTCCCGGTTGATCCGGTGTTCCTTCAATTTTGCTTTCGCCATGAGTCTTCCCCCAACGTGTTAGCAACACGCGTGCGCGGCATGTCGACGGCCGCCTCAAAATCGTGCCCCTCTTAAAAGCTCAGCAGGGCCTTGTCAAGAAAAAGCGCGTGGATGGTCAAATATAGGTAATCAGGCCCGGATCGTTTTGGGCCTCCAGGTGGGCCACACAGTTGAAGAGAACCAGCCACAACTGATCTTGATGATGGCGCAAAACGGTAATGGAGGTGTTGCGCAATTCCCACCCCAGGCGGATGGTCTGTTCCCTGGAGGTAGCCAGGGTCTGCCGCAATGCCGCGGCGGTAGGCCCCCCGGAGGTAAACACCACCACTTTCTTGTTATCCCCCACCTTGCGCACCACGTTGTCAATCGCACCGCTGATCCGATGCCTGAATTGCTGCACCAGGCGCATACGCGCCGCGAGTTCGACCGGCATCATTTCCGCTTTCTCAGCGATATCGAAGATCCGCCCGATAGCACCATGGTCGGTGTGAATCTGTTTCATCTGCTCGGAGAGAAGCGGGTCTTCCTGAATCACTGTGAATAAGCGGTTCATCATCTGGTCAGAGCTGTCGAACTCGTTAAAGTCCGCGTCTATCGTAATATCCGGCGACCCTTCGCCATTGGTCTGGCTCATGGCGATGGTGGCCGTCTGAACATGCCGCCGCAGCGCGCCGGAATAAACGGCATCGAACCGGATCCCGTTGTTGTAAAAGTGTCTGCCCAGCAGCGCCGCCTGCCGTTCGCCAATGGGCGACAAACGATCGTACATCGGCTGGCCGAAAGACGCTTGGCCATGCCGGACAAAAAAGAGTTCAATCATCTAAACACCATCTTTTGATTGCCATGGTTGACGTTGGATCGCATTGACCAGAGCACCGTTAGAAGCATGGGAAGGCAGCGAAAAGCAGTCCGTCTCACTGGAGATCGTATCGTAACCGGGTCGAGGGCACGACAGTGTCCGGTATTCATATTATGTTGCGGAATCTATCCTATCCCCATTGTAATCGTCAAGGATAATGAGCAAATATTCATTTTCTCTTGTACAACCCGCAAAGGGGACATGGGATGGCGCCGATTGATTGAAATCGTGGAGGCATCAACGGCCTGTTTTACCGCAAGTGAGACGACACCATATGCACCTATTGCATTCAGCTCAACGGCTTGGCGCTCACGGCGATTCGTTTTGCTTGGAAGGAGCAGGCATGGGACCGCCTGGACGTGCTCACGGGCAAGCGGATGAACCCGACGCCCGGCATGCAGAAAACCATATTGCTGGGAAAATTAATGTACCTGACGTGGATGTGCAGCGGTCCCTTGTTGGATATTCGACATCCGTTTAAAATGGCGAACCGCAGGTTGGCTAAAGGCGGGCGGGCAACCTTGCCGGGCGCCCCGGAGGCTTCCGGCAAGGTTTGCACCCATTCATCTAACCGGCTTGAACCGCAATCCGTCTCGGCGTGGCCTTCTCCACTTTGGGCAGGGTAAGGCGCAACACACCGTCGCTGAGCTTGGCATCGATCTTATCCTGAGCAATGACCTCGGAAAGGGAAAACTGACGATAATAACGTCCGGTTTCATATTCTACGTAGACCTTTTCACCGGGGGTTTCCGCATTCGGGAGCACATCTCCGGTCAGTGTCAGGGTATCGTCCCGAAGATCCACATTCAGTTGATCCGGCTTCACGCCCGGCATATCCACCAGTAAGGTGATGGCCTTTTCCGTTTCGAATATATCCACGTTAGGCGTGAACACCGGGCCGGGCTTGGTCTGCTCGGCAGATGAAGCCAGGGCCTGCTTTTCGACGGCTTTTAATGCTTTGGGTTCTGACATAATCGGTTCCTCCTTTCATCGTGGACGTTATTGGACCGCAATCTGCCTGGGTTTGGCCTTTTCCGCCTTGGCAATCGTCACGGTCAGCACACCGTCCACCATACTGGCCTTGACATGGTCCGGATCGATGTCGCCGGGGAGGGCTACGGCCCGGGAAAAACGACCGGCCTCACGCTCCCGGCGGTGATACCGTGCATCTTCCGCCTCTTCGGAGATCTTGCGTTCGCCAGCCAGGGTCAGCTGGTTGGCGGTGACACTGAGATCCAGATCCGCCGATTTCACGCCGGGAAGTTCTGCACTGACGTAATAGGCATCGGCATCTTCCGTTATGTTGACCGCCGGAAACACACCCACGCCGGAACGACTCAAGGGCCGTTCACCGTATGTTTCAAAAAGGCGTTCCATCTCACGCCGCATTCCCTCCAGGTCTGCGAAAGAAGAACCGAAACGCCGACTGGGAGCCCCGAAAAGTGTTCTATAGATCATTGCCAAACCTCCTTTTGTTATTGGTTTTGGTCGCCCGTCTGTGTTGACCAAACAATACTTATGGATTCAGCGTTGTCAATAATGTAAAAAATTTATTTTATTGCATTATTATTTTTGTATATTAGAATTAGATAATTCAACAATCATTACGCCGGTGGAGATCTGAAATGACGCGGAAAAACACGACAGATAAAGACGGTTCATTTACCTTCATCACCAGTTCGGGTCTTCGGGGTAGGCAATCGGTACGAGCGACCTTCAAGCTGTCCTCCGGCTGTATCGAGGCCATCAGCATCGTTGCCGCACAGTTGGGCATCAAACAAAAATCCCTGTTCGACCATCTGGCCCAGGACAGCGACTCACTCAACGCCATCGCAAAGGAAGTCCAAAATGCGAGGGTCGGGGCGGAAAACCGGGTTCAGAAAACCTATGTGATCAGCAGAAGATCCCTCTCCCTGCTGGATGAGATTTCAAGGGCCTTCAACGCACCGCGCGATGCGCTGGTGGAGTTTTCGGTTCGGCGCCTGCTGCCGGTGATCGACACGGAACAAAAGAAGTACGAAATGCGCAAGGATGCATTTTCCGGCATCCAGCAGCATTTGAACAAAGGCACGCAGCTGCTTGAAAAAATGATCGCCCAATTGGGCGAGGACGATCCGGTCACAGCCCGGATGGCATCGGCGATGGAGACTTATGCCGGTGCGGCCAAGGCCATCGCGGCATTTTTGGAGCGGACCCAAGGGATAGAGAATTTTGACCCGGAGGACCTGAATCAGATGGATGTGCGGTTTGAGCGGTAGCAGGGTATCAGGGTCGCGCCCAAAACTCGATGCGGTTGCCCTCGGGATCGAACACGTAATAAGCCCGGGTGCCCCACGTGACCGTGAACGGGCTGGCATCGATGCCGTCTGAACGCATCCGACCATGCAGGGCGTCGATGTTTTCCACCTGCCAGGACAGCGTAATACCGTCCCCACCGGCGCTGCGGATAGATGTGCGCGCCGCATCGGCGACACTGAGGCAGCTGTTGTCGGTCAGCTGAAACTCAACGAACCACGCTTTTTTCAGAAGCACCGGAAGTTTGATCATCTCACGATAAAACTTGACCGTGGCGGCCCATCGGATACAGTAAAGAATCGTGTTGGTACGATGAATGTTCATGGTTTTTTGCTTTGAAGGATGGTTGGTACCAGCCTACGCCGACCGGACATAGGGTGTCAACCGGCATATACCGAGGACGTTGATCGACAGGCGGCCGATACGGCATGTTTAGTGCATTCCCAGGGAGCCATCATAACCTTGGCAGAATGGTCGTGGACCGGGCCGGCTTCGGAATTTTCCTATTCGCTGCCGGGGGTGGGCAACCGACCTTGTGCCTGATGGCATAGGCTTGCCGTTTTGGGCAACCTAGGTGACATTTCGATGACGGTTCAGGCATCGCCGCCTTCGATGAAAATGACGATTGGAGCCTCAACATGATCAAGTTGATCGACCTGCTCAAGATCGCCGGCGTTTACTTGCGCAGCTATAAAATCCACTGTGCGGCAGGCAGGGATGATTCCCCATTGGAGGCTTTCTTCGAAGGCCGTTTCAAGGCGTGGCAGGAGCATCAAAATCAACAGAATTTTCGATGCGATGAAATCATCTCTCTGATTCATCTGCAGGAGGACAAATGGCTTTTTGCCGGTCTTTATCAAGTGCTTGGCGTCAAGCATCGCAAGGAGGGGGATAATAGCTGGTTCGAATATGGCACCAAAGAGATGGCCGGGGTCGAGCATCTCACCGGCCGCGTGGTGGTCCAATTCCGCAAGCGTTTTATTGCATCCCACCTGATCGGCACCAAATACATAGACAATCTGCTGGTGTCGGAAATTCGTGAAAAACGCATGCGGGTGGCTGACTTTCCAGGGTACCATGCGGTAAACCTATCCTATCGGTTGCTGCGCACCGTTGTCAGGAAAAATATGCCGCAGTGGAAGGCTGCATTGAGCAATGTGAGCGGGGTTTATTTGGTCACGGACAACCATACCGGCAAACATTTTGTCGGCAGCGCCCATGGCGGGGACACGATCTGGCATCAATGGGTCTCATTTTCCATCAGTGGCCATGGGGATTACAAAACCCTGCAACGACTGCTGAGCCGCGAGGTGGGTGACTATCAGTTTAATTTCCAGTTTTCGATTCTCGAAATCTGCGACTTGAAGGCTAGCAAGGATTTTGTGCTTTCCAGAACGGAGCATTGGAAAGCGGTGCTGCAGTCAATCGCGTTCGGCTACAACGAAAAATGAGAAGCGGAGCAGACATTCGTTTCCTTTAATTCGCAGGAGGCTTACCCCATGCCAATGAATATAGAAGCGAGCGGCACCAGCCATAGCGGCTTGAATTCAGCAACCACGCTGAAAGGCGAAATTCAGCGTCACATCCGCTTTACCATGGCCAGAGACCCCGAGAAGCCCAACCGCCATGCCTGTTTTATGGGGTTGGCTTACAGCATCCGTGACCGCCTCATCGACCGGTGGATCCGCACCCAACGGTCACAATATGACACCCTGGCCAAACGGGTCTATTTTCTCTCCCTGGAATTTCTGCCGGGTCGTTTTCTGATGAACTATCTGATCAGCCTGAAGCTGGTTGACGAAGCCCGTCGGACGGTTGAGGAGATGGGATTCGACCTGGACGAACTGGAAGAGGAGGAGTGGGATGCGGGTCTGGGAAACGGCGGCCTGGGGCGCCTGGCCTCCTGCTACATGGACTCCCTGGCCTGCCTGGACCTTCCCGGCTACGGCTATGGCATCCGCTACGACTACGGCATCTTCCATCAGACGATCGAAAACGGCTGGCAGCGGGAACAGTGCGACAACTGGTCGCGCAAAGGGACCCCCTGGGAAATCCGACGGGGAGAATATTTAAGATCCGTTCGCTTTTACGGTCGCTCCGAAACCTACACCGATGCTGCCGGCCGCGAATGCCACCGTTGGGTCGACGGCGAAACGGTCATGGCCATGGCCTGCGACATCCTCATCCCCGGCTACGGGGATGATTTTGTCACCAACATGCGGCTATGGCGGGCGCAATCCAGCCGGGAGTTCAACCTGGATGAATTTAACCAGGGCGACTACATCGGTGCCGTCGAAGCCAAGGTCCTCAGCGAAAATATTTCCGGCGTCCTCTATCCCAGCGATGAAATGGAACAGGGCCGGGAACTGCGCCTGAAACAGCAGTATTTTTTCGTTGCCGCGACCCTGGCCGATATTCTTCGAAGACACCGGAAGATGAATCGGGCGTTTTCCGAATTGCCCGACTTCGTGGCCATCCAGCTCAATGACACCCACCCGGCCATCGCCATTCCCGAACTCATGCGCCTGCTCATGGACGAGGAGGGGCTGGTGTGGGCCGACGCCTGGCGCATCTGTGAAAAAACCTTCGCTTACACCAACCACACGGTGCTGCCCGAGGCGTTGGAGACCTGGCCCGTTGACCTCATCCGTCGGATCCTACCCCGGCACATGGAGATCATTTTTGAAATCAACCGCCGTTTCCTGGCCATGGTGGACGCCGAAAAAAAGAGTGACAGCGGCCTTGCACAGCGCGTTTCCCTGATTGTCGAAGGCGGGCAGCAGCGGGTCCGCATGGCCCACCTGGCTATCGTGGGCAGCCACACCGTCAACGGCGTGGCCGAACTCCACAGCAGGATTCTCAAGAAGGCGCTGTTCAAAGACTTCGACACCCTTTTCCCCGGCCGTCTTGCCAATGTCACCAATGGCATCACGCCCCGCCGATGGCTGGCCCAGGCCAACCCGCCGCTGGCAAATCTGATCAACGAGACCATCGGCCCCGAGTGGATCACCGACCTGGACCGGCTGCGGAAACTGGAGCCTCTGGCCGATGATGCCGCCTTCCGCCAACGCTGGATGCAAACCAAGCGGGACAATAAAAAACGGCTGGCGCGCTACATCCTGAGAAAAATCGGCGTGGGCGTCGATCCGGACACCCTGTTTTCCGTGCAGGTCAAGCGCATCCATGAGTACAAGCGCCAGTTGCTCAACGTGCTCCATGTGATCACCTTGTACCACCGTATCCGGGCGAACCCCGGCGCACCAGTGGTACCGCGGACTGTCATCTTTGCCGGCAAAGCCGCCCCGGCTTACCACCAGGCCAAACGCATCATCAAGCTGATCAATGCGGTGGCTGCGAAAACCAACAGCGACCCGGACGTCCAGGGAAAACTGCGGGTGGTGTTTCTACCCAATTATTGTGTCTCCCAGGCTGAGAAAATTATCCCCGCGGCGGACCTGTCCGAACAGATTTCCACCGCCGGCATGGAGGCCTCGGGAACGGGAAACATGAAAATGTCGCTGAACGGGGCATTGACCATCGGCACCTTGGATGGTGCCAATATCGAAATCATGGAGGAAGTGGGCGAGGAAAACAT
Organism: uncultured delta proteobacterium; assembly: GCA_963705475.1. Lineage (GTDB taxonomy): Bacteria > Desulfobacterota > Desulfobacteria > Desulfobacterales > Desulfosarcinaceae > Desulfosarcina. Next base: position 598,403 of record CAVPJS010000014.1, on the reverse strand, counting down.
CTTCATCTTCGGTTTGACGGCGGACCAGGTCACCTCCCTACGCAACGGCGGGTACAACCCGCAGAGCTACGCCGACAGCGACGCGGAACTTCGGCAAACCCTTGACAGCATCAGCCGGGGGGACTTTTCACCGGAAGACCCATATCTCTTTTCACCCATTATGGAGTCCCTGCTGTACCGAGGTGATTACTACATGCTGATGGCCGACTTTAGGGCATATGTTGCCGCCCAGGAAGCTGTGAGCAACCTCTTTCTGGACAAGGATGAATGGGCCAGGAAATCGATCCTCAACACCGCCCGCATGGGAAAATTCTCCAGCGACCGGTCGGTCATGGAGTATGCCGACACCATCTGGGGCTTGAAACCGCTGGCGGCAGGGCGGTAGATAAAAACGAATGTCGAATGTCCAACGTGGAACCGCAGAATGACAAACTGGGTTGGTTGGTTCGTTGGTTAAATTGGTTTGATTGGTTGAAAAAAGGCGGACGACCACCGGTCTCTACCTTAACCACCGTTGACCAACCTGCAGTTCACTCGTTGAAGATGTTGTCTTTATGGTGTCCATCCAGGGATGGTAGATTGTGGTTCAGACCAAGGCCGCAGTGTTTTCGCAAGCGCTACGCTGAGGATAGCGCTGAAGCTTGACTACGTGCTCAAAAACATGAGAACGCCGGTCTGGGCCGCAAGATGCCATTTCTGGATGGACACTACCCAATCAGGAGGTCACCCACATGTCCGAAGCGTCCATACCGTCATCCCCTTCCCCATCGGTATCCATTGCCCGGCAGCCCATATTCGACGAAAACCGTCGATTGTGGGGGTATGAATTGTTTTGTGTGGGTGAAGGACCGTCGGCAAGGCCGGACGTCGAAACGGAAAACACGGCGATCAGCGTTGCGGCCAGCGCCTATATGGGGCTCCAGCAGATCCTGAAGCAGGGCCAGAAAATCATGCTCAATTTCGACGAGATGGGCATCCTTGACGACATGCCCTATGCCCTGCCCCCGGTGCATGCCGCCGTTCAGGTGGATGAGCGGGTCTTTCTGCGCCCCGATATCCCGAAGATGTTAAAACGCCTCAAGTCTGACGGCTATCTCATCGCCGTTCGCGGATTCAGCGGGGAACCGCCGTTCGATCCGCTTTATGGGCTGGCGGATATCATTGCCGTACCGGTGATCGGCAAACAGAAGGCCGAGGTGGCAACCCTCCTGGCAACCATCCACGATGTGGATGCCCGACTGCTGGCCCGGCAGGTAGAGGACGCCGCGGGGTTTTCGATGTGCCGGGAAGCGGGCGTCACCCTGTTCGAAGGGGCATTTTTCAAACAACCGGATACCATTACGGTTCACAAAATAAACTCCAACGCCGTGTCGCGCCTCAAGCTGCTGCAGCGCATCGAGCAACCGGACCCGGATATCGATGCACTGGCGGAAACCATTCAATCCGATGCCGCCATCAGCTTCCGCCTGCTTACCTACCTGAATTCGGCCGCTTTCGGTTTTTCTCAGAAAATCAAATCCATTCACCACGCCATCCGGCTTCTGGGATGGTTGAAGCTGAAGAACTGGCTGCGGGTGGTCCTGCTCAACGACATGAGCGAGACAACGGCGGCGCCGGATCTCCTGCAACTCTCCGCCCAGCGGGGCAAATTCCTGGAACTGGTGTCACAGCGTCACGATTTCTGGGGGTTCGACCCGGAAAGCCTGCACCTGCTGGGTCTGTTTTCCCTGATGGACGCCATGCTGGGCACCCCCATGGCCGAAATCGTCACCTATCTGCCCATCGAGAACAAGCTCAAAGATGCCTTGTGCCGGGACGCCAACAATGAGTATCTCCCCTTGATACAGCTTGCGCAGTGCGTCGAAGAGAACCGTTGGGAGGATGCCGAGGTCATGATGAAGCGGCTCAATTTGAACCGGGAAAAGGTAACCGCAGCATTCAGGGAGGCCGTGGAATGGGCCGACCAATTGACATCCATGCAGATCGGGTAGATGGGGATTAAGATCCCAGGAGAGCGATCGGCTGCCGATGTCCGAAGCCTGGTGGCGGAAGACGGAGATTGTATCAGGAGGCGCCATCAAGCAGATCCTGAAGCACCTTTCGCTCCTGGTTGTTGGGCAGAACCCCAAACAGGCTGGCCTCCAAAACGATCTCATCATGCTGGTTGGTAAAGACGGCTTCGGCCGCTGCCCGGTTCTTCTCATCCACGGCAGTTAGCGTGCAGCGACAGGTGATGGTATCGTTGAAGTAAACCGGTTTGATGAAACGGAAATTCATGCCCGATGCCAGCCATCCCATCTGGCCGCCCATCTCGGTGATCATGCCGCCAATCAGAAGGCCGTGGCAAATCCGATCGCGGAATCCCTTGAGTTCAACAAACCGGTTGCTCGCGTGAATGGGGTTGTGATCCCGGGTCACTTGGGTAAAGGCGTCGACGTCCTTTTCGGTGAACGTCCGGGTGAGCGTGAATGTGTCGCCGGCATTCAGCCCCGCGACGGTTCGGCGGCGGATATCGGTCATTGGAAAACTCCGTTTTCCTTAAAGGTCCAGGATGGTCAATTGCTGATTCTCCGCCAGCGGCCCCCGGCCTTCGAGCAGGGTTTTGGGTGATCGGTCAACGGAGATGCAGCGCAACGGCTCGCTTAGTCGCTGGGATTCCTGTTGACGACTTGCCGTTGGTAAGCACGATACACCACTCGACAGCCTCCACGAAAGATAAAAAAGGGGGCAGGGGTGCTTTTACAGGCATTGCACCGGCTGCCCATGCACCTTATTTTAAGAATGGGTTGCCAAAAAACAGTCAAGCCAATCAACCTCAGCAACGGTAGATGCGAATAACAGCGAGGAGATGCGGTGAAATCGGACAAAATAGTCGTCATCGGATGTGCGGTGCTAGGTGTGGACATGAAATACGCCGCCCGCCAATTGGGGTTGGCCGTCGATTTTAAATTTCTGGAAGCCGGCCTTCATGAACGGCCTGATTTATTGAAGCAGAAGCTCCAGAATGCCATCGACGAGGTGTCGGCTGCCGGCGAGGCCCGCCGTATCGTCATCGGCTATGGCGTCTGCGGCAGGGGCACCATCGGCATCCAGTCCCGCAATATTCCCTTGAGCATCCCCAAAGTGCACGACTGCATCGCCATGTTCCTGGGCGGCGCCGAATCCTACCGCAGGGAGTTTAAAAGATTCCCCGGAACTTACTATATTTCCGCCGGATGGCACGAGGAAAAAGCCGTACCGGTCTCCCAGCGCAAGCTGCAGGCCTGGTATGGCGACAAGCGGGTGCATTTTGATGAAATCGCCCGCCAGTACGGCGATCAGGCGGCGGACCGAACGATCACATTTCTCAATTCATGGCAGAAAAATTATCAACGGGCCGCCTATATCGACACCGGTTCCAGAAGCGGATCGACATACGAAAACCACGCCAGGGAAATGGCCGAGGCCTATGGGTGGACCTATGAGAAAATCTCCGGCAGCCTGGATCTGATCGAAAAAATGCTGACCGGCACCCAGACCACGGACGACATCCTTTTTGTCGAACCCCACCAGGCGATCGAATTCGATGCCGTGACGGGCACCCTCTCATCGCACCCCGTGTGGGAGGGAAGGCCCGCCCATGATACCGGCCCGGTCATTTTTGCCGATGACCGCACATCCCTGGCGCACAACGCCGCCGTCGGTTTGGGCATCGATGCCGGCGGCACCTATACCGATGCCGTGATCTATGATTTCAACACTGGAACGACGCAATGCAAGGGCAAAGCGCTGACCACCCGCTGGGATTTTACCATCGGTATCGGCCAAGCCTTGGAAAAACTGGATCCGAACCAACTGAAGCAGGTGGAAATGGTGGCCCTGTCCACGACCCTGGCCACCAATGCCATCGTGGAGGGCGACGGCCAGAAAGTGGGCCTTTTGCTCATGCCGCCCTACGGTGTTTACGACCCGGTGGATTACCCCCACGACCCCAAGGCGGTGGTACCCGGCCGCCTGTCCATCACCGGTGAGGAAATCGAACCCGTCGATACCAGCCAGGTGCGGCAGATCGTCAAGCGCATGGTGGAGAAAGACCGGGTCAATGCATTTGCCGTATCCGGTTTTGCCGGGGCCATCAATCCGGACCACGAAACCACCATCAGACAAATCATCCGGTCGGAGACGGGCCTGTTCGTCACCTGCGGTCATGAATTGTCGAGCATTCTCGATTTCAAGATACGGGCGACGACGGCCGTGCTGAATGCCCGGATTGTCCCCCGATTGGGCAAGCTCATCACCAATCTCGAAAAGGCGCTGCAGGCGATAGGCATTCTTGCGCCCATCGTGGTGGTCAAGGGAGACGGCACCCTGATGCGGGCAGAAATGGCCAAAGCGCGACCGGTGGAAACCATTTTCTCCGGGCCGGCGGCCAGCGTGGCCGGCGCCAGACACCTTACCGGCCTTGAAAATGCCCTGGTGGTGGACGTGGGCGGAACCACCACGGACACGGCGGCGGTAGAACACGGCAGCGTGCGCGTCTGCAGCACCGGATCCACCGTTGCCGGACGCCGAACCCACGTGCGGGCCCTGGACATCCGCACCGCCGGCCTGGGGGGAGACAGCCTGATCGGCCGGGAGAAGGGCATCTTTTCCATCGGCCCCCGCCGGGTGGCGCCCATTGCCTGGCTGGGGTCCACTTTTGCCGGTACCGATGAAGCCATCGATTACCTGAGCACCCGCCTGCGCAGTTTTGAAACGTCCACCCGCAACATGCAGATCCTTGCCGTCACCGGGGCCACGGATCATCTCCAGCCCACGGAGATGGAGAAGACGGTCCTGTCGCTGCTGGAAAAGCGACCGCATAGCATCGACGAATTGACCCGTAAAACCGGCGTTCTCGTCGACCGCCACCTTCCCATTCAGCGTCTGGAAGAGAACTTTGTCGTCCAGCGCTGCGGCCTTACCCCGACCGATCTGCTCCATCTGGGCGGTGAATTTCAGCGCTGGAACACGGCGTCCGTAAAGCCGTTCTTCCGCATGATCGCTGCCTTGAGCAAAAGGGATGCAACCGAACTGCAGCAGGAACTGTTGGAAACCGTATCACAAAACCTGGCCCTGGAGATACTAAAGCGCCAGCTGGACGATGAGGTCAACCCCGAAGCCCTGCACAGCTGCCCGGTCTGCAAGGCCTTGATGAACAACGTCTTTTCCGGCGGCAACAGCCACTATCGCCTGCACATTGATTTCAAGCGGCCGGTGATCGGCATCGGTGCGCCCATCGCTTTTTTCCTTCCCCGGGCTGCCGCCATGATCGGTGCCCAGGCCGTGCTGCCCGAACATGCCGACGTGGCCAACGCCATCGGCGCCATCACCAGCAACGTCGTCATCGAACGCCAGGTGCGCATCATTCCCGGCGGCGGCAGCGGATTTCTCATCGAGGGCCTCTCCGGCGCCCGACGCTTCAACGTATTCGAAGAGGCCGATGCATTTGCCAAAAAGGAACTGGCCGCCATGGTCCGGTCCCTGGCCGCAGAGGCTGGTACCAACACCCGAACCGTGACCATCGAAACCGAGGATCAACTCCCCGTGGATGCCGGCGGCCATCCGATCTTTATCGGCCGGGTCCTCAAGGCACGGCTCGCGGGCCCGCCCGACCGGGTCGTCGCCGAAGCAGCGATGACCATGGCCGGATGATTTCCATCAAGCGTCATGATCGATCGGTTGGTGTATCATCACACAAACCAGTTAAAGGGAGGCATCCATTTCAGGCACGGTGCCCTTCCCAAGTTCCAGACAATGCGGGTGTCCCTCGATCATTTCCTTCAACAGCGGTGCCATAGCTGCGATTTCACGAATTCACGTCCCCTTGTTGTTTTTATTTGTATTCTGGTATATGTAGTCGGCTTTTTAAAAAAAGACAATGACAACGGTCATGAAATAGAATTTGTTTATATTCAGCATGTTAAATTAATCGTGGCAACTGTTTTCAAGGCCTATACAATCAACATCCCAATACGACGATATCGATCGGCTTTAGGAAAAATTTAAAATGGAAAAAAATGCCGTCAAAATTGCTGTAATCGATCTTAACAATGGTGTGCCAAACCAGGGCTTGCGTTGTATACGCGATCTGTTGAAACAAACCGGCGAGAACCGGTTGGAAGTGGGTGTGGTCTTCGATTTTTTCGATGCCCGCCATGGGGGGGAGTTGCCGGGTATCAACCATGACATCTTCATTTCATCGGGCGGTCCGGGCAGCCCCTATGACGGTCAAGGACAAGCCTGGGAGAGAAACTATTTCAACTTGGTGAACCGGATCTACGCGCACAACCAGAATGGCAATCCACAGAAAAAATATGTTTTTTTCATCTGCCATTCATTTCAAATGATGGTCCGCTTTTTCGATCTGGCAGAAGTGGTTGAACGTCATTCCGAGTCCTTCGGTATTTTTCCGGTCCACAAAACCGAAGCCGGAAAAGCCGACCCTCTGCTTCGAGGCCTGGCCGACCCATTTTACGGCAGCGACTTCCGAAACTGGCAGGTGATTCAACCGAACCGCCCTCAGTTGAAGCGTCTGGGCGCCAAAATTCTTTGCATTGAGAAAATCCGGCCCCACGTACCCTTCGAACGCGCCATCATGGCGGTTCGGGTTTCTCCCGAAATGGTCGGCACCCAGTTTCATCCCGAAAGCGACCCGGCCAGCATGCGATGGCACCTGCACCATCCAGATAAAAAGGACACCATCATCGAGCGGTGGGGCATGACCAAGTACCTGCAAATGCAACGATTGGCCGACAACGTCGATGCCGTGGTGCGCACACGGAACGCCATTATCCCCGGCTTTATCGATTCCGCCATCCACGCACTGCGTCCAATCGGTTGATTCACGTTGGACGGCCGTGGATTAAGCGGCGCCAGACATTGTCTTGGTTTTGCAGCCGGGCACGTTCATCCGTCACACATTTTATCAGGTAATCCGAAACCTTGTCCACGCCCATGCCGGCCAGGTGGGCGCCCACCGAATTGATGTCGAAATCGCAGGCAAAGTTCAGAAAGTCGATGGCATAGGGAACCCCGTCCTTGACCAACAACTCGGTGGTATTGATCTCATAGCCCAGGGCCTGGTTCAGTTTTCGCACATAGGCTTCGATACGCCTCAGCAGTTCGGGGCCGAAAAAATCCGGATCGACCGAATAGCGCCCCAGGCGCTCGCCGGCGACACGGTCCGGTGGTTCGAAACGAACCGTGGTGACATCCCCGGCGATATAAAAACAGCGCGCAAATTGCTGGTAGGCGATATCTTCCTGGAGCATGAAGACCAACGTCCGGCTGAGCCAATTGCGCACCGCCATGTCTTGGCCGGCGTCTTCGGGGTAAACGGGTTTGGTGTGGAATATGTCGTTGTTGTAGCGGTGAAAGAATTCATCCGGGTTATGGACCTTGCTGACCGCCAGCCAGCCACCGCCGGAGACGGGCTTCAGCCAGCATGGAAAGCCGATGTGATCAAAAATGGCCTGCCAATCGGAATGCGCCAGGAACTTCAAGTTGCGCAGGGACTCGGCGGTGATGTCGTACAACCGCGTCGATCCGGCAATGGGCAGAAGGCAGGTTTTGGGAATCGTCAATCCCATGTTGGCAGCCACTGTGAACCCCAGGTATTTATCGTCCGCACTCCACAACAAGGGGTTGGGGACGACATAGGTGCCGCGCGCCACGGCGGCTTTGAGCAGGTACCGATAATAGGGATAATCATGGGAGATGCGGTCGTAAATCAAATCGTAATCCGACGGTTCGCCAAGACGTCCGGCGCCGATGGTTGCCAATTCGGCCACCACGTCCCCCTTGGCTTTGTGATTGATGGCTTCCACCAGTGCATTGGGAAAATTATCTTCCCGGCCTCTCAGAATTCCGATTTTTTTTGTCATGTTAAACCCCTGCGTATTGAGTCGATCGTTACTAATGCTCGGCCAGAATGTGGTCGATATCGGCATACCTGGAAGGAGATTGGCGCCAATAGTCAATCACCGTCGGATGATCGGGTGTTTTGATCCAGGTGCCCTGATAGCTGTAGTCCGGTGAAAAGATCCTGACGAGCACGTCTCCGCCGTTAAAGGTCCATTGCCGGCCGTCGTGATACATGTGCTCGATGCCCATTCCCTGGCGCGTCTTGATGTGAACCTGGTCTTCCGGAAAATCCCAGGAATTGTCGATGATAAACTGCAATACCTGCCACTTGTTGCCCGAGGCGAGGAAACCTTGGTTGGCGGCGATACCGGTATCGTTGGGCAAGCCGAAGGCCAGATGCCCCTGAAACCGTTGCGCCAAATGGCGCAGTTCCGGCTCCCGGCCCCATTCATAATGTAACGTGCTGGTGACATTGTGGATCAAGGCGTAACAGCGATGGTAGTCGTCATGCGCACACACATCTCCGAGTTGAGCGGCCCCGGCCGAGAACCCCACCGTCAACTTGCCTGCGCTCTGGCGCTGGTGAAGAGCGTTCCTGAACCGATCAAAATCGTCGAAAAAATAACCGCCCATGGCATCGTAGCGTTCGAATCCCAGATTCACTTCGCCGCCGCCCAAAATGACGACTTCGGCGCCGTCGACCATATTGAAAAAAAGCTCGGCGTCATGCCGCGACAGGCCGTCGCTCCAGAAAAAGACCATGGCATTGAGGCCAAAAGGGGTGAACTGGTCGAAATACCATTTGAAGGTGCCCCATGAAAACTCCTGAGAATCGCGGCTTTCCATGCCAAACGGCAAGTACAAGATGCTTTTGTTGTGGGGATGCGCCAACGCGCGCTGGACAATCCAATTCCGGTGCAGGTAATCACAGCGGTTGTGGGAACTGTAAATCAAGGCCGTCGGTTGGAGGTACACGGCTAACTCCTTTGGTGTAGTTGGTGGTTTTCGATCATTCGGCGTCATCTCTCAGCAGGAACCGCAAGGGCACGTGGACCCGGGCGCGCCAGGCCGTTTCGGCGTGTGGATCGCCGGCGTACCAGTTGGCGAGCCAGTTTGATCCGAACGTGTAGCCGCTTGCCTTGATGATATGTTCCACATTCTGTTGGCGAACAAGGTAGCTTACACTGTTGGCTTCGTCACCGTAGTCCAGGTATATTTTATGCGCTCTCGGTTCGGGAAGGCGTGCCTTCAGGTATTTGCCGAAAGACCGGTGGGCAATGGGCCAATGGGTTGAAAGGCAGCCGGCCCCGCCGAATATATGCGGATATTCACAGATCGCATACAGGGAAATCAGTCCGCCCATGCTTGACCCCATCAAATGGGTAAACGCCCGCTCCGGTCGGGTGCAATAGCGGCGATCAACAAAAGGTTTGAGTTCGTAGACCAGAAAGCGCAGATATCGGTCAGAAATCGGCACTCCCCCGTAACGCTTTATCACCCGGCGCCTCGACCGTTGGGACCGGTGTTCGCAAAAGGGTCGTTGCGGCAGGTATTCACGCAATCGTTGCGGCGTGTTCCAGATACCGACCACGATGGTCGGTCTAATTTCCTTCTTCTGGCCAAGGAGCGCCATGGTCTGATCCATGCCCCAATCGACACCGATGAAGGATTTCTGCGGCTCAAACAGATTCTGGCCATCATGCATATACAGGACATGGTACCCGCCGGCATCGTCTTGGTCATAATTCGGTGGCAGCCAGACGTCAACATGGCGGGGCTGGATGAACGTAGACGGCATATTTGGAAAATGATGGAGCGTGCCGATCAATTCGTCGTTTTTCTCTGGGCTCAGATCCGGTTCAATTGTCGTCTCAATTGATGCGATACGATGGGTCGTTTCACAACAGGTCTGGATATCGTCAACGGTTTTCAGATTCATGCCAGTTCAAGCCAATTGGAAGATGGCGTTGCTTTTCGGTATTCGCCGATCCATGTAAGGAGTCCGCTCACTGTTCAATCAAGCCAGCAAATCGGGGCCATTCCCAGTCCGGCCGCGCGCTTGTCGGTCATTCCCAGTTCGGTTTTGACCGCCAAAATGGCTCCCATGTTAGAGAACCAGCCTCGCCCGGCAGCGTCGTTTTTAATTTTCCGGGCCGGATCTTTGCTCGTGTAGTGGGTGCGGCTCAGCGCCAGGATGCAGCGGGCGGCATGGGGCGAATCGGCGACGGCCGGCGAACCCGCATGGAACACCAACCGGGTTTCGGAACAAAATCCAGCCAATGCGTCGGGATCCGTCAACTCCGCATTGATATTGGGCATCACCGGCGTGGCCCAGAACAGTTCCTGGGCCAGCATGGGTTCTTCGGAGCAATACTTTTCAACCACCGCCAGATCCGGGCTGACGAACACCCCTTTGGAACTCATCCCGTGCAGCGGTTTGACGGCCAACTGCTTCAACTGGTCCGGATCCTTGCGGAACGATTCCAGCAGACCGGGGGTGATGCGCTGGGTTTGGGGTGCGACACCGACCGCTTCCAACATACACAGGCTGGTAATGGAGCTTTTGTCGATCAGGTAAAAACCGGCAATATGCTTCGACAGATCCGGCCAAAGGGCCGGCGTTGAATATACGCGCCGCAGGCATTCGATGACTTCCGGTTTTCCTTCGGTTGTCATCTTTTTCAGGTAGGCTTTGAAATCCGCGTCCACCAGTCTGGAAATGACCTTTTTCGTTGTTCCTGTTTGCCCCTCCCAACGGTAAAATAGCTGGTCGCCCTGGAAAAACACATGCTGGGGATCGAGAATCAGCGGCTCCTGGGAGGGATCGCCCTGGCTCATGAATTTTGCCAACAGGGCCAGATTCTGAAAACTGGGCTGGTTGCGGGGGTCGATCTCCAGGAAAAGAATCCGGTTGCGATGACGCTCCGATCCGTGAATATACGTGGCCAGGACCTGTTCGTCCAACGCTGCATCGGAAAGCGGTCGATGATCCTTTTTGACCCGGGTGAACACGGAATCGTCATATGCCCCGGTGTTTCGCGCCGATCGAATGCATTCCCTGAGCCATCCATAGTAGGTATCCACGCTTTGGGCCTCGAGTATTTTGGCATAGAGATGGTCACCGGAGGCTTTAAATTCGTCAAAGTCCATGCCTCGCTCGGAGTTGGCGCCGTATACCAGCACATCAAAGGCCAGGTCCGGTTCTACGGTCAGGTAATACCGGTGCAGGATATCGGCCATTTCCTCGGTGATCCATCCATCCGGCATCCGTTTGACCAGGTAGTCTGGACCTTCGGCGGCGAGGTGCTTACGGGCCAGGGCGTAGAGCACGCGGGAGGTCGCCCAGAGGATCTCGATAAGGTATGGCGGCATATGGAGGGGAAGGGCCCAGGGAAGATCCCCCGCCCCGTAAATGGGTACAAAGAGTCCTTTGTCGGCAAGGCTGTGGTAGTAGCCCTCAATCACCGCTTCGTTTTTTGCGACCTGTTCATTTTTTTCCAACGACCGCCGGGTCTGCGCAACACGCGTCCCTTCATCATATTTGTTTTCGACCTCCTGCAACGTTTCAAGGGCCTGCTCGATACTGGGCAAATGGGTCATGTTGCGCATAGGTTTCCTCCGTTATGATTGTTGCTTTGGGGTCATTGCTGCCTGTCAACCACCTGTTCGACAAAATCCAAAAGGATGTCGGTGTAAGTGGAGATACTTTCCAAATCAATCCATTCATGGTCAGAGTGATGCCCTGCGCAGACCGGCTTTGAAATGATCACCGGTATTTTGTGTGGGGTAAAGAAACGGGCGTCGGAAGCACCTTCGCTGCGGTAAATCGGCATGGGGTGGGAAAGGTGGCGCTCGGCGGCCCTTTGAAACATGCGACTGCACCAGAGCCCCATATCCAGGAAAAAATTGTCTCCCACCACCTGCGGCTCGAATGCCCCCCGCTGGCCTACCATTTTTCGCACCCGATCCTTTATCTCTTCCGCCGTCTGGCCTTCGATAAAGCGCAAATCAAAGCTGGCTTCGCAGGCATCAGGCACCTTATTGGCCGCATCGCCGGCCACTATTTTTCCAAAATTCAAGGTGTGGGTCCATTGTTCAGGGGAGTTGACAAAAGGGAATGCGCTGCGCAAATCAGAATAGATCGCGATCATCTTGTCAATGGCGTTCTCGCCCAGCCACGGCCGAGACCCATGGGCTGACCTACCGGAGGTTTTTACCTTAAAGTGAAAGACGCCTTTTTCCTCCGCTTCAATCTGAAAATTATCGCCGCCATCCGGCAGAAAACACACGGATGGCCTGAGCCCGACATCATTCAGCAAATAGCCAATCCCCTTGTTTCCTCCGATTTCCTCATCAAAGGTAAACGCCAGGAGAATTTTCTCCTGGCCGGACTTGAGGCGGTCCCAGATATCAAAGAAAACCGGAACGGCAAATTTCATATCGCTGGTGCCCCGCCCCATCATTCTGCCTTCTTTTATTTGCGGTTCGAACTGTTCATCCTGGGCCTGAACCACATCCAAATGACACGACAGCATCAGGGCGGGGGTCAGGGCGTCAACATCAAGTCCGGCAAGCAGAGAGGGATAGGGATCGGAAGGGATTATTCTCGTCTTCAGACCACGCTTTTCCGCTTCCGCCTTCAGCAGATCGCGGCAGCGGTCATGTTCCGACATGTGTTGAGGCTCATGGGTGGTTTTTTGACGGATCAACCGTTTGAAAAGTTCGAGATATTGATGATCCATGATAACTTCCTTTCTAATTGTCCGTTTTCCTGATGCGCCATCAGAATTCATCCCGGGCTGGTGATAGTTGATTATCACACACTCCTTTTTGGGACGCCAGAATATTAATTGGTTACGTGTCGGCGGGAATATAATCTGAAAAATAATACACGGCGGAGACCCGTGTCAAATCATGGCCGTCGAGCCTATTTTCCTCGACCGGCATCGGTGCGGCTATCGGCTGTTACCGTGCCCGGGGCATCCACCATTGACAGGCTTACCCGCTCAACCCTATTTTAATCTTGTCTCCTGAAACAAAGGCGTTTATACCGGCGTTTCCTTTTTGAAGCGCGATGTGACCACCTTCACGATACACATTTATCCCAATTGAGACCCTGGCGCCATGATCGACGGTAATGCGATTGCAGAAGGCGAAAAACTAAATGGGCGGCCGGCGAGAAAACGAACCGGCATCCTCAAAGATCCGCGCTACGCCGGGCATTGCATGGGGCCGGGGGAGCCGGAATGCCCTGAACGGCTGTATGTGCTTTACGCCCTCCTCCAGGAACCGGAGCTGAGCGGTTGTTTGGTAGACATCTTACCGCGAATGGCTCAAAAAGACGAGCTTCAGCGCGTCCATTCGCCGGACTACATCAGTCGCCTGGAAGCCACGTCAGGGCGCGGCGCCGTCTACCTGGACGAAGACACCCGCACCTCCGCGCTATCCAACGAAGTGGCCCAGCTGGCAGCGGGGGGTCTGTGCCGGGCGATCGAAGAAGTCCATGCCGGGCGGGTGGACAATGCCTTCGCCCTGGTCCGCCCTCCGGGTCACCATGCCGAACGGTCCGCGGCAAGGGGATTTTGCCTCTACAACAATGTGGCCATCGCCGCCCGTTTCGCCCAAAGCAAACTGGGATTGGCGCGCATCCTGGTGGTGGATTGGGACCTGCATCACGGCAACGGCACCCAGCACTGCTTCGAAGCGGACCCGTCGGTGCTCTTTTTCTCCACCCACCAGGCGTTTTCGTATCCCCACAGCGGCCGCCTGCGTGAGATCGGCAAAGACAAGGGGAAAGGCTATACCGTGAATGTCCCGCTTCTGCCCGGCCTCGGCGACGGCGACTATCTGGTGATTTTTGAACGCCTGTTAAGGCCCATCGCCATGGAATTCAGACCGGACGTGGTCTTGGTGAGCGCCGGGTTCGACATCCATTTCAACGACCCCCTCGGGGGTATGAAAGTGACCCCGGCAGGCTTTGCCGGCATGACACGCGTCCTTCTGGACATCGCCGAACAATGCTGTGAAGGAAAACTGGTGATGACGCTGGAAGGTGGATACAACCTGGAAGCGCTCAGGGATTCGGTGCGTGAGGTCCTCAAGGAGATGGCCGGCCGGCGGACGACCGACACTCAGTCCATGATGGCCTCGGCCAACCCCAAAAAAATCGCTTATGTCCTTTGGCGGGTCAAACGCATGCATCAAAGATACTGGAGAAGCCTGGCCCTGCCCGTGGCCGGGGAACCGTCGGCGGACCGGCTTCCCATCATGGATCGGCTCAGAGGAAACATGGCCCGATGGATGTCGTTTTTTAAAAGTTGACCGGAAATAGAGGAGCCAGACAAGGGCATGCCGTTCAGGGAATCCATCATGCAGATCGCCAAAAAGATGCAAACCTGCGAGGAGTGGCTTGAGCTGGTCAGGGATCTGCAGGCACCGATTCAGACCGGCAGCCTGCCGGCGGAACTCCACATGCGATGGGCCGGCAAGGATGATCTGATGGCGATTAACGCCCTGCAGGGGTTTGTCAAGGAGACCGATTTCATGGAAGCCTCGCTGCGCAGGGGGGATCGCTGCCTCGTTTTGGAGCACGACGCGCGCATCTGTGCCTTTGCCTGGGTAACCTTCTCCGATTTCAGGCTCGCACTCTGGTATACCCTGAAGCTGCCTCCCGGATGGTCCTATCTGGTTTATATTTTCGTCCATCCGCAGTTTGCGGGACGCGGCATCGGTTCGATCCTGCTGGGGTCTTTGATGGCGGCTGTTCGCGATCAGGGCGGCAGCCACATGATGGCGGGCATGTACAGCAACTGGCATGCATCCATCCGCATGCATACCAAACTTGGGTTTCGAATCCAGCGGCGCCTGAGCCAATGCCGGTGGCTCAACATTTTACCCACGCCGCCAAAGGCGGTGTAAATTTACAGGCGGCATTCCAGGGGTGATGGAAAAGGGGCTTTTTCAGGGCCATTGATTACAGAAAGACCCGTTTTCCCGGCAACGGCGCGCAGCATGCCTTCAAACAGCCACCGATGCGTGGGCAGCAGGGTGTACCAGTAGAGAAGACCGGCCAGGCCGCGCGGCAAAAAGCGCGAAACCATCTTCAGTTCAACCTTGCCCAGGCCTTGCGGAGTGATCACAAATTCCAGCAGCGCGTCTCCCGGCGTCTTCATTTCCGCAAGAAGCAGAAGGCGATGGGGCGGTTCCACGGCGATGACCCGCCAGAAATCCAGTCCGTCGCCCACGCGCAGGTCTGTGGGATGACGGCGTCCCCGCCGCAGGCCGGGACCACCCACCAGGCGGTCCATGATTCCCCGCAGCCACCACAAGCCGTGGGCGAAGTACCAGCCGTTCTCGCCGCCGACGGCCTTTACCGTCGACCAAACCGTATTTTCGTCGCCCCCCAGGACGATACGGTGGGCACCGCCCAGCACCGTTCCGCCGGCATAATCGGCATCCCCGCAGGTGGTCCACTCGGGGGGCAGGCTGCCCCCGCCGTCAAACCAACAGGTGTCCACCTGTTCCTGACGGATACGGTCCAGGGCCTTTCGGATGGTCTGCCGGGTATCCATGAGATGGACCGGCACCAGGTCCCGGATGCGATGGTCCCGGCAGACGACCGGGATGCTCAATCCTTCAGCCAGGGGCTGGGCGATGGCGGCCGGCACCGGGGTCACCAGGTGAACCCACCGGGCGCTCAGCCAGGGCGTCAGCACCGGCACGGGAATGATGAATCGCCGCCGCAGGCCCGCCTCCCTGGCATACATCTGAATGATGTCCCGGTAGCTCAGCACATCCGGCCCACCGATGTCGAAGGTCCCGCCGATGGTTTCGGGAACCGTCAGGCAGCCTTCCAGGTAATCCAGCACATTGCCGATAGCGATGGGCTGGCAGGGGGTCTGGACCCACCGGGGGGTGATCATCACCGGCAGGCGATCCGTCAAATAGCGCAGCATTTCGAAGGAGGCGCTGCCCGATCCCAGGATCATGGCCGCCCGCAGGTTGGTGACCGCTGCCGGGCCCAATTGAAGGATTCGCGCCACTTCATGGCGCGATTGGAGGTGGTGGCTCAGGGCCTCGTGGTCCGGCTCGCCCAGGCCGCCCAGATAGATGATGCGGGACAACTGGTTTTGTTGGGCCGCAGCAACCATGTTTTCAGCCGCCGTTCGATCCGCATCGGCAAACCGTCCCTTGTGGGCATTCATGGAATGAATCAGGTAATAGGCCGCCCCGCAGCCATCGGCCGCCCGGACGAATGCATCCCGGTCCAGGGCGTCCCCGGCCGCGATTTCAATATTTTCATGGCCGCCCCAGGGTCGGCAGCGAAGCCGCTCGGGGGAGCGGGCCATGGCGCGCACCCGGTGGCCACCGGCCAGCAGGCGCGGGATAAGCCGTCCGCCCACATAGCCGGTGCCGCCGGTAACCAGGATGGGTTTAACAGTTGACATTGGACATTCCTAGTGTCCCTCACCGAAGGCCTTCTCGATCTCCGCGTCCAGTTCGGCGTTGCCGTTTTTGGCTTTGAACTCCTGCCACTTGGCGCTGTCCTGCTGATAACCGGAGATCACCTGCCGCCTGATGCTCTCCTTGACCTCCACGGTTTCTAAGACCGCCAGCACGTAGATATCTTCGCTGGGAGAAATCCAGGTGTCCTTTTCCCGGGAACCGGACAGCGTTTCGTCGGTGACCAGTTTGGACACCTGCTTGGAAAAGGCATCCATGGTCTGGTCGTCGCCGATGCCCGTCTGCTGGGCGAAGGTGTTCACCAGGCCGCGGACCTTGACCGACACCTGCCGGGCCAGTTCACTGCGGGCGTTGGCCAGTGCCTCGGTGCGGGCAAACTGGATGCCGCCCTTGCCGATGTGGGCCGATCCCACGGCCGAAAATTTTTCCCCGTTGTATTCAGCCAACACCCAATCCGGGGCATACTCGTACTCCTTTTCGAACCGTTCGTTGTCGATTTTCTTCACCGTCTTGCCGCAGCCGGCCAGAACCAGCATCAGGGCCAGGGATATCATGGTCAAAACGATCGGTTTTCGCTTCATGATGCCTCCTGCAAAATAGGTTTGATTTCGATTGTCGCCGCTGTCGAGCCGGTGGTCATTCGGTCGCCGCACCCAAGGTGCTTAGGGCACGCGCAAGCTTGCGGGCGACCTGCGCCGCCACGCCCTCCACGGCCCGGCGGGCCGCTTCGCCTTCATTCACATGGCCTTTTCTCACGCTTTCATCGAAGGCGGCTATCTGCACGTCGGTGTCCATGTCCACCAATTGTACGTCGGCCATGGCTCTGATGAATCGTACATCTGGATTGCCCAGGTCCAGGGGTTCTATTCGAATGCTACCGGTGATCAAGCCGGCAGCCTCATCCCGGTAAGGGGTGAGCGCATACCCATCGCCGGACAACAGGGCATTGAGCCGCCGCGTGAAGGGTGGCGCCGGATTGCCGTCCAATTGGATATACAAGGAAACCTCACGGGCCATTTGTTCGCGCTGGACGATAATATCGGATCGATCATCGAGGACGGGCGTCGCCGGGCGCCCCAGAACGGAGAGCCGGCTCTCGATGGCCGCCTGGCGAACCATCAGGGCGGTGATGCGGTTTAGGGCAGCCAGCCGTGAAAGCCGTCCCTTGACCCCGACGAGGGCATCCACCTGACCCTCAATGGCCATCTGGGTCTCCGCCAGTTCCCGCTGCCACCGACTGATTGCCTGCCGGCGGTCCAGCACAGCTAGGGCCCGGAATCCGCCAGCGGCGCCATCCGGTTCGACCCGGCCGATGCGGGCGCCTTCCAACTGGACGTCCGTATGAATGCGAACGGTCTGTTCGACCTGCCTGTCAAACTGCTCGGGCAGGCCCTCCCCCATCCACGAGGTGGCCTGCTGGACAGTCCGGGCATAGACCCGGGACTCGAAGATAGCGGCCAATTCGGCCATGGCCGCCCGTTTGGCCTCCCCTTCGGTGGTCCCGACAGCCTCGGCAGTCAGGAACCGGTCCTCGGGAAACAACAGGTCGGCCGCCGGTATTTCCCCGGCGGGTTTCGATCCCGCACAGGCAGCGGCCATCAGCACAACCAGGGTAAAGGCCATCCAATGCAGAGGTTTCATTGTTTTCTCCGTGGGCGGCGGCGGTCATGGCTGCGCCGCTCAATTTGTGGTCTCAATGCCTGCCGAAACCGGGTAGCGAAAGTCCCGGAACAGGAACCGGGTGGCTCCCGGCTCCACCGACAGGGGCTCGAAATCGGCCCAGGTTCCGCCGCAGGCCTGAAGCTCAACCGTATACGCACCGGCGGGGACATGCAAGCGGGTCATATAAATCCGGCCGGGCAGTGTCCGCCAACTGCGGGTGTCCGCCCGTTCCACCACAAGCATATTGGCCAGGTTCAGGATCGCCTCGATGGTCCGTTGATCGTTGCGGCTGTCGCTGGATCGGGCAATGTTGTGTATGGCCACCTGTTTGGCCACGGCTCTGGCGATCGCCTTGGCCAGGATGCGTCCCCTGCGATCCTCGAGATTCTTGACGGCGATACGGTTGATGTCTTCCACCAGTACCAAATCCGACTCAAAAAAGTGGTCAGTGCCATAAAGATTCAGGCGACCCTTGCTGCAGCGGGGCGGCGTGACCACCATTCGCGGAAAGGCCACGCCGACAGGGCCGTGGCGGGTCGGGATCACCACCATGTCCTGAACCTTCTGGGGCGCATATCCGGCAAATGTAATCAACACCACGCTGCCCGGTTCCGGTGTTTCGTCGAAGCGGGGCGGCTGAACGATGCGCTCGGCGGAAACCAGGCTCTCGATCTCTGCCATTCGCCCGACGGTCCATGCTGCCCGCACCAGGTCCGCCATCAGAATCTCCGGCAGGTCCGTGCCGTATTCCCGGTAGTCCTCGCGGTAAACCTCAACAGCCCGGCGGTAGGCGATGAAGGCGTCGTCCCAGGCGCCGTCCGCCTCGTGCAGGATGCCGCTCAGGTAACGGGCAAACGCATCCTCCTGGTAAACATTCTTCTGCTCATATTTATCGTTAAAAACCGCCAGCAGCGTATCCAACCGCCGGGCTTCCACCAGGGCGTCTTCAGGTTGGCCGGCCTGCAGGTAGCCGATGGCGGACATCAGGTGAATCATCACCCGTTCGAAATCCTCGCCGGCGTAGGCCAGGACGCTGTCGTTGGTCACCAGGGAAAGCGCATTGCGGGATATGCTTTCGGTCCACAAGCGCTCGGCAAGATCCTCGGCGCTGCGAAAGTTCGATTGGGCCGCATCGAGGTTGCCGCACTGCATATATACCATGGCCGCATCCAGCAGGTAGATCAGCCGCTGGTTGCTGCCGTAAGTGCCGGCGCTCTCGTCGATGAAGGCGATGGCGGCCGGGCAGTCGCCACTGGCCAGATCCTGGTCCAACCGGGAAAAAACATTACCGCCCGCACAGCCGGAGGCGATCAGACAGCTCATGATGATGGGCAGCAGATAGGGCATGCAAGCCTGTAAAAAGGATGTCCGAATCAAAAACCGAAGCGGCTGCGTTTGACCAGCTTCTTGATTTTCTTCTCCCCGATCCACGCCTTGCGCTGGCTCTGGATGTCGATCAATTCCAGGTTGACCTGGTAGTACTTGACCTCCTTGCCTTCGACCCGGTCGGAGATGGTATTGATGGATCCCTGAAGCATAAAATCGGCACCGAGCTCTTCGCCCTCCGCTTTGGCAGTGGCTTCTGAGGCGTTGGCCGCCTGATCCTTTCTCTCCTCCCGGACCTCTCCGCGCTGGCCGCTGCTGGCGACGAATTCCACTTCGCCGGAATTGATCAGGGCACGTTCCAGATCCTTGACGAACGTCTGGGTGTTGATGTGTTCGTCACTGCGGTTGCGCACCGACCCCACGATGACCACCGGGTTGTTGCGCTTGCCAGCACGGTAGCGGTCGATCCATGGCCGGGAAAGGGCGTCGCTGATCATCTCTTCGGACACCAGTCGGGAATCCGTGTCGTTCCAGCGGCCGCTCAGATCCACAGCTTCGTCGACGTCCATTCGATCCACTTTGACTGACGCGCATCCGGCCAGAATCAAGCCAGCCGCAAGGACGATGCGCATTTTTTTCCACACGGTGTTTTCGAACATGCCTGAATTGCTCCTCACGCTATGGTTTTTATCGGTCGAGGTCTCGACAATCACTATACATCGGCCCGTGAAAACATGGAATAGCAATCCTCGGACATCCTGGCGGGCGCCTATAGATCGTTGATGGCGTCCACCAACTGCCGCAGACGCCCGAAGTCCCGCTTGTTGAAATCCACCACCAGCCGGGGAAGGTGGGCCAGTTCCGACTCGTTGATTTCATCGGCCAAGGGGCCGGACAGGTGCATCTCTCCCCCAGGAATTAAAATGTCAGCGAACCCTTTTTTGAGCGTGGCCACGTGTTTTGGATCCAACGGCGTGGACATGCGGATGACCAACTGGTTTTCCACGTAGCGCAGGCTGTGATACCGCGAGTAGAAATGGCGGATCCGGGCCACGGCATCCGCAGGGCGGGTCACCCGTTCAATCAGGCCAAAGTCGTCATGTGAAATGTACCCGTGGCCGGAAAGTTCGTCGTCGAGGAAATTGAACAGGTGATCCCAATAGGTCCCGGATGGCTCGTCAATGCAAAACAGGGGCAGCGGATAGAGTTTACCGGTCTGCAGCAGGGTAATGGATTCCATGGCCTCGTCCAAGGTACCGAACCCGCCGGGGAACAGAACCACCGCGTCGGCTTCTTTAAGGAAGGCCACTTTGCGGTTGAAAAAGTATTTGTAAGTGATGTGGCGGGGATTGCCCACCAGCACGGGGTTCGGTTTCTGTTCGAAGGGCAGCCGGATATTGACGCCGAAGGAGTGCTCCGGACCGGCCCCTTCATTGGCGGCCTGCATGATCCCAGGCCCACCGCCGGTGATCACCATGAATCCCGCCGCGGCCAGATTTTTCCCCAGATCCCTTGCCATGTGATACAAAGGTGCATCGGACCGGGTCCTGGCCGAGCCGAACACCGTCACCTTGCGAACCTTGCGATAGGGACCGAAAACTTTGGCGGTAAAGCGCATCTCCTTCATGGATGAGTTCATCAGCTTCAGATCGGCGCGGCCGCCGTTCTCCTGCCCGGCCTTCAAGCCGGCCAGGATGATTTCGCGCACAATATCCGGGTGGGCGACGTCTCCCACGAGCGCCATCAACCCGTCGATGGCGGCGTCCACCGGGCCGTTGGTGCGTGTAAAATGCAGTTCCACGGGTTTCGAAAAACCTTTTCTGCTGCGATCCGACATCAAATGGATTCCTTTGCTGGAGGTTGACTCGCTTCTGAATGCCCATTTACGGTAAAATGATTATTGTAACCGTTTTTTCAGGATTCGCAAGCGTCGTGTGTCCCGTCACCGGCAGCCGCCCTTTATCAGACAGAAAACGGGTATGGATCGTACAACGTCGCTGGAAATGATTATATTGGGGCATCAACGAGACAAAGGAGGCACGCCATGCAGCTTTCAACCTTTACCGGTGCGGGGAACGTACTGACCCTCGACGTCCGTTCGGAGATTCGCGCGGCACGCTACAAGGCAATCTGCCGGGATATGGACCAGGCCGTGGCCGAACTGGGCCGGGTTCGTCTGGTGCTGGTGATGCGGCACTATCCCTCATTCAACAGTGCCGAGGATTTTTACGATGACCTGAGATTCCTGCGGATCTACGACCACGCCATCGACAAGGTGGCCGTCGTGTGCGACCGGGTCTGGAAGGATACCTGGGTGGGGATTTTCAGTCTGTTCAGCGGCATCCGTATGGAATTTTTTGAAATGACGCCGGTGAATGAGGTAACCCGATGGATTCAGAGCGAATAGTATCTTATGAAATCATGGATTTTTATGCAGGCAACGAAAGACATGAAACAAGAAAAATACAATAACCAAAAAACCAAATGACAAATAAATCACAATTAATAGATTCAACTCCCCAAACCGCATGATCTTGAAGCAGCCATACGCCAACGTTCAATATTGGCGGAATCAAAAGGACCACCAACAAGACGCTCAGTTTTCAGAATGCCAGCGGCGAGATGCTTTCCGGACGACGGGATCTGCCGCCGGGGGCGGTCCCGGATGCCCATGCACGCTTTGATCCCTGCTTTACGTGCAGCAAACACACCAAGGCCGTGGCGGCCGTCAGCCAGGCCTTGACGCGCAACGGCATCACTGTGCTCCGCTTCGACGTTACCGGCGTGAAGGTTATTTCTCAGAGTCGACCTTCGCCAGCAACGTGGCCGACCTGATCATCGCCGCCGACAATCACCCCCGTAAGCCATAGTGAAACATCTCATAGTGGGTCTTGCCGCCGAGCAGTGCGTCCACCTTGCTCTGGATCGCCTGTCTCTCCTTGCTCAACAGCCATTTTTCCCAGTCCGATGCAGATTCCCAGGTACTGATGACCAGGAATACATCGGGCCGGTCGTTGCTTTTCATGGTTTCGCCGGAGATGTAGCCGGGCTGGGCCGTGGCCAGCGAACGCATCTCCCTGAACAGCTGAAGCATTTGCCTGCCCTTGTCGCCGGGAACCGTGCGGGTGATCAGAACTTTGACACTCATGGGAGCCTCCTTTTTCCTGTAGGGTGAAGACACCTGCAATCGGTCGTTGGGTATCGGTAGATAACGATGTTCCGGCAATTGAACGGCAAACGGTGCAACAAGCGACCGATGGCAAGGGATGCCGGCTGCCGGATGAAATGATAATCTGCTTCATTAAATAACGATATCAGTGGATTGTCAAACGGATATCGTGGGTGATACGGTTAAAAAAAGGTCCTGACCGACGCCGTCCGCCTATCGCCGACCATGGTGTCTGATTGGATGGAGAACGTCAGCAAAGGCCTTTCATTCGCCCAGGTTGACCACCACCCGGCCCTTCTGCAACCCTTTCAGGATCAGGTCGATGTTTTCGTTCAGGCCCGTCAGGCCGATCTCCTTGCACAGGTCCTGGAGGCCATCGACCTTCCAGTCACCGGCCAGGTGTTCCCACACGTTGCGCCGGACATCCATGGGACAGTTCTGCGAGTCGATGCCGATCAGCCGGATGCCGCGCAGGATGAAGGGAAAGACAGTCAGCGGCAGGTCGGGCGAGGCCACGTTGCCGCAGCAGGTAACGGTGCCCCAGGGATGCGTGGATTTGATGGCCGTGGCCAGGATCTCCCCGCCGACGGTGTCCAACACCCCGGCCCACTGGGCCTTGAGCAGCGGCCGACCGCTGGTGTCTGCGGCGTCGGCCCGATCAACGATCTGAGAAGCACCGAGACCATTGAGAAATGCCGCCTCGGTCGTTTTGCCGGTGACGGCCGCCACCGCATATCCCAGCTTGGCCAGCACGGCCACGGAAACACTGCCCACCCCCCCGGTGGCGCCGGTAACCAGCACCGGACCATCCTCGGGCTTGACCCGTTCAGTGAGAAAAAGAATGCCCATGCCGGCGGTGAAACCGGCTGTGCCGAAGATCATGCTCTCTTTCAGGGTGAGGCCTTTGGGCAGCGGTACGACCCACCCGGCCGGTACCCGCACGTACTGACCGAATCCGCCCGAGGTGTTCATGCCCAGGTCGTAGCCGGTCACCAATACCGGGTCACCCTTTTTGAACCCATCCACCCGGCTGTCGGCAACCGTCCCCGCAGCGTCGATACCGGGCGTGTGGGGGTAGCTGCGGGTGACGCCTTTGTTGCCAATGGCCGACAGGGCGTCTTTGTAATTCAAGGAGGAGTAGTTCACACGGATGAGCACATCCCCGTCGGGAAGGTCGTCGACGGTTCTCTTTTGAATTTGCCGCAGAAAAGTTTTGTCTTCACCGGCTTTCACGACCAATGCGTTGAATGTTTCAGATGTCATGGTGCATCTCTCCTTTGGCTATGTATCGTTGCGTTCAAGTCCGGGGGGTGTACTGCCGTTTGAGCCACAAGGCCAGGCCGTCCAGTCCCGGAAACAAGGTGCGCTCGGTGATGTTGGCCTGGTCCAGCTTGTCTCGTACCTCCCACTTGAGCGCCCTGGGGATGATGATCCGTCCGCAGATATCCGGATGCTTCTCCAGCCACAGATCCAGCTGCGCGGTGGGGCTGGACATCACCGAAAAAAAGGCGAACTGGTTGACGATGCGGGCGTCAATGGACGGCGGCTCGAAAAACAGCACCAACTCCTCGCCCAGGGCGTCGAAGCCCTTGATGTCCCCCAACGCATGTTCGAGCATCTCCAGGGTGAAGGCATTGGCCCCGACGGTGATCAATTCGTCTGAAAGCGGACGAGGCAGCATCTTGTTGATCTTGACGTAGTCGGCAAACCAGATGGCGCTGTCGCAGTCGAAGTGGTCCGTGTCCGCCGTGGCGAAATGGGCCGCCACAAACGGGGAATAGGTCCAGTCCAGCAGCCGGGTGGGCAGCCCATGGTGCTGGGCCACGGTCAGCCAGCGCCAGTCCGAGGCGTTTTCTCCGGTCCAGGGCATTTCGGCATACTTGCTGAAATTACGCAGCAGGTGGTACTCTAAGTGCGAGTGAGCGCCGCATCGCCGCGTGAAACTGGTCTTCAGGTCATAGGCCGTGTCAGAAAGTCCCCGAAAGGCATAGTTGGAGCGGTACCGCAGGAGCGAGTCCTGCCAGGAATTGTCGTAGAGGCGTTCGCACAGCTCGCACCAGCTTTCCACCCGGACATCGTTGCTTCGTTCGGATGCGTCGATCATCATGGACTCCCGGCGCCGGGTTTGATGAACGACCCGTCCTGATATTCCCGAAACGCCAGGTCCAGTTCCGCCCGGGTGTTCATGACAATGGGCCCCTGCCAGGCCACCGGCTCGCCGATGGGCTTGCCGCAGATCAGCAGAAACCGGAAAATATCGTCGGCGGTGGCTGCAGCGACACGGTCGCCGTCATCAAAGGCCACCAGGGTGCCGTTTTCCAGGGCCGGGGAATCAAGGGTCTCGGCAAAACCGCCTCGCCCCGCCACGACATAGGCCAAGACCGTGTATCCCGGTGTGACGGAATGGCTGAAACGGGTGTGCGCCGGCATGGACACATCCAGGTACTGGGGATCGATGACGATATCGGTGACCGGCCCCTTCACATCGCCCATCCGGCCGCACACCACCCTGACGCGAATCCCGCCATCCAAGAGGACCTCGGGAATCTGACGGGACGGAATCTCCTGATAGCGCGGTGCCATCATCTTGTGCGTGGCCGGCAGGTTGGCCCACAGTTGGAATCCCCCCATTTTTCCCGTGGCGTCCCCGTGGGGCATTTCCTGATGAACGATGCCGCTGCCGGCAGTCATCCACTGCACGTCCCCGGGCCCGATGGTTCCCGAGTTACCCATGCTGTCACCGTGTACCACGGAACCGTCGAACATATAGGTAATGGTCTCCATGCCCCGGTGCGGGTGCCAGGGAAAACCCTTGAGGTAGTGATCGGGACGCGAAGAACGAAAATCGTCCAGCAGCAGAAACGGATCGAACCCGGGCGCCTCGCTGTGGCCGAAGGCCCGCTTGAGGTGAACGCCGGCACCCTCGATCACCGGCTGACTTCGGGTCACACGTGTGGGTTTTCTAAAGTCGCGCATGGGGAGACCTCTCGTTTAGGCCGGACCGCTCTGGGAGCGGCCGGTTATTGCTCGATGAATCATGCCCTGAATCTATCCTTACCGGCAGTTGCATGCCGGCCGCGGGAAAAATCATCCGATGAAACGACTGTGTGTTCGAGCAAACGGTGGTTACGGGTCTGTTTTCGGTCGATATGGGACAAAATACTGCAAAGACGCGCTGCCGTCAAACAGTTGTCTCTCAGCGCAGGAAACCGTATGGGTTCAAGCGGTCAGGACAGGAAGAAAGTTGCGCACGGGTGGGAAATCATTGCCCCGGATGAAAGGCAGGTGCGGCGGCCGATCCGGAAACAGGACGGCCCTGTTTCGTCGGCTATCGATATAGCGGCAGTCGCCTGCTTTTCCGGTGGCGCCGGCCGCTTTCAGACCCAAGCGACCGGCGCCTTCCGAGCATTGTCTCAGTGGTGGGAGTTACCAATGCCCGTCGGCATTGGGTTTGGAAACCAGTTTGACTTTTCCATCCGCAAACGCAGCGACCGCTTCACGAACCGTACCGCTCACATCACCGCCGACCTTTATCCGCGCGGCATCCAGGGCTTTGAATGCATTGGGACCGCAATACCCGGTGAGCAGAACCTCGGCTTTTTTGTCACAGATCATGGTGGCGGCCTGAATGCCGGCGCCTTTGAAGGCGTTGACGTTCTCGGTATTGTCCAGCACTTCCACATCCAACGTGTCGGTGTCGACAATCAGGATATAAGCCGCCCGGCCAAAACGGGGATCCATGGGGGACTCCAAGTCCTTGCCCATGGAGGTAACGGCAATCTTCATCGTTTTTCCTTTCTCTCTGGGCCTTAATGTCCGCCGCCACCACACACCTGATCGTCGGCAATCATGGGCAGCCGTCCCGATATCAGGTCTTCCACCACCGGTCGGATATCCTGCCGCTGGTCGTCGTGATATACATCGATGCCGACCTGACGAAACCCCATGAGCGGACGCATGCCGATGCCGCCCACGATCAGGGCATTGACCTGATTTTCCGCCAGCAGGTTCACCGGCACCATGCAGCCGCCTTGAACATGGCCCTGATTGGCGATGGTGGAAATCTTTTCGATGGCGCCATCTTTTACGTCCACCAGGGTAAACGTGTCACAATGGCCAAAATGACCCGCCCGTTTGCCGTCAAGGCCCCCTTCTTCCATGGAAGGGATGGCGATTCTTCCTTTTTCCATATTGATCACTGTCTCCTTTCTATTGTTATTTTTCGGCCCTCATGGCCGATGTGTTCAAGATATTTGCCCAGACCTGCCGCAGATGAACGCCCGCTGGCCCGTTGCCGTCGTATTCCAGCAGCGTCTTCCCCTGCACCATCGCCCGGGTAAAGGCCTGATCGAAGGGAACGCGGCCGACCACCGGCAAGCCCCCCTCAAGGGCCATGCGTTCGATGGTGGCGCTGTTGTCCGG
The DNA here is from genome assembly GCA_963705475.1 of uncultured delta proteobacterium. GTDB lineage: Bacteria > Desulfobacterota > Desulfobacteria > Desulfobacterales > Desulfosarcinaceae > Desulfosarcina. The sequence goes on along the minus strand of CAVPJS010000014.1, from coordinate 571,477 downwards.
GTTCAGATCGGATTTGTTGATGCACACCATCACCGGCACCTTGAAATGGCGGCACAGTTCGATGGCCCGGGCCATGTCATGGATGCCTGATACGGTGGGTTCGGCAACGATCACCACGCTGGTGGCACCGCCCACCGAGGCGATCACCGGACAGCCCACACCCGGAGGGCCGTCAGTCAAGATCAGGTCAAGCCCTCGCTCTTCGGCCAGTTGCCTGGCCTGCTGACGCACCAGGGTCACCAATTTCCCGGAATTCTCCTCGGCAATTCCCAGCCGGGCATGCACCATGGGCCCGAAACGGGTGTTGGAAATGAACCACTGACCGCAGGTTTTAACGGGAAAATCAATCGCCTGCTCGGGACAAAAATCCACACATACCCCGCAGCCTTCGCATCCGATCGCATCGACGACGAAGTCCGGCCCGATGGCCGCCCACCGGCACATCTCGATGCAAGTGCCGCACTCGGTGCACCGCTGCGGGTCGATGACGGCCACCCCGCCACCCTGAAAATCAGTCCGTTTGCGAATATCGGGATGCATCAGCAGGTGGAGATCCGCCGCATCCACATCCGCATCGCACAGCAGGCAGCCGGTGGCCAAGGTGGCAAAGGCTGCCGTCAGGCTGGTCTTGCCGGTGCCCCCTTTTCCGCTCAAGACAACCAGTTCCTTCATTGTGCACCGGCCCCCTTTCCGGTCATGGTTTCAATTGTTTCAATCAGTTCCCGGAAACGGGCCTTCCATTCGGGAAGGGCCTGGGCGAACATTTCCCCGCGGGAATAGCTTTCGGCGATCTGCCGGTCATAGGGAATCTCCAAAAGGATCGGGAGTCCCTCGGCGCGGGCATACGCCCTGACGTGCTCGTCACCCACATCGGCGCGGTTGATCACCATGCCCATGGGGATTTTGAGTATTTTCACCGCCTCCACGGCCAGTTTCAGGTCGTGAAGCCCAAACGGGGTCGGTTCGGTGACCAGCAGAACGAAGTCCGTATCCTTCATGGCGGCGATCACCGGGCATGAGGTGCCCGGCGGGGCGTCGATCAGCGTCAGGCCATCGGCCCAGGTGCGGTCTCGTACCGCCCGGATCAACGGCGGAGACATGGCTTCCCCCACCCGCAGCCGCCCGTGGACAAAAGAGACGCCGTTGATGGCACCGGTTTCCAGCACGCCCAGTTCCCGCCCTTTCTCGGTGATTGCCCCCTCGGGGCACACCGCCATGCATCCGCCACAGCTGTGGCAAAGCTCGGGAAACGTGAGCACCGTATCGCCGAGAACGGCGATGGCCCGGAAGCGGCATATTTCCGCACACTTCTTGCAGAGGTTGCATTTCTCCAGGTCAATTTCAGGAATCGGGGTGGTGACGGTTATCGTTTCCTGAATGGATGGCCGTAGAAACAGATGGGCATTGGGTTCTTCCACGTCACAGTCCAACAACTGAACCGGGCCGGATGCCGATACGGCAAGATTGGTGGCCACGGTGGTCTTTCCGGTGCCCCCCTTGCCGCTGGCGATACTGATGATCATTGGATCTACCCTCCCTGAACCGCGAAATGAAATCGATATTTTTATCCTTACGGTGATTTTACCCTGTCTGCCCGCCGGGCATCCTGCACGCGAACGAGCATTTGATCGAATTTAAATTAAGCATAAGCTCATAAAACGTCAAGCGGTTTTTTTGCTTATGCTCAAAATAATTGCGGGTGCCATTGATTGGATACAGAAATCGCCGGCTGGCTTCAAATAAGAATAAACTATAAAATTACAGATGGTTAGATATTAGGGCAGGCAGCATCATTTTACACGCGGACGGATTTCCCCATGGGGGGTAGACATTACGAACGGAACTTGATGATCTTCACCGCTTCATCCACCCATTCCGAAATAAGGCGGGACTGGTCACGGTGCGCCTTGGTTTTTTTGAGTCGCTGAAAAATCTCCTCGCGTGTCTTGACGGCGTCGAGAGACGGAATGTTATCCATGTTGCCGATGTTGGCCAGTCCGCGGATGGCGATGCGAAGGTTCTGCAACAGGTGGGACATGAATCGGTCACTCTCCTTCAGAAAGTAAAGGTCCGATTCAGGGCTGCCGTATTCGCTGAGGGCACTGCGCAGCACCGATTGCCCCACGGTCGTTTCGATCATGGACAAAAAGATATACACCTCCCGCTCCAGCCCCAGGAGATCCTTCGCGGACAACCGATGCTTGCGGGTCATGCCGAACTCCAGGGCTTCGCACAGGGCTTGATGAATGGTCCGAACCTTGTCGAAAAAGGCTTCCTGGTCACGATCCATGCGCCAAGCGGCATACTGTGCCACCTCTTTGTTCAGGCCACGCTGGTTGAAAAGGATGTCCTCCGGTGTAATTTCGATATCGGCCAGGCTCTTGTCATATTCATGAAGAATGAGGTTGGCCAGCACCAATGCTTTGGCGTCCGAGAATTGAATATCGCCAGGATCCTTGAGAAAATCCTCCAGCAGGATCTTGAACGCCCGCTTGGGCTGGTTCATCTTGGAGGTAAGCATCTGCAGGGCGTTGAGAAAAACGGTTCGGTCTTCCGGTGCCACCACATCCTTGAGATGCCGCCAGAGGAACTCGAAAATTTTTTTCTCGTAACGGGTGAATCGGGACAGGGCATCGGCAAATGAAACTTTGAGGAAGCGGCCATTGTCGTTGAAACACTTTTTCAATACATCGACCAACTGGCGGGCTTCATCCATATCGATGCCAAAATCTTCTGACAGGACCTCATAATCCCGCTCTTCGAACCGGATGGTGCCGTGAACCATGGAAGTCAACTTCTTGCGGGTTGAGGAGCGTCCTTTGAAAAAGGAGACCATTTTGTGCAGCTGCCGGTGAACCGCGCCCAAGATGAGACCGCGGCTGCCCACGTCGCTGTCCTCCGAACGGGTGAAATACAGGTTGTCGAACACATCGTCTCTGACTGTGTCCAGACGTTTTTGCAGATTGTTCAACACCTCCTGCCGGGCATCTTCGCTTTTGGGCTTATTGTCGATGGCCTGAAGCAGACCGGAGGAGAGCCCCAACCGCTCTTCCAAGTGGTGAGAATTGATTTTCTGGTAGTCATCCCCGTAGACGCTTTTTATCACCTTGGCGGCCTTTTCAGGTGAAGCCTCCACGCTGGCGATAATCCGTGCCACCTTGGCTTTTTCCCGGGTAAAGCTATCTTCGCTCTCTCCCCGCATGAGCCAGTCCAGATTGTTGATCTCCAAGGGCGGGGGTATCAGTTGGGCACTGATCTTGGGCAGGCCGAAAATAGCATTGTATACGCTGGTAAACTGACAGCCTTCGTTGGACGCCTCTTTTTTCTGCATCCATGCATCCACCTTGGCAACGAGATTGCGCATGGTGTTGGCGCCCAATCGATTGACGCCGGCCAGCAAGGTCAGGTTGGTACTCAGGCTCCCCGTCTCATCGGTTACCATGGGCACCAGATTCTCTTTGCCGGTTCCCAGGACGATGTCACGCTGGTTCGCGTGCGCCCGGTAAAGTCGACACAGAATGTGAAGGCTGCGACGCAAGCGGTCCAGCGAATCGGGATCGCCTTTGGGCAGTTTCAAGTGCAGGTTGCTGATGCCCCGGTCGGAGAAAGTTCCGAAAGCATCCAGCAGCTGGCCCATCAGGTGGGAGAGCAGAGAACCGTGGCGCTTGATCATCGTGGGAACGAAATCCAGGTCAACCACCATGTGTCCGAAAAGGATTTCGTAGTCCAACCGTTCGGGGATATCCGAATCGGCGGACAGGCCTCGAAAGCGGACCAGAATCCGCCCTGCCTGTTGGGGCAGTTGGGATAGCTTGGCCAAGGTCTCCGTCAGTTGTTCGAAGGTCTGACGCTCCTCGGTCTGTCGGGCGTCCAGATCCATGCGTTGAAAATAGCCGGCGACATGATGCACGATTTCGCATAGCAAAATCCGCCACACATCCTGCTGCTTCTGCTCTTCGGCCAGGCTCTCGGCCATCAACTCCGACGCCGACCGTCCGTTTTTGTGCTCCTCGATTCCCTCGATCTGCGAAAAAAGCTGTTCCGCGGCATCATCCAGGTATATTTCTTTTTCATCCATGGCCCTGACCTGTCTATCGTGAAAAGGCAATTTGACGACCCCAGGCGCGTTCATGCCGGCACGGTAAATCAGTCGATGCTCAGCCGGGAGCGGGTCAACCCTATGATTCCAGAAGGTATTTGTCAACTATCACACTTTTCTCAAAACGGAAATCGAAAACCGGAAAGGCACAGCTTGAAATAGAGGCATCGCTTTGATAGTTAGGTTTCAGACATACAACCGGAACCGTGGGGGGATTTTCTTCGCATATGACACTGATCAAGTCCGAGGCCCTTGAAGCCAACCTGGCCAGCACCCATGTGGATGTTACCATCGATGCCCGCTATGCATGTATTCAGGCGGTCATGTCCCGCTACTTCGGCTTGATGGAAGGGGTGAACACCTTCCTTCGGGAGCTGAGCCATCCCTATCGCAATTGGCAATTTATCGTGGGGGAGGCCCGGGGGTATGCGCTGGATTACTTCCATCTGTTTCAGTCCCACCCGCGCGGCGTCGAAGCGGCTGATGTCATGGTCAAGATTTTCAGCGAGGTCATCGAGGCCGACGTGGATGACGATGTTCGTGCGGATGCGGTGGACAACCTGCTCTTGTATCTGCAGCAGATTATCGGTGAATCGCACGACCGGCTTCCCGATTTTATGCCGGCACTCAACTCGGCTTTCAACTGGATCCACGACTGCCCTGAGGACCGGTTTTTTCTCTTTGTTAAAAGTTTTTACCCGATCCAGCGCATCATCCGGTTACTGAGGGATCGAGGCGGCAGCGCGATAACCGATTATGCGGTGCTCAATCGCCTGCTGATCCGCACCTGCAAGGTCACCTATGATTTCTGGTGCGAGGTCAAGGACCCGTGGGATTGTTTTCTATCGGCTGCGGGCCAGATCCGTGATCCGGAACCTGTCCGCGCCTGTTTTTCAGAAATTTCCCATGAAGCGCTGCACGACTTGAGGAACCATCTTCGCCGAATCGAGCGCCTGCCGGAGACCGACGCCCCGTTGGTATTCGACCAGCTGCTGACCTTGACGGATTTCAGTGCCATCGTCGAGCGATACCGCAAGATGCCCCAGATGCTGCTTCAGGCTGGCGCCGACGGCGGCAATGGCAAGCAGTGGAAGGTCATTTTTCTTTTTCATATCATGAGCATTTCCGACCTGAACCTGATCCATGAAGAGGCCTTGCGCGACATCAACCGCACCGTTGGCTGGCTGATCGAAAATGAGAGCTACCGGAACATCGGCGACCTTATCGAAAAAACCTTTTATATCCTGAAAACCCGGACGGAGCAGTTTCCGGCCACGACCCTCACCTGTGTTCTCAACATGGGCCAGGGGGTTTACCAGACCGACGAGATCGACCTGGTGAATTTTTTTATCGACCGGGTGGTGGACCTGGGTTTTCAGACCCCCATGCTGGGCGGCGTGGGCAACGACTGGCAGATCCAGGTCAATTCGGCGCACCTGCAGAACATCCGAACATGGCTGGAGCTCATCGAATGCAAGCCCAAATGGTCCTCGCGACTGCTCTCCAGCCTGATCATCAAACTCTCCTTATCAGGGATATTCATCAAAGACACGGACCTGTTCCCCAGGGACATCACCCGTTTTCTCAACAGTGAAATCGGGCCTGTGTACAATCTTGCCAAACAGCTGACCCGCCTCTTTCCGGCCTTCTTTAACGATATTGGCGCAGAGGGCGTCCTGCGTGACATTTCCACCCGCCTGGACGAAATCACCCACCGACGGGACGTCCTGATCCATTTTTTGCGCAAACAAAGCCACGTGGAGAGTTCCAACCGAATCATCCGGTTCATGGAGGCCGTGCTGCACTTCTGGCAGACACGGGACAAGGCACCGCTTCACCCCTTTGTGCCCCCCGACATCTTCGCACAGATCGATGCCCATGGTGAATACATCGACGGGGTCAACGCCCTTTTCACGCACCTGAGCAGTCAGGGCATGGCGATCCCCGAAGAACTGCTCGTGGAAGAAAACGAACGCATCCAGACCCTGCTGGCAGAAGCGCCCGGCGCCAATGCTGCCGACGCCGAGCGGGTGGCGCTCATCGCCGCGTTTTACAAACTGCTTTACCACAAATACCAGCTGGACTATAAATCCCTGCGCCACCACATGCAGCAGCTGGACAGGGAATCTTTTCCGGACCTTGACATGCTGCGCGGAGCCTTGGACGAGCCCGACCTGAAACGGCGGCTGTTCATGCTGATGGACTATCTGGAGCGGCTCAAGACGGTCATTCTCTCCGAGGAGACGTACGAAATCCGGGCGGACATCTACAAGAAACGCCACATCACCATCGACATCCCCTCCATGTATGGCAGCTACCACGAACGCAAATTCGACGCACTGGGACTCACCTTCCGGGTCGAGTCCCTGGTCAACGTGCTGTTCGAAGAGCTGGTCGACCAGATCAATCTCGGCCTGATCACCCGGGCCACCTTTCACGACATCTATGAGCGACTCACCCTGTTTGACAAGGCCCTTCGCCTGGACGGCATTTACTCGGTAGAGTTGGAGCGTCAACTGGACCTGCTGGCCCATGCGCTGGAGGTGAGGGGATTCACCTTTACCCAGTACCTGGATATTTTCAAGGGGTTCGCCGTCGCCGTAAAAAATATTATCAACGACTACTTCAACAACATTCACGGGCAGAATCTGACACGCATTCTTTCCCATATGCCTGCAGACCGGATCCTGGAAAAATACCTTCCCCGGGAGAACGCCGTAGATGCGGACAAGCTCAAGCATCGGGTCTCCGAGATTTTTTTCCGTGATCGTATCGCCACCTCCTTGGGTCTGCAGCAGCTGGATCTGTTTCTAACCCGGATTCTCAACACCTTGTTCCACCAGTCCAACATGCTGCCCAAAAACAAGCTCCATTTGCTGCTCAACTATGACCCCCAGCGGATCATAACCAGCCTGGAAGCGGTCAACAACAGTGCCGTCGGCATCATCTATATGGGCAACAAGGGCCTCAATCTGCTCAAACTGAAAAACCTGGGACTGCCGGTGCCCCCAGGATTCATCGTGACCACCGAGGCCTTTCGATGCCGGGAACTGATCGACGGTTTCGCTCCGGTGAAGAAGAACTTCCGTCAGCAGGTTCGGCAGCATATTGACCACCTCCAAAAAACCAGCGGGAAACGCTTTGGGAACCCAGCCAATCCCCTGCTCTTCTCGGTGCGCAGCGGCGCTTCCATTTCTCAACCCGGTATGATGGAAACCTTCCTGGACGTGGGGATCAACGAGGAAATCGCCGAGGGGCTGGCCCACAAGATGGACAACCCCTGGTTCGCCTGGGACAACTACCGTCGGTTCCTGCAATGCTACGGCATGGCCTTCGGGCTGGCGCGCGACGATTTTGACGCCATCATTGCCGATTTCAAGACGCGGCTAGGCATCCCGCTGAAAAAAGGATTCACCGGGGAGCAGATGAAAATGGTGGCCTTGGCCTACAAAGCCATGATCCAGGACGCGGGTGTGGAGATGCTCGACGATCCCTTGGACCAGCTCTTTATGACCATCAACGCGGTCTTCGCTTCATGGGAATCCCCCCGGGCAGAGACCTACCGGAAGATTATGGGCATTTCGGACGACTGGGGCACCGCCGTCACGGTTCAAGAGATGGTCTTCGGTAACATCTCCCCACAGGCGGGCTCCGGCGTTTTTTTTACCCACAACCCCCGCTGGTCCGGGGACACCTTGAGTCCATGGGGCGATTTCACACTGGAAAACCAAGGGGAAGACGTGGTGGCGGGACTGGTGCGAACGCTGCCCATTTCGGTCAAGCAGCAGGAGATCGAGATGCGGGACACGGACATCACCCTGGAGACCCACTACCCGGCTGTTTATGCGGCCATCCGCAAATGGGCGGCCCAGCTCATCTATAAAAAAGGCTGGAGCCCCCAGGAGATGGAATTCACCTTCGAAGGCCCGTCAGCCGACGACATCTACCTGCTCCAGACCCGTGACATGGCCATCCGGGAGCGAAAAACCGTGCTGGCCTTCGACGTGGAAGAGAATTTTGAGGATCGCTATCTGGGCCACGGCATCGGCGTGGCCGGCGGGGCCATGAGCGGCCGGGCCGTCTTTACGTTGGCGGAAATCGACCGCTGGCGGAAAACCGAACCGGACACGGCCCTGATCCTGATTCGCGGAGACACGGTTCCCGACGACATCAAGGAGATTTTTGCCAGTGACGGCGTACTCACCGCCAGGGGCGGGCTGACCAGCCATGCTTCGGTTGTGGCGCACCGGCTGGGCAAGACCTGTGTGGTGGGATGCGGCACCCTGGTGTGTAACGAAAAGAAAAAAACCGCCGAATTCAACCAGGTCGTCATCCGGTCGGGTGACCACATTAGCATTGACGGTCGGGAAGGATCAGTTTATCAAGGGACCATGAAGATCAGGGAGGCCTGATCAGGAGGAAATGCCATGAACGAGGGAAAGATGAAAATCGGTATTAACGGCCTCGGCCGCATCGGCAAACTCACCCTGTGGCATCATGTGGGACGGCGGTACTTCAACGAAATCGTGGTCAACATCGGCCGGCAGGCAGGCGCAGGCCTGGCGGACATCGCCCACTATCTGGAACGGGACTCCACGTATGGGTCCTTGCATACCTTTCTGCATGGGTACCAGGCCAATCCGGTGATTACCGACATCGACGACGGTGCCGGGACGATGGTCGTGGACGGCATCACCCTGCGGTTGCTGAGAACCGCACGAACCCCCCAGGCCATCGACTGGAAGGCCAATGACGTGCGCCTGGTGGTGGATACCACCGGTCAGTTCCTGGATCCAACCCTGCCGGTCGACCACCCCAAGGGGTCGGTCAGGGGCCACCTGGAAGCCGGCGCCGAAAAGGTGGTGGTTTCCGCACCCTTCACAATCAAGGAAGAGGGCGTCGCCATGCCCGGCGACGCGATTACGACGGTGATGGGGATCAACGCCAACGACTATGACCCGCGGCGCCACCGGATCATTTCCAACGCCTCATGCACCACCACCTGCCTGGCCCACATGATGAAGCCGCTGATCAACGCCTTCGGAGCCAAGCGGATCCTGTCAGCCTCCATGGCGACGATCCATGCCGCCACCGGCTCCCAGCAGGTTCTGGACCGCCTGCCCAAGGCCGGCAAAACCGATCTGAGAAAAAACCGGTCGATTATAAACAACATTATCCTCACGTCCACCGGCGCGGCAAAAGCCCTGAGACTGGTGATACCCGAAATGGAGAACATCGGATTCATTGCCGAATCGGTGCGGGTGCCCGTCAGTTCTGGATCTCTGATCATTTTGGTGCTCAGTATTCAAGAAAGCCCTTCCGAAGCACCGGTCCGCCGAGGGGTGCTCAACGCGGTGTACGACCAGGCCGCGAAACTGGATCCCAACGGTTATCTGAAATACACCGAACAGCAGAATGTCTCCGGGGATATTCTGGGGTCGCCCCGGGCAGCGGCGGTGATCGAGGGCCATGAGACCCATACCCGCACGGCAGACCTGAGCTTGGATCTGGCCGGCATCCCCGGTTTTTCCCGGGCCGTGCTCGACAGTCTCACGGACACGGTGGTGCGCGCACCGGTCACCCAGGCTGTCATTTACGGCTGGTACGACAACGAGATGGGCAGCTACGTAAATATGCTTGGCGACCGTACGGTAACCATTGCCGAAAACATGTAATCAGATATTTTCCCAGCGATCTTATCGCTTGACGATATCGCAAACCGAGCGATATATTGTCCGACACACCATATATGAACCGAATCCGCAGAACCGGGGAGCCCCTGAAAGGGCCATGTAATGAGTGAAAAATCAGAAGCGACAGGTGAAGACTGCATCTGCACGGACATTCCCAAAGCATTGTACGACCGCGTCGAAGACTTTTGTAAATCCAGAGGCATCGCCCCCAGTGAATTCATATTCGACGCGATCAGCGAAAAACTGGTTTCCATTCACCAGGAACGGCGGAGAAAGCCACGACTGTAGCGGGATTGGCCTTCATCCCAGCAAGGTCAGTCGTTTCTCAACTGACGCATCGGCCGGTTCCACTTGCGCTTCATTCCGATACGCCCGATCCACCAGCCTGTACCATCTTGACAACAACCCCAGCCGCGGCCCCGAAACCAGGAGATTTGTTTCGCTGGCGACATCAACCGTCCATAGGCACATGACGCCGCATACCGGCCCGCCGGTTCATCGAACCGTTTCGAAGCGATGGCGGCCGGCACTGGCCGCCTGCCTGGCACTGACGCTTCTTTTCTCCGGCTGCGTCCGTCTGCAGTTGCACCAACTCCAGCAGCACGCGTCGCGTGGGGACCATGAATGGATCGCCGCACAGACAATCACTTGCCGAAGGCCGTCTGACGGGTGCGGCCGGCTTCATCTGAACAAGGGTGATGCCTGCTTGCGACTGGCCAAAATGGGCCGGGAACCCGCCGTCAATTTCGCCTGCGCCGCCGATGAACTGGAAATAGGGCTTGCCTTAAAGCAGTCCTGGGACGCTGCCGGCGCTGAGCGCCAATACCGGGAGAAGCTCTGCGAATCCCTGAGACATCTGCAAGGCGGCCCGTCCGGCGAGACCGCCGAACGGACGCCAAGCCGGTTTTTAGACGCGGCTAAAGCGCTGTATCAGCTGTCTCCGGAGAGTGTTCCGGCGGTCTACTACCTGGCCAGCGCCCGTCTAATGGAAATTGAACCCATGCTGGGGAACATCGACGCCGCCACCCGGGTACCCATTTGCATCCGGCTCAAGCGTACGGTCAACCGGGTATTGACAGCAATGGAAAACGCCAGGGGTGACCCATCGCCGGACTGGGAGCGCTTTGCAGGCGACTACCAGCGGCTGGCCTTCGACTTGGGAGCGGCCATCCGGGATGCTGAATGTCGATAGTCCGGCGGGGCGATCATTCTCCAGATCCCTCGCTAAAACCGTCCCAGCAGATCAGCCCAGGTGACCAACACCTGGCCGACAGCCTGATCCGCATACACCGCAAACTGCGCGATGCACGAGTAGGCCAGGGCGAACTGGGCCAGGGCATAGCCGGCAATGGTGAACTGGCCCAGGCTGATCACGCCGATGCCAAATTGGGAAACATTGATGACCCCGACACCGAACTGCCCCACGGCAACCACTCCTTTGGCCACCACCGGCATACGATTGGGCCGGTATTTAAAGGAAATGTGCAGCAGGGGAAGCCCGAAAAAGGTGGCCTGGCTCTTGTACTCAAAGCCATATCCGTCCCAGCGCTCACGGGCCGGATACGGTGCCCCGCAGTCAGGACAGGCGACAGCCTGTTCACTCACCTGGTGTTTGCATTCTCTGCACGGTTTCATGAATCATGCCTCATGCACGCATCGCAATACCGGTTGAGGGTGGTTCGTGGATCCTTAAATGCTGGTGAATGTCGGCATTGCCAGCCGAATAGAGCGTGTCCAGAAAGGCCACGAAAAAGCTGCCCGGCCGGTCGCTGATACCCAGGGCCAACTCCCCGCACAACCCGTAGAAACCGAATGCAGCGGCGGTAGCGGCCAACAGGTCATCCCCGGCCACGGCGCAGAAAGCGCCGGCAACCGCCGAGAGCCCGCATCCCAGGCCGGTTACCCGGGTCATCAGGGGCACGCCGTTAGCCACCCGAAGCACCCGTTCGCCGTCGGTAACGATATCATGCTCCCCGGAAATGGCTACGATGCAGGCGTGTTGCCGAGCGATGGCACCGGCAGCCGCCACAATCTCGTCGGACACGGATATGGATGAATCGACACCTTTGGTCTGCACGTCGTCAACAGCCAAAGAAAGCACCTCCGATGCATTGCCCCGGATCACCGAAATGTTCACTTCATCGAGGATATGCTTGACGGTACCGGTGCGGTAACTGGTGGCACCGGCGCCGACCGGATCCAGTATTACCGGGATGCCCCGTTGATTGGCTGCCCTGGCAGCCAGCAGCATGGCCTCGATCCATTTGTCCGACAGGGTGCCGATATTGAGCACCAGGGCACCGGCCATGGCAGCCATGTCCGCCACCTCTTTGCAGCTGTGGGCCATCACCGGCGACGCCCCGATGGCCAGCAGTATATTGGCCGTCGGGTTCATCACCACGAAGTTGGTGATGTTGTGCACCAGCGGGGCGTCTTGCTTTATTTTATCGAGCAGGTCGATGGTAACTTGGGTTATGTCCATACGGATTCAGCTCCTCAGACGAACTGGGGTTATAGCCATCCAGAGCCCCATTTCCCGTACAATGGCATCGGCATGGGACACCCAGGCAAAATGATCCTGCCCCGCTGCGGGGATCTCGTCGACCCCCATGTGCAGGTACTGAACCGGAGCATTTTTCAACTTGTCGCAAAGATTTCGGATCGCCAGGGGCGGTGCAAGGCGGTCCCCAGCAATGGCAATGGCCAGTATGGGGGTAACCACCCGTTCGAGCGCCGCCTCCAGATCACAGCTGCAATTGGCCGGCTGGTAACGTCCGGTGCGTGCATTATGGGCCCAGTCGCGTACCATGGTTCTGGCCTCCCGGCCACCAAAGCCCAAACGCCGGCCCGGATAGTAACCGAGCAGCCTCGAGATTCCCCAGGCCAATTGGGTTCCCAACAGGATGATCAGGTTGATGGGGAAGGTCCACCCCCTGAAATAGATCGAACAGCTCGACACCAATACGATTCCAGCCACCCGACCGGGAAAAAGACTGGCGTACAGTACGCTCATCTGGCCCCCCAAACTGTGTCCCAACAGGTAGAGGGGACATGAGGGGAATCTGCCGGCCGTAGCTGCCACCACGGCCGGCAGATCCTGGGTGACCATCTCGCGGTACCCGAAATCCATCGATCGAGAAGCCCGCAACGAACTTTCACCATGCCCCCGCAGATCGGCGGTGACCGCCTGAATCCCCTGGCGGCCCAATGCGTTGGCCAGCGGTTCGTACCAGGACGCCGGAACGCCCATGGCCGGCATGAGAATGCATACCGGGCGACGACCATCATCAACAGGGTACGCGGTAATCTTCGACCGGCTCCCGTCCGCCATGGCAATAGGCAGCGTCTCTTTTTTCGGCGAGACCGAAAAGATATGGGCTGACATGGTTTCCTAACCGTTCGCGTCGCAGCAGCGGTCGTCACGGTCGACATCCCGATGGGAAGCCCCACTGCCGGCGAATGAAACGAAATGTCCTCCTGAAGATCGCCTTCCTTGTCCGGCCCTTACCTCTGGGAAGGCTGGGTTTTCTCCAACTGAGCGGCCACAAAATCCCAGTTGGCCAGATTGTCCAGCACGGAGGTGACAAAATCAACCCGCCGGTTCTGGTAGTCCAGGTAGTAGGCATGCTCCCACACGTCCACGGTGAACAGCGGGATCAACCCATGGGCAAGGGGCGTGTCCGCATTGGCGCTGGTGACCACTTCCAGCTTCCCATCGTCCAGGACCAGCCATACCCAGCCGCTGCCGAACTGATCTTTGGCGGCGGTGGTGAAGCGTGCCTTGAAATCCGTGAAACTGCCGAAGGCTGCATCGATCATCTCCGCCAACAGCCCCTCCGGCACGCCACCGCCGTCCGGTTTGAGGCATTTGAAAAAATAGGCGTGGTTCCATGCCTGGGCGGCGTTGTTAAAGATGGCCGCTTTGGACGCGTCCCCTGCCGTCGCCTGAATCACCGCTTCAGCCGTCTTGCCGGCGAAACCCATCCCCTGGGTCAGTTGGTTGGCCTTTTTCACATAACCGGCGTAGTGTTTATCGTAGTGAAAACCCATGGTGTCCGCACTGATGGTGGGGGCCAGGGCATCTTGCGTGTAGGGCAGCGGTTCCATGACAAAAATAGGCGCACCGCCATCGCCGCTGCACTGCACCAGAAACAGGGCGGCCAGGGCGCAAGCCGCCAGCAGCGATGAACGGGCGATAAAGCATTTGTTGAAAACGGGATGGGCTGCCATGGTGGGTCTCCTTTTCGGTTGTCTGCAGGTACGGTTGTTTAATGTAATAGTTGCAAGGTCCTTAAGCCGGCGCTTCCTGAAACCGGACAAATAGCGCCAGCCCCAGACCGGTAACCACTATCCCCAACACCCCCAGGGCACTGGGCGGTGCGGCACCGATGATCAGAATCTCCCCGGCCAGGGCGAAGATCACCTCGCTGGATTGGGTGGCGTCCACGGCAGCCAGCTGACTGCCGGTCTTCGATTCGTTCCTCGCGAAGAGGAACAGGCTCGTGGCCAACACACCTGAGAACAGTGCCACGAGGGCCGTGTTCACGATCTGCCCGCCGACCGGCGGTGGCGGTGCGGTTGCGACCACCAGCAGGGTCCAGAAGGGAACACTGCCCAGGGACATGAGCAGCACCTTGGCAAAGGGGTGTTCCAGTTCCGGGCCGCTGATATCGGGCAGACGAGCGTGGCCGGTCTTGGCTTCCCACACCAGTTGGTTGCCGATGGGGTAGCAGAATGCGGCGATCAAAACGGGCAGGCCACCTTTGATCAGTTCTGCCGGATCGACCGCCCCTGCCTGGCTTAGGTTGGCCATGAACACGCCGGCAAAGACGATGGCGGAAAATAACCATATCCGCCGGGGAAAACGTTGCCCGAAGGCGGTCAGTACCACCAGTGTGGCGATAATGGTAAACTGCCAGGTGGTGGCCACGACCCAACCGGGTGCATAATCGGCGCTGAAACAGATCAGGGCATAAAAAACCCCGAAGCCGATGCTGCCCGCCGCCACCCAAAAAGCCAGGTGGCTGAAAAACAGGCGCAGGGTGCGGGCAAAGGCGGCCGTTCCACGAAACACCAGCAGCCAGACCGTCAGCAAAAGAATCATATAGGCATAGCGCAGACTGGCGCTCCACACCCAGTGACCGCCGCCCAGGCTCATGATCCGATTCAGCACAAAGGTGGCGCTGAAGAAAAATCCAGACAGCAGACCGATCAGGACAAGTCTCACCATCGACTGACACCTGATTCTCTCTTTCCGATTCGAATGCTCTCGTACAGGGCGATACCCGCTGCGGTGGAAAGGTTCAGCGACCGTATGTCAGCGGTGGTGGGGATTCGATAGCAATCCCGGGGGTAGCTGGAGAGAATCGCCGCTGAAAGGCCGCCGGTCTCGGACCCAAACACCAGAAACATCCGCCGGCAGACGGGCATCTCCCAGAAAACCCGTTTGGCTGCCTTGGAAAAGAGCGCAACTTCACCGTCCAGGGGGGTAAACGCTTCACAGAACGCGTCGAAACTGTCCCAAATGCCGGGGGATACCCGGTTCCAGTAGTCCAGGCCGGCCCGCTTGACCTGGCGGCTGTCCAGCGAAAATCCCAGCGGGCGTATCAGGTGCAGCCTGGCTCCGGCCCCGAGACAGGTGCGGCCGATGTTTCCGGTGTTCCAGTGGATTTCCGGTGCCACCAGCACCACGTGGCGCTCCAGACCTGCATTCAGGCAGCCAGCGGCATCGTCCATAACATCCTTGCTGATGCACCCTCACGTTGTCCATATGGGGACGGATTTAAATTGCCTAAATCCCAAAATATTCGGAAAATCGCCGTGCCTCAGGCGGATTCGTGAAACGCCCGAGATCAAGGCTTGCAAAGCCCGAGGCGTGAGGCGTACGGTTGGTACGCCGCAGCAACGAGGGGTGAAGCGTAACGCAGATATCGGGCGTTTCACGAATCCGTCCCTATTTTATGTAGCCCCACGCCTGCAATCGCTGATACGCGTACTGGGCCTGTTTTCCCTGCTGGACCTGCTTCAGGTAAGCGTTATAGGCCCGGGCTGCCTGCTCTATTTTCTCGCCACCTTCCAGGGACAGCCCTTGAAAGAAAACCGTGTTGGGGTTTCCCGGAAGACGCCGCTCGTATAGGCTGAAATCCTCGAAGGCGGCATCGTACTTTTTGTTGCGGATCTTGGCAATGCCGCTGATGTGGTATGCCTGCGCCTCGTCGGGATAGGCCTGCTTGGCCCGGTCCGCATAGCGCTCCGCCTCGCGGTCGTTTTTCTGAACCAACTGGCACTTGGCCATGAGCAGCAGCCCCGCATAGTCATCGGGCGCTTCGTCCAGCGCCTGCTTGAACAGCCCTTCCGCCTGGCTGTATGCTTCTTTGCCCATGGCCTCCTCGCCATCCTGCATCTTCTTGACGGCGCCTTTGATTTTTCTCAGGCCTGCGGTGTTGTCCATGTACCGCTCCCGATACAGCGGCTGGCCGCTGTACTGCCGGTAATCGTTGGTGGCCTTGTTCACCGATGTCTGGTAGCGCTCTGCGGACATGGGGTGAGTGGCAAAGAGAAGATCGGCGATGCCGGCATGGTGCCGGTTCATGCTGTTGAGCATCTCCATGAGGCCCACCATGCCCTGGGGGCCGTATCCGGACCGGGTCATGTATACCATGCCCAGGTCGTCCGCCTGGCGCTCATTGTCACGGCTGTACGTCGCCAGCAATGCCCCGGAGCCCAGCTGGCCCAACTGCCCGGCAAGGCTGCCGGCGCCGGAACCGGCAGCCACACTGGTCAGGATGGTCAGCCCCCCGACGGCCATGTTGGCCAACTGAGCCTTGGACATGATCTCGGCGGTATGCCGCGCATTGACGTGCCCCAGTTCGTGCCCCAGCAGGGCGGCCAGCTCGGCTTCATTGTCCAGCTCCAGCAGGATTCCCCGGGTGCAGGCAATGCTGCCGCCGGGAAAGGCATAGGCATTCACGTAGTTGGCATTGACGCAGTGAAAGTTATAGGGCATCTGCCCGCGATGGGTGTTTATGGTTAGACGCTTGCCGGTGGTCTGAACATAGCGTTGCAGAGCCTGGTCCTGGGTGTTCCCATAATCGGCTGAGATCTGGTGGGGAGACTGTTGACGATCTACGGCGATCTCTTGTTGTTCATCAATAATCATGAACTGGGATTTTCCCGTGACGGGATTGGTGGCACACCCCGCGGCCAAGCCGGTGGCGGCCAGGCTGGTCATGATCAGAAATTCACGGCGGCTCAGTCCGTTGACCACCCGTCTGGAAACACGCATGCGCACCTCTTAAATATTCAAGCCCGCTGCCCACAATACGGACAATACGTAAATGACGTGTCGAATTCCTTTTTGCAGGCCACACAAACGGTTGAAGCGCCCGCCAGCGGCACGGCCTTGACCGGCGCCCGGCTGGCGTCCACCGGCTGCTGGCAGTCTTCGCACAATAAAAAGGGCTCCCCCTGTTTCACCCGGATCAAGGGGATGAAAAACAGGCTTAGGTAGTGATCCACCCGGGTGGTAAAGGCCCGCGAAAGCCCGCAGACAGGGCATCGTTGCGGATTATCATCCACCCGTCTGGTTTTGGGTTGAACGCCGGCAATGAAAAACATATAAACTGGGTTCTGGGTTCCGGGTTTTGGGTTCTGGGCTATGGGCTATGGGCTCAACCCACCGATAGGCAGACAACCTTATCTAAGGACTTCGGCTGTTGATGTTGGCTTTGCCACAACCTTGAACGGTAACCGCTGCACCTGTGAACGCTTAAGCGTTGTTGCAAGCACGGATTGCATTGTATAAGAAAAAGACCCATAGTCAATATGGAAAACCGCTTTACATGGAGTCACCTATGATCATCGATTTTCACGTACACACCTTCCCCGCTGAAATCCGGGACCACCGAGATCGTTTTTTCGATACCGAGCCCGAATTCGAGCTGCTATACGAATCCCCCAAATCCAAACTGGTGTCCGCCTCGGACATCATCGACATGATGGACGACCAACAGGTGGATATATCGGTGGTGTTCGGTTTTCCCTGGCGTACACCCGACACCTGTCGGCGAAACAACGACTATGTCATCGAAGCGGTGGATCGATACCCGCACCGGCTGCGCGGCCTGTGCTGCGTGGACAGCCTGAATCCCGACGCGGCTGAAGAGGTGCAGCGCTGCCTGGATGCCGGTCTGAGCGGTGTGGGGGAGCTGGCTTTCTATGGCTGCGGCATCGACGGTGACTGCCAGCTGAGCCTGGGCCCCATCATGGCCATGTGCCGGGCGCATGATGTGCCGGTCCTGCTGCACACCAACGAGGAGGTGGGCCACCTCTACCCGGGAAAGACGCCCAACACCATGATTCAGATCTACGAAACCATGGCCCGCTTTCCGGACAACACCATTGTTTTAGCCCATTGGGGCGGTGGACTCTTTTTCTACCAGTTGCTAAAAAAAGCGGTCAAGGAGACCTTGAAAAACGTCTACTACGACACCGCGGCTTCCCCGTTTCTCTACGACAGCCGGATTTATCGCTATGCCAAAGACCTGGTCGGCCTGGACAAGGTCCTGATGGGCACCGACTATCCCCTGCTCAAGCCCGACCGGTACTTGAAAGAGATGGCCGATGCCGGTTTGAGCAAGCAGGACATAGAAACGGTATGCGGGCAAAACGCCGCACGGCTGCTGAAGATCAATCCACCGGGTCTGCCGTCTTGAACCAGATCGGCCATACACAGGTTAGTGTGTATGGCCGATCTCTGGATGATCTTTCTTTGCGTTGACGGACACACCCCTTATCCCTGCGCCTTCTTTTCGAGTTCATCCAGTTTGTCTGGCTCCGATACGGCAATGTCCACCAGACTCTTGGGGATGGAACTCTGTTCGCACATAATTCTGATTTCCTTTTCTTCGTCGCTGAATTCCATAATTTCGCGGATGGAGTCAATGTGACCGATCAACTCGTCTGGGGGAATATCCTCCAGCGCAGGCCCTGCGGCCGCTGCCTTTTTACGTGCGGCTTCTTCTTCTGCCAACCGTTGTTTTTCCTTCATCTCTTCTTCCATGGCCTGTTTGGCAGCATCGACCACGCCCTGGTCGACGTTGGCCATCTCAATTATCAATTCCACGGAAACGTTATTTTCAAAGAGGTGCCTGACCTTTCCTTCGTCGGTTTTGTCCGCTACCGCCTCGAGCAGGCTTGCCACCCTTGCCCTTTCGGCGAGCTCCTTCTTTATCTCAGCCTTCACCTGGTTCAATTTCTCATCAGAAATCTCCAACGCGCTGGTGATGATCTGGGAAGCTACCTTTTCTTTGATCAGCAATCGGATACTTTCATCGCCGGTCAGGCTTTTTGCCTTGGCTATCAGCAGGTCGAGCTTGGTCTGCTCGACAATCTTGATCACATCGGCTCTGCGATCGGGGCTTTTGAGCTCCGGCCACGTCCCTGCGATGTCGTCAAGAAGTTTGGTGGTTGCGCTATATGGGTCAGCTACGTCCTCCAGTGCAAAAGCCGCAATCGCCGTGTTGAAATCCTTCAACAGGGGCCGTCCGACCTTTTTCGCTTTGTCGACCGCCCATCTCAATTTCAGCAGATTCCCCCCGTGACGCGAAACATTGTAACCGGCATTGTCCAGTTCACCTGCCATCCGTTGGATCGATGATTCCAGCTGCTGCCCGGCGAGATCCGTTGAATCAGTCGCTAGGATATTCTCCTCGATCAACAACCAGAGAGGCTTTTTTTCGAATGCGTCGCTTGTCGCCATTTTTCATCTCCTTTTTTAGTGTTTTAAACCCGATAATCAAGGCACCGGCCGAATCCGGTTGAAAAAGTATCGTTGATTCCCGCCGGCTTGTAAACTGGTCGATAAGAAACCGCTTTTCCCGGCAAAGACTATAGAGACGCACCCCTGCGAGTCAAGAAAAATTCCACAAATGGTATAGCTTGGCAACCAGCGTTAAAAAAAACGTTTTTAGCATTTGACAAAAACGATCAGTTTGGATAAGCAGTTCGATCAAAGGTGCCCGGAAGGGCTTGATAGGGAATCCCGTTGGAATCGGGAGCGGTCCCGCCGCTGTAATCGGGGACGAAATCTGTACGTGCCACTGTTCCGTGTGTCACCGAAACGGGAAGGCGCAGAGAGTAGAACGATCCGAAAGCCAGAAGACCTGCCTTTGCAAATACCGTGAAACCCGCGATAGAATGGGTTCGGTAATATATCGACAGGGCCAAGAAAGCTGGGTGCAGCCCTTCATGCCAATATCCGCATGAAGGGCTTTTTTTATGCCGGTTAATGCCGCACCCGATCGGATAAAGCGATGGCGGATTTCTGGGCAGAAAGTCCTTCATCGTTTTATCTACGTGAATGGTATTTGGTTGATCCGGTCTGATCTTCCCGTTCGCAAGCCATGCCCATCCGTCCGGGGGCCCTGATCATTCTGCTTGGCCCATTTGAAACTGCAATCCGAAATTAACGAACAACCAAGAGGAGGAACACGGTGAGAACAAACAGATGGTTTGGAATAGTGATCAGTCTGGTATGCTTTGTGATTTCCGCAAACAGCCACGCCTCTCCCGGCCATGGCAGCCAAGCACCCAAGAAAGTGGGCATTCTTTTGGTTGCCTTTGGGTCAAGCGACGCGTCAGCTCAAGTCTCATTTGAAAATATTGATAATAAAGTTAAAGCCGCCTATCCCGGCATCCCTGTTCGCTGGGCATATACCTCGCACATCATCCGCGAGAAGCTGGCCAAGCAGGGCAAGAACCTGGATTCCCCGGCGGTAGCCCTAGCCAAGATGCAGGATGAAAAATTTACCCACGTGGCTGTTCAATCCCTGCACACCATCGCTGGAGAAGAATTTCACGATTTGCGTCGCACCGTTGGGGCATTCAACCTAATGGGCGGATTTCAGAAAATCATTCTGGGCTATCCCCTGATGTCCACACAAGCGGATATGGCGCGAATCGTCGATGCCATTTTGAAAACGATACCCAACAGCCGGGAAAAGCGTGACGCCGTCGTCTTGATGGGACATGGGAGCCCGCATCCGTCCAATGCCTTTTATGCCGCCTTGATGTTTCAGCTCCAGCTCAAGGATTCAAACATCTTCGTCGGTACCGTGGAAGGATACCCCGATGCCGAACTGATCAACGATCTGATGCTTCAGAAAAAAATCAAAAAGGCGTACCTGATGCCTTTTATGTCGGTTGCCGGCGATCATGCCAAGAACGATATGGCCGGTGACGAGTCAGACTCATGGAAATCGATTTTTTCCAAATCGGGGATCGACTGTGTCCCCATTCTCAAAGGGACGGCCGAATATGATGACTTTGTTAACATCTGGGTCGATCATATCCGCGCACCACTCAGCCATTTTGAATAGAAATCAAATCGGAAAGGTCAACGCACATGGCGACCCATGTGGACAGCGAGGTCCGTTGCTTGACGGTAATATGACCGTGCGCGGTCTTTATCTCCTTTCTTTTGCATGAGATCGGCAAAAAGGAATAAACCCTTTACCCGTTCGGTCATTGCGCCAACCGCTGTCGAGATGTCGAGGCTGTTTTTCATATCCGCGGCAACTTGATGCCAGTCCGGAGGCCTGGCCGCGGCAGCCAACATTCCCATCGTTCGGTAGCTTGAGATTTCACCCCACGCTTGCCCGGATTGGGCAAGCGCCATCGCCTTCTTGTTGGCTGATTCAGCCTGCTTAAAATTTCCGGACAATGCCAAATTTTCGGCGAAAAGGGAGTAAAAAAAACGAAGTGCCAATACCGAATCCATTTTTTTCATCCTTTCGATTGCCTGCTCCATGACCGTCAGCCCGTCTTCCCGATTCCCGGAACTGAATCGTGCGGCCCCTTTAAAGAAAGTGGCCCAGATGATGGGCAACGCATTGTCCAGCTTCTTGGAAATTCGAAAACACTCCCTGCAATTATTGATCGTCGCACGCCAGTTGCCGTACCAATAGTGAATCGATCCCAGATATCCAAATGCCATGGCTTCAAAGGTCGGTATTTCATGCTTTCGGGCAATTCTTATCGCCTTGGCAATCGCTTTCATGCCGGCTTTGTAATTTCCAGTCAGTCCTTGCAATAATCCGAGGATGGCCGTGGAATAGACAACGTCATCCCATTTTTCGAACGGCTCGATGAGTTGCAGGCCCTCGTTGAGATAGTTGATTCCCATTGCAAACGCACCGGTGTAGAGACAGATGCGTCCGAAAAGCGTGTACGAGATGGCCAGCAACTCACGGTCATTGCGTTCCTTTGCCCATTTGATGCATTGTTCGACCTGGGGGACCGCTTCAGAAATATCTCCCTGCATGTAGTCGAATCGGGCAACCCAGTATGAGACTTCAGCGATACGAGTCTGTTTATCGAAGGTTTTTGCAAAATCCAGAGACCGTATCAGCGCTGCCCTGATCTTATTCGAAGGCACAAACTGTGATATTTCAGACCATTTTAAGCTGAGGTCGATGAATTTTTGCTGATGACCATCGTCCAATTGGGCTGCATCAAGCATCGATAATGCTTTTTCGAAATATCGTCTTGCCTCCGACAAGGAATGGACGCGAACGGCCTTGGTGCCAGCCATTTCCAAGTACAACAATGCCTTTTCCGTCTTCGTACTGTTGACGTAGTGGTAGGATAACTTTTCGCACTGCTCCTCAAGACGGCCGGCGTACAATCGCTCCAACGCCATGCCCACGGAGGCGTGACACGCTTTACGTTTTTTGAGAAGCAGACTCTTGTAGACGGTTACCTGGGTTAACACATGATTGAACATATACTCAGCGTCAGAGTCGAATCGGACCTGCTTTATCAACTCCTGAGATTTCAGCACCTCAAGCGATAGGGGCAGCGTGGGCGTGTCGTCGGATATGCGTTCAAGAATGCTTAATGGAAATTCGCGACCGATGACCGCTCCCAGTTGAAGTGTTTCTTTTGCCTGCCTGTCCAATCGGTCTAGTCGGGCTCTGATGACGGCTTGCACGGTGGCGGGTAATTTTAGTTTCTCCAGTGGACGCAACAGTGAAATTTTTCGATCGGCAATTCGCACAGAGCCATCTTCCGTTAAGACCTTGCAGACCTCTTCGACGAAAAAAGGATTGCCGCCCGTGCGATCGTGAATAAAAGATGCGAATCCATCCGGCAACGCATTGACTTTAAAAATGGATTTGATGATCTGGGTCGTATTTTGGGAGCCCATTGCTTTGAGCGCGCACGGCGTGTGGAAATGCCAATCGGGCCAACCCGCCGCATGCTCCGGTCGGTAGAGTACCAACAGCATCAGCGGATAAGCCTCCATTTGACTCGCCAGGTGCTTAAGAATGGAATCCGATGCTTCATCCGCCCAGTGCCAATCTTCAAAAACCAGGACCAGTGGCTTCCGGTTGGCGTTTGACAGCACGATGCCAGCCAGAGCCTGGCTGATGGAACGTTTGAGCTTCTCGCCGTGCAGATGGTTGGGTAGCGGGAAGTTCTCGCTCGCAATGGACAGCACGTGCAAATACAGGGGAAGATAGGGTTCTAAGGCGGCATCGATCGCAAGGATGTTCGATATGGCTTTTTGTTCTAAAATTGAAGGTCGGTCATCTTCTTTCAGCGACAGGCCGCGCTTCAACAGATCAATAAATGGCAGATAGGGGATATTGCTTCCGAAAGACTGGCAGCGGCCCTGCAGCACGGTAATTTTCATTCTATCGATGCGGTGACGAAATTCATAGGCCAGGCGGCTTTTGCCCACACCGGCCTCACCGGTTAAGGTTACAAACTGCCCCTTTCCGGCAACGGTTTTTTCCAAACATGCATCAAGGCCGGCAAGTTCCCGGCCTCTTCCAATAAAATCTGTGAAGCCGCGCTGCTGAGATGCCTCGAAACGACTTTTCACCTTCAATTCACCCAGTACCAGATGAGGTTTGACAGGCTGGGCGATTCCTTTGAGGTTTACCTGATGAAGCGGTTGAGTTTCAAAATAAGGCGATATCAGGCGATGCGTCTGGGCACTGACCAATATCTCGCCGGGTGTGGCAACATCGCAGAGCCGCGAAGCCAGATTCAGCGTCTCCCCGACAAGCCCATGAACGCCCTTTTCAACGATCATCTCTCCGGTAACGACAAGGCCGGTGTGAATACCGCTGTGCATGCGCAACTGCTCGTTTATTCGAGTCTTGAATTCCGGGCTGATGGAATGTACCATGCGGTGAATGTCCATGGCTGCACGAACCGCCCGCACCGGGTCATCCTCATGCACCGCCGGCATACCAAAAATGGCGACGA
This sequence comes from uncultured delta proteobacterium, assembly GCA_963705475.1. Taxonomy (GTDB): domain Bacteria; phylum Desulfobacterota; class Desulfobacteria; order Desulfobacterales; family Desulfosarcinaceae; genus Desulfosarcina. The sequence continues at coordinate 547,408 of CAVPJS010000014.1, read as the reverse complement.
CGGCGTCTCCAATGAATTTTTCGACGAAACCCTCGTATTTTTCTATCGTTGTGGCAATCTGCGCGAATATGCGGCTGGAGATTTCTCTGACTTCTTCTGGATCAAGCTTGTCCGACATGGCTGTGTATCCGGAGAGATCGGAGAAAAGCACAGTCACATGTTTGCGTTCCCCACCCATTTGCGTCAATGGCCTTTTGGTTGCGTCTTGCGCCGGATTCAGTTTCAGACCGCATTCCCTGCAGAATTTGTCGGTTGACAGAACGTCGATGTTACATTGCGGGCACACTAACGTCAGCATGGTCCGGCATCCACGGCAGGATTTGGCATGTGCAGAATTGGCGGTGTGACAAGTCGGGCATTGCATTAACATCAACCTCTGAGGAGGGAATGAAAAAAGGCAACGTGATGGAAGTGGAGGATTCTAAAAATGGTGCTGATCAGGTGGATGTGATCAACTATAAAAGCTATCTGAAAACCCGATGGGGAGCCCTAACTTCCCCCCATGCTGTTTAGGCAATGACGGCCACCTTTTTGCACAGGCAAAAATGCGCTGCGCCATGCCACATGGTAACACTTTAATAATAGTTGTAAAGGGATATGCGTCAAAAAAGCGTCGACACCGCGCAAGGTATGATTCCGACACCGGTCATCCCGCAGACAGCAGCACCTCGTCGTTCTCGAAAGCCTGGCGGCGGACGTTGGAAAACATCTCCAGCAGTTTAGGCACGGTGAGCCGAGCTTTGTCCGCACCGGAGACGTCGATGATGATTTCACCGGCATCCATCATGAGCAGCCGGCTTCCGTAGGCGATGGCATGGTTCATGTTGTGCGTGATCATCATGGTTGTCAGGCGGTGTTCGGTAATGAACCGGGTGGTCAGGTCCATTACGATGGCCGCGTTGCTCGGATCAAGTGCCGCGGTGTGTTCGTCCAGCAGGGCGATATCCGGATTGGAGAGCACCATCATCAACAGGGTCAATGCCTGGCGCTGACCGCCGGACAAGGTGCTGATGTTCTCTTTCATCCGCGATTCCAGACCCATCTGCAAGTTGACCAGCTGGCTTTTGAAATAGGCCCGCATGTTGCGGTTGAGGCTGATGACCGGCCATTTGAAGCCCTTTTTGTAGGTGATCATCATATTGTCTTCCAGGGTCATGTTGGAGGCGGTGCCCGCCAGCGGATCCTGGAATATCCGGCCCATGGTTACGGCCCGCTTGTACTCCGGGTGGTCGGTGACATCTTCTCCCTTGATGAAGACCCTGCCGGATGTGGGCAGCAGGTTGCCGGAAATCAGGTTGAACAGGGTCGTTTTGCCGGCGCCGTTGCTGCCGATGATGGTGACGAATTCACCGGCCTCCACGGTCAGGTTCAGGTCCCGGATCACCGTTTTGGCGTTGGGGGTGCCCGCGTGAAAGGTGCAGGTGAGGTCCGGTGAGTCGGATCATGCGGCGGTTCCTGCCCTCCCGCGAATGCGGCGGTAGTTGGTCACGGCCAGGGAGGCGATGATCAGGACACCGGCGATCAGCTTGAGGTCGTTGGGGGTCATGTTGATGTAGTAGCCGTAAAACCTGCCCAGGTACATGATCGCCTTGAACAGGATCGCGCCCAGGATCACCCGCAGGGTGAGCAGGCCGATGCGGTTGGACTTGATGATGAACTCGCCCAGCATCACCGACGCCAGCCCGGACACCACGATCCCCTGCCCCAGGTTCACGTCGGCAAAGCCCTGGTACTGCGCGGCGAAGGCACCGGACAGGGCCACCAGCCCGTTTGACAGACCCACCCCGATGAGCTTGAGGGTGGCCGGGTTCACCCCCTGAACCTTGACCATCTGCTCGTTGTTGCCCAGGGCGCCGAACACCAGTCCCATGTCCGTATGAAAGAACACGTCCAGGGCGAACTTGATGGCCAGGACGACCAGGACGAAAAAGATCAGCGAGGCCCAATCAGCCGGAATGAGTCCCTGGGTCGCCGTAGTGACGTGGGTCAGGATCGTATCCACGCGCAGCAGGGGCAGGTTGGCCCGGTTGCCCAGAATGCGGATGTTCACCGAATAGAGCATGGTCATGGTGAGAATACCGGCCAGCAGATGGGGCACCTTGAGCCGATTGTGGATGGCCGCCGTGACGAATCCGGCCAGCACGCCGCCGCAGAAAGCCAGGAGCAGCCCGGTCAGCGGATGTATCCCGCCGGTCAGCGAGGTGGCCATAATCACTGCGCCCATGGGGAAGCTGCCGTCCACGGTCAGGTCAGGGAAATCGAGAATTCGGAAGGTGAAAAACACCCCCAGGGCCATGATTGCGTAAATCAGCCCTTCGACAAAAATTCCTTCAAGCATGGTTAATACCTACCTTTGATCAGCTTCCCATCCTCGATGATCGTATTGGCATTGGCGATGACATCTTCCGGGAAGGTCAAGCCCAGTTCGTCGGCCACATCCAGATTGATCAACAAGTCCACATCCGACGCATCGGTCATGAAAATGGTGGGAATGCTTTCGGGCTTTTCCCCCTTGAGGACGCGGACAACCAAACGGCCGGTGGCCTTGCCCATCTTGTAGTAGTCGAAGCCCCAGGCTGCAAGCACCGGGGTCGTTTCGGCGCTGCTGGGGTCGGCCGACATCACGGGGATGTCGTACTTTTTGGCCACACTGGTCACCGCGGCCAGGGCTGACACCACGGTGTTGTCGTTGGAGATGTAGATGCCGTCCACCCGGCCGGCAATGGCCTGAACGGCTTGTTTCACCTCGGCGGAATTGGATACGGTGGTTTCGACAAACTTGATGCCCATCTCCTTGCATACCTGCCGCGCGATGGTGGCCAGACTGACGGCATTGGCTTCGCTGCTGGCGTAGACGTGTCCGAGCGTCTGAATGGGCTTAATGCGATTGAGCAGTTCGATCTGTGCTCTCACCGGGGTCATGTCTGAAATGCCGGTCACATTTTTCTCGCCTTTTTCCGTCGACCCGATCAGCCCTGCACCCACCGGATCGGTAACCGCACTATAGATCACCGGTCGGTCCTTAAGTACATTGACCAGCGCCTGGGCGGTAGGCGTGGCGATGCCAACGGCCAGGTTTACATTCTCAGACTTGAACTTCTGTGCGATTGACGAAGCGGTCGACATTTCACCGTTGGCATTCTGCAGGTCGAACCGCGCATCGGGGTACTGGGTCTTCACCACTTCCTGGATCCCCTTTTCAATGGCGTCAAGGGCCGGGTGGGCGACAATTTTAGATACGCCGATGAGAATCGGATCCGACGCAGCAGCCGGCGCAGCATGGATCATCGCAGTGATCGCGAACAGGGCGGTCAAGGCACGACGAAGCTTTTTCATAAACTTTTTCCTTTCCTTTCCACGGGATTTTTTCTATGTTCTGTCATACAGAAACGCTTGCGACCGCCTTTTAAGTATATAGGCGGGCGGTCAAAATCAAGCTCTTTTTCCCATGTGGCCGCGGCAGGAACCCATTGCGCAACCATTCCCTGCCGGGAGGCTTGATGGGACACCCATGAACCCGACGGCACGCTGCCGTATCAAAAGGGCCACCACCATGAAAACCGCCACCCGGGAACTGATCGACCTCTTCAGCCAGACCCAGGACCGTAAAGAAATGGAAGTGCTGTTCCGGGAAATTTTCACGCCCAGCGAAATCGACACCCTCACCCTCCGATGGCAACTTCTCAAAGACCTCTACGAAGGCAAGACCCAGCGCAAAATTGCCGCCGAACATAAGATCAGCCTGTGTAAAATCACCCGTGGCTCCAAGCTCCTTAAAGCCAAAGGCAGCTATCTGAAAAAGGTGCTGGACGACCTTTACGGTAACGGGAAAAACAACTGACCAGCCCTAGTAATTGGGTTTTTTTCCACCGATATCAACGCCACCGCTCTCATTCGCCCTCCCTTTGCAGACATACTCACCTATTTTTGGTTAGACCGGGACGCGAATCAACCTTCCGATCATAAGAAGGCGGCCCTCATCCCCAGCAAGTCCCAGAATCCGGATTTAAGGATGCCTTTCTCACCACTCATTGATGTTGTTTACAGTTATCTAAGGTTTTTTTGAGAATTTTTTTATCAAATTTTGATAAAAAGTTTGACTAAAAGAGAATATGATAACTATAGATAACGCCTTAAAACGCTCATGTTCGGGGATCACCCAACCTTATCACGCATCATTCCAAGAAGACGCTGAAATGCCAAGAAAGCGACTGTTCTGTGTTGACGCCGGATCGATTGTTAAATTTTTTCTCTTCTTCGTGCTTGTCTTTTTTCCCTTGCAGGAGGCCTTGGCCGAAAGAATCTTTTTTGCCGGATACAAGGACGGTTTTTATATCCGCTCGGAAGAGGAAGGCGGCATGGAACTTCGCCTGGGCGGTTCATTTCAAACCGATTACCGCTACTATGCAGAAGATGAGCGGGCCGACAATCGTTTTGACATCCGCCGGGCACGGCTGCGCTTCAGAGGCCAGTTGACGCAGTACTTCCGGTTCGGCATGGAATACGAATTTGAGGGCAATGAAACCGACAATCTCGTGGATGCCTTACGGGGAAGCCGTCTTCGGTCCTTCGGCCCTGCGGTTTGGACAGTTTAAAGAACCGTTCAGCCTCGAATGGCAATCCGCGGACAAGGCACAATATTTTTCCGAACGTTCCATGGGGTACTATCTGGGTCCCAAACGCGACATCGGCATCATGCTTCACGGCTCGCTGTTTCAGGACCGGATCATGTTCGCCGCCGGTTTGTTCAACGGTGACGGTGACGACGGCTCGGCATCCGGGCCTGAAGAGGATTCACCTGAAATCGCGGCAAGGGTCACCGTTTCTCCCTTTAAACGGTCTCTTTCCCCATGGCTCACCGGGTTTCAGGTGGGTGCATCGGCGACATATGCACAGATCGACCCCCTCAATGTCGACCTGAGGGTCAAGAGCACCGGTATGGTGGGAACGGACACAAGCCTCTATGTGCTGACCCACAACACCAAATTCGGCGTTATCCACGATGCGGGAAGCCGCCAGCGCGTCGGCGTTGAAGCGGCATGGGCAGTGGGTCCGGTCATCTTTCAGGGCGAGTATTTTACGCTGACCTATACGGACCTGGTGACGGCCGGTGACAACCCGCCGGATGCCGATTTTACCTCCTGGTACGCCAGTGCCATGTGGTGTATTACCGGTGAACGCCCCATCCTGTCCAAAGGAATCGTCACGCCCATATACCCCGACAACTTCTTCAACCCCCAGGAAGGAACCTGGGGCGCGTTCTGCCTGGCTGCACGATTCGACCATTTCAGCGGTGATGAGAACTGGATCAACCCCGCTTCATTTGTCTCGGTAGAGGCGGCGGATGCCTACAGCCTTGCATTGAACTGGGTGCTCTTTCCCATGGCACGGGTCGTTCTCGACTTCACGCACACCAACTTTTCCGATCCGATTCGAGTGAGAGTGCTGCCTGACGGGTCGGCCGATTATATCGAAGCGGAGAATGTAATCACCTGTAGGTTCAGTCTTGATTTTTAAGGAGGAACGGATGCGACATTTTAAATGGACAATCTGGCTATTGGTCGTTTCATTGCTGCTGGGGACGTCGGCGTTTGCCGCTTACCATCACGAGGGGGAAAGGGATGCCGATAAGTTCCTGGATGCCTATCCCGCCAAGGCCGGCACCAAACTGGACAACTGCAACCTGTGCCATAGCGGCGGTTCCTATGTAAATTCCAATGGCAAAACCGTGGAGCTGGGCAGTTGCCAGTGGTGCCATCAAACCTACGGATACGATGGTGCCGGAGACATCGAGGAGACCATCAACACCTATGGTGCGGCCTACAAAAACGCTGGTCGGAACGCCCAGGCGGTCGTCGATATCGATGGCCTGGACAGCGACGGGGACGGGTATCTCAACGCCGTCGAGATTGCCGCCAACAGTTTTCCCGGCGATGCAGACGACCACCCCGGACTGACCCCGGCGCCCTATCGCGTCTACACCCGGGGTCAGCTGGAAGCGCTTGGCTCCCATACCCAGTTTATGTTGATGAACACGTCACGATCGGGTGACTTTTACGCCGAATACACCGGCGTCCCCATCAAAGATCTGCTGGATGATGCCGGCATGCTGAGCAGTGCCTCCGGCATATGGGTATATGCACCCGATGGGTGGGGGCAAAATCATCCGTTAACCTACAATGCGGACCTCGACATGTATCATGTGTATGGCAATGCGCCGGGACAGTCCTATCAATACCCGCCGGCAACCTACTACTACGATCTGCAAGCGGATGTCGACCAGAATCCGGACTACGGCTGGTGCGACTACAGTGCGCCCTCCTGCATTGGCCGGACGCATGGCGATGTCATCCCGGTTGAAGGTGGTTTGAAAGCCATACTGGCCTATAAACGCGAAGGCGCCTATCTGGACACCGGGGTGCTGAACGACGAAAACAAACTGGATGGCGAAGGGCCTTTTCGCGTGGTGGTTCCACAAAAATACGTCGGCCCGCCGGATCAATCCAGCAACTCCGATGACCAGAATGTATTATGGCCCTACGATTATAACCTGGACCACAATGCCGGTTCTTGTTCACGTTCGGCAACCATCATAAAGATCGAACCCCTGCCCGAGGGCACCACCGACGTCGACATTCTCGAGGCCGGGTGGAGCTATGTCGATCAAAAAAAGATCATCGTTTACGGGGCGATCGACGGCACGGACGCCAACGGCAATGGCGTGCTGGACAGCGAGGAGGGTACCGGCGGGGAGGATTTCGACGAGGATGGAACCCCCGACTACATGGATTCCGACACGGCTGCGGTCCGGCATCCAAATGGTATCGAAAAACTCCGTCTGCACACATCCAGCGGCAGCTTCACGAATGTCGGTTGCATGGGCGATGATGATCCGTCGCTGCCGCAGGCAGGGAAACCCTCACGGCAGTTCCCCTATGGGGTCAATCGTTTTTTGATCACCGGACTGGCGGCCGGCGAATCGGTGGTGGTGACCATTGAATTTCCGGAAGCGGTACCGACCGATGCACAGTACTACAAGGTCCATTCCTCCGGGCAATGGAGAGAGATCCTTTTCGGAAGCAATGACGGCGACAACCAAATCACCCTGACATTGACCGACGGCGATCCGCTGACCGATGCGGACGGCATCCAAAACGGCATCATCGACGATCCGGGCGCACTGACGACCGGTACCACCTCGGCGACCTCGTCATCCGGGGGAGGCGGGGGGTGTTTCATCACCACGCTGATGGAATGACCCGTCGATGCAGGCGGCACGATCTCCACAGGCGGTGCCTGACCTGAAGCGAGCGTTTCAACTATTAAAAACTTCGGTTTCACCGCTCTATTGATACCGGCGCAAGGGGTTCTCCCCAGTCAACAACAATGCCGAATGGTCGATCCATTCGGCATTGTTGTTACTTCTTTAAGGATAAAAAAGCGTACACCGAATTCACTGGTTCAAGATGGCCTCAATGGTGTTGCGACCCAGTTGCGTGTGATGCATCACACTGGCGAAAGGCGCCATCGCCTCGGGTGAGCCCTTGGTGAAAACGAGCACGGGCGTTGCGGTGTGCGTGCCCGTATTCCAGACCACCATCTGGTCGGCCGCAACTTCTCGGGCCAACAGATTCTGGCGGTTGTCATCGGTCTGGTATACGAAAAAAGCGCCGGTGGGACCCATTTTGGGCACCACCTTGGTTCCCAGATAGCTGTGACCGTCTACGAAGTACGGGTTGTCTTCGGTTGCCAGGATGGCGGCGGCCTGGTCTTCACTGATGGCAAATTCCGTATAGGCATTGACGATCTCCGCCAGCTTGGCCGGCGTCTGCTGGTCCTTGGGAAGCGTGTCGAATTTGCCGTAAAAGATATCTCCGTAGCTCAATTTCTGGTTGTAAATTTTATCCAGGACATCTGGATTGCCGAAGTTATACCCGGGCTTGAATTCCCTTCCCTGAAACAGGGAGCCGGGCAGGCTCCTTGCCTGGGGAAGGTCCTTTGCATTGTAGCTGATCCCGAAGCCGCCGGTGGTATGGTCGGCCGTCACGATGATCAGGGTGTCGTCACGATTTTCAGCCCAGTCCAGTACATACTCGATGGTCTCGTTGAGCCTCAGCATCTCGTGAAGCATCAGCCCCGTGTCGTTGCAATGGGCGGCCCAGTCGATCATGCCTGCCTCGATCATCAAGAAAAAGCCCTTGTCGTTTTTGGACAGCACCTCGATCGCCTTGGCGGACATCTCTTTCAGCGTGGGAATGGTCCGGTCTGGACTGTCCTGGCTGTGGGTCACCTTGATGCCGTCAGGCAGTGCCGAGTAGGCAAAAAGGCCTAACAGTTTGCCTTGCGCCGCTTCCATCTGGGATCGGTTAAAAGCAAGCGCATAACCCTTTTCCTGGGCCTCTTTCAGCAAATTCCGGCTGTCCTTGCGCTTGGATTTTAGTTTCACGGAACCCTGGGTCATCTGCTCCAGCGCTTTGTATTCCGCCGATTCCTTGTCATTGGCCTCCTGGGGTATCCAATGCCGCAAGCCCCCCGAGAGCATGACGTCCGGGCCGGTGTTTAGCATGTCAACGGCAATTTCATTTTCCAGGCCCCGGTGGGGCTGATGGGAGGCAAAAGCGGCCGGTGTCGCATGGGTGAGGCGCGTATCCGAAATCAGCCCGGTAGACCTGCCCGTTTTGATCGCTTTTTCGAGGACGGTTTCCACCGGGTTGCCATCCTTGTCAGCCCCGATCATTTCCGATCCGGCAAATTGGCCGGTGGCCATCTGTGTTCCGGATGCTGCAGAATCAACGACCACGGCTTTGTCGGGGTAAGTCAGCGAGAACCCCATCACCCCCCCTTCGCCCATCATGCGGTCGAATGCCGTTCTTCTCTCCCGAATCACCGTATGGGGGGCCTGCCTGGCGTATGAAAGCAACAGGCCGACCTGTTCCGGCCCCATGCCGTCACCGATAATCATAATGACGTTTTTGGCTCTCCCCGAATCCCCTGCTGACCCACGGCTCTGAAGGCTGGAACAGCCGGCAGTGACCATGACGAGGACGAATGACAGGACAACGAACTGGGCCATTTTTTTTCTCATTTTTCCGCACTCCCATTTGTGAGATTGTGAATAAGTGCCCTACGCCGCATTGAGCGGGATTGTGGGCCGGGATTTTGGATTAAGACAGCACCATCTGTATTTGCGTGCTCATTGTGAACGGCAATGACTTGCCCCAGATCGAATAACAAGACACTATTCCTGATGCTTTTCCGTCTGATGCCGGTAATAGGGTAATGATGAAGGCGGAAGCACGGTGTTGCCCAGGATCAGGTCGGCCGCCTTCTCGGCAATCATCATCACGGGAGCATAGATATTGCCGTTGGTGACGTAAGGCATCACGGATGCATCCATCACCCGAAGGTTTTCCATGCCGTGGACCTTCATGCTGTCCGGGTCGACCACGGCCATGGGATCTTTGCCCATCTTACAGGTGCACGACGGGTGAAGGGCGGTCTCGCCGTCAGCAGCCACCCAGTCCAGTATCTCCTGGTCGGTTTCGACCTTCGGCCCGGGAGAGACTTCTCCGCCGTTGAACGGTTCAAAACCCGGCTGATTCATAATCTTGCGGGCGCAGCGGATGGCTTCGACCCATTCGCGGCGATCCTGGTCAGTGGAAAGGTAGTTGAAGTAAAGGGCCGGATGGCGCCGGGGGTCGGCGGATTTAATCTTCACCGAGCCTCTGGCGTCCGAGTACATGGGGCCCACATGGACCTGGTAGCCGTGGCCGCCGGCAGGCGAGGAGCCGTCGTAGCGGACAGCCACGGGTAAAAAGTGAAACTGCAGGTTGGGGTAGGCCACATCGTCGTTGCTGCGGATAAACCCGCCGGCCTCGAAGTGGTTGGTGGCCGCCGCCCCTTTGCGATGGAAAAGCCACTGGTACCCCACCCGCGGTTTGTTGTACCACTGCATGGCCGGGTAGACGGACACGGGCTGCTTGCATGCATACTGGACATAAACTTCCAGGTGGTCCTGAAGATTCTCCCCCACCCCCGGAAGATCGTGCACCGGACGAAGGCCGAGGCGTTCCAGTTCGGCGGCGTTGCCCACCCCGGAAAGCTGGAGCAGCTGGGGTGAGTTGATGGCGCCGCCGCAGCAGATGACTTCCCCGCCGTATACCTTGCGGGCAGCCCCTTTGGCGTTGACATACTCGACGCCCACGGCTTTTCTCCCGTCGAAGCGGATCCGGTGGGTGAACGCCCGGCAGACCACCGTCAGGTTGGGGCGGTGTTTCACCGGGTGCAGGTAAGCCCGTGCCGCACTGAGCCGACGGCCGCGGTAAATATTGCGGTCGAAGGCCCCGAAGCCTTCCTGACGGTAGCCGTTGACATCCTTTGTGAGGGGATATCCGGCCTCCTGCACCGCCTTGAGGAAAGCGCCGAAGAGGGGGTTTTCACAGGGACCCGTTTCCAGCAGCAGGGGGCCGTTGACGCCATGGTATTCGTCGGCGCCGACGAGGCGGGTCTCCGCGCGCTTGAAGTAGGGCAGATTGTGGGCGTAGTCCCAATTCTGCATGCCGGCATCCTTGCTCCAGCGCTCAAAATCCATGGCATTGCCACGGATATAGATCATGCCGTTGATGCTGCTCGATCCGCCGAGCACCTTCCCCCGGCCGTGAAAAATGCGCCGGTTGTTCATATGCGGTTCCGGTTCGCTCTCGTAACACCAGTCGTAAAATTTGTTGCCCAGCGGGACGGTCAGTCCGGCCGGCATGTGGATGAAGATATCCCAGATATAGTCAGGTCGACCGGCCTCCAGCACCAGCACCTGGTTGGAAGGGTTGGTGCTGAGCCGGTTGGCCAGGGCGCAGCCGGCGGAACCACCGCCACCGATGATGGTGTCATATTTACCAGTGTTCATTTCTACTCCTCACCGATCAGCCTTCAATTTATTTCCCTGCCGGACAGGCCAACTCACATCTCCTGCAATACTTGACACAACAGGTTGGAAGTTTATCACCGTGCAGTCTTTCAGCGACGCCCTCTTCAAATTCATCGATGGTCTGCACAAGGTCCCTATGTGCTTCACGGCCTGCCTGCATTTTCATAACGGCATCCTCAATCTCTTGCGCGCATCGATACCGAATTGCCGCACGACGTTTTGGGATAATCGAGAAAAGATGGCATGGGTGCCGGTGTCGTAGATCCTGTCGATCACCCGACCAAGGTTGTAGTCGCAAAATAGCTCCGGATCGATCTCGGTGCCGAGCAGCAGTTCGGTATCCTTTTCATGGAAGAATTCTTTGAGCCGGTAAAGGGGGGTTCTTCCCGAAAGTGTGTCCAATACCATCGCAAGGACAGCCTGGCCGGGTGGCAACTGCATTTGGCTTTCGACCATGGTGTTGATGGTGCCAACCAGGTTGATGCGTTTGGCAAATTGTTTAACGATGGGAAGATGAGCGACATCGGTGAAGGTCAGATTATCGGGTATCAGCTGTTGCATGGTCTTCCTCATACAGGCGTTGATGGTATGAGAAAGATGTATCATATGGTGTACACAATGTCTAGACTTAAATATTAATCGTTATTACGATTACTTATTATACTTATACACCCGAAATCAATTGGAAAGTAATTTGTCCGAACCTGTTTGTAGGGGGTCTTGAAAGCAGGATATAGGCATTGTGACAGGAAAACCATCAGCTGTCTGAACCAATGCTAATTGACAGAATTAAGAAAAGATCCAGGACCTGTATCGACTGCGTGCCATCATCACTTTCGGGAAGATCCCTGAACCGTTGATGAGTTGGAGGAATCCACAACGACAGCTCATATAAAATCATGTTGTTTTTTAGACCTGCTTGCCGACTGGGTGCCAAGCATGTTCCAGGAGCCGCTATGGTCGATAGCGTCGGAACGCCAATCGATACGAATCAACCACTTGCACTCACCGACAGCAATGCCCGCGCGGTAAGTGGGCTTACCGTTGAGGCAGCATTGGGCGGAATTTCGCTAGGTTCTCTCTCAGACGTTGTAATCGCCTCAACAACTCAACCAACTAAATCGGACGTGAGTTTTAACATTTTGCACGTCGCTCAGGATGTTGTTGATTTCGTTTTTACGACACCCCCTCTATCAATGAACCCAACAGCAAATGATAGTCGGGCGTTGGTGCCGCCGAGCGTTGCCTGCACCGGTGGTGGGACGGTCATTGCAAATTGGACTGATGCAGATGCCAACGATAATCTGTCGGTAGGGGATGGTATCACTCTATTTTACAGCAGTTGTATAGAAAATGGACTGACGCTGAATGGCGAAACGGACGTTTTCGTCCTGAGCTTAGTCGGAGAACCATCGATGGATTTGTCATGGACGATCGCTTGCCGATTAAATTTTAACAGCCTTCAGGCGACTGATAACGTTGATATTGTAGAAGTTATTGGAACACTGGACGTAACCATAGATACCAGTGAATCCGGCGCGGCTAGCATTGACGTCAATACAGAGATTGATCTGGGATCTGGTAGCACTGCCAGCAGCTTTCTTTATTTCGGAGAGGGGGTTGATTTCACCGAACTCACACTTTTCAGTGCCAGCCTCCAAGAAAATGCTGACGGAAGCTTTATAGTGTCCAGCCAAGGTACGTTGAGAAGCTCACTAATTGGAGGTGCGGTTTCTTTCGAGACAACGCAGGACATGACCGGAACTGATTTTGACCTCAACAATCCGTCTGCTGGAGAATTATTGATCATCGGGAATGCGAACACGAGTGTCACTCTGCGAATCATTGATAGTGTGGTCGTGGAGTTGGATATTGATGAGGAAGGCGATGGTTTCGACTCTGGCAACAACACGCTCACGACTAGCTGGGGCGAGTTGAGCGCCGCTGCCGATGCGCTCTGATAGGATCGCTATATTATCCGTCCAATTGCAAGCAGACTAATGGAGGGAGTGCTGGATATTTCCAACCAGTTCCTAATATCAAATACGGGTTTGCTTAGTAACTGAAGTTTCGCAGTTAAAATTCAAATTAAAGAAAGGGCTAATTTTCTGAAATTCCAAGGGAAATAATTGAAAAGCGGCTCGATTTTTAGTATATTAGACATCGCCAAACACCTAATAATACTAAAAAAAGGAACCGCTATGAATTCAAATAATACATTTTCCCTCTCTTTGCAAAAACAATTCAAAATCAATCCGTTGCCATCGACACGGAAATCAACCGCGCCTTTCGAGAACTAAAATGCAGATCGCTTCTAAAGTGAAGCGGAATCACTAAAAACAAGGAGTATGCAACGGTATCGTTGATGTTTCTGTTCGTTCTGATTCCCTTTTTGAAAAGAAAGTTGACCGACTTCTGGTCCAGCCGGTGCCTGGAAAATCAGATCGACGCACAAAAAGACACCTATTATCGGTTCATCAATCATGAGCGGTTCAACTGGCGAAAATTCGTTTACTTTCTGGCGTTGAAAGTCATTGCCCGTAGCGACGATACGCCTTTAAAAGAGAAGACCCTGATCGCCGATGATTCGATAGCGCCGAAAACAGGAAAGAATATCGAACTGGTCAGTTATCATTTTGATCATAAGGTCGGCCGTTCGATCTCAGGCAACTGTGATTTGCAATTGGGTTATCATGATGGAGTCAATTTCTATCCTGTTGACGTGGCCTTGAATACGTCCAGCAACCGGACGAGTTCGAAACTTAGAGAGATTGACAAGCGAACCTGCGGCTGGAAAAGGCGAAAAGAGGCCTTGGATAAAAAGACCACCGCGTTGCTGCAGATGGTAGACCGGGCGTGGCACGCAGGAATTGACGCCTCATTTGTTCTTTTCGACAGTTGGTTCGCGCATGACACAATCATTCAAGGTATTTGCTCTGTTGGGTACGGTGTGATCGGTCGTTTAAAAAAAGGCCGGGTAAAATACGGTTATCACGGACAAGCATATACGCTCAAACAACTGTGGCAGCAGGTGGCAAAAAAGAAAACAAAATGGTTATCTCAGCATAACGTAAAAAGTGTTTGCCTGAATGTAACCCTACCGAAAACGGGGGGAGTTCGCTTATTGTTTGTATCCGACGGCCGAAAGAGCTGGCAACCACTGCTTTGCACAGACCTGGAGATGGAAGCCTCCCAGATACTGGACTACTATGCGCGGCGCTGGTCTATTGAAGTGTTTTTCAAAGACGCGAAGCAAATGCTGTCTATGGCAAAGGAGCAAAGCAATACCTTCGATGCACTGGTTGCCTGCCATAGCCTGGTAATGGCCCGTTACCTTCTATTGGTGTATATCTTGAGCAAACGCAGAATGAATGGACCGGTCGGCCCCTTGTTCCGACGATTGTCGGACAATCAAAGCCTGCTGGCGATGGCCCAATCGCTATGGGCATTTGTCAAAGAGCTGATTATCAGATCAAGTGATGTACTTTGTTATAAGATCGAACCTGATACTTTGTTTGATTTTATCGATATCATTGAAGATACAATCATAGGGCAGACGCGAATAGCATCTGCGAAACTTTAGTACACTATTGAAAAAGTAATTGAATGAAACAACCGGAACCGGATCCACCGCCGGCAGTGCTCACATTGTCGATTTCCCTGTAGGAGTACCGGATTTCATTGGAATTACCACTCACGACATCGCCGTCGAAAGCACGCACAACAAAAAAGTAGGTTTTATCTTCACTTAACTCGTCGATAGTAGCTTGAGTAAATGTGCTATCGCCCTGCCACCAAGGGTCATCATAGTCGTAGTTTTGGCCCTCTTCACGGCCATACAATTGATAGCCTTCGGGGCTCGGATTATTTGCATCCCACCGAAGGGTCACATTTCCATCGGCATGGCTGGTCAGAGGAATGCCGATCAACAGCAAGCAGGTAAGGCTTAGGATATTTTTAATGGCAGTTAAATGTTGAACCATGCCGTCTCGCTGTTACAGCTCGGGGCCAATTGCAGGCCGTTTTGATTTCATCTGTAACGTATCTTCGATTATAGGGGAAATCCTGGAATAGTAACTCTTTTAAAACATTGATCAATTTAAGCAGGTATGAAGTTATTGTTGCCGCCTCGTTATCAATAAAATTTTTCTGAAGCCAACACGGCGGAACTCACCGCAGGTGTGATATTTCGCCTAAAACCGTCGATGACCATTTTGGGACTCCGAAGTATCAATACGAATTGAGAGGAACAATCAGACGCTGGTATCAGATACAGATTTTCAGGATTTTCGCAAAGATACTCGAATAGAAATATAGATGTGAAAAATTTTATAAATTAAAAATTAATGAATTTATTGCAGGAGTCAAGGAAAAATTATTAATCGACCATATCATGAAAATATTTCAATGGGCTCAATTTAAACTATAAAGCGTATCTCACGTAAAAGTGGGTCAAAAAAATATCCACTCTTTTTCTGTATGCGACAACAAATCCGTATGAAAATAAACCACTCTATACGGTTGTCAGGCAAATCGGAAGGAAAATGGTGACTACATACCAATTTCTTTAGATATCAAATTATTCATGGGAGTTGTGATGCATTGAGATCAACTTACCAATCAGAAATTATGGAAATCCCCCTGATATGTTTTGGTGATCCTCACGATACCACCCGCATCCCCATTTTGGCCAGATTTGGCCCGAGTGCAAAAAATGAATTTTAATTCAGCCGCGTGTCGTTTTTTTGCACGCGGCGTTCTGTTCGCTGCTTCTACTTCTTCATCCTTTTATTGATCTTATTAAAAATTTATCAAAAATATTCATAGAATTCAGTTTATTGAGATAAGGCTTGTTTAATCATCCTTTTTGGCATCATATTCGCTGCTGTTTCGTCCATGTTCATATCGAATTTCCCAACCATAGCCCACCATCCTAAAGGATGGAATGTAAATCCGTAAACTTAAACCCTCTAAAGTATTGGTGATATGGTCGTAGGGTGGGGTGGTACTGATTTCGGTTATTCCCGCAAAGGAGGAACCAATGTCCAATCATCATGAGAAACGCAATTTCAGTCGTCATAATGTCGGCGGACCGATCACCCTGCACCCCACAAGCAGGACATCAAGGGATATTAATGCACATTTGCTCAATTTCAGCGAACAGGGAATCTGCTTTTCCACAGACAAGCAATTTAGTCCTGGTACGACAATACTTTTTAAAGCTTCAAAAAATAGCTACTTAGGTACGGACGATAATGACGCCTGCCAATTGCGATCTATCAGTTTGGTGACAGTCAAGTGGTGTCATGAAAGCTTACAGAAAGATCTTCCCATTCATATAATCGGGGCGAACTATATGCCCCCCCCCTATTGATGGATTTATTTCAATGCGATCAAACATTTCAGTCAAATGAATTGGATGCTTGTGACAATCTCGGTGGCAAGTATCATCGTAGGGATGGCAGGGATTTTTCTCATTTTTTTCTTAATCTTGTAAAGTGCCAGGTGTCGCTGGTTTAAATTCAATGCCCGACCTGATCCGACTCGGAGACTCCAGAAAGGACGGCTGGTCATCAAAGAATTGATTCAATTGATCGCTCCTGAGTTGGTTGATTATCCCGAAAAAGTGACCGTTGACGAAGTGGGAGGTAACCGTACCACGGTTTTAGAACAGAAGGTGGCTAAGGAAGACATCGGAAAAGCTATCGGCAAGCTAGGCTAAACTGCTCAGGCAATGCGAACCTTGATATCTCAACATCAGGCGCGATTGATAATTTTAAAGTGTCGTAGGAAATCAATTCACTACTATCCACATTGAATCAAGGTGTCTGAAGATGATTAGCTTATGTTGAATATTTCCCTTGTTTTTGAAACAAATTCTTCCGGATTTTCCGGGGTGAATCTCAATTGTTTAACCTATCCCCAATTTGGCCAGATTGCAGATACCATATTGAATGGTTGTCTGGTCGGGTAAAAATTGAGTTGCAACCAAGCCCGCCATCGGCGATAAGGCGAGTCCAATCCATCTGCCATTTGGGGTTGGGCCAAGCTGACCAAGCTGACATTATGGTGCCCAAGCATTATCACTCCAAAACAGCAGTTTTTCACCATTCATAATGCACTATTCAGTAAAAAAACTTGTTCAGGATGACCGGGGCTCACGAAGCTCAAGGAGCTATTTCTTATTTCGAACATGGCAGCCAGTCGCCAAATCGCCCGGTTGCATGTTTACAGACTCGTCCACCGGCCAGGCTCCTGTGGCGAGGCGGTGTGTTGAGACTCCTCATTTTCGTATCGGAAACGGGCGGTAAAAATGAGCGTGTCCGTTTACATAGTTAGTTTGGTCCGGCCTTGATAACCCCTTGGGGCGCGTGTGGCGGCATGCTTGGCAGATTGCCGACACACGCGCCCTGTTCGTCCCTGCCTCCGTTAAAAACCGTCTTGGCAAACCTGATCGTCCGCGGGGAGACCTGTTTTTTCCCACCCGATGCCGCCGGCACACTAGCGCTTTTAGGCTTTTCCCCGTTCTTCATCCCGCAATACCCGGCGCAGGACCTTGCCCACATTGGAGACCGGAATCGTGTCGCGAAATTCGACGGTCTTGGGCCGCTTGTAGCCGGCCATGTTCGCCTTGCAGAATTCGCGGATCTCCGATTCGGTGCAGGTCTCACCGGGTTTCAGTTGAATGAAGGCCTTGACCGCCTCGCCGGTTTTGGCATCCGGCACCCCCACGACGGCCGCCAGGGCCACCTTGGGATGGGTGAAGAGGATGTCCTCCACTTCCCGGGGATAGACGTTGAAGCCGCCGACGAGGATCATGTCTTTCTTCCTGTCCGTGATGACCAGGTAGCCGTCGTCGTCTACGTGGCCAATGTCCCCGGTGAGAAAAAATCGCCGGCCGTCGATCTCGCGGAACACCTCGGCCGTTTCATCCGGTTTGTTCCAGTAGCCCTGCATGACCTGGGGCCCGCAAATGGCCACCTCCCCGTCTTCTCCCTGAGGTAATTCCGTCTGGCTGGTTTCGGCGTCCAGTATCTTGACGTCGGTGCCGGGAACGGGAAAGCCGATGGACCCGATTTTGCGCGTATCGGTAAAAGAGGGATTGGCTGTGGCCAGCGGAGCGGTTTCGCTCAGCCCATAGCCCTCGAAGATAATCGCGCCGGTTTTCTCCTCGAACTGCCTGCACACTTCCGGGGGCAGCGGTGCTCCGCCAGAAAAGCAGGCCATCAGGGAAGTCAGGTCAAACTGATCCAATAAGGAGTGGTTGGCAAAAGCCACAAAAATGGTCGGCACCGCCGGCATCAGCGTCGGCCGGTGCTTCTGCACCAGCTTGAGCACATCGGTAAACGGCGGGTCACCGGCACGCGGGTCCGGTACGCAGATCAACCGGCTGCCCGATAGGCAGGCAGAAAGCATGGCAATCGTCAAGCCGAAGCTGTGGTACCATGGCAGCACGCCCAGATAGCAGTGGTAACCACCCCTGCGGATTCCCTCTATCGGCCCGCCTTCGCCGTAGTCCAGTCGCGCCCAGACATCCAGCGCCTTTAGATTGTAGACGAAATTGGCGTGCGTCAGGGCTGCACCCTTGGGCACCCCGGTGGTTCCGCCGGTGTAAATGATCAGCGCCAGGTCGTTTGATGGATCGATCGCCGTCGACGGCGGGGCGGGCCGGGCACCGCTCACCACGTCGTCGAACATCAGATGTCCGGTGGTGTGACGCTCGGCATGGGGGATCTTGCCCAGCAGGCCGCCCAGGAAACCCTTCAGCCGGGGCAGGTAAGATTTGACGTTGCAGACCACCACCGATTTCACATCGGTGCCCTGGATGGCCTTTTCGGCGGTGGGGTAGAATTGGGGATGGTCCATGCAGAACAGCAGCTTTGCCCCGGCATCCTTGAGCTGGTAATTGAGTTCGGCTGGGGTGTACAGGGGGTTGCAGGTCACGCAGACTCCACCGGCCTTGAGGATGCCGAAGAAGATGGCCGGGTAGTGCGGCAGGTTGGGCAGGAAAATGGCCACGCGGTCGCCCTTTTGGATGCCTTTTGAATGCAAAAAAGTGGCGATCCTGTCGGCCGTATCCTTGACCTGGGCGAACGTGCGGGATGCATCGTTGAAAATGGTGTAGGTCTGGTTCGGATAGTTCCGCGCCGCGTCGTCCAGCAACTGAAACAGCGGGTGGTCGTATCCGTCGATGTCGTGGGGAACACCGTCGGGCCAGTTTTTGGCGGGCCATTGGGCTGCAGTCATTGCGTCATCTCCTTTGGGTGAAGGTGGAAGCCGGGTCAATCGTATTCAATTGGCGCTTAATGCCGACATGCATGAACCGCGATAGCGAACGAAATCACACAGCACCGCCGTTGCAGGCAGGACATTCCCCACAACTTGCCGTGGGGAGGGTTGAATTCTGCATAGACACCCATGTTGCAGTATATGGTAATATGGCGTGTTATCAGTCCGGCGTGAATGGAAAACAGTCGAAATAAAACAAGATTACTGTCTTTGGGCAAGCCGGTCAAGACGTTTCGAAGGCCTGGGGGTCGTAAGTCGGCGCTGGCGTTACCTGCATCAAGTGGGTAGCAAGGTTTCCAGATGAACCGCGAGAGCGAGGGCATTCCCCGCCGCCAGTCGGAAAGAAGCGGAGATCCTGCTCATCGTGGCCGCGGGGAGGATCCAATTCAGTTCCTTCACGCCCTGATATCAAATCAATTACAGCTGCAAATTTTTTTTATTTTTAGTCTGAAAAAGAAAATAATTTTTCACTATTTTTAGTGGCCCACGCGGCCTGAAAATATCAATTATGGAAACAATATCAGAAGGGTTGGCCGATTTTGAATTCATGCGAACGCGCTGGCACATAAGTTGCGGAATCAGCGTCAGGCGCAACAGATCAATCGTGACCGCAAGCAGGCTAACGGTTATCAGAGAGGAGACCAACCATGGGAATGACCACCGATGAACTCTACTTCAAACCCCGTCTTCAAGTCGTCAACGACGCGCAGATTGCTCAGATCCACGCGGCCACGCTGGATGTGCTGGCGCGCACGGGCGTCAAGATCACGCACCCCAAAGCCCTGGAGATCCTCGCCGGAGCCGGCGCCCGGGTCAACGGCGACCGGGTCAAGATCCCCGGGTGGCTGGTGGAAGATGCCATCCGCAAAGCCCCCTCGCGCATCGTTCTGGCCAAGCGCACCGGTGAGCGCACCGTATTTCTCGAGCGGGACAAGAGCTTTTTCGGCCCCAGCCTGGATTGTGTCGACTACATGGATCCCGCGACCCACGAACGCTCGCGGTTCGTCAGCGACAACGTCAAAGCCACGGCCGCCCTGTGCGACGCCCTGCCCAACTTCCCGTGGTGCATGACCATCGGCATGGCCGATGACGTGCCCGCGGACATCGCCGACCGGGTCATCGCCCGCAAGGTGTTTGAAAACTGCGAGAAACCCCTGGTGTTCTGCTGCAAGGACACCAACAGCATCAAGGATACCTTTGAGATGGCCCTGCTGCTGTGCGGCGGCAAGGAGAAATTCGACGAGGGCCCCACCATCGTGCACTACTCCGAGCCCATTTCGCCCCTGGTCTATTTCGACCCGGCCATCGACAAGGTCATGTACTGCGCCGAGAACCGCATCCCGCTGATCAACTTCCCGGCGCCCCAGTGCTGCGGCAGTTCACCGGCCACCTTTGCCGGGGCGCTGGTCCAGGCCAGCGCCGAATCCCTCAGCGGCCTGGTGGTCCATCAACTGGTCAACCCCGGCGCACCGTTCATCTACGGCGCCTTTACCACCATCATGGACATGCGCTCGACGATCTTCTCGTACGGCGCCGTGGAGATGAGCCTGATGACCGCAGCCATGGCCCAGATGGCCCAGAACTATGGGCTGCCCTTCTTCGGCACCGCCGGCGCCACGGATGCCAAGTTCTGCGACGCCCAGGCAGGCGCCGAAGCGGCCCTGCAGATTCTCTCCGCCGCTACGGCCGGATCGGGTCTCGTGCACGACTGCAGCAGCTGGATGGACCACGGCTCCGTGGCCTCGCCGGAATTCATGGTCCTCGTCCACGACATCGTCGACTCGGTCAACCACTACATGCAGGGCATCCCCGTCACCGAAGAGACCCTTGCCCTGGATGTGATCCACCGCGTGGGTCCGGGCGGTCACTATCTCCAGGATCCCCACACCCTCAAGCATTTCAAAAAAATAAAATACTCGGAGATCTTCGAACGCATGGTCTTCGACCAATGGAAGAACGCCGGCGCCAAAACCTTCGAGCAGCGGCTCCAGGAAGTGACCCTCAAAAAGATGGCGCATCGGCCGGAACCGCTGCCGGAAGATACCGTCAAGACTCTGGACGAGATGCAGGCCGGCTGGAAATGAGCGGCTTCATGCCGCGATGGGATCGGAAGGCCCAACCCGGCATCCCGGATTCCATCCCTCACCCGGCACGGCATGCACCTGCCACAACCAATGGAGCAGACTGATGAAGATTACCAAGGTAACGGTAACACCGGTCAACATTCCCCTGGAAACACCATTATTATGGACCGGCGGCTACTACCCCGGCACATCCAAAGCCATCGTGGAAGTGGACACGGACGAAGGGCTGACCGGACTGGGCGAAGCACCGTCGGCCCATCTGGCACCGAGCATCCAGGACCTGGCGCCCCGCATTATCGGCAAAGATCCCCTGGATATTGCAGGAATCGAATCGGTGTGTATCCCGCCCTGGCAGATCGTCCAGAATACCGATGACAGTTCCAGCGTCACCGCCTTCGGTGGCCTGGAGATCGCGTTATGGGACCTTCGGGGAAAAATTTGGAATCAGCCCCTCTACCAGTTGCTTGGGGGGGCGGTGAGAAAAGAGATTCCGTTTACCGAGTATTTCGCTTTCCGGGTTAACAAAGACGGTGTCGGCGGTGAAATGAATCCCAGGGCCGTCGCCGACTATTGTGTGCGCATGAAAGCGGAGTATGGTTCCACTTTTTTTGAAGGCAAGCTGATCCGGGGCGATCCGCGACTGGAAATCGAAACGGTCAAGGCGATCCGTGAAGCCCTGGGACCGGATGCCATGATCCGCCTGGATTCCAACATGCAGTGGTCCCTTTCCACGGCCCGGCGGGTACTCCGGGAGATCGAACCTTACGATGTGAGAAATTACGAAGACCCGGTGGCCACATTCGAAGAGATGGCCATGCTGCGCCAGCACTCATCGATCCCCTTCTCGACCCATGTCCCGGATATCCGCCGGGCGGTGGCCCTGGGTGTCCCCGACTTCATCGTGGTCAACTTTGCCGTATTGGGCGGCATCAACCGAGCCATTCGCTTCATCGGCGCCTGTGAAGCCATGGGCGTAGGCTTCTGGTGCTACAGCGGCGACGCCGGCATCTGCACGGCCGCCTACCTGCACATGAGTGCGGCCATGCCCTGGATACACGAACCCAGCCAGAGCCTGTTCCGCTGGCAGGTCGCCGATGTCATCACAGGGGGGCCCTTTCGCCAGACCAACAATGTCATCACCGTTCCCGAAGGTCCCGGATTAGGCGTAGAATTGGATCGGGATGCCTTGAAGCGGTGGCACCGTCACTATGTCGAACACGGCCCCATGGATCATTTTTACACCCCGGAAAAACCCGGCCATTACCGGAGGCTGCCCTTGAATTGAGGCTGCCTGGAAAGTATGGTCCAGCCTGCTTTATGGGCCCAACGCTGAACTTGCGGGGAAGCGCATGCCAACCGTCGAAACCGGCACCATTCAGGACACCCTGACCGGCACCATCGCCGTCCTGCTGGCCGCCGCCTGCTGGGCCTTGTCGGGAATATTCGCCAAGCTGATCATGGTCGACGACCAGGTGTCGTCGCTGACGCTGGCATTCTGGCGAGATACGGCTGCCTTCGTCGTTTTTCTCATACTGGCTGCAGGCACCGAACGAAAAAGCATGGCCATCCGTCGCCCGGATTGGCCCGTGATTGCAGGCATGGGCGTCAGTCTGGGCGTCTTTCACGTGGCCCTCAATCTGGGGTACCGGCTCAACGGTGCGGCCATTACGACCATTCAACAAGCGGCCATGCCGGCGATGGTGCTGGTCGTGGCGCGCATGATCTGGAAAGAGCCGCTCACCGGGTTGAAGATCTTCTCGCTGACAGCCATCGCCATGGGGACGGTTCTGGTTTCCGGGCTCATCCAGGCCGGTACACCCGACGTCAGCGTGGCCGGCATTGCGGTGGGTTTTCTCGTACCGGCTCTGTATGCCGGGTGGAGCCTCTTTGGCAAGGCGCTGCGCAGCGGCTACAGTGCCGTGGTGACACTTGCCTGGGCGTTCGGCATCGCCTCCCTGATCCTGCTGCCCGGCCAGTTATTCACCGGCAGTCTTCTGCCGCCGCCTGTTCCAGCCAAAGCCTACTTGTGGTTCGGGGGATTGATCGGCATTTCCACCGTCTTCGCTTTCTTCGTTTTTACCTTTGCTTTGGGACGGCTGCCGGCAGGCATCGCATCCATTCTGGTGATGTCCGAAATTGTTTTCGCCGTCTTTTATGCCCACCTGTTCCTGGGCGAGAACCTATCGCCGATCGAAATTGCCGGCGCCCTGGTGGTGGTCGCCGGCGTGATCCTTCTGCTGGCCCCCGGAGCGGCAACGAAAGCAATCAGGCCGACCCTACACCGATAATGCGCATGGTGCGCCCGTTGTCGGTATCTTCCAGACCAGCAGGCAAACCGTTCAGAAATGTCGTCAGGCGCTGTCAGCGGCCAAACAGGCCCGACAAACGGCTTGGCCGTCCACCGACGCCAGTTTTGACCGCATGGTCGGTTCACCGCATCGGGCGCAGGGTGTGGAGGGCTCGATGCGGGCCTTGTCCGGCATGCCGACGTGGACCGGAGCCATGCTGAACAGGTCGCCGGCGGGGGTTTCCAGCACCTCGGCAGTTCGCTGCAAGCCCAATGTTTCCAATTCTGATTTTTCCGCTTCCGTGATGCTGCCGTCGCGCCTTTTCCCGAATAGTTCGATCTGCCGTTGGTCGATGCGGATGCTGTCCGGCTTCATGGCCATCCGCACCCCCTGACCGGTGCGGCGGTTGAAAAAGGTGAAGCCCATCTTCCCGTAGTCCCGGAAGATGAGGTTGCCTTTGCCCACCGTGCAGCCGGTGACCACCTGGATGGCGTCCACACAGCAGGCATCGGTTTCCACGATGGCCACCAGTTCCTCGTCCAGGGCCCGCTTTTCCCGCAGCCAGTCCAGCCCGGCCCTGGCCGCCACATAGCCGATCGCCAGGCCGCCGCAGACGTGGCCGTGAAAAGCCTCACAGCGCTTGAATTCATCGCTGTCCATGATCTGTCGCGCGTCCATCTCTTTTCTCCACGGGTTAAATGATTGACCCCCTCGAAAAAAGTCACATTTCCGCCGCATTCGAAAAAACCGGAATACGGCGGTTCGTGGTCAGCTTTCCGTCACGCCAGCCACTGCCTCAATGTGGGCACCGTGTTTTTGGGGCTGATGTTGTAACCGGTGGCGCTGATGTCGCCGGCTTCATCGATCAAAAACGCCGAACGAACAATCCCCATGTAGGTCTTGCCGTACATTTTCTTTTCGCCCCACACGCCGTAAGCGTCGGCAATGTGGTGGTCGCCGTCGCTGAGCAGGGCAAACCCGAGGCCGTGCTTGTCGCCGAATTTTTTCTGCTGAGCGACCGGATCCGGACTGATGCCAATGACGGCCACGCCGGCAGCCGTCAGATCGGGCAGTGCGTCCCGCACCGCCTGGGCCTGGGCCGTTCAGCCGGAGGTATTGGCTTTGGGGTAGAAAAAGATGAAAACCCTGCGCCCTTTGAAATCGGACAGATTGACGGTGCCGCCATGCTGATCCATGGCGCTGAATGCGGGTGCCGCATCTCCCGGTTGCAGTTGGTTCATATTGAAAATCTCCTTTTTGGGTGGTTGCCACTAAACGCCTCACAGCGAACGGCCGCCTGGCTAAGCCTGGCCGTCAATCGTGCGTGTTGTTTAAACAGATCGTGTTCCACCGGAACGCCCGCGGGGGTGACCGGGCTTTTGTAATAAAAAGAGAGCCAGTCCTGCGGGCCGTTCCAGCCGGCGCGTGCCGCCAAGTCCATGAACAAGGCCACATCCAATACCAGTGGAGCAGCCAGGATGCTGTCGCGGCACAGAAAATTGATCTTGATTTGCATGGGATACCCGAGCCAGCCGAAAATATCGATATTGTCCCAGCCTTCTTTGTTGTCCCCCCGCGGCGGGTAATAGTTGATTTTGACGCTGTGATGCAGATCCGCATAGAGCTCGGGGAATAATTCCGGCTGCAGGATATGCTCCAACGCGCTCAGTTTACTGATCTCTTTGGCCTTCAGTGCCTGTGGGTCATCCAGCACCTCGCCGTCCCGATTGCCTAATATGTTGGTCGAAAACCAACCGGCGACCCCCAGCAAGCGCGCCCGGAAAGCGGGTGCCAGAACGGTTTTGATCATGGTCTGGCCGGTCTTGAAATCCTTGCCGCTCAGGGGCACCTGGCGCTGCTGCGCCATGGCCTGCAGGGCGGGAATCTCCTCTGTCAAATTGGGGGCGCCGTTGACAAAGGGCAGACCTTCCTGGATGGCCGCATAGGCGTAAATCATGCTGGGAGCGATGCCCGGATCGTTGGCTTTCAGACCCGCTTCAAAGCTGCTGACGGATTGGTGCACCGGGCCAGCCAGGGAATAGGATTCGGTGCTGCCGCACCAGATCATGACCATGCGTGCAAGGCCGTTGGCGGCCTTGAAGGCCTGGATGTCCGTACGAACCTGGTCGGCAAGATCCATGTTGGTGCGTCCCGACTTGGTGTGGCGCCCGTCGAGCCGGTTGACATAACGGTTGTCAAACACGGCCGGCATGGGCCGTATGGCCTGCAGTTCCGATCGGATGGCATCCAGGGTCGGTTGTGCCAGCACCCCGGCAGCGACGGCAGCGGTGTACATATCGTCATCGAAGATGTCCCAGCCGCCGAAAACGAGGTCTTCCATCCGGGCCAGCGGAACCACATCCCGGATCAGGCGGTCGTGCCCGGACGGGGCGCCGCCCATCGACAGGGTACCCATTTGGGACAGGGCGCCGATCGGTTTGCCCAGGCCGCGGCGAATGGCCAGCACGCCGCCGATGAAGGTGGTGGCGACTGCCCCCATTCCCGGAATCAATACTCCCAGGCGGCCTTCGGGTCGCGCAACGGGGGTGGGGGTGCTCGTGCCGTCGGGTGGTGCTTCGGATCGTTTGTACACGCGTGTTCACCTTTTTTGGGTGTTTATGAAGCAGCGGCCGCACCTGCGAATGTCGACCGCATGGATGGGAATCGCCAGACGGGGCTACATCGGCAGGGCCACCCGATGAAACCCTTCGGCCAGTTCAAAATCGGAGCCTTGGGCCATTTCCCGACAGCGCTCCTTTAACCATTCCACCGGGTCCGAAAACCTGAATTCTTTCATCTGACTGGCGTGGCAGCGCAGGGCCTCGATCTTCCGGTCGAAGGTGTCGGTGATGTCCGAACGGTAGTCGATGTCTTCGGTTCCCCAGAAAAAAACCTCCGCCACCTTGTGGGGTTCCAATCCCTTTTCCAGAAGATCGGGATAGGCCATGTGGTCCCGGGCGTAAGGAAACACGGCATCCATGGCCACCTGGCCGATGATGCGATGGTCCCGGTGCCAGAGATAGCGCCGATACGGATCCGACGTGATCAGTATGCGGGGGCGAAAGATCCGCAACAGGCGGACGACGTCCTTGCGCAGGGCGGAGGTGTCCTCGAGGCCCTGATCGGGGTACCCCATGTAAACGATTTCGTGAACGCCGATCAATTCGGCCGCCTGCGCTTGCTCCTTGCGGCGAATGATCGACAGCTTTTCAGGGGTCAGGGTTCGGTCGCTGGTGCCTTTGTCGCCATTGGTGGCGATGGCATAAGCGACCCGCCGGCCCTCGTCGACCCAGCGGATGACCGTCCCGGCAGCCCCGAATTCGGCGTCATCCGGGTGCGCCGAGAGCACCAGGACGTCACAGGATTGCGCTGTCGGGACGTCCGGGATCGTGTCATGAACAATCAGTTTCATGCTTGTCCTTTCATCATCCGCCCGGGTTGGACGATGGCGGATGCAACTTGATGGGTGTGTTGCCAATCAATGCCAGACGCGATGCATCGGCTGAATGACCGGTCCTTCATTGCCGCCCATGGGCAGCCGGAGCGGCTTGCCTGGCGGTCCGGTAGGCGGCCAGGCAAGCCGCCGTCGCGTTGGTCCAGCTGTAGTCCTTGACGCTCTGGCGAATGATGCGGTCGGGCCAGACCGCCGTCCGGTCCCCGGCGATGGCGATACCTGCGGCCAAGGCAGCCGGTGACCCCTCGGCAATGACGATGCCGGGTCGCTGCAGGCGGGCCAGTTCGGCCATCACCCCAACCGGGGTGGAAACCACGGGCCGCCCGCATGCCAGGGCCTCTAAACCCACCAGCCCAAAACTTTCATAATGTGAAGCCAGCACAATGATATCCGCCGCGGCATAATACACCGGCAGGTCGCGGTGGGGAACGCTGCCGCAAAAGGTTACCCATTCCTGCACGCCGGCGGCGGCGGCAATATTCTGCAGGCGTCGCCGTTCAGGGTCCCCGTCTCCGTTGCCGCCCACCACCATCAACTGCGGCCGGCGCTCGGTTTCGATGCGGGGCAGCGCCGCGATGATCCGGTCCTGTCCCTTCTGGGGCGTCAGCCGCCCGATGGCAAGCAGCAGGCCGACGAGGGGGTCAAGTCCCAGCCGCCGCCGGGCACTGGTTTTGTCCATGAGCCGAAAGTGGTCAGCATCAACGCCGCCGGGAACCATGGCGATTTTAGCTGCATCTGCTCCATAATAATGCATTAAATTGGCCTTTTCACCCTCACAAGGTGTCAGCAGCCCCTGACAGTCCTTCACCAGTTCCCGTTCAACGGCCAACCGCCGTGCGGGTTCGGCGGCCCCGATACCGGTGTCGGCTTTCACGGCCCCCAGGGTATGGAACGTGATCACATGGGGCCGCTGCCATCGCGCACGGGCCATGCGGCCCACGTGACCGGAGATCCAGTAGTGGCTGTGGATCAGGTCATAGTCACGTGCCTGGCGGCGGCGAAATGCCTCGATGGCAGCCATGGTGTCGGCGGCGCAGGCATACAAGTCGATTGTGGTCAACGGACGGCCTGGGGAGGTGTCGAGAGATACCAAACGCACATTGGGTCCCAGTTCACCCACTTCCGGATCGTCTTCATGCCGGCGATGGGTGAAAATATCCACCTGGTGTCCACTGCGGCCCATCTCCATGGCCAGCTGCATCACATAGACACTCATGCCACCGGTGTCCCGGCTGCCCAGCACCCCGATCGGGCTGGAATGGATGCTGAGCATGGCAATGGTGGCTGGCTGCATTGACATCTGGCGTTCCCCGTCAGTCGATTTCCAGCACGCAGCGGTGCAAGTTTACCGGTTGTCCACCCAGCCGCCTTTTGTATGCTTCCGAACCCTTGAGAAAATCATACGTCTGCCGGCCGTCATCGATGCTGGCCTTTATCGTCAGCACCTTGCTCAACAGGCCGGCACTCAGGGACCGGAATGCCGCATCGTAGCCGTTGTTGTAAAGATAGACCGTAGATCGGTCATCGATGCACAGGGTGGCTGCGATGGGCCGTCCGTCCAGATCCAACACGTACAACTTCAAGAGCCGGTGAGCCGCCAGGTTTTCCGCCAGGCGAAGAAAAAAGGCCGTCATTGCGTCATTCATGAAGGTCGCTTTATCGATCCGGTTGGCCTTGAACAGGGTCAAAAACGTCTGCATGGCCGCGGGCAGCGCCGCTCCATGATCGATACAACGCAAGACCACCCGGCCGGCCTCGCCAAGCCGTCTGAGCTTGCGCCGGATTTCATGGCGCTCCTTGCCGCTCAGGCACTGCAGATAGGCCTCCCAGCTGTCGGGCAGGGGCAGGGCGAACAAGCGGGCCTGGTGGTCACAATGAACCCGCGCACCCCAGCCTTCAGCCGTGGGTATCAGGTGGGTCATCACCGATGAATCCTGGCGAACCGGTGAAAGGACGACCCGCCGGACGCCGTCCCGGGCCAGGCCCTCGAGCAGGCGCAGGCAAAAGGCGTTGGCATGCGGCGGTGCGACCACCACATCCAGATGGTCGCAGACATCCGCGTCTCCCATCAGGCGGGCCTCACCGCCCCTGCGCATGAGCGGAGCAATGCCAGCCAACTGTCCCTGACAGTGAACGGACAAGATATACGGAGACCAATCCCCTTCAGCAAGCGGCCACCACGCACTCAGCCAGGGGGGCAGAACGAAGGGGCAGCGCCAGGCCAAGGCGAGCGCACCGCCCTGCCAATACGCGGCCACGCTCTCCAGCGTCTCCTTATGCATCTCGTCGCAGGGTGCTGCTGCGTCTCGCATGGGGTCGTTTCCAGTTTGCAACCCTCGCGGCTGCCCTAAGTCGCCGATTAC
Organism: uncultured delta proteobacterium; assembly: GCA_963705475.1. Taxonomy (GTDB): domain Bacteria; phylum Desulfobacterota; class Desulfobacteria; order Desulfobacterales; family Desulfosarcinaceae; genus Desulfosarcina. Next base: position 518,006 of record CAVPJS010000014.1, on the reverse strand, counting down.
ACGGTTTCGCATCGGTCGCTCCGTGCGGCCTTGGACAAGGCGTCCAACACCCGCATGTTGGCAATGCTGTCTTCGGGTGGATAGGCCAGTGCTGAGCGACCCAGCACGGCATCGGCAAAATGCTCCACCATCAACTGATATTGGTCAGCGCCGGCGATCTGCTGCCGGGTACCGGATTCTTCATCACGGCCGCGCAGCACGAACCCGGCGTCCTTTTCCCAGGGAATGAATGCATCGTGGGGCAAGTCGATGGCCCCGCGATCGCCCACCACGGTGTAAGTCTGTTGCAGCGCGGTGATGAAACTGGCTTCGACGACGGCCAGACGCCGGGGCCCGAAATAGAGCGTGCCGACCAGGTGCCAGTCCACGCCGGAAGGATGAAAGGATGCCTGGGCCTGGACGCGGATCGGTTCGGCGTTCATCAGCCAGCGAGCCAGGCTGACCCCATAACAGCCCACGTCCAGCAGCGCGCCGCCGCCCATCTCCGGCTGCAGGCGGGCGTTGGCGGCGCTTTGCAGGACTTCCGCGGCCATGGGGTAGCAAAAAGCCGCCCGTACGAGGCGGGTTGCTCCGATCTCGCCCTGCTCGACCATCTCTTTGATGCGTCGGCTGCGCGGATGAAAGCGGTACATGAACGCTTCCATGAGCAGCCGATCGGCCTTGCGGGCGGCGGCGGCCATCGATTCAGCTTCGGAGGCGTTGCGGGCCATCGGTTTTTCGCACAGCACGTGTTTGCCGGCCGCCAGCGCGTCGAGTGTCCAGGGGCGATGCAGGTGATTGGGCAGCGGAATGTACACGGCGGTGACCGCAGGATCGTCCAGCAGCGCCTGATAGCTCCCGTAGAGTTTGGGGATGCCGTGCTGCCCGGCCACGTCACGCGCGTTTTCCGGTGAGCGGCTGGCCAGCGCCCGCACGCAGCCGTTGCGCGATTTCTGGATGGCGCCGATGACGCATTTGCGGGCGATGGTGGCGTTGCCCATAATGCCCCATTGGATCTCAGATGCCATCGAGCGCCTCCAGCGTGCCTCCCTGCTCCATGGAGCGCGAAGCCGCTTCCAAAATGGCCACCACTTGAACGGAATCGGCCAACGGGGCGGTGATCGGTTCGCCCAACAGGAGATGGTCGGCCAGATTGCGGTGGAAGCCATAGGGCTCACGCTCGGCCACAGTCGGGGTGATGCGGATGATCTCACCTTCGACCCGGCGGCAAAAAACGGCCATCTCCGGCGTCATCTCGGTAACCGGGATATCGTGGCGGCGGTAGTAATGGTCTCTATCGATGGTGTGGGTCTGCACATCCTGCCAGCAGCCGGTGATCGCCCCGCGGGTGCCCAGCAGATACCATTTCGGTTTGCGGGCCGCGGCGATGTCGGAATGCATGAATTCGGCCTCGATGCCGCCTTCAAAGCGGATTTGAATGCGTTCCTGGTCGGCATTGGTCACATCCCGCCAGACCCGTTTGTGGCGCGTGCCGATCACCGCCGTCACCGGCCGCTGAATCAGGCTGACGATCCAGTCCAGATAGTGGGCGCCCCAATCATAGCTGGTGCCGCCGGAGACGGAAGCGTGCGAATGCCAGTACCCGCAGGGGTGGTGATAGTCGCCAACGAAGGTTTCCAGATAGAACAGCTCGCCGATGACCCCTCGTTTCAGGCTCGCTTTGATCGTGAGGTAATCCGGGTCCCAGCGGCGGTTCTGGTGACAGCTCAAATGGACCTGGTTATGCTGGGCCAGGTTCTGCATGGCATCGGTCTCCCGGCGGTTCAGGGCCAGCGGTTTTTCGCAGACCACATGTTTGCCGGCCGCCATCATCTGCAGACAATTATCGGCATGAATATTGGGAGGCGTGGCCACAATGACCAGATCGATTCCGTCGGCCGCGGCCAGCGCCTCGGCCGTGGGCAGAATCCGGATATCCGGGAAATCCTTGCGCGCCTGATCGCAGCGCACCGGGTTCAGGTCGCACGCGGCGCGCAGTTCCAGCCCCGCGGTGTCGCCAATACCCAGGCCATGAAGCCGTCCCACGGAGGGCGCGTAGCCCAAAATACCCACGCCTAGTGGATCCGGTGTGATCGATCGGCCGGCGAGATGGACAAGCAGGCGGTAGCAAACTTGCTGCACCACAGGGTGGTCAAGGGCCTGCACGGTGGTGCAGGCCACCCGGCCCCGGCCCACCGGGCGCTGGGTGAGCACGGGGGTGTGCGCATAGTGCCAGTCGGCATAGAGCAGGGTTTCGGTGTCATCAGCGGTGGGCGTCAGCACCTGGTAACGCCCGGTCAGATAGAGCGCATCCGGCAGCCGGGCGCCCAAGGGATGATCGGGCCTTTCAAACAGCACGCGCAATTCAGCCTCCGGTCCGGGCGGCTCGACGGCGACGCCCAGCAGTGCCGGCAGGGGACCGGGCGATGCATCGACTGCGGCGAACCAACCACCGCCCGCATGGACAAAATCTTCCAATTCCCGCCCGGCGGCACCTGCCGCAGTCCCCAGCGTGATCACGACGTCGAAGTCGCTCATATTCTCGGGCAAAACCGGTTCAACATCCACACGGACGTGGGGGATCGCGTCAAGATAGGCGACCAACGGCGCCGGCCCGGATGGCGATGACTGCATGACGAACAGCAGGGACAGCTGGGGGTGTGGCTTCATGGTTATCGATTCCTCAGTGAGTGGACGGCTGCTGTCAGGCGTTGCATCGACTATGGCGAAGTCAGGTACCAACGATGGCCGTCCGGGGTGTCTTCCACCTGAATGCCGATGGCGCTCAGGGCGGCACGCAGCATGTCGGCCGCGTCCCATTGCGCTTCCCGGCGCAGCTTCTGGCGCAGACCCAGCAGCGCTTCCACCAAGGGTGCCAGGCGCTCCTCCCAAAGTTTGGGTGAGGCGGCCGTCTGGTTTCCCAAAAGAACCATCATATCCCGCAGTGTGTCGCGGGCCTGGGCAACGACCGCCTCATCCTCCAGCCCCGCTTGCGCCTGCCAGACGATGCGGTCAAACGCCAGGAGTGCGTTGGTCGCGGCGCGCGCGTCCCCTTGATCGAGGCCGGCCTGAAAACGGGCTTCCAGGTCGTGCGCGCGCTGCCAGAAGGTTTGATCGGCATCCGTCGGCAATGGCACGGATTCCGATTCGGGTGGTTCAGCGACCCGATTGGGTGTGATCAACCCTTCCCGTATCACCGACAGGGCAAACCGGTCGCCGCTCTGAACCGTCATCGCGCCGTCGGGGGTTCGCAGGGTAATGCCGCCGATGCCCTTGACCTCGGCCTGATCGGTGGCCAGGTCCAGGATGCAGGCGGTATGTTCGTCCAGGCCCAGTACAGGTAGTTCTTGCGGCAGCATGGCCGCCATGGCATCGAACCGCGTGGCGCCCATGAAGCAGAACCGCGTGTCGTGGTTGCCGCCTTCGGCGTTGTTCCAATGGGGCACGACCACCAGGTTCAGGCCGAAGCGGCCCAACAGGTCCAGTCCGTCGATCCAGTGCGGATCCTGGCCGACCTTGTAGATTTCGTATACCGGCAGGGTGAAGCGGCCCATGGTCAGGGCGGCGGCGCTGGCGGCCACCAGGCATCCACCCGCGATTACGCAGTCAGCGAGCAGATCGGGCACGGGGGATTGCTGCCATTGCCGCAAGGCATAGGTCGGGCTGCCCGGCCCGATGAGAACAAAGTCGGCCTGGCGCAGCACGCGGTTTGCCTGAAGGTGGTCATAGTCGCTGGTGGGCGTGTTAGACTTGAACGAGGCCACGGTCAACGGGTGGCGGACACGGTTCTGAAAATAGTCGGCCGCCCGGGCGGATATCTGGTCCACGTTGAGTTGAAAACCGGCCGGGGTGTCCAGAAATACGGCCCGGGGTGTTCCCGGCAACTGCTGCAAAAGGCCCTTGTGCACCTCCACCATGGTGGCCGTCAGCTCACCGGAACCCATCAGCACAATTTTTCCATGAGGATTTGCCATGGGGTCTTTCATGATTGAACAGGGCAGTGGGAGCGCTTCAGGGCGATCGCCATGGCCGGCTCCGATAGGCCATCGGATGGCAGGACCATGCCGCTGGGTCTGGGTAGCGTTCGAATCACTATAGAGGATTTCGGAATGCAAGTCAAAAGCCGACCCGATCTCGCCTGTTCCGAGCAATGCATCTCAAGGGGGTGTGACCGGTTTTCCCACATGGGTGTGGCCGTTGCCTCAACCATCCAAACGGAAGGTCTGGCCGGGGCCAAAGACCGCCGCCCGGTTTTTGCGGTAAAGCGTCACCCGCCCTTTGCCGTAGACTCGCCAGTGGTTTTTGGCGGGCAGGGTCATGGCACCGGTTTCCTCATCGATTCCCATCAGCAGGTGATCCGGCCGTGCATGTTGAAGAACGGGCACCCAGCGCCGGCCGACGGTCTCGTGATGGGGAATGACACAGGTGCGGGAAAGCAGGTCGAGGCCGGGGGCGACCGCATGGCCCACCGGGTCGTAATAGTCACTGCAGAGCACCATGGCGCCGGCGCTGCTGCCGGCAATCACCGCGCCGGATCCAAAAGCCTGCAGCACAGCCCGCCAGCTGCGGCTGCCCTGAAGGCTGTGGGCCAGGTGAGCGGGAAACCCGCCCAGCAGGTAGATCAACCGGGCCTTGCGCAGACGGTCGGCAATGGCGGGGTCATCGGCTGAGACCCGGTCGACCAGGGGCAGGCTTTCGACCTGCAAAGCGCCTAAGTGGCGAAACCAGCGCACCGCGTTCTGCCCGGCCCGTTCGTCATTGTGGTCCGGTGCAGCTGCGGCCGGGATGATGGCGACCATTGCGCGTGGACCGCCTGCAGCGGCCAGGGCTTCGCGGTCGGGGTCCGCCATTCTGCCGCCGAACTCGGCACCGCCTTCCAGGAGGAGCGCTCCGGGCATGCTTTTCGCGGTCTTTTGATGCGGCATGGGTTTACCCTTCATGCGGGGTCTCGCTGGTGCGCGGTGGCCGATGAGCCGACCGATCCTCACCCAAAAGGGTATCCAGATCCCTTTCAAGACGGTGGGCATCACTGAAAACAATCCCGTGAATGCCCAACGCTCGCGCGGCCGTTACGTGCCCTGCGGTGTCGTCGATAAAAACGGCTTCGGCCGGCCGCACCCCCAGGCGGTCGAGGGTGGCGTGATACACCGCTGGATCGGGTTTGGCCCGGCCTTCGTCACCGGAACAATAAACCACGTCGAAAAGATCCCGAATGCCCCAGTCTATCAGCCATTGATCCAGTCCCGGCGGATGGTTGGAAAGCACCGCCAGGCCAAAATTGCCGTGAAGTGACCGAATCAGGCCCAAGACATCCGGGTTGACCGATTCGTCGCCGTAATAGCGGCGCTGAAAGGCGTCGATCTGCCGCTGCCTGGCCAGCCCCAGCGACGGGCCGATGGCACGCCAGTAGGCCTGCATGGTCAACCGACCCATCAGGGCATCCTGCCAGGCCGGGCCGTCGAACATGATCCGGTTGATGCTGTCCCTGGCCAGCCCCAGGTCCCGTTCGTATGCATGAAAGCAGGCCGTCGGACGCGGGGTCGAGATAACCAGCCCGAAATCGAACAGCATCGCTTTGATCATCGCCGTCGGTTCCTTGTCTTCATGGGTGGTCTGCCTGATTCCCCAAAAGGCCAAGGTAATGACGCACCATCTCGCGGGCCGTTGTCGTGGACGCCCGTCGAATCGGCGGGTACAGGCGGCGGCAGTCCGTCAGGGTGAGTCGGGCCGTCATGGCACCCACTTCCAATTCATCACGGGTGTGCGGATAGGGTTCGCCGGCGTCGATCATCTCTTCCTTGGCGATCAGCTTGCTGTAGATCAGTGCCCGCGCCGCGAGCAGATCTTCCTCCTGAAATCGACGCTGCGGGTGAAAGCGGTAGTGCAGGGTCAGCAGGTCTCCGGGGCCATACAGGTGACTGCGATAGCCCATGGATCGTACGGCATCGGCCATGAGAAAATGCACGCGCAGGGGGTAGCCTGTCGGCAGCCGCCGCCTGAGCTCGTGCCACAGGGGAAAGTGGATCAGCCCGGCCTCGATATAGGTGCGGCCGGGGGCCGTGACGACGTCGGCCATGGCCGCCGCCCGCATCCGGTCGCGCAATGCGAAACGCTGGGCATCGCTGCGGGCGAACCGCTTGACCGCCTCGATGGTGGCCCCGAAAGCGCCGGTGGTCGATACACTGTAAAAGTCGATCAAAGCGGCGGTGGCCTCCCGTTCGGCCAGGTAGACCCGGTATTGGGCCGTGCCGGTCGTCAGGTTTGACGGTCCGTCCCCGCCGGCGAACCGCTCGTGAATGGCCAGCAGATGGCCGATAAAGGGCTCGATCTGATAGAGCCGGGTGCCGGCCCGGTGGCAGTCGCGCAGGACGTCGGCCATGCGGCGGCTGAATTCAGGATACTCCAGGTCCTGGGTCTCGAGGTAGGCATCGATGGGCACCTGCCCGTTGAGCATGGACAAAAATTGGGGGTCGGGCGGTTCTTCGAGAATGACCGCATCGTGGCGGACCATCAGCCGCTGCGCCGCTGGAATCGTTTCCGGGCGGTGGTTGGCAAGCACGAGGGTAGCTCGAGCGTTCATGGGCGCTGTCCATTTCGCTTGGGTCGGCGGTCGACGCTCCCGATTTTCCGGAGGATATTCGCGGTTACCGGGTGTGCCCATGGCTGGCAGCCGGATGCGGGCCGGGTTGGTGTTATCGGCCATGGGTCGGGTGCGACCCCGGAGATTGCTTTTCCGTCAGATACCGCCAATACCGCCGCGGCAGCTTGCTCAGGTGCAGCCTGGGGTTGTTGCGTGCCTGCACGTTGACGGCCGCGTAATAGTTCTGCCACAAGGTTTGGCAAAGCTGTTCATGGTCGTTTGGACAGGACGCCGCCAAGGCGGCGACATCCATCTGCAGCGCCTGCGTATGGCGACCGTCATAGGCAAGCCCGTAGTTTCTTCGCGTATCGTAGATAATCCAGCGCTGGTCGGCGAAACGCGATTCGAAATGTCGACGAACCAGCGGCAACACGTCGTAGCGGGGGGCCACCAGGGCCAGGTAGCCATCTTCGCCGGTCTGTTCGAAACGAACCAGGCCCTTCATGCGATGCGCCTCGAGGCGCACCTGACGACTGAGTTTATCGATTTGGATGAAGGTGGACAGATGGGTCGTACCGGTGCGGCCGCGATGGGCGGCGATGGCATCTGCAACCAGCCGGTAAATCATGGTCTCAACCCCGGCGTGGCCCGACAGGAAAGAATCGAGCAGCTTGCGGCGGCGCTTGGCGCCCAGATGTTTCTTCAGCCCCTTCCACACCCGATCAGCGGTGACCGGGTCGGTGTTGATGGTCACGGGTTGTTCAAACAGACCCCTCTGGCCGCGGCCGGCGGGTTCAATGGCATCCGGTGGGGCCGGGTCTGTGTAAGCTTTAAAAATAGCGCTGAGCAACCCCTCGAAGCTGCCGTCGGTTTCGAATACCCGGCGGCCTGCGCTGCTTGAGGACGCCCCGGTATCCCTTGGCGGTGATGCCATGGCTGGGGTTTGCGCCGGGATGCGTGTCGCAACGACTGGCCATTGTCGTGCCGGTAAACCATCGCAGCGGATGTACGGCCGGGCCCTGGTGACGATTGCGCCCAGCTGCCGCAGATGCTCCAATCGAAGGCGTCCCTTTTGTCGCAGGTGGACGATGCGATTGGCCGACTTCAGTCCGATGCCCGGCACCCTGAGGATCATCTCACGGTCGGCGGTGTTGATGTCGACCGGGAAGCGTTCCGGATGCCTTCGGGCGAAGGCCTGTTTGGGGTCGATCGTCAGATCGAGCCAGGGGGAGGCGCTGTCGATCACCTCGTCGATGGAAAAACCGTACAGCCGCATCAGCCAATCGGCCTGGTAAAGTCGGTTCTCGCGCCGCAGCGGCGGTTCAGCCAGATCCGGCAGCGGCTTGCGTGACCCGCCCACCGGCACGTAAGCCGAGTAATAGACCCGCTTGAGGGCTTGCTGCCGGTAGAGCCCGTCAGCCAGGTTCAGTATCTCATAGTCGGACTCCGGACTGGCGCCGACGATCAGCTGGGTGCTCTGTCCGGCGGGCGCAAAGGCCGGCACATGCCGCAGGCGTTTGCGATCCGCCCGCGTCTCGACGATCGTTTCACGAATCACCCCCATGGGGGTCAGCACGGAGGCGTAGGTTTTATCCTGCGCCAGGCGCATCAAGCTGGCTTCGGAGGGCAGCTCGATATTGACGCTCAGCCGGTCGGCATGCTGCCCGGCCTGTTGAATCAATCGCCGGCTGGCGAAGGGGACGCACTTTAAATGGATGTATCCGTTGAACCCCTGACCACGAAGCATCTGCACGGTTCGAACCAGCCGCTCCATGGTGTCGTCGGGACTGCGTATGATCCCCGAACTCAAAAAAAGGCCCTCGATGTAATTGCGCCGGTAGAAGTCGATGGTCAAGGAGACGATCTCGCGCGTCGTGAAAGTAGCCCGGGGGAGATCGTTGCTGCACCTGTTGATGCAATAGGCGCAGTCATAGACGCACAGGTTGGAAAGAAGGATTTTCAGCAGCGACACACAGCGGCCGTCTTCGGTGTAGGTATGGCAGATGCCCGAAGGGGCGCTGTTGCCCAGCCGCCGGCCGCTGTTCTTCCGACGGCTGCCGCTGGAAGCGCAGGAGACATCGTATTTGGCCGCATCGGCCAGTATGCTCAGCTTGTCTTCAATGTCCACGCAGAGTGCCCCTTGCCGTCAATGGGTGGCGACCGCCTCTTGAAAATAAGTGAATACTTCGTATACTAGTGGTTCCCAGTGATCGATGGCTGCTGTCAACTTAACCGGAAGGGAGGTCGATATGGTCGAATTGAAAACCCTCAAGCCCGAAGCGGTTCCATCCGCACTCGATATGGCCAAACGCTATCGGATGCTCAATGAACCGGACGGGGCGGAAAGCATCTGCCTGGACATCCTGGCGGTCGCCCCCGACAATCAGGAGGCCTTGATCGTCCTTCTGCTGGCTTTGACCGACAAGTTTTCCGAGAGCGGTCTCAACCCCTCCTTTGGACAAGCCCGGGAAATCGTGGCCCGGCTGGACAGCGCCTACTGTAAATCCTACTATACCGGGATTGTATTCGAGCGGCGGGCCAAATTTCATTTCAATCAGGGCGGCCCGGGTTCAGGCGCCGTGGCTTATGATTGGTTCGTCAAAGCCATGAACGCCTATGGTGAGGCGCTGGCCGGCTGCGACCCGACCAACCAGGATGCCGTCTTGCGCTGGAACGCCTGTGCCCGCTTCATCAACAGCCATCCGGAGGCCAAGGGGGATGATGCCGATCATCCCGAAATGCTCCTGGACTCTTTCGATACGCCTCACTGAGACGTCGCACTCAGGTGTCGCCCTTTTTATCCTTGTGTTTTTCGATCAATCGCTTGGTCTGATTGATCCGCTTGGTAATCAGAATGGAACGCGGGCAGGACTGCGTGCACTTGAAATGGTTCTGGCAGGGCCACACGCCGTCGGGCTGATCCAGCACGGCCAACCGCGCCTCGAATCCACGATCACGCGTGTCGGCGTTAAAGCGGTAAGCCTGGGAGATGGCGGCGGGTCCAAGAAAATTGGTGTTGTCTTGCAGAACCGGACAGGCCGAGTAGCACGACGCGCACAGGATGCAGTTGGTGGTGTCATCGAATAGCATGCGTTCGTCCTGGGATTGGATGCGTTCTTTTTCCGCCACCGGTTCGTCATTGATCAGAAACGGCTTGACCGAACGGTACTTCTTGAAAAACTCGGCCTGGTTGACGATCAGATCGCGCTGAACCGGCAGGTACCTGAGGGGCTCCAGCGTGACGGTGTCGCCGTCTTTTTGGGCCACCTCCTTGATCAGGGTCTTGCAGGCCAGGCCATCCTTGCCATTGATTCGCATGGCGTCGGACCCGCAGACACCGTGGGCGCAGCTCTTGCGAAACCCCAAACTGCCATCCTGAAAACGTTTGACCAGCATCAATGCGTCCAGCAGCCGTTGGTTGGGACCGACTTCCACCGTGTATTCCTGAAAGTATGGGGCGTCGTCGACGTCGGGGTTGTAGCGTTGAATGTTGAGGATGATGTTCATTATCGGCTCCTTGAAATCAATACGTGCGCGGTTTGGGTTCCCATATGCTTGTGTCTACCGCTTTGTAGTCAAGCCTGACCGCATCGTTTTCCAGATAGGCCAGGGAGTGCTTGAGCCAGTTGTCGTCATCTCTTTCCGCGAAGTCCTCTCTACTGTGGGCGCCGCGGCTTTCCCGGCGATCGAGGGCCGCCGCTGCCGTCAGCAGCGATAGATCCAGCAGGTTGCCCAGTTCGATGATTTCCAGCAGGTCGGTATTGAACGGCTTGGCGGTGTCCTGCACACGCACGGAGCGGTATCGCTGCCGCAGGTCCTGAATGTGATCCACGGCCGCCTGCATATCTTTTTCATTGCGATAGATGCCCACTTTTTCCATCATGGTGGTCTGCATCTCATCGGTGATATGCCCACCGTGGGGTCCGGCTGACCCGTCGGTGAGACGATCGATAAAGGCCCGCGCCTCATCGGCGGCGCTTGCGTCCGGCTGAGGCATGTCGGCATGCTTCACGTAGTCGCCGATGTGCTTTCCGGCCCGCCGGCCGAACACGACCAGGTCGAGCAAGCTGTTGGTCCCCAGACGGTTGGCCCCGTGCACGGAAACGCATGCACATTCACCGGCCGCGTAAAGGCCGTCGACGATGGTTCCGGAACCGTCCACGATCACCCGGCCGTGCACATCCGTGGGGATGCCGCCCATGGCGTAATGGGCTGTGGGCAACACCGGTATGGGGGTTTCGGCCGGATCGATACCCAGGTAAGTGCCGCAGAAGCTGGTGATGTCGGGCAGTTTACTGGACAGGACCGCCTTGCCCAGGTGCGTGGCGTCCAGATGGACGTAGTCGTCGATCTTGCGATCCCCGCGGATCCCCTGGCCGGCGCGGATCTCGGTCAGTATGGACCGGGCGACGATGTCCCGGGGGGCCAGATCCAGCAAGGTCGGCGAGTAGCGCTCCATGAAGCGCTCCCCCTCCCGGTTGCGCAGGATGCCGCCTTCGCCGCGCACGGCTTCGGAAATCAGGATGCCCAGCCCCATGATGCCGGTGGGGTGGAACTGGTAGAACTCCATGTCCTCCAAAGGGATTCCGCGTCGGGCGCACACAGCGGGGCCGTCCCCGGTGTTGGCATAGGCATTCGAGGTGATCTTGAATATGCGTCCGAACCCGCCGGTGGCGAACAGGACGGCCTTGGCGGCAAAAACGTGCAACTCGCCGGTAGCCAGTTCCACAGCCACGACACCCTGGGTGGTGGTACCATCCAGCAGCAGATCCACGACCTGAAACTCGTCGAAAAAAGCCACGTCGTTTTTGATGCACTGCTGATAGAGGGTCTGCAGGATCATGTGACCCGTGCGATCCGCCGCATAGCAGGCCCGACGAACCGGGCCCTCGCCGAAATTGCGCGTATGACCGCCGAAGCGGCGCTGGTCGATGCGTCCCTCGGGCGTGCGGTTAAATGGCAGGCCGCGGTTTTCCAGATCGTAGACCGCCTGGACCGCCTCTTCGGTCAGTATCTTGGCCGCCTGTTGGTCAACGAGGTAGTCACCGCCCTTGACCGTATCGAAGGCATGCCATTCGGGTTTGTCCTCCTCCACATTGCCCAATGCGGCGCTGATACCGCCTTGGGCGGCGCCGGTATGGCTGCGGATGGGGTAAAGCTTGGAGAGAACCGCTGTTTTCGTTTGCTGGCTGGCCTCCAGTGCGGCATAAAGCCCCGCACCGCCGGAGCCGACGATCACCGTGTCGAATTGATGGACCACGAACACCTCCTTCTGGTTTGTCTCGGTTTCAACCCGAATGCAGGGAACCTGGATCTGAAGGGGGGCACCCGATTCAGTTTGTTTAAGGTAGTGTCCAGCAGCTGCGCCCCTTAGTGGTTCTATGAGGAAAACCGGCGACTCAGGCATTTTACCCGGAAATCTGGAAGCCATCCGGCAACGCTTGATCGCTCAACCGCACATGGTCCGGCTGACCGCTCACGTTGAGCAACAAGGAGAAGATAACCAAGCAAGCGGTAAACCGTGAATCGACTCGCAGACCGGGCAGCCGACAGAAGAGAACGGCAGGTCCCCGACCGACAGCGGCATTAAAGCAATTTCAGTCCACTCAGACAAGCCCTTTTTGGCCAGTGAAAAGATAATTGTGGCGGCATACCACACGGCAACCACGCTGGACAGGGTCAAGCGGCTGGCGGTGCTTGAACTTTTCTACCGAATGATTACCATGGCTTATCATACTGTCAACATCCGGGCGTTGGATCAGCGGATAGCCGTATGGACTGACAAAACAAGGCGACTAAGGAGGCCACCTGATGAATATGATAAACGAACGATTTCGAAAAGATACGCTTGAAGCATGGGGAACTTACATGGACGCGTTGGAAACCTCGATCAACGATCTTGAAAAGGACATCGAGGAAGCGGCAGACATGCGTCAGCGCTGCACTGACGAATGGTGTACCGCCACCGAGCACGTCATCGATGAAATCAACGATGCCCTGTTTAACATCAGTGAGCCCCGGTGGGCCCCGCAAGAGAACTCCCGTCGCATCAAGTTGCTTAAGCGGCGTGTCCGGGAGCTTTATGCCAAATACAAATCGGCAATACCCAAACCGGCAGCTGCCTGAGGTTTCGCTGACCACCGCAAGACAGGTGGCAGTGATCCATGTCGCATCGCCGCCACCTGTCTCAGTCACCCTAAAAAATGGTTCCTACGCTATCCTTCAGCAAATTGTTAGATGTGCCGTCTGCCAGCGTATGGCGTCTGATTACGGATATGGCTCTATTCGCCTGCGCCATTGAATCACCAGCGCGATTGATATCCGTTCCTCACCCTCTCCAAACCGCCAACGCCAAACACACCCACCCCACCAGAAATGCGGCCCCCCCAAGCGGCGTAATCGCACCCAACCATCTCAGCCCACTCAAGCTCATCAGGTAAAGGCTGCCGGAAAAGAGGAAAATGCCGGCGACGAAAAACCATCCGCCGCTGGTGGCAAGCGCGGAAGGCCATTTGGCCTGCACCCAGGCTGCTGCGATCAGCGCAAAGGCATGATACATCTGGTAGCGCACCCCCACTTCAAACACCAACAGCATCTCGGCGTTTATGCGGCTTTTCAGGCTGTGGGCACCGAAGGCACCCGCGGCGACCCCTGCAAAGGCAAACAAGGCGCCGACCGTAAAGAAAACCCGTTCCATTGACCACTCCCCTATTTTCAATTCTTTTTTGAAAGTTTAGGTCTGCTGTTGCCGGTGGTCCGTAATCTGCCAAATAACGCCGCGGCAACACCGCAATGCCAACATAGAAAACCAACCAAATAGAGAAATTCACCGGCCAGGCTTGTCCGTGGCTGCGCGACGGCCAAGCCGATGATACCGCCGCCGATTAAACCGACGAGCAGCGCAATCAGAAAAGAAGAACGATTGACATTCAAGGGCACGAGATAGCGGCTGGCTGCAATGAGCAAGAGCACACCGATGCCTCCTGATATACCACACGATAACATCGCCAATTGATGGACCAGCGGTAAGACTTGAAATCCAACCGTCACCGCGACATACCATGCGCCAACACTCAAAACCACCACGCCCACGCATCGCAGTGCGCGGTGTTTGGTGTTGTTGACCCGCGGTGCGAGAATCAGCAGGCCGAAAAACAGCCCGGGAAGCATAAAGAACGCATCATCTGAAAGGTTAACCCAAGCGGATAAAAAATGGGGCAAGGCAACCGAGAGGTAAGACAGCAGGCCTGAAGTGAATGACAGAACAAACAATCGTGCTGGATCTTTCACGGTTGTTACCCCTATAGTTAGAGCGGGTCATTAAGATTTTATGGTGCGACGCATCTGGTCACATGCTCGATGGCTTCATTTGACCGGCTGAATCTCGTATTGGTCCCTTAAGCGCGCAACGGTTTCCTTTTCCCACCGGGCGGTGTACATTAAAAATGATGTCATGCCGCCTCCGATGCGAAGGTTGGCCCAGAGATGGGCACCGAAAAAATCAAAGTAAGCGGTGTGGGTGACTTTGGTGTACGATCTGAATGGTTCCATCCGTATCGACCCGTAGTGAAACCGATGCCCGCATTCCCGTGGGTTTTCCAGTTGGAAGTCCAAGCGGTGTTGATCAGGAAAAAGGGTCGTACGCCATCTGAACGTCTCGTTGGGCGCATTCGCGTATCTGTTCTCAGTGACGGTGACATTGCCCGACTCATGAACCAGCCGGTGTTCTTGGATGTATTTGTTGCTGAGGAGAAAATTACCACGAAAGTCGGTCTTGAACCGCCAAAACACATCGACCGGAGCTGGTACGAGGTATATCAGTTTAAACCCCTCCCCGCCTCTTTTTTCGGGTATGATTCTGTAAACGATGCTTTGTTCTTTTAGCAGCTCTTCGGCATCTGGTTCAGCAGAGGCATGATGAATGGGCAAACCAATAAAGCCGTTCAAAAACAGGAACGACATCACACAAAAAAAGAGTCTCGAGAGAGTCCCAAAGCCCATTTATTATTTTTCCAGACGGTTCTGCCGCGTTGATCCTTCTTTCCGGTTGCGCAACCATCAACGGTGGCGCTTTAAACGGCACCGACCCATTGGATTTAAATGCATGTGATGGATTCGACAGGGTGAACTATGTTGCCGGCCCAATGTAACGGACAGCGATACCATAGCGCGCCGCCGTCGTCCCTTCAAGCATATCACAACGCTTGACTTCACCAAAGACTTGCGTCTTCAGTTCCTGGCACACATCTGAAGCATCAGGGTCCCCGGAACAGAATGCCGGTGCGAGATCAGGATCGACAGGATCGTTGCATCCGAAACTGCGGATGACGATAATCGTTCCCGGTGACAATGAACGGTGTGCCTCGAAATACATGCCGAACCGACTGTAATTCCTCGCGATCGCCTCATGCTGCGATGATGACTGATTTCGGTTAAAATGATGGCGGGATACTACCAGCTCGAAAAGAATCCATATGGCGGGCTATCGAAAGCTGGCCGCAACGACAACGCGCAGGCCTTTCTCGACGACTTGAGGGGAATCTCTGGTCGTTTACCGGCGTTTATATTATGGTGGTTATCGTCACCACGCACGCCTGTCACGGACACATCCGGCATCAACCTGGTCCCGCGGCCAACGATTGAACCGAACAGGGCCGCCGGACATTTGGGGAGGGACACCGATGAAGAGAGCCGTAACCCTTCGATTGATCCTCGGCGATCAGCTCAACGCGCAACACAGTTGGTTCGCGAAAGTTCGTAAAGACACCATCTATACGCTCATGGAAGTGCGCCAGGAGACGGACTACGTCAAGCACCACATTCAAAAATTAGCCGGTTTTTTCAGCGCCATGCGCCATTTCGGCGCGGCGCTCTCCCGCCAGGGGCACCGTGTGGTGTACCTTCGCCTGGACGACCCACACAATGAACAATCCGTCGAGCGCAATCTGGTCCGATTGATCGACGCGCAGCATGCAGATCGCTTTGAATACATGCAGCCGGACGAATACCGCCTCGACATTCAGCTGGCAGACCTCGTCTCACGCCTCACCGTTCCGTCGGCCGTGGTTGACACGGAGCATTTTTTAACGTCCCGCAGCGATGTCGCCAGGCACTTCAAAGGCAAGAAACGGTATCTGATGGAGTCGTTTTATCGCTTTATGCGCAACCGTTATGACATCCTCATGGAGGATGGCAAGCCCACGGGGGGCAAATGGAATTACGACCACAGCAATCGCAATCGCTACGATGGCGTCGTGCCGATTCCCGCGGCAACCGTATTCGACAACGACGTCTCCGATATCGTTGCGATGATTGACCGTTGCGGGGTGCCGAATTTCGGCGACATTGACCCCAAAAAATTCATCTGGCCCGTGACCCGCGACCAGGCCCTGAGTCAGCTGGCAAGCTTCATCGACAAGCGGCTGCCCCACTTCGGCACCTACCAGGATGCCATGACAGCCGGCAGCTGGTCCCTGTTTCATTCACTGCTCTCTTTTGGGCTGAACACCAAAATGCTCCATCCCATGGAGGTCATTCAGGCGGCCATGGCCCGGGCACAGGCGGCGTCCGGCGCGACCGTGAGCGTCGAACAGCTGGAGGGCTTTGTGCGCCAGATCCTCGGCTGGCGCGAATACATGCGCGGCATGTACTGGTCTCACATGCCCGCCTATGCGGCGATGAACCATTTCAATCACACGGTCGATCTGCCGGATTTTTACTGGACCGCCGATACCCGCATGAACTGCATGCGCACTGCCATATCCCAATCGCTGGCACATGCCTATGCCCATCACATTCAGCGATTGATGATCACCGGCAATTTCGCCCTCTTGGCGGGTGTGCACCCAAATGAAGTCGATAACTGGTATCTGGGCGTCTATATCGATGCCGTTCAATGGGTGGAGATCGTTAACACCCGTGGAATGAGCCAGTTCGCCGATGGCGGCATGGTGGCAACCAAACCCTACGTCTCATCAGCCAACTACATCCACAAAATGAGCGACTACTGCGATGACTGCCATTACCAGTGGCGCAAGAATACGGGTGACCGCGCCTGCCCCTTCAACAGCTTCTATTGGGCGTTTCTCCATCGCCATCGACAACAACTCGCCAAGAACCCGCGCGTGGCGATGATGTTTCGGACCTGGGATCGGATGAAAGACGACAAGCAGCGGGAATTGTTGACCCAGGCCGAAAACTATCAGGCTGCGCTGAACACCTTGTGAGGCCCAGTTCGAGGAAAATTCGACCATACCAATTGAACCCTCCCCACGACCCCGATAAGCGGGATTGTTGCTTTGCGCTGACCAACGGCGGGGAATGCGCGCACCATCGCGGTTCAATCGATCACCATTGACAAATGGCAGCTGAAGTTTAATATTTGTTTAACTTCAAACCAACAATGCTCCGATTGTGAGCGGGGAGGTCCATATGAACGTTAAACGATATGCAGTTGTACTGGCAATGGCAGCCTTGACGCTGCCGTTGATCGCATTTGCCGGGCACCATTACGGTGGTCACGGGAATATGAATATGGTTTGGGACATGACCGCGTTGGACAAGGACAGCGATGGTGTGTTGACCTTCGACGAGTTCATCTCGCCCAACGTGGAAAAATGGCGCTCCGGTTTTGACATGATCGACACCAACGGTGATGGGGAGATCGGCGTCGATGAGTGGAATGCATTTACGGAGGTGCACGGCATGAAACCGGCCCAGTAGGACAAACGGCCGTCGGCCGTATGAATGGCTGACGGCCGTTTCACAGTTAACGCGCCACCCCGATCCAAATGGTTTCGATCAAAAATCTGCATAAAGCCTTTGGCCGCCGGTTGAGCGGGATGCCGTTAAACCCGTACCGCGGCAACCCGCGGGGCATGTTCTGCCTGAAGCGTCAGTGCTGCGCAGCACCGTAAGGATGATAACCGGTTTATCGTTCGCCCGCCAAACCCGCCCCAGATGGCGGGAAATGCGCCCGCTATCGCGGTTCACACCTCGGCCAACGCCTCGAGCCTTTCCCTGAATCCACCCAGATCGATGCCCGCCACCGCGCTGATTTGCCCAATGGTCTGGCGGACCGGTTCGATCCCCGCCCCGCCGATGAATATCGGCAACTCGCTGCCCACCAGACGACGGAGTTTTTTCAGTTCACCACTCAGGCGGTGATCGTTGAGCAGGTGACAGAGGCTCAGGGCCAGGGCCTTGACGCTGAATCTTTTGGCCGCGTAGGCGATCTCCTCAGCCGGAAGGTTGGGGCCGAAATAATAGACGCGCCAACCCGATTCAGACGCCGCCAGCGCCGAAGCCAAGGCACCCAGTTCATGCCAGTGGCCCACCGGTGTGGCAACGACGATTCTGGGAGCCGCCTCCGACAAGTGGACGCTGCGCAGCATGTCCCATAAGATCGAACGGGCAACCACCGATGCCATGTGCTCGTTGATGGTCTTCAATTGGCCGAGGCGCCAGAGCTCGCCGATTCTTCCAAACAGGGGCAGCACCACCGTTTGCAGAAAAGATTGCCGGGGCATGTCAACCGCCGCATCGTTAAGCACATGCTCCAACGCCGACGGGTTCAGCCGAATGGTATGGAACAGCGCCCGTTCGACGAATTGTTCAGCCATTGCGCCGTGGTCCAAACCGCTGGGTGCAGTACCGGTATCGACGGCGTCGTCGGAATTGACCAACGCCATGCCCCGTTCCAGCAGGCGGCTGAGTTCATCGCTGCTCATTTTGGCAACGGCGGAAATGGGATGTCCCTCGTCCACCGCTTTTTTTAGCAATCTCAACCGCTTGACATCGTTATCGGTAAAACATCGGCGGTTGCTGTCGGATCGCTGCGGGCAAATCGCCTGATAACGGGCTTCCCAACTCCGAATCAGGTAAGGCTTCAACCCTGTTTTCGACGCAACGTATTTGATGGTGTAGGTGGATTTCATGCTCATGGGCAAACAATAAAAAAAAGGATTGCCAATGTCAATATGATGTTTAATATTTGTTTAAAAAATTTTGTGAGAAAACCGATCACTCTCAACATAGAGGGGTAATCATGAAAAGAGACACAATTGAGGTTAACAATCGATACGAAGATGACAGGATCGAAGCCAAGACCGACGCAAAGGACATCATACCCATTTTGCCGGTTCGCAGCATGGTCGCATTTCCCCAGATGAGCGTGCCGTTCATGATCTCCTTCAGCTCCGCATCGATAATCGACGATGCCATGAAAGCAGATCGGACGGTTGGGCTCCTGACGGTCAAAGACCCGGAGGTCGAACATCCTGTGCCGGGTCAGCTTTACGAGGTGGGAACCATAGCCAAGATTCTGCATGCCAAAAAAAATGAAGCGGGCGTCATGGTCGCCCTGCTAAGCGGAATCCGCAGGTTCAAGGTGTCCACCTGGCAAACCGGCGGCCCGCACCTCAAGGCGAGCGTGCTTCACGCCCCGGAAATCGTGGAAACGGGTATCGAGTTGGAGGTGCTGCAACGCCAATTGCGTGACACCGTATTTGAGGTGCTGGCAATGACACCCAATTCCTCCAAGGAAGCCGCCGAGACAATTTCGCGCATCAACGATCCGCTGCAGCTGGCATACGTGACGACATTTAACATGAACTTAACCACCGAAGTGCGGCAGGAGCTGCTCGAGATCGACAGCGTGTCTCAGAAGATTCGTGTGCTGCTTTCCCATCTGTCGCGCGAGAAAGAGATGCTCAGCATCGGAAAAAAGATAAAATCCGAAGTTCAAGAGAAAATGAGCAAAACGCAACGGAATTATTTTTTGAGGCAGCAGCTTGAGGCCATAAAAAAAGAGCTGGGCGAAACCGACGACCCCGCATCGGAGCCTAACGATTACGCCGAGCGCATCGAGGGTTCAGACATGCCCGATGAAGCGCGCAAAGAAGCGGTGCGCGAACTTGAACGCATGCAGCACATGTCTCCTCAGTCCGCCGAATATCCGATCATCAAGACCTACCTGGACTGGCTGATCGATCTGCCGTGGAAACAGCTTAGCGACGACAGCGGTGACATTGCCGACGCACGGCGCATTCTGGACGAGGACCACTATGGCTTGGAAGAGATCAAAGCCCGCCTGATCGAATATATCGCCGTCAGGCGTCTGGTGAAGGATCGTGAAGGTGCGCAGAAGGAGGCAGAAGACAACACCGCCCTGGGCGTCATTTTGTGTTTGGCGGGTCCTCCAGGCGTCGGCAAGACCAGTCTGGGACGCAGTGTGGCGCGTGCCCTGGGCCGCAAATTCACCCGCATGAGTCTGGGAGGCGTCCGGGACGAGGCTGAAATTCGCGGTCACCGTCGCACCTACATCGGAGCGATGCCCGGACGAATTATTCAGTCAATCAAGCGGGCGGGCACCCGCAATCCGGTGTTTATGCTCGACGAAATCGACAAGATCGGCAATGACTGGCGGGGCGACCCGAGCAGCGCATTGTTGGAAGTCCTGGACCCGGCGCAGAACAGCACCTTTCGTGATCATTATGTGGATGTGGACTTCGATCTCAGCGAGGTCATCTTCATTGCCACGGCCAATCAACTGGACACCATACCAGGTCCGCTGCGAGACCGGATGGAGATTATCCAGATCGATGGGTATACGGCGCTTGAAAAGCTGGAAATTGCCCGACGGCACCTTATTCCCCGGCAGCTCAAGTCGCATCGTCTCGAGGGTGACGAAGTTACCTTTGTGCAGGATGCCGTCTTGAAAATTATCCACGACTACACCCGCGAGGCCGGCGTTCGCAACCTGGAAAGACATATCGCCGCCATTTGCCGGAAAGGCATCGTGGCGCTGAACGAAAAGGGGTGGTCTCATGTGGTGGTTACGGAGCAGATGGTGCGTGATTATCTGAAGAAGGAGCGTTTCGACGCCGAGCGATCGGAAACGTTTAACGTGCCGGGTATCGCTACCGGGTTGGCGGTAACTTCGGTCGGCGGCGACATTCTTTACATCGAGGCATCCCGCATGCCGGGCAAAGGACGATTGTCCCTGACGGGCCAATTGGGCAGCGTGATGAAAGAGAGTGCCGAAATTGCGCTCAGCTATGTTCGCACGAAAGCGGACCAGTTAGACATCGATCCGGCTGCCTTTGAACATTCGGATGTGCACGTTCACGTCCCCGCCGGTGCGCTGCCCAAAGACGGCCCATCGGCAGGCGTGGCCATGGTCATGACGCTGGCCAGCCTTTTCAGCGGGAAACCCGTACGCAGCGATGTCGGCATAACCGGTGAAATAACGCTCCGCGGCCGGGTGCTTCCGGTCGGCGGTGTCAAGATGAAAGCGTTGGCCGCCCATCGCGCCGGATTGAAAACGGTGATTCTTCCCGGGCGGAACCGATCCGATATGGAAGACCTGCCTGAAGAGATCCGCAGCGAGTTGACCTTTGTGACCGTGGACACCATTGAAGAAGCCATCGCCGAGGCGTTCGCCGACCCACCTGACGGCAACGCGTCGGGCAGCGGCGTTTCCCCGACGGAAATCGATGACGGCGATGCGTGTGATACGGATCTGATGCCGCTGGCCTGTTAAGCGACTGATAGGTCCATCCTCTAGATGGGGGTAGATATGAAAAAACAACATCGGTTTTCTATTTGGTACGCGATCATTGGCATGTGGGCGGTCCTGTTTCTGCACAATATGATTGCGGGGTCCCTGACTGTGAAAAACATCCCCTACAGCGAGTTCGTCAAAGCGGTCAAGGAGGGCAAGGTGTCTGAAATTGCCATCTCCGAAAATGAGATTCAGGGCCGGATGCTCGGCTCGGAAGACGGCAAAGCATCGAACACGCTTTTCAGGACGGTCAGGGTGGATCCGGAAATTTCACAGTTGATGGACGAGAACAATGTAAAATATTCTGGAAGGCTCGAGAACAATTTTTTGGGAACCCTCCTGTCCTGGCTGATTCCGATTGCGATCTTCTTCGGCTTTTGGGTCTTCATGATGCGTCGTTTCCAGCAGCAGTCCGGGTTTATGACCATCGGCAAAAACAAAGCCAAGATATATGTTGACGATGAGGTGTCGGTTCGTTTCGGTGATGTGGCCGGTGTTGACGAAGCCAAGCAGGAATTGGAAGAGGTGATCAACTTTCTCAAAGAGCCGCAGCGCTACACGCGTTTGGGTGGGCAGATCCCGCGAGGCACGCTGCTTGTCGGTCCGCCGGGAACCGGGAAAACGCTGCTGGCAAAAGCGGTGGCCGGAGAAAGCGGGGTGCCGTTTTTCAGCCTCAGCGGTTCCGAGTTTGTCGAGATGTTCGTGGGGCTGGGCGCCGCCAGGGTGCGCGACCTGTTCAAACAGGCCAAAGAGAAGGCGCCCTGCATCATCTTCATCGATGAGTTGGATGCGTTGGGCAAAGCCCGGGGTATCGGTATGGCCGGGGGACATGATGAGCGGGAGCAGACCTTGAATCAGCTGCTCGTGGAATTGGACGGTTTCGATGCCAACGTGGGCGTCATTTTGATGGCCGCCACCAATCGCCCCGAGATTTTGGACCCGGCGCTGATGCGACCCGGTCGTTTCGATCGCCAGGTGCTCGTCGATCGGCCGGACAAAAGCGGGCGGGTGGACATCCTTAACATCTATCTGGAAAAAGTCGAAACCGGGACGGATATCGATCCTGAAAAAATCGCGGCAATGACTGCGGGTATGGTCGGCGCCGACCTGGCCAACCTGGTCAACGAAGCGGCGTTGTTGGCGGTGAGGCGCGACAAAGCCAAGATCGGTATGGCCGACGTGGAAGAGGCGGTTGAGCGCGTGGTAGCCGGGTTGGAAAAGAAAAACCGGCTGATCAATTCGGAGGAGAAAGAGATCGTCGCTTACCACGAATTGGGGCACGCGCTGGTGGCCATGGCCTTGCCTGGAACCGATCCGGTTCGCAAAATATCGATCATACCGCGGGGTATTGCGGCATTGGGCTACACCATGCAGGTGCCGACGGAGGACCGCTTTCTCATGCGCCAGACCGAACTTGAAAATCGCATTGCCACGCTGCTGGGCGGCAGGGCGGCCGAAGCCCTCATTTTCAACGACATCTCCACCGGCGCCCAGAACGATCTCTCCCGCGCCACCGATATCGCCCGCAGCATGGTCAAGGAGT
This sequence comes from uncultured delta proteobacterium, assembly GCA_963705475.1. Taxonomy (GTDB): domain Bacteria; phylum Desulfobacterota; class Desulfobacteria; order Desulfobacterales; family Desulfosarcinaceae; genus Desulfosarcina. The sequence continues at coordinate 495,341 of CAVPJS010000014.1, read as the reverse complement.
ACGGCATGAGCGAGCGCGTGGGGCAGGTATACTTCGCGAACCAGCAGCGGCCGGCGTTTCTGGGTGCAATGGGTGATGCCGGCGGCCAATACAGCGATGAAACCGCCAAAACCATTGACGCGGAGGTCAGGCGTATCATCGAGAACCAGTATGAGGTGGCCTTAACGATTCTGAAAGCCAACCGGGACCTGTTGGTGGCAACGGTCGGCCAGCTGCTAACGGATGAAGTCATTGAAGGCGATGCGTTGAACGATTTGGCCGAATCAGTGCGCCTCGGCAAAAGCATGGACGACAGCACCAAGACCGGGTCTCCACGACGAGCAATGGCAGCCTGACATTGACAGGCAGCCCATTTGATGAATATCAAAGCGTTGAGGCGTTGAAAGAACGCCAGGTTTTTTTGTCTTGATGCGCTTTTGAAAATAGGAGCCATTCAGCATGCCGCGAATCAACCGCACCACGTTTCTCATCGTCATGGCGTTGACCGTTGCCGCGATTTTTTTCTTCTGGAATCGCGGCGCCGATGAAAAACGACGCATCGCCGGCCATACCCGCGAAATTACGCCGCGGGGGAGTCTGGCGGACTTTGAGCAAACCACCATCTCCATTTTCAACGCGGCTGCCCCGTCGGTGGTTTACATCTTTACCGAAAACGCGGTGGCCGGATTCTTCGGCACGCGTGGTGTCCGTCAGGGAGCCGGATCCGGCTTTCTCTGGGACAGCAGCGGACATGTGGTGACCAATTTTCATGTCATCGAGGGTGCCCGTCGTGTCCAGGTGCGCTTAGACAGCGGTGAAGCCATCGACGCCACCTATGTCGGCGGTGCGCCCGATTACGACCTGGCGGTCATCCGACTGCGACGCCCCCTGTCTACCATCCAACCGATCCCGGTGGGGGCATCAAACAACTTGCAAGTGGGGCAGAGCGTGCTGGCCATCGGCAATCCATTCGGCCTTTCACGCACACTGACCACCGGTGTAATCAGCGCCCTTGATCGGCGGCTGCCCACCGCCACCGGTCGCGATGTGGTCGGCGTGATTCAAACCGACGCGGCCATCAACCCGGGAAATTCCGGCGGCCCACTGATTGACTCGAGTGGCCGGTTGATCGGCGTCAACACGGCCATTATTTCTGGCTCCGGCAGTTCAGCCGGAATCGGCTTCGCCGTGCCGGTGGACGTGGTCAACCAGGTGGTTCCGCAACTCATCGCCAAGGGGAAGTTCCCGCGGCCTGGAATCGGCATCGTTGTCTTGGATGAGGAAGCCACCGCCAGCCTCGGCGTGGCCGGGGTGGTCATTGACCGAGTGATGCCCGATTCGGAAGCGCAGCGCGCCGGGTTGGAGGGAATCGATTACCGAAGGCAACTCCTTGGTGATATCATTGTTGCCGTGGAGGGGAAACCGATCGCTAACATGGCCGATTTCGTTCAGATCCTGCAGGCTTCCGAGATCGGCAAGCCGGTCAATCTCAAGGTGCGGCGGGGGGACGCGCTGCGCGATGTGGCCGTTGTGATCATGGACATATCCTAAATCCAACGCCGGCGATGGCAAGGTTACAGGCATGGGTCCATCCATTTGCCAAAGCGCGATGTTGCTTTGATTGCTTGACCGGATGCCCCCAATTGGGGTTTATTGGTGATGCGCCGACTGGCGTATAGTTGTTCAATCAACCCGATGAAAGAAATGAAACCCGTCTAATGAGAGAAATTGATGGTCGATGGCTATATTACATGTTCCTGGCCGGCACCCGGAAGGTGGTTGCCAACCAGGAGCGGCTGAACCGGATCAATGTTTTTCCCGTTCAAGATGGTGACACCGGGGCCAACATGGCCTTCACTCTCAGTGCGGTTGTCGATTCGATTCGACCGGAGCGGCCATACAAACGGATGCTCGACCGGATTGCCGAGACGGCCTTGCTCAATGCACGCGGCAATTCAGGCATTATTTTCTCCCAGTTCCTCTTCGGCGTCAGCAGTGAAACCGCCGAGCGGTCCAGTGTGTCGATCGGACCGTTTTCCGCAAGTGTAAAAAATGCGGTGCAATACATTTACAAGGCCGTGGCAGACCCGGTGGAAGGGACCCTGCTGACCATCGTCAGGACCTGGGCCGATTTCATCGACGCCAAACGGCACCGCATCGACGATTTTGGCCAGTTGTTTATAGAATCCAAGGCCATCCTCGAAAAATCGTTGGCTGAGACCCCACTTCAGCTGGACGCCCTGGCCAAGGCCAATGTGGTCGATGCCGGCGCCAATGCTTTTGTCTACTTTATCGACGGAATCATCGAATGTGTCCGCAAAAAAAGTATCCGCCATCTCGTCAAACCGCCCGCCGACACCCCCGTATTTGAGAATTTTGAGGATGGAATACCCACGAAAAGCCATGTTCCGCAGGAAGTGGCTTTTCGCTACTGTACGGAAGCAATGATGCGTGATGTGTCACTGGATCAAAGCCGGCTGTCCGAGATCCTAAGGATGCACGGAGACTCTGTGGTGGTTGCCGGTGCAGCCAAAGCAAGCCGTCTGCATGTGCACACCAGCCACCCAGACCAGCTGTTTGACATGCTTCAGGATGTGGGTACCATCACCTTTCAAAAAGCCGATGACATGCTCAGACAAAGCCAGGTCATCTATGACCGCAAATGGAAGATTGCCCTGGTCACCGATTCGGCGTGCGACCTCTCGGCGACCTTGATCGACGAGTATCAGATCCATATGCTGCCCATCAACATCTACTTCGGTGACAATCACTACCTGGACAAGATAACCATGCGGCCCGAGCAGTTCTACCGGCGCATCGATGAAGGCGGCAGCTACCCCAAAACCGCCCAGGTGAACGAAATGGCCTTCAGAAATCTGTACAGGTTTCTCACCACGCATTACGATGCGGTGGTCGCCGTTCATCTGACCGCCAAATTCAGCGGGACCTATTTCAGCAGTTGCAAGGCCGCAGAGACGATCAGCCGTGCAAGCGGAAAACCCATCCGTGTCATCGACTCGAAAAACGTCTCCGGTGCGCTGGGGTTGATTGTGCTGCGCATCGCCCAGGCGATTGAACAGGGGGCGACCGTTGAGGCGATTGTTGACCAGGCTGACCGCTGGGTTGACGATACGCGCATCCTGGTAAGCGTCAGCACATTGAAATATATGGTTCGCGGGGGGCGCGTCTCGCCGCTGAAAGGCCTGATGGCCAATCTACTCAACCTCAATCCGATTGTGTCCATGGATGCCGCCGGAAATTCAATGGTGTTTGGTAAAACCTTCAGCCAGAAGGCCAACATGAAAAAGGTCATGGGGTACATCAACCGCATCGGCCGGAACAAGCCTATCTGGAACTATATCATTATGCATGCCAACAACCGGCCGGCGGCCGATTGGTATGCGCGGCAAATGAGCGCACTCACCGCCAAACCCCCGGTGGCCGAGGTCAACATCTCACCGGTGATCGGCGCCAGTGCCGGGCTGGGGGCCGCCTCTGTGGCCTTCATGTTCGATTGATTCCTGGTTGCATCCAGTTGTGTGGTTCCATTTTTCAAAAAAATGCTTAATAGGATAGTTAGTTGATTTCATATAAAATTTTTCAGGGAGGAACCGCCCATGATGTACAGCAAAACCGTGATGGATCATTTTCGCAATCCGCGCAACGTTGGTGAAATTGATGATGCCAACGGCGTCGGCGAAGTTGGGAATCCGCTGTGTGGCGACATGATGACCATCTATCTCAAAATTGAGGAAGACCGCATCGCGGACATTAAATTCCAGACCTTTGGATGTGGATCGGCCATCGCCGTTTCCAGCATGCTCACCGAGCTCGCTAAGGGGAAAACCGTTGCCGAGGCCAAGGCCATCACCAACAAAGACGTGGCCCAAGCCCTTGAAGGGCTGCCAAAGAACAAGCTGCACTGCTCCAACCTGGGTGCGGATGCGCTTCAAATGGCGATCAAGAACTACGAGGACGGATTGGCGGGTATTACCCGTCCGGATGAGCAGCCAAAGGAAGTCCACCGTCATGCCGAAGGCGGCCAATGTTACTGCCCGTACTGCGACGTGGAGATCCAAGAAGACATGACCTTCTGCGAGGCCTGCCAATCCAACCTGGAAGAAGACCATTAACCAACGCGATAAACGCAAAGGTAACACTCATGACAATCATCAATTTCGACCACATCTCGTCCAATCCCCTGCTGCCGGAGGTCAAAACGGCCATGATCGATGCCATCAACGCCGATTACCACAACCCCTCCAGCCAGCACTCGGCAGGCGAACTGGCCGCTGCCCGGCTCGACAAGGCCCGCACGGCGGTGGCCGATCTGATCAACTGCGCCAACCCCAAAGAGGTTGTCTTCACCTCCGGGGGCACCGAAGCGGTCAACCATGCCGTCAAAGGGGCGGTTTTGGCCAATGCCAAGAAGGGCAATCATATCATCACCTCCAATGTTGAACACAATGCGGTCATCCGAAGCCTGAAGCGGCTTAATAGCCAGGGGTTCAAGATCACATCTTTGGATGTCGACCACCACGGCCGGGTCGATCCTCAGGCCGTGGCGGACGCCATCACCGACAAGACCATCTTGGTGTCCATCATGCACAGCAACAACGAAACCGGCACCATCCAACCCATCGAAGCGATCTCCGGGATCACCCGCGAGCACAATATCCTGCTGCACACGGATGCCGTGGATTCAGTGGGGGTGGTGCCCATGGATGTCCAGAAACTCGGCGTCCATCTGATGAGCTTCGGCGCCAACACGTTTTACGGCCCCACGGGTGTCGGTGGCCTCTATATCCGCCGGGGAACCATGATCTGGCCCATCCTGGAAGGGGGCGTTCAGGAGCACAACAAGCGCGCCGGTACCGAAAACCTGATCGGAATCATCGGGATGGGTGTGGCCGCCGAGATGGCTCGCCGTAAAATGGACGAGCGGGTGACACACCTGGAAAACCTGAAGGCCAGACTGTTGTCCGGCCTGTCTCGAACCATCGAGGACATCATCATCAACACGCCGGCCGACGCCAGCCTGCCAAACCTGGTGTCGGTGTCGCTGCGCTACATCGAAGGCGAAAGCGTCATGCTCATGCTGGATGACGACGGCATCGCAGTGGCCACCCGCTCGGCCTGCGCCACCGGCTCTCTACGCGCCTCCCACGTGCTGCTGTCCATCGGCCGGTCCCATGCCGACGCCCAGGGTACGCTGGTGATCACTTTTGGAATCGATAACACCGAATCAGATATCGATTACTTCTTGGCGTCGCTTCAGAAGGTGGTCAAGACCCTGCGGGACATCTCTCCCCTTTACCAGAAGAGAAAGAATGCGACCGGCTGACAGAGTATAGGGTCTCAATCATCACCGGGAGGATCTCATGATGCCCCACAGCGAATGCCCGTTCTGCGCGAGCGACAATCTCCGGAATGAATCCGGTAAGATGACGTGTCTCGATTGCCTCGCCGAATACGAAATCGACGAAAGGTCCGAATGTATCTTTGCCAATACCGATGACCTGCATCTGCCGCTGAGGGGCACCGTGTGCCCACATTGCGGCCTATTGCAGGGTGTGGACGCCGACAAGTGCCGTCTGTGCGGAACGTCGATCAGTTGCGACCAGCGATGACCAAAACCTTCGAAAAGATATCCACCACAAATGCAGAAACTTAACCCCGATCACGACCTATTCTGTTTTTGGCTGCTTGAATCGTCGGCAGATTGAAGACATTGACTATGGGTCCAACAAACTGTGAAGGATGAAGACCAATTTATCCTTCGCTCGCGACCGCGGTGCAAACGATTGGATGCCGAAGTTATCGGGGTGAGTGCCGATCGTTTGGAGGAAAACGCAAGGTTCGCTGCTGAACATGGTATCGATTTTGCTTTGGTTTCCGACACAGGGAAATCGACTGGGAAAAGTTACGGCTGGGGTCGGGTGACCTGCCTCATCGACAAAGAGGGTATCATCCGTTATGTCCAAAAGGCGGTTCCAAAAAATATCGACTTCCTGGATAAATTGAAAACGTTGCAATGAGCGGCGGTAACCGTTTTCTCATCTCAACGGGGTGGTCAAGATGTCTGTCTCTCGGGTTGAGGCAACCGCCGCGGGGATGCCTTCGCGAGATGGTCCCATACCGGGGTGCCAAGCCGAGATCCTGCCACAGCAGGTCGGGATCGACGGCGAGATTGAAGTTGTAGCTGCGCACGGCACCCGGCGTTTCCAGGCCCGGGTTGGGGCGAATGCGTCGAAACGGCGTCAGCAGGGCCGTGGCCAGCAGGGCCAGCCATTGGGGCAACATAAGCACGCGGGCATTCGGGTAGTGCCGCCTGACGATGTCCGAGAAGGTGGCCCATGAGGATGGCAGGCGATCGCCGACGGGCAGGATGCCGGAATAGGATTGCTCCGCGCAGGCGATAATGGCCGCGGCCGCATCGGCGACGTGGAGGTGCGTGTAGATGTTTTTGCCAAGCCCCGGCAGAATGAGGCGGCCGGCTCGCAGTTGGCGAAAATACAGATCTCGAACGCCGTATACATGCGGCAACCGCAGGGCCGTGAAAGCCACACCCGCCGATGCGGCCATTGCCGACAGCCGCTTTTCCGTGTCCACCTTGATGCGGCCGTAATCGAGCACCGGATCGACCGGGGTATCGGCAGTGACGAGGGATGCCTGGCCGCGGTATACCAGCAGGCTTGAACTGTAGACAAACCGGCGAACCCCGGCCTCGATGCCGGCCGCCATCAAGGCGATCGACCCATCCAGGATGGACGGCTTCAAGATGCGGTATGATTCGAAAGTGGCCCTAGCCCCGAGGTGAATGATGCCGTCGACACCTTGGACGGCTTGCCGCAGGCGGTCGGGATCCCTCAGGTCAGCCAGGGCGATGTCCGCATCGAACCGACAGATCTCGCAGTCATCGCCCGGTTGACGGATCATCAGTCGGGGTCGATAGCCATCGCGTGAAAGCTGACGGGAGACCTCGAAACCGATAAACCCGGAAGCCCCGGTGACCAGCAATTTCAATTTATTGGGGTGGGTCGCCATGTCAATCCATTGGCATACCTGTCCTGCCGGTATCAATGATTTTCTGAAGTTGAAGGAAAATAGCGGATCTCGGTCAAGGGATGTCGGCGAGGATCCTGCCGGCCATGGCGGCACCGCTTAGAAATGCACCTTCGATTCTTGAGCCGCAGCACCAATCGCCGCAGATCCCAACCGTCGACAGGCGATCCCATAGACAGCCCTCGGTCAGGGGGTTCTGCGCCTGGGCATAACGCCAACGGTGCGCCGAAGAAAAAATCGGGTCGGAAAGGCTTACGCCGGCAGCAGCCGAAAAGGATTGCAGCAAGTGGGAAATCACCGCTTCGGAAGGCATTGTCAAATTGGCCGAAGACCAGGCGGCAGTGGCGTGGATGACCCAACATTCACCAATATTGCGTTCCGGCTTGCTGGAATTGCGGGCGGCCCATGCGATTGCCGAGTCATGGACAAAAGCGCCATCGAATGGCAGGTCCAGGGGCTTGGCAAATGCCAGCATAACGGCCCAACAGGGTGCCATCTTCACCGCCGTCAACCGATTGGCCAGAGGTGTCAGGTGATGAATGAGGCGTGAACCTTGTTCGGGTGGCGTGGTGACGAGAAGCGCGTCGAAACCACCCGCGGCATGGCCCTTGTCATCGATCACCGCGATACCCTGCGCGTCCTTTCTAACCTGCCGGATGCGTGTGTCCAGGCGAACGTCCAGGTCTTGCGCCAGGTGATCTGCCAAGGCGCTCATTCCGGGAACGCCAACAAATCGATGGTGGCGCCGGTTTTCCTTTCGAAACGCACCCTCACGCAATACGCCGATTCGTCCCTCCCAGCGTCGAACCACCCCGGTTACCCGCCAGCTGTCGACCCATCTTGTAAACCGCTCATCCCGGGTCGTGAAATACTGGGCACCGTGATCAAACGCACAGGATGCCGACCGGCGCGTTGCCATTCGGCCGCCGAGCCCATGGGCCTTCTCGAACACACGGACACGATGCCCATGATCAGTCAGTGTTCGGGCGGCAACCAGACCGGAAAGGCCCGCACCGATGACCGCCACCCGAAGCGGATTTCCACCGGCCGGCCGGCTCACCCGGACCGTGTACCCTTTGACATTCAGGCGCTCGGCGTGTGAACGGGTCGAACGGGGCCTTATGGTTCCGATGACCGGCCTGGATGGCGTGAAGGGCCGATCGAAAAGCCCCAGGCACCACAATATGCCCGCATAGGAATTGGGGTCGCTGCCGTCCAGCGCGAACCGATGGTTCAAATCGATCATCCGCTGCAGCGCCTCTTGCGGGGTCCGGGTCCACTGCAATAGCGCTTTTCCCCAGGTCATTCGAAGGTTGTTGTGCAGTTCGCCGTGAATCAAGAGCGACTTCTGGGCGGCATCCCACAGCGGATCGCCGGTCTGCGCCCTGGCCAGTGCTTCCCAGGTGTAGACCGCTTCGCGCGGATCCTGACGATGGTCTTCAAGGGCCTCCTGTGCCCAGGCCGGGAGAACATCGAGGGTCTCGGGAGAATCATGGTGGAAACAGAAATGATGCCCCAATTCACGCCAGATGAGAATTTCATCCAGGTATTTTTCTGCACCCCTGGTAGTCGATAAAGCCGCCTGTCTGACGATGCGAAAAGGTGACACGTGTCCATGATGCAGGTAGGCGGACATCCGGCTGACGCCGGAGGGAAACGGTATGGCCGCATCGTTGCGGGTTTCGGCGTAGTCATTGAGACCGTGCTGTTCGAATTGTTCCCAGCGCGTGTATCCCGCCTCCGATCCGCCACGCGTGTGGGGTACGGGTCCGACCGTATGATCGATGCGGCACCTCGCGCAACAGCCGGCAATGTCGGCCGAAGCCAGATCGAGGGTATCGAAGCCGAGCTGGCCACGAAAGGGTCTGACTGTTACCGCCGAAGGTTGATACATGTGGGTCATCCGCTGTTGATAGGATTCCCAAGTGGCTTTTCGAAATTGGAAGGCGCGGGCAAACGGTTTTTCAAGCCGTTGCATGGGCAGGATGCAGGCCGTATCCACCGCCCAGAATGGGCAAGAAGCGGTCACGGCAAGACAGTTGGTCCACCGATTGAATGGCGGGGCTGGGAACTCCTCGGTCAGGGTTAGCGCCGCCCGGCTGATCAATCCCCCCAACGGGGTGGGATCTTCTGGCTCCTCGGCCAGATGAAAACAATAGCTGACGCCATGGCACTTAAGCTGCTTTTCGACATCCTGAGCCCCTTCAAGGATGAAGGTGTGGTGGCGATCGCTGTTGTAAGGATGGCGCCCGCCCAGACCCTGGTAGACCAGTGCGGGTATTTTTAATCGATCGGCGACCCACAATGCCGTGTCCAGTGCAGGATTTTCATGGCCCCTGACGGCGTGGTGCATCCAATATAGGACGAAGGCACCGTCCTCGGCGACAGGCTGACCGTTCAACACCCGCGTCCGCTCGGATAGATGGTGGGGTAAGTCGTTGAAAATGGTTCTCAGGTAATTTGCCAATCTATGCCGACTCCGTTTCGCCACCGACCGTCAGGCGTCGGGGCGTGCAGCTGATGCGCTCAACCATTTGCCGCTCAATTGAACTGACCGGTTGGGTGGTCACGGTTTACGGGCCGAAAGAACCAGACGCTGGTTCATGCAGCCCCCGTCTTCGGCCCACGGCAAGGCCGACGGGTCGCGGCAGCGCGCGACGTCGCCGAAACCGGCGCGGGCGACCAGCGCAGACAGATCTTCCGGAGTGTAGGGGCGGAGGCGGTAAGTTCGATCGCGGATCATCCCATGGGCCTTGCTCAGCACCATCTCCCGGGCGCAAATAGGGCCGTCTCTGACTTCCCGCTGCCGCCAGACGACCCCGTCGTCGCCGATCTCATGCCAGGCAAGCGGAGCCAAGGGTCTCTTGGTGATAGCGTCACCCTGTCATCATACGGTCATTCGCTTCATATTGCGCCTGCCGCCGAATGTTGTAGAATTGTATTTAGATCCATATTTTATGAACGATTAAGCCATTTAAACGAAAAGGAGTCCTATTGTGAAGACGAATAAAGCGTTGAACGTTCTCGGAGAACCGCTTGAAACATGCAGCCTTGATCCATTAACCGGTTTTCTGCGCGACGGTGACTGCCGTATCGGTAATCGCGACATTGGCCGGCATGGCGTCTGCGCCCAGGTCACCGATGCCTTTTTGGAATTCACCAAACGTCGGGGCAACGATCTGAGCACCCCTGTCCCATCGGCCGGTTTCCCCGGGCTCAAGCCGGGCGACCGATGGTGCCTGTGCGTCGACCGATGGAAAGAGGCCGAGGTAAACGGGGTTGCTCCGCCGGTGATCCTTGCCGCTTCCCACGCCGCGGTCCTGGAACACGTTGACCTATCGCAATTGAAGCGCCATGCCCGGAAAGTACGTCGAACGGGCAATGATCGCCGTTGAACCGGGATAGCACTCGCTAACCCCGCCGCAAGCGGCGGGGTTAGCGAGCGAACTGAAAATAGACGTTCATCCTTACGGTGCTGCGTAGCACTGCCGGTACAGGCAGAACATTCCCCGCGGCTTGCCCCGGGGAGGGTTCAATCTGGCCGTTGACGGAAAGGTGAAAATGACCGCGACAAACGGGGAAAAATGATAGCTGCCCGCGGCATGATTGGCGTGATGTTACCATTGTTGGCGGACTGCTGGCACGTGGATTGCCCGATGCGTCGCGACCCGCTTGACGATCAGAGGTAGCGCTCATCCCTGAGCTGGGCGATCTCCACACCCAGGGCCACGCACTGCTTGCCCGCCATGCAGGCTTCCGCGTCTTCATCCGGCAGGTGGTGTTTGACCTCCTTGTTGCCCCTGCGCAGGTATAAAATGGTGGTCTGCTTTTCATCATCATAATCCACTTTGATGTCGATGCCGCATTCACCGATGTCCGGGTAGATGGATTTAATTTTTTCACACAGCGCCGCTTTGTCGACCATGGTAAACCTCCTTGGGATGTCGGTTCGATTGTGGATAAGCCGCCATGGCGGTGGTCTCTGTTCCGCCTTGGACAAATTGACCTACACCTGGGCCGTAAAATGAATCACGCCGGCCGCATCGAGGATTCTAAAGGTAAAGGATTCCGTGAAGTAGAGGGCGACGGTACGGGTCGTATGGCTGTCATAGCCGATCGCCAGATCGTTGCCCAGGATGATCTCGAAATCACCGCCCCGCTGGGAGACCATGTAAGCTTCCATCTCGAAATCGCCCGTCAGATAGGGGCTGAGCAGCACCGTGCCGCCGAGGATATTCTCAGCCTGCATTTTAACCGGGTAGCCCTGCAGGTGGGCGGACATCCGGCTCCACAGTTTCGGCCCCACAACGAAGGAGAAGGGTCCCTCGACGGAGCGGCCGGCGAAGACGGTCAGACCCTCGGCAATGGCCTCGAGCAATTGATCCGGCGTCGATCCGATGGTCAGGCATTCCTGATCGGCACAATGTTTGAGCCCTTTGATGTTGGCCTGGGGCAGTCCGTGGTAAATCACACTCTCCTCAAACAGGGCGATTTCCAGAGCGGCGGCTTCCAGATTGGCCAGATCAAGGTCTTTGGCCCCACGGACGGCATTGTCCATCTCCTTGATGTCCAGTTCGAAGGGAATACGGGTCTCCACCAGGTGATGCACCTTGTGAATGCCATAGGACAGCCCGGTCGGCGGCTGATTGTCCGGATATTCCAGGCGTCCCTCGGGCACTCCTGGAAAATCCGGTCCCATGGGCCCTGTCAGGTCGATGACTTTTCTGGCCGAGAGGATCGCTTTCAGGCTTCTTGCCGCTTGCGCATCGATTTCAGCCCATGCTTGCTGCGGAATCGGTGCCAGCTCTCTCTTAAGTATATCCATGGTTTCTCCGTTTTCGATAGATGTTTAGACGAATCGGGCAGGGTCGTTATTTCAAGCTGCCGATGCCAAGCCCGTGGGCGCTGGCCTGAACCTGTTTCGAGCCAGCAGCCCGTTGATTGACCTGCGCAGGCACCTCCGGCAGTTCAATGGCAAGCATTTTTTGTTTGGCCTCGAGGAATAGCTTTCCCAGGGTCATCAGGTCCTCGGGGCTGAAACGGGCGCGCGCCATGGGAAAGATTGCCGCCTCCTCCTCGTCCAGGTGGTGGGTGGTGTATTCGCCAAGGCCTTCCACCTTGATGGGAAAATCACCGTGATCTTTGGGAAACCCTTCGGCATCCTTGATGATCAATTCGATGATATGGTGCTCGTTGACCGCTTCAAGGGAATCATGGCGGGCATCGGCGACCCTCTGGAGCAAATCGTAAAAGTACTTCTCCTCCATGGTGTGGTGAACCACGAGGTGACGCACAAATTCGGCGAACCGGCCCGCATCGCTTTCCGACGCCCGGTAGAGTTGTCTGAGTTCCTGGTGGTGACCGACCAATGCATCGATGATGTCCATGTGTTCTCCTTTCACATTTTGCGAGACACGCCGAAAAACTGCTCCGGTTCTTTTTCGCGGCCGTTTTCGACCACGTACTGCAGCTCAGCGGCCAGGGGCGAATTCATGGCAACGAGTTTCTGGTGATCTTCCTGGGCAAGGGATGGTTGGCCCATCTGGATGTACAGCACCCCGCGATACATGTAGGGTTCAGCCAGGTTCGGCTTCAGTTCAATCGCCCGGTTATAGTGCTCGAGGGCCTCGGCAAAGTGATCCGGACCTTGTTTTCGCAGGGTGTAGGCCAGGTTGTTGTGCGCCTCGGCGAAGCGCTCGTTGCGTTCAAGGGCTTTGCGGAACTGCTGCTCCGCATCGGTAAATTGCTTGGCCAGCATCAAGTCAACGCCTGCGTTGTAGTGTTGCGCGTCTTTCGAAACCGACGGTTTGACGGACGGGCTGCCGGCAGCGGCGGCCATCGAAACGCCGATGAAAATCAGTGCGATGGTGGTGGTAATTGCTTTCATATCGCCTCCTGTTGGTTTGGGTCAATAATGAACCAAGCTAGCCATACGACCTGCGTTGTCAAACCGGGGGGTGACGAGGGGTGAACGCCTGTCTGGCTGCATGAACTGCTTGTCCTGGGCTGTCCAAACGGTCGGGACCGTCCGCCGGCAACTGAAAATTAACTCTTTCAATCGGGTAACCTTTTTAAATCCTTTCTAAATACATTGTCTCGGGCGTCAGGGTCGATCTGGACTGCGTTGGCGGGCCAAGGCTGCCGAACCGCTCATGACGGAGGCTGAGAGGATGCGGACCTACCAGGATGCTCCCAAAAGACTAGAACCATTGCTTACATGGGCGCATCGAACGGTCGGGCATAACCGGTCAGCTCCACATAACCGACGCCATCGATCGCCTTTTCGTTGCGGGTTCCCTTGGCCTGCACGCTGCCTTCCCAGTATACCACATGGGTGCTGTTCGGGGTGCGCATTTCCTGGTCGTCAAGGTTGGCCGTTACGGTCAGTTCGACGTCCAGCGGAACCACGGCCACCCGCCACTCGACCGGATAGCGGGCGCCGCTGTGGGGGCTGGTCCAATGCGACAGTGGCTCGATGCGCACATCGCCGCGCGACAGGTGCCGCGTCTGCCCCGAGGGCAGCACGTAGGTACCGCTGGAGGCCGGATTCAAGACCCCGTCCGGTTGGCGCAGCAAAAAGATCATGATCTCGGTCCGGTCCGCCAGCTGCAGGCTGAACCAATCCCAGCCGGTGATGCCCGGCTGCAGGGGTGCCGTGCTGAACTCGTGGTCCATCCAGGCCGATCCACGCACCTCATGGCGGGTGCCGTCCACGGTCAGGCTGCCCGCGGCCTGCAGGCGGGTAAACGAATAGTAGCAGCTGGCGCGCTCGGGCGACTGACCCTTGCGGCTGTATCCGCTGTCGCCGTGCAGAACCACAGGCTTGTCCGGTGTCAGGTCGAGGGTCAAGGCAAACGCATCGGCGCCGGCCTGCAGGCGATGCGCGTTGGGCGCAATGACGGTCTGCCAGCCGTGGACGTGGATGGTTACCATGTCACCCGCCCGGTCCGCCCCGGCCATGGAGAGAACCGGACGGGCCATCCGGTCAGCCTGCAGATGGCGGCCGCCGCCGATATCGCTGACCGCGGCATGGGCCAGATAGATCTGGTCGGTGCGCCAGGCCGAGGCCGGATCCGGCCACTGTCTGCGATTGCCGGGCGGTTGCAGCCCGCTGCGGAAAAAGGTCAGCTGAAAGCCGAAGCGACGGTTGTCGCCGTCGGTCAGGTTTCCCGTGTAATACCACCATTCGGTGCGGTAATCCGTGTGGGGACCATGATCGGCGGGAAAGGAGAGCCGACAGGGGCCGGTGACCTGCAGAAATCCGTCGTCCGCCGCGATCGCCGGAAAGGCGGAAAGCGCAGTCAGCAGCACGGTCCCGATAAGACGGCTCACATACCTGCATCGTCCCATTTCGTTACCTTCCTTGATTCCAATATTCTTAAGGCGTTTCTCCGCGCAGCAGCATGGCCGGTGACGTGCTCAGGGCCAGATTGACCGCCGGCAGGGCGGCTAGCAGGGCCGCAGCGAAAATCAACGGCACGGCTGACAGCAGCGCGGGCCAGTCGACCTGGTAGACAAAGGTCCATCCGAACGATTGCCGGTTGACGACGAAGATCAGCAGGGTCGACAGGATGAACCCGCAGGCCAGCCCGGCCGCCTGGCCGACCATCACGATCAGGCCCGCTTCCCAGAAAATCATGCGGCGCAGCTGGGCGGCACTGCCGCCCACGGCGCGGATGGTGTTGATCTGCCGGCGGCGCTGGAGCACCAGCACGACCAGGGTGGTGGCGATCCCTAAAGCGGCCACCACCAGGGCAATCAACAGCAGGACCGTCGTGATGGCAAAGGTTTCGTCGAATACGCGCAGGACGGCCTGGCGCAGGCTCGGGCCCTCCATCATCTCGATCGTCTCCCCGCAGCAATTCAGCAGCAAGGTGCGCACCCGGTCGACGGCGCCCGCCAGACCGGGGCCGCGCTCGGTAAAATTGACCTGCACCCCGCTCCAGGTTGGATCGTCGAAGCGCCGTTGGTAGTGGGTCAGCGAATAATACACCGCGCCGCCCCGGGTGCGGTAGTCGCGAAAGATTCCCAGGATCGGTTCGTCGAACAGATGCCTGCCGATCTGAACCCGATAGCGGTCGCCGGCTTTCAGACCAGTGCTGTTGGCGAAGACCTCCGATACCGCGACACCCTTGCCGGCGATCAGATCGGCTTCGATTTGCTGGATGTCGCCGCCCATCCAGATAAATCGGCTGCGCCGGGCATAGGCGTCGTAATCCATGGCTTCGAATAGGTGCTGGTGTCCGTTGACCTGCAATTCCAGGCGATGCATGGGCACCAGTTCAACGGGAACCGGCAGCGTCTGCACCGCTGACACGACCCGCGGCGGCAACGGGTCACGGAAGCGGTTCAGTTCGGCCAGTTTAGGTCGGATGTAGATGTCGCCGGCGATGCTCTGCTGCACCCACAGGGCCACGGTGCTGCGGAAGCTGTGAATCATGACCACCAGGGCGGTAAACAGGGCCACCGCCGTGATCAGCGCACCCACGGAAATGGCCGTCTGGACCCCGCTTTGTTTGAGATAACCGGCGGCCAAAAAGGCCGGCTGGCCGCCCAGGTGCAACAGCCGCGGGGCCAGGAACCGGCCGACGTGCTGCAGCATCAGGGGGGCCAACAGGGCAAAGCCAACAAACAGCAGCAACGCCGCCAGGTATCCGGGCAGGGAGACCGACGGCGGACTGGGAAGCCGGGCAATCGGATAGACCAGTACCAGCAGGCCGACGCCCCCCAGGGCCATGTGACGGATCAATCGTGGCCGGATATGGCCGGTGGGGGCGATGTCCAGCGCTTCACGCGGAGGCACGCGCATGGCTTCGCGAGCCGGCTGCAGGGCCGCCAGCACAGCCACGGCCAGGGTGACGCCAAAGGAGAGCAGAATCTCCCAGGGATCCAGGATCAGTCCATCCACCTGCACGCGCACGAAAAGGACGGACACGGTGCGGCTGACACCGGCCAGCAGGGTTTTGACCAGCAGGCTGCTGATCGGCAGGGCCAACAGCCACCCGCATAGGCCGATAAAGGCCCCTTCGCCCACAAACAGGAAAAAGAGCAGCCGCCCCGACGCACCGGTGGCCCGCATGACCGCCAACTCGCGCCGACGGGCGGCGGCATTCAGCGCCACCAGGCTGTACACCAGAAACATGCCCACAAACAGGGATATGAAACTCAAAAAGGTGAGACTGAGCTGATAGGCCCGGATCATTGCCTGGCCGCTTTCACTGAGCGCGGAGGGAGACCGCATGACGACGCCGGCGGGCAGCAGCGCTTGCAAGCTGGTCGATGCGTCCCCTGCAGTGTCAGGCTTCAATCGTATGTCGATGCGGTCCGCCAGGCCGAACTGGCCGGTGAATTCCTGGAAGGTGGCAATGTCGCACAGGGCGATGCGACCACCCTCCACCATCGCCAACCCATCGGGATCCAGCAGGGCCAGGACCGTGAAATCCGACGTCTGTCGGGAATGGACCAGCTTGATCGATTGGCCCTCCCGCCAGCCGAACTGTTGACCCAGTTTCGCCCCGATCAGCACGGAAAAGGGCTGGCTCATGATGGACGCCCAATCCGCCGCCTTGCCTTCACCCGTGGACCGAACGGTCCAGCGTCGCAGATCGCGATCCAGGATGGGATCGAAACCGATCAACAGGAAGGGGGTTTCATGGTCGGCCGGTCTGACATAGGCAGACAGAACCGGCGACGCCGCGAGGACAAACGGGTTCTGCATCAGCGCCGCCACCAGCGTATCGGGGACCCGCCCGCCGGGGCGGAACAGGGTCAGGTCGCTGCTGCCGGCGATCAGGTCCATGCTTCGTGAATAGGAATCCATCGTGGCCTGCACGGCCAGCCGGACACTGGTGAAAACCGCCGCACCCAGAGCAATGCCCAGCAACACCGCCAGGGTCCGACCCATGTGGCTGCGCAGGTGGCGCAGGGTAAACCAGCCAAACAGGCGCAGGCTGCCCGAAACCGTCGCCATGGCGCCGTTCATGAGGCCACGCGGCCGTCTTGCAACCTGAGTACCACGGTGGCGTATCCATCGGCCAGGTCGCTGTGGGTGGCAATCACAACGGTCCGGTCGAACCGGCGATTCAGATCGGAAAGCAGGGCCATGACCTTGCGGGCATTGCGGGAGTCCAGGTTGCCCGTGGGCTCGTCGGCCAGAACGATGGCGGGATCATTGATCAGCGCCCGGGCAATGGCGGTCCGCTGCATTTCTCCGCCGGAGAGCTGACGCGGCTGGTGGTTGAGGCGATCGCCCAGGCCGAGCCAGTCGAGCAGTTCCTCTGCCCTGGATCGAACTTCACGGAAGGCGCGGCCGGCCAGGAGTGCCGGCAGACAGACGTTTTCCAGCACCGTCAACGTCGGCAGCAAATTGAACGCTTGAAAGATCATGCCGACGGTATTGCGTCGAAAGTCGGTCAGTTCGGCTTCCCTGCAGTGATTCAGGTCGTGGCCGGCGACGGTCAGCCGTCCGGTGGAGAGCCGGTCCAGCCCGGCCAACAACGATAGCAGCGTGCTTTTGCCCGAACCGCTGTCACCCTTGAGCACCACCAACTGGCCCCGGGCAACGGCGAGATCGATCCCGTCGATACCAGTCACCTGCAGCGAACCGACCGTGTATATGCGGGTCAGGCGGTGGGCATGGATGGACAAAAGCCCTGCATCAGGGGTTGCTAGTGCTGCCGGCGGCGCGTTCATGGCGACTGAACTCCTCATTTTTTTTAGGCAACCCGTTGGCGAATGAATGGTCGCATGCAATGGGTGGGTCGCGATTATTGGCATGAATCAAGTTGACCGAGCACACCCAACTACGATGATCATTGTCATGGAGAAGTCAATTGCCAGCCGACGGCTTCAGGGGTCAAATGAGAAGATCGCCCAGATGGTCCAGCACGGCGTCGGCCGCCAGCCGCCCGGAGACCAGCGCCCACTGAATGCCCGGAAGGCTGCCGTGTTCCCCGCAGACGAAGACCCCCGGCCGGACCCGGGGGTGTAGGCTGGTCGGGTTTGGTGTGGGCGGTGACTGGTCGGGCAGGGCATGGGTGATCCGATAGGTTCGCAGGTGAACCCAGTCGCCGGCTTGTTGGCCGAACCAGTCGATCAGCTGCGTCCTCACCCGGTCGGTCAAAGCATCGTCACCGCCTTCCGGGTTGCCGAGAACGACCACGGCAGCCAAGGATTTTTCAGCGGGTGCATAGTGGGAAGAGACCCGGCTGGGAAAGGCAATGTTGTTGATCGGCCCCCTGCCCTCGCCGTTGAGCATGAGAAACGGTGGGTGCCAGGCCGCCCGGTCGCTCGAGAAATAGAGGCATGTCTCGGCTGTCGACCTGCTGGCACGAGGTAAACCGAGCAGGTTTTCAGTCTCGGGGGCCTCGGTGGCCACGACCACGGCCCGGGCCGGCATGACCGTCCCGTCATCCAGGGTGACGCCATCGCTGCGCACCTGGCGCACGCGCACACCGGTGCGCAGGCTGGCCATGGGCAGGTCCGCGGCAATCTGAAGCGGGATCTGCTGCATGCCCCCGGCGGGCAGCGCCGCCTCTCCGCCGGCGAACATGCGCAGAACATATTGCAGCACCCGGCTGGAGGCCTGAATTTGAGGATCGAGGCAGACACCGCCGAAAAAAGGTGTGAAAAAGCGCCTGATCATGGTGTCGGAGAAACCTTCGGCGCGCAGGAACTGCATGGCGGTCGATTCCGGCTGCCGGAATAGGCCGTCGAGCGGCCCGCGGGTGACCCGACGGGCCAGGCGCAGCAGCCGCAGACGGTCGGCGATGCTGCCGATCGGCGCGGTGAGCGTGTCGAAGAGTAACCGGGGCCTTCGCAGGGGGTCGGCCAGCGAATAAAAGCGCCCACGGAGACGAACCATGGCACCGGGGGCGAAATGCCGCAGGTCAAGGCGGTGGTAATCGAGTTCGCGGCGGGCCTCCGGGTAGGCGGTCTGCAGCACCTGAAAACCCCGATCCAGCAGGTAGCCGTCCATGCGGTCCGTCTTGACGCGACCGCCAACCCTGCCGCCGGCCTCCAGCACCCGCACCTTCACCGCCCGGCGGTTCAGGCGGCGGGCACAGGCCAGCCCGGCGATTCCGCCGCCGACGATGATGACAGGGTCTTGCGCAGGTGCCATGGTGGGTTCCGATTGGGTATTGGTTTGTCGCGATTACACCAAATATAATGATGAACATGCATGGACGCAAATGACCTGCATCACCGGAGCCCGGCGATGGATCAAGGCAACACACGGCTGTCCGTCACGGAGGCATCGGTGCTTGAAGAATACGATCCTCAGCAGATTGCCCCCACTCAGCGGCGAAACAGCATGAAGACGACGCGACTGCATCACTGGCCTTATGCCATATTTTGTTCCAGCCGGGAACCGCCGGGTCTTTAGGCGCGGCAACAGTGGCTGCCGGAGGCGCCCAGCCTGCGTTGGAGGGTCGACTTCGATGCCATGGTGTCTGGTTAATTCCAGGGGCAATCCGACGACGGCCTGTGGTCCGGCTCGTCGATCGTAACCATTCTTTCGCCGGTTTGGCCCGCATCCGGCAGCCAACGCGTCAAGCCATTGCTTGGTAATCCGACAATGATGGGTTTAACCTGCAATCATACAGCCAACCGGCTGACATTGCGCACGGGGCCGCGCTTCTTACGATAGCGTTATGGGTTGTCAGTCTGAAACGGATTATTCGAGCAGAGCCCATGGGCGATAAATCGAACCGCCCACCGATTGCAGGGTTCCTTGGGGCGCAGGCGGTCGAAAAAACTTTTTCACAGGTAGCGCATTGACGAGAAGAGTAACTTGAATTATGATTGTTCTACCAACCAATTGAACGGTACTCTCGGGCATTCTATTCAAATTCGCAAACCGAATCCTAAGCATGTTGCTGACCTGTTCGCGCTCTAATGGATTCTACTGTTCAATGGTAACATCATACAACTTGTAAACCGTGGAACCATACAACCGCAATGGGAGGTAAAACATGGAAGTAAAAGATTTTTGTTCGGCAATGGAAGCAGAGATGACCTCTTGGAAGGCAAAAATGTACGATGCCATGCGCAAGATCGACAAACTCGGTACGGCCGAAAAAGAGAAAATGCTGATGAACATTCAAGATCTCAACATGCTGATGGATGACATGGGCCGTCGTGTCGAACAGCTGCGCACGGAGTGCCCATCGGATTGGAGTCCCATCAAAAAAGAGGTGGAGCAGGGCAGCATCGATATGCGCGGCAAGTATGAAGAGACCATGGAGTACATCGGAAAAGCCTCTCCGGTTTCGATTGCCGGGTGATTGCACCCTTGGCGGTTCATGGCCTGGCTGCATGCGTACGATCTGTCAGGCCATGAACCGGTAACCGCCTATTGCGGCAATGATTTATGGCTCCGTAAATAAACGCGATGCCGCATCCGCTTCAACCAGCCCAAAAACCGGTCCTTATCCCCTTGGTTCGACCCATTGTCATCGACCCTGTACACATGGCTGTGCACTGAAAGCATTGCCACAGGGTGCGAGCCGGTTCAGCTTCAATGACGTGATTCTGTTCACTCGCCATCCGGCGACCGCCAATGCGCTTTTATACGGAAAGTAAGGGCACCCCCAATGGATGCTTCCGCAAAAAATGACGTTGCTGTCGGAAGCCGGCCCATTCTGGTAACCGGTGCCACCGGCTATGTGGGCGGTAGGTTGGTGCCGCTGCTTCTGGCCAAAGGATACCGGGTCAGGGCCTGCGCGCGCAACCCGCAACGCTTGAAGAACCGCCCCTGGCACGGTCACGCCAACCTGGAGATCGTGGCCATGGATGCCCTTGACCTGGCCTCCGTCGAACAGGCGGTGAGTGGCTGCGCGGTCGTATACTACCTGATCCACTCCATGATCGCCGGCAAGCGGGGGTTCGCCGACGCCGATCGCACAGCAGCGCTGAACGTGGCGGCGGTCGCAGCGGCACGCGGCGCAGAGCGGATCATCTATTTGGGTGGGTTGGGCGACGCCGACCACCCGGAGCTGAGCAAGCACCTGCGCTCACGCCACGAGGTGGAGACGATCTTCCGGAACGGCGCCGTGCCGGTCACCTGCCTACGGGCGGCCATGATCTTAGGATCCGGCAGCGCATCCTTCGAAATGCTCAGGTACCTGGTGGACCGTCTGCCGGTCATGATCACCCCCCGGTGGGTCAGCACGCCCTGCCAGCCCATCGCCATCAGGGATGTCCTGGGCTACCTCCACGGCTGTTTGGAATCGCCCGGAACCATCGGCGAGACCTTCGATATCGGCGGACCCGAGGTGCTCAGTTATCGCGACCTCATCCGTACCTACGCCGAAATAGCCGGACTGATGCCGCGCATCATTTTTCCGGTGCCGGTGCTGACTCCCAGGCTGAGCTCCCTCTGGATCCACCTGGTCACGCCGGTGCCGTCGATCATTGCCAGACCGCTGGCCGAGGGATTGCGCATTCCGGTGGTCTGCCGCGACAACCGCATCCGCGATTGGGTCCCGCTGGCGCTGCAGCCGGCCGAAGAGACCATACGCACTGCCCTGGACCGGCAGCCGCAGGCGGAGCAGGATGCCTGCGACCTGCCGCCCGACACCCTCCTGCCGCCGGAATGGACCGCTTGCGGTGATGCCGATTACGCCGGCGGAAGCACCCTGACCATGGGTTTTCGCATCGTTCTGGAGGCGGATTTCGATACGGTCTGGCAGACCGTCGAGGCCATCGGCGGCGAACAGGGCTATTACGGCAACCGCCTGCTGTGGTGGGCCAGAGGGGCGCTGGACACATTCATCGGCGGTCCGGGTCTGAAAAAAACGCGCCGTCACGCCAGGCATCTAAATGTGGATGAGCGCTTTCACTTCTGGCGCGTGTCGCAGGTCCATCGCCCCCGCCGGCTGGTGCTCGAATCCCGCATGAAGGCGCCCGGTGACGCGCTGATGGTGTTCCAGCTGACACCCCGCGCGGGCCGCACCGAGCTGGTGCTACGATCAATATTCCTTCCCCGGGGGCTGTTTGGATTGGGCTACTGGTATGGCCTCTACCCGGCCCATCAGTGGGTGTTTCGCGATATGCTCAAGGGCATCGCCCGGCAAAGTGGGGCGCGTATCTCACGCGGCCCTGAGATGATTGCGCTGGAACCGTGATCGGTAGGGCGTTTCCGGCCGGCATGGCCGGCTGATTTTTTCTTTTCAAACGGCAATTGCCTCAATTTCGGTGCGGCGCAAAGGATCTGGGATTTTTCCAAGCTATTTCCCGACAACCGGTTCTGGGGGTTGTCGGTTTATCCGGCTTTCGAGAAAAATGAGATCGGACGGTTTGGTGACATGCAGCTTAATTTTTTAGAGCGCCTCTTCATCCTCAGCCCCGTTCGCGCCTTTCTGCAATATCAACTGGAAATGCGGCGACTGATCCAAATGGGTGGTTCCATGCAGGGGGCACGGGTATTGGAAGTCGGCTGCGGCCCGGGTTTCGGCATCGATCTTCTCTACAGCCGCTTTGGTGCCGCCAGCGTCGATGCCTTTGACCTGGATCCGAAAATGGTGTCCCGGGTTCAACGGCGGCAAAACAAGCGTGCCCGCAATCCGAGGCTCTGGGTCGGCAATGTGAGGCACATTCCGGTGGCGGACTCATCCTACGACGCCGTTTTCAACTTCGGCGCCATCCACCACGTCGTCAACTGGCGGGCGTCGCTTGACGAGATCCACCGGGTCTTGAAACCCGGGGGAAGGTTTTACTGCGAAGAGATTTTAAGCCGATACATCACCCATCCGCTTATCGGCAAACTCATGGACCATCCGCAAGAAGACCGGTTCGATGAAACGCAATTCATCGATGCGTTGCAGAAAACCGGCTTTAGCATCGAATCATCCAGCCAATTGGCGGACCTCTATCTGTGGGTGGTGGCCACCAGGGCCTGATGGCATGTTCCAAGCCGTCTGTGCTCGCCCTTACCGCAACGGCTAGTTCATGCAGGCATCGATGGGTCGCTGGCGATGATGGGCTTTGGCCATCAATTCATATTTGGCCGAGATCAATCCAAAATCCTTCTTCCTGGAAAGCTCCCGCAGATACAGGTCGGGAAGGTACCAGCGTTGGGCGAATTTGCCCACGGACCTGAAAATTTCACAATTTCTGGCGACCATCAGGTCGAAGGCCCTGGGTTTCATGCCCAACACCCGCGAGGCCATGTCGAAGGGGGTAAAGCCATGATAGGGGTTGCTGTATTCAACCCGCGTGTGGGACGGCCGCAGGATGCGCTTTTCGAAAGCGATGCCGTCCTCATCGGAGAGCAGTTGGGCGGTTCGGGCCACCAGGACATCGATCAGCCGATGGACCTGCGCCCATTGTCGTGACTGGGGCAGACTGGCCAGGGGGGTGTCGGGTGACTGCCGGATGAACCGATCGCAGTCCTGCAAAATCTTCCGGGCTCTCCAATTGGCGATTCGCTTGGCCCGCCCGTTTTCATATGTCCAGGGGCTTCGACCCAGATAGTATTTGGCCCCTCTTCGGGTGGTTCTGCGCAGAAAAAGCAGTTCATCCCTGATGTCGGAGTAAAGCGTGTAGCCGTGTTTTCCGCCGACAAGAGACTCCTTGATCTTCTCAGTGTCCTGTTTTCCCTCTTCCCGGAGTTCCTTTTCCGTTTTGTTTTTCAAAGCCACGATTCGGTCAGCGATGCTCCTGGAAACGCGTTTAAGGAGTCCGGTTTCATACCTGACGACGGACTGTTTCAGCACGGATGTCGGGTGAACGCCCAATTTTTCCCACAAATACACCAGTGCCGGCCGTATGCGGGTGTAGGGGACCCAATCGCTGTGCGGCAGCGCGTCGAATTCGTCCAGCCATTGATTCAACAGCTGCGTGTCGACCCCCGCATCTGAAAATTTCTGTCTCATGATGTGTTCAAGCCTTGCATCGACGGCTTTGACCTTGCCATTGAAAATCCGGTGATCGGTTTTTTGATGAGATTCCAGTCCAAACAGCTCACGGTAAAGGTCTGCCCTGTTGATCCCGGCATTGAGAAACAGCCACAATTCGGCCATTGCCCTGAATGGCGCACCATCCACCTTCAGCGCCGCCTGCAGGGGTGCAGATCGGCCGTAAAGCGACACAAAGTGCCGATGGCTCACCGACATCACCCGCCGGTGAACGAGGTTGTAAACCAGCAGATAGGGCAACCCCGTCCGTCTTGCCAGCACCGCGGCCGAATCGGTGCCGTGAATCTCGAATAGGTGTTCGAGATCCCGATCCGTTAACCCGATACGCGGTTTCTTGGCGATTGTTCGCTTGCGACGATCGTTCATTTTCACCACACACGTTTCAATGTTACGGTGATCAAGCAAAATTCTTGCTTGCCCATTTTAGACAAATATTATACACCATTTTTACATTTGCAATTCGTTTTTTGCGTGTCGGCCAGAACCGCAACAGCGCACGCATGCCCCGCGGCAGCCCGCGGAAAGGGATCAAGAAAAATGAGACGCCTTGACCCTTGGGTTGGTTCAAACCGCCTACGGGATTGAAACCGTATCTGATCCGAAGGTGGGAAATCCGGGGAGGCGCCACTGAGCTGCGCGGGGTGCGGCACCTGATGCCACAGGACGAATCGGCTGCCGGTAATCGTTGTTGGAAGCGAGATGTCCGCACCGGTCAATGGCCGATTGTCAAGCAAACGGGGTCCTTATACTAGACAAAACATTGACACGCGCGCCTGCTGCTCTATTTTAAGGACGTGCCATGATGGGCATGGCATGGATCATGGCGCCATCTGCGGATGTTTCGGTATCGTCGATGGGCGCCCCTTTTAATCCGAACAGGCAAGGAGGGTATATGCCTAGTTTCGTAATCGCTGAAAAATGCGATGGTTGCAAAGGCGGGGACAAAACTGCATGTATGTACATTTGCCCCAACGATCTGATGGTTCTGGATCCAAACCAAATGAAGGCGTACAATCAGGAACCGGACCAGTGTTGGGAATGTTTTTCGTGCGTTAAGATCTGTCCGACGCAAGCGATCGAGGTGAGAGGCTATGCCGACTTTGTGCCCCTGGGCAGCAGCATCATGCCCATGATGGGGACCGAAGACGTCATGTGGACCTGCAAGTTTCGAAATGGAACGATCAAACGTTTCAAGTTCCCCATTCGAACCACGCCCGAAGGCATGGCGAACGCCTACACCGACCTGAAGGGAAAAAACCTGGAGAGTGGCCTGCTGTCCACTGAAGAAGCCGATGGATACGAAATTCCGCGGCCGAAGACGGATGGATAGCGGCCGACATCGAGTGACCTGATGGTCCTGTCGTGATCGCGCACGGGGAACCCCGGTTCCCCGTGCCCCATTTTACCGGCAGCTTTGGAGGGACCATGCGTCTTGACAGATGTGCCCCCGGGCGAATAGGTTGTTCGAATTAAATCAACCCGACGCAGACATGAATCCGTCACAGGCAATTCTTTTTGTCGCCAGATGACGGACGGAAAGGACGACGCTTATGGATGAAGCAACATTTTTAAATGTACTCAAGATGACGGTTGAAAACCACGGCTGCACGATTGTAGATTTTGATCTTGAAAATCACATCGTCAACTTGGATGGCCCAGATGAGGCCGTGAGTGCTTGCGCGCTGGCCATTGCCAAACTGGTCGACGAATAAAAGCGGGCGGCCTGGGAGCGTTGATATATTCGTAAACCCTGCGAACGCAGCTGCTGCCCCGCTGACTGCGGCGGTGGCGGCAGCCGAATCGTCAACCATCGGCAGCATGCGTTGGCAGGCATGATGGACCATCGGCGACACGCGGCGCGCCCAACCGTCATCGGATCGTTTGCGCGGCGCCCCATTATCCTTGAACGGAGTAGACAGGATGCCCGGACAGATTGGTTATCCGATTGGTTTGGTCAGCTTGCACACCGGTCTTTCCACCCACGTGATCCGGGCCTGGGAACGCCGATATCATGCGGTTGTACCGCAGCGGTCGGCCAGCGGGCGGCGATTGTTCACCCAGTCGGACATCGACCGCCTCATTCTGCTCAGACGGGTCATTAAAAAGGGACACAGCATATCGCACATTGCCGGTCTCGATCGAGCAAAACTGGTCGGCCTGGCGGCGTCCACCACCCAGCCTGACGACCCCACTTACGCATATTCAGCAATACCCACCGGCACCGGCCCCACAGAGATAATCGACCACAGTTTAAAAGCGGTTGCCATGCTTGACGGCAACGCGCTGCAAGGCATACTGCGGCAGGCCGCCGCGGCCTTCAGCCATCAAGCCTTGCTTGACACCATATTCTGTCCGCTGATGGAACAGGTCGGCCGCAGGTGGTCGGACGGATCATTGCGGATTGTGAATGGACAGCTGGCATCCGTCATCATTCATGCGCAACTTATCGGCCTGCTGAGTCACCCCGGCGGCAACGCCGCTGAAAGGCCATGCTTGCTGATTGCCACACCGGCCGGCCAGTGGTGTTACCTGGGCGCTCTGGCCGTGGCCATTATTGCACAGGATCACGGCTGGAAACCGGTCTTTTTAGGTTTTAATCTGCCGGCTGAGGAGATCGCCGCGGCCTGCTCCGTGCTTGGGCCGCAAATGATTGCCCTGAGCATCACCTGTCGCATCGATGATGCCTTCATGCAGAACGAACTTGCCCGCCTGTCCGACTTGCTGAGCAATGGGTGTCCGCTGGTGATCGGCGGACGAGCCAGCCACCATTATCGACGGAATATCGAAGCGGCCGGCGGTGAAACCTGCGCCACGGCAGCGGAGCTGGTGTCTCGACTTGGGTAGAACCGGCCAAAAAACAATGCAGCACCCCCCACGTGGGGAGTTGTCGCGCACACCCGATTCAGTGACGGGACCGGTTTCTATGCTTCAAAGAGAATGCGATGATCCACCAGGTTCATCCGCTTGATCTTTCCTTTTATGACCATCTGGTCGCCGAAAATCCCCACCAGACGGAACCTGCCATCCGCTTCGGGCTCCACCAGGTCGACGGACTCCATGAGCAGGGTCTCCTCATCGTCCCTCACCATATAGGCATTGGCTTCACACATAGTCGCGTACCTCCATTTGAAGAAGCGTTTCCTTCCAACCGCTGAAAATGAAAAAGGCCGCGAGAGAAAGGCAGAGGAATGGTTTCTGCCGTTGCCTTCGTGGCCTTTGTATGCGTTCTAATTTCAGTTTATTGCTGCGCCTTCATGGCGTTCGTTTTTCGTTGCGGAAAAACTATCCCATACCCGCCGATCGCGTCAAGGCAAATTATCAACTCATTCACCGCTGCAGTTCGGTTTCGATGGCATCCTCCACCCGCATCTGCTGGGTATGCCAGACGTTGTTCTCATTCATGAAGGATTCCATGTTGC
This sequence comes from uncultured delta proteobacterium, assembly GCA_963705475.1. Lineage (GTDB taxonomy): Bacteria > Desulfobacterota > Desulfobacteria > Desulfobacterales > Desulfosarcinaceae > Desulfosarcina. The sequence continues at coordinate 467,959 of CAVPJS010000014.1, read as the reverse complement.
GGTTTCCCAGGTGGGCCACCATTTCGATGTCCTCCTGGGCTTTTTCCGTGTTGGCCATCTTTGCGTGAAGGGCGGCACGGCTGTAGTAGGCGGCGCCGTAGTCCGGATTCAGTTCGATGGCCCGGTCAAAATCGGCCAGAGCGGTGTGGTCATCCCCTCGTTTCTCGCTGACCAGCCCACGCATGTGATAGGCGCGGGCATACTCCGGATCGATCTGTATTGCGCGCTCAAAATCATCCCGCGCCAGATCCAGCATGTCCAGCTTGAGGTAGGCCGCCCCGCGACTGACAGCCGCCAGCGCATGGCCGGTGTCTTTTTCCATAACCCGGGTAAAGTGGGCGATACTGCTGTCGTATCGGGCGTTGGCAAACTCGGTCATTCCCGTTTCGAACAGTTCTTTGGCACTCGCATTTTCATTCATTGATTCGTCTCCTTTATCTGTACATCACGCATGGTGATGGGTTTTTCCCAATAAAATAAGGCAGCCGCTGATTTTTTCAACGGCTGCCTGCCGGCTGGGGTGGTAGCTGGTTGGTAGGAAAGAAACAGTCAGGCGGCTGCCTTCCCGAGACACGGGTCACCTGCGGGAAGGCCGTAAAATTCGGCTCAAAAGGGCCAGAATCCGCTGTCATTCCAAATTCGCTCCTTCAATTCCGTATCGATGGCGGCGAGGAACGTCAGGTGTTCTTTTTCCCAGTCGGCCAGCCACCGGTATAGTTTTTTCTCTTCCGGATCCTGGGTCTCATTGCCTCGTTTGGCATACAGCGTGATGGCCCGTTCCTCCATGAGCATGGCCGCCGAAATGGCCGCTGCCTCGAAATCGGCAGCGGCAATGCGCGCCTTGACCTCCGGTGTCAATACATTTTTTGAGATGGTGCCCGTCTCCGGGGAGCCCGCTGGTTTGAACCTGCCGGTTTCCCTGAAAGCCTTGAATTGATCGGAAAGAATCTTGACGTGCTGGACTTCTTCGTTGGCCATGGTTTCAAAAAAAGCCTTCACATCACTGTTCGTAGATTGATTGGCCACCGTCCGATAAAACGATTTCCCCCGCTTTTCCAGCAGAATTGCATGCTTGAGAATATCCAGGGCACTGTTTTCCGTCATCGGCTCCTCCTTGTGGGCTTAGCAGGTCCGGCAAGCCACCGTTTTGGGGTCCATGTTATTGACACACCTTGCTTTTTTAGGAATTCCAAAATCATCTTGACACCCTTTAAACCGCCCGTGTACACTCCGTGGGCAATTGAAATCCCGCGTTGACGAATTTGCCAACCGCGGCATTCACGGTGCGATTTGCTTGATCCAGTGAACCCAATTAAATAAAGATAAGTAACGGCATGCCGAAAAGCAAGCGACTGAGCGCCAGTATGGAGGATTATCTGGAGGCCATATACCATATCGTCTCCAACAAAAAGGCCGCACGGGCAAAGGATATAGCTGTCCGCATGGCGGTCAACAGCGCATCGGTCACCGGCGCCCTCCGGCTGTTGGCGGAAAGGGGCCACATCAACTACGCCCCTTACGACGTGATCACCCTGACACCCCGCGGGGAAATCCTGGCCCGGGACATTGTCCGTCGCCACGAAATCCTCAAGGATTTTTTCACCAAAGTGCTGGATGTGGAGGAACAGGAGGCGGAAGACACCGCCTGCAAAATGGAGCACACCGTTTCGCCGACCATCATCGACCGCCTGGTGCGCTTCGTGGAGTTCATCCAGATATGCCCCCGGGGGGGTGAGGAGTGGATCGGGGGGTTTCGCCAGTTCTGTGAGAAGGACAATTCCCTGTCCGGTTGTGAGAGCGCCATCACCCGATGCCTGGACGATCTGAAAAAACGTCAACGGCAGTTTCAACAGGCCAGACGGGAAACGATCACCCTGGAAAGCCTCGAGTCGGGGCAGGTCGCCCGACTGATCCGCGTCAAAGGCAAAGGCACCATCGTGGACAAGCTAAAGGAGCTTGACATCACCCCTGGGAGCATCATCGAACTGGAGGAGGTGGAGGCCTCCGATGACAGGATCAACATCAAGGTGCGTGGCTACCACCTGTCCCTTCGCAAGGACGACTTCTCCAAAATCGAACTGGAAGTCATCCTGCCGGCTTAACCCGTGCAATGGCACGAAACCCCGCCCATAGGCTTCAAGATATTATTTTTTGGCAGGGCCAGAGGGAGGAAGCCGTGTTTGGTAGACGGCGACGACCGATGACGCAGCCCACTAGCCTTGTCTTAACGCCTATTACCACTCGCTGTGCAATTGCCGCTCTACATCCGGCCATCGTGCCTTGAGATTGGAAACGGCATCCATTGCAATATCCAGGTGGATGTTCATGTGATTCTTGTATATTTCCTCGTGCAGTTTCTTATCTTTGATGCCGCGCCGCTGCAATGGCATGTCTGAAACCAGCATGATCGAACCGATGGGCACTTCATAGCGGTAGGCCACGGAGAAGAGTGTCGCCAGTTCCATCTCGATGGCCAAGATTCGCTGACAACGCAGGTGGTCCACGAAAGCGTCATCGAATTCCCACAATCGGCGGTCAGTGGTGTAGACGATACCGCAGCGGGGTACGATCTTGCGCGCCTTGACGGCACCGATGCACAACAGGTTCACCGACATGGCCGGCAGGGCCGGGAATTCCATGGGCAGGTAATGACGGCTGGTTCCCTCCCCCCGGATCGCGGCCGTCGGCACCACGAAATCGCCCACTTCCAGGATATCGTCGATACCGCCGCACATCCCGAGCATGACCACCGACTTCAGATTGTCCAGGTAGGCCAGGCCGTTGATTATCAGGGCCGCCTGAGGCGAGCCGATGCCGAAATCGATCATTGTGCAGTCCAATGCCGGTGCATTGACAATCCGGAAATTGCCCTCATGAATGTCGCAACCGGTTTGCTCGGAAAAGGCTTTGATGTACTGGCGAAAGTTGGTGATCAGCACGTGGCTGCAAAAATCCTCCAACTTGCAGTTGGTGTAGCGCTCTAAGGTCTGCCTGATGTATTCGTGCTCTTTAAGCCCCATCGCTCCTCCCATCGTGTTGGAATAAAAGCTATAAAGAGGGGTCCTAATAGACCCGTTCGGCAATCAATTGTCAAGGATTTGTGGCAGATTGGCCGGTCGGCCGCCTGCCGCCGGAGGGGTCGTCGGTTGCCGCCAACGATCATGGTGGGGATTGACAATCATACCATTTCAAGACTATTGCTCTTCAGCCGAAACCCGCGTATCCGCAGCTGCCGATATCGTATCGACATGAAAAGGACCGAAACGAAACCGTAACCAACCCCAATTGAACCGTGGATGGTCCAGATGCGACCCGCTCCGCGGTGGGATCGACCGAGATCAGATGGCCACGTCGATCCGAACCATCATGCAGGTTAACCTTTTTCCGTTCATGGCTCACCAATGACCATGCCCGCCGCACGTCTGCTGACATTCATCGTCATGATTGCCGCTGCCTATGTGGCCGGATCGGTAAATTTTTCCATCCTGGCATTTCGATTCACCGGTCGCGACGACCCGCGTCGTCACGGCAGCGGAAACCCCGGTGCCACCAATGTCCTACGCCAGGCAGGCATCGGCTGGGCCGCGGCGGTCCTGCTGCTGGACGTAGGCCGGGCGATCAGTGTGGCTTTGGTGGCCCAGTCGCTGTTGCCCTTCTGGCAGGTGCCCTGGGTGGGACTCGGGCTGATCCTGGGCAATCGCTTTCCCTGCTTTCACGGCTTCAAGGGAGGCAAGGGGGTGGCCAACTACCTGGGTTTCACCCTGGCCGTCGCACCGGTGTGGGCCGGTGCCGGCATCCTGGCCTGGGTGACGGCACACCTGGCCTGGCGAACGCCGTTTTTGTCATCTTTTGCCATGGTGGGTGTACTGGCCGCCGGAACGGCGATCACCTTGGACACCGATTGGCGGGCCGGCGTCGGCGCCGCGGTGACCGCTCTGTTCATCGTGGCCTGCCACCACCGCAACATCCGTGAACGATGGGGCGGTCAGAAATAACCGGTGCCGCGTCATCAACCGGATCATTCTCTGGAATCGTGCATTCGGGTCCCGCATCTGCCTGACCGCCGGAAACCGGACGGATCGATTGGGCACGTGGCCAGGACCAGATAAATCCGATCGGTTCGCCGTTTGGGGGATCATTGGTATCCACCGGCGATGCACCGGTAGGAAAGCCGGTCGCGTCAGCGGCCCTTGCGAACAGCAAGCACCACGTTGGCCCCGAAGATCAGCAGGGCACCGACCCATCCAGCCGTTCCCAACAAGGGATCCGCGACCAACCAGGGCCCCAGGATGCCGGCCAACAATATCCGTGTCGAGGAGATGACGCCGCCCTCCACGGCCGTGACATAGCGAAACCCCAGGGTGATCAGAAATTGACCGGCGATGCCCGCCCCGCCGCAAAGCGTCAGATAATACAGCTCACGGCCATTCGGCCAGAAGAAATGCTGCCGGAAGAAGAGGAACATCAACACCGATCCCAGGCCGAACATGTAAAACAGAACGGTGTTGGCATCGTGGTGCTGCCGGCTGAGATTCAGATAAAAAATGGCAACGGCCGCACTGATCCCCGAACCCAATCCCCAAAGACTGTGGAAGCCCATGCCCATGCGGCCGGGCTGTAAAATCAGCCATACCCCGGCAATGGCCACCACCACCATGGCCACGGCAACCGGATCCCGTTGACGGCGCAGCAGGACCCAGGACAGGATGGCTACGAAGATGGGATAGGTCATGTTTAAAATATTGGCCTCGGCCACCGATGTGTAGCGCACCGCCTGGTAAAAACAATACACGGCAATGCAGTTTCCCAGCGTACGGCCGACGAGAAGATGGTAGCGCCTGGGGGCCGGTTTCTGCCGGCGCACACCCATGATCACGCAGACCACTGCAAATCCCAGCAAGAATCGGAAAAAAGCGAAATAGGCGGAATCGATGGCCACCCACTCGCGGGACCAACGAATCACGACGGTGGAGAAATAGAAACAGAAAGCTGAGACAAAGACGGCGAGGCCGCCTAGCAGACCCAGGAGTGCCGGTGGTTTATCCGGCGACTGCGAATTTGTCCTATCGGTCATGGGCGGACCATTCGGGTGCGGCCCGGCAGCTTCGCCAGTCTGCGGCTGCCGATCCCGGGGCACGACCGGTGATCGGGCCAAAGGATTTGGATGCGATGCACCCCCGTTCAACCGTGGTCGGCGGACGGGCTCGGCCGGGCATCAATGGATCTCCGCAGGTTGATGTGAGTCGATCACATCTCGACAATCGGCATAAACGAGAAACCGTTAGGTAGTGTAATAATCGGACGGTGTCAAGTGGACAGCCGGTTAATCACCTTGACCCCACCGAAGGCCTGTAATAACAGTGGCAAGTTAACAGGATTTGTGTTTCTCGACCGGCCCTGGAATTCATGCGCCCCATCGACCGAGTGGATTTTTGCCGAACCATTAACGGCATCGGTTTTCCAAGTGACCATTTAAAGGGATTTCTCATTCAATGACCGACGCAACAACAAAGACCGATCCGGTGGTGATGCGAATGCAGCGGCTCTTGTCGGGACCGGACCGACCCGGTCAGGCATTTACCATGCCCGGCATCAATTACGATGGGCTCTACCGGATGGCCAGACGGATTCGGGCGGCGCTGACCAGCGACGGGGAGGACAAGACCCCGGTGTGCATGGGTACGGATGATCGATCGGTATTGACCGCGGCCATGCTGGCGACACTCGCCAACGGTCCGAGGTTGCTGATTCCTGATGACTTCTCGGAAGATACGATTGCCGAACTTCAGCGCCGGACCGGCTTCACCCGCATCATCGCACGTCCCCCAGCGCCCTTGCCGACAACGATTGCGGTCATCGAAACACAACACCTGCCAGACGAAGCGGAGGCCTTGGCGCCTGACGAAGCGCCCAATGCCGACCGGCCGTGGGTGGTTCTGCTCACCGGCGGGACCACCGGCGCCCCGCGCCTGTGGTCCAAGACGCCGCGCAACCTGCTGGGTGAGGTGAACTATCTGATTAACCGTTACGAGATCGGCAACGGCGACCGCATTCTGGCCAGCGTCCCGGCCCTGCACGGTTACGGGCTGCTCTTTTCCCTGCTGCTACCCCTGGCGGCATCTGCCCGGGTGGTGGCACAAACCCCCGCCTTTCCAGAAGCGATCAAGCGCCAAATGGCCGACGCGTCGCCCACCATTTTTGTCAGCGTGCCGGCTCACTACCGGGCGCTCAGGGAAAACCCGCCGGAAAAAGGCGCCCTGCGGCTTGCTTTTTCCTCAGCCGGCCCACTGGCCGAAGCCGACGGCGCGGCATTTTCCAAGGCAACGGGTGTGGATCTGGTAGAAGTTTACGGGTCCACCGAAACCGGCGGCATCGCCACCCGCAGCCGATCGAAAAGCGAAGCGGGCTTCACACCTTACCCCTGCATCCAATGGCGCGTCGCCGGCGGCCGGCTGGACGTCCGTTCAGCCTTTCTTTCACGGGAACTGCCGGTACGCAGCAGCGGCTGGTTTACGGCAGGGGACCGGGTGAAAGGCCATGGCAGCGAAAGCTTTTTGCTCACCGGGAACCCGGACACCAATGTCGAAGCAGACGGCAGCCGGGAAAAGCAACATCGGGAGGATAGGCGCGCCGCCGGCTCCGAAAAAATCAGCCCCGTTTTCCAGGTTACCTTCGAACCGGCCGGTCTCAACGCAGCCGTAAGGGAAGCGCAAACCCTGCAGGAGCTGGGTGCCGCGCATAACATCGTCATTCGGGCCGACTGCGGCGGCATGGGAATCTGCGGCAAGTGCCGCGTTCTCGCCCATCCCAAGGCGAATTTCTCTTCACCCACCCAGGCGGAACTGGATGTGCTCACACCGGATCAGGTGGCCGACGGATCCCGGCTGGCCTGCCAGGCCCGCGCCATCGGCAAAGGAACGGTCACCATCCCCGACACCTTGGCTGAAAATTCCGAAGCAAGGGGCAAAACCGGCATCGCCGGCAACTATCCTGTGGATGCCATGACCCGGCGCCTGACCGCTGAAGGCCGCACGCCAGGCCTGAAAACAGACCACATCCCGGAAAGCCTGCTGGACTGGCTGGCTGCGCAGGTCGGCGGAACCGCCGCCTCGACGGCCGATATTGCATCCTTGCGGCAGCTGGCCAAATATCGCGACAGCTTGAAAACCTTCACCCTGGTGGTGCATGAAGAAACCGGCCTGCGCCGCATTTTGGCGGGCAGGCAAACCGCCGGTCTCGGGTTTGCCGTTGACCTGGGAACCACCTCCGTGGCCGGCTACCTGTGCAATCTGGAGACCGGGGCACTGCTGGCCGCCGACGCCTGCGTCAATCCCCAACGGCGCTTCGGCGAGGACGTGATCAGCCGCATCAGCCACATCAACGAAAAGGATGCGCATTTGGATCAACTTCAACACCTGGCCGCCGAAGCCATCAATTTTCTCATGACCCGCTGCCTGGAGCAGGTTGGCGCCACGGTCGGCGACATCGATGAGGTGGGTGTCTGCGGCAACACCACCATGCAGCAGGTGTTTGCCGGGGTTCATCCCTATGGGCTGGGGGTTTTCCCCTATCTGCCCCTGACACTGAACCCGCCGCCATTCAGCGGTGGAGATCTGGGGCTGGCCACCGATCCGGCCGCTGCGGTCTTTCTCATGCCGGTCGTGTCGGGTTTTGTGGGTGGAGACACCATGGCCGCCATTTTGGCCGACCGCCCCCACGAGCGCGACGAGATTACCCTCATCGTGGATATTGGCACCAACGGGGAGGTGGTGCTGGGCAACCGGGAAAGATTGTGGGTCACGAGCTGCGCCACCGGCCCGGCATTGGAGGGGGCCCAGATCTCCTGCGGCATGCGTGCGGTCTCCGGGGCCATCCATCGCGCATGGCCGGATAAAGGCAGCCGTCGCATTGACTATGAAGTGCTTGGAAAGGAAGGACAAAACAGGCCCATGGGCATCTGCGGCTCGGGCATCATCGACGCCATCGCCGCCCTGCGCAGGATCGGGGCCATTCTGCCCAACGGCCGGCTGGATGAGGCCATCGACGGGGTGGTTTCCGACCAGGCAGGCATCGGACGCCATTACACCATCGCAGGCAGCGATCAAACCGCTACCGGCAGCGATATTGCAGTCACCCTGAAAGACGTCCGCCAGATTCAACTGGCCAAGGGGGCGCTTATCACGGGCATCGAATTTCTCATGCGCAAGGCCGGCATCGAAAAAATCGACCGCACCATCCTCACCGGTGCCTTCGGGGCCCGCTTCAACTGGAAAAACGCCCTGGCCATCGGCATGCTGCCGCCGGTCGTTGCCCAAGGAGAAGTCATCCCCAGAGAAAATCTGGCGGGCGTGGGGGTCGTAATGGCCCTCTTGGATAAAAAGTTGAGATCGGAGGCCGGTGCCTTGAGCCGCCGCATCCGCTATCTGGAATTGGCCTCTGAACCCGATTTCGCCATGGCCTTTGCACGGGCCACGACGTTTCCGGAGATGGGGTAACCGTGCCCACCCATCGACCGCTTCTTTCGGTCCAACGCCCGCCCACGATTGCGGTCATATCTTGGTGACGAGGGGCAACATGGTTTGGGGTACACCGCAGCGCCCGCCATCGTGGGATGCGCGGACGGTCAGGGGAGCGACCCTTCGGCCGCCGCTTTGAGCACTTCACAGATGAGCAGCGTGTTGGGCACGATGCTGCTCAATTCGACGTATTCGTCTGCGTTGTGCGCATCGCCTCCGATGGGGCCCATCGCATCAATGGTGGGGATTCCCAGTGCTGCGGTGAAATTGCCATCGGAGCAGCCGCCGGTGGAGGTGTGTTTCATTTCCAGGCCGATATCCGTGCCGATGGCGGCGATACGATCCCAGAGCCGCTCGGTTTTCTGCGACGGCACCATGGGCATCCGGTTGAATCCCCCCTTCACCTCAATCCGTACCCCGCTATTCACGGGATTGTCCGGCACCTGTTGGAAGCACGCCTCGAGTCGATGAGCCTCCTCGACGCTGGAAAACCGGACATCGACCGACGCCTTGGCAAAATCAGGGATCACGTTGTCCACGGTTCCTCCCGAAATCACCGTTACGTTCACGGTTGAACCCAGATCCGGTCTGGCAAAGTCGCTTATCTTGAGAACTTGATGGGCCAGCTCCACGACCGCATTGGCGCCCTTGTGGGGCTCTGCGCCTGCGTGAGCGGCTTTACCGTGGCAGAGGACATCGAACCCGCCGCCGCCTTTGCGATGGAGAATACGGTGGCCGGTAGCGCGGCAGGGTTCAAAAACCAACACCTGATCACTGTTCTCGGCCAATCCCTCGAACCACGCCCGAGATCCCCGGGAACCCACCTCCTCGTCGCTGTTGAATCCCATACAGACCGACAGCGCTGAGGCAAGGCCCATCTGGGTGATGATTTCAGCCACATGCAGCATGGTCACCAATCCGGCTTTCATGTCGCAGACGCCCGGCCCTCTGGCCCGGCCGCCCTGTATGCCAAAGGGTCGCTGGCCGGACACCCCCTCTCCGAAGACCGTATCCATGTGACCGAGAAACAGAAAATCAAAGCGGTTGTTCTTCTCAGCGGCGCCGGGGCTCACAGCTTCCAGGCAGGGCACCCGCCCGTCGACGAAATCGTGGGCGGCGGTATGCCAGCCGAGCGGCGACAATCGATTCAGCAAAAAGTCGCGCACCGCCGTGAGCCCGGGGGGGTTCTCACTGCCACTGTCGATATTGACGAGGGTTTCAAGGTCGCTGATAAATTGATCGTATCGGGATTCAACCAGGGCGCGCATCGCGTGGCTCCTTTCATTGGGGAAAACATCGCAATCTTCGAAATGGCGATCAGACCGTATTTCAAGCGTATCACAGCACAGGTGACAGCGGTACTTGAACAGCCTGGATGCCGACCGGAGAACATCCGCAACTGGTGTCTGACAAGCGGGTCGGGATCCCCACCTATGCCGATGAATCGGTGAACGTGCCCCCCGCCCGAACCGGGCAGGCCACGTAGTGGGCGCCGCCCGTGTCGACGAATGCCGGTTCAAGCCGCGTGCATTCGTCCTGGCGGAAGACGCAGCGCGTGTGAAAATGGCATCCCGACGGCGGATTCACCGGACTGGGCACATCCCCTTCCAAAATCTGCCGTTTCTTCTCCAAACGGGGATTGGGGATGGGCACCGCCGACAGGAGCGCTTGGGTGTAAGGGTGTTTGGGATGATGGTAGAGTTCCTCACCGGAAGCCATCTCCACAATTTTTCCCAGGTACATCACGGCGACCCGGTCGCTCATGTATTCCACGACACTCAGGTCATGGGCAATGATGAGATAGGAGAGCTGGAATTCCTTCTTGAGGTCCTGTAGCAGATTGATTACCTGGGCCTGAATGGAGACGTCCAAGGCCGAGACCGGCTCGTCGGCGACGATGAGCTTGGGGTTCAGGGCCAGGGCGCGGGCGATGCCGATCCGCTGACGCTGACCGCCGCTGAATTCATGAGGATAGCGCCGGAGGTGTTCGGGGTGCAGCCCAACCTTCTCCAGCAGGGTCACCGTGCGCGCCTCGGCTTCCGAACCGGAGGCGACGCGGTGGATTCTCAACGATTCGCCGACAATATCCCCCACGGTCATGCGGGGGTTGAGCGAGGCATATGGGTCTTGGAAAATCAGCTGCATCTCCCGCCGCAGCGCTTTCATTTGGCGCCGGCCGAAGGTGCGCGTATCCTGCCCGTTGAACAGGATTTTACCGGCCGACGGTTTGATCAGATTCAGGATCAACCGCCCGGTGGTGGACTTGCCGCAGCCGCTCTCACCCACGAGACCCAGTGTTTCCCCGCTGTTGAGAAAAAAATCGATGCCGTCCACGGCGTGCACGTTGGCCACGGTTTTAGAAAAAAACCCACCCTTGATGGGAAAATACTTTTTCAGATCCCTGACTTCAAGCAAGCGGTCATTCATCGTCAACGGCACTCCCGGATGAGGATGAGAAGAGCGGGTCACGGTTCATTCGTACAGCCAGCAGCGGACCTTGTGGGCCGCACCGCCAGTCGCTTTCAATTCCGGGGTTTCTCGGGTACAGATCTCCATGACGCGCGGACAGCGGGGCGAGAAGTGACACCCACGCGGCAGTTGAGAAAGCATGGGCACCACACCGCTAATCTCTTTGAGGCGCTGTTTCTTGGTGGCACTGAGATCAAGCCTGGGAATCGATTCCAGCAGGCCCACGGTGTAAGGGTGCAGCGGGTTTTCGAAAATTCCAAAAACGTCCGCATCTTCAACCACCTTGCCGGCGTACATCACCACCACCCGGGCGGCGCTTTCGGCAACGACCCCCAGGTCGTGGGTGATCAGGATGATGGCGGTGTCCAGTTCCTCTTTCAGCGACACCATCAGATCCAGAATCTGGGCCTGAATGGTGACATCCAGAGCGGTTGTCGGCTCGTCCGCGATCAGGAGTTTAGGGTTGCAGGAGAGAGCCATGGCGATCATGGCCCGTTGGCGCATACCGCCGCTGAGTTGATGGGGATAATCCCTGACCCGGCGCTCCGGGGACGGAATGCCGACCAGCTTGAGCATCTCGATGGAACGCTCCAGGGCCTCGGTGTTGGTTAAACCCTGGTGCAAAATGAGCGCTTCCGAGATCTGGTTGCCGATGGTGTAAACGGGATTGAGGGAGGTCATGGGCTCCTGGAAGATCATCGAAATCTGGTTGCCTCGGATCCTGCGCATCTGCTCGTCTGACAGGGTGAGCAGGCTATTGCCCTCGAAGCGAATATCACCCCCGACGATTTTGCCCGGCGGATCGGGGATCAGCCGCATGATGGAGAGTGCGGTAACGCTTTTGCCGCATCCCGATTCCCCCACCACGCCTACCGTTTCCCCTTTACTAACCTGGTAATCCACGCCGTCCACGGCAGGTGAGACCCCCTCCTCGGAGAAAAAATGGGTTTTCAACCCGCGGATGTCGAGCAGGATATCGCTTTCGGTAACCACACGCCTCCCAATAATTTTAGATCCGTCCCAACCCGTCCACCAATTGACGTTTTTCCGAGGCAAGGCGCGGGCGGTGCACTCGCTGTCGCGGTTCAGATCATCCGTCGCCGGCGTGTTCGCGCAACCGCGATCCTGGACGTGAATTACATTAATTCCTTGACTTTGGAAGTAGAATCTGGATATCGGTTTTATTAAGAATAAAATTCATTCCAATAAATGCTTTAACCACTCGACAACCACAAAATCAACCATTAATTAAGGGGGGAGCAATGTCAACAAAACTGCGCCTGTCGGTTTTTATCCTCGTCCTAGCCCTGTGTATTCCGCTGTCCGCATGGGCGAAGAACAGCATCACCCTCGGCGTCTACCAGGAGCCGGAGACCCTCAACTCCTACATCGGCGTGCAAACGGTGATCACCTACGTGCATAAGCCGTTCGCCGAATACCTGATCGATGTCAACGACAAGGGGGAATACCTCCCCGTCCTGGTTGAGGAAATACCCACCGAGGAAAACGGCGGGGTTTCGCCGGACGGGCTGACCATCACCTACAAATTGAAAAAAGGCATCAAATGGAGCGACGGCAAGCCCTTCACCGCTGCAGACGTCAAGTTCACCTGGGAGGCCCTGGTCAATCCAAAAAACCTGGTCAAAAGCCGCTCGGGCTACGAACTGATCGAGTCGGTGGACACCCCGGATGACTACACCGCCGTCGTCAAATACAAGGAGTTCTACGCCCCCTACCTGACCCGGTTCTCTCCCGTGCTGCCCAAGCACATCCTGGGCGACCTGCCGGACATCAATGATGCGCCTTACAACCGGATGCCCGTGGGCACCGGCCCCTTCATGGTAACCGAATGGGTCGGCGGCGATCACATTACCATGGTTAAAAATCCCAATTATCGGGATGCAGACAAGGTCAAGATCGACCAGATTTTTTTCAAGATCATTCCCAGCCGGGAAGTCGGCATCGCCCAGCTGCAGGCCGGGGATATCGACGGGGTGTGGGACCTGATCGAAGCCCAGATCCCCATGATGGAGCAGAACCCGGAGGTCTCCCTGTGCATCTCCAACTCCTTGACCTCGGAGCGGCTGATCCTGAATCACAGCACGCCGTTGCCGCCGCACAACGGCGACCCGGATTACCCGCATCCGATTCTGGCCGACCTCAACGTGCGCCTGGCCATCGATTACGCCATCGACAAGCAGGAGATCGTTGACAAACTGCTCTATGGCAAAGCCGAGGTCGGCACCTCCGAGATTCCCAGCGGCTGGGCCGCCAACCTGGACATCAAGCCCAGGCCCTACGATCCCAAAAAGGCCATGCAGCTGCTGGACGAAGCGGGCTGGAAGGTCGGGGCGGACGGCATCCGCGAAAAAAACGGAACCCGGATGCGGCTGAAAATCACGACCACGACCGGCAACAAACTGCGTGAATTGGTGCAGCAGGTGCTGGTTGATCAGCTTAAAAAAGTCGGGATCGAATTTTACATTGAAAACGTCCCCTCGTCGGTTCTGTTCGGCTCCTGGGCCAACGATGCCGACCGCAAGAAAGGCCGCTACGACATCCTCATGTACACCACCGGGCCGGGCATCGATCCCCATCAGCAGTTCGAGGGCTATTTTCATTCGAAAAACATCCCCACGGAAGCCAACGGCGGCAGCGGTTACAACTACACCCGGCACCGGGACGCTGAGCTGGATAAGTATCTTGACATGGCAGGCAGTTCGGCCAGCATGGCCAAACGGGCCGAAGCCTACCGCAAGGCCCAGGCGCGTGTGTTTGAAATCGTGCCCCACATCTATCTCTACCAGCGCCTCACCGTTCACGCCTTCAGAAACAACGTGACGGGGTGGAAGCCCAACGGATACGGCATCATCGACGCCGTCGCGACATGGAACGTCGCTGACTGGGCCGTGAAGTAGCCATCTGGCGAATCCCGCTACAACATTAGGCCGCGCGCCGGTTTCCGGCGCGCGGTCATCGCCCGAGGTAGCCGCACCATGCGATTTTCCTATATCCTGCGAAGACTCCTGTCAGTTATTCCGGTCATGTTCGTGATTACCTTTGCCACGTTCGTACTGATGCAGATGCTGCCGGGCGGGCCGCTTGCCGCCTACGAGAACAACCCGGAGATCTCCCAGGCCGATATCCAGCGACTGCGCCATGAGATGGGCCTGGATCAGCCAATTCACGTGCAGTACTTTTCCTGGCTCAAAAACATCCTCAAGGGCGACTGGGGGTACTCCTTTACCACCAAACGGCCGGTACTTACCGAAATCTGGGAACGCCTGCCCAACACCATCTACCTCACCGGCGTATCGCTGATCATCGCCCTGCTGATTGCGATCCCGGCGGGAATCATCTCGGCCACACGCCAGTATTCGATCTTCGATCACATCGCCACCACCTTGACCTATGTCGGCCGCTCCATGCCGGTTTACTACTCGGGATTGCTGCTGATCATCGTCTTCAGCATATGGCTGCGCTGGCTTCCCAGCGGGGGGATGCACAGCCTGGGGCAGGACTTTTCCATCATGGACAGCCTGCGGCATCTGTTTCTGCCGGTGTTGAGCCTCTCCACCTTGATCGCAGCCAAATACGTCCGTTTCCTGCGCACCAGCATGCTGGAGGTCATTCACCAGGATTACATCCGTACCGCCGCCGCCAAGGGGTTGCACCGGCGGATGATCATTTTTAAACATGCCTTCCGCAACGCCGCCATACCGCTGGTCACCGTCGTGGCCATCGATCTGCCGGTGTTGTTTGCCGGCGCCCTCTTTACGGAAACCATCTATTCGTGGCCGGGCATGGGGCGTCTTTTCGTGGATGCGGCCACCCGCTTCGACTACTCTATCGTCATGGGCATCGTGGCCGCCATCGCCTTTCTGGTCGTCATCTCCAACCTTATCGCGGATATCGTGTACGCCATTCTCGATCCGCGGATCACCTACAGCTAAAGGGCCGCAGCGATCGTGACAGGAACCACTTTCTACGAGCGACACAAAAACCAGCTGTGGTACATCACCCTGCGCCAGTTTCTGCGCCACAAAATGGCGGTGGTCGGTATGTTCATCATGGCGGTGATCCTGTTTTCGGTGGGGTTTGTCGATCAACTCTCGCCCTATGATGCCGAGAAGCCGGATCTTTCCAACATGCTGGCCCCCCCCAGCCTTCAGCATCCTCTGGGCACCGACGAACTCGGGAGGGACCTGTTGACACGAACCCTTTACGGAGGGCGCATATCCCTCGTGGTCGGTGTGTTCGCCATGTTGGTGTCGGTGACCATCGGAACCATCGTGGGCGCCCTGGCCGGCTATTTCGGTGGCATCATCGACAACATCCTGATGCGATTTACCGACTTCGCCCTGGCCTTTCCGCGCATTTTCATCTTGATCCTCTTCGCCATCATCTTCATGCGGCCACCTTTCAGCGACAATCCCATCATCGTCATGGTCTTCGGAATGTTGTAT
Organism: uncultured delta proteobacterium; assembly: GCA_963705475.1. Classification (GTDB taxonomy): domain Bacteria; phylum Desulfobacterota; class Desulfobacteria; order Desulfobacterales; family Desulfosarcinaceae; genus Desulfosarcina. The sequence continues at coordinate 452,508 of CAVPJS010000014.1, read as the reverse complement.
AAGATGCCCGTGGCGCGCGTGGTGTTCGTGATCGGCATTTTGGCCTGGATGGATGTGGCCCGTCTGGTGCGGGGCTCCTTTCTCGAAATCAGGAACCAGGAATACGTCGAAGCCGCCCGTGCGCTGGGTGCCGGCACCGGGCGAATCATGTTTCGCCACATTCTGCCCAATGCACTGGGACCGATTATCGTGGCCTCCAGCCTCGGTGTGGCCGATGCGATCATTTCGGAGTCGGGGCTCAGCTTTTTAGGGTTGGGAATCCAGCCGCCCACCGCCACATGGGGCAACATGCTGAAAAACGCCCTGGATCAGATTTTTGCCGCACCCTGGACGGCCATCGTGCCGGGCTTCATGATCTTTCTAACCGTCTTGAGTATCAACTACATCGGCGACGGCCTGCGCGACGCCTTTGACCCCCGTAAAATCCTTTAAAAGCGATCCCTGGGACGGCCTTCACACCATAGCGGGGATCCTCCTCGATGACGGTCGCGACCTGCTGGCCTCCCACCCTATACGGGGATCGACTCCCGACCCGGCCCCTTATGCGGCTATAGACGATCTGGCCCAAGCACTTTGACCCTTTCCCGCGGCCTGCCGCGGGGAAGGGGTCTGCCTGTAACGGCAATGCGGCGCAGCACCGTAGGGATAAAAAACCGATTTTCAGTTCGCTTGCTGTTGGGGTTCTTGCAACCTAAAAATCATCGGCCGCAAATGGGGGGGGCGTATGACCCGCTGCGCGGCTATTGAAGGTGGCCCGGGAGAGTTGGCTCGCCGGCAGGTCGATCGTTATCCGCCAGCGCCTGAACCAAGGCTTTTCCAGCTTCATAGGCCGCCTCCAACGAACCAGGCGTTTCCAGAATCTGCCCCTCCGCTTCAACCCCCCTGAAAAGCAGGGATCGCCAGAGTTCCATATCCAACGCATCCATGAAATACTTGACGCTGAGCAGCGCACCGTCGAACAGTTTCTTGCCCTTGGTCGATCCGACGGAGATGAACAAGCCCTTGCGGGGGTAGTTTTTAGGGCCAAAGGGATGCTTGTCGATCCAGTATTTCCTGACCCACAGGGAATTGCAGCGATCCATCAAGATCTTGGTATGGGCACTGACCGTGTAAAAGAAAATCGGTGAGGCAAGCATCAGGCCATCGATGCCCTGAAACAGTTCTTCTATGTCCCCGTAGTCGTCCTTGATCACGCACCGTCCCTCCTTCTTGCAGCCGTATATTTCAAGGCAGGGCGACATCTTCAAATCCCGCAAGACGATCTCCGTGACGCGGGCACCCGCATCACGAGCGCCGGCAATGGCATGGTCAAGAAGGGTTGACGTATTGCCCTTGCGGCGGGGGCTGCCGAAAACGGCGGCGATCTCAATCATCCTTAACTCCCTGTTACACGTGCTGCACGTTGTTTTTCTGAAGGGAACCCATGGCCATACGGACCTGTCAGCAAGTCAGATGAAAGCAGGCACCGACCTTCAATCCCTTCGCGACCTTCTGGTTGTAGATTGGTATGGCACGGGAATTGGGCTCGGCAATGAAGTCGATGCCCTTTTCCCTGAGAAAGGGCGACAGGTCCGCCTCTGGTCGCATGCGCCCACTGGTGCCCGTGCCGGCCACGATCAGATCCGGCCAATCGTCGACAAGCGCCATGATATCATCAACACCCAGCGCGTGCCCGCGCCGCCGCCACCACCCGTCCTGTACACGCCCGTCAGGAAAGATGAACAGATCGGAGGTGTAGGTCTGCCCGTCGATGGACATGCGGCCGAAGGCGCTGGATTCGATCATGGTCTCTCCGCAAAAAACATGCTAAGGAATTCATTCCAATGCTAAGAAAGTAAAGATCAAATCGAAATTTTCAACCTGCCCGACCATCAAAGGAGTCGTCATGCTCAGCCAACACCATCGCATCGATACTCGGTTGATTCATGCTGGAGAGCCTGAAACACGAATCTGCGGGGCCGTGAGCCTGCCGGTGTTCCAGTCGTCCACCTTCGTGTACGCCGGCCAGTCCGGCTATGATGAATTGAGATACATCCGGATGAACAACACGCCCAACCATGAGGTGCTTCACAAAAAGCTGGCGGCCCTGGAGAACGCCGACGCCGCCCTGGTAACGGCCAGCGGCATGGCAGCCATCTCCACGACCCTGCTGGCCCTCTTCTCCCCCGGAGACCACATCCTGGTGCAGAACTGCCTCTACGGCGGCACCCAGGATTTTTTCGTCTCGGATTTGGCCCCCCTGGGGGTTCAGTTCGACTTTATCGATGCCGACGATCCCGCATCCTGGGCGACCATGCTCAGGCCAAACACCCGCGGCCTGTATGTGGAAACCATTACCAACCCGCTGATCCAGGTGGGCGACCTGAAGGCCCTGGCCGAGTTCGCCAGGGCCAATCGACTCATCTCCATGATCGACAACACCTTTGCCACGCCGGTCAATTTCCGGCCGGCCGAATGGGGCTACGACATCTCCCTGCACAGCTGCACCAAATATCTGAACGGCCATTCAGACATCGTGGCCGGGGCGGTCATCGGCACGGCGCCGCTGGTGAAAAAAATCGCCCACAAGCTGATTCATTTAGGCGGAAGCCTGGATCCCCACGCCTGTTTTCTCCTGCACCGGGGGATGAAAACCCTGGCCCTGCGCGTTCGCCACCAGAACCGCAGCGCCCAGGCGATTGCCGACACCCTCGCCGCCCATCCTGCGGTCGATCGGGTCAACTACCCCGGCCTGCCCGACCACCCCGGCCATGGCCGGGCCAAAGAACTGCTGGAGGGATTCGGCGGGATGGTCAGTTTCGAATTGAAAGGCGGCCTGGACGCCGCCGAGCAATTCATGCAGCGCGTGACGGTTCCCATCGTAGCCCCCAGTTTAGGCGGCGTGGAGACCCTGGTCACTCGGCCGTCCACCACCTCCCATGCCGGCATGCGCGCCGAGGAACGCAAGGCGGCCGGCATCAGCGATGCCTTGATTCGCCTTTCCGTGGGGATCGAAGACACCCAGGACCTGATCGACGATTTTGAAAACGCCTTGAAATAATTACCAAGGATCGTCAGTATTAGAAACATGGGCAATCGGAAAAGCAATCGGTCAGTGTGCAATTATGTCGCTCTGCTGGCTGCGTCATGTGTGATCCTCTCTGCCTGCGGTGTCATACGCACCACGTACCGATTGACCAAGGGTACCGTGGTCATGGCCTACAAGGTGACCAAATTTGCCGGCAGCACCGTCTACACCGTCGGCGAATTCACCTTCGACGTGGTTACCGCGCCGCTCTCCTGGCCGTTGACCCATGACGACATCGACACCATCGACGGCCTGTCCCCCAAAGAGGCCATCGCCCAGGGCCGCGTCAAGGCTTCACCCTACACGGTCCGGGGCAAGCGCTATGTACCCATGACAATGGCCCAGGCCACGACCTACCGTGAAAAAGGCATTGCCTCCTGGTATGGGAACGAAACCTATCGGCAGCGGGGCGGCCACATGACGGCCAACGGCGAGGCCTTCAACCCCGATGGACTGAGCGCCGCCCACAAACACCTGCCCCTGCCTATCTTCGTGCGGGTGACCAACCTCTCCAACCGGCGCAGCATCGTCGTGCGGGTGAACGACCGCGGGCCCTTCATCGAAGGACGGTTGATCGATCTGAGCGCGGGGGCCGCCAGGCGGCTGGGCTTTTACAAACAGGGTACGGCCCGCGTACTGGTGGAGACGGTGGAACTGGAGGGGTGAACCACACCATTTAGCGGAAACAACCAACATGAGGTCGAATTTCCACATTTAACAAACTTTCACGCAATGAGAAAATGATCGTTTTGAAATGTGGAGACCTAACCCCCAATGATCGAATTGCCGGTTTGGTTTGCATTCCGGTCGAAAAGCGGGTATCGACATCATCATTGAACGACAATACGATGAAACACGCGGGCGCAAAACGCCGGGAAAGGGGTGACACATGGCCAAACCATTGCGCAGGGAGGACCGGCGGCTTGACGATGCCGCCGCCATGGCACTGCTCAAACGCGGCGAATACGGAATTTTGAGCACCTCGGACAAAAACCATCAGCCTTACGGGATACCGGTGAACTATGTGGTGTTGGGAGACTGCATCTATTTTCATTGCGCCACCGAAGGTCAAAAGCTGGAAAACATCACCGCCAACAAAGGGGTCTCCTTCTGTGTGGTGGGCAAGACCGAGTTGCTGCCCGAAAAATTCTCCACCCGCTACGAAAGTGTGGTGGTGTCCGGCAATGCCGACATCATCGATGACAAGGTGCTGAAAAAAAACGTACTGCGTGCCCTGGTGGCCAAGTATGCCCCAGACCACGTTGCTGCCGGGGACGCCTATATCGACCGCCTGATGGACCAGACGGCTGTGGTGCGGGTCTCCATCGAGCACCTGGCCGGTAAAGCCCGAAAGTAAAGCACCCACAGCCATAGCCGCTTGGGTGCCCACCGCTTCCATGCGTGTGATTGTCCGGTTGCTGCATGGACTGACATCGTTAAGCGTCAGCGCCGGCCAAGCCCTGAACCTACAGAAACATCTTTCCGGGGTTCATCAACCCCTTGGGATCCATCAGGTCCTTGATCTGCTTCATCAGTCCATACCCCTCACCGTGCTCCAGCTGCATGAATTGACGTTTGCCGACACCGATACCGTGCTCACCGGTACAGGTTCCGCCCACTTCCACCGCCCGGTGAACGATGTTGTGGTTGATCGTCTCGAGGGATGCCCATGCTTCGTCATCGGCCGGGTCACCCACCAAGACCACATGCAGGTTGCCGTCCCCGGCATGGCCGAAAACAAACCCCACGGCCTTTTTTTCATCCAGTTGCTGCTGGGAAAAAAGGACCATCTGCGGATAGCTGGAGATGGGCACCGCCGCGTCGACGATCAGCGTCTCCCGCCCCGGATAGGCCCGGTGAATGGTCTCCCAGGCCTCGTGGCGGGCCCGCCACAGCTCCTTTCGCTCCCGTTCCTTGACGCCGGTTTTAAAGCTACGGGCGCCGCCCTCCCGGCACAGCGCCTCGGCCAGGGCTGCGGTCTCATCGAGTGCCGCTTTGCTGATGCCGTGGAATTCGCAGAACAGGGACGGCTTTTCGGCTAGTCCCAGGTGCTTTTCCCGGTTCATCAGCGCAATGAGTGCCGGGGTGAGCAGTTCCAGCGCCGCCGGGGCCAACCCCGATCCCATGAGCACCGCCACGGTTTCCGAGGCCGCCTCCAGAGCGTCAAAGGTCGCCGTCGCGGCCAGATGGACGGCGGGAATGCCGGCCAGCTTCAAGGTGGCTTCGGTCACCACCCCCAAGGTTCCCTCGGACCCCACGAAGAGCCGGGTAAGATCGTAGCCCGATGAGGATTTGTGCGCCTTTCCGCCGGTGTGAATCACCCGCCCGTCGGGAAGCACCACCACGAGACGCATCACGTAGTCCTTGGTGGCACCGTATTTGATGGTCTGAACACCCGAGGCATTGTTGGCGATCATGCCGCCGATGGTGGCATCGGCGCCGGGGTCGGGTGGAAAGAAAAGCCCCGACCGGCCGGTGTGCTGGTTGAGCGTTTTTCGAAACACGCCGGGCTGGACATCGGCCTGGAGATCCTGGGGCCGGACGGCAATGATCCGGTTCATGCGGGTCATGTCCATCACCAGACCGCCGCGCATCGGCAGCGGGTTGCCTTCGGTGCTGGTGCCGGCCCCCCAGGGAGTGACGGGAATTCCTTGGGCATAGGTGTAGGTGAGGATGGTGGACACTTCTTCGGTGGTCATGGGCCAGATGATACCGGCTGGCAGTTTGCCCCGGTGCGGGGAGATATCCTTGATGTGAAGCTCACGGTTGGACCGGCCGGTGGAAAAGCGGTCCGGGTCCACGAAAGTGGAAAGGGCGTCCATCTGGGTTGGCGAGAACAGCTCCATCATTTTTCTCCCTGGTCTGATCGGTTTAGGGTCGGTTGCATTGATCCACTGATGCGCCACTGTAAAAAAGTTCCACCGCCGGTGTCAATCGGCAATGATTGTATATTGACAACGGTGGTAAAAACCGATTTATTCAGTCATTCCAGATTCGATTCAGCCATTCCTGTTTATTGATTGAGGAGGATTTCATGAAACCGGCTTTCCGGCAGGCTGTCGCTGGACTGCATAATCTGTCCATGCTCCAATGGCATGGGACGTCGCCCATCGCCACCCCCTTTTACCGCTATACTCCGGAAGAGGAATCGGCGCCATGAACGGAAGCTGCATTCTGCTCAACGGGGATTATTCTTTTCTCGGCCTGGTGGACTGGAAAAAAGCCATGGGCCTGATGTTCGCCGAAAAAGTCAGGGTCCTGAAGTTTTCGGATCGGGTGATTCAGGGAGTAAGCCGCACCTTCCGGGCACCGGCGGTGGCCGTGCTGGTCAAGGTCGTCAGAAGCGTCTACCGGGGCCGCGTCCCCTTTTCCCGCCGAAACGTCCTGGCCCGGGACCGGTTCGCCTGCGCCTATTGCGGATCCAAGGCCAAACCCATCACCATGGACCACGTCATTCCGCGGTCGCGGGGGGGGAAGACCGATTTTGACAATTGCGTGGCCTGCTGCCGCGCCTGCAACCACAAAAAGGGGGCGCGCCTGCCACGGGAAGCCGGGATGGCCCTGCGGCATCGCCCCTGGCAGCCCACCATCGCCGAGTTTATCCGAATCCGCCTGCGCCATTCCGGTGTCTATGCACTGCTGGTTGAACTGGGGTTGATGTGATGCGGCGTCGTCATGGACGCTCGGTTGTCTGCATCGACCGATTTACCGGTTTAGCCGTTCCGGTTAGCATCGGCGGCGCGGGGTCAAGGGACCTGAGCTTTGCCAGAAGCAGTTGAGGGTCGGCGTAGGGGGCCAACTGGTCCTGATGCAACGCCAGCACGGCCACCGCCTTGGCGGCAATGCGCTTGGCCCCGGTGAGATTCCCCTGCTCCAGGTGGACGTATGCACCGGCTGCCCGGATGATGGCCTGGAGCAACTTTTTTTCCTCCCCGTCGGCGGTCATCCAGTGCGGTTCGAGATACTCGTGGGTTTCAAAAAAAAGATGCTGGTCCCAGATCGCAAAGGCAATCTCCAGCGGATGGTCAAGCTGATGGTCACGGACATTCGCCAACACCTTCGCATAGGCAGCCAGGCGATGGTCGATATACCTTCTGACACACAGCGGCAGCGGGTCGTTTAAAAATAGGCGGGCAGCGCGCCGCACGGGCTGCATTTTTTTTTGCGCCAACACCTTGTTGAAATTTTCCGACAGCGCGTTGCGGACATTGCGGCACAGCCGGTTGTTGAAGGGGTCGAAACGGTCACTGTCAATCATGACGGGCTCCTGCTTGGTAATTAAGGTTGTCATCGCCGTTCAACTGTTCTATTATATTCTTCACTCAGTCGGCATTTTCAACATCTTTACGTCGCCAGCACCAAATGTAGCGAAAATCCCGCCGGTTTGACAACATCGCAAGGGTAATCATTTTGAAGATGTGCCGCCGCAAGCAGCGGCGGGTGCGAAAACTATCGCGTTTCAATGCTATTCACTTTCCGGCCCCGACAACTCGACGAAGCCGAACAAGGCATGCATCCCAGTTATTGAAAAAGGATCGTTGCCTCAATGGAATTCACCTTTGCCCACGACACCTTCGATGTCAGGCCTGTTAAAGACGCTCATGAAAAATAATACACCCGGGAGTCAACCCATGGAACCGGTAAGTGGACACCTCGAGATATTGGACAAAGGATTCGGTTTTCTCCGAAACATTGACAATAATTACCAGGCCGGCCCGGAAGACACCTTTGTCCCGGCGTTTATGATCAGCAAATTCGGCCTGCGGGAGGGGACGTTCATCGAGGGAAGGGGGGAACCCGGCAATCCCGGAAACCAGAATCTGAAGCTGGCCGCAGTGGAACGGGTCAACGGACTGCCCTTGGAGCGGTATGCGCAGACCGAAACCATGCACACCATGACCAGCATCAACCCTGACCAGCGGCTACGCATGTCACAAGGGCCAAAGGATCTCACCGGTCAGGCCCTTGACCTCATCGTCCCCATTGGCCGGGGGCAGCGCGGCCTGATCATCTCGCCGCCCAAGTCGGGGAAAACCACCCTGTTGCGCCATATGGCCAACTCGGTCACCGCCAATGACCCGGAAATGGAGGTATTCGTTCTTTTGGTCAATGAACGCCCGGAAGAGGTGACCGACTTCAAACGAGGGTTGAAAGACGCCCATGTGCTGTACTCTTCGGCAGACCAGAGCATCGGCCAGCACATGCGCATGACGCGTCTGGCGGTGCACACCGCCATGCGATGTGCGGAAGTCGGGCGGGACACGGTCGTCTTCATCGATTCGCTGACCCGCATGGCGCGGGCTTTCAACGCCGAGACGGAAAGCTTCGGCCGGACGCTCTCGGGTGGGCTCGGCGCCAACGCCATGGACGTGCCGCGCAAGATCTTCGGTGCCGCCAGGAATATCGAAAACGGCGGTTCGCTGACGATTATCGCCACCATTCTCGTGGAGACCGGCAGTCGGATGGACGACATCATTTACCAGGAATTCAAAGGAACCGGCAATATGGACCTGGTCCTCAGCCGCGATTGTGCCGAGCACCGGATTTTCCCGGCCATAGACATCCGCCTGAGCGGTACGCGAAAGGAGGAACTGCTGCTGGAAAAGGATGAACTCAAGAAGATCGTGGAAATCCGTCGAACCCTATCGCAGCGGGATACCACCGAGGCCATGGCGAACCTGCTTGAATATTTGGACCGTCACCGTCGCCATTAATCGTGGGACCGCTTTTTTTCCAGTTTGCTTTTTTTCTTTTCCTTGGGGGTCTGGGCGGGTTTTTTCTTGTTATCTTTCCTCGTGTCTCGTGACTTCGACATGGTACGCCTCCCTTAAGACGCCTATGGGACAACTCCATGCAACCATACACCGTCGAACGGGGCCATGCAATCGGGATTTTCGACTGGAAACGGGTTCGCCGACATAAAAATTCGATACTTTATTAAAATAAACCGGTTGCCCGTGTTGCAATCCACGATTCCGCCCTTATTATCACCATCTCACCCCGCCGGGCAACAGCGGGGTGAGATGGTTTATGGCATGCGTGTTCTAAAACCCCGGCCGCCCGCGCAGAACGGGCCTTTTTTTTTGCTTAACCCAAGACACCCATTATCAAGGAGAAAATGATGCCAGATCGTTCCCACATCACCCTTTACAGCGGGGGCCACAAAGGTGCCGAATCCGAATTCGGCCGACTGGCCGAAGCCTGGGGTATCCAGGAGGTCAATTTTTCGTTTGAGGGACATATCATTGAACGTGCCCGCGGGGTCCAGGAGCTGACACCTGAAGCGCTTGACAAGGGAAACGTGAGCATGGAGATCGTGTCGGCCCGTATGGGTCGAAAATTCGCCCAAGCCAACAAGATTCGCAAGGTAATCCAGACTATTTTTCACATGGTCAACAGCGGTTACCATGTAATCGCCGTCGGTTGGATTCAGCCGGACAACACGGTCAAGGGGGGGACCGGTTGGGGCGTGGAACTGGCCAAGCTGTTCAACCGTCCGGTGCATGTCTATGATCAGGATCGCAGGGGCTGGTTTGCCTGGGAAGGCAGCAAGTGGACTGCCGAATTGCCGCACATCGAGAAGAACACCTTTGCGGGTACCGGCACCCGGAATCTCACCGACGACGGTAGAAAAGCCATCCGTAAATTCTTCGAAAACGCTTTCGGACCTGCCTGAAACCAGGCCGGTGAACTTGCTTGCTGACGGCTGCCGGGATTCCGGGGGAGTATGTGGTTCATTCTCGATTGCCGTAACGATTGACGCTTACCTTGTCGCGCTGAAGGGATGCTTTCGGGTGAGGTGACGGATGCTGGGCCGGATACCCGATGGCCATGATGGCGGACACCACCAATTCCGCCGGTAGGCCCAGAACCTCGGCCGCGAATTCACCGGCGGTGGTTGCGTCATCGTAATCGCGCTTGCGCAGCTGAATCCAGCAGCTGCCCAGGCCGAGGTCGGTGGCCGCCAGGTGCAATATGATGGCCGCGATGGAGACATCTTCAACCCATACATCCGATTTCTTCGGATCCGCACAGACCGCAATGGCCAGTGGGGCGTTGGCCAGAAACGAGGCACCGTGAGGTTTGGCCGTCGACAGTCGGTTGATGATCGCAGGATCGTTGACCACGACGAACTCCCATGGATTGCTCCCCCTTGAAGACGGTGCACGAAGGACCGCCTCCACGAGCAAATCCACCTTTTCCGCTTCAACGGGTCTACCCTCGAATTGACGAATGCTCCGGCGCGATCTTAACAGGTCGATAAACATATTCACTCCCTTGCTGTCCTCTGGCCTCTGGGTTCTGGCCTCTGGCCTCTGTCCTCTGGCCTCTGTCCTCTGTCCTCTGGCCTCTGGCCTCTGGCCTCTGGCCTCTGGCCTCTGGCCTCTGGCCTCTGGCCTCAAGCCCCGCAGCATTTTTTATACTTCTTTCCGCTGCCGCAGGTGCAGGGGTCGTTTCTCCCGATTTTCGGACCCTGACGAACGGCCTGTACGGGCTGCGGTGCCTGGCCGTCCTTGAAATACCAGCGGCCGTCCTCCCTGACAAATTCTGCTATTTCGTGGTGATCGAAGGCCTTGCTGTCCTTGCGATAGCGTGCCAGAAACGTCACCGTGCCCACCGAATCCTCCGGGCCGCCATGGTCTGAATGGCGAATCTCCAGCCGCTGCCAGTCCAGCTTCCTGGACCAGGCTGCCGTGCCTTTCCGGTCGGCATCCTGGCGATTGGAAGGGTGTGTGGTCTCAACAATGAAGTCGAACTCCTTTTTCGCATGGGCCGTGTACCGGGCTCGCATCAATGCCTCGGCGGTGTCGGCAACCCGATCTCCCTTGATCAGCGGTTCACAGCAATCCGCATAATTTTTTCCACTTCCGCAGGGGCAAAGCGCCATGGTGCGACTCCAATCATTGGGTTGTTTACCATTCAATCATCGATCACCCTTCGGACAATTTTTCCTGCCGGTTCTCGCGGGCGGCATCTTCAGGGTGGATACGCCAGGTAAACAGGGGCGACAGTAGATAAAGGATCATATATCCCAGACAAATCTGCCCGAAAACGGGGGTAAACATGCTGATGGTCAGCAGGAGCAGGTTCGCGCGGCCAAACCAGGGGTGCCGGCTCATGGCCCGTCCCACGTGGATGTATCGGATGGGGTACAGGTTCATGATCACCCCGGCAAAGACCATGGTGCCGGTTGCAACCCCCCCCCAGAAAAGGATGCGTTGAGAAGAGAGCGCCAGGGCATGGTCGAATATCACCAGCGGTGACATGACCAGCATGGCCGCCGCAGGTGTGGGCAACCCTTTGAAAAAACCGGGTATCGGCGTCTTGTCCAAGGTAAAATAGACTAGCCGGCCCACCCCCATGACCGCGTAGAAAACGGCAATCCACCCCACGGGCAGCTGAACGAATCGGTCTTGTCCAAACCGGTTCAAGGTGACGTAGAAAATCCAGGCCGGCACGATGCAAAAGCTGATTGCGTCAGCCAGATCGTCCAAGATGCTGCCCATGTTGATTTTCTTCTTCGGCGGTTCATCGGCAAGGGGTTGCGTCAGGCCCAACCGGCGGGCCAGGGCGCCGTCCAGCTTGTCGAACGTAGCGGCGCCGATCATCATCAGATAAGCTTCCCGCATCCGTCCCTGGTAGGCGAAAAAAACGGCGACGAGCCCCATCAGGGCGTTCATCACCGTCAGGGCATTGGGAAATACCGACAGGATTTTTCGTCTGAGCACCTCGTCCCCGTAACACAGTTCATCCAGGCAGGCAGTGCCGTATTTGCGGCAATAGCCGGCGATGGATCCCAGATTGATGATGAGAAACAGAATTTCGACGAAAAAAAGGATTCGCAGGGGGAGGTTGCCCAGATAGGAGATGCGAAAATAGATCCATGACTCAGGCCCTTCGGGGATATAGAAAGCGTATGCGTAGAGCAGCGCGCTGACCGGCGCAGCCACGATGGTTCGCATGCGGTTGTATTCGCTGCTCTCAGGTTCTGCGCCCTGCCGGATAGCGAACCCGCGCATGAAGGACGCAAAGTTGTCCCGCACCAGGACCGCCACACAAAGCACCAGGACAAAGATTGCATGCATCAGCTGGCCATGGGTGGGATCTGTCTCGGCCACCAGCAAACGCCACATCATACCGGCGGCGATGACCGGAAAGATAATGGAATAGACCAACTTGTCGGTGAGCCGGTCCGCCAGGGGGGCAAGCGCCGCGTTGGGCCGGAAGCGGGCCGAGAACCAGCCGTCCACCAGATCGAAAATCATCGAGAGAATCAGAAATGAAACCCCGACGGTATAAACCACCGGGTTTCTACCCCATATGACCGCCAGGGCACAAATCATGCCGCCAAAAATCAGGACGGGGCGGCTGTAGACAAACATAGCGGCCAGCCTCGTCGGCAGCGGAATTTTATCGGTCATGGAAACAATGCCTGTTGGCCTGAATATTGTTGATCGGGACCGGCAATTATCAAGTCACAGGCATCATAAAGGGATTGCACACGCTAGTCAAGCTGCGAACGGTCGGGTATCCGCATATTGACCCCTTCCCTCGGCGAGCGGTGGGAAATAGGCTCGCTATCGCGGTTCAGGCTTCCGGTATCGTTTCTCCGGCAGCCGCCTGCGGACTGTTTTCCAGGAGGCTTTCAATGGCGGGAATAATAAGTGGCTGGTGAACCTTCAATGCAGCCAGGTCCACACCGGCATTGTAGTGTCTGAGCAGCCACAACGGGAGATCGAATTTATCCCGGCACAGGGTCCAGTAGCTGTCCCCCGGCTGGACCCGGTATCGTTGGAGTTCGCCCACCCGATAGGCCGTAAAAAAGTCCTCCTGCAGCCGCTTGTGAAACTCGTAGCGTCGGGCTTCGAAATCCTCGGCAGTTATGGCATCCAGCGGTATTTTAAGTTGCTTGTTCAATTGCAGCGGCTGGCCAAATGGTAACTTGTTGAGGCGACGGATGCTTGAGGCACGCACGCCGGCCCACTCCGCGTAATGACCAAGGGTCTCCTCTACCTCCACCTGGATGATCCCTACCGGCTGCTGCTTGTCTTGGATAATCCGGGTAAACGCGACATCCGCGGTGACGATTTCCGGTTCTGCCCCCAGATCGGGGTCGGTCGTCTCTTTCGATGCCGCTGCGGGTGCTTCGTCGGCCATGGCGATCAGGTCGGCAGGGGACGGCCCCGGACGCCGGTATCGGAGAGCAGCGCTTTCCACAGGGATGCGCTCTGGTAAGGCAGGGGTGGTGAGGGCCCTGTCCTCAGCCGCCACAAGCACTGCGGGATCCGGCGCGATTGGCTGATGGGGTTTTTTTTCGCTGCGAATCGATTCTCCGGCCTGGGGAATGCGAAGGGTCTGCCTGATGTAAACGGTCGCCCGCCGATCCATGTTGTTGGCCAGAATCAGGTCATCCACCTTCACCCGGTGCATGCGGGCAATCTTGCCGGCCGTATCCCCGCGCTGAACGGTGTAGAACCGACTGGGTTTCTGAGCTGCCTTGAATAGATGCGAGGGAATCTCGGCCAACGACAGGCGGTCTGATTCATGGATGTCGGGAAGGTTCAGGACATATCCCTTGGGGACATACTTCTGGCCGCTGAACACCGGCGGCCGCAGGGCTGGATTCAAAGCCCGGACCTCTTGTGGGGAGACCTCGAAATGGCGACAAAGATCCGTGAATGCCGCGAACCCATCCAGGCTCAGGTGCCTTGACCGAATGGGGGCATCCAGGGCCAAGGGTCCGAAATAGCGCTGGTAATCGGATGCCACCCGGCGGGCGGCCAGAAATTCGGCATAAAAATTCCGCGAAGCGAACTTAAACGTGCGGCCTTTGTAGGATCTGAAAATTTCGGGATAGTCGCCGTGAGCGGCCTTGGCCCGCAGCATGCCAGCAGCACCGTGGTTGTATGCGGTGATGGCCAGGGGCCAGCTGCCCAGCCGATCGTGGTTTTCCTTTAGCAGAACGGCCGCCGCCCGGGCAGCGGCAATGGGGTCACGCCGTTCGTCCAGTACATAATCCACCGTCATGAATCGCTTGCCCGTGGACCGGGTAAACTGCCACATCCCGGCGGCACCGAACTTGCTGTAGGCGTTGGTGTTAAAGGATGATTCCACATGGGGCAGATAAGCCAGATCCTCGGGCACCCCATTGGATTGAAAAATGGCACGTATCCGGTCGATGTAGGCCCCGGAACGAATCAGTCCGGCCTGGAAGCGGTCCCGCTGACCGATCTGACAGCGAACCCGATGACGGGCTTGGCTGAATACGCGTGCCCCCGCCCCGGGTTCAAACAACGCCGCCACCCGCCGGCAGTCGGCATCTTCTGCCTGCGGATGGTTTGCCAGGCGCTTCAAGATCGACTCAACCTGTTGGGTGGCCTGTCTCATCCGCCGGCGGTTCGTTTTCCGGGCACCCGGTTGGTCGGCGGGTTTAAGGTCGATCACCTCGTAAACAATATCCAGATGAACACTGTCGTGGACGACGGCCTGGGTGGTTGAATAGCGCGTATAAATATTCGTCCAAAAAGTTACATTTGAATCGATGACCGGGTAAAGGGGAAAGGGTTCCTCGGCGGCATGGACGGGAAGATGGGACAGGCCGAGCAAGACGGAAAAGACGAGGATCCATAACCTAACCGGTTTGTGATGCATGGCGACACTTCCTTGTAGGCCTTGGTTTGGGTATACATTCAAAAAAAACCAAGCAAAAACAATACCACTGATCAATGTCGTCCCAAAGCCTTGTCAGTGCTGCCTTACGCTGTCCACTGATGCGTCGTCACGCCATGATATGTCCGGAAAACCGAACAAGATGTGACAAATAATTGACGACATCCGACAAGGATCTCGCAACCAATTGGGCAATAGGCTTGAATGGATCCGATCAATGCGCATATTTTGGATCACTTTTTATGCCTGAGGGATGACATGAACCTGCTGCGCAACCTGATTCGCCCGTACCTCTATACCCGGTATGGCTTTCATCGAATCACGCGAACCGGTGCGTTTAGACGCGACCAGGTTAGAATCACCCATACCCATGCCCAGCCCCATTGGAATCCACTTAAACAGGCTATCTGGCGTTACCATGTCAAACAATTTCACGAATCCTCATGTTCAGTGGCCAGTGTGGTATCATGCATCAACGCCATCAGGTCAATGGAAAACACGGATATCCAGCCGATTCGTCAAGCCGACATCCTCGATCGGGTGACCACCGGCCATTGGAAAGAACGCATGAGCGATAACGGATACCGTGGACGCCGCGGACTGCCGCTGCCGCTGTTGGGCCAGGTGGTCAAGGACAGCATCGCTGCCTACGACCTGAAGGTTCGAGCCGTCGATATCGTCCAGACACCCACCCATGCACCGGCGGGATCACCTGTCCGCGCGACGCTGAAGAAGCGTCTGCAGGACTTCGACCGCCATGGCAACGGCTTGATCATCACCCACTTCGATCAAGGCACCCTTGTCCCCACGTTAAATATCCCCCACATTTCGCCTGTGGGTGCATACGATTCAGCCAACGAACGGGTCACCATACTCGATGTGGACCCCGAACAGGAAAATCCCTATCAGGTGGATTTCGACACCTTTTACAAGGGGCTGGCCTGTGATTACCATCACGTCTTTGAAGCTTTCGGGTACGGCAGCGGCGGGTATGTCTATATTCAGATCCGGCAGGCGATGGGGTTGTAGTTGCACCTTCCGGGGATCGTGGTTAGGTTGATGATGGAAATCAAATTTGCCCCGGATAAATCGCAAAAGACGGATCAGAATGGCCAAACTTTGTTTCAATACGTCGAGGAGCGAAACCGTTCGACACACCTGTAAAAACGACTAACCCGAATCAGCGCATCTCCAGGAGACGGTTCATGGGCAGACTCTCAGCGGCATTCAAGACGTTGCTGGCAGCCCAGTTTCTGCCCCAGGCGGTGCAAGCGGCCACAGACACCCAAGGCCCATCGACGGCGCTTCACTATCGCCCGCTGAACGGCGACAGCCTGCGGGAAATCGCCCGACGCAAGATGCATCACGGGTCGGGCATCTTTTCGAATCCCATGGGAATTTCACGTGACGGTCGATTCTGGCAAGTGCTGTCGTGGAAACTTTTTCATAAGAACGCCTACGGTGATTTTCTTGACGACCAGCCGATTTCACCCGTTGCGATCGATTGGGAGCCGGTAAAGGCCCATCGGGGTGTGTCGGTCACCTTGATCAAGCACTCGACGGTGCTGATCAAGGATGTGGATCGTGTCCTGCTGATCGATCCGGTGTTCAACGACATCTTCTGGTTCATCAAGGATTTTACGCCCCTGGCCTTCAGCCTGGCGGACATGCCGCGACCGGACCATGTATTGATTACCCATGGCCATTACGACCATCTGGATCATCGGTCACTGGCGACCTTGAATCCAGGCACCCATGTGATCAGCCCCCTGGGCTACGACAGGGAATTCAGCGCAGTGGGCATGACCCACCGCACCCAATTGGACTGGTTTGAGCACACCGGCGACGGTGCCAGGGAGATCACCTTTCTGCCCGCCAACCACTGGACGATGCGCAACCCCATCACCGGCCCCAACCGCTCCCTGTGGGGCGGCTACCTGATCAAAACGGCCGGTGGACCGACCATCTACATTTCCGGGGACAGTGCCTACTTCGACGGTTTCGAGCAGTTGGCCGCCGATTACGACATCGACCTGGCCATCTTCAACATGGGCGCCTATGCACCGCGGTGGTTCATGGCGCCCAGCCACATGAACCCGTCAGAAACGGTTCAGGCCTTTCAGGAGATCAAGGCCAGACGACTGATGATCGCCCACTGGGGGACGTTTCAATTGGGCGACGAGCCGGTTCATTTTCCGCCTGCGGATCTGAAAAAAACGCTGGGCGAAAAAGGGCTTCTGCAGCGATGGATCCCCTTGGGCCATGGCGAGACCTACTTTTTTTGATGCCATCGCGCATCGAAAGGGATGGGCAATGAAAAGAATCATTCTTGTTATATGTCTATTGCTGTTCGCCGTCCCCCGGGATCTGTTGGCCGATCGCAGCCGTCACGGGACGAGTCATCGATTCGGCATGGGATCCTACGCCCACCACCCGTCAAGGGATATGCCAAGCCGGTTTAAACGATCAGCCGGGCACCCCTCCCATGATCTGCGCAGCCGCTTCAGACTGCCGTACCGGCAGCCGTTGCATCCGGGAACCCCGGGAAAACCCGTCCATCCGATCCATCCGGGCGATAAACCCGGCCGGCCCGGGCATGGCCGTCCCGGCTACTGGTGGCCCGCCAGTACGACCGTGGTGCGGGAAATTCAGCCGATCATCATCATCACCCCCCCCCTTCCGGTGACGCCGGCGCCGCCCCCCGAACCGGCGGAAGTGTGGGTGCCGCCTGTCATGGACACACGCACCGAGCCCGGTTACTGGGATTACGGTATAAAGAAGGTGTGGATGGGAGACCACTGGCGATACGAGCAGGATCATGGGGAACGAATCTGGGTACCCGCGTCCCAGGTGAGATACGTCAAGCAGGAAGGGTACTGGCAACCGGTCGAGTAGGCGCGACGGTCGTGCCAACCCAGACCAATCCATTCGTGTCGGTCGATGATACCGGGTCGAAACGCTAACTGGTCTCTCAGCGGCAAATGAATTGAAGTAGGGGCATCACGTGACAAAAAATGCCCCGCTCCTGGAACCGGATGTCAACGTCGAGGACCATGCGGATCGGTTCCTGAAGATCGTCAACCATGTCTGACGCCAGAACATCAGCATGTGCTGGCATTGCTGGACCTGCGGCGGGTCGTCTTCCATCCACGCGGTCAGGCCCCAGCTGGCGGTTTCCCTGGCCGCCCGCAACGCTTTCGATTACCGCGTTGAACTTAGGCACCTGCCTTCAGGCTCATAAAGTACCCGCGTTCAAAATACTGGGAGGTCCGGCTGTCCAAAACGGCCTCGTTTTCGTGAATGTAGCGTGAACCGCTCCCCCAGGCGCCGCAAGCCAGCACTGCGGTGTCGCCGAGATTGAACTTGCGGCCGCAGGCCACGCATCCATGGGCGTTGGTGGCGTTGAGGGCTTCAAGATCCATGATGATTTTAGGTCTGCACGCGTTGATGTCAGTCATTGTCTTTTCCTTCCGTTTCAACCGTTTCACTGTTTAACTAGGGTATTCATCATCCTGGCAAATGCAAACCGGACAAGCCCATGCCGGGAAAAAAATGGATTGCTTATTCGGCACAAATTTGCTTTTGTCGGTGGTCTCTTTTAAAGCCTCCCCGCAGCAGGCCGCGGAGATTGCGCTCGCTATGGCGGTTCAGGCAGGCAGAGGGTCTTGACGTCTGATGACATCCATATAAGGTAAGATCATGGTCACCACCCTGGGTGCGTTTGGTGCATTGTTTGCCGCCGCCTTGGTCTTTTTGACCGGCAACGGCCTGTTAAACACCCTGTTGAGCACGCGCATGGCCGCGGAGGGGTTCTCAACCGGCACCACCGGCATCGTCCTGTCCTGCTATTTCACGGGCCTGCTGACCGGTTCATTCACCTGCCATCGGTTGATCCAACGGGTGGGACACATCCGGGCCTTCACTGTGTTTGCCGCCACGATGACAGCCACGGCCCTGCTTCACGGGCTCTATCTGAGCCCATGGTTCTGGGGGGCGCTGCGATTTTTAAGCGGGGTCACGACCTTCGGTCTGTTCATGGTCATCGAAAGCTGGCTCAACGAGTGCACTGAATCGCGCTACCGCGGGCGTGTGTTTTCCATTTACATGACCCTGACCTACCTGGGTATCGGCATCGGCCAGCAGTTGCTCAACGTCGGAGATGTGCATGGGCAAACGCTGTTCATCGTTGCCGGTATCATCTTCGCCCTCTGCCTGGTGCCGGTGTCGGCCACCGAGGGCGTCCACCCCAGCCTGCCCGAAACCAAGCCCTACCATTTCATATCAATTTTCCGCCGGGCGCCGTTGGGCATGCTGGGGAGCATGGCCGCCGGCCTGACCAACAGCGCCTTTTATGCCATGATGCCGGTAGTCTGCACCGACATTGGCCTGTCGCTTCGGCAACTGTCCGGGATCATGTCCATCACGGTGTTCTGCGGTCTGGCGGCCCAGTGGGCGGTAGGAAACCTGTCGGACCGGTTTGACCGCACCGTTGTCCTCACCGTGATCGCAACCGCCATCGCCCTTGTCAGCGGGTTCATGTTCGTCATCGGAGCGCGGTCGTTTGGGGGAATGGCTGCAGGGATGGGACTGTTCGGCGCCTTGATGTTTGCCGTCTACCCGGTCGCGGTGGCCCGGGCGCATGATATATTCGGCGGACAAGAGGCGGTGGCCGTCAGTGCAGGCCTGCTTTTCGCGTACAGCATCGGCGCCAGCGTCAGCCCCTTGCTGGCCTCCGGCGTGATGACCCTGCTGGACTCCCCTTTTGGCCTTTTCGCGTTCTGGCTTCTAATCGACGGCACCTTCGCCGTGGTCACCCTCTATTTGAGAAAGCAGGAAAAAGTAGAAACCGTGGCGGTGGAAGACCAGGTGGCCTTCGTGCCCATGAAAAGCACCTCATCGGTAGTCATGTCCATGGACCCGCGCAGTGGCCCTAAGGCTGGCAGCGAATGACCGGGATAGAAAAAGTTGGATTAGCGAAGGAAACCGGGCGGCCGACCCCCATCCATCAACAATGGCTCGTTGTCCGGAGAGGGCAGGCTGACGACGATCACGTTTTCAGGTTCAACAGGAGGACCAACAGCGGACCCAGGTGCCGAATGCGGCATGAAAAGTTGTTCGGATTGGAAATTGAGGACCTCCCGCAGGCAAACCGTCTTTTGCTGGTGGGCATTGACCGGTCAATTCCCCTGTGATGCAAAATAGGCTGCCGCACCCGGATGCAGGGCGATGCCGATGTCCGGGGCATCGGATGCCTTTACGGCAAACCGGCCCAATGCGGGATGAATGCTTTGCAGACTGGTCTGATGCATTTCCAAGGCAGCCAAAATCGCAATCACGGTCTCATCATCGAGACTTCCCGATGCAACGAGCAGGATGGTGGTTCCGAACGCGCCAACCGGCTTTTCAAGGCCGGGGTAAGTGGCGGGGGGAATGCTTATCACCGAGACGGCGGGATTTTGGTTGATCGCCCGGGTGATATCGTCATCATCCATGTCAACCGGCACGGCAGCGCACAGGCCCATCAGCTCCTGCAAGGCCGAATCCGGATGCACACCGATATGCACCATGGCATCGACGGCGCCGTGGCAGAACGCCATTGTATCCTGGGACAGGGTGGCCGGCAATTCCTGCACCATCTTGAAGTCCCGTCTCGTCCAACCTTTGGCCGTCAACATGAAATCCACCGACTCACGCACCTTCGTGTTGGCGATGCCGATGTTGATGCGCTTCCCTTTCAGATCCGAGAGCCCGGCAATACCCGCGTCGCCGCGGGCGACCAGGAGGATGGGCAGCTGATAAAGCGGCAACAGCGGGCCCAGGTTGTCATAACGGATGTCCAGGAACTGAAACTGACCCTTGCGGGTCGTGGCGTCATACAGCAGGCGCGAATCGAGTAGGGCCAGATCCAGCGATCCGCCGTTCAGGTTGGTCAGGTTGTCGATCTCGTCCGGCGCAGGAATCACCCGGCAATTCAACGCCTCGGGCGACCGGTTGAGAATCCGACAGATCGCCCGCCCGGTGAAATGCGAAAAATCACCGGTGGCGCCGGTGCCCAGGAGCACGTCAGCGGCGCTGGCAGCCGGGGAAAGGGTTCCCAAGACCACGGCGGCGCAGAGCATGGTTATTCGTTTAATGAAAGTCGAGATACCTTTCTGAATGATAAGCTGGGTGGCCATGATGTTTCCTCCCAGGAATTGAAAGATGAACGCATTGGTTCAAGCTAAACGGATCACGCCCCCTCGGATTTGGGTTGAATGTTTCGCAACCTCAGCACGCTGCAGTTGGCGTGGTCGGAAACCCGCTGTGAACAGGATCGGCTGAACACGTCGTTTATCTCGTGTTGGCGGTTGTGGTAGACGATGATCAGATCCGCCTGCCACTCGTCGGCGACGCTGATGATCTCCTCCCAGTTTTTTCCGGTCCGCAGGCTGTAAGTGACGCGCTTGTCGCCATGGTCGGCGACAAACTGCTCCAGGGCCGCCTTGACCCGCGCGGCGGCCTCCTGACGAATCTCCTCAGGCACCATCGAGGCGACGATGGGCATACCGAAACCGGGCATCACCGTAACCAGACGGATGTCGGCACTGCCGAGCCTTGCGATGGCAACCGCCTTCTGGTAGACCCGTGCCGCCGTTTCCGGGTAGTCGATATCCACCGGAACAAGAATTTTTTTAAACATGGTCTGCGCTCCCGGACAACCTTTAAATGGTGTGAATGCAAGTCGGTCCTGCCGCCGCATTGGCATTTGTTCAGAACCGACAGCAACATTTGATCGAAAAACGATTAGGCCGCTGCAGCAAGTTTCTGGAGCTTGTTGCTGCGCCGGTGTTGAACAAACCAGATCAACCCGTATAGCAAGAGCGCCGGAATGAACATCAACTCCTTGTCCGGCCGGTCGCTGGGAATCTGGACATTCAGGATCTCCTGGTCGAAATCGATGCCGGCCTTTTCCGCCCGGCTGGAAAAAACCACATTGTCCACCAGGATCTTGCCTCCCTCCTCGCGGATCTCAAAACCGATACCCGCCAGCCGCTCCTTTCCCGTGGCTTCGTCTCCCACCTTGAGCATCAGTGTCTTGGTGTATTCTTTGCCGTTCATTGTCTCGCCTTTGACCTCGATGCGCAAACGCCGGCTGGGCTCCATGCCGGCCACCATCTCCTCCAGGTTGGTGGCCGGCATTTTGACCAGCGGCGGATAGACCATGTCCCACCAGAAGCCGGGGCGGAACAGGGTAAAGGCCACCAGCAGCAGCGCGGCCGTTTCCCAGAGGCGACACTTGATCAGAAAAAAGCCCTGTGTGCCCGCGGCAAAGGCCAGCATGGCCGCCACCGCGGCAACGATGACCACGACCAGGTGAAACCAACCGGTCAAACCGACCATGATCAGCTGGGTGTTGAAGATGAACATGAACGGCAGCACCGCGGTACGGATATCATAGATGAACCCCTGAATACCCGTACGGATGGGGTCTCCGCCGGATATGCCGGCCGCGGCAAAGGCGGCCAGCCCCACCGGTGGCGTGTCGTCGGCCAGAATGCCGAAATAGAAGACAAACAGATGCACGGCGATGAGCGGCACGATCAGGCCGTTCTGGGCGCCCAGTTCCACGATCACCGGGGCCATCAGGGTGGAGACGACGATGTAGTTGGCCGTGGTGGGCAGTCCCATGCCCAGGACCAGGCTGATCACGGCGGTAAACAGCAGGATCAGCATCAAGTTGCCACCGGAGATAAACTCGACGAATTCGGTCATGACCAGTCCGATACCGGTCAGGGTAACGGTGCCGACGACGATGCCGGCAGCCGCCGTGGCCACGCCGATACCGATCATGTTGCGGGCGCCGTTGATGAAACCTTTAATCAAATCGTCAAAGCCCGCCTTGAAGGCGAAGTCCTCACCCTTCATCTTGCGGAAAACGCCTTTGAGCGGACGCTGGGTCAACACGATGAAGATCAGCAGCATCGTGGCCCAATAGGCGGCCAGTGCCGGCGAGAGCCGCTCGACCACCAGGCACCACATGAGCACCACGACGGGCAGCAGGAAATAATACCCGGCCTGGGCCGTGGGCCACAGCTCCGGCAGTTCCACAATCTCGAGACTGGTGTCCAGCTCCGGTACCCGGCAGGCAAACTGAAGCAGCAGCAGGTAGGCGGCCAGCAAGAGGACGCAGACAATGTAAATGGCGGCCTTGCCGGTGGCAATCTTGATCCAGCCCAGACCGTAATAGGTGACGCCGCCGATGATAATAACAAACAGAAAGGTCATCAACGCCGTGAGCACCTTGTGCTGGAAGCTGGTGGTCACGGGCCGTTCCATGCCCTTGAGCCCCATCTTGCAGGCTTCCAGGTGGACAATGTAAAACAGGGCGATGTAGGAAATGATGGCCGGCAGGAAGGCGTGTTTGATGACCTCCACGTAGGAGATGCCCACGTACTCCACCATCAGAAAGGCAGCCGCCCCCATGACCGGCGGCATCAGCTGCCCGTTGGTGGAGCAGGCCACCTCCACGGCCCCAGCCTTTTCCGGGGCGAAGCCGACCTTTTTCATCAGCGGGATGGTGAAGGTGCCGGTGGTAACCACGTTGGCGATGGACGATCCGGAGACCAGGCCGGTCAATCCAGAAGCCACCACGGCGGCTTTGGCCGGCCCGCCGCGCAGATGACCCAGGGCGGCAAAGGCGGTGCGGATAAAGTAGTTGCCGGCGCCGGCCGACTCCAGCAGGGCGCCGAAGAGCACGAACATGAAGACCATGCTGGTGGAAACACCCAGGGCCACGCCGTAGACGCCCTCGGTGGTCAGCCAGTAGTGCGTCATGCCCTTGACCAGGCTGGCCCCCTTGTGGGCGATCACGTCGGGCATATAGGGACCGGCAAAGGTGTAAATGATAAAAACCGTGGCCACTATCATCAGGGGCGGGCCCAGCGCACGGCGGGTGGCCTCGAGCAGCATGATCAGGCCGACGACGGCCACGATCAGATCCATGCGCGTCGGCAGGCCGGGGCGGTTGGCCAGGTCCGCGTAAAACCAGTACAGGTAGGATGCACAAAACGCGGCCACCAGGGCCATGACCCAGTCCTGCACGGGGATGTAGTCGCGCGGGGAAGACTTGAAGGTCGGATAAGCCGTATAGGCCAGAAAGACGGCAAAGGCCAGGTGAATCGCCCGGGCTTCGGTATCGTTGAGCACCAGCAGGTTGAACAGGAACGGCAGCGGCGAGGCGTACCACAGTTGAAACAGCGTCCAGAGCAGGGGCACGGCAAAGAGAACGGTTTTAGGAATCGCGCCGGTGGGATTGCGGGCGCCGGATTCGGTCTCGGCAACCAACGCATTGGGATCGATGGGTGACGCCGTTTTGCTCTTCAGTTTGACCATGGTGACGACTCCTCCTTGTGGCGCAATGGGCAACCGCTATGGCTGGAAGCTTTCTGTCGCTGAACGTGGTTTAAAAAAGATATCGATGCATCGACGCCTACAAAAATCAGCCGCGCTGCCGATTTTGAAATTCGAGAGAACACCCCGTGCGCAGCGATGCGCTGCGCACGGGAAACTCGGGGCGACCTATTTCAACAGGCCGGCTTCTTTGTAATATTTGGCAGCACCGGCGTGCAGGGGTGCGGAAAGGCCGTCTTTGATCATCTCCTCTTTTTTCAGATTGGCAAAGGCCGGATGGAGCTGTTGGAACTCCTCGAAATTATCGAAAACCGCCTTGACGATCTCGTAGATGACCTTGTCGGGTACTTTGGTGGAGGAAACGAACGTGGCGCCCACACCGAAGGTGGGGGTGTCGGTATCGGTTCCGCGGTACATGCCGCCGGGAATGATCGCCTTGCGGTAGTAGTCATGCTTGGCCACCAGGTCATCGACGACCTTGCCTTTCACGCTGACCATGACCACGTCGCAGGAGGTCGCGGCCTCTTGGATGGAGCCGTTGGGATGGCCGACGGTGTAGACCATGGCATCGATCTTGTTGTCGCACAAGGCGCCGGCCTGCTCGGCGGCCTTCAGCTCGGAGGCCAGTTTGAAATCGTCGTTGGTCCATCCCAGGGCTTCCATGAGGACTTCCATGGTGCCGCGCTGACCGGAACCGGGATTGCCGATATTGACCCGTTTGCCCTTCAGGTCCATAAAGTCTTTGATGCCCGAGTCGGCACGGGCAACCACCGTGAAGGGTTCGGGGTGCACGGCGAAGACGGCACGCAGCTCTTTGTCAGGACCGGCATCCGCAAATGGCCCTGTGCCGGCGAAGGCATAATATTGCATGTCGGACTGGGCAACGCCCATGTCCAGCTCGCCGCCTCTGATGGCGTTGAGGTTGTAAACCGAACCGCCGGTGCTTTCCACCGAACAGCGAATGCCGTGTTCTTTTCTGCCTTTGTTGAGCAGACGGCAAATGGCCCCGCCGGTTGGGTAATACACGCCGGTTACGCCGCCGGTACCGATGGTAACGAAGGTGGTTTCCGCCTGTGCCGGTACAGGGCTGAAGCCAACCATGAGTGACAGGCCGAAAAATAGTGCAGTGATAACGAGCAGTGATCTTTTCATCCGAACCTCCTCTGGTTTGGTCGATGTCAATGACCGGTTAATGTCCAACTGTGCCTTGAGCGTCCTGTATTATTATCCCCTCCTTTACCTTAGTTGTTCTCAATTGACCATGGACGCCATCCGGCATCCTATCCCTCCATGAATATAAAAATCATAAATTACAGGTCGTTAAAAAAAATTCGGGTGTGCTAACGTCGATTCGGCGGTTAAACGCATAACGTCTTATCGAAACTGCCAATGGGAGCGGTTGGCGACACCTGCATGTAAATACGTCATGAAAGGCCCCACAGGAATGGGGGCACTGATAAACGCCGTTTTTTCGGTGGTTGCAAAGAAAACTCGAGTCGGCGCAACTTGAACATGGAATAAAGATAATATAAGGGAAATTGATCAATTCATCAACCTGAAATAATTTCCGCCGATATTCCGCACCTGAATTCTGGTGAAAGGGCGTTCAACGATTGGCCCTGCCGTCAATTCGGTTGATTGGGTCAAGCTGAGGCAATATCGCGTGAATGGCGACGACAGATGAAGAAAAGGCCCGTCGACATGCCGGCAAAACCCCGCGTCAGCGCAGTTCTTCCCACCTACAACCGCGCCTGGATCCTGCAACAGGCCGTCGAATCGGTTCTCGGCCAGGATTATGCCAATCTCGAACTGATCGTCGTCGATGACGGCTCCACCGACGGCACCAACCGCCTGCTTTCAAGGTTCGGTGATCGCATCACGGTCATCCGCCAGGCCAACCGCGGGGTCAGCGCCGCCAGAAATGCCGGCATCCGCTCCTCCACCGGAGAACTGATCGCCCTGCTCGACTCGGACGACACCTGGCTGCCGGGAAAAGTGGCCGCCCAGGTGGCGTTTTTTTCAGACCATCCCGATTCGCTGGCCTGCCAGACCGAAGAGATCTGGATGCGCAACGGGGTTCGCGTCAACCCGGGCAAACGCCACCGCAAGGAAGCCGGCATGATCTTTGAGAGAAGCTTGGCCCTGTGCCTGGTGAGCCCGTCGGCGGTGATGGTGAGAAGATCCCTGTTGGACCAGGTGGGTCTGTTCGATGAATCCCTGCCCGCATGCGAGGATTACGACCTGTGGTTGCGCATCGCCTGGAAGCACCCGATTCACCTCATCGACCGGCCGCTGATCATCAAGCGCGGGGGCCACGACGACCAGCTGTCGCGCAGACCCGAGCTGGACAAATACCGGATTCAATCCATCGCCCGCCTGCTTGACAGCGGTGTCCTCTCCGTCGGTCAGGGCAAGGCCGCCAGGGCCATGCTGACGACCAAGTGCACCATCTACGCCCAGGGATGCCGCAAGCGGGGCCGGATCGCCGAAGCCAAGCGGTATGAGCAGTTGGCGGGAAGGCATGCGTCAGCTGATGGCTGATGGCTCGGAGGTCAGAGGGCAGAGGGCAGAGGGCAGAGGGCAGAGGGCAGAGGGCAGAGGGCAGAGGGCAGAGGGCAGAGGGCAATAAAAGTTTATGTTGAATTCCCTGTCAAGCCATTTTTATTGCACTTAGCTGTTCGTGCGGCATCCGGTTTCCCCAATACCCTTCATCTCCATACGGACCCAAAACCGCACTCCTTAAAAGCTGCCGCTTTGCATGCCATGAGACGTTTCACCTTTTTCTTATCGGTCAGCCTCACTGGGTCGAATCGAGATCCATTCCGCCTGCAGTCAGCCAACATCAAAATAAACAGACCACACCAGAATAGGTATTTGTTGAATCTGGTGTTAAATGCCTTATTGGGCATCAGCGTTAAATACAGCGAGGCTGATGAACAGAAATATCATCAAGGATACTAAGCCAAAGCGGTTTTTTGAATATCCTGACATCGTATTTCCTTGGTATTGGTCATGCATCCTGGCGGCAATTGCACGCTGCAGAATGCCTGCCCGACATAAATCTTGAATCTAACAGGTCAGGATGAAGAAAGCAGGAATTTTTTTTGGCCGGCTGTTTTCAGATTTGATTGATTTGTCTCACACCATCCGCTCGATCTCGCCGATCAGCTTGTTCAAGCGCTTGACCGACACCGGCCCGTCGGTGCCCACCTCCTGGGCAAAAACCGACACCTTGTACTCTTCGATGGTCCAGAAAAATGCTTCCACGGCCGCCCGCTTTTCCGCTGAGGTCGACGAATCCAAGGATTGCAGCATGCGCTTGAGCTGCTCGACAAACGGCACAACCAGGGCTTCCCGGGAACGGTCCTTCTCCAGGTCGGTATATCCCCGCTGGGCCCGGATGGACAGGGCGCGCAGGTACCGCACCAGGTGCGACAGGCGCTGACGGTCGTAAAGAAGCACGAAGTTATCGGGTACCAGGCGGGCCAGTTCGTTAGTGAGAGTCTGCAGAAACTGCCCCACCACCGCTGCGGCGATACGCTTTTTTTCCACGTCCATGATCCGGCACCGAACCTCATGGCGCGCCTCGATCACGGCGATCACCGCCTCCCGCAGGTCCTGTCCGCACTGGTGCACCCGCAGCGCAGTCAGCTGGCTCACGCGGGCATGGTAGTCCGCCGCCGCGAGGACCGGGTGAGCGAACAATTCGCGGGTGACGCACTGGAACAACTGCGCCTCGATGGCGGAATTGCCGCCAAAATCAACGGTCTGGCGTTTCAACAGCACCGGCAGCTTCAGATTTTTCTTCAGGAATTTGAGATCGTCGGCAAAATGGCGGGCCAGCAGGGCTGACACCCCGCTGGCCTGTGCGGTTTCGGCTGCGTTTACATCGCTGAACAGCCGGATGCAGATCTCCTTGCCGTCGGCCTCCAGCCTGGGGTAGCGGCGCCACGGCGTGCCCCGATCATCGACGCCGGCAAGGTGGTCGGGCAGGTCTCCGAAATCCCAGGTGGTGATGCCTCGGCGTTCCCATTGCCTGGCCAACGCCGAGGCACCCGCCGGCAGGACCGGTTCCGACCCCTGCTGGTCCAGCAAGGCATCGTCCCGGCCGCTGGCCACGACCCGACCCTTGGCATCCGTGATGGCCAGGCGCATTTTCAAGTGGTCCGGCAGGCCGTCCACCGGCCAGGCCGCCGCCGGGATATCCACCTTCAGCCGCTGGTAAAGAAACCGGCTCAGGGCGGCGGGCAGGCTTTCCCGCCCCCTGGGCATTTCCCGGAGAATCGTCTGCACGGTGTCGGCCACCGGCACCAGTTTGACCCGGTAGGCCTTGGGCAGCCCTTTGATCAGTGCGGTGATCTTCTCGTTCAGCAGACCCGGTACCAGCCAGTCCAACTGCTGCCGGGGGACGTCTCCGGTGCTCTCGGCCGGGATGGTGACGGTGACGCCATCGACCTCCATTCCCGGCTCGAAGGCATAGTCGCAGGCCAGCACCCGATGTCCCAGATCCAACTGACGGGGAAACTGATCCAACACATCCGGATCCGGCGCGTAGCGGATCAGCATCTCTCGATCCAGGCGCAGGAATCGGTCGCCGCCCTTTTTTCGGATGCGATGTTTCAGGGTCCGCATGTCGAACACGCCGGGCAGCCGCGCTTGGTAGAACGCCACCAGCACCTCGTCGTCCACGAGAATGTCCCGCCGCCGAATGCGGTCTTCCATGCTGCGCACCGCCTCCACCAACTCGGCGTTGTGCCGCATGAAATCCAGCGGCTGTTTCACGTCGCCTTCCACCAATGCGCTGCGCACAAAGATGTCCGATGCCTGAAGCGGATCGATGTGACCGAAGGCCACACACCGGTCCTGGACAATGGGCAGGCCGAACAGGGTCACCTGCTCCCGGGCCACCACCGCTTCGCGGCCGCGTTCCCAGTGCGGATCGGACCAGCTGCGGCGGCACAGATCGCCACCCAGCGGCTCCAGCCAGGCCACGTCAATGGTTGCCGCTTTGCGGGCAAACAGGCGTGAGGTCTCCACCATCTCGGCCGCCACGATCCAGTTGCCCGGATTCTTGAACAGGCCCGAGCCGGGGAAAAGCATGACCTCGCGATCCTTGGATGCCCGGAAGAACACCTTTTCTTTTTTCATGGCGATATTGGACAAAAAACCACTCAGGATGGCGCGGTGAATGGCGGCATACAGGGGGTGGAACGACCCGTCGTCTGCCTGGCCGCCCGCCGGCAGTGCTTCAAGGGCCGTTCCGTGCCTTTTTATGGGGCCGAAGCGCTGTTCCTTCAGCGCGGCCTTGATCTGGTTGTGAATATCCCGCCATTCGCGGATGCGGCGAAAGGAGAGAAAATGCTGGCGGCAGAACGTTTTCAGTTCGTTCATGCTGCCGGGCCGGCTGCTTCCCTGATGGATCGCGTGCCAGATGTTGAGCAGGGTGACAAAGT
Source organism: uncultured delta proteobacterium (assembly GCA_963705475.1). Classification (GTDB taxonomy): domain Bacteria; phylum Desulfobacterota; class Desulfobacteria; order Desulfobacterales; family Desulfosarcinaceae; genus Desulfosarcina. The sequence continues at coordinate 422,928 of CAVPJS010000014.1, read as the reverse complement.
CGGAAAGCGGATCCATGAACTGCCGGTGGGCTTGGTCGGCCAGGGCCTCTTTGTCCAACGGCCGTTCGCGCACATCCTGGATGCTGAGGGCGGCGGCAATGACGAGGACAGGATCGAGGCAGCCTTCCGTGCGGGCTTCGATGAGCATTCGCGAAAGACGCGGATCGATGGGCAGGCGGGCCATGGTGCGGCCGTTTTCCGTCAACCGGTATCCCCCGGCGCCGCTGCGATTCCCGTTCGGGTGAACAATGGCGCCCAGTTCGAGCAGCAGGTCGAATCCGTCCTGGATGCTCTTTGCCGCCGGCCGGTCGATGAATGGGAAATCGGCAATATTTCCCAGTTTCAGCGCGATCATGCGCAGGATGACTTCGGCCAGGTTGGCGCGCAGGATCTCCGGCTGGGTAAACAGAGGCCGGTGGGCGTAGTCCTCCTCGGTGTAGAGACGAATGCACACCCCGTTTTCCACCCGACCGCAGCGCCCTTTGCGCTGGTCGGCGCTGCTCCTGGAAATCGGCACCACCGGCAGCGAGGTGGTCCGGGACCGGGGAACATACTGGGAGATACGCGCCAGGCCCGTGTCCACCACGTATTTGATCCCCGGGATGGTGATGGATGTTTCGGCCACGTTGGTGGCCACGATGATCTTGCGGGCCGCGGTGCCGGCGAACACCCGGCGCTGCTCCCCGGCACTGAGACGGGCAAACAGGGGCAGGATCACGGTCCTTGCAAAATGGCGCCCTTCCAGTGTCTCGCAGGTCTCCCGGATATCCTGCTCGGTGGGCATGAAAATCAGGATGTCCCCCCGGGTGCAGCTGGCCGTCAGCTCATCCACGGCGGTTGCCGCCAACTCGACCGGCGTGCGGTCCTCCTTGTCTTCCGGGTCGGCATCGGGATAGTAATAGCGTGTCTCTACCGGATACAGCCGCCCGGAGACCTCGATCACCGGCGCATCGTCAAATGCCTTGGAGAATTTCTCGGTGTCGATGGTGGCCGAGGTAATGATCAGCTTCAGGTTCCTGCGTTTGTGAACCAGCTGTTTCAGGATGCCGAGTACGAAGTCGATGTTCAGGCTGCGCTCGTGGGCCTCGTCGACGATAATCGTATCGTATTCGTTGAGCCAGGGATCGCCCTGGGTTTCCGCCAGCAGAATGCCGTCGGTAACCACCTTGATGTAGGCATCGGGGCTGCTCTTGTCCTGAAAGCGGATCTTGTAGCCCACCGATTGCCCGAGAACCTCTCCCAACTCCTCGGCGATGCGGGCGGCCACGGTGGTGGCGGCAATTCGCCGGGGCTGGGTGCAGGCGATCTTGCCCTTGATGCCTCGCCCGGCGGCCAGGCAGAATTTGGGAATCTGAGTGGTTTTTCCCGATCCGGTCTCACCGGAGATGATGGTCACTGGATGATTGTGGATGCTGTCGATAATCGCCGCCTTTGCCGCGGTGATCGGCAGGTGGGGCAGATCCTGAAAACGGGGAACGCCGTCTCGACGCTGCTGCCCTCTGGCAGCGGCGTCACGGATTTTCGGCGCCAGGCCCTTCAGGCGTCGGGACACCTCCGCGTCCGCCATCTTTTTCCGGGACCGCACCAGCCGGTCCAATTCACGGCGAAGGGCAATGGCGTCGCTGTGCATGGTCGTTTTAATCAGGTTGCGAAACTGGTCAATCCGTTTTTGGTTGTCGGTCACAAATGGTCCTGTTCGTCAGCGTTCACCGGGCTTGTGGCGCCCTTTTCTACCATGACCAAAAAGGATTACAACCCTTTTTACCGTCGGTCGTCGGCCCATCGGATGTCCCATGCGGTTCTTAATTGTGCCGGTTCGCTCGATCTGCTAAACTGGTTTTCGCCTCGGCGCTGCTGGAGATGCGCCTGGCGTTGAGGCAGGATTGAACCATACAGGGAGGTTGACAACCAAAGAGATGAGAAGGAACTATCTTTACTGGCGTGGATGGATCACCGTTTTGGGTTGTGCCGTGCTTCTGATCAGTGCCATCGATCAGAAGACCAAGGATGTGCTCAAGGTCAGGCACATTCTCAGAACGATCGCAGAGGCCCCCCCCCGGTCCGACACGATAGAGCGCAGTGCTGAAGTGAACGAGAAAGAGCTCAACGCCTACATTGCCTTCCGTCTGGCAAAGGAGACGGCACCGGTTTGCGACAGCCTGACGGTGAGACTGCTGGATCAAAACCAAGTCCACGGAAAAATCCGGTTCGATGCGCGGCGTCTTAACCTGGACGCCCTGATCGGCGAAAATTTGGATTTTGATTTCAAGGCGGTTTTGTTGACCCGGGATGGGGCGGCCCGTATCGATCTGGGCGCCCTGCAGCTCAATGGACAGCCCGTTGATCCGCAGGTCCTGGACTTCGTTGTCCACACGGCTGCATTGGTATATCGAACGGAATCGTCGGGCATCGGCGACTGGTATGAACTGCCTAAAGGAATAAAACGGATCGATATCAGAAAGGCCAACGCCGTCCTGTATTATTGATAGTTCATGGAAAAAAACCACCGGCTCTGGCATATCGCCGGAACCGGTGGCGGGTTAATCTGTTGTACGGGACAGATCCATCCAACGGATCAGCCGCTACCCCTTCAAGGGAAACTTGGGCTGAATAATGTCATAATACGCCTTTTCGGAGACGGTGCCCCAGGTACCGACCACCTTCTGAAACTTTCTAAAGGCCTCGTTGACCTTGGTGGCCATGGGGCTTTTGGCGGCCTCTTCGGCCACCACTTCATCGGACAGCTTTTTAAGGTCTGCCATGACTTGGTCGGGAAACTGGAGCAGCTGCACTTTTTTCTCGTTGATCAGCGTCTGCAGGGCCTCACCGTTCCGTGCCTCGAACTGGGCCAGGACCCAGTGTTCGGTTTCGGTACAGGCCGCATCGACGATGTGCTGCAGGTCCTTGGGCAGACTCTCGTAGGCCTTTTTGTTGAAGAAGTACTCCAGGTAGGTCCCCGGTTCGTGCCATCCGGGATAGTAATAGTATTTGGCGGCCTCGTAAAAACCCAACCTCAGATCATGCAGGGGGCCCACCCACTCGGTGGCGTCGATCACGCCGCGCTCAAGGGAAGTGAAGATCTCGCCGCCGGGCAGCAGCACGACCGTACCACCGGCTTTGGCCAGCACCTTACCGCCCAGCCCCGGGATGCGCATTTTTAACCCCTTGAAGTCGTCGATGGTTTCGATTTTTTTATTGAACCAGCCGCCCATCTGCACGCCGGTGGAGCCGCCGGGACGGGGGATCAGGTTGAAGGGGGCGTAGGTTTCTTCCCACAGCTTCAGCCCGTCGCCGCCGTAGAACCAGGCGCTCATGCCCTGGCCGTTCAGGCCGAAGGGCACGGCGGCAAACCACTGGGTGGCCGGTTCTTTTCCGGCCCAGTAATAGGCCGCCCCGCTGCCCACTTCCACGGTGCCGTCGGAGACCGCCTGGAAGCTTTCCAGGGCCGGGACCAATTCGCCACCGGCGAACACCTGGATCTTGATGCGGCCGTCGGACAGTTCCCCGATGCGTTTGGCCAGACGTTCGCAGCCGTCCTGGAGCACGGGCAGCTTGGGCGGCCAGGTGGTGACCATTTTCCAGTTGTAGGTTTTCGCCGCCCGTACCGCCGGCGCATTGACTGCCGTTGCCGCAACCGCTGCGGCACCGACACCCGCTTTTTTCAGAAAATCTCTTCTTTTCATCGCAGATCCTCCTTGGTTAATGATGGGGTGATGGAAACAATATCAATTTGGCGATATCCATTACGGTCCGAACACCACTTTCGGCAGCCAGGTGGCCAGTTGGGGGAAAAGGACCACGATGGCCAGGCCGATAATCTGAACGAGGACAAAGGGAATGATGCCCCGATATATGTGCATGGTGGAAACTTCCGGCGGCGTCACCGCTTTCAGGTAAAAGAGGGAGAAACCGAAGGGCGGCGTCATGAACGAGGTCTGCAGGTTGACCGCAATGAGGATGCAGAACCACACCGGATCGAAGCCGAATTCGATCATGATGGGTGCCAGCACCGGCACGTGGATGAAGGTGATTTCAATAAAGTCCAGGAAGAAGCCGATGACGAAAATCAGGGCCATGACAATGGCCAGAACCACGTTGTGGCTGTACTTGTGGGCCAGGGATCCGAGGAACTCCCTGACCAACCCATCGCCGCCCAACCCGCGGAAGACCAGCCCGAAAAGTGCCGCCCCGCAAAGGATGATGAACACCATACAGGTCAGGCGCACCGTGGTCTGCATCACCTCCCGGAGGATCTGCAGGGAAAATTTGCGGTTGGCCAGGGTCAGCAGGGTGGCTCCCACGGCGCCCACGGCGGCCGCCTCGGTGGGGGAGGCGATGCCGGCAAAGATGGAGCCCAGCACGGCCACCATGAGAAAGAGGGGCGGAAACATGGCTTTGGACATCATAGTCAGCAGTTGACCGGTGGAAATGGCATCCAGTTCGGCCTTGGGAATGGCCGGTCCCCATTTGGGGCGCAGCCAGGAGATGATCGCGATGTAAATGATAAACAGGCCCACCAGCAGCATCCCGGGAAGAACCGCCCCCATAAAGAGTTCACCGACGGAAACCCCCACGATGTCGCCAATCAGGACGAGAACGATGCTGGGGGGGATGATCTGCCCCAGGGTTCCGGAAGCGGCAACCGTGCCGGTGGCCAGTTCCTTGTTGTAGCCGCGACGAAGCATGGTGGGCACGGCCAGCAGACCCATGGTGACGACCGTCGCCCCCACGATGCCGGTGGAAGCGCCCAGTAGGGCGCCCACCACCACCACCGAGATGGCCAGCCCGCCGCGCATCCGTCCGAACAGCAAGCCCATGGTGTCGAGAAGCTCTTCGGCAAGCCCGGAGCGCTCGAGCATGACCCCCATGAAGACGAACAAAGGCACGGCGATCAGGGTCACGTTGGTCATGACGCCCCAGATGCGCAAGGGAAGAAGGTTGAAAAAGGACCAGCCGAAGCCGATGAGGCCGAAGCACATGGCGGTGCCCATCAACGTGAAGGTGACCGGGAAACCGGCCATCAGCAGGATCGTCAGCGCCAGAAACATCCATGCGGGCAGGTACTCCATCAGGCCTTCTCCTCTTCAACCGGTTCCTCACCCAAAATCTGCAGCAGGGCATGAGCGCCCATGGAGAGTCCCTGGAGCAGCAGCAGGACATACCCCACGGTCATGGTTCCTTTGACGATAAAACGGTAGGGGATGCCCCCCGGGTCAGGAGAGCCTTCCAGCATGGAAAAGGAGTTGCTGACAAAATGCCATGAGGTGCTGATCACCAGGTAGCACCCGGGGATGAGGAAAAAGATCACGCCGATGAGGTTGATCCACGCTCTTCCTTTGACGCCCAGGCGCTGGTAGATGATATCCACGCGCACATGGCCGTCGTGGAGCAGGGTGTAGCCGGCACCGATCAGGAAGATGAAGGCGAAGAGGTGCCACTCCAGTTCCTGGGTTAAAACAAAACTGGTTTTGAACAAATACCGCATGACCACGTCGGAAAAAACCACCAGAACCAGCAGCAGGGTGACCCAGGAAACCATGCGGCCGACCACCTCGTTGGACCTGTCGATGGCGCCGCAGAACCCCTTCAACCAATTGAGCATGAACACCGCCTGAAAAAAATAGCCATAAAGTTGTTGCGCTTGTGTTAAACGGCCTGATTGTATGCCGACTGTCGCGGCGTTGGACAAAAATAGCTAAAAGCTTCAGTTCGTTACAATATATGCGTCATAATGTCAACATGCAGAAAAAATGAATCGAATTCAGTTTCCATCAATACAAGGTCGAAACGGATCGCCGGATCAGGCAAGGGAAGCACTTTTTCTTGATAAAGGCTTATCGACCCGTTATGAATATACGCTCAAACAGGGATCCGGCTAAGGCATTCGTGAATGCAGGCGCCTGACCGGTAAAGAGGAGCCGATGGCGGAGAATTTATACTGGGCGGACAGCTACGTGCAAAAACGATGCACGGCCGAGGATGCCATCGGGCATATCCGGCCCGGCCAGCGGGTGTTTATCGGCTCGTCCTGCGGGGAGCCCCAGCATCTGGTAAAAACCCTGGCCGAGGCGACCGCCTGGTTCACCGATCTGGAGATCGTCCGGCTCATGTCCCTGGAAACCGCCCCGCTCTCGCTGATCGCCAATCGCTCTCGGGGGCAGCGGTTGAACATCCGCTCCTTTTACATGGGGTCGGCCAAATCCAGGCGACTCGCCGAACAGGCCCGTTTTCTGACCCCGCTGAACCTGTCGGCCGTTCCCCGGCTGTTCAAAAGCCGGCGCCTGCCGGTCCACGTGGCCCTGATTCAGGCGACACCACCCGACGATTTCGGCTGGATGAGCCTGGGGGTTTCCGTGGACATCACCCTGGCGGCGGCCACCTCCGCGGATCTGACCATCGTCCAGGTGAATCCGGAAATGCCCCGGGTGCTGGGCCGCAGTTTCATTCACGTCAACGACGTCCACCTGGTGGTAGAAAAGCAGGAGCCCATCCTGACCTTGCCGACCGTTCCCGAATCCGAAGCCGCCGACACCATCGCCCGGCTGATCGCCCGACTCATCGAGGACGGCTCCACGCTTCAAATCAGCCCGGGTACTTCTCCCCGGGCAACCTTGATGACGCTTTCGGACAAAACCGACCTGGGCATTCACACCCAGTTCATGACCAACGAAATCATGCACCTGTTTGCCCGGGGGGCGATCACCAACCGCCGTAAAGGCTTGAACAACGGCAAAATGGTGGCCAGCAGCGCCATCGGATCGGCCAGTCTTTACGAATTCATCAACGACAATCCGGCGATTGAATTTCACCCGTCGGATGTGGTCAACGCACCGGCTGTCATCGCGGCCCACAACAAGATGGTCTCATTGTCCGTCGCCATGGCCATGGACCTGACCGGCCAGGTGGCCGCCGATGCCCTCGAGTTCAACAACTTTTCCGGCGTCACCGGCATGCTGGACTTCATCCGCGGGTCCTTTCAGTCCGAAGGGGGACGAAGCATCATCATGCTTCCCGCCACCGGAGAGCGTGGAGAAAAAAGCCGCATCGTTCCCATGCTGGGTGACACCGCCGTCGTGGTACCGCGGGCCGACGTCCATTACGTGGCCACCGAATTCGGCGTCGTGAACCTGTTCGGTAAAAGTCTACAGGAGCGTGCCATGGCCATGATCAGCATCGCCCACCCGGATTTTCGGGACGAACTGTTGCACCACGCCAAGCGGATGAACCTGATCGGCGCCGAACGGTCGTTGAAAGGCTCCCTGCAGGGCGTCTATCCCCTTCGCCTGGAAGAGACGCTTGAAATCGAAGGTCAAACGATAACCATCCGGCCGGCCAAACCGGTTGACGAGCGTCGGATTCAGGAGCATTTTTACACCCTGGACAAAGACGATATTGTTTCGCGCTTTTTTCATGCGAAGACCAGTTTCGTCACCGACGATGTGGGTGTGGCATCCAAGGTCGACTACATCAAGAACCTGACCCTGCTGGCGGTGGTCGGCGAATTCGGTTTCGGCAAGGTGGTGGGCATCGGCGAGTACCTGCTTGACCCCTCCTGCAACCTGGCTGAGGTGGCCTTCTCCGTCACCGGCGCCTGGCAGGGAAAGGGTCTCGGCAAGCGGCTGATGAAAAAACTCTTCGAAGGGGCGCGGGACAACGGCATCGCCGGCTTTACCGCGTATACGGCACCCGACAACCAGGGCATGATCAGCCTGTTCAACAGCCTGCCGGTAAACGTATACACCGCCATGGAAGACGGCATGGCAGCCTTGAGTTGCCGATTTGACGACTTAAAAACCAATCAAGGATGATATTAATGACTATCCATACGATTAAATTCCTTCCCCACAACCGCGAAATCAAGGTCAATGACGGCGAACGCCTGCTTCGGGCGGCCATGGAAGCCGGCGTGCACATCAACGCCTCCTGCGGCGGCGAGGGCGTCTGCGGCAAGTGCCGGGTCATGGTGGAAACCGGTGCGGTGGCGGGGGGCCTCAGCGAGCAGTTGAGCCGGGCGGACCGGGAAAAAGGCTTCCGCCTGGCCTGCCGGTCGACGATCACCGGCGATGTGGTCGTCCGCGTGCCGGTGGAATCGGCCGTCGACGCCAGCGTGCTCAGCCAGGGCTATGTCCCTCGGCGCACGGCCCGCATCCGACAGATGGACCTCAACGATCTGAAGGAACAAGGACTGTTCCTGCCGCCGGTGGAGAAAGTCTACATCGAACTGCCCGAACCCGACAACCAGGATCACCTGCCCGACGTCACCCGGTTGGTCAGCCACCTGAAGCTCCATCACGCCGAACACCGCCTGACGGTGAGCCTGCCGGTTATCCGCAAAATTCCCGACGTGCTGAGAAAGGACGGATTCCGGGTCACCGCCACCCTGGCCCGGCCGGTGATGGACAGCGGCAAGACCGAAATTATCAACGTCCAGTCCGGAGACACCACCGACCGCAACTATGCCATCGCCATGGACATCGGTACGACTACCGTCTACGGCCAGCTCATCGACCTGAAAAGCGGGGCGGTCATGGCCGAACACGGTGCGTTCAACGGCCAGATCAGTTACGGGGAGGATGTAATCAGCCGGATTGTCTTTGCCGAAAAAGAGGGCGGGCTGGAGCGTCTGCACAAGGTGGTGGTGGAAACCATCAATACCATCATCAACCGGATCGTGTGCCGTGCCAAGGTGGACCCGGACGATATCGCCGCCATCACGCTGGCCGGCAACACCACCATGACCCAGCTGCTGCTTCAGATCAACCCCCGCTACATCCGCCGTTCCCCATACGTGCCGGCGTCCACGCTCTACCCGCCCATCCGGGCGGTGGATATCGGCCTGGATCTGCGGGATCACGTCACGGCCCTGGTCTATCCGGCCGTTTCCAGCTACGTGGGTGGAGACATCGTGGCAGGGGTCATGGGCTCGGGGATGTATCTGGATGACCGGCTGACCCTCTTCATGGACATCGGCACCAATGCGGAGATCGTCATCGGCAACCGGGACTGGCTGGCCTGCGCCGCATGCAGCGCCGGACCGGCCTTCGAAGGCGGCGGCATCAAATTCGGCATGCGGGCGGCCAAAGGCGCCATCGAAGACTTCTCGCTGGATCCGGTCACCTGGGAGCCTATGTTGATGACCATCGGCAATGTGCGCCCCAAGGGCATCTGTGGATCCGGGCTGATCATCATGACCGCCGTCATGTTCGAACTCGGCCTGATCAACAACCTGGGCAAATTCAACAGGGAGCTGTCCACCAACCGCATCCGGGCGGACAACGGGGTGTGGGAATATGTGCTGGCCTGGTCCGGCGAGACCCAGATCGACCGGGACATCGCCCTGACCGAAATCGACATCGAAAACCTGATCCGGGCCAAGGGGGCCATATTCAGCGGCTGCATGACCCTGTTAACCGAGGTGGGCATGAGCATGCAGGACATCGACCGCATCATTCTGGCCGGTGGGTTCGGCAGCTACGTGGACCTGGAAAAGGCCATCACCATCGGACTGCTGCCGGAAATCGATGCGGACAAGGTCACCTTTATCGGTAACAGTTCCCTCTTGGGAGCCAAGATGAGCAGCCTGACCAACCGGATCCGCAAAGATGTGGTGGAGGCGACCCGCAGCATGACCAATTTCGAGCTGTCGGAGACCCCCTCTTTCATGGACAATTATGTGGCCGCCCTGTTTCTGCCCCACACGGACATAAACCAGTTTCCCCGGCTCAAGGAACGGCTGGCCCGGCGGCGGCAAATTGCCTGACATGATGGCATTGAAGACCCACCTGGATGGGCCAAAAGAGATGTTGGTTCGATACCAACATTAGTTCGAGAAAAGAGGTCAAGACTTGAACCGTGTCGACAGATCTTTCGACCCCTCGATTCCCTGAGCCCTTGCGCCCTCGAGGCAACGCCAGCACCCGTGGAGATGGCCCTTGCCAGACCGCGCTTGCGTCGGACGTTGAGTCGGTCTTCGAAGACCGCAGTCGAATGAAGCGCATCTAGTAGGAAATTGGGATTCAATCTCACTCCTCTATTGACAAATAAACCATTCAACCTATAAGAATAATTCTTGGTTTTCCGCCTTTGGGAAGCGGGAAGCCATCTCGGCCCCAGTGGCCCTTTCGCAACAAATTACAATCTGTTTTTCCGGCTGAAAATTAGTCATCATTTGCGTACCAGAGGACTTTTTTGACGATGTGGTGCTGCATTAAAAAGAAAACGATCCATCACGCTGACCGCAACCCTATCCTACACCCGCCTATCCTCTTCCCCGGTTTTTTATCTACCGCTGTAGATACGATATATAAAAAATACTTAAACGAAAGGGGGCCTGAGTTTTTCATTTCGTGACCGGGGTGTTGCGCCCGGTCACACGCACAATGAACCACCGCATTGCTGTAGTACACCTCAATCATTAACCGGTAGCTGATAAGGAGGTAACTTTGAGTTTCGAATTCTACAAGGAATCCTATGCAGGTGCGATAAAGGCGATCTCCATCGGTAAGGGCGCCAAAGCCGTTACCGTCGGAGGCGAAACCTGCTACCCACTCTATCAGTTTGAGGGGGAAATGCCCCACAAACCGAAAGTGGCCATGGAGATTTGGGACATGGCCCCCGACGAGTGGCCGGCAGCGGCAATGGAACCCTTTAAGGACGTGGTCTCCGACCCGGCCGCATGGGCAAAAAAATGTGTTGAGGAATATGGCGCTGAAATTATCGTGCTCCAGCTCAAAAGCATCGATCCCAATGGCACCGACGCCAGCCCGAAAGAAGCATCCGCCACGGTGAAAAAGGTGCTGGCCGCCATCGATGTTCCACTGGTGGTCTGGGGCATCGCCAACCACGAAAAGGACGAAGCGGTCTTCAAGCAAATTGCCCAAGACTGCCAGGACGTGCAGCTGACATTGGGCCCGGTGGAAGACAAGAACCACAAGGGCATCGGCGCCGCCGCCATGGGTTACGGCCACGCCATCATCAGCTCGTCCCCCATCGACGTCAACCTGGCCAAGCAGGTCAACATCCTGCTCGAGAACCTGGGCATGCCCATGGATCGGGTGATCATCGACCCCACCACCGGCGGTCTGGGCTATGGTCTCGAGTACAGCTACTCGGTCATGGAGCGCCTCCGCATGGCCGCCATGGCCCAGGGCGACGACAAACTGCAGATGCCCATCATCAACAACCTGGCCAACGAAGTCTGGAAGTGCAAGGAAGCCAAACAGGGCGTGGATGAAGCCCCGACACTCGGTGACCCGGAAAAACGCGGCATCCTTATGGAAGCCGTGGGTGCCGTCACCTATCTGATGGCCGGTTCCGACATCCTGATCATGCGCCACCCCGAAGCCATCCGTCTGGTCAAGGCATTCATCGACATCGCCATGGACGGCGGTAGCGCCGCCGATATCGCCCCCATCGCCAAACGGCTGGAAGGCGTCTCCGTGGATCTGGCCGCCCTGGCACCGGCACCGGACCTGACCATCGAGGAAGAGAAGAAAGCCGCACCGGCCAAAGCCGACGCCGCACCCAAGGCTGCCGCCAAACCGGCCGCCAAACCGGCTGCCGCACCCGCTGCCAAGCCGGCCGCTGCAAAGAAAGCCGAACCGGCGCCGGCAGCTGCCCCGGCTGCACCAGCCTTAGACGCGCAGGCCGACGCCAAGGCCAAGGCCGACGCCGAAGCCGCTGCCAAGGCTAAAGCCGAGGCGGATGCCAAAGCCAAGGCAGCGGCGGACGCCAAAGCCAAAGCGGATGCCGAGGCCAAGGCAAAAGCAGCGGCGGACGCCAAGGCAAAAGCGGAAGCGGAAGCCAAAGCCAAGGCAGCCGCCGAAAGAGACGCCGCCGAGGAGTCTCTGCGCCAAAAGCGCGCCGCCGAGCGGGCCAAGATGGCTGCCGCACGCCAAACCGGCGCCGCCGACAAGGTGGTTCCCATGACCCCTGCCGCCGAGCAGAAGAGCGAGCCTGAAAAGATTCTCGAACGGCTCAACTGGGTCCACAAACGTGTCTCACTCTACTAAACTTGAATCGTTAACCCTTGCCGAAATCAAACCGAGGAGGAACCTCTGATGGCAGAACTAACCAAAGACAAAGGCGCCAAACTGGCCGATCCGGTCGGCGCTTCCATTGACCCTGCAACCCAGGAACTGATTGCCCGGGCCCAGCGGCTGAACATCGACACGGTATTCGACCGCGCGGTCCAGATGAAACCCTGCGCGATCGGCATCCAGGGCATCTGCTGTAAAAACTGCGCCATGGGCCCCTGTCGCCTGCCCCTGCCTAAGGGCGGCATCGATGGTGAAGACACCCGCAAAGGCCTGTGCGGCGCCACGGCCAACACCATTGCGGCCCGTAACTTTGCCCGCATGGTGGCCGCCGGCGCAGCCGCCCACTCCGACCATGGCCGCTGTGTGGCCGAAGTGTTCATGAGTGCCGCCCGCAAGGAGACCGAGGCCTACAAAATCAAGGACACCAACAAGCTGCTGGCCATCGCCCCGCACTTTGGCGTGGCCACCACCGTGGAGGTGGATGGTGCGGTTCAGGACCGCAACATCGATGAAATCGCCCTGGAAGTGGCCGAAAAGGCCCTGAATGAATGGGGCAAGGCCGAAGGCGAGCTCGAATACTTGAAGCGCGCACCGGCGCCCCTTTACGAAAAGTGGACCAAACACGGTGTCAAACCGCGCAACATCGACCGTGAAATCGTCGAGATCATGCACCGCACCCACATGGGCGTGGACCAGGACTACAAGAACATCGTCAAACAGTGCACCCGCGCATCCCTGGCCGACGGCTGGGGCGGCTCCATGATCGCCACGGATCTCCAGGACGTGCTTTTCGGCACCCCCTACCCCCTGCAGGCCGAAGCCAATTTAGGCGTCATGAAGGAAGACCACGTCAACATCATCGTCCACGGCCATGAACCGGTGCTCTCCGAGATGATCGTGGCCATGAGCCAGAAACCGGAAATCATCGAATACGCCAAGTCCAAAGGCGCCAAGGGCATTCAGCTGGGCGGCATCTGCTGCACGGCCAACGAGATTTTCCAGCGCCACGGCGTACCCCAGGCCGGCACCTACCTGCAGCAGGAGCTGGCCATCATCACCGGCGCCTGCGACGCCATGGTGGTGGACATCCAGTGCGTGTTCCAGAACCTGGCCAACGTGGCCAAGTGCTTCCACACCAAGCTGATCACCACCCACCCCATCGCCAAGATGGAGCAGGACAATGTCATCCACATCGAGTTCGACGAACACCATGCCCTGGAAGACGCCGAAAAGATAGTTAAGATGGCTATCGACAACTTCCAGAATCGCGGCAGCGAAGTGATGATTCCCCAGTACAAGGCCTCCTCCATCGGTGGTTTCAGCGTCGAGTCGGTCCAGTATCACCTGGGCGGAACCTTCCGAGGCAGCTACTACACCCTCAACGACAACATCATCAACGGCCGCATCCGCGGCGTGGCCGGCGTCGTGGGCTGCAACAACGCCCGCACCCGTCACAACGAAGCCCACATCGCCGTGGTCAAAGAGCTGATCAAGAACGACGTCATCGTCCTGACCACCGGCTGTAACGGCATCGCCTGCGCCATGCACGGCCTGCTGACCCCGGAATCCGCTGCCGTGCACTGCGGCCCGGGCCTGGCCGAGGTGTGCGAGACCGTGGGCATCCCGCCGGTCCTGCACATGGGCTCCTGCGTGGACAACAGCCGGCTCCTGCTTGCCGGCACCGAAGTGGTCAAGGCCGGCGGTCTGGGCAAGGACCTCTGCGATCTGCCGCTGGCCGGCAGCGCTCCCGAGTGGATGAGCGAAAAAGCCATCTCCATCGGCCACTACTTCGTCTCCTCGGGCGTCTACACGGTCTTCGGCCTGCACCTGCCCACCTCCGGCGCCCCGGTGTTCCACGACTACCTCTCCAAGGAGATGGAAAAGATCTACGGCGGCAAGTGGGACCTGGAAGCCGATCCGATCAAGCATGCCCACCTGATGATCGCCCACATCGACAAGAAGCGCAAAGAGCTGGGCATCGACAAGGCCAGAGAACGCGTGCTGATGGATATGGCCGACCGCCAAGCATTGGAAGGGTAATTGATTTTCAACCAGATCCTCAACGAAGGAGGAAAAAAGCATGTCTAAATTAGTCGCATTTGCCGCCATTCAGGGTGGATACAAAGTGGTTTCCACCGCTGAAGGCCGCTTTAAAAAGGCACTCGATACTTACAACGCCGACACCAAGATCGGATTCCCCAACACCGCATACTTCCTGCCGGTGATCTACTCCTTGACCGGCATGAAGGTGGAGACCCTGGAAGACCTTAAAAAACCCCTGGAATTTGCCCGGGGCCTGCTGCCCCCGCACATCAAGGGCAAGAACCACCTGCCCTACCTGGGGCCCCTGCTGGACGCCGGCATGGCCGCCATCTTCTCTTACGAGATCCTCGAAGCCCTGCGCATCCTCGACCAGCCGGACTTCTACCACCCCGAGGAAGACCCGGACATCGACGCCGGCAAGATCTGGGTGGGTCCGGCGGACGACACCATCTTGAGAAAACGCGGCGTGGAGTTCGTGGACGGATCGGCTCCCGGTTTTGCCGCCGTGGTCGGCGCCGCCCCCAACCCGCAGATCGCCAAGGATATCATCGAAGAGTACCAGCGCAGAAGCCTCTACATCTTCTGCGCGGCCAACCACAACGGCACCACGGCTATCGAACAGCTTATCGAGGCGGGTGTCCAGATCGGCTGGAACACCCGTATCGTTCCCTTCGGCCCGGACATCTCCTCGGCCGTGTTTGCCCTCGGGTTCGCCAACCGGGCGGCCATGGCCTTCGGTGGCGTCAAACCCGGTGATTACAAGAAGATCCTCATGTACAACAAGGACCGCGTGTTCGCTTTCGTCAATGCATTGGGCGACATCGGCACCGAGTGGGGCGTGGCCGCCGCCGGCTGCGTCAACTGGGGATTCCCGACCCTGGCAGACACCGACATTCCCGAGATCCTGCCCACGGGTATCTGTACCTATGAGCACGTCGTGGCCAATGTGCCCCACAGTGAAATGTGCCAGCGCAGTGTCGAGGTTCGCGGCCTGAAAACCATCATTTCCGACATCGAGATCCCGTGCGCCTTCGGTCCGGCCTACGAGGGCGAGCGCGTGCGTGGCGCCGACCTCTTCGCCCAATGCGGCGGCGGCAAGACCCAATGCACTGAGCTGGTCAAGATGGCCGATATGAACGCCATCGAAGACGGCAAGGTCGTCGTCGACGGTCCGGACGTGGGCGAGCTCAAGGAGGGTAGCACCTTCCCCATGGGCATCTTTGTCCAGGTGGCCGGCCGCGAGATGCAGGCCGACTTCGAGCCCATCCTGGAACGCCAGATTCATCACCTGATCAACTACATTCAGGGCATCATGCACATCGGCCAGCGGGACATCTCCTGGGTGCGCATCAGCAAGGCCGCCATCGAGAAGGGGTTCACCCTCAAAGACATCGGTGTCGTCCTGCACGCCAAGTTCCACCAGGACTTCGGCAAGATCCTGGACAAGGTCCAGGTGACCCTGAAGACCAAAAAGGCCGATGTGGACGAACTCACCAAGACAGCCCGTGCCGAGTACAAGATGCGCGACGAGCGGGTGGAGAAGATGACCGACGAGGATGTGGAGACCTACTACTCCTGCACCCTGTGCCAGTCGTTCGCCCCCAACCACGTCTGCACGGTCAGCCCGGAGCGGACCGGCCTTTGCGGTGCCTACAACTGGATGGACTGCAAGGCCTCCTTCGAGATCAACCCCACCGGCCCCAACCAGCCCATTGAAAAGGGCGAGTGCGTGGATCCGGTCCTGGGCCAGTGGAAGGGCGTCAATGACTTCGTCTACAAGGCCTCCCGCGGGGCCGTCACCCACTACAACTTTTACTCCATGGTCACCGACCCCATGACCACCTGCGGCTGCTGCGAGTGCATCGCGGCCATGCTGCCGTCCTGCAACGGCGTGATGACCGTGGGCCGCGACTACGCCGGGGAGACCCCCTGCGGCATGAAGTTCACCACCCTGGCCGGCGTCATGGGCGGCGGTGCCTCCTCGCCCGGATTCGTCGGTCACTCCAAATACAACATCACCCAGGGCAAGTTCATCAAGGGTGACGGCGGCCTGGCTCGCGTGGTCTGGATGCCCAAGGTCCTCAAGGAGGAGATCAAGGAGCGTCTGGTACAAAGCCGGCAAGGCCATGGGCATCGACAACTTTTACGACATGATCGCCGACGAAACCGTGGGCGTCACCGAGGAGGAGATCCTGCCCTTCCTGCAGGAGAAAGGCCATCCGGCCCTCTCCATGGATCCGCTGATCGGATAAAAGAACCGCTGGCGGGGCGGGCGGCAGCGCTCGCCCCGCCAGGCCCGACGAACCGATTCCCCGGTCTTTTCGATCGGGAGAATTGCCCATACAGACAAGGAGAATAGTATGGCATTAACCGGTATTCAGATTTTCAAACTCCTGCCCAAGACCAACTGCAAGGAATGCGGGGTCCCCACCTGTCTTGCCTTTGCCATGAACCTGGCGTCCGGCAAGGCCGAACTGGACAGCTGCCCTTACGTCTCCGACGAGGCGCGGGAAAAACTATCCGCCGCTTCGGCTCCGCCCATCCGCCCCGTCGTGGTCGGCAAGGGCGTGCGCAAAGCCACCACCGGCGGAGAAACCGTGCAGTATCGCCATGAAAAAACCTTTTACAACCCCACTCTGTTGGCAGCCCAGGTCGGCTCCGACATTGCTGCGGCAGACCTGGAAACCAAGCTCAAAGGCTGGAACGCCCTGCAGTTTGAGCGCGTGGGCCTTAACCTGCGGCCGGAACTGGTGGCCGTCAAAGACGTCAATGGCAAGGCCGATGCCTTTGCCGCCGTGGCCAAACAGGTCGCCGAAACCTCGGAATTCAATGTCATCCTGATGACCGAAGACGCCGACGTGATGAAGGCCGGCGTGGCCGCCTGCGCTTTCAAGCGCCCCTTGATGTACGCCGCCACCGCGGCCAACGCCGATGCCTTCGGCGCCATCGCCAAGGAGAACGACCTGCCCCTGGCCATCAAGGCCGATTCCATCGACGGGCTGACCGCTCTGTCGGAGAAACTCACCGGCATGGGCCTCAAGGACCTGGTGCTGGACCCGGGTTCACGGGAGCCCAAACAGTGCCATCAGGATATGATCGCGCTGCGCCGTGCCGCCCTGAAGAACGGCAACCGGGCAGTGGGTTTCCCCGCCATCGCCTTCCCCTGCGAAATGGCCTCCAACCTGGACGCGGAGACCATGCTGAGCGCCATGTTCATCGCCAAATACGGCGGCATCGTGGTGATGTCCGACTTTGCCGGCGAGTCCCTGTTCCCGCTGCTGCTGGAGCGCCTCAACATCTTCACCGACCCGCAGCGGCCCATGACCGTCACCGAGGGCATCTACCCCATCAACAACCCCGACGAGAACGCACGGGTGCTGGTGACCACCAACTTCGCCCTGACCTACTTCATCGTATCCGGTGAGATCGAGGCCAGCAAGGTGCCCACCTGGCTGCTGATCAAAGACTCCGAAGGACTCTCCGTCCTCACCGCCTGGGCGGCCGGCAAGTTCGCCGGCGACGACGTGGGCATGTTCGTCAAAAAGAGCGGCATCACCGACAAGATCAAGCATCAGGAACTGGTCATTCCCGGCTATGCCGCCGCCATCGTAGGCGATGTGGAAGAGGAACTGCCCGGCTGGACCATCACCGTGGGTCCCCGGGAGGCCGCACACATCCCCGGCTTCCTCAGAGCGTAACCGTTGTGTGATCTAACGGTCAGGACGGGCAAATCGCCCGCCCTGACCGTCGTTTCCTGGCCGGCACGCCGGCCATCATGTTGGCAATAGCGTCATCCGTGGCCGAAGCACTGGCCGGAGCATGATGCCGAGAAAAAGAAAGGAAGAGCATATGCTACTCATCGGCGAAAGTTTGAATGTCATATCGACAAAGATCGGCCGTGCCTTCAAGGAGCGCGATCCCAAACCGATCCAGGAAGAGGCCCTTTTCCAAAAAGCGAAAAGGATGGACTACATCGACATCAACCTGGGTCCGGCCAAAAAGGACGGGCACGAGTTGATGCCCTGGGTGGTCGAGGTCGTTCAGGACGTGGTGCCGGATCTGCCCCTGGCCCTGGACACCTCCAACATCGATGCCATCGAAGCGGCCCTCAAGGTGATCAAGCAGGTCCCTTCCGGCACCCCGCACATCGTCAACTCCATCATGTGCCGGCCGGAGCGCTATGAGCGCATGGTGCCCATGACGGCCGAGTACAATGCCGATTTCGTCGCCCTGATGTGGGGACCCGAGGGCCTGCCCCGCGATGAGAACGAGCGCGCCGCCCTGTGCGTGGAACTGCTTTACTTCGCCAACGAGGCCGGCATTCCCAATGAGAAAATTTGGGTGGACGGCATCGTGACCCCGGTCAACATTCAGCAGCCCCAGGCCATCAGCCTCATGGAGTTCCAGAAGATGATCCCGGATATCGCCCCGGGCGCCAAGAGCACCTGCGGCTTATCCAACATCTCCAACGGTCCGCCCGATCACCTGCGCCCCATCCTGAACCAAACCTACACGGTGATGCTGATGAAATGCGGCATGCAGTCGATCATTACCGATCCTCGCGACGAGCAGCAGACCGCCATCTGCAAAGGCGAGCGCCAGGATATCGTGGACCTGATCTACGGCATGCTGGACGGCGTTGAACCCGACCGCGCCAGCCTCTCCAAAGAGATGCTGGACTATGCCAAGACCGTAGACGTTATCCTCGGCAAGACCCTGTATTCCGACTCCTGGTTGGAGATCTAACGATTTAAAAAAAAAGGCCCATAAAAAAACCCCTTCCGTACTGGAAGGGGTTTTTTTATGGGCCTTTTTTTTAGTGTCCGGGCATGCGCGTCTTTACCGCATGGTCGGTCAGCGCCCGCGTGCGGTCCGAAAAGAGCTTGGCGCAGGTGGGGCAGTATTTGTGGCTCTCCTTCACATGGGGATGGGGGGCGGTACGGCGCTCGATGTAGTCGATAAACCGCGTGGTGGCAAACCAGCGGCCGCAGCCCTCACAGCGCTCCAGGGGGTGCTTGCCGATCAGTTCATCCCGGATCATTACCGTACGAACGTTCTCGCGGTCTACCACCCGGATCGCACCGGTGGGGCAAATGTTGGCGCAGGTGCCGCATCCGATGCATCGATCCGTCTCCGGAACCACGCAGCTGACCCCGTCAACCTGCTTCATCTTCAGGGCACCCGCGCCGACGATCTCTTTGCAGACCCGGATGCACAGGCGACAACGCACGCACCCGTCCGGCGGCGGCCCGAGATCCACCCCGTGAGCAATGGCCATCTGACGCAGCCGCGCCGACTGGGGCGCCATGCGCACCAGATTCTTGAAGGCTTTTTTACGGGCGGCGTCTACGATGGGGCCGGTGGTTTTGATTTCCAGGCCATCGGAGACCTTGAGGATACACGAGAGCATGGCGATCTGCCGGCCGCCGGTCCGGCCAGTCACCTCAACCGCACACAACTTGCACGAACCGGAGGGCTTCAGCGCCGGATGGTAACACAGGGTCGGGATGTCGATGCCGTTCCCCCGGGCGACCTGGAGAGCGGTCTGGCCCTCTTCGGCCCCATGGGCCTGTCCATCAATGGTGATTGTTAGCATGGTTCATCCTCCTTAGACGGTGATGAACGCGTCGCACAAGGAAATTCGTCGCAGTGACGAGGGGTAACGCGTAACGCAGATATCGGGTTTTTCCGCAACCGTCAACGTCAATCCTGTACCGCGTCATGAAGATCCGTGATGTATTCTTGAAGGTAGTGCAGTTCGGCGGTCAACTCGCCCACATGGTGTTTCACCAGGTCGGAAATGGTGAGCATACTGACAATCCGCTGGTCTTCAATCACTGGCAGATGCCGGATATCCGCTTTGATCATCATGGCCATGGCGCTGCTGGCCAGGTCCTCCGGCTGGGCCACGATCAAGTTGGGGGTCATGGCTTCGGACAGGGGCATATCACGAAACAGGCGCTGACGCCAGGCCACGTGGCACCGCAGGACGTCCCGCTCGGTAAAAATGCCCACCGGGGTCTCGCCGTCCATCACGATGAGCGCGGATGTCCGGTGTTCAGTCATCTGAACAATGGCATCCTCGGCGGTCCGCTGGGCCGGGATGGTGTGGACGACCCGGCGCTTTTGTTTCATCACATCCTGAACACGCATGCGCGTCCTGCTCCTTCACGATCGAAAAACGCCAAATGCTCCGTGTTGAGGCGTACTTACGGTACGCCGCAGTGACGAAGGATGAAGCGTAACGCAGATATCGGGCTTTTTACGAATCCGTCAACTGTCGATGGGGCGCATACAGTCCTGGGGAAGCCGGTGCGTCCCTTTGCCGTCCAGGCTCACTTCGACCAGCGCATCCGGATCGTTGATCGCCGTATCCGGATCGGTGATGATGCCGTGAAGGCCGACGAACCGGTCCATGTATGCTTCCCAGCTCTCGTCGCTGCTGCGTTTGAAAACTTCGATCTTCTGGCCTTTTCGGAAAACCATGGTTTTCTCCTGTTCGGATCGATGTTATACCGGCAGTGTATGCACGTTGAATCGGGCCGTTTTCGTTCGGGCGCAGTTGTCGCAGATCAATGCATCGTCGGGGACCTGCGTAACCGATTTCGTCCGCTTGCGGATATAATCCAGATATTTCATGGGCCCCATGGCCTTGCCGCAGGCCTTGCAGTAAACCAGCTTCTGTCTGTTGAGGATGGTTCCGCAGAGCATCAGCAGCCGCTCGTCTCCCCGGTCCTCAATTTTCATGGCTTCGTTGGGGCAGTTGGCCGCGCAGGCCCCACAGGCGATACAGCGCTCCTCGGTAACCCTCAGATCCGTGTGGCCGGGATGGTCGAAGTCCAAGTAGCCCAATGCTAAGGCGCTGATGCCCATTTTGTCTCGACAGACCGCCACACATTTGCCGCAGCGGCGGCATATGTCGCATCGCAGGCAGCGGCGGGCCTCCTCGCGGACCATGTTTTCGGTGTACCCCAGTTCGACCTGCTGAAAGGTGGTGCGGCGCCGGTCCATGTTCAACATGTCCATGGTGGGTCGCTTGATCACCGTTTTGGTGCTGGCCGGCAACTCAATGCAGACCTCCCGCCGTCGTCGAACCGGAACAGGCGGCATCTGCGGTTGGGGTATGCCCAACAGGTAACGGTCAATTGCCTCGGCGGCCCGCTTACCCCCGCCGATGGCTTCGATCACCGTGGCCGGGCCGGTTACCGCGTCACCGGCGGCGAATATTCCCGCAATGGATGTTTCCATGGTGACCATGTTTACATCGATGGTGCCCCGTCGTGTCCAGCTCATTGAAGGCATTTCACCCATGCAGAGCTGGTCGACTTTCTGGCCGATGGCGCTGATCACCGCGTCGGCATCCATGACATATTCACTGCCAAGGACCGGAACGGGGGACATGCGACTGCTGCCCTCGCGCTTCACCAGCTCAGCCCGGATACAGCTCAGCCCGGTAATTTTCTTGTCTTCACCCACGATTTTGGCTGGAATGGTCAGAAAAGAAAAGCGAACACCCTCCTCCTCGGCCTGTTCCACCTCTTCCTCGTCGGCCGGCATTTCATGGCGGGTCCGGCGATAGGCGATCGTCACCTCCGGGCAGCCTAACCGCAAACAGGTTCGCGCGGCATCGATGGCCACGTTGCCTCCCCCGATCACCACCACCCGCTTTCCCGGCATGCGCCGCTCACCCAGGGCCACTCGGCGAAGCAGATCGATGGCCTCCAGCGTCTGGGGAAAATCCGCTTCTCCCGGAATGCCCAGGTTATAGGCCTTGTGGGCCCCGATGGCAAAGAAAAAGGCGGCGTAGCCCTGGGACTTCAGATCGTCCAGGGTGACGTCTTCACCAAACCGGGTGTTGAACGCAAAGGTGACGCCCAGTTCTTCCAGCATGGCCACTTCCCGGTCGATCACCTCCCGGGGCAAGCGGTAGCGGGGAATGCCCACCATGATCATGCCGCCGGCCGTGGGCAGCGCCTCGATCACGTGAACCCCGTACCCTTTCAAGGCCAGGTAATAGGCCGCGCTCAGCCCGCCGGGCCCCGCCCCGATCACGCAAACCCGTTTGCCCTGATCCGGCCCCTTCTCCGGGTTGCGGTAGGTGCCCTCGGACATGGCCCGTTCGGCGGCAAACGCCTTGAGAAATTTGATGGACACCGGGGTGTCCATGCGGCCGCGTACACACATGAATTCACAGGGTCGGGTACACACCAGGCCGCAAACCCAGGGAAAGGGGTTGTCCTGCCGGATCACGTCGATGGCCTCGGCGTCCCGCCCCTGGCCGATGAGGGTCACATAGGTGGGAACGTCGATGCCCGCCGGACAGGCCATCTGGCAGGGCGCCGGCGTCAGCCACTCGCAGGTTTCGGTAGGGCAGTTGTGGGTCTTCACATGGCTTTCGAACACTTCACCATGCATTTCCATGGTCTGGTGGAGGTGCTCGCCCAGCCGATACCCTTCAGGCTCATTGGCGTCCTGAAGCAGGTCCTGGATCAGCGATAGAACGGCCGGCAGGTGATCGTCACCGGCGCGTCCCCAGGCCACGTCGTCCAGAAGGCTGTGAATTTCTTCGGCGATGCGTCGGCTTTTCGGGTGCGTCAACCCGCCCTTGCCGATGACATCATCGATAAAAAGAATGCTTTCCGTGACTGGACACTGGCTTACAGACATGAATGACCCCTTGTTTCAGAATGCACAGTGCTCCAGCGAAGCGATGGCCTGGGCGTGGCGATCCCGGCGGATCTGGGTCATATCTTCCACCTTGCCGAACTTCAAGCAGTGGGTCGTACAAGTGGTCACGCAGGCGGGATTCAACCCCTGGTCCACGCGATCCTTGCAATAGTCGCACTTGACCACTTTGCCGGTTTCCGGATTCCACTGGGGCGCTCCCCATGGGCAGGCGGAGATGCAGGTCTTGCAGCCCACGCACAGGTTGTGGTCCACAAAAACGATGCCGTCGCTGCTGCGCTGCTGCATGGCACCGGTGGGGCAGGCAGCCACACACCAGGGATTTTCACAATGGAAACAGGGCATAAAAATATACGCGGCCCGTGGAAGCCCGCCGATCATCTTCGGACCGACCTGAATGATCTGGCACAGCCGGGGGCCGACCGGAAGATTCTTGTTGGCCTTGCACTGCACTTCACAGGCATGGCATCCGATGCACTTTTTGGTATCCTGAAACAGATAGTATTGGCTCATAATCCTCGCATCCCATTAATTGCCTTAAGAAACCATGGCGACCTATCAGTGTCTGAATGATCAGGCGGCCTTCACATTGACGAAAGTATCGTGATAGGCGGGGCTTCCGCCCACCTTGTCGTAGAGGTTCTCCTGCAGGGCCGCATCGCTGACGCCCCGGTTATAGGACCGCTCGGCCCGCTTGGCCTGATGACCGAACCCATGCAGCAGGAAGACACACTCCGGGTGGATCAGGTCGGTGACATACGCGCGCATCTTGCCCCTGTGGCGGCTGGAAGCAATCTCCACCATGGCCCGGTCGGCGATGCCCAGTTCGGCCGCCTTTTTGGCATTTATCCAAAGCACATTCTCCCCGCACAGCTCGTTGAGGTATTCTACATTCTGCGTAGAAATGTGCGTATGCAGGGCATTACGGCCGGTAACCAGCCGGAACTTGCCCGGCTCCGCCGACGGCATCGGTTCATAAGCCGGGAAGGATTCAAAGCCCGCGTCCTCCAGAAGCGAGGACTTGAATTCGATCTTCTTGGACGGGGTCTTGAGTTTGAGGCCTTCCATCCGGTCCCAGAAAATCTGCTTTTTCCCATAGGCCACGAACCCTTTGGCGTCAAAGTCTTCCATGCTGAATCCGGTACCCTCCAGCTGCCAGCGCACCAGTTCATCCATGTTTCCATAGGGGAAATAGTCGCCGGTGCCGATGCGGTCGGCGATCTGCTTGAGGATCATGGCCCCGTCCCGCGTGTCGTATCTCGGGGTCACCGCCTGCCGGCGCAGGAACATCTGGGGTTTCAGGCCGTTGGCCTGCTGGATGCAGTCGGTGCGCTCCAGGTAGGTGGATTCGGGCAAGATGACGTCGCTGTACCAGGCGATATCGCTGTAGTTGATGTCAATAGTGACGATGAGATCCAGCTGCGCTAAGGCCTTGCGGGTCAATTCCGTGTCGGCGATGGACATAAGCGGCTCGAAGCGGAAGTTGAACAAGGCCTTGATCGGATAGGGATCGGCATTCATGATGGCATGGGGCAGTCGATGGGGAACCCCGTGGGCCGGATCCGGCAGCGGAAAATCGGCCGTACCGGCCTTGTCGAAACGCGGCACTTCGATTGTCGGGAAATCCTGGTCCACCAGTTTGCGCGCCGCCTTGCCGCCCGCTTCCCCAGGACCTTTTTTAAAGAAGATCCCCCCCTTGGTCTCAACGGCGCCCATCAGGGCGTTGAGCATGAGGATGGATCGTCTGAAGTAAATCTCGTTGGTGTGGCTGGCACCGCGATAGCCGTAATGGAAAGCCACCGCCGGACGGTCCTTGGCCAATTCCCGGGCAAAGGCGACGATTTCCGCAGCAGGAATGCCGGTCTCGGTTTCCGCCCACTGGGGCGTGTACGGTGCGACGAAATCCTGCAGCTCGGCCAGGCCATGCACCCATCGGTCGACAAATGCGGCATCGTAAAGCCGTTCGTCCAGGATGACATGCATCAGGGCGTAATTAAGGGCCAGGTCGGTACCCGGGCGGATCATCCAGTAGCGATGCGCCTTGGTGGCGGTGACCGAGACGCGGGGGTCGATGTAGGTCATCTTGGCCCCATCTTCCATGGCGGCCATGAGGTTGTTGACCTCCTTGACCGAAATGGCCTCGAAGATATTGCGGCCATAGAGCACGATGTGCCGGGTGTTGCGGTAATCGACGCCGATCTGCCCGTCGGTGTATCCGAAAAGTGAGCGGCAGGCCGTGTTGACCGATCCCTTGCACAGGGCGTCATGGGTAAAATGGTTGGGGGAGCCGATGGCCTTTAAAAAGGTTTTGCTCACATGGGTGGCCAATTGGGTCCGTTCACCCAGGACAACGCTGTGGCCGCCGTACTGGTCAATGATCGTTTTGAGCTTGTCCCCCACGTAGTCCAAGGCCTCGTCCCAGCTGGCCTTGCGCCAGTTTCCCGAACCGCGGTCGCCGACCCGGATCATCGGGCTCTGCACCCGCTGGCGGTCGTAAAGCAGTGACGTCCCCGCGGCGCCACGGGGGCACAGACTGCCCTCCATGCCAGCCACGTGCGGATTCCCTTCGATCCACGTCACCTGCCCGTCCTTGACCTTGACCTTGATGGGACATCGGACCGAACACATAAAACAGAGACTGTAAACTTCTTTTTCCATTGGTTTCCTCCGACATAGTGAACCGCCAGGCGGTGTTGACAGCTGCTGATCATAGTATTGGCTTTTGCTTCACAAAGCAATAAGCATACCATATCTATACTGTCGCTGCAGCCTCCCCAAAATCCTACCTAACACGCAATATAGCGTCATTTCAGCTTCTTATCTTCTGGCACCCATTCGGCTTTGGGCATTATTGGTTGGCATGAGAAGGGTTGGGCCACCGGAGTGCATTTTTCTTAATGCAGTGAAATATTAATATTGCACTTTGACTGGTTTTGTTAAATGCTGTTTTTTCAAAAGAATATAACAACTGCGGTTTTTTTATTGCACATAAAGAGATGTACCTATCCGACGAAGCGGATGACAGGCGGCCAATCGTCAGGTACGGAAGCTGCTATCCTTCCGGTATCATTATATTTTTTGAAGAAATTCGGATCATCTCCAATTGTCCCCCGGTGGCACGCAACTTGCTCAGTACCGGGCAGTCATTTTATGTTAATAGTCAGGGGGTGATGACGGCAAATCATAACATAATGTTTTTTTTAAGTTTTTTGGTTTTTCGTGACAATGGAGAATGGCCGGCAAGCGTTTTGGCCAGTACAATCAACATCCTGGAGGAGAATTATGAATAAGAATGTAACGTTGCTCATGGTGCTGCTGACGATCTTTTCCATCGTGGCCGTGCCGGTTTTCTTGACTACCGGCAATGCCGTTGCTGCCAGCCTGGAAGAGGCCATCGCCAAAGCGCCCCAAGGAACCGAAAAGGGTCAGATCGACCCCAACGCCGCACCCGGTTATCTGGGGATTCCCGGTGCACCCCAACTCAACCCAATCATCGGCTTTTTATGGGCCATCTGGGTGGGCTGGATCTTTTCGACGGTCGGGGCCTTCGGTGGCATCATGGCCGGTGTCGGTCACATGACCATCTATGGCCTGGGTTCATACGCCAAGACCTTCAAGGAAACCGCCCCCGGTTTGAACAAGACCATCACCGACAGTATCCGGGTATCCAACCAGTGGCTGGTGGGCACCTCCGCCCTGGTCTCCAGCTTCAACTACTGGAAACAGAAACGCTTGGTTGCCTCCCTGGGCATCTTCCTGGGTATCGGCGCCCTGCTGGCCACCCTGCTGGTGGTCTACACCAGCGCCGGAAAGATCAGTTTCTCCCAGTACCAGGGCTACTTCGGCCTGGTGGTCTTCATCATCGGCGGATTCATGGTCTATGAAATGACGCCCAAAGGCCAGGCAACCAAGAAAGCGGCCAAAGCAGCGGCCAAAGCCTTTGAGGATGCGGCCAAATCAAAGGTCGCCATTGAGGACCAGGGCGTCAAGACGTCCAAATGGAGCCTGGCCGAAACCGAAATCTCCTTTTTCGGTCAGACCTTTACTTTCAGTCCGTTGTGGGCGCTGGCAGGCGGTTTCTTCATTTCGGC
Organism: uncultured delta proteobacterium; assembly: GCA_963705475.1. Lineage (GTDB taxonomy): Bacteria > Desulfobacterota > Desulfobacteria > Desulfobacterales > Desulfosarcinaceae > Desulfosarcina. The sequence goes on along the minus strand of CAVPJS010000014.1, from coordinate 396,071 downwards.
GCTGGCTTCGTTCCTGGGCATCGGCGGTGGATTCCTGTATGTGCCCTTCCTCACCAGCGTGGTCGGCCTGCCCATGTTCGTCGTCGCTGGCACGTCCGCCCTGTCGGTGTTGATCGGCATGATTTTCGCCATTTTCAACTTCATGGTCCTCAAAGGTGTGGTCGTACACTGGTCACTGATCGGTGTGGAATTGATCGGTATCTTCATCGGATCCATGATCGGACCCAGAACCGGCAAGTACATCCCCGAAAAGGTCCTCAAGGGCATCTTCATCGTCCTGGCGCTTTACATTGGGTTGCGCTATACCCTGCGAGGTTTCTTCGGCATCCAGATGCTGTAGGAGACTGCAGTTGATTTTTGTTCATAACGACATGACCGGTGCCGGGTTTTCGGACGGCACCGGCCATGTCGCCAATCGCCCATCAGCGATTTCACCGCACCCGATCGTTGCTGTTCGCCAACGTGGCCATGGAAAACCTATTTCACAACATCTATGTCAATGTGGATCGCTTCCTGATCTTTTTTTATCGGATGACCGACCTTCCTATCGCCAATTTTCTGATCGGGACCTTCAGCCTCTCTTTCCTGTGTGTCATCGTCGGTGAACTTTCCGTCTCCCTGGCGCTCAAATTCAACAAGCCCTACGTGGATCGGATAACGGCGGAAATGGTGGAAAAAGAACGCTTGTCCATGGCTGCCTACCAGGCCGGCGACAAAGTGAGCTACAAGGCATTGAACAAGGAGGCCACCGATATCTGGGGCAAGGGCTTTTTCACCATGGTGGCATACAGCGCCGGCATTCTGTGGCCGCTCCCCCTTGCCATGGGGTGGCTGGGCACCCGCTTCGCCGACGTTGATTTTCCGGTGGCGCCCCCTCTCTCCCTGCTGTTCGAAGGCGGTGTCGGCTATATGTTCACGTTCATACCCATGTACATTCTCACCCGCATCCTGTTCAAATACATGAGGCCCTATCTGCCCTATTTCAAAGGCGTGCAGAAAATGCTGGATGCCGCCGACAAATCCAGCCATCAACGCACTAAAAAGTGCTGACACACCTCCATCGGGCATTCGAGGCGCAAGGGGAAGGGGTTGACGGCCTGTCAATCTCAACACTGTTCTATCAAGAGTGTGAAGCATATAAAAATGAGCATGATCCGAAAGATCACAGGCAATGTCTTACCTTATGCAGCGGCATGCTGGTGTTTCTGCGTCACGTTGTTTTCAAGCACCCCGTCCCTGGCCACCCAGGGCCATGCGGGCATCGAAGGGGTGTGGGTCCACCAGTTCGCCCATCTGTTCTTCCTCTTTTCGATGATGCTCCTCATCTACTGGCTCAGGCAGGCGGGGCTCGTGAAAGCCCCCGGATGGCGCTACATCCAGTATGCCGCCCTGTTCTTCATTCTCTGGAATGTGGACACATTCCTGGTGCACTTCCTGGATGAACAGATCCAGGCGGTCAGGGTGGACAATCTGGGCGGCTGGCAGATCCGGGTCGCGGCCGTCGGCGACCGCACATGGCTGTCGGCCGTCTACTACCTGGCAAGACTGGATCACCTGCTGTGTGTGCCGGCAATGATCTTCCTGATGCTGGGGTTGCGCCACATGCTGAAAGAGGTGGATCCGGTCGAATCCGACAAGGGTGTCCGGTGATGAAGGTCTCCTTGATTCCCATCTGGTTCGTGGATGTGGTCGGATCCATCCTGATGATTGTCTTCGCATTCTTGAGTTTCGGGCTGTGCCTTCGTCTCAAAAAAAAAGACCCCAACAACATCATCATCACCTACCTGTTGTGGGTATGCTTTTCGCTTTTCGTCTTTGCCATCTCCCGCTCCGCCGGCCACCTGCTCAAACAGATTTTCCTGCTGGCCAATCAGCCGGACCTGTGGGTCGCCATACAGCCTTTTTCCGGTGCCATCAACACCTTTACCTTTATCATGGTGGGATCGGTGACCCTCTTTTTCGAACGGACATGGACGATTTACGGTACTATTTTGAGGGACCGACAGGCCCTGCAAAATGCCCACGAAGAATTGCTCTACCTCAATCAGAACCTGGAGCAACTGGTGGAGAAACGCACCGAGGCCCTGGTCATTTCGGAGCAGAAATACCGGCGGATCTTCGAAGTTTCCAAAGATATGATCCTGGTGACACGCAAAGATGGTCAAATCGTCAACCTCAACCCGGCAGGCAGGAGCATGGTCGGCCTCAACTCAGCCGACAGTCAGACCAGGATCGAGGGGATCGCTTTCCAGGAGTTCCTGTCCGGTCCGGCCGACTGGGAGACGATCAGTCGACAAATCGAGGCCCGCGGATTTATCTCGAGCGAAGAGTTCGACCTGGTCCTGAAAGACGGCTCCAGGCGTCGGATGCTGCTTTCCGGCAGCCTGGCCAAAAGCCACGCCGATGAGGGTGAAACCATTCATTTTCTGATCAAGGACATCGAGCAGCGCCGACTGATGCAGAAACAGATGGCCCAGGCCGACAAGTTGGCCTCCATCGGCGAACTCTCCTCCGGGATCGCCCACGAAATCAACAATCCCTTGGGCATCATTTTAGGCTACACCCAACTCCTGCTGCGGGGTGAAGAACCTCGTTCCGACCGCTTTAACGACCTGAAAACGATTGAGAAACATGTAAAATCCTGCAAGGCCATCGTGGAAGACCTGCTCAATTTTGCGCGGACGTCCAGCCCCCAAAAAGCGTACCTGGACATCCATGCCGTGATTGACGATGTCATCGGTTTCGTTCGTCACCACAGCAATCTTGAAAATATCCAGATCGAAACCGTTTTCGCACCCGATCTCCCTCCGTCGTTGATGGATGAAAAAAAGATCAAACAGGTGCTCATCAACCTCTTGATGAATGCCATCCATGCGGTGGAGCGGAAAGGCACCATAACCATTACCACCGGACTCAATGAATCCGCCAGTCGCATCACGGTGGAGGTGGCGGATACCGGGCACGGCATTGAAAAAGAGAACCTGCTGCGGATCTTCGACCCCTTTTTCACCACCAAACCCACCGGAGAAGGCACCGGCCTCGGGCTTTCGGTCAGCTACGGCATTGTTAAGGGGCACGGCGGCAACATTACCGTAAAAAGTGAGCTCGGCCAGGGCGCTGCCTTTACGCTGTCCCTGCCCGTCTCATCCCCCCTTTCAGGGAGATAACCCATGGTACAGAATCTACTTATCGTTGACGACGAACCGGACATGCTCACCCTGCTGAAACGCAGTCTGGAGCCCGAGCTGGGTTGTCAGGTAGACACCGCTTCCTCGGGGGAAGCGGCCCTGGAAATGCTGCATGCAAGCGACTATGACCTGGTTCTGGCAGACATCAAAATGCCGGGCATCAGCGGACTCGAGGTCCTGGAACAGGTTAAAGCCGGCCGCGGCGATGAGGTGACGGTGGTGATGATGACCGCATACGGGCATATCGAGATGGCCGTGGAGGCCATGAAACGGGGTGCCTATGATTTCGTCACCAAGCCATTCGATCACGATGCACTGGTCATGCGTTTGGAAAAGGCCTTCGAACGAAGTCGTCTGCTCAAAGAGAACTTGAGATTGCACCACGAGTGCCGCTCTACGGAGATGTTTCAGGAACTGGTGGGCAAGAGTCCCAAGATGCAGCGGGTGTATGAAACCATCCAGATGGTTGCCAAAAACGAACTCACCGTATTGATCACCGGCGAATCGGGAACGGGCAAGGACCTGGCCGCACGGGCGGTCCACGCCTTGAGCAATCGCAGCAAGCGCCCCTTTATCGCCGTGAATTGTCCCTCCGTTCCGGAGCAGATACTGGAAAGCGAACTGTTCGGCTATAAAAAAGGTGCGTTCACCCATGCCACCCGAGACAAGAAGGGCCTGTTTCAGGAGGCCCATACCGGTACGATTTTCCTGGATGAAATCGGCGACATCACGCCCACCATCCAGACCAAACTGCTGCGGGTGCTGCAGGAAAAGGAGATCAAATCCCTGGGTGACGCCCGGCCTATCCTGGTGGATGTAAGAATCATCGCTTCCACCAACCAGCCGTTGGCTGAAAAAATCAAATCCGGTGAGTTCCGAGAGGATTTTTTCTACCGCCTCAACGTCCTGCCCATCAAATTGCCGCCGCTCCGCGAACGCCCGGAGGACATCCCGCTGATCGCCAACCACCTGCTGGAAAAGCACTGCAGCAAGCTGAACAAGTCCCTGAAGCATTTTTCACCGGAATTGATGGACGTTTTTGTCGGCCGCCGCTGGGATGGCAATGTGCGTGAAATGGAAAACATGATCATGCAGGGGATTCTCTTCTCCGCTACCGACGAAATTACGCCCAAGGACGTAGGCATCGGGAGAAAGCCTGCACCCGGGGCCATCGCGGAAATCACGCCCTCGCTGGACCTGCCCTACAAAGCGGCCAAAGAGAACAATCTGCGTGCCTTCAACGCCGCTTATATCGGGCACGTGCTTACCTTGAGCCAGGGAAATGTCACCCAGGCGGCCAAATCCTGCGGGCTGGAGCGCCAGGCCCTGCAGCAGATCATGCGCCGCTATGGCATCACCGCGGATCCGTATCGGCAGTAACGTCGGCGAATGATGAGGGGGACGACAATTGGATCGCTCACCAAACCCGCAGCAAGCGGCAGGAAATGCGCTCGCTATCGCGGTTCAGGTATATTGAAGAAGGCCCACCACCTTGAATCGGCCAGAGGGGTAAGCCCTGCTGTCCCAGCAATCGATAGCCGATGTCGGCCGACGCTTTGTTATCGACAGTCACGGTATGATCACGCCAACTCGGGGGGTGAAAGACTCAGGGCTGCACCGGAAAGCCGCCGTCACGCCAACGGGTCCACCCGTTTTTAAGATAGCGGACCTTGTCGAACCCGTTGAAAAAAAGCAGTTCAGCAAGCGCCGGGGCCAAGTGGCAGTTCTCCCCATCGCAATAGGCAATGATCACGGCAGTGGGATCGGTGGCAGCCAGGAATCCGGGCAGCCAGATCTCCTGATCCGCCGTATAAAGATTGACGGCCCCTTTGATATGTCCCGCAGCGTAATCGGCGGCATGCCGCGCGTCGGCAAAAATGGCACTTTTTTCCCGGTATAGGCGCACGGCCTCCGCGAGGGAAATTTCAGAAAAACCGCTTTCGGTCGGTGACCCCTGCACGGCGTCTGGGTTTACCGCCGCAGGAAAGATCGCCATCCTGTCGGGCCTGATCGCATAGACGGCAAGCGCCACGGACACGGCGGTGCCGATCAGGATGAGCGCTTCTTTGGCGGCCAGTTTGAACATGGAACCAAGACCTTTAATAGAGGGCATGAATGCGATAGGATCGGTCTATGCCGAACGTGAGCACTATAGCGATTTCGTGGTTATTATCAACCACATTTCACCGTCCACCGCAAAGGACCGGGGGGTTGCATTTGGCCACCGAATTGTCCACCGTTGTGTTTCGGGCAATTTTATCGCGGCTGGAAGCCGTCCGACAGGTCCTGCGTGGAAATGACACACGCATCAAGGAGAAAGCTCATGTGCGACGTCAATGTCTTTGTCCTAAAGAACGGGGTCGAAGAAAAAGTGCTGGAAAATGTGGACCTCATCGAGGAGGTGGCCGGAGGTATGCGGTTGGTCAACATCTTTGGCGAAGAACGCACGCTCAGCGCCAAAATGGTGCGCTACGACAACAGCGAAAAGCGGATGGTTTTCCAGCCGGTGTAATCAGTCGTAGGTCTCGATGAACAACCGCGAATCGCCGAACTGCCGGTCTATCACTGCCGTGACATCCCGGATCATGGCCCCCCGACCGCACAGGTAAAAGTCATAGGTGCCCGGTGTCAGCTGTTGCTCCAGGTAATGGGTGACACGGCCCGCAAAGGCGTTGTCCGGACGGTCCCTTTTATCGAAACGCCGGCTGATGCAGGGCACATAGCCTCGCAACCCAGATTGCAGAATGTCCCGGTAGATCAGCCGGTCAGGTGTGCCCACGCCATGAAGCAGGAGGCCGGCATCCACGCCGCTCCGGCAAAAGGATACAAAGGGGGCGACGCCGGTTCCCGTGGCCACGAACACCGCCGGATTCGCCTGGCCCTGGAACACGAAGTGACCGTGGGGCCCGGTCAACTGAAATGTGGCATGGCTGTCGGCCCGTTGGATGTCACTGGAAAACCGCCCCCCGTCCACCGTGGCGATGCAAAAATCGAGCGTCTCTGCATCCGGGGCGGAAACCATGGTGTAGTCCCGCGCGTAGCCGTCCATTACAAAGCGCAGAAACTGGCCGGGAATGAAGGTGACCCCCTCCGGTCGGGCCAGCCGTATTTCAAGGATGCCAGGGGCCAGCCAATGCCGGCCCACCAGGCTTGCGCGATGGCGAGGCATGCCACTTACCCGTTCCACTGAACGTCCCCCTGCCCATGCTGATGATTGCACCATCGGGCGAGTACGAAAAGATAATCGGAAAGCCGGTTGAGGAATACGAGGATATGCTGCATGGTTTCGGTTGGACCCGATTCACCATCCTCATGGTCAACCAGTTCGATGACCCGTCTTTCCGTTCGCCGGCAGACAGTGCGGGCCATATGCGCCAGCGATGCCGAGAGGTGGCCCCCGGGCAGAATGAAATGCTTCAGTTCGGGCAGGGCGGCGTTCATGCGGTCGATAGCAGCTTCCACCATATCAGCGGGGTGGCTCGTAAACGGTTTTAAAAAGCGTGTCGATTCGGCACCGGGAGTGGTCGCCAGCCATGCACCGGATTCCAGCAGCAGCGCCTGTATGGCCTGGAGTTCATCCTTCAGCCCGGATGATTCCCCATCCAGTGCCGACGCAACCGCGCCGATCACGGAATTCAGTTCGTCCAGATCGCCATAGGCCTCGAGTCGCGGGCTGCTCTTCGACACTCGCTCTCCGCTGAAAAGGCTGGTTTTACCCCTATCTCCCGTACCGGTATATATTTTCATGCAGGCGTCCCCTTGCGTTGTTCATATCGATTGACGGCATTGCTTTTTTTGCGTTTCCTGATCATCCGACTGGCCATGAAAAACCAGAGCAGGGTCATCGCCTGAATGGCCAACATGGCTGAAAAACCGCTCTGATAGCCCGCCAGGGCGTATTTTCCGTCCGTACCGACCGGCCACCGGCCGATGATGGCACCGATGGCCCACTGACCCAAGAAGGCGGCGATAAACACCAGCAGATTGACGGCGGTGGTGACCCGGCCGGACAACTGCACCGGAAATCGCTGGGATAAGGCTGCATAGGCAATGATGCCCGACGTACCGAAAAAGCCGAACAGCACCCATATGGGCAGGGCCCAGCGCACCGGCCCCGCCAGAACCAGCGCCTGCACGGCCATGAACAGACCCATCCCTGTCACCGCCGTCGTAAGCACGCCGATGCCTGAACGGCTCAATCGCTCGGCCAGCGACCCCAACAGGATGAATCCCGCGATCATGGCGACGGCAATCCAAAGCAGCACATTGGCCACCGCCGTGCGATCCAGCCCGGCCACATCCTTGAGCCAGGGCCCGGCCCAGAGGCCTTGTATGGAAAGAAAGGACGCCTGGGACAAGGTGGTTAACGGTGCCGCGCGCCAGAATTCAAGGCTGGTAAATACGGTCTTGACGCCCTGCAACTGGTGGTTGAAGCTTTCGCCGGCCCCACCGGCCGGCTTTTCAGGAACCACCGTGTATACAGCCACGGCCACCAGCAGGGTGAGCGCTGCCAACACCATGAATACGCCGCGCCAGTCGGTGGTTTGCAGCGCCGCCTCCACTGGTGCCGTCGCCGCCAGGGCACCGAGGCCGCCGGCAGCCATTTGGAATCCGTTTACCAGGGGCCAGCGTTCTTTGGCAAACCACAGGGTGTAGGCTTTAAAGGCCGCCATGAGACAGGCCGAAACCCCGAAACCGATAAAGGCCCGGGCCACCACAAGGCCGGTCAACGACTCGGACCGCGAAAAAAGATACGCCCCCAACCCGGCGAAAAGCAGCAGAAAAGCTTCCATTCGCCGGGGACCGAAGCGATCCAGCAGCACCCCCAGCGGCAATTGCGATGACGCAAAAGCAATGAAATAGGTGGCGGTCAGCAAACCCAGGGCCGAGGGGCCGATACCCAGATCGCCCACCAGATTCGGTGCGATGACGGCATTGACCACCCGGTACAGGTAAGAGAGAAAATATCCGGCCGCAAATGGCACGAATACGCGCAGCGTGGTAACAAAAGATGTGTTCATGAATCCCGGCCTTACGGCGAGAGGCCGTTTCCCGAAAACCATTCATCGACCGTCGAAAAACGATCGGCGCACAATACGTTGCACAGAACGCGATGACAAGTTTTTTCAGAACTGGCGGTTTCGAACGGATAAATGATGGTTAGGGTAAGGCATCGATCAACGTCTATCAGGAGCAATACCAACCCATGCAACCAGACCCTTCAGACAACCGGGACCCCGCCGAGCAGCAGCTGCTCAACCGCCAGCGCGCCGCCTTTCAAATGAATCCGATGCCTTCGGCCGGCCGGCGCAAAGGGCACCTCAGGCAACTGGCCGCAGCCCTGAAGGCATTCCGGCACCGCCTCGCCGAGGCCGTTGACGTGGATTTCCACGGACGCAGCCGCGACGAAACCCTGTTGGCGGAAATCTTTCCCAGCCTCGAAGGTATCCGGTATGCAGCCGATCACGTGAACCGCTGGATGCGGCCCGACCGGCGCCGAGTCGGGCTGATATTTCAACCGGCACGGGCGCGGGTGCTCTACCAGCCACTGGGCGTGATCGGCGTCATCTCCCCGTGGAACTACCCCGTCTACCTGACCATCGGACCGCTGACCGGTGCCCTGGCAGCCGGCAACCGGGTCATGATCAAAACCAGCGAATACACCCCCAACACCACGCAGGTCCTTCGAGAAATGCTTGCCGGACGCTTCGCCGACGATCATGTAGCCGTGGTCACCGGGGATGCCGATGTTGCCGAGGCGTTTTCTAGGCTGGATTTCGACCACTTGCTCTTCACCGGGTCCACCGCTGTCGGTCGCCGCGTCATGCGCGCGGCGGCCGCCAATCTGACCCCCGTCACCCTTGAATTGGGGGGGAAATCCCCGGCGCTGGTGGCGCCGGGCTACCCCATTGACACCGCTGCCGAGCGGATCGCCTTCGGCAAGTGCTTCAATGCCGGGCAAACCTGCATCGCTCCGGATTATCTGCTCTGCCCGGAGAACCGTCTGGATGCGTTTGTAAAGGCGTTTTCCGCAGCCGTCGCCCGCCTGTATCCCACCATGGCAGCCAACCCGGACTACACGGCCATTGTGAACCAGCGGCAGTTCAAACGGCTTTCTGGCTACCTGTCAGATGCAAGGCAAAAAGGCGGGCGTGTCGTGCAAATCAACCCATCGGCGGATGGGTTTTCAGATACGGGTAAAATGCCGGTGTGGTTGGTCCTGCAACCCACCCAGGACATGACTGTCATGCAAGAGGAGATATTCGGCCCCATTCTTCCCGTCGTCACCTACCGGCAGCTGTCCGAGGCCGTCGATTATGTCAACGGCCGGCCCCGGCCGCTCGCCCTGTATTACTTTGACGAAAACAGAAAACGCGCCCAGCGGGTTCTCGACCAGACACGATCCGGGGGGGTGTGCATCAACGACACCCTTGCCCACGTGGCCCAGGACGACCTGCCCTTCGGCGGGATCGGGCAGTCAGGTATGGGCGCGTATCACGGCAAGACCGGATTTCTGACCTTTTCCAAGGCGCGACCGGTATTCGAGCGGGGACGAATCAACAGCACGCGCCTGGCCTGGCCGCCCTATGGCCGTCGGATCCAACGCTGGCTCTATCGGTTCCTCTTTCGCTGAAAGACCCACCCCATCATGACAAACAAAAAACCCTGGGTCCATGGGGATAAAAAAACACCCGCTTGGCAAACGGGCGTGTCTTCCCTGCCTTTTTCGAGGCCATCCAGCGGTTTCCCAAAGAAGAAATCAGCTTGGAAGCAAAGCGGACGTTGCCCAGATCGGAGGCCACAGCCAGCTTTTTACGATCCTGTCTCACTTGGTTCCGAAGATTTTGTCCCCCGCATCGCCCAGGCCGGGTATAATATAACCGATGTCGTTGAGCTTTTCATCGATGGCCGCCAAGTAAATATCCACATCGGGATGGGTCTTCTCCAACCGTTTGAGCCCCTCGGGTGCGGCGACCAGAAACAGCCCCCGGATCTGCTTGCAGCCGGATTCTTTCAACAGGTCAATGGTGGCCACCAGGGTGCCGCCCGTGGCCAGCATGGGGTCCAGGATCAAGGCAATCCGCTCTTCCATGTTGCTGGTCATTTTGACATAGTAGCGCACCGGCTCCAATGTCTCTTCGTTGCGATACAACCCCACCACGCTGACCCTGGCCGAGGGGATCAGGTTGAGCACCCCGTCCATCATCCCCAGCCCCGCGCGAAGGATCGGAACCACGGTGATCTTCTTGCCCTTGATATTTTCAACCACCACCTCGCCCGCCCATCCCTGGATGGTCATGGTCTCGGTCTCAAGGTCTTTGGTGGCCTCGTAGGTGAGCAGCGTGGCCAGTTCATTGGCCAGTTCCCTGAAATTTTTCGTTGACACGTCATGCCCACGCATGAGGCCGATTTTGTGTCTGATCAGCGGGTGTTCGACGAGATGTACGGGCACACTGGCTCCTTTTTCAGCCCGGTGATTGGATCACCGGGCTTTTTTTACGAGTGGATAGCAATGGATGACTAGAAGTCACCCAGCGGTCTGCTGAAGGTAAACTTGAAAGGATCGGCCAGCAGATAGTCAAAGGCGGGCTGCGTGTTGCCGCCCAGAGCCGAGAACGGCAGGGATACGATAAAAACCACGCCGCCGATTACCGTGGCGCAAAGTCCCAGCGGTCTGACAACCAAGGCATCACCAACCATTTTCCCGGCGATGATATCATCATCCTGTTCAAGCCCCTCGGCAAAACAGGTCATGCAGGGAGCCGCAACCAATGCCATCACGGTCAGCAGGACGATCACGCGTTTCAGGATCCCGTTCATACCGTTACCTCCTTTTGTTTTTTATGAATGCCTCCGCTCATTTGCGGCAAACGGATAAACCGTCGAATTTAATGATATTAGCAGGTATCGGGAAGACATGCAACGCATGATATGGTTGAAAGCGTATCTTTCCGGGTCTATAATGCGCCGAATCTACAATTTGCCGTTGAGGGCAGCTTCTCGCAACACAATGAAATGAATACCTAAAAGATGCCGTGACACCCGTCAAGAAAAATCAATTGATCGATCGCCCGCATATCGTTTCGGTAGCCGTGGCCCTGCCGGTCCACGACACGTTCTGCTACAGCGTTCCGGCGCATCTGGCCCCCCAGGCCTGTCCGGGAAAGCGTGTATTGGTGCCCTTCGGCAGACGAACGGTCACCGGTTACCTGATCGGCCCGGCACGGGAGCCAATCGACAAGATTGACGCGGTGGTGATCAAGCATATCCTGGATGTGCTCGACGAGACGCCTCTTTTTCCGGAAAGCATGCTCCCGTTTTTCGAGTGGATTGCCGCCTACTACATGCACCCGTTGGGGCAGGTAATTCAGACCGCCCTGCCGGCCGGGCTGAATCTTGCCGACATCGCCATCCTGACCATCAGCCAAGCCGGTGCGGCAGCCGCGACATCCTCGCCCCTGTCGCCCCTTGAAGGAATGATCCTGTCGGTGCTGGCAAAACGGCCGGCCGACATCAAACAATTGCAAAAAGAGCTCGAACAACCCGTCTCATGGGCGCTGATCCACCAGATGCGCCAGCGGGGGTGGATTCAGGTGGATCGGCAGATCAAGTCACGTCAGATCCGGCCAAAAACCGTCCGGTGGGTGACGGCAAGTCATACCACGTCCGCTTCCGGCCGGTTGTCTGTGCAGCGCGAAATCATCCGGAACGCATTGGCAACCGAAGGCGACCTGACGATTCCGGAACTGAAAACACGGGTTGCCACCGCCCCGGCACTGGTCCGGGCCATGCAGAAGGCCGGGCAGGTCACCGTTTACGAGAAAAGGGTCTACCGGGACCCGTTCGGCGACCCCATCGAACCGGACATCCCGCCCCGGCTCACCGCCGAGCAGGCCGAAGCGGTAAATGCCACGGCACCGCTGCTGGGGCAGGGATTCAAAACAGTCCTGCTGGCCGGCGTCACCGGCAGCGGGAAAACCGAAGTCTACCTTCGACTGACACAGGCCGCCCTGGACAAGGGGCTTCGGGTGCTGGTGCTGGTGCCGGAGATCGCCCTTATCTCTCAGACCGAGCGCCGCTTTCGTGCACGCTTCGGAGAAACGGTGGCGGTCCTGCACAGCGGCCTGTCCCAGGGCGAGCGCTACGACCAGTGGCTTCGCATTGCCAACGCCGACGCAGCCATTGCCATTGGCGCCCGGTCATGCATCTTCGCCCCCTTTGGCGATGTCGGCCTGATCGTCGTCGACGAAGAGCACGACACCTCCTACAAGCAGGAAGGCGGTCTGAGCTACAATGCCAGGGACCTGGCCGTGGTCCGGGCCCGTCACCACAACGCCCTGGCCATCCTGGGGTCGGCGACACCGTCGGTGCAGTCCTGGTACAATGTCAGCGTGGGTAAGTATGAAGCCGCCGGTCTCAAACGACGGGTCAACCGCCAGCCGCTGCCGCTCATCCAAACCGTGGATCTGGCACACAGTCGCGACGACCGGGGTGTCCGCCGATACATCACCGCGCCGCTTCAGGAGGAAATCCAAAAAACCCTGGACGACGGGAACCAGGCCCTTATCTTTCTCAACCGGCGGGGGTTTTCCGCCTTTCCCATCTGTGGGCACTGCGGCCAGCCCATTCGATGTAAAAACTGCGATATTTCCCTGACCCTTCACAAAGGGGCCAATGCCTTTCGCTGCCACTACTGCGGGTTTTCCAAAGCCGCCGTGTCCACCTGTCCGTCCTGCGGATCCGAGAAAATCAGGCTGCTGGGTGTCGGAACTGAAAAAATTCAGGAGGCGATGACCCAATTGTTTCCCGATGCGCGGGTGGCGCGCATGGACCGGGATACCATGACGCGAAAAGGCTCGATCGTAAACCTCCTGAAAGATTTGAAGCACCGCCGGATCGACATCCTGGTCGGCACCCAGATGGTGGCCAAGGGGCACGATTTTCCGGGCATCACCCTGGTAGGGGTGGTCTGTGCCGACCTGACCCTGAACTTTCCTGACTTTCGTGCCGGGGAGCGAACCTTTCAACTGCTGGCCCAGGTGGCGGGCCGGGCAGGTCGCGGCGATAAACCCGGCCGGGTGATTCTCCAGACCTACAATCCGGACCATTTCAGCATCATCGCGGCGAAAAACCAGGATTTCAAATCGTTTTTCGATCAGGAGATCGGCTTTCGAAAAGACCTGGGTTATCCGCCCTTTTCCCGCATGATTGCCGTGCGCATATCCGGTAAAGATTCGAAGCAGGCCGCTGCCCATGCCAGGGCATTGGGGGAGAACTGCCGTAAACTGCTGGCCGCGGACGGACCGTATCACGCACAGGTTCAAGTGATGGGCCCCCTTGAAGCGCCGCTGTCCCGCATTGCCAACCACCACCGCTGGCAGATTTTGATCAAAAGCCCGGACACAACCCTGCTTCATCGGTTTGCCTATGATCTGACACTGGATCGTCGTGCCACACCCACCGGCAGGCAGGTCAAGGTCTCCGTCGACGTGGACCCGTTTTTTCTGATGTAGCTTGACAGGATCGCTGCCGAAGCTTAAAAATAACCTTTTGGCCCAACAACCATAGAAGCGATAGGCATTCGCGTATGCGCCAACAAGGAGAGCAACCCATGAAATTTCGTATGCTTGTATTCACTTCAGCCCTCGTGATGATATGGGCCGCGGCAGCCACCACCGTAGCATCGGACAGCAAGGATTCAACCGCTCAGGGACCATCCGCCGTCGCCGCCATGCAAAAGCCCGGTGTTGTGCTGCCTGAGATAAAATATGAATTCGACCCGGTGGTGGACGGCACCCAGATCACCCATGACTTTGCAATAAAAAATACCGGAGACGGTTCACTGGCCATCACCCAGGTCAAAACCGGCTGAGGGTGTTCGGTCGCCTCCTACCCGAGGCAGATCCCCGCCGGCGGCGAGGGAATCATCAGCATCAAGGTCAACACCAGCGGATACGGCGGCAGGACGCTGAATAAGAACATCGAGGTCTTCACCAACGACCCGGACAACCAACGGGTCACATTGAACATCACCGGAACGGTATCGCACTTTGCACGCATGGATCCAGCCTATGCCCGTCTGGTTGGCCAGGCGGGAACCGACATTAAGCGGGCGATCACCATTACCCGCGAAAAGGCCTATCCATTCAAAATTCTCGAAGCAAAAGCCAGAAGCGGAAACGATATCGCCGTGGATGTCCAGGAGTTCAGCAAGGCCGATGGAGACGGTTACATCTTGACCATTGAAAATAAAAAAATGGTCGCCGGGCGATATGCGGATACGGTCATACTGACCACAGACAGCAGCATCAAGCCCACGATAACCATTCCGGTGTATGGCCAGATCATGTCGGCGGCGCCTCAACCCGTGCCCGCCCCACCGAAAAAAAGTGCCAGTGAGGGATAGCCGCGCACAACGAACAAAGGTGGTCGCCTTCGACTGTGACGGCGTCATGTTTGATTCCCGGGAGGCCAACCGGGCTTACTACAACCGCGTGCTGGACCATTGCCACCTGCCGGCCATGGCCCCTGAGCAGCTGGCCTATGCCCACATGCACACCGTCGATGAATCCCTGGCATACCTGATCCGCGACGAATCCACCCGCAAGGCTGCCCAGGATTTCCGCAGACAGCTGGGGTACCAGCCCTTTTTGAAGTTCATGCAGATGGAGCCGGGGCTGGTGCCGCTGCTGGAGACGCTCCGCCCTCACTTTAAAACGGCGGTCGCCACCAACCGCACCGACACCATGGCCCGCGTCCTGGCGGAAAACCATATCGACCACCTCTTCGACCTGGTGGTCTGTGCGCTGGACGTTCAGTATCCCAAACCCCACCCGGAAGCACTGATCAAGGTGGTCGACCACTTTTCGGTGTCAGCCGATGAGGTCGTCTATGTAGGCGACTCCCAGGTGGACGAAATGGCGGCCAAGGCCGCAGGGGTCGCCTTTGTCGCCTATCGCAACCCCGATCTGACGGCCGATTACCACATCCGGTCGCTGGCAGAGGTCGCAGGTCTGCTGGGCCTGTAGGCGATATGGAGGAATGAAAAAGACGAACATCGAACACTGAACCTCCAACATCGAATGGTGAAGGAAGGAATCGCTACGCGATGTCGACGATGATAAGGGCAAAATACTTTCTCTACTCGTTCTGTGCTTCCTTGTTCGATATCGGATAGTCGTTCTCATTCTTTGAAAAAAGACAACAATTTGACTTTTAACCCTATTTTGAAGCCACTCAGCATGTCATTCTGTTTTTTCATTCAACGTTGGACGTTCGATGTTTGATGGTGGACGTTCATCGTTTAATTCAATCCGTATGGCTTCCTACCCCCACTCCTTGAAAAATCAGGCCGAAGCCGCCTTGACCAATCCTTGCTTCGATTTCATCGCCAAGTACCATGCCGTCGCCGATCTTCGCCGGCTGGCGAAAAAGTACCCGGGGGTTCTCGACGGGCAGACCCTCTTTGCACTGAAACAGCTCCTGCAATCCGGTGCCTTCGGCAGGGTTCGGCAGGCCTATTTTCTCTTCCGCGAAGCAGCTTCGGTGATGACCGACATGGCGACCGTACCCGGCTGCAACGGCCTGGGGACGAAGGCGCTGACCTGCTTGAACGACCTGCTTCTTAAGACGAAAGGCAGCGCCCATCGCGGTGTGGCCGAAGCGCTGGGCAGCCTGCCGGTCGGCATTGTCGGGCCGCGGCTGGTCAATGGCAGGGGGTCGTCCCATCCGACCATCTGCTGGTCGAACCTGCTTTCATCCAACGGACTGACCAAGAACGGCACCCCCCGGTATATCGGCAGAAGCCTGGTGGTGGAAATCTCTGAAAAAAACCGACTGCTGGTCGTAAAGCTGGCCAGGCACGGTGACACGGCCGCGGGTCTGGCCAGGGAGATCCACTGGATGGAACAGCTGAAGCAACCGGATTTTGCCGCTGGCTGCCGGTTCCACATTCCCGAGCCCCTGGTCGTTCAAAACCAGCGCATATTTCGAATCACCCATATGCCGCCGGCGCCGCCCGGCACCCTCCAGCGGCATCCCGATGGTTTGGCCATTGCCTATCTCGCCCACCGGGACTATTTCGTATACCCCAATGATCGCCGGGTCGATGGGAACACCGCACGGGAGGTACTCGGCCGCAGCGCCTACCTGCTGGGCTGGCTGGCGGCCAACGGCGTGATCCACGCTGCGCCGATCCCGCTGTTTCACAACCGCACCCAGCGGCTTCGCCGTGAAGATCAGGGACGCTACCAGTGGTTTCGTTCGGGACGGCTGGACCAGTGGCTGGATTCCTGCGCATTCCCCAACTTCGGGCTGTCCGGACTGCGGGACTTCGAACACCTGGAAACCTTTTGTGGCGGCAGCCAAAGTCTTTACCGGCATATCGGCACCCACTTCCTGAGCCTGCTGCTGGTGGCCGGCAGCCATTTTCGCTGCCGGGACAAAACGAAGACGGGGCTGGATGATGACGGTCAGCCGGTTGACGCGAGAGACCTCTTTGACCGGCGGCTATTACAGGCCATGATCCTGGACGTCTTCGAAGGCTACTTTGCCGGGTTCACCGGAACATCGGCATCCCCGGCGCTGCCGGTGGACCTGGATCGGCTCGTTCCGCGAATGGTCGAGGAGATGGGCGTGGACCGCCACATGACGGAGCTACTGCGCCGCGTCGATCAAACCCAGATGACGGATGCCGCCTTTCTGGATTTCTTAAGGGCGCGGGGATATGCAGATGATCGATTGGAAGGATTGATCCGAGGAGAGAAGGATATTCTCATCCCCAGCGGTCCGCACCTGGGCGACTTCAACCGCCAGATCTCACTGCCTGAGCTCATCGAGGCCGTTGCCGCCATGGCCGCGGTGTGCATTGCCGGGCGGTTTATGGCTGAGACGAAAAAGGCTGGCCAGCGGACGTCGCCGCACTGAATCGACATGGGTTGAAACGACGATCACAGCGCTTCCCTGGCCCGGTCGATATTCTCGATATCCCCCATGACGATCAGGGTCATCCCCGCTTCCAGGACAAAGGATGACTGAGGCCTGAATTCGAACTCGTCGTTTTGCCGCCTTACGCCCAGCAGCAGCAGGTTGAACTGGTCTCTGAGACCGGATTTCATGATCGTCTTCCCCGCCAGCGGGGAATTCGTCGGTAACGGCAATCTGGTGGATGCGCAGCTCTCCCCGCTCGCTTCTGAGCATGTTGTCCATAAATTCCACAGCCGCCGGCCGAATCATCTCGGAAGCCATACGCAACGCGCCGATGGCGTTGGGGGAGACCACTGAGGTGGCGCCGGCCTTGAGCAGCTTGGGTTTGAGCCGGCTGTTGGTCATGCGGCTGATAATTCGCGCCGTGGGGTTGAGCATGCGGGCGGTCATGGTGATGTACAGGTTGTCGTTGTCCGACGGCAGGCAGATGGTGATGCCGGTGGCCCGCTCGATGCCGGCGGCGATCAGGTTCTTGTCGTCGGTGGCATCGCCGTGAACATGGTAAAGGCCCTTGACTTGGCGGGACGCCTCGATGACGTCACACTCCTGCTCGATCAGGACCACGCTGGCCTTGCTGGTCACCAGTTCGACCGCCAGGGGAAAACCGGTCTCCCCGCCGCCGCAGACGATGTAATGGCCGGACAGGGCCTTGATCTTATTTTCCATTTTTCTTCTCCTGAGCATACCGGTCAATTCACCTTCGATCAGCATGGCCGTCACGGTGCTGATGCTGTAAAGGATGATGCCCATACCGAAGGTAATCAGCAGCATGGTAAAGATCTGGGCGCGGGGGTTTCCGGTAATTCCCAACACTTCGCCGTAGCCCACGGTGGTCAGGGATATGACGGTCATGTAGAGGCAGTCGAGGTAGCTGGACCTACCCTCGAAGATGATGAAGTAGCCCGTGCTCCCCGCCAGCATGGTCCCGATGAGTATGGCCGCCGCGTAGTATAGTCGTCTTCTGATTCCCATGTTGTTTCGATGCTTACCTATTTACGCTGAACTTCGGGCTGTCCGGCAACGTCAGGTTATCCGTGACCTGGCCCACAAGCTGAATAAATACCAAATTACAACCACCAACTTCCAAATAAATTCCAAAATTACAATAATCAAATCTCAAACTATCAAAATGGATTGTTGGACTGTCCTTTGTTCAAGATCATTAGTTATGGAATTTTGAATTTGGAGATTGCAATTTATTTGTCATTTGATTTTTGACGATTGTGATTTGCTCGCTGTAGGCCTTTGTTTTCTGACCTAAGCAACACAAATTCTAGGTTCAAGATATGAATCCCGATGGACATACCAGCTTTTTGAACAATCCCGTATCGATATTTCCGCCGCAGACGACCAGGGCGACCGTCTGTCCGGTCAGTTGGGGCGCCATTTTGAGAAAACCGGCCACCGTCACCCCGGCCGCACCTTCGACGACCAGCCGATGGTTGTCGAATACGCGGACCATGGCGCTGCGGATCTCCTCCTCGTTCACCAGCACCCAGTCGTCGACCAGTGTCCGGCAGGGATCGAAGGTGATGGCACCTGCTTCGATGCCGCCTGCCGTGCCATCCGAGAGGGTATCCCGGGTCTGGACGTCCAGAATATGCCCCGCGCGAACGGATACGGCCATGACCGGTGAGCGTGCAGGCAGGCACCCCACGATCCGGGTTGCACCACGCTGCCCCTTTACTGCCCCGGCGATGCCGGCGATCAGCCCGCCGCCGCCCACCGACGCCATGATGCAGTCCACCTGGGGCAGGCGGCCCATGATCTCAAGCCCAACCGTCCCCTGCCCGCCCACCACGAACGGATCGTTGTAAGGGGAAATGTAAACTTGCCCGGTTTCCTCTGCCTGCCGGCGGGCGTAGGCTTCGGTCACTTCGCAAGTCGATCCGTGAAAACGGATCTTGGCCCCTAAACGCTCGAGCAGCTGAACTTTAAGGGCCGAAGCACCCTCCGGGAGGCAAATGATGCCCTTTATTCCCAATCGGTTCATGCCGAAAGCCACGGCCAGGCCGTGGTTGCCTGAGGATGCAGTGACAATGCCGGCCCTTCGCTGATCAGGGCCCAGGGCCATCAGGCGGTTGATCGCCCCGCGAACCTTGAATGATCCCGTATGCTGAATGTTTTCCAGCTTGAGAAACACCGATCCGCCGATCTCGCGGCCCAGATCGTCGGATCGCTCCAGGGGTGTCTGGCGGACATGGGGTCGGATCCGCGCTGCCGCGGTCAGGGCGAGGTTGTGAATGTCAATCATGGCTGGCTCTTTTCGACCATCACCGCGTCCGTCACCACGCCTTTCTGGCCGAAACACCGCAGGCTGCAGCCATGGCTGCAGCGGCTTCAACGGGATCGGCGGATCGGGTAATGCAGCTGATCACGGCGACGCCGGCCGCACCGTGGGCGAAGCAGTCCAGCGCATTGGCCGGACCGATGCCGCCGATAGCCACCGCCGGGACAGGGGACCGATTGACAATATCCCGGAGCCCGGCAAGCCCATGCGCGGCCTTGGCGTCGACCTTGGTGCCGGTAGGAAAGGTAGGACCGGTGCCGATGTAATCGCAAAAAGCCAGGTCAGTCCGCTCCAGTTCGGCCATGGTGGAAACCGATACGCCGACAATGGCTCGCGGCCCCATGACGAGTCGGGCCAACCGGGGCAGCGCATCATCCTGACCCACATGGATGCCATCGGCCTCAACAGCCCGGGCCAGCAGCACGTTGTCGTTCACCACAAAGGGAACCCCCATATCCCGACAAAGCCGGCAGATGGCCATGATCTCCTCAAAAGCCTCCAGGGAAAAGGACTTGTTGCGGTACTGGATCATGGTCGCACCGGCTTCGATGGCCACGCGAACCTGATCCAGTGCAGCAAAACCATCCACGCCGTCATCGGTGATAAAATAAAATCGGAGCGCCTCCCGAAGGTCGTCAGGATTCATGACTATGTTCCCTTTTGAAACGCTATTGTTAGTGCGGCACGAGCTTTTTCATCGCGGCTGGAAGCCGCTCCCACGGACGCGGTTTCCACCTTGTCTCATTTTATGTCGAGGAACCCGCTATCGCTTCCACCCGGACCTACCTTGCTCCGGGAGGTCGGGTTCCGTCGAAAACATCCGGTGAAGGCTAAGAAAACGCTGCGCATATTCCGCTTCGTATCGGGCAAGACCGGCGGTAATTTCATCGATGGTCTTTTCATGCCGGCCGTCGTCGGCTTTCGAAAAGAACTTGTCCGCGTAACAGATCAGTCGTTCTTCCACGGACAGGGGCAGCATGTCCCGGACCGGCAAGGGAAGGTTCCGCTGCACGGTCTGACGTGCGCTGATTCCCACCCCCACGTGTCGCTCACAGATCAGCCCGTGGCGTTCAAGGCCCAGTCGGTCGAGAATCGCCCGGCCCTCGACACCGTGGCACACGTAGGGCAGGGTTCCCGTACATCCCAATTCCGGCGATCGGGTATGGCCGATGCCGATGTCGTGGAGAACCGCCGATTCAACGACGAGGTCGCGATCGGCATTCAACCAGTCGGCGCGGTCGAGAATCTCGAGTGCCTTGCGGCCCACCCGTTCCCCGTGTCGCAAAAGCAGGCCCCGGGTACGACTGCCGGCGGGATAAATGGCGGTGATAATGGCTTCCGGGTCAATATTCACGGTTACTATGCCTTGCCTGACAGCAGTACCCCCTCGATAAACACGTCGATGCCCCCATCCAGCACGCTGTTCACATTGCCCACATCCAAACCGATCCGGTGGTCCTTGACCATCTGGTAGGGATGCAGCACGTAGGATCGAATCTGACTGCCGAAGCCGATATCGTCCTTGCCGTCGTGGATCTCCTGCAGCCGCTCGTCCTGTTTGCGCTTCTCCGCCTCGTAAAGCCTTGACTTAAGCACCTTCATGGCCATGTCCTTGTTCCGGTGCTGGGATTTTTCCTGCTGACACTGAACCACAATTCCGCTGGGCAGGTGGGTGATGCGCACGGCGCTGCTGGTCTTGTTCACGTGCTGCCCCCCGGCGCCGCTGGCACGGAAAACATCGATGCGAAGATCTTTTTCCTCCACGTCGATCTCGATCTCATTGTCCAGTTCCGGATAAACGAAAACCGACGCAAAGGAGGTGTGCCGCTTGCCGCTGGCGTTGAAGGGAGAAATTCTCACCAGCCGGTGGACGCCGGTCTCCGATTTGAGATATCCAAAAGCGTATTGGCCGGCGGCGGTAAAGGTAACGCTTTTGATGCCCGCCTCGTCGCCGGGCTGTAAATCGACGATGCTGGATGTAAAGCCTTTGCCCTCCACCCATCTCAGGTACATGCGAAAAAGCATCTCGGCCCAATCCTGCGCCTCGGTTCCGCCGGCACCGGCATTGATCGAAATGATGGCGTTGTTCTGATCGTCGTCTCCGTCCAGCATCATGTCCAGGGAGAACTGGTGCAACCGCCGACCCAGTGCACTGACCTGGCCGGACACTTCCTGCAGCGTATCGGCATCCTCCTCTTCGATTGCCAGCTCCAGAAGAATCCCCGCCTCCTCCAGATCTTTTTCCAGGCCGTGAAAGGCGTCGATCCGAAGCCCCAGGAGCGACCGCTCCTTTAAGATGGCCGTGGTGGCATCCGGGGTGTCCCAGAACCCATCCCGGGAAATTTCCGCTTCGATCTCCTGGCGTCGTTTTTCCTGGCCAGCCAGGTCAAAGATACTCCTTGAGCTGGTCCAGCTTCTGTTTATGTTCCTTCAGTGTCTGTTTGGCTTCGGTACTCATCGCTAATCTCCTCTTTCCACAATCCGGCTGACAAGCCGTTTAATCCAATCCGTTATTTTCACCAACCGGGCACCATTTGCACCCAGTCGATCTCGACGCATCAGCCGACCCACCATTACACCCAGCACAATCAGGCAGGCAATGGGCAATCCATCCCCGATCCGGGTGTAAACGGATTTTTCGGACAGGATGGGAACCTCACGGACGAGCACCGCATCTTCGAACAGGGTGGTGCGTACCATGATCCGACCAACAGGGTCCACGAATCCGCTGATCCCCGTATTGGCGCAGCGCACCAGGCTGCGGCGATTTTCGACAGCCCGGAAGACCGCCATGGAAAAATGCTGATATGCCGCACTGCTTTTACCGAACCAGGCATCGTTGGTCAGGTTGACCAGCACGCCGGCACCGTTTTTCACCAGGGATCTGGAAAGCCCCGGGAAAATGATCTCAAAACAGATCTGCACACCTATGGGCGGCTCATTTTCTCCCCATACGAGGGTTCGTCCTTTTTCTCCGGACGAGAAGTCGCCCACCTGGGCGACCATCTTGCCCACGAACGAGAGCAAGGGTTTGAGCGGCACGTACTCGCCGAAGGGCACCAGGTGGACCTTGTCGTAGCGTCCGGTGACGCGACCGTCCGGCGCCACCATATAGGCGCTGTTGTAGTAGGCATGTTTGCCCGGCGCTCCCTGGACGCTGGGACTGCCCAACTAGCAGACGGATGCCCGCTTGGCGGACCGCGTCGGTCACCAGCCGGGTGAGCTTGGGGCTGGCCTCGAAGTAAAACGGCGTCGCCGTTTCCGGCCACACCACCAAATCCGGTTTGCCGGCAACGACGGACAATGTGAGATCCACGTATTTCTTCGTGGTGCCGATCTGAAATGCCGGATCCCATTTCCGGGCCTGGTCGATATTGCCCTGAATCAATGCCACGCGGGGTGATGAAGCCTGGGCCACGGCGCCATCCATGGCCCGGATCCGCATATTCCCGTATGCCAGTCCGAGGCTGATCAAGAAAAGGGGCAGTACGACGGCCAGCAGGGCCTGCCGCTTTTCCACCGGATGGTCCTGCCATTTTTTCTGCGCAAAAAACAGCAGCAGCACATATACGGCAGCGTTGAAAAGCACCACCAGAAAAGAGACCCCGTACACGCCGAATATATCGGAGATTTGAATGATATGCAACCGATTAAACTGGGAATATCCAACGGTTCCCCAGGTAAACCCGGTCAGCAGAAAGCTGCGGATATACTCCAGCGCCACCCAGAGAACCGGTGCCAGCAGAATCTGTTGGAAGGGCTTTCGACAAAGGCGGACCAAAGCCAGGGAAAACAGCCCGGTGTAAAGGGACAGGTAGGCGGCAAGCAGCACCAGCAGGGAGATACACTGCCACCACGGCAGGTATCCGTAGGTACGCATGGTGAATACCACCCAGTACAACAAGGTCAGGTAGTGGGCCAGGCCGGCGATCATCCCGACCCTGAACGCCTCTTTGGGCGTCCGTCCACGCAACGCGACATGCAGGGGCACCAGGGCGACCCAGACCAGTGCCGAAAGCCCAATTTTGGGGAATGCAGCGGTGAGCAACAAGCCGCTGACAATGGCCGGCAGCCATTTCGATTTAAATTCGATGGTCACGTCAATCCTGTTGGGTAGCGGTCCCGTCCAGGTATTCCCGGACGGCATGGATGGTGAGGGAAAACATCTTGCTGCCGGCCAGCATGGCGCAGGGATCGTCCGGATCGCCGCAAACCCCGGCAAAAGCCGGGCCGATGGCCATGGCCGGTTCAGGAATCCGCCCGGCCGCATCCAGCGCACCAACATAAGTGTCGAGGCGCTGCTTGATAACACCGAAATAGTCGATGTCCGATCCCATGGTCAAGGATGCGGAGGCGGAGAGGGTTGAGGAAAAAGATCTGATATTGTTCCAGAACTGTTGGCCAAGGGTTGATTTCAAGCCCCTGTCGGTTAAAAAAAAGGCGATCGCCCACCCGACCGAGATAATTCTCAACAGCTGGATTTCGTATTCCAGAGCCGCACGCTTATCGGGCGCCTCCATCGGCAGGGCACTCAAGATGGCGTTCATGTCACCGCGATCGATGGCAAATTGAAACAACTGCTCACCGGCGCGGGCAACCGTCTTCTCTGCTTGTTCAGTATCGGTCATGGCACCGTCGCGCCTTCCGTCCAGGTTGATGGTTGCCGCCCGCACCGGACTCGTCCAGAATGAACCACCGCGTCCGTTGAAATATCACACGCCGATCTGTCGTCCATCTCATTGGTGTGTGCCGGCCAAACGCACAAACCGCACAACACTAAATCACCCATTCGGGCAAGTCAAGGCGACTTTCACCGCGTCGAAGGCTTGAATTTCCGACAATTTCATGAGATGAAGGCAAGGCTATTCGGTATACTCGTCAGCAACTGGCGATCCATCTGCTCATATTCTTTTACAAACAACGATCGCGATCCAAAGAAAGAGACTGCTCATGCGACACTTCTCTGCGGCGCTGGTTCTTTGCTTGTTTGTTTCTCTTCCCGCCTCCCATGTCTTTTCACAATCCCTCGGGCCGGCCGATCAAGCGACGGCAGAAGAAAGCAAAAGCAGTCCCTCCTATCTCAGCTGGGCCGCTGTCACCTTCGACCTGTCCGCCGGCTACCGTACAGACAAGTTGAACTGGCACATCGCCGGGAACCTGCAGGGGACCAATCCCAACGTCCGCTCCGAACTCACCTGGTCGGGTCTGCGCATCTATCAGCTGAAACTGGCCAATCGCACCATAATCAAGGATCGTGTCTATTTGCGGGGCCATTTGGACTACGGAACGGTAATTTCCGGCTCCAACCAGGATTCGGATTACAATGGAGACGACCGGACTCAGGAATTCTCACGTTCAGTGAACGGTGCCGACGGCAACGATGTTTGGGACGGATCCATCGGCATCGGCCCCCGCTTTTCCTTTTTTGAATCTACGATGGTCGTCTGCCCCATGCTCGGCTATGCCGTCTCCGAGCAGGACCTGAATATCGTGGACGGCTATCAGGCGCTCACGGCGCCACCCCTCACCACCCCCACCGGCCCCATCGCCGGTTTGGACAGCCGTTTTCAGACACGCTGGAAGGGCCCCTGGCTCGGTGTGGATCTCTTTTTTTCGATCCCCGGCACACCGGCGCCATTTACCAGTGTCGGGGTCATGTTTACCGGGGAATACCACTGGGTGAATTATTATGCCGAAGCCAACTGGAATCTGCGCATGGATTACGCCCACCCCGTCAGCTTTTCCCAGGATGCTGACGGCAGCGGTTTTTTGGCGGGGGCGATGATCCTGTTCGAGATGGGAAACCGCTGGGGGTTCCATGCGGGAATGAACGTCACGGAGATGACCACGGACGCCGGACTGGATCGCACCTACTATGCAGACGGGACAACCGGCGTCACCCGTCTCAATGAGGTCCGTTGGCAGTCATTCACCTTTGAAGCAGGGGTGTCGTGCCAGTTTTAAATCGCGGCGGGCAAAAAAGAAGCTCCTCGAACCCGGTGGAGCGAGGAGCCAAAACAAAAAGCGCACACCCATGTTTAATATAATATATCAAAAAAGACAAAACACAACACTCGATAAATTGGTATGTACTACGTATTCATAATACGTAGCTTATAGGCTGGAACGGCACCCGGTCGGTTTCAGGTTCAGGCGACGCGGTTCATGTGGTTGAGGATGATGTTGAGCACCCTGCGCAAGGGTTCGGCCGCCCCCCAAAGC
The DNA here is from genome assembly GCA_963705475.1 of uncultured delta proteobacterium. GTDB lineage: Bacteria > Desulfobacterota > Desulfobacteria > Desulfobacterales > Desulfosarcinaceae > Desulfosarcina. Next base: position 370,385 of record CAVPJS010000014.1, on the reverse strand, counting down.
AACTGGTCGCCTACGGTAAAGGCGGTCAGATATTGCCCGCCCATGTTCATTTTTCGAATACGCCCAACCGGGATGGAAAGCGTCCCGGAAACTGCCGCCGGGCTGAGTTGCGCCAGGGTGGCAGCCTTGTCATTGGGCACCACCGACACCCAATCGTTAGCCGAAGCAATGGCATTTTCAATGACGTCCAAAGGAAGATCTTGGGCCAGCTTAATGGTCATGGCCTGACTGTGGCAGCGCATGGCCCCCACGCGGACGCATTGCCCGTCGATGGCAATGGGATTGTCTGAACGACCGAGAATTTTGTTCGTCTCCACCATCCCTTTCCACTCTTCCCGGGTCTGGCCATTTTCCATGGCGCGGTCGATCCAGGGGATCAGACTGCCCGCCAGCGGCGCACCGAAATACTGGGTTGGAAAATCGGGCCCGGCCAGCGTCTCGGCAACCTGACGGTCAACGTCCAGGATGGTGGATGCCGGGTCTTGTAATTTTGTTTTGGCGCTATCGCCCAGCCGCCCCATCTGGATTATCAATTCCCGCATGTGATTTGCCCCGGCACCCGAGGCACTCTGGTAAGTCATCGAGGTCATCCACTCAACCCAGTTCTTTTCAAATAGTCCGCCAAGGGCCATGAGCATCAGAGAGACGGTGCAGTTTCCGCCGATGTAGTCTTTGATGCCGCCTTCGAGGGCGTTGTCGATCACGTTGCGGTTAACCGGGTCGAGGACGATGACGCTGGTGTCTTTCATTCGCAGCGTGGATGCGGCGTCGACCCAGTAACCGCTCCACCCCCTCTTCCGCAGCGCAGGGTGAACCTTTTCCGAATAACCGCCTCCCTGGCAGGAAACAATCACCGCCATATCAGCCAACTCGCCCAAATCATTCGCATTCAGAAGCGGCTGGGATCCGGTACCGATGTCCGGGCCGGTTTTTCCGGCCTGAGACGTGGAAAAAAAAACCGGCTTGAAGCCTGCAAAATCGTTTTCCGCCTTCATCCGGTCCAAGAGGACCGAACCGACCATTCCGCGCCAACCAACGATGCCTACGCTATGCATTTGTTCACGACTCCTTTGACCATATATCAAATCAACCGGCCGGGATCGTTGTCAATCTAATCCGCTGCCGTTGCCATCACCGACGCACCGGCGCTTATTCCAATAAAGTTCGCATGGTCAGGTTGTCAAGGGGATTAATGAACCATCACATGGCCTCCGGCATATCGGTCCAACGACCCGACAAAAATTGTGAAATGGTTTTGAGAAACAACTCCGGTGCTTCTACTGGGATGGAGTGGCCGGCACCCTTGACCACCAGATGCCGGCCGCCGCTCTTCTGGGCCACCTCCGCCGCGCCGCTGATACTGACCAGGGGATCGTCTGAACCGCACATGACCAGTACGGGCACATCATCCAGCTCCTTCAGCATGGATCTCAGGCGCGGGTAACCGGCAAGCGCCGACAAGTGCGCCACCAGAGCCGACGCCCGGTTACGCCGGGCGATGGTCTTGACGATGCGGTCAAGAATTCTGGTGTTCCGGACAAGGTACCCTTCGCCAAAAACGTGGGGCAACGCAGCCTCCACCAGGGTTTCGATCCCACCGCTTTCAACGATTTTCAACCATGAGCGGATAATCAGCCGAGCGCGCATCGATGCCCGAATCCCAATGGAGCAGATTACCATTCGGTTGACCGCTTTCGGCCTCCGCACGGCCATGGCATAAGCCAACAGCGCACCGTGGCTCAAGCCCACCAGACAGGCCGGTCCCAGTTCAAGGTGACGAATCAGCGCAGAAAGATCTTCCATATGCAAATCAAGGGAAAGGGGCAATTCGCCCAATTCACTTTCCCCCTGACCCCTGGCATCGTAGAGCAGTGAACGGAACTCCGGTTTCAAGGCCGCCGCAATCACCTTCCAGTACATGGTGGTCTGCAGGGTGCCGTTCAAAAAAATCACCACCGGCCGGGCAAGCTCAAATCCAATGGTTTCATAGTACAGGCTGCATCCGTCTTGGGTGCGAAAATAGGGCATTTCCCGGCCATCCTTTTTCCATGGGGTTGCCGTTTCGGGCTTACCTTTATGCATACCACACTCTCTTTTAATACTGAAGACGGAACAATCTGAACCAGGATCAAGGATTGCTTGCATTTTTATCCCGACAGAAATTGATGATGTGGCGATTTTTTGTTGAGTACCCTTTTTGACAATCGACCATATCGGTCGCATAATCGTTTATTTGAAAGCGGCCCTGGATAGGATAATCCATTTCTAAGCATGCAAGAATAGAATCGCCTCATCAAGCTCGCTAAATCGCCTATTGCCGCCAAACCCGTTTAGTGTCGCACGGAGTTGCTAATTATCCAGAAACGGTCTAATGAGGTAGTTTGCAAGGATCCATTAAAAGGAGCGTTAATCATGTCGACGAAATTTTACTGCAACAGCGAGATCTGCACCCATGCAGACAAGGGGCCCTTCGTTCTCGAACTGCCCCAGGAATCGGTGATGGACGGCAACAACCTGGCCACCATATTCTGCCCCCGGTGCAGCAAGCCCATGAAACCATTGCCATCGGACCCGCAAATAAGTTCAAGCAACAAGCGGTTTTACTGCCACAGCGAAGCATGCGGCAGCGACAAGAACAGTATTTTCTTCATCGATCTGCCGGGCGAAGCGATCATGGACAAAAATAACATGGCCACCATTTTTTGCCCCAAATGCGGAAAAGAGATGAAACCGTTTGACCAGCAACCAAGCAGGGCAGTCAACTTTTGACAGGGTGGTGCAAACACGTCATGATCGCTGTCAGGGCGGGGCGTCATTCGACGAAAAAGAGCAATTGCGTGTGGTGACCGAGCCTTGGTCACAGCCATGCCGGGGCCGCCATTCAATCTGACAGTCATCCCATGCCAGTGACCAAGGGCGGACGTTCAATCCAGGATGTCCGCTGTTTTGTCTGGACAGCCCACTTCGAATCGCCCATCCCCCCATTTGCGCGCGGTGCGAAATACCAACCGGCCCGGATGATCAGCCGATAGGTTTGGGCAAGGAGGCTTTCGATTGGGCAAACTGATTCTGTCCTTGGGGATCATCGTGGTGGGACTGTCGCTGGGATACGCCATTCAGCGACTGTCCATCGCGAAATTGCTCACGCTGCCCCTTTCACTTGACGACTTGCGCAAACGCCTTCAGAAAACAGCCCTGCTTTTCGTCCTGCCGCTGACGGTATTGGGTGCCATCTGGATCGTGGACGTTCGGTCCTTATCGATTGCCGCCCTCCCCCTGATCGGTGTGGGGGCCATTGCATTGGGCGGGATCCTGGCCATGGGCGCCGCCAGCGTGCTCAGACTCGAGCCACACAAGACCGGCGCCCTGATTCCCTGTGGCGCATTCACCAACATCGGATCCATCGGCGCCTTGATTTGCTATGTTTATCTGGGAGAAAAGGGGTTTGCCCTGGTTCCCATATACAAACTGTTTGAAGAGCTGACCTATTACGCAGTGGGATTCCCCATCGCCAAATATTTCAGCGCCATGGATACCAAGCGGAATGCCCCTGGTTCACGGCTGAAAGCACTCGCCAGCGATCCCTTCATCCTGGTAGCCCTGTCCAGTATTTGCCTGGGCGGAATTCTCAATCTTTCCGATCTGCCCAGGCCTGAAATAGTCGGCATGATCAACGCCGTATTCATCCCCCTTGGCACCGGCCTGCTGCTCGTCTCCATCGGTCTTGCCATGCGATTTAAAAACCTCCGCCGCCACCTGAATGCATGTGCGCTGATATCCCTGATCAAATTCGCCATCGTTCCCTGTTGCGCCACGGCGGTCGCCTGGTTCATCGGCTACGGCCAAATAGACAACGGGCTGCCACTGAAGGTGGTAATGATCCTTTCATCCATGCCGGTGGCCTTCAACGCCCTTATCCCTCCGTCCATCTATGATCTGGACCTGGATCTGGCCAACGCCTGCTGGTTCTTCACCACGTCGGCACTCATCGTCGTACTGCCGGTACTGTTGATCCTGATCAGCATGATTTGAACGAATCCGGTCCCGGCCGCAAAAAGCCTGCCTCGGTTGACCTGCGTCCCCATTTAGATGTAAAAGCGTAAAATTGACTACCTGTGAACCGCGATAGCGTTTTATCCTTACGGTGACCCCTCCCCGCGGCAAGCCCCGGGGAGGGGTCAATCACGGGCATCATCGGTTTGGACCCAAAACTGTTTCTTTTAAGACGTAAAAACAGAATACGATTATAGTGGAAATTCGCACCCGATCTTTTTTACTGCTTTCCGCCTTGATCCTGTTTTCGGCGTTTGCCGCATCGGCTGCAGGCCAGCGGATCGTCGTGGGACTTCATGACCATACACCGCTGATCTTCATCGATACGGACGGTCAGGCAAAGGGTATTGCGGTCGACATGCTCACCCACATCGCACGGAAAGAGGGTTGGGATATCCTTGATTTCCCTAAAAAGGATGTCGCAGCGGTTGAGAATGAAAATCTCAATTCGAATTTCTACCAATCTCTGGACCGATGGACCCAAGGGGTCCGAAAGGTGGCCCTTCCCTCGTGGCTCCGCCCCCTGTGGGTGATTGGTTTCATCGCCGGCATCATGGGATTGATTATTGTCGGGATCGTTTTTCTCAGAAAACAGGTCAAACTGCGCACGGAAGCGTTAAAAAGCACCATTGCGGAAAAAGAGAAGATCGAAAGTGAACTGGCCGTGGCCAGGGAGATCCAGCTCCAGCTGTTGCCAGGAAATTTCCCGGCCGTTCCAAACAGAAAGGAGTTCGACATATACGCCAGCCTGGAGCCGGCCCGCGAGGTGGGGGGTGATTTTTACGACTTTTTTTTCATCGATCGCAACTCCTTGTGTATCGTTATCGGTGATGTATCCGGAAAGGGGGTGCCCGCAGCCCTGTTCATGGCCATGGCCAAAACCATGATCAAAGCCGCGGCACGGCTTTTGGTGGAGCCGGAATACATTTTGGCCGATGTCAACCGCGAGATCGCCAGAAACAATCCGTCCCTCACGTTCGTAACGGTTTTTCTGGGTGTCCTGGACTTGAATTCCGGCAACCTTACCTATACCTGCGCCGGCCATAATCCTCAGCTGTTTATTGGGCAGCGAGGAAACACGGTGCTTCTTGGGGACGCACAATGCCCGGCCATCGGCCTGGACGAAACCTTTCAATACCGGCAGGCCACCGCACAACTGCGGCACAAAGACGGCCTGCTGTTGTTTACCGACGGCGTTACCGAGGCACAAAATGGCAAGAACCGCCTGTTTACGCAGGAGTCACTCATGAACACCGTTGCCCTGACTGCCGATGTTGCGCCCAGAGAGCGGGTCATGGCCATCTTGTCACAGATCCGTGAATTTACCGGAGGCCGCCCGCTGGATGATGACATGACACTGCTGGCGTTGACCTATTACTCTTCAAATCGAATGAGTGACGCCAACAAAACCATTGTGCTGAGGAATGACATCCGTGAAATGCGCCGGATTATAGACGCAATCACCCATATTGCCGATTCGGTGTCATGTCCACCGGTAGTGATCCATGACGTCACCCTGGCCATGGAAGAGATATTCTCCAATATCGTCTTTTACGGATTCGGTGACGACCTGGATCACAACATCACCCTCCATTTGATCGTTGAAGGGGATGCCCTGATCCTGACGCTGCAGGATGAAGGCATCCCCTTCAACCCCTTGAATGTTCAAATCGGTCGTCGCGACAAACCGTTAGAGGAGCGGGACAAGGGAGGAATGGGCATTACCCTGGCCAAAAACCTCATGGATCAGATGGAATACCGTCGTGAGCGAGGAAAGAATATCTTGCGAATGGAGAAGCGATATCGATAGTCCGACAAGGAGGAGCAGATGAATCTATTGGTAACATCGAAGCAGAAAATGGACGGGGTGTATATGCTGTCGCCTTCGGGGCGGCTGGATACCAGCACGTTCCCCATATTGGAGGATCGGGTGGATGTGGTGCTCCAGGAAAAGCCTCACACCCTGGTGTTTGACATGGAAGGGCTAGACTACATCTCAAGCATGGGCGTCCGGGTAATCGCCAAAGCCCAGAAGGCCATGAAGGTCTACAACGGCAGGGTGATCCTGTTGAACCTGCAGCCACAAATTCAAAAAGTATTTGACATCATCAAAGCCCTGCCATCCCAGCAGGTCTTTTCAACCATGGGGGAACTGGACGACTACCTGGATCGGATGCAGCGGCAATTCAGCGGATAATTGTGCGTTGCGAATGAGTTGATGATTGTTACCTGCCATTTTTGGTTACCGGTTCATCCGGTTGAGAATCATAGGAGCATATCATGGACAACCCCATCCAGCACTACTGGGAGCTTCGGCTTCAAAAAATGAAAAAGGCCCTGGAGGCCAATAACTTCGATGTCTATATCGCCGACAACAAGGATCTGGCCAAAAAAATGGCCTATGACACGATCATCCCGACCATTGCCCCGAAAACCATCTCATGGGGCGGGTCCATGACATTTGTCGGCACGCGGCTTTACGAAGCGCTGAGAAATGATCCCCGCTACACGGTACTGGACACCTACGACAAAAGTCTCTCACCGGAGCAGAGCATGCAGCGGCGGCGGGAATCACTGCTGGTGGATCTGTTCATCACCGGCACGAATGCCGTCACTGAAAGCGGCCATCTGGTCAACCTGGACATGATCGGCAATCGGGTTGCAGCCCTGACCTTCGGCCCCCGCCACGTGCTCATTCTCATCGGCCGGAACAAGATCGTGCCGGATCGTGAGGCTGCCATCGGCCGCATTAAAAACTACGCAGCTCCGGTTAATGTCGTGCGACTGGACAAAAGAAATCCCTGCGGAAAAACCGGCCGCTGTGAAAATTGCAGCAGCCCCGATCGCATCTGCAACACCTGGACAATTACTGAAAAGAGTTTCCCCAAACACCGGGTAAAAGTCGTTCTGATCAATGAAGAGATGGGATTTTAAGGAGCAATGGACATGACCATCGAAAAAACCACCTGGCTCTATGTGGCCATTATGAAAGCCGGGCCCAGCGAACAGATCGTCGGTCAGACCGACAGCGAACACGATATCTCTTTCATCCCGGCCTTTTTGGATAAGGAGTCCGCTCAGCAGGCCCTGTTTCATCTGCACCTGGAGAAAAAGAAGAAGTACGAGGTACAGGCCATCATCTACGAAGACCTCGCCCGCCATGCCGCTGAAAACGGATTTCTCGTATTTGTTCTGGATGATGAAGGCAAGGTGTTGGAACGTCTTCCCACCATCCCCTGAAATCTGCTTTTACATGAACAACCGACGCCCCTGCCCTGACAGCCGATCGGACCAGGGGAGGCGCGGAATCCGAGGCACGCTCAATCGATCGTGTTCAACCGATGCACGATAAACGCTGAGATGGCAGCCAGGACCGTATCGGATTTTTCCAGGTGGGGCGCGTGACCACAGCCGGCAATCACCTCGACGGCCACCCCGTCACCAGTCTTTGCCTGGATGACATCAAGCTGGCCCATTGACCCGTATGGATCCGTTTCCCCCTGGATGGCCAGCACCGGCACATGAATGGACGGCAGGTAGGCATCGATCCGCCACTGCATGAAATCCGGATGGAGCCATACATCGTTCCAGCCCCAGAAAGCGCAGTGGGTATTTTTTCCATGGTAAGGGGACAACCGCCCTTTAAGATCTCCGCTGAGATAGCGTTGCCGCGCGGATTCAATGGCTCGCCGGGTGAGTCCTTCGCAAAAAACGTGGGCGGCCAGGGTGACAACCCCCTTCAGGCCCGGACAGGGTCCGCCGCCGGCGTGGATCAGGGCAATGGAGCCGCCGTCGGAGTGGCCGACAAGCAGGTAATCGCGAACCCCGCTTTGCCGAATGACCTCGGGCAGCACCACCAATCCCTCATGGTGCATGAAATCGACCCTTCGCGGCAACGGGCAGGGGGCGGAATCTCCGTATCCCAGGCGGCTGTAGACCAAGGCCCCGCAGCCGGTGATGTCAGCCAGTCGGGCCGGAAAATCGCGCCACAAGGCCACACATCCCAACCCTTCGTGAAGAAATATCAAGGTGGGTGCTTCGTCCGGTGAGGGACCGATCCATGCGGCCTCCAACCGGTCACCGGTGGTGCTTAACTGAAGGTCACAGCGGACCTGGCGGGTTATTTTTGAACCCACTTGCCACCGGCATCCTGGAGCCATTCCCCGGGCTTGGCATTTTCCGCGATCTGCAGCGCCCGACGCCGACCGACCACGTCGGCGGTGGTACCCTGCTGCTTGGCGATGGCGCCGTATACCCGTTGCCGATCCTGGTTTTCAGCGTCTACCAAGGCCTTTTCCGACTGGTCGCCGCCGATGAAAGCGAGAAACCCTTGATTGTTCTCCCCGATGATCCCGGCAGCCTTGAGTTCGATAATTCTCGGCAGCCGGTCTTTCATCCGTGCTTTAATGTCAGCGCAAAAGGCGGAAGCCGAAAAGAGAAACACCCCGGCAACAACCGTTGCCACAAAACACAGGTCCTGTTTCTGGTTCATTTGAATCGTCCTTTCTTGGCCGGCAACACACCGTTTGGCGCCGGCGTCATTCAGTCGCCTTGATCGCTTTGGCGGTTTGGTCGATATCCCCGAAGAAATCGTCCAGGGCCCGGTCCACTTTGACGTTCACGTCAATGGTGATGTGAATGGGTTTGATTTCAACCGGCTTCACCTCCACCTCGTGACGCGTGGCGCAGGATGAAAGTCCCCATAGAACCCAGACTATTGCCGCCGCAGGCAGCACCATTTTATTCAGCATAACCGGTCTCCTTCGTTACTGCATCATGTTGACCATATCCTTATACTGCAACAGCTGGTTCAGGGGAAGTCTCAGATTCACGTCGAGGCCGATGCCCTGGAAGACCGAGCCCTGCGCACCGGCCTTGACGCGAACGAAGCCGCCGATCTCTTTTTGGTATACGAACGGCAGCGGGTTGGCCGGCTTGCCGTCGAACTGGAGGCGCATGAGAAAATCGTCGCCTTCGGAGACCAACCCAAGCTTGGCCCAGGTATAGGCGTAGTCCTTCAACGCCTCCCGGGCCAGTTCCACCTGGGCAAACTGAGGCGTCCCGGCCGGAATTCCCCGGGTGAGCATCTCGGTGCCGGTAAGCTGGATCTGTCCGGTTTCACCGGGGGTAGAAAAGAGGAACCCGTCATCGAAGCGTATGCGGCCATTGCTGTAGGCGATGGGAATCCTGCCGTTTACCGTGCCGCTTCCCCTGGCGTTCACCGCCCCCAGCTGTTCGAGGATCCTGGACAGACTCAACCGCTGACAGTAAAGACTCACCTGGTAGTCCTGCTTGCCGGCCGTGATTCGCAGCGCCTGGGCGTCCACCTTGCCGCCGCACCAGTTCAGACGACCTTTCTCGACGAACAGGGTGTTTCCCGATTCTATCTGGACATCGAACCTGCCCCCATCCACCACGACGCCACCCATGGCAGCCCGGGAAAAGCGGATCGGCTGGGCCGGACCGCTGCGAATGCGTGGCAGTTCCGGGAAACGCAGATTGGTCTCGATCCCCGCTACCGAGATTTTCTTGTCCGTCATACCCAGCTTGCCGCCCTTCATGGCAAGATCGACATCGCCACGGATACCTGCGGAAGAGATGGACCCGTTGCCTTGCGCGGAGATGGTTCCGGACAGCGTCACCCCCTTGGCTGCCGGGACGAAACGCCCCATGTCGCTTTCAGCCGGCAGCTCGTAGGGCGGAATCTGAAACGTCAAATCTGCATCCCCCACGCGGGGCGCGTTGATCTGCACGTTGCCGGCGAGAACCGCGGTCATTCCCGGGAAGAGGCCGCTGTCATGGGTGGCGGTGAAGGCATAGGCATCGTTGGTCTGGGTGATGCGACCCTTGATACTGCCTATCTTGCGCTTACGATGATCGACCCGCGCAACTGCGAAAGTGCCTTGGCTGGCCGCTGTCTGAGGATCCGAACGAAAAGGGAGGTCCAGACGCCCTCCGGACAGCTGCAACCCGCTGTCTTTGTGATGAAACCAGCCGTTGGCGCATTGCAGCCGGGCATCCACCACCGGCGCCTGGCGCCCTTGCTTCTGAAGCCGGGCGGTCAGGGTCAAGGTGTCGAGCCGACCGGCCATTCCCTTGCCATCGAGCACCGGGGAGGCGAACCGGACCCGGGCGTGACCGATCCAGGTCGGGTCATGCGGCTCGTCCCTGAACTGCAGATTTCCTCCCGCGTCAGCCGATGGCAGGTTGACGATAACCCCGGCAGCCATTGCCTGGATCTGCTTCAGGTTCAACTGCCAGTCGGCGCTCCCCCCCTGCCCGCCACCCTTGGCCGTCAGGCTGAAGCGAGGCGCACCGCCCTGGATGCTCGCGCCGGCAACGGTGATATCCAGCGGATCCCCCCGGGTGGTCGGGTCATTGCCGGCCGTATTGAACCCGGCGGTCCATTCTCCCGAGACCTTTTGGGAGACAGCGAAGGTGACCGGCAAAGATGCGCAGGATTTCAGGGAAACCGGCGTCGGACCGTCGATGGTCCAAGGCAGAAGCGTCAATTCGGCCTCACCCGTCGCGCCCCGTTGGTCTCCATCGAGATTCACCGTTGCCGCCAGCATGTTCATGGCCACGGGTGCCGGCACCTGCAGCTGCACCCCCTGGGCGTTGACCCGCCAGGTCCGTGTATCCTCGGAAACGGCCGACAGGGTGGCCGGTATCCCGTCTCGCACAGGTTCAATGATCGCTGACGCATAGGCCAACCGACCGCTGCGCCATGACAGGTCGATATTGGCATTGGAGATGGTCAGAGGGGTCCAGGTCAACCGGGCGTTGGTCTGAACGGTTGCCTGCCCGGTGACATTCAGTCCGGGAATCAGATGAATCAGATCGGCGAAACGATCCATGGCAATGGCGGAGCCGTCGAGACTGACCCTTGCCTGTTGGCCGGCCATGTCCACTTGAGCGACCAGCGTCAACAGCTGGTCGCGGGGGTACAGGCGCACATGCGCATCCAGCTTCATGGTATCCTTTCCAGCCGGTTTCAAATCTGCTTCAAAAGGAATTTTATAGGTCGCGTTGTGCCAGGTGAGATTGACCATGCCGCTGCGGATTTCGATTTTCTCTACGGCTATGTCCGCAAGCGGTGGCATGGCGGCTGAGCCTGGGTTGTCGGCCGGCTCCGTTCTCACCAGTGCGGCGCGATCCAGTCCCGGAAAGGTCAATCCGTCCCTACCAAGGGCCCCGTTTACCGTCACATCGCTGATTCGGATGCGGCGAATTTCCTTTCGGGACAGCTCTTTCGGCGTGTAGTCGATGGTTATGGATTCGATGGAAAGGGCCGGTCGGTCGGCATGGCCGAATACCATCGGCCCCGCCGCCGTCTGGAACCAACCGATGCTGGAAATCCGCCCCGTGAAATCGGCAAATCCCAATCGTCGGATCTGGTCCGCGGGAAGCCGGCCGGTGACCAGTTGCGGCAGGTACAGGTAGCCCACGCAAAGCAGGCACAATGCCAGAGCGGCCCCTGTGATCAAGGCCATAACAACGGTCGGCCGATATCGTTTATCGTTTGAGGGTTGGTTCATCTACGATTCGATGTTATGACTGGAAAATTCTAATTCTAAATGATATTGAACAGATATATTTGTGTCAAACAAAAAGGCCTTGACCCGCGTTGGCGAGCGCTTTTCCCCGCCGCTTGTCGGCGCGAAGCAGAGATCCCGCCCATCGAGGCCGCGTGACGGTGGGTTCCCGTGGTGGAGAAAATGATTGCCTGCCATGACATCACTTTTCGATATCCGGGCGCAGAGGCGCCGCTGTTCGATGGCCTCGACGTGACCATCGACAAACCTGGCTTTCACGCCCTTTTCGGGCCATCCGGCGTCGGTAAAACCACCCTTGCCAAAATTATTTCCGGCGACATCGACGACTTTTCAGGTCAGGTGGAGGGCACCGGCAAAATGCGTTGCCTGTATACATACAACCGGGAGCGGCTGCCCGGGTGGTCATCGGTGGGCAGGCACCTGGAGAAAACCACCCCCACGGGCCGCCAGCTGCTGAGAGACGAATTCATACACCATTTCGGCCTGACCAAACTCATGGACATGCGTTATTCCCAACTCTCCATGGGGCAGTGCAACCGGGTCAACCTGCTGCGTTACCTTCTCCAGGATTTCAGCATGCTCATCATGGACGAAAGCCTGGCCAATGTCGATGAACCCACCCGGCAGACCATCCTTTATAAAATTAAATCGATCTTCCCGGAGGCCGGCTTTCTCTACATTTCCCACAATGTGGTGGAAGTGGCCCGATTCTGTGATCAGATCATCGTCTTTCGCGGAGCGCATCAATCCCCCCAAACGCGCCGCATCAGCGGGCAGGATCACCGTGAAGCGCAGCCTCTGGATAAGACCGCACTGGAGCGGTCCATGCTGGAGATCATGCATGCTGCATAGACGCCTCTTCCAGTTTTTCATCGTCTACCTGCTGGGCATCGGCCTGCTGTTCGGCATCAAGCTGGCCTTGAATCTTTCCGATTACGTCATCCCGGGGCCCACGGGTGTTTGGCACACGGGACAGGCGGAATTTTCCCGTTATGTGGGTGATGTGCTGGATACCTTTGCCGTGGCCGTCATCGGCCAGGTGTTGTCCATCCTGATGGCCCTGAGCGTCGGCGTGGCCGGTCGCCGGGCCACCTGGTTCGGCTCTTTCATCAAGGTCGCCGCCTACAACGTGCAGGCTTACCCCATCGTGGCCATCGCACCGATCCTGTTCATCCTGCTGGGGGATGGATTCCTGACCCGGTTGTTCATCGCCGCCATGATCTGCTATTTCCCGCTGCTTTTGTCGGTCATCGGCATCATGAGCGAGCCGGTGGTCGATATCGAACATTTCTATCGGGTGACGGGACGGCTGCGGTGGCAGCTCGAAGTGAAAATCCGAGCCTTCGAAAACCTGCACAAACTGACCACGGTAATTTCCGGCAGTGCCACCCTGGCCATGGCAGGCACCATCGTGGCCGAATTCATTGCAGCCAATGCCGGCATCGGTTACAGCATTCGCATCGCGCTCTACCAGAGCGATCTATCAAAAATTTTGGTGGCCCTGTTTATTATCGGTATCACCCTCTCCCTGTACCAGGGCATATTGGAACTGCTGGGCGCCGGTTTGAAAAAAGCCTGGGCTGCCGGATAGCATTTTCATACTGACGGGAGGTCGCACCATGGTTCCACACCTGACATTTTCACGTCTTATCGCTTTGATCCTGCTGTGCTTCGCCGGCAATGGCCTGATGCCGGCCGGCGCGGTTCTGGCACAAGAAAAGGTTGCCTACCGCCTTAAATGGCTGATCAATGCCAGCACCGCCGGAGACGTATTCGCGTTGGATCAGGGCTTTTTTGCCAAACAAGGGTTAGCGGTGGCGGTCAAGTCCGGAGGCCCCGAACGGGATGCCATCCGCGAACTGGAACTCGGATATGCCCAGTTCGGCGTGGCCTCGGCAGACCAGGTGATCCGGGCACTGGCCAAAGGGGCGTCGGTGGTCGTGCTGGCCCAGTTGTTTCAGGTCAACCCCCTCCAATGGATCTATCGGGCAGACCACTTTTCCCTGTCACGGATTCAGGATCTGGCGGGCCGTACGGTGGGCATCACCTATGGCGGCAATGACGAAACCATCATGCGCGCCCTGCTGGCTAGCGTCGGCATGGATGACCATCAGGTCCACCTGGCCAGCGTCCGTTACGACTATACGCCTTTTTTTCAAAATCAGGTGACGATTTGGCCGGTTTACCGCAATACCCAGGGGATCTTTTTGTCGGACAAGCTTGCGGCAGGGGGCGAGCGGGCGGCTTTTTTCGATCCGTCCGAACACGGGGTTCGGTTCGTCGCCAACAGCATCGTTACCTCAAAAAAAATGATCGATCAACATCCGCAAACCGTAGGCCGATTCACCCGGGCGCTATTGGCCGGTTGGCAGGCAGCCATGGCGCCGGCCAACGAAAACGCGGTGATCCGGGCAGTGGGCCAATTCGATCGGGATACATCAGAAGCGGTCATGCGCCGCCAGTTGGCGGCCACCCGCCACATGATCCAACCCGACCCAGGCATCTCCATCGGCCATATTGACGCAGCGGCATGGCTGCAGACCGAGCAGATCATGATCCGGCAACGGCTGATTTCCGATCCAGTGAACGTTCTCGACCGACTCAAGTCCCAACCAGCGCCCTGATCCAATCCGGCCGTCGGTGGTTGACCCTTTTTTCAGCCATGCATAACCGGTGACCGCATCTTCGCTGAATGAGACAACGGGCGCAGCGGTGGAGCCGTCAAGAATCCGGATAGCGTGCCCGGACCTTTTCGTGCAGGACCTGGGAGCGCATCCACAGATAACCCGTATCCGAATCGGAATTGTAGGAGAGCATCCGGTCGGAACCCTTACCCGACCAGCGATACGTTTCTTCATGGTCACCTTCCCGCTGGCCATCTCCGTAGCGCCGGAAAGCCTCCGCCTTCAGATCCAGGAAATCTAAAAAATTGCCGGTCTCTATGAGAATGGTGTAGAGCCGCCCCTGCCAGAACCCGTAAAAGATGTTGTCCACATGCGCACGTCCGAAACGTGTTTTCCGCTGTGCGTGCGCGTACTGCTGCACACCCCCATATGCCGGATCGGTTCCCACGAGCACCAGGCCTTCAACCTGTGAGAGCGGTTGACCCCATTTCAAGCCGAGGTACCCAGTGTCATCAGCGGTCGGCGATGGCGGTCGGCGCGGCTGGTCGGCGGCAGAAAAGCCGGACGACGATGGGTAATCGGTGGCCGGTCGTTGCTCGGAAGGAGGTGTGTCTTCAACCGGCGGCAGTAATTGAATCAACCGATCCACCGCTTTTTCATCGACCCTCACCACCCGGCCATCTTTGTAGTATTTGACGGCGCCGTTTTCCTTCCACGCTCTCGGGGTCTGAACCATCTCCCCCGACCTGAAGATCACGACATCGGCACCCACCGGGCCGACACCGGTCAACAGACCGACGCCAATAAGAACGGTTAACCATTTATTCTGCATGCATTTCAAACCAATCCTATGGTAAGATACCGCTGTAAACAGTAGGAAGCGCATTGATGATTGGGCTGTCTCTTGACCCTATCCTAATCTATCCGCCGCCATTCGCCATGTCAATTCTCAAGGAAAATCCTGTGAATGTCTCACGTCGTGGGCATAACCCGAAGCGCTGATGGATGGGACGGAGGAGAAGCCGTTGACGGACAGACCTGAAAGTGACAGACACCGGCCTGACCCGCCACGCGTATGGGAGTATACGCTCCCCGGCGGCCACCGGGTGATGGCAGGGAAAACAGATGCCGACAACGATCGCCTCAGCCTGAAAGTCGCCGGACCCAACGACTGGTGGTTCCACGTGCGCGGCATGCCCGGTAGTCATGTGGTCCTGATGGCCGCCGAAGATCGGACGCCGGACCGGAACACCCTGAACCGGGCCGCCGCCATTGCGGCCTTCCACAGCAAAGCCCGGGGTGGGGGGATCGTTGCGGTTTCCGGCACCCTGGCCCGCCATGTCACCAAACCCCGCGGCGCCAAGCCCGGCACGGTAAAGATTCGCAGAGAACGGGTTTTTAAAGTTCGGCCGGCACTGCCTGAAACTCAGTGAATCCACGGCCTGGACAACCGCCGGCCATGGTTGCCGATGAACACCAGATTCCTGCAGCGACTGAACAAACCGGAAAGATTGCGATGGAGGACGACCTGACCAAATGGATGGACCGATTTCAAACCGTTGGTGTTGATAAAGACCTGCTCCACATCCGGTCCATATGATTTCAAGATATTAACCAGTTCATGGGCGGATGTGCCGTCGAAATCCCCGTCGAGAGTGAGGTGGACACTGTTTCTGCTTTTATGCTGGAAAATCTTGAAATTCATGGCCATCGGTTGTCTTCCTTTCCACCGCCGGAGGCGGTACCAGTCGTTCGTCGGAAAAGAATGCCAGTGATGGACGCCAGGCGCGTCACATCGGAAGTGGTGAAGCGGCGGGAAGCGCAACGCAGGCAAGTTTAATTCAAATCCGCAACCATCGACAGCCCAAATTCCATTGGCAGACCAATCATTTTCAGGATGCCGCCTCACACGTAACCAATCAGCAATGATGGTGCCATATTTAACCATGAATCCAAAATTGAACAATTAACTTTTTAATTAAATTAGTTAAGTAGATATTGCATAAACTCGAGCGATCGATCGACGACCGTCATTGTGGCATAAAATACCCATTGTCAATGGAAACCGTGACATAGGGACGGTGCCGTCTCTCCCTTTGCCAACATCCCCCTCTCGCGATAACCACATCAGCCGTCCAATCATCGGCAGCCGGATGGCGGTTTGGGGGGATGCGCCCGAAAACCGTTAAAGCACTTGACGGACAGGGCATTTGCAGGTATAGGTGGCCACCTTAACGGTCCTTATGTGTTTACATTAATATGGAGGAGAATGAACAATGAATAAAGGTGATTTAATCAACGAAGTGGCCCAGATCGTTTCAACCAAAAAACAGGCTCAGGAAGTCGTGGATGGTGTCTTTTCAGCTATCACCAGTGCCCTGAAAAAGAATGAACCCATCCAGATCGCCGGTTTTGGCAGTTTCAAGACCGCCAAGCGGGAGGCCCGCACGGGCCGCAACCCCCAGACCGGCGCCGAGATCAAGATTGAAGCCAGAATGGTTCCCAAGTTCGTACCGGCAAAAGCATTGAAAGACGCGGTAAAATAAAAGATTCCGTCGATCCGTCATCCTAAAAAAGGCAGGGCCGCTGGCCCTGCCTTTTTTTATGCCCCAGGAGGAAGGCCGTTATTGTCAGACGGCCGATGGACGATCGTCGCATCGTGCCCGCACATTGACTTTCACCAAGGGGGTTGCTAATACAAGTAGCCATGGAATCAGGTGAAATTGTAGAATATATTGACGATCAAAAAATCATCTGCACGGTGGTGATGGAAGGCGGCAACCACAGGCTCCGGCTGCTAACCGAACACAACCGGGATGTCAAAGTGGCCGCTCAGCGACTGTCTCACCGGGGATGCATGCGCCTGGACCTGTCCACGGGCAGAAACCGTCTGGTAGAATCGCTGCGGGAGCTGTCTCTCAAACGAAGTGCCATTGCCGATGAAATCGAGGTCGAGGCGCTCTGGGAAGTCCTCAATCAGGAACAGGCGTGGATCGATCTGGAAACCATGACCGGCCTGTGTTTTCCGATGGATGTGGACGATGATCACCGATCGGGAGTTATCCGCGCCTTGTTTAAAAGCCGTCGCTATTTCAAATTCCAACCGGATCGATTCCTACCCCATACTGAAGAACAGGTGGCGGCCATCATCGAAACAGAAGAAAAAGCGGCCCTCAGGGATCGGCTCATCGACGCCGGCGCGGCATGGATCCAGATGGTACGGTCGGGATCGACCACCGAGGCGTCCGCATGCCAGCGGGAACTGGTGGAAAAATTCAAATCTTTTTACCTCTTCGATAAAGAAAGCCCCCATTACGAAGAGACCAAGTCAATCATGAAAAAGGCCGATCTGACTTCGTCTGAAGCCATCTTCAATCATCTGGTGGCCATTGGTGAGTGGGCGCCGGATGAGAATGTCGATCTGCTGCGCTATAAAATCCCCACGGATTTTTCGCAGCCGGTTTTAGAACGGGCCCGTTCCGTATCACCGGCAGCGGCGGACGCGTTAAAAGACAGCAGCAGGGTGGATCTCACCCACCTGACCACGATCACCATCGATGGTCAGTCCACCTTGGATTTTGATGATGCCCTGAGCATTGAAAAGCGGGATGATCATTTTCTTGTTGGCATCCATATCTCCGATGTGGCCCAGCATATCCAAAAAGGGGATCTGCTGGACCGGGAGGCGCGCGCGCGCGGAAGCTCCATTTATATGCCGGACATCCGGATCTCCATGGCGCCCCCCCTGCTGGCAGAAAACCGATTGAGCCTCAAGAAAGATCATCTCCGGCCAGCGATCAGCACCATGGTGAAGATCAGCCTGACCGGCGACATCATCAGCTATGACATATTCCCCTCCATCATTCGCGTCGACCATCAACTCAGCTATTTCGAAGCCAATGTCAGTGCAGAAGAGAGCGAGGCCATCGGGACGCTTTACAACATCGCCACCCGATTCAGGGAAAAACGCCTGAGCCAGGGCGCCATCCAGATCACCCTCCCGGAAATCAACATCTGGCTGGATGAGTCCGGCATTCCGGTGGTCAATCGGGTAAACCGGGAGAGCCCGGGCCGAATGCTGATCGCCGAAATGATGATCCTGTCCAACTGGCTGTCGGCCCGTTTTCTGGTGGAGAACAACATGCCGGCCATTTTCAGATCGCAGCCCAAGCCAAAGGACCGCATCTTAAAAAACGGTTCGGGATCCCTGTTCCAGAACTGGATGCAGCGAAAACTGCTCAACCGGTTTGCGCTGAGCCCGGGACCGGATCACCACTGCGGACTGGGCCTCGATGCCTATGTGACCGCCACCTCACCCATTCGGAAGTATTTCGATCTGGTCACCCAGCGCCAGCTCCGGGCCGTTTTGGGCCTTGAAACAGCGTACACCGAAAAGGAGATCGAGGAAATTATCGGACAGTTGGCCCAACCCATGGCCGATGTGGGGCGGATTCAGTTTCGCAGGAATCGCTACTGGCTCCTCAAGCATCTGGAAGGACGGATTGGGGGCAAAGAAGAGGCCATCGTCCTGCAGCGGCGGAGAAATGCCTATTCCATCCTGCTAAAGGCTTACATGATTGAATGCCACCTGCCCCAGTCGAGCGGCATCGACCTGAAACCCGAGGATCTGGTTCAGGTCACCATCCAGCACGTCAACGCGCGCAACAACACCCTGTCCGTATTCATGGGATAGTTCTGCCCGAATTTTCCCTTGACCCTCTTGAAATTATTCATTATAGAGGCGTTTTCTAAATAAATCACATTCAGGAAGCAAGTGCATCATGGGCATTCAGGAACGGAAAGAGAGAGAAAAAGAACGGCGGCGGCAACAAATCATCATTGCCGCAAAACGGGTGTTTTCGGAAAATGGGTTCAACAAGGCGACCATGGAGGATATTGCCAAAGAGGCCGAGTTGAGCCCGGGCACCCTCTATCTCTATTTTAAGAACAAGGAAGAGCTTTACGCCTCGCTGTCCCTGCGTATTCTCCAATACCTCCGCATTCGGGTCACGCATGTCAACAAGGAGGCGGCCCTGTCCCCCGAACAGAAGTTAAGCGCGCTCATGGAAGCCATGTACGACGTCTATGATTTCGACCCCCTGATCATCATCAACATGTTTCATCTTCAATCCAGCGAAACCCTGAAAAACCTTTCCGAATCGCTGCTGGAGGAGATCAAGCAGCTGTCCAAGAAATCCATCGGGGCCATCGCCAAGATTTTTGAAGAGGGCATGCAAAAAGGCATCTATGTCCATCGTCATCCCGTGGCCCTGGCCGACATCTTCTGGTCCATGTTCTCCGGTGTTGTGCTGTGGGAAGCCAGCAAGAAAATTATCAGCGCGGACAAGGATTACCTGAAATCAACCCTGGCCACCGCTTTCGAACTGTTCGAGCGGGGAATCCGAAATCCTGGATAGTTCCCATCCATTCCATTCGTTGTCATGCAAGCCGGCACCTGTTGCCGGCTTGCATGCTTTCGCGCGGACGAGCCTCTCAACCCCCCGAAATCAAGCGAGTACGCCATGATCGGCACCATCGTGAATGCAGCGGCAATAATGGCAGGCGGCGTGGTTGGCCTGCTCCTCAAAAAAGGCATCAAAGATAACTACAAAACAACCATCATGCAGGCCATCAGCCTGTCCGTTATTCTCATCGGCGCCCGTTCGGCACTGAATGCAGCAGATCTTCTCGGTGTCATCGTCTGCATGGTCGTCGGCAGCCTGGTGGGGGAGGCCATGCAGATCGAAGACCACATCGAAGCGCTGGGGGCGTATGCCGAAAAGCATTTCAGCCGGTCTGCGGATGACGGTTTTTCAAAGGGATTGGTAACGGCGAGCCTGGTTTTCTGCGTGGGTTCCATGGCCATCGTTGGATCACTGGAAAGCGGGCTGGCGGGCAACCATGAAACCCTGTTTGCCAAGTCGCTGCTGGACGGCATCACGTCGGTGGTCTTTGCTTCCACCTTCGGCAGCGGGGTGATCTTCTCCGCCGCACCGGTGCTGTTCTACCAGGGTGCAATCACCCTGGGGGCATCGCTGCTCAAGCCATACCTGACGGCGGATGTGATCGCCCAGATGTCAGGGGTGGGCGGCCTGCTGATTGCCGCCATCGGTATCAACATGCTCCGGTTGACCCACATCAAGGTCGGCAACATGCTCCCGGCCATTTTCCTGCCGCTGTTCTACTATATGGCCATTCAAATTTTTTAACCCAACGCTGACGGATCCGCAAATGGGATTTTTTGCGGGGCATCAAGGCCGAAGGGAAAAAAAATCCCCCCATCATCGGACGGGGGGATTCTCGCTGAATAGCGGGCGCTGAACGGTATCGTCGCCTCATTCCTTCGGATGACATCCGACGCAGCCGACAGGACCGGTGACAGGCAGCTTCCCATCGATCGGCGCCATGCTCTTTGCCATCTGATCGATTTCCTTCTGCATGGTTTTGTGGCAACCGATGCAATTGTTGTGGTAGGCGTTTTTGTAGTATCGGAACGCCTGCTCCTTGTCGATGACCTTGGACCCTTCTTTCCTGGGCAGGGTATCGAGATCGTGACAACCGGCAGTCATGCAGCCGACGATGGGTTCCGCACCTTTCCAGGTGTGGTGGCATTTGTTGCATGCAAGAATCAGATGGCGACCATGCTGGAACTCCACGGCGGCGCGCTTCTGCTCCACCGAGTCCGGCGGCGCCAGGGTGATGATCCCCAGGGGAACACACATCTCTTCATCTCCGGCAACGGCAATCCCCAAAGCAACACAGGCAACACTTCCGATGAGCAACACCGTCCCCACAAACGCCACCACAAACGATTGGCTACGCATACGCTTCCCCCTCTTCAATTCTTGGCTTGGGCTTTGATCATAGAAAAACGAAGCAGATATAAACCCAAATGGAAAATTTTTCAAGGATAATTGCCGGCCCCTGCACCGATCCGCGTGTCCTTGCCTGCTGCTCCGGCGGCAGGCCGCTGGTAATGGTCGGCAATTGCCCCCCCCGTTTATCTTCGCACGGCACGGACAGCGCCGCAACTTTCCTCGGTTTTCGAAATCCGCTCGAACACGGTTTCCGGCTGCGATGTAACCACATCCACCACTCGGTGATATCCCCTGACAAAGGTTTCAGACGTCCAGTACCAGGCGGCGCCGCTATCGGGGAAAAAGGGGCTGTTTTTATAGAGCGCGGCCAGTTCGCCGGCCGTGGGAAGACGCCAGTCCGCATGGCCGCCGGTGGTCAATCCTTGAACGTATGTTTTGGCCGCTTCATAGGAGATGCAGGTGTCGAGATCCAAGTGAGAATCCAGCAGGCACCAGGTGAGCCCGGTGACCTTGTCGGTCACCGTACCGTCGCGGTGGTCGACGAATCGGCTTGCCAGGGGACCAAGTTGCCTTGCCACCCGATCCCGAAGCCGCTGAACCCGCTGGGCCGCTTTGGCCCGTCGGGCCTGCTCCGCCTGCTGACGGGCCAACTTCTCCTGTCGCGCCGCTTCATCCCGCTGGGCACGAATGGCATCCTGAAGTTCAGGGTCGAGCTGCGCTCGCATGTTACTGGCAAGTTTGGCATACGGCCCCGACGCGTGGTTCTCCATATACATCTCCAAGCGCTGGATCCGGCTGACAATGTCATTGGCCGGGTTGGTGGCGTACGCCAAGGTTTGTTCCCACGCCTTCTGCCTGGCAAGATCGGCATTCAAGGCATTGATGCGCTCAGCGATGGTCTCTTTTTGAGTGGTGTCCGGCCGTTTTTCGAGATAGTCGAGATAAATCTTCCTGGCCTTGGCATAGTCGTCAGCCACCAGGGCCGACTTGGCCGTCAGCTCCTTGACCTCCTTTTTATCTTGCAGCATGGTGCGCAGGGCCCTCACCTTTTCTACCCAAACCCCATCGATGAAAGTCGATAGAAACTGGTCGCATTGGGCGATGCAGTCGTCCCACTTTTCTTGGGCATCGCAAGCGGCGGTCTGCTTTTCGATGACCCCGTGGTATTCTTGAGCCAGATCGGTGATCATCCGTTCCACGGCCTTCCGTTCCACTCCCTCCGGAAACTGTTCTAAATAGTCACGATAGGCGGCGTGACGCTCAAGAAAATCGGTGGTGGAAACTTTTTTGAGATCTTCGAAATATGCAGTTCCCAGCAAATTCCGGATTCCGCCGATGGCTTCATTGATCTGCTTGGCATAGGGGCTTTGGGGGAATTTTTTTAGAAAGGCGGTATACAGGGAAAGGGCTTTTTTCTCGTAATTCTCGTCAATCGTAAGGCCATTGACATCCAGAATGGTTTTTTCATAGTCCCGCTTCTCAATTTCCGCATTGGCATCCTTCAGCCGGGCCTCCAGTTCCGACCGGTGGGCGTCCTCAGGGTGGGCTTTGATGTATTGCATCAGCATCACGATCTGCGCGTCAAGGGCTTTGGTGACGGCGAGGTCCGCGATCAATTGATCGTAACGGCGATTGATCTGCCTATTGTTGAGCAGCCGCCCGCCGATGGTCACGGCAATGGCAAAGAGCACCACCACCCCCAAAACGATGAGCAGCTTGCTGGTCCTTGCCATCTGAGCCTGCTTGCCCACGGAATGATCGGTACTTTTTTCAAAGGGCACACTGACCATCGGTTTCGGCGATTCTGACAATTCGGATAATTCCAAATAGTCCTTGAGGGGCGGCGGCGGTTGCGGGGCTGCCGCTGTTCCGGGGGGCTTTTCCGTGACCGGTGTCGAGGCCTTTTTAGGTGGCTTTTTTTCGGATCGGGGTTCTTTTTTAGCTCTCGGCTGATCCGCCGGCGGCGCTTTTTCCGGTTTGGGCGGCGCTGTCGGTGCCTTGCGATCGGGCTGCGGTGATGGCGGTTGATCACCGGCCTCATCCTTGATTTTCAGGCTCTCCATCATCACGCTCATGAGCGGGTCATGGATCTCTCTTGCCCGGTCGGGATCAGCCGCTTCGATCTGAATGGCGGCGTTGTCCCAGCTGATGATCCGGTAGGCGGCTTCATTGCCGGCCAACTCGCCGACCTGCGCCGCAATGAGGCTGCCGCCATCAATGTGGAGATGACCGGTGCGGTTGCCGCTGGTCACTTTGAGCGTATAGGTGGCACCCTCCATCTCCGACATTTGAAGAAATGAAGGAAGGCTGATGCCGTGGATTTGCCCGCCCACGTCGGCAATGGTTTCAATCTTTTTCTTGCTTAAAAACTTTTGAACCAAGGTTCCCAGCTGTTTATAATCCTGATCGCTCATGCTGGGCGAACAGAATCCCAAGAGGACTTCAATCTTGCGCGTGTCCTGCTGCCAGGGCCACAAAGCGCCGTAAAAGGCTCCGGTTTTCAGTTTTTTCAGGAAAAGGGCCTGGTCCTTGCGGATGCCCCCCAGATATTTCACCGTGGAATCGAAGCGCAGGGAGACGGGAAGACTTTTGCCGGGGGCTTTGGCCGGCTCGCCGAAAAAGGTGGCAAGGACACCGACCAGTTCATCGATGGGACGACCGATGGAGGTCACCTGGTATAGGCTGCGCGGCTTCTCATAGAAGCGGGTGTTCATATCCGGCAGATCATCGACGCTTTTGGCCAAGGTCAGAAATCCGACCAGTACCGCCTCGTTTTTGGCGATGTCCCGGATTTCATTGCTGTCGCCGGTCAACAATTCTTCGATCAGCGGTACCCCCATGGGTTGTCGCGTCCTCTATTTTTCTGAAGGTATCGTACCGATGGCCGGCTATCAACGACATGCAGCTGTCCGGCCGTTGCCTGTCGAAAAGTTTTAACCCAACGACGCCGGATCATCATGCGCATGGAGACTATTCCCCGGCGGAGCTGTTTTTTCCAATAATCCATAGCAGATGGCAATGAATCTTGTCAAAGGTAAGATTGACATCCAAAACCCCATCTGATAGTTTTTCCCTATTCGGTCTTTTCGTTTCATCGGGCCTTTCGATACGCGTCCCGCGCCTGATCACGAAAACCGGTCTGCCGCGTTCCCGCCCCAGGGAAAATGGAGATACCACCTTTAACCTCGCAGGAGGCAACCATGGATGTAGACGACCTGAAAAAGATCCTGGCCGGCTTTTGCATCGCCGGTCTGATTGCTGGGTCCACCTTCACCCTGAGCGGCTGTGCAGCCGGCAAAAGCGCCTGAAGCGGCGACAAGGCTGGAGCCGGCGGCTCCGCAAGCGGCTGAAGTGGCAGTTCTCCCGGTGCCGGTGGCACCGACGATCAGAAGCAACCACCCGCCAAAAGTGGCTGAAGCTGATTTCCATCACGCAGGTTGCGTGACTGATTTCAACAGGCCATGATCACTGTTCAACCCTTTGAACCCATATGCATCGGCAGTGAATTTATCACCTCTCGACACGGTCGAACAAATCTTCTCCACATGCCGCCGCGCCCTCGGCAGCAACACCTGGGGCAGGGTGCTGGCGGCCATGGAGGAGAATCTGACAGCCGAATCCTTTCCCGACAGGCTCGAACCCTTGACCGCATCCATGCACCTGCCCGGCTACGTGGCCGACCTGGCCCGTCTGGAATGGATGCTGCACAAAACAAAGGAGGCGGCCGATAAACCGGCCCGGCGGATTCAGACCGTCATCGTCAACCCCACCCTCTCTATGGTCCCTGTCCGCTGGAAGCATCTGGCGGCATTCATCCGATCCAAGGCCACCGGCACAGCACCGCTGTACGAACCGGCGTATACGATGATCTGGCGGCATCCACAATCCAGAGAACTCTGCTATCGGGAAGCTCAAGACATCGACCTGTTGGTACTGAAACTCATCGTGGAGCAGATCGACCCCAGGGAGGCGGCAAGGCTGGGCAAGGTGACCCCGGGTGAGATCCAGGCCGCCATCGACCGAGCCGCATCCCAGGGGGTGCTCCTTTCTCCCGGCTCCCGCATCGGCAGAAACCGGCCGCCCGCGGGAAAAATGGACCCGTCCCTGGCACCGTTTTTTTCCACGGACATCTTCACCCTCCAATGGCACGTCACCCAGGCCTGCGACCTGCACTGCAAACATTGCTACGACCGTAGCGACCGCAAACCGTTGGCACTGGAGACGGCCATGGTCATCCTGGATGATTTCTTCGACTTTTGCCGCCGGATGCATGTGCGGGGCCAGGTGACCTTCACCGGCGGGAATCCATTGCTCTACCCCCACTTCGATGACCTCTACCGGGCCGCATCCCAATTCGGTTTTGGTATCGCCATCTTAGGCAACCCCACCCCCCTCGACCGGATTCGACAACTGCTGGAAATTGCCCGGCCCCTTTACTTCCAAATCAGCCTCGAGGGACTGGAGGCCCACAACGACACCATTCGCGGCAAAGGCCATTTCAACAGGTCGCTGGCCTTTCTGGAGGGGCTGAGGGCTTTGGATGTCTTTTCCATGGTGATGCTCACCCTGACGCGTGACAACCTTGCCCAGGTGCTTCCCCTGGCGGCGTTGCTCGAAGGCAGGGCCGATGCGTTCACCTTCAACCGTCTTTCCACCGTGGGGGAAGGGGCGACGCTTCAGATGCCCGAAAAGGCGGCGTTAGCATCCTTTCTCCGGCAGTACGATGCGGCGGCGGCCAAAAACCCGAAAATCGGGCTCAAGGACAACCTGATCAACATCATTCGTCAGGAAAAAAACGAGGCGCTGTTCGGCGGATGTACCGGCCACGGCTGCGGCGCGGCATTCAACTTTCTGGCGCTGCTGCCCGACGGCGAGGTGCACGCCTGCAGGAAGTTTCCCTCGCTGGTCGGAAACATTGCCGCACAACCGCTTTACGATATTTATCGCAGCGATCTGGCCGAACGCTATCGCGCCGGCAGCCGGGCCTGCCGCAGCTGCCGCTTGAACCCGGTCTGCCGAGGGTGTCTGGCCATCGCCTTCAGCCTGGGCCTGGACATCTTCACGGAAAAAGATCCTTTTTGCTTCGCAACCCAACAGGTCACCGGCGCATACGTGATTCCTGAAGACGACACCAACAACCCCAACCGCCAAGGAGCAGCCGCGGCCGGCGGCGCTCCGGCAGGGTCAATCCATGCAAACCAGACGCATCCAGCACCCGTCAACCCAACTCCCCCGCGTGATGATTCTCGCCACGGGCGGGACCATTGCCGGTTCGGCCGCATCCGCAACCCAGGCAGGCTACACGTCCGGTCGGGTGTCCGTTGACGCCATGATCGGTGCCGTACCCGGTCTGAGCGGAATCGCCCGTGTCCAGGGAGAGCAGGTCGCCAATGTGGGTTCCCAGGACATTACCTTTACGATCATGATCCACCTGGCCAACCGGATCAACACCCTCTTCGGCACCGATGAGGTCGACGGCGTGGTCGTCACTCACGGCACAGACACCATGGAAGAGACGGCCCACTTTCTGAACCTGACCGTTAAGAGCAAAAAACCGGTGGTTCTGACAGGCGCCATGCGCCCATCGACCGCCATCAGCGCAGACGGTCCGCTCAACCTGTACAATGCCGTCGCCGTGGCCGCCGATCCGGATGCCGCCGGGCGCGGCACGCTCGTGGTGATGAATGACCGGATCCATGGCGCCCATTCGCTGACCAAAACCAACACCACCTCGGTGGAGACCTTTATTTCGCCCATCAACGGCCTCATCGGAACGGTCAATTATGGAATAACCGAATATTTCCGAAGGCCGTTTCGCAAACACACCCATAAAAGCCGATTCTCCGTGAAAGGGATCACGTCGCTGCCTCGGGTGGATATCATCTACGCCTGTGCGGACATGCCGGCCGACCTCATCGACGGCTCCGTGGAAAAAGGTGCCAAGGGGATCGTGATTGCCGGTGACGGCAACGGCAATATGAACGCAGCGACCATCCACAGGGCTGCCCTGGCGGCGCAAAAGGGCGTCATCATCGTCCGCAGCTCCCGTGTGCCCACCGGAAAGGTGGGGCGAAACGTGGAGATCGATGATGACCGCATGCATTTTATCGCCTCGGATGAACTCAACCCGGCCAAGGCCCGAATCCTCCTGATGCTGGCGCTGTTGAAAAAATGCGGGTTAGGAGAAATACAGCAGCTGTTCTATGAATATTGATCCGCCGGTCATACGGATCGTCCGGCGAGAAAGGTTCTGATCACCTGCGCAGTCTGGCGGGCCAGCAAAATCTCCGCATTCTGCATGGCTTCTGCCAGCGATTGCGGACCGCTGCAAATCGAAAAGACGGCATCGATGCCGATATCATACAGTGATTCAATGCCGTCACCGATCCCACCGCAAATGGCGATGCAGGGCACTTCGGCTGCCTTTGCCGTTCGCGCCACACCCGCCGGGGCCTTGTTGAAGCGGGTCTGGCCATCGATCCGACCCTCGGCGGTCAACACGAGGTCGGCCCCGGCAACAGCGTTTTTGAGCCTGACCACATCGATGACCAAATCGATGCCCGGCTTTAATTCGGCACCGACAAAGGCATGCAGTCCACCGCCAAGGCCGCCGGCCGCACCGGCTCCCGGCATGTCTGCGATCGCAACACCCAGGTCCATCTGGATGACCCGCGCCAGGTTGGCCAGGCCGTCGTCGAGCTGGATGACCTGCTCTGGTGTCGCACCTTTTTGAGGGGAGTAGACCAACGAGGCGCCATTGTCGCCGGTCAACGGGTTGGTCACGTCGCAGGCCACCGACACGGATATGTTTTCCAGCCGTGGGTCGACGTTACGGCGGTCGATGGAGCTGATCGCACCCAGGGAACCGCCCACCGGCTCGACCGGTGTACCGGTTTCATCGAGAAACCGGTAACCCAGGGCAGCCGCCATGCCGATTCCCCCGTCACAGGTTGCACTGCCGCCGATTCCGACGATGATCCGCGTGGCGCCGTTGTCCATGGCCGCACGAATCAGCTCGCCGGTGCCGTATGTGGTGGTGCGCGTCGGATCGTGCCGCATTTTGGGCAACAGGGCCAGCCCGCTGGCTTTGGCCATTTCCACCACGGCCAGCTTCCGTGGGGGGACCATGCAAAACGATGCCGACAGCGGTTCCATTCTCGGACCGGAAACCATCGCCTCAACCCGCATCCCGTTCAATCCGGCAAGCATGACTTCCGTGAGCCCGTCTCCTCCGTCGGCCACGGGGACGCAAATGACATCGCATTGGGGAATAACGGCCAGAAGGCCGATTTTCATTGCTTCAGCCGCCTGCACGGCATTCATGCTGCCCTTAAATGCGTTGGGAGCGACAACGACACGCATATTCATGGGGCACCTCGAGATTGATGGTTGTCGGGATTCCCAGGCACGGCGTATAGTAGGGAGACGGCATCGTCATGGGGCTATCGACAGCCGTCACGGCGTCATTTGATGATTGTACGTGACCGCCAAAGAATATCAAACACAAAAATGCTGAATCGAGACACGATGAAACCCGTAAGAAAGCGAGCCAGAGAGCTGGGCATTGCACCGGGCGTTCTGCCGACGGGACCGCTCAATGCCATCACCGATGTTCATCCCGTCGGGGTAGGACACCTCACCGTGATCGAAGGGGACGATATCCGCACCGGGGCAACAGCCGTCCTGCCGCATCCGGACAATGTCTATCAACGCAAGGTGCCCGCCGGCATTGCCGTCGGCAACGGATACGGCAAATTGATGGGCGGCACCCAGATCCGCGAACTGGGTGAGATCGAAACACCCATCGTGCTGACCAACACCCTGAGCGTGCCCCGGGCAGCCGAGGCCGTTCTTGACTGGGTCTTGGCACTTCCAGAAAATGAATCGGTAACCACCGTCAATCCGGTGGTCGGCGAGACCAATGACGGCCGTCTGAACAACATCCGGCGCCGTTCCCTGACGCCCGGAATGATTCGCCGGGCAATCGACGATGCGACCGGCGGACCGGTCGAAGAGGGAAGCGTGGGTGCCGGGACCGGGACCATGGCTTTCGGCTGGAAAGGAGGCATCGGCACCAGTTCGCGTCTGATCCCAAAACATTTAGGCGGATACTCGGTCGGCGTGCTGGTACAATCCAATTTCGGCGGTGTCCTCCAGATCCTGGGCCTGCCGGTGGGCCGGTGTCTGGGCCGGTATGATCTCGAGGACGCGCTGGGAACGGACGATGCAGACGGATCGATCATGATCGTTCTGGCCACCGATGCCCCCCTGTCTGACCGGAACCTGTCACGCTTGGCCCGACGGACCCTTTTCGGTCTGGCACGCACCGGCGCATCATTCGGCAACGGCTCCGGGGACTATGCCATTGCCTTTTCCGTGGCGGATGGCGTTCGCCGCACCCCTGACCGTCGCCGGGTCCTCTCCAGCATGGCAGAGCTGCCCAACGAATGGGTTTCGCCGCTCTTTCAGGCAGCCATCGAAGCGGCGGAAGAGGCCATCTTGAACTCGCTGTTCAAAGCCACGACCATCATCGGACACCATGGATTTGTCGGCGAAGCCCTCCCACTTGACCGGGTGATGAACATGATTGACGGCGGTGACGGGAACCGCCTTGGGCAGGGTCATCGGTGATCGACCGTTTGAACCATCCCCGCCCGTCACCATCAGCGTTGCACGGCGCGGGTTGCCGCTGCCGCAGGAAAAACGGCGAAGCGTGACCGCTGCAAAGCCGGTCGCGCAAAAAGGGAGGGCAAGCCCGGATCCAGGCTTGCCCAAGGAGGAGGGTAGATGAATAGGATTCATTATACCCATGATTCCCTGCTTGGCAGGGTTTCAATGATATACTAAGACCGATATTCGCGTTATGCAACTTTTGGCATATCACTTTCGGCAAAATGGCTCTGACCGGTTTCTTCATCATCGGCACCACCAGTCCTCGGGATCTTTACGAAGCTGATGGCCTGACGCGCAACCCGCGTGATACCGAACCAGCGGTTGGTAAATGGTATTGAAAAAAGCGGGAGACACTAGCGTGTGGCCTTGACGGCGCCGGTGTCTTTCCTCCCCAGATATATCACATGCCCGGAACGACCTCGTCCCGACCGGTGACGGGTCGATATGAATCCGGCCGTTGCCAGACGTTTGGCAAAGCCGGCGTCGTAGTCTTCACCCCAAACGGCAAAGACCCCGTTCGCCTTGAGGGCGGCCCGGGTCGCATTGATGGCAGTACTGCCGTAAAGCGGGTCGTCACGCTTGTGGCTGCGCACGTAGGGACCGGTGTAAAGGTCCAGGATGACGGCATCCAATTTCTGCGGTGCATCGTCCTTGGCATAGCGACGAATCAGTTGGGCCACATCGCAGAGTTCCACCTTGACCCGTGCGTCTGCCACGGCATGGTCGGTCAGTACCGCCAGGGAGCCCCGGCACCACGCTAGCACCACCGGATTTAGTTCGGCCACCACGACGCGCGCGGTGGCCGGCAAGGTGTCGAGTACCGCCTTGAGCGTAAAACCCATGCCCAACCCCCCTACCAGCACCAATGGCTGGGTCGAATGCTTGAGGTGTCCGCAGGCAATCTGCCCAAGGGCAACCTCGGACCGGTTGGCCATGCTGTTCATCAGCACCTGACCGCCCAGGGTGATCAGAAAATCGCGGTCCCCGCGCCTTCGCAGTTCAAGAAGACCCGCTTCGGTGGGAACACGGTCGATGGTTTGCCAGGGTTGGGCCATGGGTTTAAGCACCGTTTACAGGTCTCAGGTAATCCGCTGCACCCGGATTGATCCTTGTTAACAAATTCAGGCCTATTTAAACAAGCCCATGGAGGCGTTCATCGAAGGACGCTCACCCGGCGGTGGTGCCCCTTGACCGGCGTTGGCCCTCAGCGGGCGGTTAACTTGATCTCGATCCGCCGGGGTATCGGCCGGATCGAGGGGGTAGAATTTACTGAAACCGGCAATGGCTTGACAATGGCCGCCAGAAAGCGGTCACCTCTCATGGGTGCGGCGCGACCATGGATAGCCAGGACACCCTGCAGCGGCCACTCCGGCGCACCCGGAATGGGGATCTTCGGTCCTGGCTGTTTTTTCCCCTGTTCCATCGCAAATGCATTAACGTATCGTTTCCTTTTGACATGCGCCAGGCAGCGAACCATTTATCGTGTTGTGCCTAAATATTTCATCGAAAATGCCGATATCCTCATCCAGGAGATTGAAAATTCCGCGTAACCACATGCGGTGGTCATCGCGGGACATGGGAGTGTGATCAATGACAGTCAAAATCGCCGTTTTCGTTCTTGCCGCCCTGATCCTTGCCCCTATGCCGGCTGGCGCCAATCAGGCGGCTGTCATCCCCGCCTATTCGCTTGTATCGGCATTTCAATCGTCGATGGAGGAATATCGGAATTTTATAACCAGCCAGAACCGCGCCGCGGCAAGGAAGTTGTTGAACTCCGAGAAAGTCTTTCTTTCACCGAGAGATGTCCGGGTCGAAGTGGTCCTGGTCGACGAAAGCCTCGCCAAGGTGAAATTGAGCCGATTGGATGAGAATGCCCAGCCGGTCACACTGTATTTCTGGACCCTGGCCGAGCAGCTGAAAATCCTTCCGCAGGAATAGCCCCGACCACCCCGGCGCCGGCGCAATCTGCATGGAGGCTGAAGCGACAGGCCAAGAGGCCGGCATTCTGGCTTCCGTCTTTCATCGGGATCACTTCTTCTGGGCGGTGCGTCTTCAACCAAAATGATACCAACCCCTTGACAAGAATAGGAATTTTTGCAAGCGTGTAGGTACCTGACCGGTAAATTTCGCCCTCACTGAAACGGAGCGCCCCGCATGGTCCTCAAGAAGGTTGAGATCTTGGAACCGTTGCCGCCTGAATCGCGGCTCCCCGACGAGCCATCCGTTGTGGTCACCGGCCCTTATCTTGAATGGGTCGAGTTCCCTGGAAAATCCGGTGATGGTGCCCCGGCATCCGGCTTCGGCAACTCTTGTGTGAAAGACAACATGGGCCGAAAAGCCCGAAATCAGGCTGCAGTCAGGGATACCATGCTGCCGGCAGGACAAGCGGCGACGGTTAAGCGTTCCGGTCGATTGCAGGAGAAAGTGAATCAGAAACAATGAAGCCCGGACCGAACCGCCAAAAACGCTCACGCCGCACTTCCTATATCATCGCCGAGTACACCGTCAAAGAGGGAACCCACCGGGATGTGATCAAGAACATTGGTGCGGGCGGCCTGTTCATCCGGACATCCAGGAAGGTTGCCGAAGGTCAGCCCATCGTTCTCGAATTTCCCTTGTTTCGGTTTGACAACACCATTCGGGTGACCGGAAAGGTGGTTCGCAACGATTCCGACGGGTTCGCCGTGGCCTTCGATGCGCTTCTGGATGCGTTGGAATCAAAAAATGGTCAACTCCCGGAAATCGTCCACGAGATCGATCGATGACCCCGCCGCAGGCGAGGGGACAGCCCTCGCTGTCGCGGTGCATCGGCCGGTGTGATCAGGGCCATATCGGTGCCACGGGTTTGAGCAGATGGTGGACGGCCTCCTGTTCGAGGGCATCCCGCAGGCAACAATCATAGCGGTTACAGAAACGATGCGGCTGGACGCGGTGATCGCTCCAGCTGATTTCGTTTGACGTTTACGGCCGAAGCGCATAATTTCATCTCCGTCTCCAAGTCCCCTTAATCATTGGTCGCGCATCCCTTCCTAATCGGTGGGTCCTTCAACCAAAGGGTTGAAATGAATCATCTCAAAGCATCAGGTGAGTTCAGTAAAATGGGGGTGGCCACCATTATCATGATGGCCAGTATTTTCCTCAGCCGGATCACCGGCATCGCCAGGGAGATGGTGCTTGCCGCGCTGGCGGGGGCCGGGACGGAAGTCGATGCCTATCGCGTCGCTTTCGTCCTGCCCGAAATACTCAATCACATTCTGGCCAGCGGATTTTTATCGGTGACCTTTATTCCCATTTTCTCACGCTACCTGGCAGAAGACAAGGAAATCGATGGATGGCACACCTTCTCCAATATCTCGACGGTATTCGGTGCCCTGCTGATTTTACTCATCGTGACGGGCATGATTGTGGCCCCCAGCGTGATTCCCCTATTGGCACCGGGGCGCCGGGACCCTCAATTTATCGCTCTGGCCGTAAGAATGACGCGGATTACCCTGCCGGCTCAATTCTTCTTCTTCGCCGGCGGTATGCTGATGGCGGTGCAATACGCAAAGAAGCGCTTTCTGTTTCCGGCCCTGGCGCCTTTGATTTACAATCTCGGCATCATTTCCGGCGGGTGGCTGCTCGGCCGCCGGTTGGGTGTGGAGGGTTTTTGCTGGGGGGCGCTGGCGGGTGCAGCGATAGGCAGCTTTGCCATCCAACTCCTCGGTGCCTTTCGAATCGGCATAACCTTTCGGCCCGTCATTGACTTTTCCCACCCGGACCTCAGGCGCTATGTCCTATTGACGCTGCCCCTGATGATCGGGTTGACCATGGTTTTTTCGACGGAGCTGTTCTCAAAATTCTTCGGCAGCTTTCTGTCGTCGGGAGCCATTGCGTGGATTGATTATGCCATGCGTGTCATGCTCATGTTGGTCGGCTTCTTCGGACAGGCCGTGGGGGTCGCCTCCTATCCCTATATGGCACAGTTGGCCGTTCAAGGACGCCTGTCAGAATTAAATGATATCATCAACACCATCTTGCGCTATCTCTCCATCGTGATCCCGGTATCGGTTCTGATCGCCGTGCTGCGGCATGAAATTGTCTATGTGCTTTTCGAGCGTGGCCGATTCGACCCCGAAGATACGAAAATGACGGCCTTGACGTTGTCCTGCCTGATGGTCGGGGCGGTTGCCTTCATCTCCCAAACCGTTGTCAACCGAGGGTTTTATGCGACCCAGAACACCCTTTTGCCGGCGGTTTTCGGCACGATTGCCGTGGTTCTGAGCCTGCCGATATACTGGCTCGGACTAAAGATGTTGGGTGTAGCCGGGGTTGGGCTGGCCATATCCGCTTCTGCCCTGCTCCAGACCATTTTTCTGTTTTCCGTTTGGAATCGGCGCAACAACAACGCGGCCGCCGTCGGCGTCTATCGCGCCTACCTGAACGCCGCCGTTGGCGCACTGGTCATCGGCGCCTTACTCTGGCTCGTGCACGGGGCGATTCAAACGCGCCTCGATGGTCAAACCCTGGTCAGCAACCTGACCGTGGTCAGCATCGTTTCAGGGGTCTTCGTCGTCTTAACCGGATTGTGGGGCTGGGTCTTTAAGATCGAGGCCATCCGATATATATTCAATCGCGTCGCATCCTTGAAGTTCTTGAAAAAAACCGGGCACGGCTAATACAACCGGTTCCCCCTTAACCTTTCTCGTCGCCACATCCGATCGCAGGGTCTGATTTGGACATTGACTGATGGAAACCGTCATAAAAATCTTGCCCATTATCGTTGTCGTCCTCGTTATTTTTCTCATCAGGGAAGGCCTCTCATTCTACCGGTATGTGAAGTATTGCAAACTTCATGAAGCAGCCAAGACCGGCAAAATCGATAGCGTCCGCTGGCTCCTTGAAGAGGGGCATCCGGTAAACGCCGTGGACCCCAGCTTTGGTCTGACGCCGCTTCATTTTGCCGTGCGAAACCGTCATGTCGAGGTCGCCCGATTGCTCATCGAAAATGGCGCCGATCTCACCCAGCCGTCAAATCAAGGCATAACCCCGCTCGACTGGACGTCAACGTACCTTGACCCCGACCAGCGCGCCGCCCTTTTGCGCGTCGCCGCTGACGGCGCGGACACAGATGAGGGGTAGCCGACTGTTAGACCATGTTTACAGAACAATAGCGATTGTGTAGGATGGTACGGTGCTATAATTTACACTGCTCAAATAAAGGAATCCGTCATGGCGATTCATCTGCTGCCTCTGGCCAAACTAGCCCTCATGGCCGGAAAGGCGGGGCCATCGAAAGCGACTGGCGCGGCCATGGTCAAACAGGCGGCGTCCCTCTCGGCCCGCAAACAGGTTCCCGGTTGGGTGGTAAAGGGGGTATTGGCCGGCCTGATCGGTTTTAACTTACTGTTTTTATTTATTTTAGCCCATAAACGCAACATATTTAAATCGCCCACCCAAGTCGGCGCCGCCTGTCCTCACTGCAACCATGTTGTCAATTTAAATCAAATCTCCCGCACCTTCACTCCCCGACTGATCGACAAAGAGTTTATCTTCAATGGAACCTGTCCGTCATGCAATCAGATCATCTCCTTTCGAGACAGTAGTCTGAAATCAATCTCCTGACATAAACCCACCTTCCAGATCGCATAGGCACCAACCCCTTGACAAAAAACGGAATTTTTGTAAATGTGGAGTAGTTTCATCTAACATACTCACACCCATCTACCTGAGGAGTCACTGACGATGAGAGTGATCGTCTATATGTTGGGCCTAACCACCATCGTCATGGGCTCGTTTTTTATCCTTTACACCCGTGAAACGATCAATGCGTTCAAGACCTTATTTGGACCCGTAATGATTGCCTGGAATAGGTAGGAGAAACCATGGCACTGACCAAACAGAGCATCATCAAACAGGTCTACAATGAACTCGGATTTCCCAAGAATCAATCCGTTAAAATTGTAGAATCACTCCTTGAGATCATCAAAGCAGCACTGGCGTCCGGTGATGAACTTCTGGTCAGCGGGTTCGGCAAGTTCTGCGTCCTGGACAAGAAGAAACGGAAGGGCCGCAACCTGATCACCGGTGAAAATGTCACCCTTCCGGCAAGACGGGTGGTAACATTCAGGTGCTCCGGCAAGCTGCGGGAGAAGGTGAACCTGGCAACGAAAACAGAATCCGATCGACGCCGCTCCCCCCGCCACGCCGCCGCGTTTGCCGTAAAATATACCGTTAACTCGGTGACGTATCGGGATCTGGTCCGAAACGTCAGTTCGGGAGGTATCTATATCGGCAACTGGAGAGCAATCAAGGATGGACAGCGGATCAGCCTCCAGTTCCTTTTGTCTGCTTTCGAGAAAAAACCCAGCGTAATGGGAACGGTGATGCGCTCTCAGGACAAGGGCTTCGCCGTGATATTTGACAATCCGATTGAAGAGAAGATTTTTCGGACGAGTCAAGACCCTGGAATAGCGATTGAGCGTTATCAATCAATAAAGCTTCACGCTCATGGGCCTCAACGCCGCCACTACCGGCAACCGTCCTGGTGACGGACACTGCCAGATCGCCTATTCACCGGATGTGGGTTCATGCAATCAGTGATGACGTCAATCCTGACTTGCCTGTTATGAGCTGAATCCAAATCAGTACGTCCCGACTACTTTTACCACGTTCGGTTTGTATCGCGTCCCGACACTATCCAAAATTATGGCACATGTGACGATAGAACCGCCAATCACGGTGAGCGTACTCGGAACTTCGTTGATGCCGAAAATGGGCAGGTAGACCCAAGTAACCCCACCGACGACTTCCACCAGCGAGAGTAGATTCAATTCAGCCGCCGGAAAATATTTTGCGCCGAGCGAAAAGAAGATCAACCCCACACCGATCAGCGTGCCGTGCACCATGCTGAGATAGATATTGCGAAACGGCATCAACACCGAGTCGCTTTGCACAAAGAGTATACTGGCAGTCAGTATCGCACAAAGGAAGCCCGCAAGCGCAACGGTTGCAAACTGCGGTGTTTCCTTTCGCCACCTGAGACACACCGATGCTCCTAAAGTGCCTGCGGTCAACACGCAGAGCAGCGCTTTCGAGTGAGATGCGTCGGTCATATTTATTTCGTTTCGTCCAAAGTCATTTTCTGAAGGTTGTATTGATCTAGTATGGCTCAGATTGCACAGATAGGGTATGCTTTCGAGGCTTATTTGTCATCCGTCCGATTGGCGGGTCTGAAAAATCCACCCCCCGGTATTCGAGACTGAACACCTCGCTGGGCAACCCGGAATTGCTGGATACAGGGTTTTCTGGGGATGAAGGGCGGGCGGGACGGTGGTAACGGGGAAGATCAGTAAACAGGCGCGTAAAATTGGATACCCACACGGTAGTGGGCAGCGTCCGTATCTGCAACTTGACTGCACCACTTGACTTCCGCCAAGGTTACGGAACGCAGCCCCTCACACAGGCCGATACAAGGACCTTGGGGATGGAACTCTTTTATCCTGATATTCAAGGTGGCACCCAGATGAAAGGGAAGATCGGACGCCAGACACATGCCTCCCTCGCAATGATCAAGGGACTGCCCACTTCTGCTTGCGCCTTTGTTGATATATGAAATCTCAATGGGTACGGAATACTTTTGCCGTTTGTATGCTCTTTTTTCTTCACGACCACTCATCTGAACCTCCTGGCGTATGCTGCGGCGTAGCAATCTATCCATGGTGGTTTGACGGCCGTTTATAATGAAACGGTGGTATAATTTTAATGCACGGGGGCGCTTAAGCAGAAATTCGAGTTCCTGGATACCTCACGCTTTGCATAATTTTAGTTTACCCCAATAAAATTCTTGGTGTCAAAACATTCCAGCACTATTATCCCAGGATTGGTTTTGATGAGAATATCTTGGGTGGATCGATCTTGTCAATTGTTCCGATCAATTTGTTTCGTTTCATCTGCCGGAAAGTTGGAGTCGATAAAGATAGGTAAATGGGTTTTCCACGGTCATCGTCGCAACAAAAACCTGGGATACCTCCACCAGTGCCGCTCCGGATCGGCATTATCGAAGGCCTTTTGGGTTGGAAAGAAGATTGGAATGGGAATTTTCCACTTGATCGAAAAGGGGCAGACCTGGCAGCCTCTCTCCCACACCACCGGGCGCGCGGTTCAGACACCACGGCGTTTCAGCTCGCAAGTTGACAATTAATCCAATAGCGACAGGAAACCGAAGTTGTCAAAGTAGCTTTTAGGGAACGCTGGATTCATGTGCAAAGCACCCGCGTTCCACCATGGGTCATGCCCGTTGGTGGCCGATTGCCAGGCTCGCTTCTCAGACATCCGCACGCGTTTTCATCTAAACACCCGAAACAAGGCAAACTGGCTGGAATCGGCTGTAAGGTCAAATCATAAATGTTCGGGCTGTAGGTGGGAAATCCGAGGCAGCCAAATTAAAAAAGGGACCCACAATTTATTGTAGGTCCCTGTTTTTATTTTATGGTGATCCCAGCGGGATTCGAACCCGCGTTACCGGCGTGAGAGGCCGACGTCCTAACCACTAGACGATGGGACCATTTGAAAAACAGTGGCTTGCTTATAGAAAAGACCCATTTTTGTCAAACAGTATTTTGATCGTCACTCCGCCGGCGCATCGGTCGCGGGCCGTTTGCCCCTTCTGAAGCCGAACAGGAAATAGATCACCACACCGACGAACGGCACAAGGGCGGCGACAAATGCCCACAGGGCTTTCATCTGAATAGACCCGAAATCCTTGCGGGCGATGTCTAAAAGGGCGAGACAGGTGAGCAGGAAGAACACAATGCCGGTAAGAACCACGAACATCCCGGTGCTCATGATGGATCAGCCTTTCAATTTATCCGCAATGTCGAGGATGGCGTTAACGTAATACTTGCTGCGGTTGTAATGGTAGACCACGTTGAACGACGCTTCCCGGGAGAGCCCCGGTTTCCATCCATAATGTTTCAGGTAGCTGGCAATGCTGGAGATGGCATCCGCATGGACAAACAGATCCACCTGGCCGTCGGCGTTGCCGTCTTTGCCGTAAGGGGCGATGTTGCTGGGCATGAACTGGGAGATCCCCATGGCACCGGCGTAGGAACCCTTGATGGTGGTGGGATCCATGCCTTCCTTTTCCGTGTAGGTTAGAAAAGCTTTGAGTTCGCGGTATGCCCAGCTGGACTTCTGGTCCGCTTTCTTTTCAAACTCCTGGCGGGACATTCTTCTGTCGTCGTCGGGCAGGTTGTCCCAGATCGCCTGGCGGGGCTTTTTTTCGGTCATGACCGACAAAGTGGCCAGGGTGTTGATCACCGATTTATTGCCCACATACTTGCCCAGCTTGGTCTCCACGAGGATGATGGCGGTAATCACCTCCTTGTCGACCGCGAATGTCTTCTCCGCGAATGCCAGCGCCTCTTGATGCTCCTTCATGTACTTCTGGGCCGATTCAATATTCCATGTACTGGTAAACTGCTTGTAGTCCAGTTTGGCCTCGTTGTGCATAAAATAGGCGCTGACGCCCCCCGCTTCGAAGGATACATCGCGGCTGGCGAAGATGGCGTTGATGCGGGCGCTGTCGAAGCCATCCGCAATCAGCCGTTTTTCGAGTGAATCGAAAGGACCCGGCGCATCGGCGGCAGCCGCCGGGACAGACAATCCTGCCAGCAATAGGATCAGGATGGCCATGCCGCACAAGGCAAACCGCCCGTTCGCAGGTCTTGGACTATCGTCGCGCATGAGCATTGGTCTCCTCTGACATATTCAGGTGCGCTCCCCCGCACCGCGGTTGGCGATGGGCGTTTGTTGTACTTTTTTGGCAGACCCGGATGACATATCACATCCGCGTAATCATAATCCAGCGTTGATTCCAGCAGATCGGGGAATTTCGGGCAGACGTCGGCGTCGCAAGTTTCTCCGGCCCCACGGTTGAAGGATGGGCAATAGGTCATCACCGTCGAGGAAATGAACCCTGCCAGGCGATATATCGCGATCGAAGGTTCACGATCTCGATGCGGCGGTCCCCATGGTGTGGAATGTCAGAGAGTCCAGATAACAGATGGTGGCAAACCCCTTGCCCGCAGCCGCCCGGACGACCCGCCCCGTGCCGCCGGTGAAGCGGTTGCAATGGTCTAGGTGGACGTGATAGTCAATCACGGTTGACGAAGATTGGGATGTCCTTCTTTCAAGATCATACGGTTTGTGAAGTTGATTTCTAACCGTCGTAATTTTTTAGTCACTTGAGTATTGGCGATTGATATGAATCGGCTAATTTCGATTCTTTCGGACGTCTAAACTAGGCATGATGGGTAGCCATGGCACGAAAATCTGCAAAAACCCGCTTCGTATGTCAGTCCTGCGGCTATGAATCCGCCAAGTGGATGGGCCGGTGCACCGAATGCGGCGCATGGGACACCTTTGCCGAAGAGGTGCAACGGACCGCTGCGGCCAGAAGCAAAATCATGGCTGAAAAAGGCAACCACCCGGTTCCCATCGACGCCGTTGAAATTATCGATGAGGAACGGATGCCCACCGGCATCGAGGAATTCGACCGGGTGCTGGGCGGCGGATTGGTGGCCGGCACCCTGGTATTGATCGGCGGCGACCCGGGCATCGGCAAATCCACGATCATGCTGCAGGTCCTGCACGGCATCGCCAGCGCCGGCCGTCGGGTGCTGTATGTTTCCGGTGAGGAGTCGGTGCGCCAGCTGCGCCTGCGCAGCCGGCGGCTGAAAACCGTATCGCCCGGCCTGCTGGTGGTGTCGGAGATCGACATCGACGCGATCATGGCCATGGTGGAGAGCGAACGGCCGGATGTGCTCGTGGTGGATTCGATCCAGACGGTCTTCAGTCCGGAAATCACATCGGCACCGGGCAGCGTGAGCCAGGTGCGCGAATCCACCATGCGGCTGATGCTCATGGCCAAACGCACGGGCATCCCCACCTTCCTGGTGGGCCATGTGACCAAGGAAGGCACCATTGCCGGCCCGCGCCTGCTGGAGCACATGGTGGATACGGTGCTCTACTTCGAAGGGGACCGCAACCATGTGTTCCGCATCTTACGGGCGGTGAAGAACCGCTTCGGCTCGACCAACGAAATCGGCGTCTTCGAGATGAAGGAGAGCGGCTTGCGCCAGGTGACCAACCCGTCGGCCGTGTTCCTGTCCGAGCGGCCGGAAAACGCCCCCGGATCGGTGGTGGCGGCCAGCATGGAAGGCACCCGCCCCATCCTGGTGGAGCTTCAAGCCTTGGTGTCAAGCACCAGCTTCGGCACCCCCCGGCGCACGATCCTGGGCCTGGACCAAAACCGGGTGGCCCTGCTGGTGGCCGTGATGGAGAAGCAGTTGGGCATGCATCTGATGGGCCACGACATTTTCATGAACGTGGCCGGCGGTGTGAAAATCATAGAGCCGGCCATAGACATGGGCATCGTGTCGGCCATCGCTTCCAGTTTTTTGGATCGGCCCATTCGCAAGGACACCATGGTGGTCGGCGAGGTCGGGCTGGCCGGCGAGGTTAGGGCCGTGGGCAACGTGGACATCCGCATCTCCGAAGCGCGCAAGATGGGCTTCACCCGCATCGTCGCCCCGGCGGGCAGCCTGAAACGGCTGCGGCGCCCCAAGGACGTCACCCTCGAAGGGGTGGACACCGTCGGTGCGGCCGTTGAACTGCTGTTCTGACGCCACCTCGCACCGGAGTCCGGCCGACGTCGGCTGACGCAGCGCCGCCTGGCCGCCACGGCGGCATCCACCCTGCCTGTCGGAATGACAACACGCTTATTATATTGGGTATTGAGTTCTTCTCACGCCCATGGTTTGACTTGACTTGAAATGGGCGAAAAGATATGAAGCGAACCAATCGAAAAAAGAACCCGTGGGCGGATCACTACACCCGCCAAGCCCAAAAGGACAACTTCGCGGCGCGTTCGGTCTACAAACTCCAGGAAATCCAGAAAAAGTACCGGATTCTCAAGGGGGGTGCGCGGGTTCTGGACTTGGGATGTGCTCCGGGATCCTGGCTGCAGTTTGCCGCCCAGACGGCCGGTCCGGACGGTCGGCTGGTGGGCATCGATCTGACGCCGGTCACC
This sequence comes from uncultured delta proteobacterium, assembly GCA_963705475.1. Lineage (GTDB taxonomy): Bacteria > Desulfobacterota > Desulfobacteria > Desulfobacterales > Desulfosarcinaceae > Desulfosarcina. Next base: position 328,588 of record CAVPJS010000014.1, on the reverse strand, counting down.
ATCGGGTTGCCTGACTGCGTAGCCGTGATCACGGGTGACGTCGCCGATATCGAGGGACATCTGATCGATCTGGGACAGACCCGCTTCGATGTGGTGCTCAGTGACATGGCGCCGGCCACCACCGGCAACCGGCATGTCGACGAAGCCCGGTCCATGGGCCTGTGCGAAGCGGCCCTGAACATTGCCGAGAAGACCCTGGTTCCCGGCGGTAACTTCGTCTGCAAGATTTTCCAGGGAAGCGATTTCAAGGCCTTTACGGATGCCGTGAAAAGCCGTTTTGACCGGCAGGCGGCGTTCAGGCCCCAAAGCACACGAAAAGCCAGCCGTGAGGTGTTCGTCATCGGAATAGGAAAAAAATAACAGGAGGTATGGATGTCAGGACATAACAAGTGGTCTTCCATCAAGCACCGCAAAGGCGCTCAGGACGCCAAGCGGGGGAAGATCTTCACCAAATTGATCAAGGAAATTACCGTGGCCGCCCGGACGGGCGGGGGCGATCTGGACGCCAACCCGAGGCTGCGCACTGCCGTGGCCGCGGCCAAGGTTGAAAACATGCCCAAGGACAACATCGAGCGGGCCATTAAAAAAGGCACCGGCGAACTGGAAGGGGTCAACTACGAGGAAAACTCCTATGAAGGTTACGGCCCCGGCGGTGCCGCCATCCTGGTCGAGTCGTTGACGGACAACAAAAACCGTGCCGTGGCCGAAATCCGCCACATCTTCAATAAATACGGCGGGAACATGGGCGAAAATGGCTGCGTGGCCTGGATGTTCGACAACAAGGGTTACTTCAATGTGGACAAGGCGGCCGTCAGCGAGGAGAAGCTGATGGAGGTCGCCCTGGAAGCCGGCGCCGAGGATGTGCGCGAAGAAGACGACAGCTTCGAGGTCATCACCGCACCCGAAGACTTCGATGCCGTCAAGGAAGCCCTCGAGGCGGCGGCCATCCCTTTCAGCGACGCCGAGGTAACCATGCTGCCCCAGAACATGAGCCCGCTGGAGGGGAAAGAGGCCGAACGCATGCTCAAACTGATGGAAGCCATGGACGACTGCGACGATGTTCAGAAAGTGTACACCAACGCCGACATTCCCGACGACATGGTAGATGCCATGTAATCCTCGATTACCGCGACAGGTCGATCATCCGGTTCACCGCGACCAACGCCGGGGTACGGATATCCTCGGGAACCTTGACCTGCCCGGACAGGTTCTCGAGACATTCTAGAATATCCTTCAGGGTGATCTTTTTCATGTCCGGGCAGACCATCTTGTCCGAGGCCGGATAAAAGGTCTTTCCGCGTATTTTCTGCGCCAGCGGGTAGAGCAGCCCGATCTCCGTTCCCACGATGAATTCGCTGGCATCGGACTCGGCGGCAAACCGGATCATCCCCGACGTGCTCAGGGCGGCGTCCGCTATTTCTACCACTTCTGGTCGGCATTCAGGGTGGGCCATAAACAGGGCGCCCGGGTGGGCGGCCCGGGCGGCATCCACCTCGGCCACGGTCAGCCGGTCGTGGATGGGACAGCAGCCGTCCCACACATGGATCTTCTTGTTCGTGTGCCGGGCCGTGTTGCGGGCCAAGTTGCGGTCCGGGGTCATGAGCAGTTCTTCGCCGGCCAGGCTGTTGACCACCTCGACGGCATTGGCCGACGTGCAGCAGATGGTTGACAGCGCCTTGACGGCAGCCGAGGAGTTCACATAGGTCACCACCGGCATTTCCGGTGCGATCTGCAGACGCGCCCGCAACGCAGCGGGAGTGATCATGTCGGCCATCGGGCAGCCGGCATCGGCGCGCGGCAGCAGCACGGTCTTGTCCGGCGAGAGGATGGAGGCCGTTTCGGCCATGAAGTGGACCCCGCAAAAGACGATGGTCTCCGCATCGGTGTCGGCGGCCCGGATGCTCAGCTCCAGCGAATCCCCGCACATGTCCGCCAGATCCTGGATCTCCGGAGGCTGGTAGTTGTGGGCCAGCATGACCGCATTTCTTTCCTTGAGCAGCTTTCTGATCTTGGCTTGCATGATAGGATCCTTAAGGGTTCATCTGCAGAACATCGGCCCCTTCCGGCACGTCGAAACGAAACAGCTCCTCCGGCGGCGGGTTGTCGAAACTGATGTTTTTCAGTTCGATGCGGGTTTCGTCCCCGTATACGTTGAAGGTGGTGATCCGCACCAGGTCGTAGGTCTTTTTGACGATATCCAGCTCGACGGCCATCAGCTCCACCGAGGACTTGTTGGGCAGCAGCTTGAGGCGGTACCGATTGGGGTCGGTGGCCGGCTCCAGGGACAGCTGAAAGCTTTTTCGGACCGACTTGATATTGGAGAGAAAACCGGCGCCCTTGCCCTCCCCGAAAAACGACGGGGCCTTGCCGACCAGCACCTGGTTTTCCTGGGGCCGGTAAACCCACAACGCTTTGCCGTCGGTGATAATGGTCTGTGGATCCGGCACGAGATATTCCCAACGCATTTTTCCCGGCTGCCGGACCATCAGCCTGCCGGAGGCCGTATCGGTCACCGCCATGGCCTTGAGGATCGATTCCTGGTCGAAATCCGCCGTAAACCCGGGAACATTGTAGCGGGCTTCCACGCCGGCGATAATCGTGTCGATCGTCGGGTCGGCCGCCACGGCCGGCGAGGGCCTCGTCAGACCGCAGGCGATCACCAGCATCATCAAGGCCATGACCGTAAAGATGGGTTTGGGCCCATCGGTTTTCAATCTGTCCATAACGCCCCTCTCCTTTGCGGTCTCTGATGTGGCGCCAGTTGTAGGCGATGACCTGAGTATCCCATTTCATCCGCTTTGTAAATATAATGGACACACGGCGCCTCAGTGCCCCTATGCTTGAACCGCGATCGCGTTCGCATTCCCCCCCGCTTGGGGCGGGAAATGCGAACGAACTGGAAATCGCTTTTTTTATCCTTCCGGTGACCCCACCCCGCGGCCTGCCGCGGGGTGGGGTCAATTACGATGGCATTCGATCGCCGATGCCTCATTCTTTATGAACATTGAGCGCTTAACGCAGCAACGCGTGAAAGGCCGCTTCGACCGTCTCTTTATCAGACACCTGCCTGACCGGCGCTTCCACGGGCAAGTCGATGGATTCCGTGTTTCCGAAAATCTTCAGACAAATCATATCGATCAGGCGCATGTGACGCAGCAGGGCATCCGGCGAAGCCTGGGGTGCACGCACACCCTGAAGCATGAGGGTTTCCATGTTGGATCGGACCAGCAGGGTTTCGAACCGTCTGGCCTGCTGCAGGCCGCGAAAGAGGAACCGTTTGCGTTCGACCAGCAGATCGTAGACTTCGACGCCCTCGCCGGCGCGCTCCAGAAGGGGCAGCACCAGGTCCAGGCAGGCTAAATAATCGGGGTCGCTGTGCGTCATTCGTTGGAAGAATCGGCAAAGGAAAACCCGCCGGCCGGATGCCGTGGAGATGCCGGCATTTCTGAGCCTTACCTTGACGATGGGCCCCACGGCCGCCGGTAGACCCTTTTGGATGGCCGCCGCCACGTGGGGATCCAACTGCCAGGAAATATTCAGCCGCGCCAGGTATTGGGATTTGATTAAATCGGGCACCCGGAGGCGGACCAGCTGTCTGCCGTCCGGCATGTTGACTCGGGCGTGGACCGCCTGGGCCATCAGCCGGTCGTGCATATGCTTTTCATCCTGCGCGGAAAACCGGGCGGCTTCCAGCAGCGGTTCCAGGTCGATCTGAACGGCCTGATCCGGATAAAAGATCAGGTCCAGCAGACTTTCCCGCTGGCTGTCCGTATCACCGGACAAAAACGCCGCCAGCCGATCGGGTTCAGGGGAGAAGAGGGCCGCGTCAATGTAATCGAGGATGGCATCGGTGAGGTGACCCCCGTTTTCCAGCGCCTCGATGATCCGGGCGAGGCCATCCCGCTGCAGCTGAGTGAATGGTTGCATGATGGCCCGACTATACCAGTTTTGGTCAGAAAGAGACAGACGTCGCCTAAGCCTGCACGAATCGGGCAATCCCGTCGAAAAGTCCCTTGAGGGTATCCACGTCACCGGGCACGGCATGCAGCTTGTTTTCGCCGGCGGGCAGCTCAATTCGTTGGGCCGCTTCATGGACAGTCATGATTCCCATGTTGCCCGCAGCACCCTTGATGGTGTGTGCGCTGCGGATCACCTGCTGGGCGTCGCCCGCAGCGAATGCCGCCTTCAAGCGCTGGTAATCCGCCAGGCCGGTTTCCATGAACAGCTCGACCCGATTGCGGCATTCGTCTTCTTCCAAACCGATTTTATCTCCCCATGCGTTAACATTCATGCTGCCTCCGCATGGAAACGTGGTCATTGAAGGGGCAGGCCATATTTTTTCAACTTTTCCCGCAATGTTTTACGTGTAATTCCCAACCGTCTGGCCGCCTCGCTCTTGTTCCCGTCGGCAGATGCAAGGGTGTTGAGGATGGCCTCACGCTCGATCCGTTCCAAGGGGATGTCGGCAGGAAAAGCGCTGCCGGACAAGGTTGCATCGATTTCATTCCGCCGCGCAGTCAACGCGGCAAAGTCGCTCTCGTCCAGGCAGTCCGACCGGGCCAGCACCACTGCCCGCTCGATGGTGTTCATCAGTTCGCGAACATTTCCCGGCCAGGGGTGGCGGATCAACAGATCGAGTGCCCGGGGAGAAAAACGCACCACCGATTTGCGGTTTTTTTCGGCAAAACGCGTCAGGAAAAAGGCGGCCAACAAAGGGATGTCTTCACGGCGCTCGCGTAAGGGCGGGGTTTTCAGCTCCACCACGTTCAGTCGATAGTAAAGGTCCTCTCTGAAGGTACCGGCATTGACCATCTGTGCCAGGTCCTGGTTGGTGGCCACGATGAGCCGGACGTCCACGGGGATGGTCTGCTCCCCACCCACCCGGGTCAATTCCCGCTCCTGAATGACGCGCAGGAGCTTCACCTGCATGGAAACAGGCATCTCGCCGACTTCATCCAGGAACAGGCTGCCCCCGTCGGCCTGGACGAACCGCCCCTCCCTGCGGCGTTCCGCGCCGGTGAACGCCCCTTTTTCATGGCCGAAAAGCTCTGACTCGAGCAGGGTTTCGGTAATGGCGGCACAGTTGACCTTGACGAAGGGACCTGCCTTTCGCGGGCTGTTGCGGTGAATGGCCGCGGCAACGAGCTCCTTACCCGTTCCCGACTCGCCGGTCACCATCACCGTGGCCTCGGAGACGGCCACCTGGGCCACCGTCTCCATCAGGCGAACCATGGCCGGACTGCTGCCGATGATGTCCGGAGACTGAAACCCGGCCTCCAGCTGCCTTTTTAGCTTACGGTTCTCGGCGGTAAGACGGATATGCTCCAGGGCCCGTTCCAGGGTCAGCCGGAGTTTGTCGAAATCCAGCGGTTTGATCAGATAGTCGTAGGCGCCCTTTTTGAGCGCATCCACAGCCATCTCCACGGAGGCGTAGGCGGTCATCAGTATGATGGGAATGGCGGGGTTGATGGCTTTGATCTGTTCCAGCGCCTCTATGCCGGAGACGCGGACCATGCGGATATCCATCAGCACCAGATCCACCGGTTGGGCCCGGACGGCGGCGACGGCTGCCTCACCGTCATCCGCATCCACGATGGCATACCCCCAGTCACTCACCAGGGTGCGCAGCATGGTACGGTGGGCAGCGTCGTCATCCACGACCAGAACCCGGTATACTTCCGGCATCATGCCTCCTTGCCAGCGGGCAGGGTGATCTCAACCATGGTGCCCCCACCGATTTTACTCTCCACCAGGATGTCGCCCCGGTGGGCCTTGACGATGTTGTGAACAATGGCAAGCCCCAACCCCGTCCCTGTTTTTTTGGTTGAAAAATAGGGCTCGAAGATGTGGGGTTGATCCTTGGGATCGACGCCCGTTCCGGTATCCATGACCTGGATGGCGATTCTACCGTCCCCGTCGGTGGACACCCGCACCGTCAGGCGACCACCGCCAGGCATCGCATCCAGGGCGTTGAGAAAAAGATTGAGCATCACCTGGCTCATTTTATCGGTGTCCATAACGGCGCATAGGCTTTCGTCGGCCATGTCCAGAACCATGCTGACCTTGGCTTGGCTGCGCTGAGGGTCTACCAGCCTGAAGGCATCTTGAACGAACGGCTTCAGCGCCGCCTGCTGAATATGAAGCCGGATCGGGCGGGAAAATTCCAGCAGTTGGCCTACCACCCGGTTGAGCCGGTTCACCTCTTGTATCATGATGCCGGCGATCTCCTGATCCTTGTCGCTCTCCCGATATTTCTCCTTGAAATAAGTGGCGAAACCCTTGATCGAGCTCAATGGGTTGCGAATCTCGTGGGCCACACCGGCGGCCAGCCGTCCCACCGATGCCAGGCGCCGGTTCTTTTCCAGCTCCTGGCGAAGGGCGCGAATTTCGGTGAGATCCTTGAACAGGATCACCTGACCAAAGCGTTGGCCGTTTTCATCGGCGAGGTTGGCGGCGCTCACATCCATGGGGATGCGGCGGCCGTCGGCTACGGGGCAAAGCAACTCTTTTTCCACCAGACTGTCGGTGCCGGAGAGGGTATCAGCCAGAATCAAAGGGATGACCGCTTTGACAGCGAAGCCGATCACCCCCGCGGCACGGATCCCCAGCGTGGCTTCCGCAACGGAATTCACTGCGGTCACCCGGCCGTCCTGGTCCACGGCCACCAGGCCGATGGGCATGCGCGACACCAGGTTGTCGGAAAAAACCTTTTCGCGCGCCAGGGAGGTGCGGGTGGACCGGTAGTTCTGGGCCAGAAAAAGCAGCATCACACCGGCACACCCCACCAGGAGCAGGACAGCGCCCATCATCACGGCATGCCGCACATCGGCGGCATGGGCGGCATCGATGGCGTCGGTTCGAAACCCCACGAAAATCACCATGGGCGACACCTCCCGCCCGGAAGGCAGGCTGTCCATCATGTGCATCATTTGGCCGTGCATGGGTCGTTTCGATCGTTTGGCCAATGGGGAAAATTTCCCAAATATCTCGAAAACTGCCTCACCGTCCATCGAAACGGTCCGCCGCCAGGTCAGTACGGCGGACGCATAAACCGATTCGAGGTCCAGATCGGTGCCATAGTGCCCCCCCACCCCATCCGACTGGCTGTGGGCAATCACCCGACCGTCGATACCGACCACCAGCAGGTGGGCGATGTCCGGCTGGGCAGCGGTTTCGACCAGCAGCCGCTGGAGCTGAAACCCGCTGCCGTGCCCCCCGCGCATGCCCATGCGTGTGCCGGCTTCAAAGGATCGGATCAGGGCGGCGCCCTTTTCCATCATCAGGTGGATGCTCTGTTTTTTCTGGCGGTTGATCGTCTCCAGCGTCATCAAGGCCGCCATGGGCAGCATCACCAGAACCGTGCCGAGGATGATCCATGGCGAGAAACCCGAGAGGAACACTCTGAATGGATGCTTGTCAGTCATCATCCCGACCATTGAATACAAAAAGGCTGCCAGGCGATCCCATTTTTTACCAACCCCCGGCCGGCCGGGGGCAGCATATCACAGGCTGGAAACCAGCCGACGGCAACTGGACCATTTTTACCCGGATCGACGCGTTGACATGGATCGTTTCAACCCACCCTACCCCATGGTCGATCGCGGCATCCAATCCCACCAAAAATTGAAAATAAGTTTTTAGTTATTAGTTTTAAAAGGTTACGATTTTCCATGCCAAAAATCAAATAGATTTGGCATCGGCCTTGCTCAATTGGATTGTCGAAAATGAAAAAATGGAACCCGTTCGACCAACCCAACAATTATTAAGACGTGAAAGGAGCTTATCATGAACACCGACACCATCCGAACCGTGATCGTCAGCCTGGCAGCCGTTGCCGTCATGGCCATGGGGACTACCGCCTTTGCGGGCAAAGGAATGGGCAATCGAGACGATGGGCAAGGATATGGAGGCTGCGGCAACCAGAACCGATGGGGGGGCTGTGGTTATGGACAAATGCGGGCAGATCTCACGCCGGAGCAGCGTGAGCAGATGGAGACGGAGCGCCAGGCCTTTTTCGAGGCCACCAAGATCGAACGGCAGGATCTTTATGCCAAGCGGCTGGAATTGAGGGCGGAGATGGCCAAGCGCCAGCCGGATATGAACAAGGCCTCGGCCTTGCAGAAAGCGGTTTCCGACCTTCAGGCGAGCCTGGATCAGAAACACCTGGGACACATCATGGCCATGCGCAAGATCAATCCCGATGCCGGCAGCGGGTGGATGATGGAAGGCCGGGGAATGGGCCACAAAGGCGATGGATGGGGACACCACGGTATGGGCCGGGGAATGGGATACGGACCGGGCAATTGCCCCAACCAATAAGAGGAAACGACCTTCAGCCAAACATGCGCCGGGAGCGACCCGCCCGGCGCATGTTTTTCACCGACAACGCACCCCGCCGGCGCTTTTCGAAAATCGACCAACCGCCAATGCATCCATCCCAGATCTTTGGGCTGTCTTCCACGCAGTAAATCTGATATGCCCACGACATCTTCGATGGCGGATCAACTGCCCCATGAACCATCTTGACCGGCGTTCTTATTTCTTCGATGCGGGTATTCGCTTTGAATGCCGGCGCTGCGGCGCCTGCTGCACCGGCGATCCCGGCGTCGTGCGGGTCGACGAGCGGGAGATCGCCGACATTGCCGCTTATTTGGGTATGTCGTCGTCAGCAGTTGGCGACACCTTTTTGTATTCTTGGAAAAACGAACAGCGCATCAGGGAAACCGATGATGGTCGATGCCTGTTTTTTGAAGACGGCTGCAAGATCTATCCCGTCCGGCCCAACCAGTGCCAAACCTTTCCCTTCTGGTTTGCCAACCTGCGCGCCGAAGCCCGCTGGAATAAAATCCACAGCCAGTGCCCGGGAATCGGCAGTGGTCGCCTTTTCACCAAAACCGACATCCTCGATATCCTTAGTCGTTCATGCGGTAGGCCCCTTTTAGTGCATAGACATGATTGCCCCAGATCCGATTGAAGCGCTCCGGGTTCACCGTCGGCTTTTTGATCATTCGCATGCAGATATCCATCTGCTTGGCCGTGCTGCCGGTCTTGCTGTACAGCTGCAGGGCGAACCTGGAGAAATCCCGGATCATGCAGTCGAAAATCTGGTCCATCAGGTCGTCTTCCACCCCGTCGATCCCGGCCTTTTCGATGAGCAGCTGGCCGTAGGCCACCAGGGTGAACAGTTCGCCCAGATTGAGCAGGAAATCGATGTCCTTGATCTGCGCCTTGTCCGGTGCGGCGGTCATCAGCAACTCCACCAGCAGGGCGATCTGCCCCTTGAATATCCCGATGTTGGGCAGGTCCAGGCTGTCGTAGGCAAGGTGGTAGTCGTGGAATTGAATTTTGCCCAGACCGCGGGTGGGTCCCTGGTTGAACAGGAAGTCGTCGTTGACGGCGGCGTCCATTGTTCCGATCGCCGGGAATTGCCCCGGGTTGAAGAAGTAGTTGGCCATGAACTTGACGATCAGGGCCATGTTCACGTGGACGGTGCCCTCCAGCTTGGGCAGCGCGCGGATGTCGCGGGCCGCCATCTCGAAATAGGTGTCCTTTTCAAACCCTTTGGCCGCAATCACATCCCACAGCAGATTGATCACCTCCTCGCCCTGGGTCGTCACCTTCATCTTCACCATGGGGTTGTAGAGCAGGTAGCGCCGGTCGTCGGCCGAGGCGCTGCGCAGGTAATCCGCCGCCCGCGCGGCAAACATGCGCATGGCACACAATCGGGTATAGGCATCCACCAACAGCTGGCGAATATGGGGGAAATCAGTCACATAATGCTTGAACAAAAAACGCCCGGCCGCGTGGTCGATGGCCTCGTAGAAGGCGTGGGTGCAGATGCCGATGGAGGCCCAACCCAGGTTGTACTTGCCCACGTTGATCGTGTTCAGCGAGGAATCCCAGGCCTCGCTGCCCGTGGTGAGGATGTCGTCGTCGGTCAGGGGGTAGCCGTGCAGGGCATACTCGGAAACGTACATCTGGGAGTTGACCAGGTTCTGGACGCACTCGTAATTCTCATGTTTGGAATCCACGGCGAAGAAGACATAGTCGTCGGTTTCCGAATTCTTGGCAAAGGTGGAGACCAGCGCCGCTTCGTTGCCGTTGCCGATGTAGTATTTGCTCCCATCGGCCCGGTACTGGCCGTCCCCGATCGGCGTCAGCGCCATGTCGCTGGCATACAGATCCGCCCCGTGCTCCTTTTCGGAAAGCCCGAAGGCGAAAATCCCGCCGGCTTCCAGCAGCCCGGCCGCCTTTTGCTTGACCGCTTCGTTTTTTCCCATCCAGATGGGGCCCAGACCCAGAATGCTCACCTGCCAGGTGTACCAGTAGGCCAGGCTGTAAAAACCGAGGATCTCATTGAAATCCATATTGCGGTAGGTGTCCCACCGACAGCCCTCATCGCCGTATGGGGTCGGTGTCAGCAGGCTGGAGAAAATACGCTCCTTTTTGATGAACCCAAGAAAATCATCGTACCAGACCCGCTCATGATCGTCCTGCTTGAGTTTTTTCTTTCCCTTGGTCTCAAAGAAATCAATGGTCTTTTGCATGATTTCCCGGGAACGCGGGTCCAGGTGGTCAAACCCCGCTTTTTTCGGATTGAACAGCATGGATAGCCCTCCTCACATCTCTTTGATACCGCACCGGTCTATCGGTGCGGCTGTTTTTTTTTGGCCATGGGATACCGCTCATGTTGGCAACGTTAACATGGCTCACCTAACCCACCCAAACGGGTTCTGTCAATGGATTACTGGCCAATCGGCGCGTCTTCTGCTATTTAACCGATAGGCGCGCAATGACCCAAACCCAAAAAAACAGAGGATTCATCACCTGGCCGGAATTGATCCCCGGTACGCTGATTCGACGCTACAAGCGTTTTCTGGCGGATGTCCGGCTGGAAAACGGGGAAACCGTTACCGCCCACTGTCCCAATTCAGGGAGCATGAAAGCCTGCTGCCAGCCAGGCCGGCCGGTCTATCTCTCCTTTCACGACAACCCGAAACGAAAGCTCAAGTATACCTGGGAGCTGATCCACATGCCCGGTTCATTGGTGGGCGTCAACACCCAGGTGCCCAACCGCCTGACCGCCCACGCCATCGCATCGGGCGATGTGGCGGAATTGGATGGGTATGCAACGGTCAGGCGGGAAGTGAAGGCGGGCAGCCATTCACGGATAGACATCCTGCTGGCGTCACCGGATCGCCGCCCTTGTTATGTGGAGGTAAAAAACTGCACCCTGGTGACCGGCGGCGTGGCCACCTTTCCCGATGCCGTGACCCTGCGAGGTCAGAAGCATTTGATGGAACTGCAGAATCTGGTGGCCTCGGGTTGTCGATGCGCCATGTTTTTTCTGATCCAGCGCATGGATGCCCATGGGTTTGCCCCCGCCGATCACATCGATCCCGAATACGGCAAAAAGCTGCGTCAGGCATCGCAACATGGCGTTGAAATCATCGTTTATGATGTCTCCATCGATCTCAAGACGATTCGCCTGAACGATCGATTACCCTATGACTTAGGGCCGCGGAAAAAATAAATTGACCTGAGAGTACTGGATTTTGGTTTGGCGGCAAGGCGCGCCGATGGTTTCATCCGTGTTGTATGGCGCCATTGACGCAGCACCCTATCCGGATCAACAGACAAGCAAGATGGGGGCAATTTATTTTATCCGCGGCCCTTCAGCCTTTTGGCATAATCGGCGGCATTGAGACCGGCCACACACCCCTCGCCCACCGCCTTGGCCACCTGCCAGGGCGGCCCACAGATATCCCCGGCGGCAAAGATGCCCGGTACGCTGGTGCGCTGACCCTTATCGGTTTTGATGAATCGCATGTCGTCATCCAGCGCCACGCCCAGGGAGGTGGCCAGCTCCATGAGCCCCTTGGCGCCCAGCTCGATAAAAACACCGGTGGCGGACAAGGTGGTGCCATCGTCGAGGACCAGGGCGCTGACCTTTTCCTCACCGGCGATCTCACGGATCTTGGCACCTCGGTGAACTACCACCCGGCTGTTTTCCAGTTTGCCGAGCAGTACATCGGAAACCTTCAGGTCGTCGCAAATCAGGTGAACCGTGCCGGCGATCTCAGCCAGCGTCAACGCACCATCGGCGGCAGCGCTCTCACCACCCACCACGGCGACTTCTTCGCCCCGGTAAAAATTTCCATCACAATCCACACAATAGCTCACCCCCTTGCCAACGAGTTCCTTCTCCCCTTTTACCCGCAGCTTATTCCGGGCGGTGCCGGTGGCCAGAATCAAGGCCTTGCATGTCAGTTGGGTGCCACTTTCCGTATCGAGTGCAAACCGGTCTCCTTCCGGTGTAATTCTAAGAATATCCGCATCGACAAACTGGCTGCCGAAATTTTCCGCCTGCCGTCGTCCGGTCTCCAGCATGGTCTGGCCGGTGGCATTGAACAGGCAACACATATTTTCCACATGGGCCCTGAACAGACTGCTCTTGTTCTCCTTGCCCAACACCAGCACCGATACTTTTTTACGGGACGCATGGATAGCTGCCTGAAGACCGGCTGGCCCGGCACCCACAATCACCACATCATACGCTTCTCTGCCGCCCATGTTTCTCTCCTTTGATCCGCCCTGCACTCAGCGGGAAAATGCCGGCCGCGATTGTCCATGATGGTAGTTTACAGACGCTCCTGATGGCGGAAATATCAAGTCCCACGGGAGGGACAACCGCCACTTACCGAGACCGGCACGATAAAATTTAGATTTGATGCCCTTTATTTTTTACCCTACCGTAATTATTATTAAATAGAATTTTTGAAAAGAACCATCAAACCAGATCCGGAAATGTCGCATCATCGGTCAGCACGAACCAGGCGGCCGTTGGGAACAAGAATGAGGACGCAGAGATGAATACGGATGCCCCCGACAATTCATTGAAAGGCCATACGGTGCTTTTGGTCGATGATGAAAAAATGGTGCTTGAGGTCGGAAAGGCCATTTTGCAGCGCCTGGGCAATGCAGTCCTCACCGCTACCAGCGGTGAGGAGGCCCTGGATCGATTCGGCCAGCATCGGGATTCCATCGGCTGCGTCGTTCTGGACCTGACCATGCCCGGCATGGGTGGCCTGGCAACTTTCAAGCAGCTGCGGAAGCTGAGCCCCGAGCTACCGGTAATCATTGCCAGCGGCATGGCCATCGACCAGGTGACCGGTCAACTCGGCGACATGCAGCCCAGTTCAGTCATCCAGAAACCGTACCAGGTCGCCGACCTCTCAGCCAAAATACAGCGCATTCTCAAGGGCTAAAGATCAAATTTCGCTTTGATCTTGAAGACATGTGTGGCAGGTAGATTGAGGATCCGCTTGACCCCTGTTTTTTCGGCAATCCGGGCCAGATTGTCCCGGATCACATCCATGGAAGGCGCGATAAACGTAAACCACACGTTGAATGAATTTTCCCGGAGGTAATTATGGGTCACCCCGGAAAAGGTATTGACGGTCCGGGCAAATAATTCCACCTTCTCTTCGGGCACCTGGGCCGTACACAAGGTGCTCACAAATCCCACCTTGCCCGGCACAAAATTTCCGCCGATCCGCCGGATAATTCCCGTTTCCTTGAGCCTGGACACCCGCCTCAACACCTCAGCCTCCGTCGTGCCCAGCTCCTGGGCAATCGTTTCGAAGGGCCTTGGGGTCAGTGGAAATCGCGTCTGAATGCGATTGAGAATCGTCCTGTCCAACTCATCCATCTTTATCCCTATACTTTTCCGTAACTGTGCAACCCCGGCAGCAGATTGACGCCGAAATAGGTAAACAGCACGGCCGCAAACCCCAGAATGGACAGATAGGCGATCTGCTTGCCTTCCCAGCCTCGCATGAGGCGCGCATGCAGCAGGGTCGCGTAGATAAACCAGGTGATCAGGGACCAGGTCTCCTTGGGGTCCCAGGACCAGTAAGTGCCCCAGGCCGAGTTGGCCCATACGGCGCCGGTGATAATACCGACAGTGAGAAAGAGGAAACCGAACAGCACCATTCGGTGGGTGAGTTCATCCAGTTCACCCAGTTGGGGAAGATGGCTCATCATTCCATCCCTTTTTTCAGGATGCCGCCGCTTGATCAGATACATGATGCTGATCCCGAAGGCGATGGCAAATGCGGCATAGCCGAAAAAGCAGGTGGCCACGTGGGCGATGAGCCAGTTGCTTTTCAGCGCCGGCACCAGAGGCTGGATGCGGTCGTTGATGTTGGGCGACATGGACGCATAGGCCATGGCCAGAAAAGCAATGGGCGTGACAAAGGCCCCGATCAGCGCATTTTTGTATTTATACTCCACAAAGAGATGAATCAACCCTGCGGTCCAGGCGAAGAACACCAGGGATTCATACAAGTTGGACAACGGCGCATGCCCGATTCCCATCTGGTAGGACTCCACCCAGCGCAGCAGCAGTCCCGCCGTGGTCGTACCGACCGCGGCCACCACGGTCCAGCGCGCCGGCAGCGCCAAACGGGGTTTTTTGAAAATCAGCGCCGCAATGTAAAAAAACGCGGCCAGGGCGAAAACAAAGGTTGAGATGGAGAGTAACGGTGAACTGCTCATGGGTATTGTTGAACTCCTTTTTCAATCAAAGGGCCATTAACTGCCATTGGGGTCAACGCTCGGTCATGGCTGTAAACATCTTCTCGATGGTATTTTTCATGGCCAGTTTGTTCCGGTTGGCCGTGCCGGCAATTGTCACCCGACTGTTTTTGCGAAGCTGTTCGATCACAATGCACACCTGCTGGTGAGACAGGTAAAAGGCCACGAAGCAACCGGCGATCATCAGGATAAATCCGGTGTAAACCAGCCACACGCCGGGGTCACTGGTCACCTGGAGGCCCGTGTAATAGCGCTCCGCGGCGGGCTGCTGGGGCTTGAATGTCTCCTGCGGTTGATCGGCCACGGCGATCATCACATCGCCGCCGCGCATTTTATCGAAGTTGGCGAACTTCAAGGGAAGCAGCACTTCCACCGGCGCCCCCTCGGCAGGGGTGAGGATTCCTTTCAGGGCCGCCCCGACCGCCATCCCGCGAAAGGCGGCCTCGGCCTCGTAAGCCATGAGGACAAACTTGCCCAATCCCTCGGGAATATCAATGGGGACGCCCACTTTGGCCGTTCGGGTATAGCTCATCCCCGAGGCGCGGCTGGTGAAATTGAGGGTGTAGGCATCCGCCGGACCCGCGACCGGCGGCTCCGGCCGGGCCATCTTCTCGGGAGGAAGTTTGCCATAGCTGGACTGAAAGATATTGATGCCTCGATAGCGCAGGGGGTCGTTGACGATGATGTCCTTTTGTTTCACCGCCCGGCCGCCCTCTAAAATGGTCAAGGCGGATCGGTATTCCTTGGGTGCGCCGGTTTCATAGAGTGTCAGGCTGAAATCGTCACACCGGATCTGAAAGCCCAGTCGGTGAATCTCCCCCGTGTTGCGGATACGGATCGTATCCGTCGCTTCGCCCTCGGCGATATTGACGTAACCCTCGAAGCCGAAAAAAGAGCCCACCATGCCGCCGATGAGCAATAATATCACGCTCAGGTGAACGATATAAACGCCCAGGCGGGACAGCCGTCCCTTTTCACCGTAAATGACCGCCCCATCATTGGCGTGGGTAACCTTGCAATAGGCGTATCGTCGAGCAACGATCGGCTCATAGACGCTGGCCAGTTCCTTGGCATCCCGCTTGTCGGTCAGCGTCCGGGCGTCCGATCGGTTGGTGAACCGCTCGGGACGAACCGTGGGCTTGCGCGAAAAAATCAGCTTCCAACTGCCGCTGAGCCGGTCGACGGAACAGATTACGATGTTGAGGGTCAAAAGAAAAAGAAGTCCCTGGAACCACCAGGAGTGGTACATATCGAAAATGCCCAGGGTGCTGAGCAGTTGGTAGCGGAAAGCCCCATAGGCGTGCAGGTAAGCATCCGGACTTTCATTCTGGGGAATAACGGTGCCGATGATCGATGTGATCGCCAAAGAGAGCAACAGGACAATGGTCAGCGTGACGGAACAGAAAAATTTCCAGAGTGGGTTCGCGTTCTTCAATACATGCTCCTCATGACGGACTCCGCTGAATCGGTCCACGGCAACACGGTCGGTCGGTGGCGTCATCAACGATATGATTGCACAGCGACCGGCTTCAGGCTTTCGATACGTCGGCTCCGAATGAATATAGGACTTAAAAATTAATTCTCGGAACAGGCAATGTAAAGCAGTCCTTTGCGCCGGAGGGCTATTTTGACAGAAATTCTCTGGTTAAAAAAGGGTAAAATGAAATTCTGGACATATGCGCGCACACCCTGTAATCATGCAAGGACAGCTGATGGAAGGAAACGAATAACCATGCAATGGACTGACGATGCCGAAGCGGCCGTGAAAAAGGTGCCTTTTTTCGTTCGCAAGAAAGTTCGCAACCGGGTGGAGAAGGAGGCTGCCGAGGCCGGTAAAACCAGCGTGAGCCTTTGTGATGTCAACGCCACCCAGGCCCGATACCTCAGCAAAATGAGCAATGAAGTCAAAGGCTACCAGTTGGATGCCTGCTTCGGCAGCGGCGGATGCCCCCACCGGGCCATGGCCAGCGAGGTGTTGGTGGAAAAAATCGAACGGGTGTTGGCGGATGCGGACCTGCTGGGATTTTTAACGTCCCGGGTAAAAGGCGAACTGAAGTTTCACCACGAATTTCGTATCAGCGTCGCTGACTGTCCCAATGCCTGCTCCCAGCCCCAGATCAAGGATGTAGGCATCCTGGGTGCCGCTACGCCAAGGTTCACAAAGATCCCCTGCAGCGCCTGCGGCGCCTGCACCGAGGCCTGCAAGGAAGATGCGGTGGTGCTGTCAGCAAACGGTGAAGCCCGGGCCATCGACCATACGCGCTGCGTGCACTGCGGCGGCTGTTTGGCCGTCTGCCCCACAGGTACATTGGAAACGGGCAAAAAAGGCTACCGGGTGCTGATCGGCGGCAAGCTGGGCCGCCATCCCCGATTGGCCAGGGAACTGCCGGGTCTTCACGATGCGGAGACGGTGGTACGCATGATCAAAGACTTCCTGGATTTCTACAAATCAAGAAGCACCCGCGGTCAGCGCTTTGCCCAGCTGCTCACCGATGCGGACATCGACGCATTCTCCAAAAAATGGGCGGTGGAGAATGATTGAACATTTCGGCCATTGATGCTATCTTACGCTCGCTTGACGCAGGCAACCCGATTGTGGGCGGGCACCACCTCGATTTTCAGCATCCCTATTCTCAGATTAAATTTAGAGTTTAAATGAGCACCCTGACCATCGACAACATATTATCCAACCGGAAAAACCTCGAACGAATTCTGGATAATATGAAAGATGGCATCATCGCCCATGATATGGACCGACGCATTTTTTACTTCAACCGAAAAGCCGAAGAGATTACCGGCTACCACCGGGAAGACGTTATCGGCAAAGATTGCCATGACGCCTTGGGCGGTCCATTTTGCGGCAACCGCTGCTCCTTTTGCGGCGACCGGTCCCTCTTTCTGGACACTGCCGAGTATCCGGTCAACACCATCACCCGGTCAGGGGAACCGCGTCGCCTGGAAATGACGGCCACCATGATGCGGGACGAAGACGACAGGGAAGTCGGCGTGCTGGCCACCTTCAGGGATGTAACCGACCTCTTTGAACTGAGAGTCAAAGCCAGGGAAATGAACGGATTTTGCAACATTATCGGCTGCGATGACAAGATGGTCGACGTGTTTCGGCAAATCAAGGATGTCTCCGGCTACGACTACCCCGTCCACATCTTCGGCGAAACCGGCACCGGTAAAGAACTCGTTGCCAATGCCATTCACAACGAAAGCCTGCGCGCCGGCAACCCGTTTGTGCCTATCAACTGTGGTGCACTGCCCGAGGGGCTGATCGAAAGCGAACTGTTCGGCCATGTGAAAGGGGCCTTTTCCGGCGCCATTCGGGAAAAAAAGGGCCGCTTCGAACTGGCTGACAAAGGTACCATCCTTCTCGATGAAATCGCCGAACTACCCAAGCTGCTTCAGGTGAAATTGCTGCGATTCCTCCAGGAAGGTACATTTGAGAAAGTGGGCGGGGAAAAAACGGTATCGGTTGATGTACGCGTGATCAGCGCTAGCAACAAGGATCTAAAAAAAGAGGTTAAAAAGGGACATTTCCGGGAAGACCTGCTTTACCGTCTCAACGTCATTCCCATCCACATCCCCCCCATCCGCGAACGCAAATCCGACATCCCCCGGCTGGTGGCGCACTTTCTGTCCAAAGCGCCGATCATTCACGGACAGCGGCCGGTCCACATCGCCCAGGAAGCCCTTGACATACTGATGGATTATGCATGGCCGGGTAATGTGCGGGAGCTTCAAAACGCCGTGCAGTTTTCCATCGTCCGCTGCAAGGGGAAAGTGATCCGGCCGGAAGACCTGCCCCTGGAGTTGAGGGACATCATACTCGAAAAACCCAAACGGGGACCGCAGCGCAAACTGGACGCAGGGATGGTCAAGGCGGCGCTGACGAAAACCGGTGGAAACAAGGCCCGGGCCGCAAAAGTCCTGGGCGTCGGACGGGCCACCTTATACCGGTTTCTGGGGGATCATCCCCAGGTGCTGACTGACGACTAAAATAAAAGGGGCCCGACAACGAGCCCCTTTTATTTCCAGCGGGTTGACCGTTAGGCGGCTTCGATACTCCGCCGGTCGGACATATCCATGAGCACACGGTCCCGGGCTTTGTCGATGCCCAGGGCCTTGCGCTTCTTGTCGATGTGGGCGATCATCATCTTGGCCATTTCGTGGGGATCGGGGTTAAAGCCCCATTTGCCCATGCCCATCTCCTCCAGCCCCTCGAAGAGCAGCTTTTCGAACTTGGTGCCTTTGGTAACCGGGAAGGTAACACCAAACACGGTATACACTCCGGAGGCCACAAAATACTGGCCGATGGCAATGGCCTTTTCGCTCATGTATTCAGGTGCGGCGCCCGCGACCGGCAGATCGGCGATGCTGTCCCCCAGACCGCCGGTTTTTACCATTTCGGAACAGGCGATGAGGATGCGGGTGTTATCCACGCAGGACCCCAGACCCAATACGGGCGGCATGCCCACGGTTTCACAGACCTCGCGCAAACCATCACCGGCGAGCACCGCGGCTTCCGGGGAAGTTAAACCGGCTTTAGCCAGAGCGATCTGCGAACAGCCCGTCTGGACCACCAGCACATCGTTTTTAATCAGCTCTTTGACCAGTTCCACGTGAACGTAATCCTGCTTTACCCGGGGGTTGGTGCAGCCAACCACACCCGCAACACCGCGGATGCGGCCGTTGATGATGTTCTCGTTCAGCGGTGTGTAGGAAGCACGGAAAGAGCCGCCCAGCATATAGTTGATGTACTCGTGGGAGAAGCCGTGGACGCCGACACCCACTTTTTTGGGAATCTCGACGGGGAACTTGCGGTTTTTAAATCGGCTGATCGCCTTGACGACGATCTCATCGGTACACGCCATCGGATTGTGTTCATCCAGTTCGAGGTGGGTTGCGCCCTCCAAGTGACAGCGTGGGTTGGTGGTAAACAAGGCGGTCTCATAACACTCCGCCACCTTGACCAGACCCTGCTGAATGCACTGGACGTCGACAGCCATGGCATCCACGGCACCGGTGACGATAACCGGTTCGGTGGATGAAAAGTTGCCGGCGTGAGGGATACCGTGACGCGACATCACTTCCGCACCTGAGCAGCACATGCCCACCAGGTTGATGCCCTTGGCACCGGCGGCCTTGGCCGACTCGACCAGCGAGGGCGCGTTGACCGAGGCCAGCATGGATTCAAACAGGTTGGGTTCGTGGCCATGAACGATGATGTTGACCTGGTCCTCCTTCAACACCCCCATGTTGACTTCCACGCTGACCGGCGACGGGGTGCCGAAGAGAATGTCGCTGATCTCGGTGGCGACCATGGATCCACCCCAACCATCCGCAAGGGCGGTACGGCAAATCTGTTTGATGATGTTGGTGGGATCTTGATCCATACCGATATGGGTGCGACTCATCATCTCCATGATTTCACGCATGGCGCCGCGCGGAACGATGCCGTGCTTGCGCCACATTTCCAGGGTTTTGGGCGGGACGCGCTTGGCAAAGGGAATTTCACCCTCCACCTGGGTGTAGGTCTTTTCCAACTCGTGGTAAAGATCCATGGCAATGTCTTCGACACTGCGCCCCTCGGTCTCGATGCCGATCTCCTGGGATATCGATTCCAGTTTGTTGACATCCTTGATGCGGTAATCCTTAATCTTTCCCTGAACCACATCCCTGAAAATGTCCAGCATGGCCATGCCGTGGTCGTTGTGGCAGGCTGTTCCGGTGGCGACCATGCGGCCGAAGTTACGCGCCTGGATGGTATCGATGGTGGCGCCGCAGACACCCACCTTGCCATAGGGATCCTTGGTATTCATCCGACAGGGTCCCATGAAGCAGTGTTTACAGCAGGCGGAGTCCGCACCGATTGGGCAAGCCTTCATGTTGGCCGCCCGGTCAAAATGGGTTTCGACACCGTCGAGACGGGCCTTTAACAGCATCTGCTGCGTGGCCTCACAGGTCGTCGCGTCCTTGATTTCAAACTCTTTTCCAACATTGCCTTCTTTCTTGTCGACCATGTTCCCTCCTTCGTGGAAAGATTCCGTGTGGGTTATGTGATTGCGGTTAGTGTAAACGGGTTAATGGCATTATATTCTGAAAAACGCATGGGCGATCTGAAATCAAGTTGTGGGCGCTCTGTTTGACGTGTACCTATCGACTGCCACCTTATCAGGAATGATTACTATTTTAAATAAATAATTTCTGACCGCCTGTCAAGAATTGTTTCGCTTTTTATTGGTATTTTGATCCGCGTCACATCAAGTCGGCAACCAGGCGCCAACACCCGCTGCCGCGATTGTATTCCGGTTCGACTGATTTTCCTTGACCGACTTACGGTGGACCTTTAATGTAAGGACGCTCACCCACGCGCTCAGGGATCGTTTGCAACGGATCGTTTTGAGTTGGCGTAGACCGTTTCGGACAGGCCCCGTGTTGATGGGGTCGGGGTAGCACCGATGTCCACGCCCCCTTTTTTCATGGAAAGGAAAGGATCATGTCTGATAAACCTGTGAAGGTCTTCTCACTGAGCACATGCAGCCACTGCAAATCCACCAAACGTTTTTTGGATGAATGCACCGTCAAGTACGAGTTCATCGATGTGGATCTGTTGGACGGGGACGAACGCAAGGCCATTCTTGCCGATGTCAAGAAATTCAATCCCAGATGCTCATTTCCCACGGTTATCATCGGTGACAATGTCATCGTCGGCTACAAGGAAGATAAAATCAAGGAGGCGCTGGGACTGTGATGGATGCCGGTGAACTTTACGAAAAACTGAAAAAGGTCCATGAGCCCAAAGGCTATTACTTCAGCAACCACCACGAGCGGGTCATGGAGCTGGTAGAAGCCCTGCTCGTGAACAAGGCGCGATACGGCTACATGGTCTGTCCCTGCAGGCTGGCCTCCGGCGACCGGGACAATGACCGGGACATCATCTGCCCCTGCGACTACCGAGAGCCCGATGTGGCCGAATTTGGCTCCTGCTATTGCAACCTTTACGTTTCCAAGGCATGGAACGAAGGGAGCATCGAGCAACAATATGTGCCTGAGCGCCGACCGCCAGAAAAGATGTTTTTGTAATCAAGAGAACTTGTCGTAGGCGATCATCTCCGGCTCCACCCCCAGGCTGTCCAGCATCTCCTCCACGGCCTGGACCATCATGGGCGGCCCGCACATGTAATACTCGATTTCCGTGGGATCCTTGTGTGTCGCCAGATAGGCGTCAAGCAGGCGTTGGTGGATGAAGCCGGTCATCCCCTCCCACTCGTCTTCGGGCATGGGGTTGGACAGGGCCACATGGTAGGAAAAATTGGGGTATGTGTCGGCCAGCGCCTTGAACTCCTCATCGAAGAAGAGTTCCAGTTTGGAGCGGGCGCCGTACCAGAAAGAGATCCGGCGGTCGGTTTTCTGCCCCAGCAACTGGTCCAGGATCTGGCTGCGCAGGGGCGCCATGCCGGCGCCGCCGCCCACAAAGCACATCTCTCTGTCGGTGTCCTTGACGCTAAACTCGCCAAACGGGCCGCTCAAGGTCACCTTGTCCCCCGGTTGAAGATTGAAGATGAATGTGGAGCCGGTCCCCGGCGGCAGATTCTTGGCCCCCGGCGGCGGTGTGGCGATGCGGATGGTAAATCGCAGGCGGGTGGCTTCTGCGGGCGGGTTGGCCAGGGAATAGGCCCGGAACACCGGCGCCAGATTCTTGCCCCGCAGTCCCCAGAGGTTGAATCGATCCCAGTCCGGCCGAAACCGTTCGGCCACCCGGATCCGGAAATGCTCGAATGGGATCTCGTATTCCGGGATATCGATCTGGATGTAGGCGCCGGCCGTAAAATTCAGGTGTTCGTCGTCGTCCAGTTCCAAAATCAGATCCTTGATAAAGGTGGCCACGTTTTCGTTTGAGACCACCGTGGCCGTATATTTTTTGACCGATAAGATTTCATCGGGAATGCGGATTTTGAGGTCTTCTTTGACCTTCAACTGGCAGGCCAGGCGAACGTTGCTCTTTCTCTCCATGCGTGACAGATGAGCCAGTTCGGTGGGAAGCGGACCCCGGGAACCTTCCTCCACCTTGCACTTGCACATGCCGCACGCCCCGCCCCCCCCGCAGCCGGATGGGATGAAGATGCCGTTGGTCGACAAGGCGGACAGCAGGGTCCTGCCCGACGGTGCATCGATGATCTTTTCCTCGTCGTTATTGATGATGACCCGGCTGCTGCCCTTCTGGACCACCCTGCCCTCGACAAAAAGCAGCAGTCCCACAAGAATCAGGATCACCGAGACAAAAACAGCAGTTCCCACGAGGTATATCAAGAGTCACTCCTTCTCATAGGGTGATGCCCGAAAACAGCATGAATCCCATGGCCATCAGCCCGGTCATGATCATGGTGATGCCGAACCCTTCCAGGCCTTCGGGTACGTTGGCGTAGCGCATCTTGATCCGGATGGCGGCCATGGAGACGATGGCCATGAGCCAGCCCACGCCGGAGCCGAAACCGAAAACCACCGTTTCGATGAAGGTGTAGTCGCGCTCCACCATAAACAGCGACGCGCCCAAAATGGCGCAATTGACCGCGATCAGCGGCAGGAAAACCCCCAGCGCCATATACAGGGCCGGCGAAAAGCGGTCGATCACCATCTCCACCACCTGTACGATGGCGGCAATCACGGCGATGAAGGTGATGAATTTTAAAAAGCTCAGGTCGATGGACGCAAGGCCCGCCCAGCGCAGGGCCCCTGGTGAAAGCAGATAATGGAAGACCAGCCAGTTCACCGGCGCGGTGATGGAGAGCACAAACACCACGGCAAAACCCAGACCGATGGCCGTGTCCATGTTCTTGGATACGGCCACAAAGGAGCACATCCCCAGAAAATAAGAGAGCAGGATATTGCCTACGAATACCGAATTAAGAAACAGGCCGATCAGGTTTTCCATAATTGTCTAACCTTTCATCAACCTTTTTTGCAGCCATACCAGCAGCCCGATAATGATAAAGGCCGCCGGCGCCAACTGCATGAACCCCATGTTCATGTATCCATGGTCGTAAAAAACCTGGGGAACCACGGAAAATCCGAAGAGCTTGCCGGCACCCAGCAGTTCGCGGATAAAGGCCACGGTCACCAGCACCGATCCATAGCCGGCGCCGTTGCCCAACCCGTCCATAAACGACTGGAGCGGCGGGTTGCCCAGGGCATAGGTTTCCGCCCTCCCCATGACGATGCAGTTGGTGATAATCAGCCCGACAAACACGGAAAGCTGTTTGCTGATATCGTAAAAGTAGGCCCGCAGCACCTCATCGGCGAGGATCACCAGCGAGGCGATCACGGAAAGCTCCACGATCATGCGCACGTTCCTGGGAATCACGTTGCGCATGGCCGAGATGGTCAGGCTGGAAAAAGCCGTGACGAATGTCATGGCCAAGGCCATGACGATGGCGGTATTGAGCTGCACCGTAACGGCCAGGGCCGAGCAGATCCCCAGACTCTGGATGAAGACCGGGTTGTTCTTGGTCAACGGCTCGGAAAAGGCCTTGAATGTCAGCGATGGGGTTCGTTTCATGGCAGTGAATTCACTCGTTGATGGTTATTTTGCGCATCCCAATTGAGTTGAGCGGTTGAGCTGTTGAGCTGAAAGGACGAAAAACCATTTTGGCTCAACCGCTTGATTGGCTTATCATCTTAACAGCTTACCCAGCTCACCGGCCATCCCGTCAGCTGCCCGCCGGCAGGGAAACCGGGCCGGCCCGGAACTGTTTGGACAGCGGTTCGTACGCCAGCAGGACCTCCTTGAGGCCGCCGGTGAGAAACTTGCCGGTGAGCGTGGCACCGGAAATCCCGTCCACATAGTTGGCCTGCCGGTCCGCAGCGACGGCATCGGCCGCCTTGCCCTTGGCGATGCCCACGGCGGCAAATGCGCCTGCCGCGTCAACGATCCGCTTGCCCACAAAATTTTTCTGGAACCAGGGCTTTTCGATCTCGCCGCCCAGCCCGGGGGTCTCGTTGTGGCTGTACACGGAAAATCCGGCCACGGTTTTACCATCATTTTCGATGGCCATGTAGCCGCGGATGCTGCCCCACAAGCCGCGGGAGTCCACCGGAAGGATGTAGGCGGCCGGCTGGGAATCCTTGATGTAAAAACAAACCGGCAATGCGTCTGCACCTGAATCACCTGCGACGATCCGGCCGGTACCGTCCATGGCATCGCAGCGGATGCTGTCCTGATACAACTGCTCGATCTGTGACACGGTGGCCGGCTGATCGGGAGCGAGGAGTCCCACGGCCTTCAAAATGTTTTTCTGCCGGTCAACGGCCACATTACGCATTTTCCGTTCCTTGAGGCCGGTGGCGGCGCCGGTAAGCAGCAGACTGCACACCAGGGCGATCGCAACGGTGAAGGCAATCGATTTGAGTTGATCAGACATTGGGCACCCTTTTTCTCAGCCTCGCCTTGATCACAAAATGGTCCATCAGCGGGGCAAAGAGATTCATGAACAAGATGGCCAGCATCACCCCTTCCGGGTAGGCCGGATTGAACACCCGGATCATCACGGTCAGCGCACCGATGGCAAACCCGTAAATCCATCGGGAGAGGTTCATCCCCGGTCCGGACACCGGATCGGTTGCCATGTAAACGATGCCGAAGGCAAAACTGCCCATGACCAGATGCCAGGACGGATGCACGGAAAACATGGTGGCCGTCTGCCCACCGGACGAGAGATAGATCAGATGTCCGGGATACGCCACCGCCAGCACGCCGAGAACACCGCCGAGCATGTTCCGGTAATTGCCTACCCCCGTCAGCACCAGGAAAACAGCGCCGAGCAGGCACATGAGGGCCGACGTCTCGCAAACACTGCCGGGAATGTTGCCGACAAAGAGTCGTTGGAAGGTATAGCCGGCATCACCCAGGATGCGGGAAGCCGATTCACCGGCGGTCGCCAGGGGCAAGAGGGCCAGCGGGGTGGCCGCCGTTACGGCGTCCACCGCCTGATGGCCGCTCTGCTCGACCAGGGTCCAAACCCGGTCGCCGGACATGTTGGCCGGGTAGGCGAAAAAGATGAACGCCCGGGCCGTCAACGCGGGGTTGAGAATGTTCCTGCCTGTACCGCCGAAAATTTCCTTGCCGATCACCACGCCAAAGGAGATGCCCACGGCAACCTGCCACAGGGGTGTCGTCGGCGGCAGGGTCATGGGGAACAGCAGGCCGGTCACCAGAAAGCCTTCACTGATATTGTGTTTGCGAATCGAAGCAAACAGGACCTCCCAAAACAGCCCCACGGCATAGGAAACCATCAGCATGGGCAGCACCACCCTGGCGCCTTGGATCATCACCGGAATCAAGCTTAGATTCAACCCCGACGCCAGGTGGCTTTGGTAACCGGTGTTGTAAATGCCGAAGAAGAAGGGCGGCATAAGCGCAATGATCACGAAGGTCATGTAACGCTTCAGGTCCAGGCTGTCGCGCACATGGGCATCGGAACGCGTGGTCAGCGCAGGGGCGAAGGCCACCGTTTCGATGGCGTCGAAAAGGGGGTGCAGTTTCTCCAGGCGGCCGCCGGATTCAAAGTGGGGCCGGGTGGTGTTGAATAAACCTTTGAGCGCTTTCATCAGTTTCCATTCTCTGGCAGCGGGTCATCCTCGCCGATGGCTCCCGGATTTCAGGAAATCTCCTTGTAGTATTTGGCTTTGGCAGCCTGAAACGCCTCGCGCAGTTGAATCTTGGAAGGGCAGGCATAGGTGCACAACCCGCATTCGGCACAGTCGAGCAGGCCATGGGCAAGGGCCTCTTCGACCTCGTCGGCCACCAGGCATTTCATGGTGAACTGGGGCAAGATGTCAACCGGGCAGATCCGTGCACAGGTGCCGCAGTTGACGCAGGCCCGCACCTCCCCGTGCTGCCCGCAATCCATGGGAAAAGGCTTGCGGCGGAAGGCGGACAGAAACGCCGTGGAGTAGCTGGGTTTATTGACGCCCGGGCGAATGAAACCGAAAGGTTCTTCCCGATCGCCGTCATCGAGAAGATTCAAGGCATTCTGGTAAAATCCCATGAAGCCGTCGGGGCTGCCGGTAAACCCGGTGAACACGCCCCCGACGATGGTTCGGGCAGCCGGTTCACCCGCCACCCCCCCATTGCACAGCAGCCGCAACGGCACACCGGCACGGGTCAACACATGTTCGGCGGCGGGGGCGAGGCTCCCCCCCACCGTCATGACCCGTTGCACGGGATAGCGACCGGTCCGCAAAAAGTCGCCCATCAGGATCACGTCCTGACCGTCGATAAACCAGGTTCGGTTCTGCTCCGGCCCGGTACGGATGCAATAAAGCTGAACGCTGGGGTTGCCCGCCGGATAGCACCCGGTATACCGCTGAATGACCGCCTGGTCGGGTATGGCCGACAGAATCGATTCGTCACCGGTCAGGTTGACCACCACCTGGTCGCACAATTTGTTGAGCACATCCATGCCGACACCAAAGTGGTCTTGCCGGTCTTTAAGGTATACCACCGGGTCCGGTCCAAAGGGCTCGTCGTTGCCCAGGCGCACAATAATGGCCGGCGGAACGGTGTCGGGGTCGGCCAGATCCATGAAGGGCAGGGTCTTGAAAAAGGGCCACATCCCGCCGGTGAGCAGGGTTTCAACCAGCGCCTGCCGCGGGATTGCATCCAGTTGCTCGATCGCTGGCACATCAAAGGCTTCGCACGGTTCATCCTCGTCCAAGGCGATGACGATCTGCCGAATGATCCGCCGGGGACCGAAAACGATGTGCTCCACCCTGCCGCCGCCGGGAGAGAGAAAACGAATGCGGGTATTGCGTTTGTCCTCGAAAAGGGGGGTGCCGATGGACACCGCATCTCCCTCTTCCACCAGCAGCCGGGGTTTGACAAAAGGGATCTGTTCGGGAACCATGCCCACATGGCGCGGCTTATCCAGCTGGTGCAGGTGCCGGTTGGGAGCTCCGGCAATCCGGATCGAAAACCCCTTTTTCAGGTGTATGGCATTCATCGGTCAACCTTGAGTGTAGCACACAGGGTGCGAACAAAAAAATTGGACGCCGGGCGACATCGTTTCAGGATCAGAGACCGGACCGCGGGTTCATCCCACCCAGGTCCGCCGACTTTATCCCTTCGTTCGCCTACAGCCTTCAGCAACATTCATACCATAAAGTCATGTGCCCCTTGCGGATGTTCGCTGTTGGCGATTCAGCCTTGTCCGCCAGGGTGTTGGGCCCTGATTCTGGCACGTATTAAACGGATCTGCAAGCCGTGAATCCGTCCCGGCCCTGAATCGGGGCCCGCAGCAAGTATTGTTGATCGCGCTGCAAGAAGGAACGGCTCCCCTTGACATGTGCTCGATTTCATCTTAGGAAAAGATCAGACCTTTTTCCGGAGATCATGGGCGTGGAAATTGATAAAAAAACAAGGATGACCCGACAGCGACGGGTCATTCTGGAAGAAATCCGCAGAACCAACAACCATCCAGCCGCCGATGAAATTTACGAGCGGGTCCGAAAACGGCTGCCCCGGATCAGTTTGGGCACCGTTTATCGAAACCTCGATGTGCTTTGTGAATTGGGCGAAATCCAGCGTCTCGAGCTCTCCGGCGCCATGAAACGGTTCGACGGCATTCCCAAAAAACACTACCATATCCGCTGCGTATGCTGCGGTCGCGTTGACGATGCACCCATCGCACCGCTCAACGAACTGGAGGATGATCTCTACGGCACCACCGTATTTGAGATCATTGGCCACAACCTGGAATTCACCGGACTGTGCCCCCAGTGCTCCCGGCAGCATAATCAGCAGCAAGCCGCCGGTTAGACCGGATCCGAAACGCGCCATCGCCCCTTTATTCCAGATGGCGGTGATATGATACAAACCTGTTTCACACAAAGCATGAGACAATCCGGATATGTCGATTTGGATATCCGGCCCAACACCCCCTAACGATTGACCTTTCACTTCATACCCCAAAAGAGGTGGCCCATGGAAGCGTGCAAACCAGTTCTCAATACCGGATTAAGGGGCGTAACCATCGCTAGTACGAAAATCAGCGATGTCAAGGGCGCCGAAGGAAAACTGGTCTACCGGGGATACCGGGTCAAGGACCTGGCCGGCAAAATCTCATTCGAGGAAGTGGTCTACCTGCTGTTGTTCGAACGGCTGCCGGACAAGGACGCACTGGCGGGCTTCAGGCAGCAGATCGCCGAACAGCGCGCCGTACCCGAGGCGATTCTCACCGCCATGAAGGCCATGCCCAGAGATTCGCTGCCCATGGATGTGCTCCAGGCAACCGTTCCCATGATGGCGAACTATGACCCGGATATCCGCAAGACAGACATCGACAGCACCACCCGCATGGCCGTTCGCCTGATTGCCCGGTTCGCCACCGTCGTGGCGGCCTGGGACCGGATTCGCAACGGCAAGGACCCGGTCGCCCCTGACCCCAGCCTGAGCCAGGCGGCCAACTTTCTTTACATGCTCAACGGTGAGGTGCCCGATGACGAACTGGCCGGCTTTATGGATACCGGGCTGGTGCTCCACGCCGAACACTCCTTCAATGCCTCCACCTTTGCCGCTCGGGAAGTGGCCTCCACCAAAGCCCATATTTACGCGGCGGTGGCCGCCGCCGTCGGCTCTCTGTCCGGCCCCCTTCACGGCGGTGCCAACACGCGGGTGATGCAGATGCTGCTGGAAATCGGCGAGGTGGACAAGGTCGACGATTATGTCACCAAGATCCTCGATACCGGCGGCGTGATCATGGGCCTGGGCCATGCCGTCTACCAGGTGGACGACCCCCGGGCGCGAATCCTCGAACCCATGTCCCTGACCCTTGGGAAACGGGCCGGCGACACCCGCTGGTACGACCTGTCCAAGGCCCTGGAGGTCAAGGGCAAGGCCGCGTTTAAAAAGAAAAAAGGCCGAGATATTTTTGTCAACGTCGATTTCTACAGCGCTTCCCTCTACTACTATATGGGCATCGCCGTGGATCTGTTTTCTCCCATCTTCGCCATTTCCCGCATCGCCGGATGGTCGGCGCATGTGATCGAAGAGCAGTTCGGCGGGGCCGCGGCAAAGCCGACCTTGTATCGGCCGGAATCCGACTATGTCGGCGATTACTGCGGCCCCGACGAATGCGCGTTCGTTCCCATGGATGAGCGATAGCAACCCCAACTGACTCAACCCTTAGCAAGAGGCTCGACACAGAAGATGAAAAAATGGAAATGCTTGGTCTGCGGCTATATTCACACCGGCGATGAGCCCCCTGAGAAATGCCCGGTCTGCGGGGCCCCCAAGAGCCAGTTCATCGAAGTCACCGAACCGGAAGCCACGGCGCCGAAGCCGGCGCCGTCCGCCGCTCCCGACATCCAGGCGGCAGTGGATTCACCCCAACCATCCTCACCGGTGACAGCGGCCAAAGCGGCAACACCCGAACCGGTTTCGCCATTCAAGGATTCACGCTACCGCCGACTGTTCGAAATGCTGACCAAATACCATGGGCACCCCATTTCGGTCCATATTCCCAATGGCCTGCTGCCCGTTACCATCCTTTTCCTTATCCTTTCAGCCCTGTTCAGCATCAAGGGAATGACCACCGCGGCCACCTACAACCTGGGGGCCGTCGCCCTGTCCATGCCGCTGGTCCTGTTTTTTGGGTGGGTGGACTGGCAGAACCGCTTCAACGGTGCCATTACCGACGTTTTTATCGTCAAGATCGCCTGCGGCATCATCGTCACGGTCACCGCCTGGTTTCTTTTTATCTGGCTGCTGGTCAACCCGTCGGTGGTCACCACCCCCCAACCCTCCCGGGTTGCCTTTTTCATGATCAACCTTATTATGCTGGGAGCGGCGAGCACGGCCGGATGGTATGGCGGCAAGCTGGTTTTCAGGGACTGATTCCATCTTGCTGTCAAAACAGCACCCGTCCGGCAATGCAGCCGACGCGGGTAGCTACGGCAAGCGAATTGGAACGATAAGGAGAATAATGCAATGAATCAGGCACACGATATTGACGAAGCGCAAATGCGCCAGGTCCAGATGGAGCTGTCCAGGATCCTCAGCGGCCTTAAACATGAAATACCGGTTTTCCTGTTTACCCAGGTGGGGAAAAATGACGTCTTCAACGATGCGGCCCGGCAGGCCCTGCGTTTTTTCAGGCAATTGACCGACAAGATCGTACTGCGGGAATTCGACCTGACCCATGATAAGGCCAGGAAGATGGGCATCGACCACTCGCCCACCCTGGTCTTCGACCCGGACCGTTACAACGTCCGCTGGCTGGGTGCGCCACTGGGTGAGGAGGGCCGCATCTTCCTGGAAGTGCTGCTGCGCATCGGCACCGGGAAAAGCGACTTGAACGAGGGGGCCATGGCCGTGCTGAAAAAGATCGATCAGCCCCGTCAGGTCAAAGTCTTCGTCAGCGCATCGTGCCCCTACTGTCCCCAGCAGGCATTGAATGCCCTCAAGGCTGCCGTGGCGCGGCCGGAGATGGTTTCCCTGGAAATCATCGACATTCAGGCCAACGCCGACCTGGCCGACCAGTACAGCGCTCACTCGGTGCCACAGACCTTTGCCGACGATATCCTTATCGCCATGGGCGCCCAGACCGAAGAGCTGTTTATGGCGTCCCTGGACAAGATGGCGCAGCAGACCATCTTCATCCCCGAAAGCGATGCGGAAGAGGTGGAATGCCAGCTGGTGATCATCGGCGGCGGTCCGGCCGGCCTCACCGCCGGTATCTATGCGGCCCGCAGCGGCCTGAAATCCGTGGTGGTGGAAAAAGGCGTCCTGGGCGGACAGGTGGCCCTGACCCCGGTGGTGGAAAACTATCCCGGCATGAAGGAGGTGGGCGGTAAGACCCTGGTGGACATCATGGTCACCCATGCCCTGGAATACGTGCAGATCTTTCCCGGAGAAGAAGTGGTGGACATCATCCCCGGGGAACCGCACATCGTCCAGACCTCACGCAGAAAGTTCAAGGCCCAGGCCGTACTCTTTTCCACCGGCGCTTCCCACCGGCATTTAGGCGTTCCGGGAGAGCAGCGTTTCTCCGGCCGTGGGGTCAGCTATTGCGCCACCTGTGACGGGCAATTGTTCAAGGGCAAACGGGTCTTCTTGGTCGGCGGCGGCAACAGCGCGGCCACCGAAGCCCTGTATCTCAAAAACGTGGGGGTGGACGTAACCCTGGTCCACCGGCGAGATCGCCTCAAGGCCCAGGATGTTCTGGTCAAGCAGTTGATCGACAACCAGATCCCGATCCTGTTCAACACCGAGGTCAAGGAGATCCGAGGCGAGAATCGGGTTTCGGAAGTGGTCTTGTTCAACAACGCTACCGGACAAACGGGTTCCCAATCCGCCGACGGGGTATTCATGGCCATCGGCTACGATCCGGCGGTGGATCTGGCCAAAAAGGTGGGCCTGGAACTTACCCAAGACGGTTTCATCAAGCATGAGCGCTTCCGTACGAATATCCCTGGCATCTACGCTGCCGGAGACGTGACCGGGGGCTTCAAACAAATCGTCACCGCAGCGGGCTACGGTTCCGAGGCGGCCTTGGCCGTGTTCGAAGATATCATCGATCCCTACTGGAAAAAATAATGACCGGGTGTTCGACAACCGGGGCGCCGCTGACGCCCAGAACGGCGGGATACAGCCGGGTGACCATGTGCCACATGATGCTGCCCCAGGACACCAACCCGGCCGGCATCGTCCACGGCGGCGTCGTCATGAAGCATATCGATGACGCCGCCGGGGTGGTGGCCCTGCGGCACACCCGCTGCAATGTGGTCACCGCTTCGATCGACCGCCTGGATTTTCACAACCCGGCCTTCATCGGCAACCTGCTCAGCCTCAAGGCCAGCTTGAATTTGGTGGGCAGCACGTCCATGGAAATCGGGGTGAGGGTGGAGACCGAAGATCTGAAAACCGGCGAAATCCGGCACACGGCATCGGCCTACCTGACCTTTGTGGCCCTGGACGACCGGTTCCGCCCCCGGCCGGTTCCCCCGCTGATCCTGGAAACCGATGAAGATCGGCGGCGCAACCGCCAAGCCCAGGCCCGGCGCCGGGTTCGCCTGGCTGAAAAAAGCCGTGAAACCTCCTGCCGGACAGACCCGGAAGCCTGTCAGACAACCCCTGACTGATCCTCGACACCAGCCGGTCCGACAGATCGAATCGTCGTGCAAACTCAGTTCAGTCAAACCGACCTGCTATCGGCGATATCCCGAAAATGGGACATCGCCTTCGTCCGTTTGCGTGGGGATCTTCCCCTAGCCGGCAGCCCGGAACGCACCGCATGGCGAAGCGTGGTGGAGACCAAGGACGGACGGCTGTTCGTGTTGGAGCGGATCCCTTCGAAAGCTTACGGCGTCAAACGCCGGATAGCCGAAATGCTTCAGCAGCTGTCCGACCGGGGCATGCAGCAGGTCGCCGCTTACCTGCCGGATGCCGGCGGCGAGTTTGTCCATCTGATCAACCACGGGTTGTGGCAGTTGAGCCCTTACGTGGGCGGCGTCGTTTTGGACCGGCCCGCCTACGCCATGGACGGCTGGCGGGGTGATGCAGCAGCGGATTTTCTCATCCGGTTGATCACCGTCGGCAGGCAAGCCCCACTGGCTCTGGACCCATCGTCGTTTTCCATCACCGCCTACACCCTGGACCTGTTTGCCACACTCTCCGGCCGGGCCCCAAAAATTGCCTGCCGCTATCGGCCGTTCATGGCGCACCTGGAAAGCCGCCTGTTTCCAGTTGTCGAAGGGCTTCCCATGGAATTTTGCCACGGAGACGTGCATCCCATCAACATCATATGGGGAAAGCGGTCCATTCGTGCAGTCATCGACTGGGAGTTTTGCGGCATGAAACCTGAAATTTACGATCTGGCCAACCTGCTGGGATGCCTGGGGATGGAGGATCCGCGGAGCCTGGGCGGTCCTTTCGTTCACCGGCTGGTCAGCCGGCTGAGACGATCGACCCTCTTTTCAGACGAAAGCTGGGACGCCCTGCCGGACCTGATGCTGGCCATCCGCTTTGCCTGGCTCAGCGAATGGATGCGCACCAATGACCGGCCCATGATCTGCCTGGAGGCCGACTATATGGCGCTTCTGTTGGAACACCGGCGGGATCTGAAAACTATGTTTTTTCGGGCA
Source organism: uncultured delta proteobacterium (assembly GCA_963705475.1). Classification (GTDB taxonomy): domain Bacteria; phylum Desulfobacterota; class Desulfobacteria; order Desulfobacterales; family Desulfosarcinaceae; genus Desulfosarcina. Next base: position 294,844 of record CAVPJS010000014.1, on the reverse strand, counting down.
GCCTGACCACCATCACCGGGATGGTGCTTCTTCTCACGACCCGGCGGGCCGTTCCGCCCATCAGCGCTTCCTTGAACATGCCGAACCCCCGGGTACCCATGATGATGAGGTCCGCATCATTCAGATCGGCCTGATGAAGAATCTCGTCGGCGGCGATGCCCTCCTTGACGATGATCTTGTCCACCTGAAAGGTGCAGGCATCTATTTCGTCGCTGATTTCATTACAGAAGTTACTCAGTCGGCCCTTTATGGTAGAGATGAAGTCGGCCTGCTTTTCCTCCTGGAGTTTCTTCCATTTCTCCTCACCCACGTATCCATGAATCTGCAGAAAGGTTTCCGCGGTAAGCCTTTCGATAACGTGGAGGATGGTGATGCGTCCGCCGTACTGCTGTCCCAGGCTGGCGGCGTAGGTGTAGGCGTAGCGTGCATTCTCAGACAGATCGGTGGCATAGAGAATATTTTTGATTTGAGGAAGCATAATCACTCCTGTATAGGTGTCATCGCCGATCCACCGGCGGGTTCCAAACCATAGGGTATTGATGTGTCATTCACCCCAGGGCCACATCCAGAATCATCATGGTGGCAAAGCCCAGCACGGTGCCAATACTGGCGATGTCTCCATTGCTGCCCCGCTGGGATTCGGGAACCACCTCTTCGATCACCACGAAAATCATGGCCCCGGCGGCAAAGGAGAGGGCATAGGGAAGGATCGGGTAGAAGAACATGACCGCCGCCGCCCCCAACACGCCGGCCACCGGTTCCACCATGCCGGATAACTGACCATACCATAGTGCTTTGCCCCGGGACATGCCTTCTCGTCTCAGTGGAAGCGACACCGCCATGCCTTCGGGAAAATTCTGCAGGCCGATGCCGATGGCCAGGGCCACGGCGCCCCCCACGGTAGCCGATCCCACGCCAGACGCCGCAGCACCGAAAGCGACGCCGACCGCCAGCCCTTCCGGGATGTTGTGCAGCGTGATGGCCGTCACCAGCAGTGTCGAACGCTGCCAGGAGGTCTTCGGCCCCTCGGCTTCGCTGGTGGGAAGCCCCAGATGCAGGTGAGGCAGCAACATGTCCACCAGTCGCATAAACAGAGCGCCGCCCAGAAAACCGACAGCTGCCGGCAGCCACGGGATCATGCCGGCCTCCTCAGCCATCTCGATGGCCGGGGCCAGCAGGGACCAATAGCTGGCGGCAATCATCACACCGCCGGCAAACCCCAAGGAGGTGTCCATCAGCAGCGGGCTGACCCGCTTGGTAAACACGACGATAGCGGCGCCTAAAGACGTTACTCCCCAAGTAAACAAAGTGGCCAGCAGGGCCTGCGTCAAAGGGTTGAACTGGGAAATATACGCAATCATCTCACCCCTCCGAAACGCGGGCCGTCCGTCCGGAAGGCATCCATCTCAGTATGGCCGAAGGCACACGGCGGGATTCTACCATCAGGCGCCTGGCCATCAATCTCCCAACTGGGCCATGTGATCGTCGTATAGGGTTTCAAACGTCTGCTTATGCTTGGCCTCTTCCTGGGCCAGCATTTTGAATAGCTTGATGCAGTCCGCATCATCGGTTTTGGCGGCCAGTGCGTTGTAGAGTCGCAGGGCTTTTTCCTCGCGCTTCATGGCCAGCCGGAGAATTTCGGCAAAATCCATTCCCGGTTCATACTTCATGTCCACGATGTAATCGCTGCGTTTGATATCCGGAATCCAGACGTAATCGTACTCAACCACGGACCGATTGCCCTTCTTGAACTCCTCTAAGAGGGTCTGGTGCTTTCTCTCCTCCTCGACGAACTCGGCAAGGGTCTGTTTGGATGCCGGAAAGGTTTCCCTGTCGACCAGTTTCTGGTAAAAACTGACCGCCTGTATTTCCCTTTCAATGGCAAAATCGAGGATCTCTTCGAAGGAATTGAAATTCATGTTACCCCCTTGATACAGCGCATAGAAACCGATGACACGCAATAAAAGAAACGGCTGATATCATTCACTTGCCCTAAAGCCGGTTCGCCATGTACCGACGGATGCGCACGAACATACTAAAAAAACAACTAACATGCCATTGGTTTTTTCGATAGCGGGCCCAATTGGCGCCGGTGCATCATGGCGATCAAATAAGTTGTAACAATCCAGGGCCTCCGGATCTCTATAGGCCACAACAACCAATCGTCAAACCTGCTTCAGGAGGTATAAAATGAACATTGACCGCATGATTCTCGCCTTTGCCGGATCCATGATCTTGATTTCTCTGCTTCTGTCTCAGGTTCACAGCATTTATTGGCTGTGGTTCACCGCTTTTGTCGGTGCCAACCTCCTGCAATCCAGTTTTACGGGATTCTGTCCGCTGGTGAAGATTCTCAAGCCGCTGGGTATCAAACCAGGCAGCGCCTTCGATTGAGGTCGAAAACGGGTTGAACGAATCCGTCCAACCAATCACGGCGTCTTGATCCAATTGCGATCTATGGCGTGACAGGGCCGATTCGGGCCGATCCATATAAAAAGACCGGTGGGCGTCGAAACAACCATCGGTCTCAGAAAAAAACCTGTCCCGCATTTATGACCGGCCATATGAACCGGCCATATGAAGAGGTGGGCGTCAGGCGTGCCGCCTTGACGCATGGCTCGCCATCCGCGTCTTCACCCAAAAAAACGTATGATCGCCCAAATTGGCTTTCCCCTGGCTATACGCATGATGGGTTAAGACCCTGCTACTGAACATCGAGCTTTCGTTTGAGCCAGGATTTGACCTCGCCTTCAAGCGCCCACACGCCTTTATGTCTGCCCAAGGCGTCCAGGTAGCGTTTTTTCAGGTCATTGGGCATCCTGATTTCAGCCAACTCCACCGCTTCGTCACTGTTCCGGCGGATAAAGTAGATCACCGGCTCGTCTTTCCATGTGTTGACCACAAAATAGTGGGACACATCATCTTTCGAACGAATCACGTAATTTCCCCGGGTCCAGTTGTTTCCCCATTCCAGGTAAAGGCGAACGGCCTCTTCCGGAGTCATTTCCCAGTCGATGGAATTAACCAGTTCCGTGTTGCGTTTGATCTCCTCAAGGTTCATCATGTCGGCACTCCTGAACGATTTATTGCGCCGGCACCCGGCCGGACGGATTAACATTAACGGTTGTGATTCTGGATCTGTTCGTCTAATATAAAGCCAGAAGCATGCCAATACCGCCCGTTAGCCGAACTGATCACAAACATCAAAAGATACTTAGCGTTTTAGGATGGTTAAGGCGCAACCAGCGCTGTGCTGGGGCTGCATTGTTGGCATGCCCTCCCCAGCGCTACGGGCCGTCGTGTTCAAAAACCGAAGAACGATACAGTTATGTTTCATAATAAATTAATACATGAAACAAATTCTTCAAGATGCGGGCTGCCGATCCTTGATTTTGGGTATTTTATCATGACCCGCCACCCACTAAAACTTGCATTTTGTGCAAAATGGCACATGTTAATGGGCGCACGGGACATCGCCAGCTATCACCCCTGGGTATCTCGTGGTGAGAAGAGATAAAAGCTGGTGGGCGTTTTTTGGGCGCCTCATCGCCAGCACCCGTTAGACACATGTTGTTTATCGATTATCCATGAAAGCTTGCGATTACCTCATACCCGGCGACAGCGCCCGGCCCGGCTGGAGGAAACTCGCCTTCGACGGGTTCGGGGCAATTGCCACCGCCGGCCTGCTGATCTGGTTCGTCTATGCCGGCGGTTCGGGCTTGGGGTACAATTGGCAGTGGTATCGGGTACCGCAGTATCTGTATTCCTTCTCGGAAGGCCATTTTCTGGCCGGTCCCCTGCTCACGGGCTTAGCGGTGACGCTTAAGGTTTCTGCGGTCTCGTTGGTGCTCTCCAGTCTGCTCGGCCTGATTACGGCGGTCTGCCGATTATCCGGATCCTTTGCCGCCCGCGCCATTGCCCGGGCCTACCTGGAGCTGATCCGCAACACCCCACTGCTGGTGCAGCTGTTTTTTATCTACTTCGTGTTTTCGCCCATGGTGGATTTGAGCCGCTTTGCATCGGCTGTACTTGCATTGAGCCTGTTCGAAGGGGCCTATGCGTCGGAAATCATCCGCGCAGGCATCCTGGCCGTTCCCCAGGGCCAGTGGGAGGCGGCAAAAAGCATTGGACTGGGCCGGTATCGCACTTACCGGCACGTCGTTCTTCCCCAGGCCCTTCGGCACATGACGCCGCCACTGGTAAGCCAGGCCGTCTCTTTGATCAAAGACTCGGCCTTGGTGAGCACCATCGCCATCTACGATTTGACCATGAAAGGCCAGGAGATCATCGCTGAGACCTATCTGGTCTTTGAACTTTGGTTTACCATCGCGGCCATCTACCTGATATTGACCCTGTCCTTGTCGCTGGCCGCCCAGGCCATCGAAAGGCGGCTGGCCCTGACAGATTGAGACGGCCGGTGGCGGCGATGTCAATCATTCCAAAAGGAAAGGAGTTTAAACATGAAAATTGTGCTACGCATGACCCGGTTGCTTTTTCTGGCCTTCCTGGTTTTAACCCTGGCCGGCATACCTGGCGCAAAAGCCGCCGACCCTCAGGACAGTGTCGTGGAGCAGGTGATCCAGCGCGGGGTGCTGCGGGTGGGCATGTCCACCTTTGTACCCTGGGCCATGAAAGATAAAACCGGCAAGCTCATCGGTTTTGAAATCGACGTGGCCACCCGTCTGGCCGAGGATATGGGTGTCAAGGTCGAATTCGTTCCCACCAAATGGTCCGGCATCATCCCGGCGCTGCTCACCGGCAAATTCGACGTCATCATCGGCGGAATGGGCATTTTGCCCAGCCGCAACCTGAAGGTCAACTTCACCGACCCCTATGATTTCACGGGCATGTCCATGGTGGCCAGCAGGAAAATGGCCGACGGTATGACGACCCTTGAGGCCTTCAACAAACCCGGCGTCATCATCGCGGTCCGTCTGGGCTCCACCGCAGTCACCGCCACCAAAAAATACCTGCCCAAGGCGGAAATCCGCATGTTCGACGACGAGGCCCAGGCTTACCAGGAAGTGATCAACGGACGCGTGCATGCCGTGGTCGGTTCGGCCCCCACGCCTGCCTTTCAAGCCATCAAGTACCCGGACAAGCTCTTTCTGCCCATCGAGGGCACATTCACGCGCGAACCCATTGGATTTGCCGTGCGCAAGGGCGATGTGGACACCTTGAACTACTTCAACAACTGGATCGGTTATGTGGCTGCCGAAGGCTGGCTGAAGGAACGCAAGACCTACTGGTTTGAAACCAAAGACTGGGAATCGCAGATCCAGTGATCGGAAAAAAGACCCGAATCACCGCCGCGGACCTGATCCTGCTGGCCGGGGTCGGTGCGGCGGTGGTGTGGCTGCTCTACCAGGCCACCGTACAGGCCCAGTACAGATGGAACTGGCAGGCCATTCCCCAGTATCTGTTGCGCCTGGATGCACAAAGCGGCCGCTGGGTACCCGGCCTGATCCTTCAGGGCGTGTTGGTTACCTTGCGATTGAGTTTCTGGGCCACGTTGATGGCCCTTTTCATCGGCACGATCATGGGGCTGTTCAGGACCAGCTGCAGCCGCTACCGCCGCATGATCGGAACCGGTTATGTGGAGTTGATCCGCAACATCCCGGTACTGGTGTGGATCTTTATTTTCTACTATTTCATCGGGGACCGCCTCCTGCCGGCCATCGGCATCGGCCGGACGACATTCATGGACGATGGCCCGCTGTCCGGCCTCCTGCACCTGTTCGTGGCCAACCCCGCCCGGGCGCCTATTTTCATCTCCGGCGCCGTGGCCCTGGCGGTTTACGAAGGGGCCTACATCACCGAGATCTTCAGGGCCGGCATCCAATCCATCGACAAGGGCCAATGGGAGGCCTCGTCCGGCCTCGGATTCACGCGGATCCAGCAGCTCCGGTATGTCATCTTACCCCAGGCCCTTCGCCGGATTTTACCACCCCTGGCCGGCCAGTTCATCTCCACCATCAAGGATTCGGCCATCGTCTCGGTAATTTCCATCCAGGAACTGACCTTTCAGGGCATGGAACTCATGGCCGCCACCTTTCTCACCTTCGAGGTGTGGATCACGATCCTGGCCATCTACTTCGCAATCTGCCTGGTCTGTTCCCTGCTGGTGGAGCGTTTTGAACTGCACTTGAAAAAAAAGCCCACCCCGCCTGACAGCAGTCATTATTTGGAAACCAATCGAGCTATCCAAGGGGGTGGCGCGGTGGCTGTCTCAAACCAAACGGATGCATCGCAGTGAACGGCACTGCGCCATCAGGGTTCCTGAATCGAACAGAGGGTCCTATGGTCCGTCATCCTAACAAATGAACCCGCGCGAACGATGAGGAGGGGTTATGTTTACCGCCCAGGATGTTCTGGACATTGCCATACGGCTGGAAAAAAACGGGGAGAAAACCTACCGGGATGCCCGGCGGCACCTATCGAATGATAAGTTAAAGAGCCTTCTGGCATGGATTGCCCAGGAAGAGCACGATCATGCCCGTTGGTTTGGGGAGTTGAAAAACCGATTGACCCAGGGTGAGGATCACCATCTGATGGCCGAACTGAGCCGCGCCCTGGTTGAGGATGTGGTCCAGGGGCAGGCCTTTTCACTGCAGGAGGTCGATTTTGAAGCCATCGACAGCCCCGACAAAATGCTCCGCACCTTTATCGGATTCGAAGACGACACCATCGCATTTTACGAAGTTCTGAAAACCTTCATCGACGAGTCGGCCATCGCCGCGCAGCTGGAACAGATCATTCTCGAAGAAAAGAAACACATGGCAACGTTCAAGGAGATGTTGGCAAAAAAGTGAACCACCCACCCATGCCGGCAACCCTTTTTCATCAGCGAACAAGCCCCCCAACCCGGCGTCTTTTTTCCCGACGGGTCACAATTGTTCCGACATCCGCCAAATGGCGCCACCGCCTTGACTTTGGACGGTCTTCCCTTTATGGTACGACGGTTTAAAAATACCGGCCCACGTGCCCGCCAATAAGGAATACCGATATCAATGGACAGTCCGTCAGATCACAAACCCCAATTGCTGTTGCTGGTGGCCGGCCTCAAAGGGGCTATCGGCACCACGCTGGCGGCGGCCGTTGCCGCCATGCAGGAAAACCCCTCGCTGGTTCTGTCCGGACTCACCACCGCCGAGAAGTTTGTTTTTCTGGGCGGCTGCCCCTCCGTCGCCATGTCCGGCTGGGATCTGGCCACCGATGACATCACCGGGGCCATCGCCCGTCACGGTGTACTGCCGGAGGGCACGTGGCGACCCTATGAATCGCGTCTAGCGCAGATAGCCGATTTTGATGCCCCCGCGGCAGCGCTCTCCATTGCCGGCCAGGTAAAGCAGCTGCAGACGGATATCCGGCGATGCCGCGAGCGTTGCCCGGACGCCCGTCCCGTCATGGTCAACCTGCTGCCGGCGGCCTGTGACATATCCGATCCAGCGCGTTTCACGACCGTCGACCACCTTCTCGACCAACCCGCTGCAGGTATCCTGCCCGACCTCGCCTACACGATCGCGGCCATCGAGGCCGGCATCCCGGTGGTCAACTTCACCCCCAACACGGTGGAACTGCCCGCCATCTGCGGCCTTGCCGTGGCCAACGGCGTTCCCCTCGCCGGACGCGACGGCAAGACCGGCCAGACTTATTTCAAGGTGGTCCTGGCCTCGGCCCTGAAAGCCCGGGGGCTGTATGTGGACGGTTGGTACAGCCTTAACATCCTGGGCAACGCCGATGGGCTGAACCTGATGGACCCGGACCATGCCTGCGGCAAGCTGAGCAACAAGACCAATCTGTTGGACGATCTCCTCGGATATTCGGTGGGTGAGCGCTACGGCCGCTCGACCCACAAGGTGCACATCGACTATTATCCGCCCCGGGGCGACGCCAAGGAGGCCTGGGACGTCATCGACGTCAGGGGAATCTTCGGCATGCCCATGAGCCTGCGCCTCAACCTGCAGGGCAGGGACTCGATCCTGGCCGCCCCCATGGTCATGGACCTGGCCCGCTGGGCCGCCGCCCTCAAAATTGCCGGATTCGCGGGTCCCGTTCCCGACCTGGGGTTTTATTTCAAAAAGCCCGTGGGTGACCATGCACCGCTGACCTTCGAAGGCCAGCTTGCCGCTTTAGAAAGCCTGGAATCCAGAATCGAATCCCGCATCGCTGAAAAATCCCACCGAGGAGGATGACGGTGTTGCCGCCATAGAAAGAAAGGATCAACCCCATGGTTTTCGGTTACAGCACCAACGCCTTCGTTAACTATTCCCTGCTGGATTCCTTTGACCGGATTGCCCGTCTGGGCTTTGCCGGTGTTGAAATCATGTGTGACCAGCCCCACCTTTACCCGCCTGAATATGACGGGGCCGCGCTGACCAACGTGAAGGCATCGCTGGAGAAAAACGGACTGAAGCCCACCAACCTGAACAGCTTCACGCTTTTTGCGGTGGGCGACACCTACCTGCCGTCATGGATCGAGCCGGAGGCCGAGCGCCGGCGGATCCGTGTGGACCATACGCTGGCCTGCCTGGAGATAGCCGCATTCATCGGATGCCGCAACATCTCGGTGCCGCCGGGAGGACCGCTGCCCAACGGCATGACCCGCAGGGAAGCCCTGACGCTGTTCCACCAGGGAATGGACCAGGTCATCCCCAAAGCACAGGAACTGGGGGTGCAGCTGCTCATCGAACCCGAGCCGAACCTGCTCATGGAGCGCACCGCAGAGATCAAACCCTTCGTGTCCGAAATCCAGGCCCCGGCCGTGGGCATCAACTTCGATATCGGCCACTTCTACTGCGCCGGGGAGGACCCGGCGATCGCCTTCGAAGAGCTTTACCCCTGGGTCGGACACATCCACATCGAAGACATCGCCCCCACCCGTGAACACAATCACCTCATCGCCGGCCTGGGCGCCATCGACTTTCCATCGGTCTTCACCGCCATGAAGCGGTTGGGTTACGCCTATGACATGAGCCTGGAGCTATACCCCTACACCGATCGGCCGGAAGCGGCCGGCAAGGATAGCCTGGCCCACCTGTTGCCGCTATTGCGGGAGGCGGGGCTGCAGGATTAAGGGCTGAACCGGAGGCGAAGGCATACGCTATGATGCTGAATCTCACAATGCCTGAGGAAGTGTTGGCTTTGACGAGCCCGGATTAACAATCCAGGCCCAATTGGTAAGCAAATGAATATCCATGGGCAATTAAATAAATAAAACCTTTTCCGGAAGCTGTCATTTCAGTTTTTTTTCAGGATTCTTGCTGATTATCCAATCGATGATGTCATTGGGATTCGGCGGTCCAATCTCTGCTTCGATCGCATCGCTTTTCGGGTTTTGATGGTCTTGCGCGTCGATAGTTAACGGTGTCGCTCCCTGGGTGTTAGTGTTAAGGCTTATCAACTGCGCATTTAAAGCTTCCACTTCATGTTTTCTTTGTTCAATTTGATCTTCGAGCCTGATGATCGTATGTTGTAGTTTTTCTTGTTTTTCCTGCAGCAATTTAATCAATTCAGCCTTCTTGGAAAGTTCCGCTTGAAGCAGGATCTTGTCTTTTTTTTCTTTTTTTAGTTCTTTTGTTAATTCGATGAGTTCTTGTTCTGCCTGAATTATCGATTGTTCTTGCTTCGCCAATCGCTGCTCGTGTGCTGTAATTATTTTCTTAGCAGCAGATAGCTCTTCAAGCGCAACAACATACTCATCGTCGTACGTTTTCAATTGTTTAACCAATGGCACCACCGATACTTTTTCATTTTCAACGTTGAACTGATCAAGTTGAACTATTTCGGAAACGATTGGTGTGTCAAAACTCACTGACTTTACATTTGGTTCGTGATTGTCGAATTTGGGTATTGACTTTTGCTTTGATTGGTTAATTGATATTTTGGGCTCCAAGCCGGTTAAACGTTCGATTGCCTTTTCATAGTATGTGTTAACCGCCATAAAAGGTGGCTGATAATCGTCAGCAAAAAAGAAGTAACCAATAACGGCTGACAGGCCAATTAGGGCAGCAGAAGATAAATATGAAACCTGCCGCCGAGCAATTGGCAGACCTGCTTTATTCAATTTATTCGGAAATTGAAAACTCACATCGCTATTTAAAGCAGTATCAATTGTTATGATTTTTTCTTTTCTTTTATATTTTGGGTGAGAGAATAATCCTTTTTTGCTTTTTTTATTCGCAAATTTAAAATTGGCGACACATTTTCTTATGGTATCCGGCGTTATGATTTTTTCTTTTCTTTTATATCCGGCCAATAAGGCAAAATCACAAATATTATTGATCAGATAAGGGATTCCTTCAGATAAGCAGTATATTTCGTGAATTGCACGTGAGCTAAAAATCTTGTTATGCGAACCTGCTACGTTGAGGCGATGCATGACATACTGTTCAATTTCAACATCCAGCAATGGTTCTAAATTGTATGTGCAATTAACGCGTTTTCCCAAGGATTGGTTTTTCTTTAATCGATGAATAATTTCGTTTTGACCGACGATTATTATCGTAATCGGTATTTTTTCCTGCTGCCTCGAGTCTGAAAGGAGTCTTATCTGTTTAAAAAGCGCTGGATTTATTCTCTGTGCCTCTTCAATGACGAGAACCACTTTTCTATCTTTATTGGTTGGGTTGTTGAGAGAGCAGTTTAAATGAAACAGCGAGTGACCTTTTGTGTCAAACTTTTTAGCTACTTCAAGAGCACTGACAGTCATATTCAATAATTCGAGCTCTTTCATAGAAGGATCAAAAATCTGTGCAAAAGTAATGTCGTTGCCTAATCGGTTTGACAGGGCATTGATCAATGTGGTTTTACCAGTACCGGAATCGCCTGTAAGTATCATCAGTGCTTTATTTTCAATAATTCCAAGTTCTAGTGATGCAAGCGTTTCCTTGTATTTCGATCCCAGCCAAAGGAACTTCGGATCGGGGCTAATTTCGAAGGGTTTACAGGTTAAACGGTAATAGTTAAGATACATGTCTACGTTCTCAGGCTGGGAAAATAACTGAAACGGGCGCTCCTGGGACTTGCCAGAAACGAAGTACATCGAAAACTTTATTGAACCGCGATGGCGCTCGCTAACCCTGTCGCTTTCGGTGGGGTTAGCGAGCGAACTGGAAATCGCTTTTTTTATCCTTACGGTGAACCCTCCCCACGGATTATCGCGGGGAAGGTTAAATAATTATTGGCCCAAAATATCTTTCACGGCCTCCAAGATGGGGTTAATTTCAGCGGACGCCTTTTTTTGCGGTTGAACACGTTTTACAATGTTCTTTTTTACGCAATCGTATTGCTCCCAACCCTGCAAGGGAAACTCAAGGTCAACCGATTTCCATTTTGGGTGCCCATTCTCTTTAAGCCAATCGATGTTTGCATTAATGAGTTGAGCAAATTGACCAACAAATTCACAGTTTGCTCTTCTAAAATCAAACGATACCAGAACCGCTTTGACCGCAACAGTGTTTATTGTCTCTGGCTGCCATTGATAAGTATTGGACGGAATTTCAGCGCTTGGATAGAATTCAAGAATACTCTTGTTCAAAATCGGAAGCAAGGCCAGCCCATCTTCCTCACTCACATCTTCTTTAAATAGCTTTACCGGATATCCGGCCACATAGAACATGGCGTCGATCTCACCCGCTTTCAATTTTACCAAAGCGTCGTCCGTACCGACCGGAATGATCTCTTCGGGTAGAACATCGGAAACCTCGAACAATAGTTTTGCTGTAAGATAGGTTCCGCTTCCCTCCTCTCCGATGGCCACCTTTTTTCCCGCTAAATCATCAAAATCCGATAACTCACGCCGCCCAAGTAAATGCACTTCTTCGTTATATAATGGAAAAACCATTTTTGTTTTATTTGCAATCCGCTTTAGTAGAGGATTGGTTTGAACCCGTGACACAAAGGCCAATACATCCGACTGAACGATACCCATCTGGGTACGCGGTTTCTTATAAACCGCGTAAAGGTTTTCAATCGAACCTGTCGAATTATAGACGCTGAGTTGAATTCCGTCCGTTTTTGCTAGCTCCTGTAAATTTAATCCGAATTGATAGTAGGTTCCTTTTTCTCCCCCCGTAATTACGCCCATGTCAATTGCCACAGATGCGCTTGCAAAAATGAACACGAAAAACATGACCAGACAACATGTTACGAATCCTTTTTTCATTCGTTGGTCCCCTCCGTATATAGTTTTTATCAGCCTGAAGCAAAATATTGGGAATAAAAACACCTCCGCCCGTGGCATACCCTCAATGACAAAGCGATGGGATGACACGGGCGGTTAGTTTTACGCCATACAGACAACAGGAAAATAGGTAAAGGATGAACCATCTCAAATAGAACCAGACCAATGCGATTCAACATCAGCGACAAAACTGACAGGGCAGTCCTGAACGATCGTTTCAATAGTGGAATTGGATTCGGGAACTTAGCTGTTATTAGCAGAAAGCAATAATTGAACCAGCAAGAATAAGGACATTTTGCATACCATATGTACTTATGGGTTAATGTTTTTTTTCAATATATGGGGGTTGCCTGCGTGCTGAAGGAAAAAAAATATTACATCCGTGCCATACTGGGAGGAAATAGTTTTCTCAACCACATTGTAGCATATTTTGATCTCGATGGATTATTCATCCGATAACACGTCCCGCCATATCAGCACACCAATCCGCACGGTTGATATGGGCAGGTGCACCGGTTAGCGCATGAATAAAGGTCCTATCGCGCTTATCCCAGGATAAAGACGGCTTGCCAGAATCGCTAATGCCGATGAGTATTATCGCACGTGCAGACATCAACCTTCAAAGCATGTCAAATCAGGCAGATCCAGCATTTTGACCCTGGTCGAATCATCCTGGCTTTAGGCCAACGTCTCAAATGCCTTGACGATAAGGGCCGACGCCATGCCGACCATGATCAGCCCGGCCAGAATGTCTGCCTGCTGTCTGAAGCGATTTAAAAAGACCCCCGCCCCGGCCCCCACGGCCAGCAGCCCCGGCAGGGTGCCCAGACCGAAGATCAGGGCCATTACGGCACCGGAAATCATCTGGGCGCCTGACAGCGCCTTGGCAAAGGCAGCATAGGAGAGCCCGCAGGGCAACCCCCCCAAGACCAGTCCCATGAAGAAAAGATCCAGATTGCTTCGCAGGGCGGGCGTTCGCGACATGAGACGCCGCCATCCGGGCATCCGGTTGGGCACGGCAATGGCCAGCCACCTGGGTTCGGCGACAAATCCCAGGCGGGACAGACCGAAAAACAGCAGAAACAGACCGGCCAGGAGGCTGAGGCCCACCTGCACCCGGGTTATCCAGACCATCGGGTTGCCGCCGACGGCCGAGGACAGGCCGATCAATCCGCCGCCGGCGGCGCCCATGGATCCACCAATGACGCCGTAGGTGATCAAGCGTCCGGCATGGTAGGCCAGGTGAGCCGAGAATCGTCCGGTCTGCCCAGGCAGCGCCACCACCAGGGGGCCGCACATGCCGATGCAATGGCCGGTACCCAAAAGGCCCAGCATAAAAAGGGCGGCCGTATCAAATGGCGTTGTCACCCGCTCACCAATAAGTGTTCAGTTCGAACCAAAATGATCAACTGCGGTTGAAAAAAATCCCTAACGATCCCGATTGCCTCAATCCCTCAATCCCTTGCAGTTTCGCACAAAAACAGTTACATTGACACGCTCTTTTTTTCGTTTCCAATCGACGACAAACAGCCGGTTCGTTAACATTGATGGTCCTTGCAACTTGTTAACCAAAAAAGAGGAGGCACGGGTATGACATGTTCACCCCACGCACAGACATGGTTGTCGTCAATTTTCGTGGCGGCTGCGCTGATTATGGCATCGAATGCGGCTCAGGCCGCCGGCGGCGGCCCGGCACCGGCCTTGATATCGCTTTCGTCCGACGGACAGCTAAACCTCAGCCAATCCGACCGCTGTCCGGTCTGTGCCATGTTTCCCGCACGGCGCCCCCAAACGGCCGCTGCCATGACCCTTAAAAGCGGCGAAACCTTTTACTTTTGCGGAAACGGCTGCCTGCTCAGGACCTGGCTGCGGCCGACGGTCTACCTGGGCAAAACGCAGGCGGACATCGATCGGCTGGTGGTTCGGGACTACTTTTCAGGCCGGCCCATCGACGGGCGCACGGCCACGTGGGTGGCCGGATCCGATGTGGTGGGCCCCATGGGGCCGGCCATGGTTGCCCTGGGCGACGCGACTCAGCTGGAGGCTTTCAAAAACCGCCACGGCGGAAAAACCGTATTCACCTTCGATCAGGTCGATGACGCGCTGTGGAAAACAATCAGCCGCAGCGACCTGCCGGCGGAAAAAACGGATTGAACCGGCAATAATCGTTCAGCGTTAATGATTTCTGTGGCTGAGGTTTTCGGCAAACCCCTGAACCCCTGAACCTTGAACCTTTAAACCGCTGAACCCTGACCATGCATACCCCGCCTGAAGAAAAAAACCATCGGCAACCGGCGCCGTGCCTTGGTGCCCGGCGCCTGCTCATGGTCGCGGCCTCCACCAGCATGCTGCTCGTGTTCGCCACTGCCGCAGACCAGGTGCTCCAGGTTACCCATGAGGGTGGCAGCGCCGGCGCATGGATGAAGGCAATGAACCTATCCGCACCGGCACTGTGGGCCGCCGGCAGCCCCATGCGCCACCCGGAGACGGTGCATCCCGGCGTTGATTTGCGGCTTTGCACCGGCCTGGCGGACACCCCATGATGTCTGGAACCCGATATCCGACCATGGCCATTTGGGCCGCACGGGAGGTCCAGCGCCATGCCGGTCGGTCCGCGCTCCTGTTCGCCTGCCTGGCCAGCCTGGTTTTCATGGTTTCCACGGCCCTGCTGTTCAGCCAGGCGCTGGACGCGACCTGGGCCCGCATGGTGGACCAGGCGCCGGACCTGGTGGTTCGGCGCATCGACGGCGGCGGGTGGGCGCCCATCCCAGCCGACGAGGCGGTGGCCGCTGCGAAACGCATTCCCGGTGTTCTCGACCCAACCCCCCGACTGTGGGGTGTGGTAACGGGCCCCGATGGCCCCGTTACCGTGGTAGCCTCAATCGCCGTTGTCCCCGAAGGGGTGCTGAACGGAATGAAGCCCCCGGCGGCCGGCCAGGCCGTGGTAGGCCAGGGAGTGGCCCGCGCCCTGTCGGACAGTCACGTGAACCTGGTCAGCCACCAGGCCCTGAGCGTCACCGTTATCGGTGTCTTCCCGGCCGACACCGGTCTGGCCACCCATGACCTGGTATGGATCACCCCGGAGGATGCGCGTCACCTGCTGGGACTGGCGCCGGACCAGGCCAGCGATCTGGCCGTCCATCTGTTCCGGCGCGAAGAAGAACAGGCCATCCAGGCGGATCTCGCCGCCGCCTTTCCCTGGCCTGTGCGCATCACCGACCGCACTGCCAGTGCCATTCGACATCACACCCGCGCCGTCCGATCGGGAGGCATCGCCGTTGTCGCATGCATCCCGGCCCTCTTGTCCCTGTTGTTGATCATCACGGGAACGGTCCTGGACAATGCCGGCCAGCGGGCCCATTGGGGCCTGCTCAAGTCTTTGGGATGGACCACCGCAGACATTGTGCGGCTTCAAGTCAACCGGGCAATGATCGTGGGAGTTCCGGCGGTGATGCTGGGTCTGGCATCGGCTTACGCCGTCGTATTCTATCCACCTGCTGCCGGCGTCATCGCCTTTTGGATCACGGGAGGCCAGCACCTGGCGACGATGACCCTGGCCCGCAGCGGAGCCGCTATTATCATGCTGGAGATCGCTGCGCTGGTAGGCTTGCCCTTCATGGCGGCTGTTTTTCTCACCAGCGTTCGAACGGCTGCCCGTGCCCCCTGGACCCTGCTGCAGGCAGATCCATGGACCTGAGTGCGGGGCTGGCCTGCCGCCGGCTGGATTTCAGGTGGCCCGGAAGAGACACCGATGAGCCACTCGTGCTGGAATCGGTGGAGGCGACATTTTCTCCGGGCACGGTCAGCCTGGTGACCGGAGATACCGGCAGCGGCAAGAGCACCCTGCTGCATCTGCTGGCCGGCCTGCTGCGCCCCACGGCCGGCGAGGTGCGGGCCGACGGCCTGCCGGTCTCCCGATGGCCGTCCCGTCACCGCGATCCCTGGCGACAGCAGGTGGGCATCGTGTTTCAGCACCTCGCATTGATGCCGGACCTCACCGTGGCGGAAAACCTCCTCTTACCCATGATCCCGCGGCAGATCGCCTGGCCCCGCATGCAGGCGGAAATTCTCCGGCAGTTGGCTGCCGCCGGCCTGTCGACACTGGCAAATGCCCCGACAACCACCTTGTCCGGCGGGCAGCGCCAGCGCCTGGCCATCGCCCGGGCACTGGTGGCCCGACCCCGTTTCATCCTGGCCGATGAGCCGACTGCCTTCCAGGATGACCACCATGCAGCGCAGATCCGGGCGCAGTTGTGCCACTCCGCCCGTGAAGGGGCGGTGGTCGTCATCTGCTCCCACGACCCGCGGCTGCGGGCATCCGAAGAAATTGACCGACGGTATCATCTGGCCTCGGCGACATTGACTGAGAATGTCGCCAATCGGTTATTCCCATGACCTGGCATCCCCTGGTATGGGCATTTTGGGCGGCGGCGGCGGCCGGCGGATTGCTCTACGCGACAGGTGCGGTTCAGGCCGTGGACGTGATGCTGAACTGGGCCCCGGCCCAGGCGGATAACGATCAACTGCGACGAGAACGCCTTGCCGAAACGGCCGTAATGCTGGGTCGCTGGGCCCTGGGCTGCCTGACGGTCGCCGCATTGCTGGGTCTCGTGGGCATTGCCGGGGTCTGGCATCGGATGGTTCCCGGGGCCATGTGTGGCACCGGCGTCCTGCAGGCCATGGGAACCGACGGCAGCCGGGCCATGGTTTTCTGGGGGGTCGCCCTGCTCATCCTGCATGCCTGGCGGGTGCTGGACGGCCTGGACAGCCGCCATCCCGAGGGGGTGTTGATCCAGCCATGCGCACGGATGATGCTCACCGCCGCCCCCTTTTTGGTTTTGGCCGTCTTCTTCTCCTGGCAGGCCCTGATGCGGGTTGAGACCGTCCCCCCGGTCAGTTGCTGCGCGGCGGTATACGATCGGGTGCTGAACGGCGCACCCGATTCCGCTTTCATCAAATCGATCGTGTCCATCTGCATCGGGTTCAGTCTGGTTGGCGGTATGACACTGCTGGCCCTGGCGGTGTCGGCGATTCGATCCCCGGATCGCACGTCAGGCGTCATCATGGCATTCATCGCCATCCTCTGGGGCATCGGGGCGATCGTTGCCGTAAAACAGGCATGGTCCGCCTATTATTACCAGGTCCTCTCCCATCCATGCCCCTGGTGCCTGTTTCTGCCGGATTACCATGGTGCCGGCTTCTTCATCTTCGGGTGCATCGCCGTAGTGGTCATGGAAAGCATCGCCCTCTGGCTGGCCGCGCACACCCGCTGCCGATACCCGATCCTGGCTGATCCGGCCGCCGGGCGCGTCCGGCGGTCCGCCTGGCGAATCGCGACAGCCTTAATGGTTTTCACGCTTCTGACCGCAGGGCCGGCCATCGCGTGGCGCCTGCGAAACGGCACCTGGCTGGACGGGTCCCCCTGATCCGCGTCAGCCACAATTGACGGGTTCGCCAAAAAGCGGATATCTGCGTTACGCTTCCTCCCTGAATACCGCAAAAGTGGCCTTTCCCCTGCATACCGATCGTCTACCGATAGCCCCCGCCTCTCACTTTAGGCGATTGACACCCCAACTGCCTTTTGCTATCGTGGCGGTAATTTCGCTCCAAATCATTTTGACCCCGACGTCCACCAGCAGCATGACCGCCGCACCTGCGGTGCGCGGTAACTTTCACCGACAATCAACCATCCATCGTCAACAGGATGGTTGCAGGACCCGATCCCCCCATGTCATCGGCATGGGCAACCTGGCATAAACGGGCATCACGCATGAATCGCAGAACCTTTCTCAAGATTGCATCCATGGGCAGCGTCGCCGTTGCCGCCGGCTGCTCCGGCAAATCCGAAGAGAACCTGTTTACCATGGTCCATGCCAACGAGGACATGGTCACCGGCAAGGCCGCCTGGTACGCCTCCACCTGCCGGGAGTGCCCGGCGGGCTGCGGCGTGCTGGCCAAAAACCGTGAGGGCCGCATCATCAAGTTGGAGGGCAACGGTCTGCACCCGGTCAACCGGGGAGCCCTGTGCATGCGCGGCCAGGCGGCCCTACAAGGGATCTACAATCCAGACCGGCTGTGGATGCCGCAGCTGAAAACGAACGACGGCTGGCAGGAGATCCCTTTCGACGACGCCGAAGCGATGATCCGAAAAAAGGCCGAAGCGGCCGCCAACCGGGGGACCGGACGCATCGCCATGGTCACCGAAACCGTCGGCCAGACGCAACTGGCGCTTTTTACCACGGTATTGCAACAGTTCAACAGCATCCCCCCCGTTGTCTTCGAACCCCTGGCCTATGAGGCCCTCAAATTCGCCCACCGACAGCTCTTCGGCAGCCCCGCCCTACCGGTCCTTTACATGGACCGGGCGGACGTCTTGGTCGGGTTCGGTGCCGACTTTCTGGAGACCTGGCTCTCGCCGGTGGAATACGCCCGCAAGTTCAAGGAGATGCACCTGCTGCGCGAGGGCCGTAAAGGCGTGTTCGTCCAGGTCAGCCCCTTCCAGTCACTGACCGGCGCCAATGCCGACCGATGGATCGGCTGCCGGCCCGGCACCGAGGCCGCCGTCATCATGGGACTGATTCGCATGGTGACCGGTAGCGAGAACGCGCGCAACATCAGCGGCAAGCTTCGCATCGTCCTAACAGAGATGACCGAGGCCTTCACGCCCGAAGCGGTGGCCCATATGTCAGGTGTGTCTGTCGACGATCAAACCGCGGTTGGCCGGCAGCTGATGGTGGCCGAGCGCCCCCTGGTGTTGGGAACCGGTGCCGGCGGTTATGCAGGGCATGCGGTGGCTGCAGAGCTGGCAGCCCTTTTTCTCAATGTGGCCCTGGACCCCGAAATGCGCCTGTTCGACTTCAACAACCGCCACCGGGTAGAAATCGCCGACAGCCGATCCACGGTCATAGAGGCGTTCAATGCCATGGATAAAAATTCCGTGGAACTGGTCTGGCTCAACAACGTCAATCCGGTTTTTGCCATTCCCGGTGGCAGCCGCATCGCCGAGGTCCTGCGCAAGCCAAAGCGGTTCGTGGTGGCCTTTTCCAATTTCATGGATGAGACCGCCGCCAACGCCGATCTGATCGTGCCCGTGCAGATGGCCCTGGAGACCTGGGACGCCTATGAGAGCAACCATGCCTCGATGGCCACCCTGCAGCCCACCATGGGAAAGATCACCCAGGCGCCTGCATTGGGAGAACTGCTGATCAATCTGCTTCCATCCGACAGCCGGCCGGCGGCCGACTACAAATCTCTGGTGAGCCAGACCGTTCTGGCTGGCCAGCGGAGTCAAACCGCTGCCGACTGGCTGAAAACCATTCAGATGGGTGGCCGCTTTGCCGAAGGGAGCCGCTCCGGCAACGCCCCCAAGGCCAACCTTAGAGCGGCGGCCACCCTGAAAACCTACCTGGCAAAGCTGCCGGAGACGACGGCGGGGCATGTTCTCATGGCCCCGCCATCGATCCGCTTTTTCGACGGCCGGGGCGCCAACCGGCCCTGGCTGATCGAAACCCCGGACACGCTCACCCAGATCCCCTGGCAGACCACGGCATTGATCCATCCGGACAGCATGGCCGCGGCCGATATCGAGGAGGGCGACAATGTGCTCCTGAAGAGCCAGGCCGGTCAAATCGAGGTGCCGGTATGTGCCTACGCAGGGGTTTTCCCGGGAACCGTGGTGGTGCCTGTCGGACAGGGCCACACCGATTTGGGCCGCTGGGCCAGCGGCCAGGGCGTCAACCCGGTGGCCATGCTGGATCCGGCCGTGGATGCCGACACCGGGGCGCCGTCATTCGCCACCCCGCTGACAAGCCTGGAAAAAAGCGGCAGCAGCGTCGCGCTGGCCATCACCTCGGGCAACCGGTTGCCCCAGGGCCGCAAGATCGCTCTCAGCGTGTCCATCGACCAGATCGGTCATAAAAAGGCCGGACACGACAAGCCGGGGCTGACCATGGACAGCTTCCCGATCACCCCGCCCATCCCGGAAGGCTATGACCCCAAACGGGACCTCTACCCGCCCCACGACCATGACGGCTATCGCTGGGCCATGGCAGTGGACATGGACCGCTGCATCGGCTGCAGCGCCTGCGTGGCGGCCTGCTACGCGGAGAACAACATCGGTATCGTCGGAGAGAAGCGAATTATTGAAGGGCGCGAGATGGCATGGCTGCAAATCCAGTGCTACCAGGATCCGGCCGACACGGCCAGACTCACTTTCTTGCCCATGATGTGTCAGCAATGCGACAATGCCCCCTGTGAAGCGGTATGCCCGGTCTTCGCCCCCCATCACAACAAAGAGGGCATCAACAATCAGATCTACAACCGCTGTATCGGCACCCGCTATTGCGCCCAGAACTGCCCCTACAAGGTGCGTCGCTTCAACTGGTTTGACTGGGAGCGGCCCGACCCCCTGCCGATGCAGCTCAATCCCAACGTCACCGTGCGCAGCAAGGGCGTGATGGAAAAATGTTCGTTTTGCATCCAACGCATCAAAACCGCCCACAATGTGGCTAAAAATCAGAACCGGGCCATCCGCGACGGTGAGGTGGTACCGGCCTGTGTCCAGACCTGCCCCACTGGCGCGCTGGTCTTCGGCAGCCTGATGGACAAGACCAGCCGGGTGAGCCAATTGTTCAAGGATCCGCGGGCCTATCAGGTAATGGGCTACCTGAACACCAAGCCAGCGGTGATTTACCTTAAGAAAGTGATCCAAGCGATTTAGGTTTTGAAAAAAAACGGTGGTTGACACGTTTTACCTTGAGGCGATGAAACTAAAATCACAATACTCAAAAACCAAATCACAAATAAATCTCAATGATCAACACGCCAAACCGTTGTTGGAATTTGTTTGGTTGAGATTCGAATTTGGAACTTACCTGAGATTTGGTGCTTGTAATTTGTTGATTCCAATTCATCCGGAATAAAATAAAGGTATCAATGGAACAGACACTCACCTACCGAACCATTGACGACACGGTACTGGACACCCTGACACCGCCCCGACGCAGCTACTGGGCCCTGGTCGCCGTGCTGTTCGCCGGCGTACTCTTCGGCGCGGGATGCTGGGCCTACCAGATCCTGGTGGGCATCGGCGTTGGCGGCCAGAACAATCCGGTGTTTTGGGGCACCTATCTGATCAATTTCGTCTTCTGGGTGGGGATCGCCCACTCCGGCACGCTGATTTCGGCCATCCTGCACCTCTTTAGGGCCCCGTGGCGCAATCCGATTGCCCGAGCAGCCGAGACCATGACCGTATTTGCCGTGTGCACCGCCGGCTTGTTTCCCTTCATCCACCTGGGACGGGTATGGATGGTCTACTACATGCTGCCGATTCCCAACCAGCGGACCCTGTGGCCCAACTTCCAGTCGCCGTTGATGTTCGACGTGGTCGCCATCTCCACCTACCTGACGGTCAGCAGCCTGTTCTGGTACACCGGCATGCTGCCGGACCTGGCCACCATCCGCGACCGGGCCCACGGTCTGCGCCACAAAATCTTCAAGGTGCTCTCTTTGGGATGGACCGGTGAATATGAAATCTGGCGCCACTACACCCGCGGCTACCTCTTTTTTGCCGCCCTGGCCACGCCCCTGGTCATCTCGGTGCACAGCGTGGTCTCCTGGGACTTCGCCCTGAGCGTGGTTCCCGGCTGGCACACCACCATCTTCGCGCCATACTTCGTGGCCGGCGCCATCCACTCGGGCCTGGCCATGGTGCTGACGCTGATGATCCCCCTGCGCATCATCTTCAAATACGAGGCCATCATCACCACCCGCGTGCTGGAAGCGGTGGCCAAAACCATCGTCCTTACCGGGTTGATCGTGGGATTTGCCTATGGCACCGAAATCTTCATCGCCTGGTACAGCCACAACCCCGTGGAGGTTGAATCCTTCCGCTGGCGGGCCTTCGGCGACTACGCCCTGGAATACTGGATCATGGTGACGTGCAACACCATCATCCCGCTGCTTCTCCTGTTTAAGAAGGTGCGCACCAATATCCGTCTGCTCTTCGTCATCTCCCTGATCGTCAACGTGGGCATGTGGTACGAGCGCTTCGTGATCATCATCGGGTCGGTGGCCCACGATTTTCTGCCCCACGCCTGGGGGCTCTACGCGCCGAGCCTGGTCGAATTCGGCATCATGATCGGTGCCTTCTGCCTCTTCTTTTTCCTGTTCGTGCTGTTCGTCAAGCACATGCCCTCGGTCTCCATGACCGAGATGAAAGAAACCCTGCATGAAGGAGAATCCCATGTCGGCTGACACGGTTTCCATCATGGGCATTTTTGCGAGCGAGAACAGTGCCGCCTCGGCCATCGACCGATTGCGGGAAACCGCCTGGACCATCGAGCAGGTCCACAGCCCCATCCCCAGCCACACGATCGAAGACGCCCTGGAGCCGCCCAAAAGCCGGGTGGGTTGGTTTACCCTGGTCGGCGGCATCATCGGATTCTTCGGCGGGTTTTCGCTGGCGGCCTTCACCTCTCTGCGCTGGTCACTGATCGTCAGCGGCAAACCGGTGGTGGCACTGGTGCCCTGGTTTATCGTGGGATTCGAATTCACCGTCTTGTTTGCCGTTTTTGGCAATGTGTTGGGGCTGATCTCCCTGGCGCGGCTGCCGCGATTTGAAGCCCCGCCGGACTACGATGAACGTTTTTCCGGGGATCGCTTCGGGGTCTTGGCCCGCTGCAGTGTTGATGAACAGGAAGAACTCACCCGTTTTTTCGAAGCCAACGGTGCTGAGATAAATACCGATGACCGATTGTAAGTCGTGCGATTTTTGGGGAAGCCATGCATCCGTCAGATAATCAAGAACTTCGACTGCCTTTGATGAAAATCTCATACGCCCTGATTGCCGTCGGGTTTCTGATTTTCATCGTGGTGGCCCTTGCCGGCAATCCAGCCCGGGCCTGGCAGGCCTACCTGCTCAACTTTTTGTTCTTTTCGGCCATTGCTCAGGGCGCCGTGCTCTTCTCGGCCCTCATGCACACGGTCAAGGCCCGCTGGAGCGGGCCCCTGTCGAATGTGGCCGAGTCCTTTGCCGCTTTTTTTCCAATCTCCCTGATCCTGTTCGTCATCCTTTTTCTGGGCCAGCAGCACGTCTTTCCATGGCTCCACGAGGACCTGCACGGCAAAGAGGTCTGGCTCAACGTGCCCTTCATGTTCGGTCGGGATCTTTTCGGCCTGTGCCTGCTCTATGGCGTCGGCCTGGCCTTTTTGTATCATCGACTTTACTTCACCTTGAAAGATCGGGGCGCATCGGGTCCCTTCGGCCGCTGGCTGCTGGCCCGCTGGGACCAACACCCGCCCGACGAGGCGCGGCTGGCCGGCCGCATGACTGTTTTCGGCATTCTCTACCTGCTGGCCTTTGCCCTGGTCCTCTCCCTGGTGGGCTACGATCTGGTCATGGCTACGGACCCGCACTGGTACTCGACCCTCTTCGGCGCCTACACGTTTGTCAAAGCCATCTTCATCGGCTTCGGAGCCCTGATCGTGCTGAGTTCCCTTTTGCACTTAAGCGAAAGAAACGGCTACCATGTCGAGGAAAACCAGTTTCACGATATCGGCAAACTCTTTTTCGCGTTCTGCCTGGTGTGGGCTGATTTTTTCTATGCCCAGTTCGTGGTGATCTGGTACGGCAACATCCCTGAAGAGACCGCCTATGTCATCGAACGCACCATGGCTCCTCCCTGGAACATACTGGCCTGGATCGTTTTCATCGGCTGCTTCCTGGCGCCGTTTCTGATTCTGCTCAACCGTCGGATCAAAACCAGGCCCAAGGCCATGACGGTGATCTGCCTGGCGGTCATTACCGGAATCTGGCTGGAGCACTACCTGCTCTTGGGCCCCGCCTTTCACCACGACGCCCAATCCATCCCTTTGGGCTGGGTGGAAGCCGCCGTCGGCATCGGTTTTTTGGGGCTGCTGGCCGCTGCCGTCATCGGTTACTTTCAACAATTCCCCGAGCTGTTGCATGGGGGCGACGCAAACCGGCTGAAGGCTGAAACCATACCTAACTAATATTCCCGAGTACTCATTATGGAAATTCTGATTACTTCCCTTGCCCTTTTCACCCTCGCGGTGATTGCCATCCTGATCGGTACCCGGGGAAGGCCCATGCGCTTCTTCACGGCCTTTGGCGAGACCATGTGGCTCATGTGGACGAACAGGAAACCGCTGGTCTTGGTCACTCTGGCCGTTTTCGTGCTGCTGGCATTTCTCTTTTTGTTTTATGCCACGCCGGGCAGCCGGATCTATCCGGAGCAGCCCATTCCGTTCAGCCATCAGTTGCACTCGGGAGTCAAGGCCATCGACTGCTATTATTGCCATCCCCAGGTGGGGCGTTCGCTTCATCCCGGTCTGCCGCCAGTGGAAAAATGCCTGCACTGCCACAACTACATCATCGCCAACCACCCGCAGATTTTAAAGGAGCACGCCTACTACAACAGCAACACGCCCACCCCGTGGGTCAAGGTGAACGAACTGGCCGAGCATGTGCTGTTCAACCACATGCGCCATATCCGAAAAGAGATCGCCTGTGAATCGTGCCACGGGCAGGTCCAGCAGATGGACCGCCTTCAGGGCAAACGGTTCTATATGGGCTTTTGTATCGAGTGCCACCGCGAAAGAAAGGTCAACCTGGGCTGCTGGCTGGCCTGCCACAGCTAACGCACCACCTATGAACGAGGAATCCAATGGCCTCCATCGTCGCTATCACTGAACGACTCGGCAGCCAGGCGGCTGCAAAAGCATTTACCTTGACCTCTGCGCTGTGGTTCGCCTTTGCCACCAGTTTTGGCATGATCGCGGCCGGCTACCTGATTGCACCGGACTTCATGGCCAATATCGAATTTATCCAATTCGGGCGCGTCCGACCCATCCATGTCAACCTGGTGCTTTTCGGGTTTGTCACCCCCGGTTTGCTGGCCGCGGCGCTCTATTACACGCCCCGCCTGCTGCGAACCCAATTGTACAGCCAGCGGTTGGGCGTAATCACGGCCATTTTATGGAATCTGACCCTGGTCATCGGTGTCGTCAGCCTGGGCATGGGCTACAGCCAGGGCCGTGAATACGCCGAGTTGCCCTGGGCGGTGGACATGATGATCGCCGGCCTGTTCGGACTGGTTATTTATAACCTCTTTATGACCGTGCACCGGCGCCAGGAGCCGATCCTGTATGTCTCCATCTGGTATGCCTGCGCCGCGGTGATATTGACGGCGGTGGGATACTGCCTGGGCAACGTGATCTGGAAACCGGACAGCGGCGCCCTGATAGGGATTCCGGATGCAATTTTGCTCTGGTTTTACGGCCACAACATTTTTGGTCTTTTGCTGACCCCCCTGGCCTTGGGTGCCGCCTATTACGTCCTGCCCCTGGCCACACGCAGCCCCTTGTATAGCCACACCCTGTCTTTGATCGGTTTCTGGTCGCTGATCGTGGTCTACACCCACGTGGGCACCCATCATCTGCTGCAGGTTCCCGTGCCCACCTGGCTGAAAGCCATCTCCATTGTCGACAGCGTGGGCATGGTCATCCCGGTGATGGTCTTTCTGATCAACATCTGGTTCACGGTCAAAGGCAAACTGGGCGACATTCATGCCGACATCGGCGCCAAATTCGTTTTTACCGGCACCATCATGTACTTTTTCGCCAATATCCAGGGCAGTTTCATGGCCCTGCCCCAGGTTCAGCGGGTCACCCACTTCAACAACTGGGTGGTGGGCCACGCCCACCTCGGCGTGTTTGCCTTTGCGGGCCTGACCGCTTTGGGTAGCCTCTATTTCATTCTTCCCAAAATCACCAAGAAACCGCTTTACAGCACTTATCTGGCCGACTTGCAGTACTGGCTGATCTTGATTGGGGTCTCGGTAATGATCATCGACCTGACGATCGTGGGCCTGATCCAGGGCAATGCCTGGCTCAACGGCGAGACCATCTATCGGGTGCTGCCCGAGATCCACCTTTACTACGTGATTCGTGCCTCGGCAGGCTTTTTTATCCTCGCCGGCGCTTATCTTGGCGCGTACAATATCGTTCGAACGCTTTTTTTCAATCCCGGAGCGGCAACAGAATGAAAATGACCCCCACAGTGGTGATCGGTGGCGCCCTGGTTATTTTGACCGTCATCGTCTTGTTGATGGTCGCCTGGCCCTATTCCACCGCGGACATGACCCCTTCCGAAATCTACCGTGAACGCACGGACGTCGAAAAAGCCGGCTTCAAGATCTACCTTCAAAACGGCTGCGTGTACTGCCACAGCCAGTCGATCCGGGCCTTTGATTGGGGCCACGGTGCCCATCGCATCGCCCAGTCCGGCGACTACGTGGGCGACAGCCCGATCCAACTGGGATCGGCGCGAACCGGCGTTGATCTGTCCCAGGAAGGCGGCGAGCACCCGGATGACTGGCACATCGCCCATTTTGTCAACCCGCGCTACACACGGCCGAATTCGATCATGCCGCCCTTCAGGTGGCTGGGTGAAGAACGCATCGATAGCCTGACACGCTATGTGCAAAGCCTGGGGCTAAAAGGCGCCGACCAACGCATGGAACGGCAGCGCTACTGGAAAGCGGAGGCCATCAAGGCCTACGAAGCCGGCCCTGATGCCAATGCCCGCTGGCTGGCGGAGATCGTCCCCAAGGGCTGGCGCGACCTGCCCAATCCCTATCCGACAACCGATGCCAGCCTGCAGCGCGGCCACGTGGTCTACCAACAATTTTGCATCGGCTGCCACGGTCCAGTGGGCGACGGCATGGGGCCGGCCCAGCCGTATATCTATCCGCCGCCGCTGAATTTCACCATCTTAAAGGGCCGGGAGATCTCCGGCGGCATCATCTACTATCAGCTGATGAACGGGATTACGGGATCGGCCATGCCCTACTTCAAGCATGAGCTCGAATCCCAGAAAATCTGGGAGGTCGGCGACTACGTGGCCGTTTACTTCATCAACCAGAGCGACGCCGACATGGAACCCAAGGGCATCGATGCGGCCAATGAGCCATAAGTGCAATGCAGTTGTTGGTTCTGTACGTTTAATTTCGAATTGATGGTTGCTGACCGTTGAAAGAGGGAACACCATCATTCAAAACCGTGAATGGAATCATCGCAATCGGTAAAGAACCATGTATTACCCCTATTTTATCAGTTACATGTTGGCCGGACTCGTCATCGCACTGCTGGTCTTTGCCTGGGCAATGAAAAACCATCAATTCCGCGATCAGCAGCGCGCCCGCTTTTTGCCATTGTTTGATGCCCCACTGCATAAAAGTGCCAGGACGACCCGCGTCAGGCGTTTAGAGGTGTACACCCTGTTTGGTCTAGCGTGTGTGGGACTGTGCAGCAGCTTTGCGGTGGTGATTTTCGCGCTGCTGCGGGCAAGTTGATACCGATCCATCGGAAGGGATAGATTACCATGCACTATTTCGAACTGCGCAACATTCAACACTTCGTTCTGTATCTGTTGCCGGCGCTGTTGGGTGTGCTCATCTTCGCCATCGGCCTGGCGCGCGTCCATTTTCGTCAGGAAGATGACGATGTGCGCATGCAACAGGTCCATACCACGTATGTCGGTGGGATCGAAGAACGCAACGCCCCCTTTCCGCTGGTCCTGGTTCTGATCATTGGCGGGACCGTTGTTTGGGGGATATTGTACATCATCTTTTATGGCGTCCTAGGAGTCAAAATATGAACGTCGATGCGGAAACCCATCATGGCCAGAGCATCCACACCACCTTCAAGGCGTGGGTGATTGTCCTTTTGATGGTCGCGTTTATCCTCTTTAAAGGCGGACTGGCCTACTTCGTCATCGGCGACTTGGGGCAACCCGACTGGGATTACCGACCGATCAAAGATGTACCCGGCGAGTCGGCCTATTCCTATTATCCCAGCGTACCCTATCCCCAGCATGTTCGCGGCGCCAAGGGGGAGTAAATGAAACGAATGGCAGTCCTCGGAATGATCGTGTCCACGGTTGTGCTCATCGCCGTTGGTGGAATTACGCTCTACGATTACAACCTGTCTGTGGGGCGAATGTGGCAAACGCCGGTGATCAAACCCCATGAACAACCGATACCGGTCTTGGCCGCAGGCAGTGTACCGGTTTCGGGTGGTGAAGCAATGTACCGGGCAACGGCCGATGAAGATCTGCAACCGCCCTTTGCCCTCACGGAACCGACAGCCATCGCCGCGGGCAAAATCGCCTACCAACGCTATTGTTATCAGTGCCATGGACCCAACTTCGATGGGTACGGCACGGTGGGCCAAAGCTTTGCCCCGCCGCCCGGCGATCTTCGCACGGCCAAAATTCAATCCATGTCGCCAGGCCTGCTGTTCAAGGAGATCAGCTACGGCATTCCCGGCGGACGCCAGCCGGCCCTGGCCACCACCATGACACCGGAAGAGCGCTGGCAGTCCATCGCCTTGGTCAAGAGCCTGGGCCAGCGTCAGTGACGCTGGCAAGGATCCAAACCCAAAACCCAAACATCAATTTGAAGGATGGGGTCGGTCTTTTTTTTAGGTCGACAGGATTCCACCATCTATCATTTAGATTTCGGCCGTTGACATTTACATGGGCCAATGTCTTCTCAGGCATCATTCTCCTCGCGCCCGGTTAACTTTCCATGACGCCTGCCAATTGCGATCTTTGCGGTCTTCCGCTGCGCTTTGGCGCCGTTGCCCATTCCATCGACGATCAACCGCTGCGGTTCTGCTGCCAGGGCTGCCGGATGGTCTACCGCATGCTGCTGGAATCGGCCGGGGCGGGTAATCCCGCGCATTTCAAAGAGACCGATCTATATCGCCAGTGTGTGGCCGCCGGGGTCATCCCTGCCAGCGAGGACGACCTGCGGCGCATTGCCGACCGGGAGAAACGGGAAACCCGCGCCACGGCACCGTCGATCGAGGGTTTGAAAGCGAGTGCTGAACCGTCAGACACCCTGGCGTTGGACCTGATCGTCGACGGTATGTGGTGTGCGGCCTGCGCCTGGGTGATCGAAAAGACGGTAGGCCGATTGGCCGGCATCGAAGCGGTGACCTGCCATTTTTCCACGGACCGCCTGCGTTGCCGCTATCGTCCAGACCACGTGGCACCCGACCAGATCCGAAAGGCAGTCACCCGCTTGGGCTACCGGCTCCACGAAAGTGATGACGGAACCGCCGGGCAGGGCGCCGAGCGCCGGGAGTTGATCCGCCTCACCGTCACCGGCCTGCTCTCCGCCAATGTCATGATGCTCTCCTGGGCCCTTTACGCCGGCTTTTTCACCAGCCTGACCGACGACGCCGTATCCAAAATCTCCCTGCCCATCGTGGCCATGGCGGCAGTCGTGTTGGTGTATGGCGGCGGCCCCATGCTGCGCAAGGCCTGGTTCGGCCTGATCCATCAGGCACCGGGCATGGAAACCCTGGTGGGCATGGCTGCCGGATGTGCCTTTGTTTACAGCCTCTACAACTGGCTGACCGGCAGCATCCATTTGTATTTCGACACGGCCTGCATGCTGATCACCCTGGTGCTGTTGGGAAAGATTCTTGAACAGCAGGCAAAAGGCCGAGTCCGCCGTGATCTGGACAGTTTCTTCGCCCTGCAACCCACCAAGGTGCGTCTGATCACGGACACCTCACCCACGGGACGGTATGCGGCCATCGGGCAGCTGGCAGCGGGAGACCGGTTCGCCGTCGCGTCGGATGAGATCGTGCCGGCGGACGGACGCGTGGAATCCGGCACCGCCGCGCTCGACGAATCCTCACTGACCGGGGAACCCCGGCCGGTAGGGGTCAGAACGGGCGATCTCATCAAAAGCGGTGCCCGGGTAATCGACGGCCGGGTAACCGCACGGGTTGAAAAGGTGGGTGATGATACGGTGCTGGGCCAGATGATCGCCATCATGACCCGCAGCCTGGAGCAGAAAAGCACATTCGAGGGCCGCACGGATCGATGGCTCAGGTGGTTTGTCCCCATCATCATCACACTCGCCGGAGGAACGGGCCTGATCTGCGCCATGGCCGGCTTGCCCGCAAACCAGGCCGTGGTGCGGGCGGTGACCGTGATGGTCATTTCATGCCCCTGCGCCCTGGGGGTGGCCATTCCCATGGCACGCCTGGCCGGTATTTCCCTGGCCGCCCGCCGGGGCATTCTGGTTCGCGAAATCGAATCCTTCGAGCGGGCCGATGCCATCGACACCGTTGTTTTCGATAAAACCGGCACACTGACCCACGGCCGCTGGCATCTGGGTCATATCGACTGCCAACCGGGATTCCATGCGGCGACCATCGCCGCCTGGGCCGCCGGTCTGGAGCGATCGTCGGATCACGAAATTGCCCGGGCCATCCACGCCCATGCCCGCGTTCAGGCAATCCCGCCGGCCATGGCAACGGACATCGTCGTCCATCCGGATGGGGTGCAGGGACGGCTGGGCGACAACATCGTGCGCATCGGCAACCGGGGGTTTGCCTGGAGCGAGGGGCCGATTGCCGACGAAATGACGGAGGAATCTGAAGAGATCCTGACCTCCCGCGTCTTTCTCAGCGTGGACAACCGCCCGGCGGCAACCCTGGTATTCGGCGATACCATCCGGCCGACGGTACGATCAATGGTGGACGCGCTGAGACGCACGTCTCGGGGCATTCACCTCGTTTCCGGGGATGGAGACGCCGCCACCCGAGAGGTGGCCCGGGCCATCGGCCTGACCCACGCCAGGGGCAATCTGCTGCCATCGGACAAAGCAGACTATATCGATGCGTTGAAGCAACAGGGTCGGCAGGTGGCCATGGTGGGCGACGGCATCAACGATGCGGCAGCCATGGCCCGGGCCCATCTGGCAGTGGCCGTTCATTCCGGACAGGGGCTGGCCAGGGAAGCCGCCCATATCACCCTCATGCGCGGCGATCCCTCCCAACTGCTGGACTTTTTTCCTCTGTCCCGGCGGGTCAACCGCAAGGTCGTGCAGAACCTCTGGTGCGCCTGGATCTACAACCTGATCAGCATCCCCATCGCCATGAACGGGCTGTTGACGCCCCTGGTGGCCGCAACGGCCATGCTGCTCTCCAGCTTGACCGTCATCGGCAACACCCTGAGACTGGTCAGACGGGATTGAAATTTATTTTACCGCAAGGGAAAATGGCAGGCGACTGGGCCGATGTCCGAGCGATGAGGGCCTGCGCCGTCTATAATTTCGCGGGCTGGTTCGGCAAGCGCCGATGCCCTTTTGGGCGATCATGCCGTTGGCCACACCGCAATCGGTCGGTTCCCGGTTCCGTCGATCACCGAACCGTTTTTAATGATGATATCGAACATGGCCGTCCTTTCCGCTGATTCAGCGACCGGTCGTCAATGCGGTGGTGGCAGGATCGTGATCATGGTCTTTCATAAATTGGCGAATTACTGTTAACACACGGTCCATCCCCTCGACAAGGGGCATGATCACCGGCAGGCTGATGCGGTCCTGAAGGTGTCGGGCGTATGTTGCCAGGTCTTCCGCCGAACCGCCGGCGCCGTTGAGGCTCACGGCCAGCACCGTCGATCCGTACATATCGATCAGCCTTATCTCATCTTCAACGCTGGGCAGCCGGCAGCCGAAACGTTCCGTACCGTCAAAATATTTCCTGAACGGGGCGTGCTGGTGGATGACCCCCTTGACATTGGCCGATAAAAGAATTTCCGATCCACAGGGTCCCATGGGATTGCTCAAGCCGGACTGGCCTTCGATCAAAATCAGGTCCGGGGACGTCTCCATTTCGCAGCGGACAATGGCCGATTCCAGTTCTCCGCTGACAAAATCATTCAGCGTAGCATCGAAAATAAAGCCGTAAGGGCTTCCCTGGAGCCATCCGGTCTGACCGGTATAGATCATTTCCGCGTTGATGCCGTCTCTGCGGCAGGCCTCCATGACCATGCGACAGGTGGTCCGCTTGCCGATGGCGCAGTCGGTTCCCAGCACCGCCAGACGGGGAATCTTCATCTGAAAGATCCGTCCGGACCAGTAATGAAGCTGGTCAAATGGTTTGGGCCGCCTGATATCCACAATCTCGACATGGTGGGTGTCGGCAGCCTGGCGAAACGCCGGGATATCGCCCAGCAGCATGTGCATGCCGTTGACCACGGAAATGCCGTGACCGATGGCATCCATCAGCAGCGCCTGCCACACCTCATCCAGTCTCCCGCCGCTTATGGCCACACCGATAATGCAGTAATCCGGCGTGACGCCCGTGGCCGCAATGAATGCATCGGTGGTCGCATGGATGGGGATGTTCCGCTGCAGGCCGTCGAGAACTTCGCCGGCATCCTTTCCGGCATTGACGGCATCGATCACCCCGATGATCTCAAACCGTTGGGTACCCCGAATTAATCCGTGGGCGGTTTTGGCATCCACATGCGCCAGACTCCCATTGGTCAGGATAATGGCGGACCCCATCATGGCATGGCCGGCTGTCGTGTGTTTCATAGCCGCCTCACGCCTAGCCCGGGCCTGTCAGTGGGGCGAAGCCAGCCGTTTTCCAGGACAAAGCCGCCTTCCACCAGATCCCTGGCCAGGTCGAAGCTACCGTCCAGATCCAGGTATTTGGTCGCCGGCGAGGCCAGAGCCGCATGCAGGGCGCCGGCAATGCTGACGATGCTTTCATCCATGCAGCCCCACATCAGATCGATGCCTGCATGACCGGCCATGGCGGCAATTTCCAACCCGGGAACGATCCCCCCGCATTTCATAAGCTTGATGTTGAATATGCCGAAGGGATAGGGTGGGCACAGGCACGCTTGGGCATCTTTGGGACTGAGCAGGCATTCGTCGGCCGCGGACCTTTTTCTCACCGGCTCGGAAAGCCTGCGCATGCCCTCCAGGTCCGATCGGTGAAGCGGCTGCTCAACCATTTCCAGTTCAACCTTGCTGGTTTCATCGAGGAATCGCAGATAATCCGATCGGGAATATCCCTGGTTCGCATCCACGCGGATGGCCACGGCCGGTCCCACCAGTTGACGAATTTTGACCAGGCGTTCGATATCCTCATCCACGTCAATGCCCGTTTTCACTTTCAGGAACCGGAAGCCGCGCCCGGTGTATTCCGCCGCCTCGTCCAAGGTCTCGTCTATGGATTGGATGCCGATGGTAATAGAGGTGGGCAGTGCCTGGTGAACCCGGCCAAGCAGATCCACCAAGGGCAGCCCGAGGGTGTTGCCCACCAGATCATGCAGGGCGATGTCCACAGCGGCGCGGGCCGCCGGTGTGTCTGCCATCTGGCTGTCCAATCGACGCAGAATGGATCGGCTGCAACGGATATCGGCACCGATCAGGATCGGTTCCAGGTATTCGACCAAGGCCGCTTCGCAGGATTGAATGCTTTCGCCGGTAACATCTTCGGCGGGCGAACCGGCACCGAGACCGATTTTGCCATTTTCGCCTTCGATGAGAACAAAGAGGTTCTCGACGGATTCAATCCGCTCATAGGCAATGGAATAGGGCCGTGTGAGCTTCAGGTCCTCTTTCCAAGTCATCACTTTTTTGATTTGCATCATCCGGCCTATGCGATTACGTGTTTTCATCGAGGGTAACAAATCGTGGACAGGTAACGTCGCAGGCAGAGCGCTTAAATCCACCCTTGGATGTTGGGGGGAAGCAGCGTCCACTTCCGGCGGGCGTTGGTCACCATAAAGGATTCGGAGTGACTGACACCGTCGAGTTTGCTCATTTCATCCGCAAAGAATTTAAACATCCACTCGATTCCCTCGGTTACGATGACTTCGGCAAAGATATCGTAGCGACCCGTTACCGCAACCGCCCAATGGACCTGCTTGAATTCCATCAACTGATCGATGATTTTGGCCATCTTGGAAACATCATCCACGCGGATGGCAATGATGGCCACCAGCATATCTTTGGCCTTGAAGGTGTCCACCAGGCCGGCGACTTTAAGAATGCCCCGTTTAACGAGGCTCTTCATCCTGGAATTAATGGTCGGTGCGGACACATCCAGCTTCAGAGCAAGCGCTTTGGCCGGCATGCGACCGTCCTGGGACAGCAGCATGATCAATTGCTTGTCAATTTTATCGATACCTTCTTCTTTCACCGGCGTTCTCTGAATTTTTTTATTTTATGTTAATTTTTTAATACAAAACATAATTTTTTTAAAATTTTAAGTCAATAATTTTTATTAATTAAAAAAAATCAATATTTAAACGTGTAGCTATTTATTTGGCTGAAATAGATTTAAATTTGTCTTTAATTTCAAAAACCATCCTGGACTAGCCGTCTGTATTTATCTTCACCCTCTGACCACGCCATTCCGCCCGATTCCCGACCGGGGGCAACCGCTTTTCGATTCTGTCTAGCTGAGTCTTGACAAACTAAAGAAAATTGACAGATTATATCCCCTTGTGCGCGTTCGCTCGATACAGTGGGCGGTGGTTCGCCGGACGGACGTCCGCGTGCGGCATCGACCACGACAATCGAAAGACAACCCTGATCTGAAGGTCAGATCATTGGAAACCGGTTAAACGAAAGGTTCAACATGGCCCAGAACATCATCATCGTTGGCGGCGTCGCCCTCGGCTCCAAGGCGGCCTGCCGATTTAAACGACTGGAACCCCGCTCCCACGTCACCATCATCGATCAGGACCGCTTCGTATCCTACGGTGGATGCGGAATTCCCTTTTATGTCTCCGGCGATGTCAGCGATGTCAACGATCTGCGCAAAACGAGTTTCCACATGCTGCGGGACGAAGCGTTTTTTCGGGATTGCAAGGATATCGAGGTGCTCACCCAGACCCGCGCGGAACGGATCGATCGGGAGAATAAACAGCTGCATATCCGCCGACTGGACGGCACCACCAATTCCCTGGCCTATGACCAGCTGGTATTGGGAACCGGCAGTCGTCCCCGGCGTCTAATCATCCCCGGCGCCGACCTGCCCATGGTTCATACGTCCGCCAACCTGAACGATGCCCAGGCGATCAAGGAGCTGGTCACCAAAGGCAAGGTGGAGCGGGCCGTTATCGTGGGCGGCGGTTTTATCGGGCTTGAAATGGCCGAAGCCCTGGCCGACATGTGGGAGGTGGATACCACGGTCGTGGAATATTTCGGTCAAATCATGCCTGGTTTCGTGGGTCCCCAGTTCGCCCGCATGGCCCAGCGGCAAATGGAAAAACACGGTGTCCGCTTTTTCCTCGACGAAGAGGTGCAGGCCATTGAAGGCACCGACACCGTTGAGGCCGTGGTGACCAACAAACGCCGATTGACGGCGGACCTGGTCATCATCGCCATCGGTGCCGCCCCCAATGTGGAACTGGCCCGGGCAGCCGGGCTGCGAATCGGCCCGACCGGGGCCATTGTTGTGGACGAGCACATGCGCACCTCCGACCCGGCGATCTACGCCGGCGGGGATTGTGCCGAGATCCGCAATCTGGTGACCGGCCAGCCCGGCTATTATCCCCTGGGGTCCATGGCCAATCGACAAGGCCGGGTGATCGGGACCAACCTTGCCGGGGGAAGCGCCGTGTTCAAAGGCGCAGTCGGCTCCTTCGTGATCAAGACCTTCGAGGCGGCCCTGGCCGGAACCGGATTGAGCCTGGAAAGCGCCCGCAGAGCCGGATTCGATGCAGTCAGCGTCCAGGTGGCCCAACTGGACCGCGCCCACTTTTACCCGGAGAAGGCCATGGTACACCTGGAATTGGTCGTGGAAAAAAAATCCCGACGCATTCTCGGGATTCAAGGTTTCGGGGAGGAAGGGGACGCCGTGGTTGGGCGCATCAATATGGTGGCCGCCATATTGGAGGACCGCCCCACCATCGATCGGCTCAGCAACCTGGAGCTGGCCTATTCACCGCCATTTTCATCGGCCATGGACGTTCTCAACGCCCTGGCCAATACCGCCGAAAACATGCTGGACGGGCGATTCCAACCCATCGACGCCGACGGCTTCGCCGAAAAATGGGTCAACGGAAACGGCAACCTGCTGATCCTCGACTGCCGCGCCCGGCAGGATGGCGAGGCCTATGCAAAAAAATACCCGGACCGCTGGATCAACATTCCCCAGGATGAACTGCGCCGGCGCATTGGGGAAATCCCGGCAGGCAAAGATCTGATCCTGGTCTGCAACACCGGTGTACGCTCCTACGAAGCTCAGCTCAACCTGAGGGACATGGGATTGCCCGATCCGGTCAGCGTGCAGGGCGGCATGGTGACCCTGAACAAATGGGGTTTGGACCTGTAGCCTTTTCACCGGGTTCGGCTGTTCCACAGGGTTCCCGGAGCATCCCGGTCAGGCCGAAACCCGCTTGAGAACCCGTTCGATATAATTTTGCGTCTCCGGGTAGGGAACATTTCCGTTGAACTTCTCGACGGTTCCCGGACCGGCGTTGTAGGCGGCCAGAGCCAGTCTTACATCCCCTCCGAAACGGTCCAGCATGCGCCGGAGATAGCCGGCGCCGCCGTCGATGTTCTGCCGCACATCGAACGGATCGTCAACACCCATTTCCCTTGCTGTTGCCGGCATGAGCTGCATCAGTCCCTGGGCACCCGCCGGGGATACGGCATCCACCTGGTAGTTGGATTCGGCCTGAATCACGCCGGCGATGAGTTTCTCCGGCAAATTATAGCGCCGGGCGGCGCGTTTGATGGCGTCGGCAATCAACGCCTCGCCATCCAGATGGGCGGCGGTGGTGGCATCGGGGTGGGTTGAACGGCCTCGGGGCACCGGAGCGGAGGGGGTGGGATCCTGTTTTGACGACACCGCCGCATGGTTGAACCGATTGAGGTGGCTGATGTGAAGGGAACCGTCCCGGATGGTCGATTCTCTGAAGAAGCCGGTCGACGTCCCGGTGGAGGCCTGACTCAGATAGTCCGCGATCGCCAGCCCTGTCTTATTTTCTATCGATTCTGGTGGGATCGACGATCTGGCCGATGCGAGATCCGCTGAGAAAGACGGGTGGCGCTCGGATTTCAACGCTATAAACTGCTTGCGGCCGGTTGTGCCGACTGGCTTGAGTCCCGCATTCCGCAAATACGCATCAATCGTCATACCGGTCTTGTGTATCATGGCCGCCCCGTTGGCATTGATTCTCTGAACAGGAGAGAATACAATTTTTATACCAACCTTGGAGAGATCAAATCGGTTGGAAAAACAATGGGCATGGGAGCGATTTATCTAAAAGGAGCGATGCCACCCGTCAATTTAGACCCGGCCACAGGCAAAAATATGACACCGATGCGTATCGTTCAGGAACATGTCGTCACTTGCTGATTGGATTGCCCTTTAGTTTTCCTGGTCCTGAAAAACAAACCATCGCTTTAGGATTCGCTTGTTTTCGATTTTCGATGAAGCCCCACCGATGAACGGCCGGCGTCGCGTGCGGGGCGTCGATCCCCTATGCCAACCGCATAATTTTATTGCTCCTGGTATCTTTTTGATGTATCTTTACTTAATATTAAAGCCACGCTTGCCATTTACTATCCCGTGATTAGTATTCCCCCCGCACTGTCAGTTCTAAAAATGAACCGAATGGCCGAACACTGCACAATGACCGGCAAAGGCGCTCAACACCACCACGGTGTGCAGCGTACTTGCGGTCAATCGTTAGTCGGTAGATACGGAACAATCCGATATTATTGATTATCAGTCAATCGCACCAACAAAACGACATAGAGGAGGACACGATGAACAAACCGTTTCGTTTATTTTTATTGGGTTTGGTTCTTGCGTTTGCAGGTGCCTGCGCCACACCGCAAAGCGGAAGCATGCCCACTGGCAATCCAGGCGAGTTGGTCAAACAGTTCGAAGCGGAATTGGCCCGTGCGCGATCCAATCAGGTGGACGTGCTTGCACCAGGCTTGTATGACGACGCCCAATCCGCATTCATGAAGGCCAAGCAAGGCTTGGACAGAGGTGCCAAACTGAGTGATATTCAGAACTATGTCGCCGAGGGAAACGCCAATTTGAAGAAGGCCGAAGAGATCGCCCAGGTCTCCCGGACGATTCTGGGTGAAACCAACAAAGCCAGGGACAAGGCCCTCAAAGTTGGCGCTGACAAACTCGGCGAACCGTATGATAAGGTGGAAAAGGAATACCTGAAGCTCACAACGGCCATTGAGAGGGACAATTTAAGCTACGCGCAGGAAAATGCCGCAGGCGTTCAGGCAGCTTTCCGCGATGTGGAAATCATGGCCATCAAAGACACGGCCATCGGCAATGCACGCAAGATGATGGCCGACGCCGACAGGGCCAGAATCCAGAAAATCGCCCCAACCGCATACAACGATGCCCTCCAGGCCTTGAATGAGGCCGACGCCTATATCGGCAAGAACCCATACGAGGCAGACGCCATCGGCCAGAAGGCCGCCCATGCCGAATTCATGGCCCGGCGGATGATGAGCATCAACGAGAGCGCTATGAAGTTTAAGGAGTTGACACCGGAAGCGTCCGCCCTTTACGTGGAGGGCCTGCTCGCCCGCCTGGGACAAACAATGAACACCGGCGATTTGCGAGATCAGCGCATCGACGGACAGCTCAACGGGATGATCAGTTCGGTCGACTCCCTGACACAAAAAAATCAGTCTATTGAAGAGGACAATCAGGCTTACCAGGCCCGGATTGCCAGCATGGAACAGCAGCTTAGCGGTCTTAAAGGCTATTCACGCGCCCAGGAAACGGCCAAAGAAAAACTGGCCGCCGAACGCGAATTCAACAAGCAGTTTGATAAAGTTCAGCGCTATTTCCGGCCTGACGAAGCTGAGGTCTACAAGCAGGGCAACCAGCTGGTCATTCGCATGCGCGGCATTCAGTTCCCGGTCGGGCAGGCGACCCTGAGCCCGGACAACTACACCCTGTTGAGCAAAGTGCAGCAGGCCATCCAGACGTTTGGTCAACCGACCGTTACCATCGAAGGACATACCGACAGCACCGGTTCTGCCCAGACCAATCAGGAGCTGTCCCAGAAACGGGCCGAGGCCGTCAAAACCTACCTGGTGGCCAACAAGACCCTGCCGGCAAATCGTATCCGGGCCGCCGGCTATGGCCCGGACAGGCCGCTGGCCCCCAACACGACGACCGAAGGGCGCGCCATGAACCGGCGGATCGATGTGCTGATTACGCCATCCCAGACCCCGTAGGCTCAGGGCGGTGCCAGACCACCGGCAGGTAAGCTGAAATCCACAAACCGATCAGGAACCATCCGCGTTCCTGGTCGGTTTTTTTGCGCCCCCCTCAGACCGATTCGCATGGAAGGCTGCAACTGACCCATCGCCACCTTGATATTTACCAATTCCTACCTAGATTTAGCCGAGGGTGCACTGCCAATGAGAAGGACGACGCGCGCACCCGGCATGTACCGGCCATCATTGGTGTACCGTAATCGACGCGGCCGTTGTACCCGTTCCCACCGTTCAGCGTGAGGCCGCTGATTGATTCTACCGATTAAACCGATCGGGTCAATGGCGGCCGCCGTTCAAAAAACCGGTTCATACCCCTTGACCCGTTGAAAGGAGTCTATATGAAACGAACGCTTTTTTTGATTTTACTCGTCTTTATTCTTTCTACTGGAACCGCCTTGGCCAAGGTGGTTTCCCAGCCACTTTCATACATGCACGACGGTGTAGCCCTGGAAGGGTATCTGGCCTACGATGATGCCGTGTCGGGCAAGGCGCCCGGGATTCTGGTGGTCCACGAATGGTGGGGGCTCAACGACTATGCCCGCTCCCGCGCCGAGCAATTGGCCCGGATGGGGTATGTGGCTTTTGCCCTGGACATGTATGGCAAGGGCAAATCCACCGAACACCCGGACGAAGCCGCCGCCTGGATGAAGGAGATCAACGCCAATATGGACCAATGGCTGAAACGAGCCATGGCAGGATTGGATGTGTTGAAGAAGCAGCCCCGGGTGGACACCCAACGGATGGCGGCCATCGGCTATTGCTTTGGCGGTGCCACGGTCCAGGTGCTGGCCTATGGGGGGGCGGATCTCAAAGGGGTGGTCAGTTTCCACGGTTCCCTGATCCCACCCTCCGCCGAACAGGCCGGACGAACCCGAGCCAAAATCCTGATCTGCCACGGTGCCCAAGACCCCATGAACGCGCCCGAGACATTGACCACCTATGTCAATGCCATGAACGCCTCATCCATCGACTGGCAGTTGATCGTCTACGGCGGAACCCGCCACAGCTTCACCAACCCAGATGCCGACAAGCGGGGCATGGCTGCCCTGGCCTACAACCCGTCGGCAGACCGCCGCTCCTGGCAGCACATGACCTATTTTTTCGATGAATTGTTTTCGGGAATGTAGCCCAATCAACTGCCGATTGCGGTGTCGACAGCCATAAGGGTGAATGTCTATTTTCAGTTCGCTCGCTAACCCCGCCGCAAGCGGCGAGAAAGCGCTCGCTTCGCGGTTCAGATGACAACCTTCCCACCAGCTTGAGCCGATATTGGCGGAAAGGAATGCACGATGAAAGAAAAAGCGGATAAATCCCCAATATCATCAGGCCATTCACGCTCAATCGTCCCGAATACGCAGTGAACTATAAAACGAATAAAACCCTCTGCGCCCTTCTGGACGAAGGCCATTTCGAAACCCACACCTCTGCATTTAAACAACTGATCCACCCCGCCGCGCACTTTTGCAGAAACTGCGCACGAAGTGCGGTGAACGAGAAAAATCTGTGCAACCCCGAAAAACTTTAGTTAACTACGGAGCCCATTATAAAAGCGCCGTGGGCAATAGCTCACGGCGCTTTTTTTGTCGGCAATCAGGCAATTGGGGTTTCAGTGCGCCGGATCGACAATTTTCATCTGGCCTGCATACCGACCGACCACCGCATCTTCGACGCAATTTTCCAATTCCGCATCGCTGATACTTTTCGGGTCTTTCAGTTCATCCAGGGGACACACAAAATCGTTTCCTGCCATATCCTTGACCTTCACGTATAAAGTTTCCTGATTAGTTGCGTTCATCACTGTTTCCTTTCTATTTTCTGATCACGATCCAACGCGCAGCTGAATTGGACATCGGTTCGATTGTATACCTAAACCAGCCAACTGCCGAATCTCATTCTCGTAGCCGCTCGTTCAGTGGCTGAACGGATCCGGTGGCGGGTGGCGAAGCCCCTTTACCCATGATTCGGGGAAGGACTCGCTGCCGTTGGCCGCACCCAA
The DNA here is from genome assembly GCA_963705475.1 of uncultured delta proteobacterium. Taxonomy (GTDB): domain Bacteria; phylum Desulfobacterota; class Desulfobacteria; order Desulfobacterales; family Desulfosarcinaceae; genus Desulfosarcina. Next base: position 253,542 of record CAVPJS010000014.1, on the reverse strand, counting down.
CATAGCACCCAACACGGCTCCCCGGCCGGCGTTGTCGCCACCCAGGTTGGTGTTGGCGACCAGTCCCCGGACGGGATCGTCGTGATACTTCAACGCCAGGTAGGCCGTTGCCGGCAGCGCATCTTCCACGTAGCAGGCGCTGCTGAGGCGCCGACCCACGACGATTTCATCGGGATCGTCAAGCCATCGGACCAGCGGATGACCCAGCAGCATGTTGTCCTGCCGCCGAACCTTCTCGGCGATCACGTCAGCGAGGTCTTCACCGCCCAGAATGGGAAGCAGCACATCCAGGAGCAACTCACCGGCTGCCTGCATGCGCGCGCCCAAGTGGGTGTGGCCGAGATGGTCAAAGGCCGCCTGTCTGGCCCGGTCGGGGTCGTCGGCGTAAAAGACGGCCAACGGAATCATGCCGATAATGCCGCTGATGTGCTTCTCAATCACTCCGCAAGCCCGCGGTGGCTTTCCGGAGGCATAGTTGTTGAAAAAATGACGGTGATACTCCTCCACATAAGTATCCCTGTGACTGCCGGGGGTGGTCATGAAAGCGATATAGTCGGCCAGGTAAGCATCGGCGTCATAGCCGCCGTTTTCTTTGAGGTGGTTGAGCAACAGCGTGCAGAGCTTCAGGTTCAACGTATTTTCACCCGCCTTCAAAAACTGGTGGTAGTGCACACCCGAGCGCCCCCAGAACCGGCCTTGGTCATGGAGGATATCCGCTTTCGCGTTGACCGGCGCGTATACGGAGCGCCACAAAATGCTGTCCGGGTGCGGATTCATGGGAGCCAGGTAGCCGGTCACGCGGCCATAATCCCGTGCCATTGCATCTCGATCGTAATACCAGTGAACCGGCATGGCCAGGGCATCACCGATGTACATACCCAGAAGTGCACCTTTTCTTCGGAATTGCCTGTCGGCAGAAGCGATCATGATGGCTCCCCATTCTGAAAAAACCGGTTATTTGAATGTCCGCAAGGCCCCCATGCCCCCATCCACCGCAATCACCTGGCCGGTAACCCAAGAGGATGAATCCTCGAGCAGAAACGTCGCCGCAGCCGCGATATCCCCTGGATTTCCAAACCGTTTGAGCGGGTGGCGATCCGCAGCAGCGGATCGCTTGCCGTCATCTGACAGCAGCGTTTTGGCCAGGTTGGTGTCGGTCAGCGACGGGGCGATGGCGTTGACCCGGATCTTCGGGGCAAACTCGGCGGCCAGCGACCGGGTCAGGCCCTCCAGGGCCCCCTTGGCACTGGCAATGGACGCGTGAAAGGGCATGCCTGTTGCTACCGCCACCGTACTGAACAAAACAATGGACGACGGGCTGTCCGCCTTCTTCAAGCCCGGCAGGCAGGCTTGAATGGCCTTGACGGCACCAAGGAGATTGATCTGCAAATCGGCAAGGAAATCGACTTCATTGAGACGGTGGAACGGCCGCAGTCGGATGGAACCCGGGCAGTAAGCCAGGCCCTGGATACGTTCCGGAAGGCTGCCCATATCGATTTCATCCCGGGTGACATCCACTTCCACGTGGGTCACCCCGGTAAGCTCCGCCACACTGGCCGCCGAACGGGAAATCACCACGACCGGCCGCTCTTTGGCTGCCAGGCGACGCGTAATTTCCAATCCGATGCCCGCCGTACCGCCAACCACGACAAAAGATGCTGAATCCATTATTCATTCTCCACGTGTAGGTAATGACGCATGCTTTACTGCAACAGATGCCGCTTAAGCACGGTGCCGAGTTCAAACCGGCATGCATCGATGCTTGCGTATTGATATCCCGCCACCAGTTGTCCCTGCTCGTAGACATCCACCGCCGGTGTACAGCCGGCGAGGGCAAAGAGCGCATTGACGATGACATCATAGTTGTCAACCCTGCTGGCCACCAGCACCCCGGCGTCAGAAAGACCCGGTTCCTCGTTATCGCCGGCTTGGCCGCCCATCATCTGATGACGCACACTGGGCGGCAGGTAGAAAGCCTGGGCCACCTCTGGGACTGGTACTTTGTCGGATAGGCCCTTGTAAAAAGCCTTTTCGTCAGGCAGCAGCTGCTGGAAGGTGACAATCGCCCCAGGTATCAGGAAAGGCTGCATTCGGATCAGCATGTCCTGCAGCATCGACTGCCACCCTGCCACGATCTCCGAAGGGCCCGAACCGGCCCGCTGCTCGATGGTCTGTGCCAGTTTTCGGTTCTCATCGGTCTCGATAAGTGCCATGCGGTTGACGACCTCCCTCCCCCCGAAGAGGGGACTGCCTACATCCCACCGACAGCGGGCACAAAAGCCACCCGATCACCCTCCGACAGCCGGGTATCGATTCCCGACCGTCTGCCGTTGACGAACACCGTGGCGATCTTTTTTTCGGGAACCTTTACCTGTTCGATTAACTTGCTGACAGTGGCGTTTTCTTCGCTAAGCATGACCGCTTCGTGCCGGTCGTGCCGGCAGGCGTCTTCATTGGAAAGGGTTGCAAAGCATTTTACATTGATTCTCATGGTTCACCTCGCTGGTTGTTGGTTATGGTGTGCTTGAATGACAGCAACGATGTAACAGTAGTCACCGGCCTGGGATCTTCAAGGCGGGCCCGGACCGAACGGGTCGTCCGGACTGGCGATCAATAGAATCACAACAATTTGTTTTTATTATACAATAACAAAACTGTAAATACTGACGGTGGGTTTAGCCTATCACTGCATGACCAAAACACTGTTTGTTTGAAAGCCAACAGTTGTCACCATGGGTGGAGAAACCACCGCTATTCCCACGTGGGTGACAGCGAATAAATTGTGCGCTAAGGTAGGTTTGGGTTACGTTGACGGCTGGAACTATCTCGATTCAGGCGGGTTGGACGACGCATCCAGGCATTCCCCGGATCGGGTTTTGATCGACAGTTACCGCATTTCACACAAACAGGAAGGTGGAGATGCCTGAAGACATAAGGAACCGATCGACGATTAACCATGCGGATGTGGCCGCACTGAACTTCGTCCGGGCTTCCGTGCCATATGTGTTCAGGAGGCACTTCAGGCAGGGCCTTCGTTCGCACATCATGGAAATTCTGGACCCATCCGATGTTTCAGTTGAGCAGACGGGGAAGATGATTGGCGGCGTGAGATGTTTTCCCAAAGCCACGCCGCGTAAGATGTTCCGCATTTTCCGGGCCCGTCTGAAAACGTTGGAAAATGCGCTTTTCGAAATCGGCCGAGTCAAACTCGTCGAACACTACCTGGCACCCGATTTCATGGCGCGGTCCACTGAATGCATCACGGATTACCATGGACCCGAAGGCTTTGACCTGATGCTGTGCGGATTCCAGGAATACGTCGCCGGTGAGATATTGGACCCGTGGACGATTCTCGGCGCGGCCGACTTGCTGCCGGCGTTGTATGAGACCTTTCGTTGCCAACACGGCCCATTGACCTTATCCAAAGACCAATGGATCGAAACGGTCAGAGAAAAGGGTTCCCGGTTCATCAGCAAAATAAAACTGATGATCAGTCAGGCTGGACACATCCCCGACCTGGCCGGCGCGGGCAATCTGATCATTACCGCCGGCGGCGGTATTCGCCTGGTGGACATCAACAACATTTCAGCCATCACGATCGACCCATCCATCCGTCTGGATGAAAGGGGCTACCCCGTGTGCGACAAGTCGATCGAGGCACTCGCCTTGATCGAGGAAAAGATCCTCGGTAGACCGGTCGACACGGAAGCGGACATTTACAAGGGGTTCTTCGATCCTAATCGCCGGAAAGCGCTTAAGGCGAAGGAGGCTTTTTTCTATCGGAGGGAGGTCGGTGGTTGAAGATTATCGAGCGGTTGGCAAAGAGGGATGGCCTGAAGATCGGTATTTTCCGACCGGTGCGGGACAGGACTGAATCAGCGCGATAAAGGGGGTTGACCGTTGTCTTCGACAATATCATAGCCCTCTGGCGTGATAGCAGCGCTGCCTGTTAGTACATTCAACCCATTCCCAGCATGAGCCGCACGATCCCGGCCAGCACCAGCATGCCGGCCATCCCGCCGACAAGCAGAGCGGCGAACCACAGCCACTGGCGCTGTTTTTCAGTAAGCCGCATCATGTTCGTGTGAAGACTTGCCGCGGAACACCCAGAAGCAGTAGCCCGTGTAAGCCAGGACGCAGGGCAGCAGAAACACCGTCCCCAGCAGCAGCAGGGACTGGGATTCGGGGGCGGCGGCCGCATCCCACAGGGTCACCTTGAAGGGCACCAGCCAGGGCCAGGTGCTGATACCGATGCCGATGTAGTTCATCAAAAAGATACCCAGGGTGAGAAAAAAGGGCCGGTATTCCCGCTCGGTGCGCAGGTCGCGCCAGAGCATAATGAAGAACACCACCGACAGGATCGGCATGGGCTGCAGGAAGTAGAAGTTGGGCAGGCTGAACCATAGTTCTTTGATATCGCTGTTCATCAGCGGCATACTCAGGCTGACCAGGCCCATGAACAGGGCCACATAGATGAGCACGTAGCTGGCGCACTTGCGGGCCCACGCCTGGGTGTCGCCCTCGGTCTTCATAATCGTCCAGGTGGCGCCCAGCAGGGCGTAGCCGGTCACCAGGGCGACGCCGGTCATGGCGCTGAAGGCATTCAGCCAGTCGAAGGCACCACCGCCGAAATTGCGTCCGTCCACAGCGATGCCGTTCACAAAGGTACCCAACACCATGCCTTGCATGAAGGTGGCCACCAGGGATCCGAAATGAAAGGAGTAGTCCCAGATGCGCCGCGACTTGCCAGTGGCCTTGAAGCGGAACTCGAAGGCCACCCCCCGAAAGATCAACCCGAGCAGCATGAGGATAATGGGGATGTAAAACGCCGGCATGAGAATGGCGTAGGCCAGGGGAAAGGCGGCAAACAACCCGCCGCCGCCCAGCACCAGCCAGGTCTCGTTGCCGTCCCAGAACGGGGCGATGGAGTTCATCATGCGGTCCCGACACTGGTCGCTGGGGGCAAAGGGGAACAGGATGCCCACGCCCAGGTCGAAGCCATCCAGCAGGACATACAGGAAAATAGCCGTGCCGATCAGCGAATACCAGACGAGTGGCAAATCCAGAAAACTTTCGAAACTAAACATCGTTCCCTCCTGTTCCCGCAGCCAGGTCCGTAACCAGGGGCGGCTGTTTCACACCGTGGGTACCGTAGGCATCTTCATCGGTGCTGTCCGGTCCCTTGCCGATCAGTTTTAGTATGTAATAGGCGCCGGCGGTGAACACCAGGCCGTAGGTGACGACAAACGCGGCTAGGGAAATGGCGATCGGTCCGGCGGCCACCGGAGAAATGGTTTCCGATGTTCGCAATACATTAAATACGATGAAGGGCTGCCGGCCCACCTCGGTGACGAACCAACCGGACACCACGGCCACAAAGCCGGCCGGCGTCATGGCCACGCACCACAGGTGAAACCAGCGGGTGGTGAATAGCTGTTTTTTAAAGTGAAGGACCAGCGCCATCAGACCGGTGGCGATCATCAGCATGCCCAGCCCCACCATCAGCCGAAAGGCCCAAAAGACCACCCAGACAGGTGGACGGTCTATTCTGGCCCAGGATTTTAGCCCCTGCACCTCACCGTCAAGTTCATGGGTGAGAATCAGGCTGGAGAGTTTAGGGATGGTAATTTCAAAATGGTTGCGCTCTTCGATCTGGTCCGGCCAGGCGAAGAGCCTCAGGCCGGCGCCTTTTTCCGTATCCCAGAGGCCCTCCATGGCCGCCACCTTGGCCGGTTGGTGCTTGAGGGTATTCAACCCGTGCAGGTCACCGAAAAGAAGCTGTATGGGCGCTACGAAGATGGCCATGATCATGGCCATGCCCAGCATGATCCGGGCGTGTTTGACGTGCAAACCGCGCCACAGGTAGTACCCGCCGATGCCGCCCACCACGAAGGCCGTGGTCAGATAGGCTGCGGTGACCATGTGGATGAAGCGGAAGGGAAACGACGGGTTAAAGATTACCTGCATCCAGTCGGTAGGATACAGCAGGCCGTCGACCCCCTCACGGAAGCCGGCCGGCGTCTGCATCCAGCTGTTGGCGGACAGGATCCAGAAGGCCGAAATCAGGGTGCCCACGGCCACGATCAGCGTAGCGGCAAAGTGCATCTTCCGGCTCACCCGGTTCCAACCGAAGAGCATGATGCCCAGGAAGGAGGCTTCCAGGAAAAAAGCGGTGAGCACTTCATAGCCGAGCAGCGGCCCCAGTACGTTGCCCACCTGGTCGGCAAACACGGACCAGTTGGTGCCGAACTGGTAGGAGAGCACCACGCCCGACACCACGCCCATGCCGAAAGTCACGGCAAAAATCTTGACCCACATGCGGTAGATCTGCTCGTACAGCGGGTTGCCGGTTTTGAGCCAGCGCCATTCCACCACGGCCAGCCAGCTGGCCAGGCCGATGGTAAACGCCGGAAAAGTGATATGGTAAGCCACAGTAAAGGCAAACTGGGCGCGGGCCAGAAATACGGGATCAAGGTTGGAGAACATAAATGTACCTCGACGGGCTGTAATGGTTTTTCAATGGCAGGGAGCGATCATTTATTATCTATAATAAAGAGTATGCCGGCAAAGTCAAGCCGAAGGAAGATCGGCAGCGGCAGGCAAATGAGCAACGCGCATCGGACCAGCCGCCGGGTTGCGGATCAGGCCGAGTCCGGCCTTACGATCAGGCAATCAGACCACCGCCATCCACATCCAGGACGACACCGGTGATAAACCCGTTGGTCATCAGCATCAGCGCAGCTTCCGCGATGTCTTCGGGCCGGCCCACGCGGCCCGCCGGCAGACGCTCGGCAATGGCCGCAAACATCCCTTCCCGGGCCGTTTCCGGCATCTTCAGGTAGGCGTCGGTACCGGCGGTCATGCCCGGGGAAATCACGTTGACCCGCACCGGGGCCAGGTCCTTGGCCAAAGCGCGGCCCATGGCTTCCACGGCGGCGTTGACCGATGCCAGCACCGCGTCGTTCCGCCCGGGCCGCCGGCTCAGTATTCCCGAAAAGAAAGTGATCGACCCCCCGGGATTGATCCGGGCGTATTTGGCGCACAGGTATGGCCCCCAGAATTTGCTCTGCATGGTGAACAGGCCATCGACCAGGGGCATCTCCCGCAGGGCGCCGGTTTTAACCGAACTGCCGGGAATCACCAGGTGGTCGATGGCGCCCAGCCGTTCGAACAGATCCGCCACCGATGTCTCGTCCATGGTGTCCACCACCTGCCAGTGCACATCGCCGCCAATCTGATCGGCCGCGGCTTTCAGTTTGTCCTGGCTCCGGCTGGCGATCACCACCCGGGCAGCGGACTGAGATGATTTTGTAGCCACGGCCAGCCCCATGCCCGAGCTGCCGCCGATGACAACGACGGTTTTATTGTCAAGTGTGTTGCTCATGGTTCACCTCTAAGAAGCCCCTTTGCATTGAAGCCTTTCCATTTCCAGTAATATAACGGCGGTCGTTTCATCTGTTGTCTGTTGACTCAAAGTAAGGCCGTTGTCTTGAATTGTCAGGGGCTCCGTTTTGGCCTGACGATTATCGGGGAAGCGAACGGATCACCTCGGCGATGAAAGTATCGGTGTCCCATGCCGATCGCGGGGCCGTGGCGCCGAAACGCACCAGCACCAGTTTTTTGGAGGGAATCACGATGACTTTCTGCTCCTGAAACCCCTGGGCGGCATAGGCATCCAGGGGGGCATGGGGCCACAGCCGGTCACCGGGGTTGCCGGGCGCACCGGCATTGAGCCAAAACAGGGCGCCGTACTCGCCTTTGGGGGCCATGGGCGTTGGGGTGGTGGTGTATTCAACCCACCCTTCGGGCAGAATCCGCCGGCCGCCCCAAACACCGTCCTGGAGATAGAGCAGGCCGAAGCGGGCCCAGTCACGAACGGTGGCAACCGTATATGAAGACCCCACGAAGGTTCCGGATGGGTCGGGCTCAATGATTGCACTGGCCATGCCGAGCCGATTGAATAGGGACTCGTTGATAAATCGGTAGTAGTCGACGACTTCCTTTTCGGCCTCATGCCGGACGATGCGGGCAATGATATTGGCCGTACCGGAAGAGTAATGCCACTTTTCATCCGGTTCCACCGCCAGGGGTCGACCGGCGGCAAATGCGGCAAAGTCATCGCTGCCGTAAAGCATATCGGTGGCATCGGTCAGCGGCTTGTAGACCTCTTCGAAGGCCAGGCCGCTGCTCATGCGCATCAGCTGGTCCAGGGTGATCTTTCTTCGCGGGTCATCCGGGGACTGCCACTCGGCAACCGGAGCGGGGTCTTTAAGGGCCAGTCGCCCCTGGCGCACAAGCACGCCAACCAGCGCATTGGTGACGCTTTTGCTCATAGACCAACCCAGAAGTGGCATATCGGGCCCGAAACCGCGGGTGTAGCGCTCGGCGATCAACCGCCCCTCATAGACAACGGCCACGGCCCGGGTTTGCCTCAGGGTGTCTGTCCCTGGCTCTGCAAAGGCATCATCCAGGGCCTGCATCAACTGCTTGCTATCCACACCCAGGCTTGCCGGGTCGACAGCCCCTCCGCTGCCTTCCGGCCAAGGCAGATCCGGTGCTGTCGACGGTGGCAAGGCGCCCGCACCGGCTCTAAAAAAGGTCTGTTCACGAAGCGATGCCTCCGTCGTACCGGCCAGCAGGGTGCAGCCACACCCCTGGCGGAAAATGGCCTTGGACCGGAAGACCTTGAACGCCGTGGCAGTGACCGATTGGCCGACCCTGTCGATATCCCAGGCGACCAATTCGGCCAGCGGGTTGACCGGCTTTATATCCTCGACAAAAACCGCCTGTGGATCCCGTTTTGACAGGAAGGTGCTGGTACACAGGTACTTGGCGACATATCCGGTGCCGATGGGCATCGCCTGCGCCAAGAACCACGCCGCGGCCACTGCCAGACCGATTGACAACACACCCATGACGGCCAGGATACGTCTCACGCCGCGCGTCATTTCAATTCCTTTTCATGAGGGGATTAAAATTTTCCAGCCGTCACCCGCCTAATGCCGATGTTGACCGTTGATCGCCTGAACCATCTGGTCCAGGCCGTGAAGAAACCGGGAACGATCCTTTTTCTCATCGGCAAATTAAGCACCTCTCAATTCCTGGACGACGGTATAGAGACGCCCCTAACTGCATGGCGTCTTCAATTCGTTTGTTCATCTCAAACGATATCACCCTTACCCAACCAGAGAATATGTGCAATCCCAAATCAGTGATTACCATCTCATCAACAGGATCCCGGTTCAACGGTTGCGGCGGTGCCCAACGATATAAAATCTCAACATATTGATGCAAATTCCAAAACTTGCACTTTTTTCAGGATATGTTTATACTCCAGCGCAATCCACTCATTGCCACCCGTATTACCAACCTGAAGAGACAGGAGGTCTGCCATGGAATTGATAGACGGGTGCCTTCTTGAAACGCGGGAATTCATGGGAATCGACATTTTTGCTCGCCCTGGCATCAAGGATGAAAAAACCGATGCGCCTTGACCACAAGCACGTCGCCGTCATCGGTGCCGGCGTGGCCGGGCTGACGGCCGCCGACGCGTTGGCCGGGTGGGGGGTGAACATATCCCTGTTTGAAAAAACGCCCTTTCTCGGCGGCCACGCCATTCAACTCAACTGCAAGGCCACCGATGCCTGCGTCAAATGCGGTGCCTGTGTGGCTGAAGACAGGCTGCGACGTGCCGCGCGACACCCCAATGTTGAGATCCATACCGGGACGCAGATCGAAACAATTAGCGGCCGGCACCCCTATCAGATCACTTATCGCACCCATTCGCCGCTGGTAAATGCAAACCAGTGCAATGGGTGCGGCATCTGCTTCCAAAAATGTCCGGTACCCGGAGCCATTATGCAGGGTCGGGCCCCGCGGGTCGGGCCTTACGTGGCCATTCGACGGGACCTGTGCCGATTTTTCGACGATGCCGCCTGCAGCCTGTGCAGGGATGCATGCCCGCAGGGTGCCATCTGTCTGTCTGACCGGGCACAGGCAGGCACGATGCAGGCGGATGCCATATTCGTTGCAACCGGTTTTTCTCCCTATAATCCCAGCGACAAGCCTTATGGTTACGGCCAGTTTCCCAATGTCATCACCAGCCTGGATGCGGAGCGGCTGCTGCGCGAGCATGTCGTGATGAAACGTCCGTCAGACGGTCGACTGGCCGGCCGCATTGCTTTTATTCAATGCGTGGGGAGTCGAGACGCCCAATTGGGCCACCCCTGGTGTTCGAAAATATGCTGCGGTTCGTCGCTGAGAATGGCACGGCTGATTCAATCCCGCCAGACAGATGCGCAGATCACCTTCTTCTATATTGACGTGCAGACATTTGGCAAAGATTTTCAGTCATTTTACCGGAACGCCTGTGCGAACATAAGGATGATCAGAGCCATCCCCGGCGACATCGTGAGAACCGGCACGGATGAATTGGAAGTCATCTACTTCGACCCGGAAACCCGCGCATCCAATGCGTCTGTATTTGACATTGTGGTGCTTTCGGTGGGCCTGCTGCCGGCCGGTGACAACGGACGCATGGCCCGAATACTGGACTGGACCGCAGATGAAAGCGGGTTCATGCCGCGCCACGGTAGCGACGGCCACCCTGCGCCGGCCGGCATCTATACAGGCGGTGCGGTCACGGGCCCCATGACGATCGCCGACAGTGTGAGCAGTGCGGAGAAGACGGTCTTTGACATGGTCCGGTACTTGACGGCATCATAAAAAAGGTCGGCCTTCGGCGCGACGCTGCATCCCTCATCCCAACGCCAGGGTTCTATTCAGCTGAAAAAATATCGACATGGACGAAAGAAATAATACCGACATGCGGAGAAAGGGCTCACGGTCGCCGGATGTGATGATTTTCGGCAGCGGTGCATGCGCCCAGAAAATTGCCGCCAATCTTAATGACCATGGCATCCATGCCTGGCTGGCGGCAAGGGAGGATTCACCCCCTTCCCCCCGCCGTGGCGACGGACTGCATTGGTTAAGCGGTATTGAGCTGTCCATCTGCCGCGGTTTCGCCAAGAATTTTGACCTGAAGCTGCGACGGGGCAATTTGTATGTTGATCAACACGTGCCGGCCATCGTCCTTGCCGAAGATGATCATCGCTCCCCCAACTACGCACCGTATGGACTCGAACCCAATCCCCGGGTGTTGTCCATTTCTGCATTGGAAGAGAAAATTCATCACGTATCGCCGCAGGATTGGTTTGACAGCGGTGCGCGTATCGTTTTTCTGTGTGGCTGGCAAAACGACAGCCATCCGGCAATTGCCCAACGGATGCTGACCGGCTGCCTCCACTCGCAGCGCCAATCGGGGTTGGCCACTTACTTCATGACCGGCAACCTCAAGGTTGCCGCCAGCGGCGCGGAAGCGCTGGTTCAGGCGGCCAAACGCGCCGGTGCCCTCTTTTTGAAATTCACCCGTGATTATCCAACCATTCAAACGCTGGCGGATGGCCGTTTTGAAATACATTATCTGGATGAACTGACCCGCACGCCATTTCAATTCAGGGCCGATTGGATCGTCGTGGATGAAACCATCGAGCCGGGCCAACACCTGGAGGCGTTGGCGCACAGACTTGCGATCATCCAGGACGACCTTGGATTTGCCCAGAGCGACAATGTCCATCGCCTGAGCAACGCCACCAATCGTCGCGGTGTTTTCGTGGCCGGTGGTTCCCGGGGCATTTTGTCTGAAGAGGAGCAGTTGGCCGACGCGGATCAGGTCACGATGAACGTGCTGGCCTATCTACAGGATCTGGATGTCGAGCCCCTGCCAGCAGTTGAGATCGTTCGCGGACGGTGCGTCCGATGTCTGACCTGTCATCGGCTGTGCCCCCATGAGGCCATTGAGATCGGCCAACGGATATCGGTGGTGGCCGGGGCCTGCCAGAGCTGCGGCATATGTGTGGCAAGCTGCCCGGCCCGGGCCATCGAGATGGAAGGAATGCAAATCGGACCGGATATTTATCGATGGCTGCGAAAAGCCGTGGTCGCGGAAGCGATACCGAAGGACCCACCCCTGGTGATGGTGCTCGGCTGCACGCGCTCAGCCGGCCAGGCCCTTGCGTTGTCCCGCCAGACGGGCCATGTCCTGCCCATGGGGGTTCAATTTGTCGAGGTGCCGTGCGGCGGCACCATTTCAAGCCACCACCTGCTGACGGCCTTTGACGCCGGTGCAGATGGCGTGATGCTGTGCATCTGCCATACCGGCAACTGCCGATCGGAAATCGGCAATCAGGTGGCCCGCAAAAGAGCCGATTCGGTCCGGATTTTATTGAAGGAGGCCGGTGTGGACGACAGCCGGCTGAACATCGCTTCGGTGGCGGCCAACATGGGCAATGAATTCATCTTCATGATCAACGCGTTTGCTGATCGGATCAAGGCACGCAACCCGTCCTCATTGCCCCCGGCGCCCGATCCGGCAACCGCATGGGCGCCGGCATCTTTTTGACCGATCGCTGAACCAACTATCGAAGGAAAACCGCAATGGCCAAAGATCGACCGGACCGATTGGAAACATTGAATTCAGCCTGCTGCAAAGACTGGTCCTATGAGCAGGATGTCTGCCTGACATGTGCCATGTGCGCCGGCGCCTGTCCGGTGTCCGGGGTCGATGATTATGACCCCCGCAAGATGGTGCGCATGGTCTCTTTGGGCATGGTGGACCGGGTGGCTCAATCCCGCTGGCCCTGGATCTGCACCATGTGCGGCAAGTGCGAACAGATTTGCCCCATGGGCATCGACATCGCCGATATCACCCGGCGCCTTCGATCTCTGCGGGAAGGCCGGCAGGTGCCGGGGATTTTATACAAAGGCCTGACCGCCGCCCTCGAGACCGGCAACAACCTCTCCCTGCCCAAAGCGGACTTTGTCTTCATCCTGGAAGATGTGGCCGAGGAGGTTGCCGAAGAACCGGGCTTCGAAGGATTCAAGGTGCCCATCGACAAAACCGGCGCACGATTGCTCACCACGGTCCACAATAAACTGGTCAACACCCATACCGAGGACCTCAAACCGTGGTGGAAAATTTTTCATGCCGCCGGAGAAGACTGGACCGTGGCATCGGACAACTGGGAAGGGACCAGCTGGGGCTATTTCACCGGCGATGATCAAGCCATCAAGATCATGGCCGGGCGCATCGTGGAGAACATGCGCCGATTGGAGGTCGACACGCTCCTGTGGCCCGAGTGAGGGCACGCCTATCTGGCGACCAGGTATGGTCTGCAGAAGTGGTTTCCCGAAGCCCTGGAAGAATTTAAAACGGTTACCGTGTTTGATCTGCTCATCGAGTATATCCAAAGCGGACGCATTCGCCTGGACCGAAGTCGGTTCGATGTGAGGGCCACCTACCACGACCCCTGCAATTATGGGCGAAGGGCCAAAAAACGGTTCGGCCACGGCTATTTCGAAGAGCCCCGATGGATCATGGACCAATGTCTTGAGGATTGGGTTGACCTGCATCCCAACCGGTTGCACCAGGTCTGCTGCGGCGGCGGCGGCGGCGCGCTGACCACGGGATACAACGACGAACGGATTTTCTACGGCCGCCGCAAAATGGCGCAGATCCGTGCAACCGGCGCCCAAATGCTGGTATTGCCCTGTCACAGCTGCCATGGCCAGCTCAACAGCATCAAGGCAGCCTACGACATGCAGGACCTTAGCGTCCAATACCTCTGGGAATTGGTGGCCGACTGCCTGATCATTTAATGCGCTGGCAAGCACCCAAAAAAAGGATCTTCAAGCCTTATGCCTGCAAACCATTATGTTTGCTGGTGGGTGATACTGGACGACATAGCTGCCGGCGCGAAGTCAATCGCAGCCCTAACGTCGGATCCAGTGAGGGGCGCTGTCTATCACTTTACCCCTATTCTGCACTGCTTGTCATTCGTCCGAAATCAAGTTAGGTTTAGCGACCATTGGAGTGGCGGCGACTAATTTCACGACGCCGTGCCAAAGACTACGACTCACTCCTGATTACCAACAACCAACACATCGAGGTACGAGATATGAAAAAACTTTCTATTGGAATCGTGTGGATCATCCTGTTGGCCCTGCCGCTGTCGGCATTTGCCGGCAGCTACGGAACATCCAAAACCACATCGGGCGCCATGAACACCAACGACATCGTCGATACGGCCGTGGCGGCGGGTTCTTTCAACACCCTGGTTGCGGCCATACAGGCTGCCGATCTGGAGGCCACGTTGAGAGGCGCGGGGCCGTTCACCGTTTTCGCGCCCACAGACGAAGCTTTTGCCAAGCTGCCCCCGGGAACCCTGGAAAACCTGCTCAAACCGGAAAACAAGTCCCAGCTGCAGGCCATTTTGACCTACCACGTGGTACCGGGCAAGGTCATGGCCTCGGACGCCGCCATGCTCACCTCGGCGAAAACCGTCAACGGTCAGAGTTTCCGCATCACTGAATCGGGCAGCGGTCTGATGGTGGACAAGGCGACGGTGATCAAGGCGGATATTCCCGCCAGCAACGGGGTCATCCATGTCATCGATCAGGTCATCATTCCGGAGTAGAACCCGGGTAAGGACATTGGAAGAATCGTCACAAACGAAGAACCCTTCAGGGGTGGGTGCTTGTAGATAAGCCCCGCCCCTTTTTTATGGCCCCAGGCTGAATCCGGTCGGCGGCTGGTGCGCCGTTTAGGCGCTCCCGGAACAGGCTGATCATTTCATCCCACTGGGTCTCCCGGCTGAATCGGTTCGCCAGGTAAAGTGTCTGGTGGGTCTTGAAAATGTTGTCGGGAACCAGGGGGTGCGACAGGTAGATGGAGATACCCGTGGCTGCACAATCCGCCGTGTGACGGGCATAGACGAGGACACGATTGGCCATTAGATCCAGCACGCGGTCGCAGGCGGTTTCCAGCTCGGATTGGGCGACAGCGGCGCGCAAATGGCGCACAAAGCCCAACAGATCGTAATATTCCATCTTCAAAAAGCTGGCAAAAGGCGGGGCGGCGGACAAGGCTGACCGCATGGCCGACACCACGCCGGCTTTTTCAGCGTATCGAATCAGCAGTTGGGCCAAGACATCCAGCGCCGCCACCAGCTGGGGCATGGCAGCTGTATCCACCAGGGCCATCCCCCCTGAAAAGCGGCAGGTCTGTCCACCACCGTCACTCGAG
This sequence comes from uncultured delta proteobacterium, assembly GCA_963705475.1. GTDB lineage: Bacteria > Desulfobacterota > Desulfobacteria > Desulfobacterales > Desulfosarcinaceae > Desulfosarcina. Next base: position 238,400 of record CAVPJS010000014.1, on the reverse strand, counting down.
GGCAGGTTGACCGCCTGTTCGTAGCTATCGACGTGACTGTCCACCAAGGCCCGACCAAGCTCCCGGACATCGGCGGCAGGACTCTTTTTCAACCCTGCGATCAGCTGCTCAACACGCATTCCACGAATCTGATATCGGCCCGGCGGGTCGTTCACCAGACGGATCTCGTCCTGGCTGCCCACCAGATATCGGGTCACATCGCTCATGGCGTAGTCCACTTCCACCATGTTGGCCAGACACGAAAAAAACACCATCAGTTCGAAGCGGCGGCCGTTCAGACCCTGTTTCAGGGCCTGGTGAAAATCGTCCAGGGGCATCTTTTCACCGCTGGTGTCGTCCCGGGACATGGAAACGGTCTTGACCGACGGCACCGGCCCGTAATCGCGCGTGTCCAGGACCCCCTGGCCGTGGGCGAAGATGTAAAAATAGACCTGTTCGGCAGGATAAGCCGCAATGGCCGTGTGTAAAAAGCGCACCAGGGTGTGGGGCGCCCCCATATTGGCCTCGCCCCACTCTTCCAGGACCGGCGAGGTGATACGACCGATACGCGGATCGGCTTGCAGGTGAACCAGCCGCGTTCGGGACCAGGCTGCATCATAGGGTCCCAACCACTCGGGATGGCCGTCCACCAGGGCAACGACATTGACCCGTTCGGAAGATCCAACCGTCTCCATCATGTCCAGGGCGTAAAGAACCTCGTTGGCCAGATCATTATCGCCGTTCATGTAGCAAAGAACGGTCACAGTCGGCGGGGACGGGGTGGCGGCAACGTCGCAAAAACCGGCGGTGCCAAAGGAGTACAGCAACAGGCAGAGGTTCAGGTATAGGATCGGCGTGGTACGCATTTGCATGAAAAGAACCAGGAACGCAAGTTGCGCCGGATACCGTCAGCGGTCCCAGCGATGTGCAGACCAACAGAGCACGATGCCGCACCCGTGTCAACAACATCTGGTGGCGCTCGGCATGCGACCCTTCTACCGCGCTCAAGGTCGCGGCGCTTTCCACTGCGATAGAATCAGATCAACCTTATCCGTCACGATATCTCGCGCTTCCCGGCGATCATGCCCCATCATCAACAACGCATCATACGGCGTTTCCGTGTGACGGATATGCGCAACGACCGCCAGGCGAACGGCCTCTTCGTCGAAGCGCTTGGCCCACGCCGTGCGACCGATCCGGCCGCTGCATGCGAGGCAGGCATGCTCGGCGATGGCCATCTCACGTCCGGAGGGGCATCCGGGAAAAAGCGCACACACCCGCATCGCAAATCGCGCGGTGTATTCACGATCCAAGCGCTCTCGCCGGAGCGCTTCGCGGGACCGCCTTCTCTCCCTGGCCTCGCTGTCTGCCAAACAATCCTGTTCAGCCTGCTCCAGCGCCCGGGCCTCCACCAGCAAACCCTGCCGCTCATAGCGTTTGCGGGCACGGGCCCATTTTAAAACAACCGCAGCCAATGTCGCGTATTTTCGTGCACGCCGGGTGAGGGCGGCGTCGCCGGAAGGCAGAAAAACGAGATGGTCCAGGTCGGCGCAGGACAGGCACAGGGCGCCTTTTTCCCCGGCCAGGGTAATCCATGCACCGCGTCCTAAATTCTCACCGCACTCATCGCAGGCGGCCTCCGAAGCAGATATAAATACCTTTAACTCTTCTCTTTTCTTCATTTTTACCAGGTGTTCATGGGAGGTATCCGCCTCCTGGCGGCACGGCAAGATAAAGTCGAGATGCAACCACGATCGGGTATCGCTTCCTGGTCCGGCGGACGTGGTGGTTAGATTGATATGAATGAATGAAAAGAATACAGCAACTGATGGGTATCCATTTTATGGGTCGCAGTCAAGGAATTTTCGAGGATGGGCGGCGATGAGGCAGGTGTGGCTGAACCGCATTGCCCCCCGCGGCAAGCCGCGGAAAGGGTTCAATAACCACGAATGAATCAAATTTAAATTTTTATGGGCATCCCCATCATGGGCCACAGGATGAAAACCGCAAATGCCAAGACGACCATCAGGATGATGCTGGCATAAACGCCATAGATGAAAAATTCTGCCGTGGTGAACTGCTTCGAGTCATAGGCGATGGCGTTGGGAGCGGCACCGATCAGCAGCATGAACGGCATGCCGGCGGTGACCAGGCAGGCGTAGAAGATCACTTCGGGGGCCACGCCCAAATAAGGCGCAATCACCAGGGCCACCGGCAGGGAGATGGCGATGGCCGCCACGTTCATGATGAAGTTGGTCATCATCATGACGAAAAAGCCGATGCTCATCACGAAGACGAACCAGTTGGCGTTCTTGAACATGGCCAGCCAGTTGACGGCCAGCCAATTGGCCGCTTCGGTCTCCCACAGGCAAAGCCCCATGCTCATGGCGCCGGAAAAGAGCAGAATGATGTTCCAGGGGATCTGCTCCAGATCACTGATTTCGAGTATGTTGAGCATATAGAACAGCAGGGTGGTGACGATCAGGATGGCGGATTTGTTCAGCTTGGCCAGGGGCGGGAAAAAGACTGCAAGGCCAGCACCGCCACACAGGTGAGGATGATCGAAGCGGCCATGATCTCGCTGCGGGTCAGCGGCCCCATGTCGGCCCTGAGTTGTCTGGCCCGCAGCTTCAATCCCGGGATGGTCACTTTTTCCGGTTTGCACAGAATCATGATCAAGCCCCAGATCAACAGCATCATCAGCCAGCCGATGGGGAAAAAATAGTAGCTGTATTCAAAAAAACTGATGCTTTTGCCGGCGATATCACGGAAGAAGCCGATGGCCACCGCGCCGCGCGCGGCTCCCAGCAGGGTAATGATGCTGCCGGCGCCGGCGGTATAGGCCATGCCGATGAACAGTCCCTTACCGAAGCGGGTTTGGGCGGTATCGCTGCCGTACAGGTGATGAATGGCCACCATCAGCGGGTAAATGGTGGCTGCCACGGCGGTGTGAGCCATGAAATGGGTCAACACCACGGTCACGCTGAAGCAGCCCAGGTAAATCATGGATGTCCGTTCACCGACGACCGAGAGCATCGTATAGGCCATTCGCCGGGTCAGGCCCGTTTTGGTGAAAACCTGCCCGATGACGATGGAACCGAAGATGAACATCACCGACGGATCCATGAAGTTGCCGAAAACATCCTTGGCCGGCCGGATGAAAAACAGGGTCTGAAACACACCGATGGCCAGGCTGGTGATGCCGATGGGCAGCACCTCGAAGACCCACCAGGTGCCGGCCAGCAAAAATACCGCCAGGGCCCCTTTGCCTTCGTGGCTCAGGGCAAAGTGCTTGCCGGCCGGATCGATGGCATCGGGCCACGGGGGTGAGTAAAAGGTCAGCACAAAAAGACCAATGCCGAGCAGCAGAAAAAACCAGCGTTTGATCTGCCCCTTGTCGATGGTTGCAGCGGCTGAGGCGGTATCGACCACGGAACGTCTCCTTCGCAGTTGACTAAAGCGTCCATCACCATTATCCGATGCGCAGAATCACATCACCGGTGGCGACCTCCGATCCTTTTTGAACGCGAATCTCCTTAACCACGCCCGAAATACCGGTGGTCAGGTTGTTTTCCATTTTCATCGCTTCCATCACAACCACCGATTGGCCGGCTTGGACCATATCGCCGACCTTCACCTTGATTTCCAGAATCAGGCCCGGAATAGGCGCCAGAACGGTGCCTCCGGCAGCGGTCTCGGCCGGCTTGTTTCCAGGCGATACCGCTGCCGACGGCCTTTGCGAAACCGATTCGCGGGGGGGTGCGGCGGAGGCCACCCGCGGCGCTGATGCCGGGGCATCCTGAACGAGGGTCACATCATAAGGGGTGCCGTTGACGGTAACCCGAAGCCTACCAGCCTGCTGCGCCCCGACTTCCACGGCGAAGTCCTGGTCACCGATTTTAAGTTGGTATTGCATATCCGTTTCCCTTTGCGCTCGCTTTTGATTAATGGGTTCACCGTCCATCCGGTTTAGCACCCGCATGGCGAAAAACCACCAGCCGGTCGTGCATGATCCGCTGGCGACCCGCCTGTGTCCAGACCATGCCGGGTTGCACGGATGGAACAGCGGAATGATCGGCCGGCGACACGTCCCGAAGGTATAAGGCCGCGGCAATGGCGGCAGCAATTACCTCTGGAACCTGCCCGGACGCAACGACGTCCTCGGTCGCGGGACGCAGGGCTGGCTGAGGATCCGGACCCGGTGTGGAATCCTGGCGCCGGTCAAGCCTTTTAAAAATCAGTCCAGAGGCAATCATGCCGATCATCAGCAGCGACAGGACGAAGAAGATGCCGAAGAACCGGATGAACAGCGTTCCCAGGGCATAGCCCCAGAACGAATCCCGGGGGCCGCCGATCATCGTGATCTGTCCGTCGGCCGCACCGTCGGCATCCAGTGTGCCGCCGTCCTGCACCTGAACGACCAGCTCGCGGACCCGCTGGGCCAGGGCGCGGTTCTCCTCCTGGGCGTCTTTGATCCAGGGCGCTGCCTGCTTGGGGTTGAACACATAAAAGGTCGTCGAGAGGCTGAAGAAGTCCGAGCGCATGGCCACGGTGGCCATGCCGCCACGGGTGACGTCGCGGATATCGATTTCGAAGGCGGCGGACTTAAAATTCTTGACGTCCACCTCGGGCCGGTCAACATCGGCGAAGTCGATGCCCTTGACGGCCGCCAATGTCCCGCCGTCGGTGACCTGGAATTCAACCGTCACACTGGTGCTTTTGGCCCGGGGGATGAATTTGGCCACAATCCGATCCCCGCTCGACGTAAATGTGGGAATGGGCTTCTCCACATCGCCGAAGGAGAAGAGACCGGTGGCATGGCCGGTGGCGCACCAACCCAGGAAAACCATTGCCCCGATGAGGACCGGCCTGAGAATGCTGTGGTTGAGCACATTGCGCATGGTGTGGCGCCTCCTATTGAAACATGGCGATGAACATGCCCGCCGCCGCGGCCGATCCGATCACACCGGCCAGGTTGGGCCCCATGGCATGCATGATCAGCCAGTTGTCAGGGTCGGCTTTCAACCCCTCGGCGTGGGAAACGCGCGCCGACATGGGCACCGCCGACACCCCGGCCGACCCGATCAGCGGGTTCATCTTCTCTTTGACGAAGAGGTTCATGATGTGCACGGTGAGAATGCCGCCGAAGGTGCAGACCACGAAATCGAGCAGGCCGAAGCTGAAAATCAGCAGCGGCTTGAGCGTCAGAAACTTGTCCGCGGCCATGGTGGCCCCCACCGAGAGGCCCAGAAAAATGGTCACGATATTCATCAGGGCGTTTTGGGAGGTATCGGAGAGACGTTTGACCACCCCGCACTCGCGCATGAAGTTGCCGAACATGAACATGCCCATCAGCGGCGCTACGGCCGGCACCATCAGGATGATCAGTACCGAGCCGATCAGGGGGAAGAGGATCTTCTCGCGCCTGGAAACCGGCCTAAGCTGACGCATTTTGATCCGACGCTGCGCCGGGGTGGTCATCAGACGCATGATGGGCGGCTGGATCAGGGGCACCATGGCCATGTACGAGTAGGCGGCCAGGGCGTTGGCCCCGAGCAGATGGGGGGCCAGTTTGGCGGTCAGGTAAATGGTGGTGGGCCCGTCGGCACCGCCGATGATACCCACCGAGGCCGCTTCCTTGAGGGTGAAGCCGAAAAAGAGCACACCGATGTAGGTAATGAATACCCCCAGTTGCGCACCGGCGCCGATGACCAGCGTCTTGGGGTTGGCGATCAAGGGACTGAAATCGGTCATCGCCCCCAGCCCCAGAAAAATCACGCAGGGAATGACCTCCCACTCGACCCCGTACTTGTAGAAGACCCGAATCAATTCAGGTGCACCGTGCTCGCTGAAGCCCATCAGGGGCACGAGGGGAAAGTTGACCAGGAAGATGCCGAAGCCGATGGGTACCAGCAGGAGCGGTTCGTATTTCTTGGCCACGGCCAGATAGAGGAAGAAAAAGGCCACCCCCATCATGACCACCTGTTTGAATACCAGGTTGGGTATGCCCGACTGGGTCGTCAGAATGCTGACAATAAGATCGAGGACCTGTTCCCAGGACATGGTTGGTTCTCCTTGATGTTATAGCGGGATGTTGCCGTGTTTTTTTGGCGGATTGACGTCGCGTTTGGTTTTTAGCATCCGCAGGGCCTCGATCAGGCGCGGGCGCGTGTCAGCCGGGTCGATAACATCGTCGATATAACCCAGCTCGGCGGCCTTGTATGGATTGGCGAATTTGTCGCGGTATTCCTGAACCAGCCGTCTGCGTTCGCTTGCGGGATCGGCAGCCCCCTGGATCTGTTCGCGGCTGATGATGTTCACCGCACCCTCGGCCCCCATGACGGCGATCTCGGCCGTTGGGAACGCCAGGACCAGGTCGCCGCGGATGTGCCTGGAGTTCATCACGCAATAGGCGCCGCCATAGGCCTTGCGGGTGATCACGGTGATGCGCGGCACCGTGGCCTCGCAGAAGGCATAGATCAGTTTGGCGCCGTGCTTGATGATGCCGCCGTGCTCCTGGTGGATTCCGGGCAAAAAACCGGGCACATCTTCATAAATGATCAAGGGGATGTTGAAGGCATCGCAGAAACGGACGAAGCGGGCGCCCTTGATGGAGGCGCTGATGTCCAAACAGCCGGCCATGGCCAGGGGCTGGTTGGCAACGATGCCCACGGTCGCGCCGTCCATGCGACCGAATCCCACCACGATGTTCTGGGCATACAGGGCCTGCACTTCGAAAAAGTAACCGTCGTCCAGGTTGGCACGCACCAGATCACGCATGTCATAGGGCTTGTTGGCGTCCGCCGGCACCAGATCGCGCAGGCGTTCGTCTCGGCGGTGCGGGTCGTCGGCGGTCGCCATCCGCGGCGTCTCCTCCATGTTGTTCTGGGGCAGAAATCCGAGCAGCTCGCGAATCCGATCCAGGCAGGCGGCGTCATCCGGCTCGGCGAAATGGGCCACGCCGCTGACCGTATTGTGGGCCATGGCACCGCCCAGGGCCTCCTTGGTGACCGATTCACGGGTGACCGCCTTGATCACCTCCGGCCCGGTAATGAACATGTAGCCGGTTTTTTCAACCATGAATATCCAGTCGGTCAGGGCCGGTGAGTATACCGCCCCGCCGGCCGACGGCCCCATGATGGCCGTGATCTGGGGAATTACCCCCGAGGCCATGACGTTGCGCAGGAAGATGTCGGCATAACCGGCTAAGCTCATGACGCCTTCCTGGATGCGGGCGCCACCGGAATCGCAGAGTCCGATTACCGGCGCGCCGACCTTCATGGCCGTTTCCATGACTTTACAGATTTTTTCGGCATGGGAGAGGGAGAGGGATCCACCGAAGACGGTAAAATCCTGGGCAAATACGAATACCTGACGTCCCTTCACCAGACCGTGACCGGTAACGACGCCGTCACCGGGAATTTTGTCGGCATGCATACCGAAATCGACGCAGCGGTGGGTCTTGAAGCGATCCATTTCGATGAAGCTGCCGGTGTCCAGGAGACGGTCGATGCGTTCCCGGGCACTGAGTTTGCCGGCGGCATGCTGTTTGGCCATGCGGGCGTCGCCACCGCCGGCCAGCGCCTGGGCGCTTTTCTGGGTGAGAATGTCGAGTCGTTCGCTGGAACCCATGAGGCCTCCTTTGGAAGGGTCGGGGTCTATCGGAAAATGAACTCGGGTGTTGATGCATTCATCAAATTCGATCGACGCCAAACAAGCCGATTTTGCCGCCGTTTCAACGAGCATCGACTGTGCCATCTTTGCTGCCGGAACCAGCGGAGCGAATATCTAGTTGAAACCAATACATAAACCGCAGATGTGGTGGGACGAGTCGATTTTGGGAAGTACCGATCAGGCCGTTGTCGGCCTGTTTGATGGAACCGACAATTCCGATTATGAGCCCTATCGGAGCCTGGAAGACTGTTTTGAGGGGATACCATCTTCGCCACCGGAGGTTCGCTTTCCTCCAAATGGTCTTTGCACGGGAAGGCTATTTGGCCGGATTCGCGATTTCACCCGTTTCGGTAACGAGGTGGTCGATCATCGCCAGGTTGACAAAATCATGCGAAAAAGCTGTCAGGTGGAACGTGAAGTCGGCTTCGGTGCGATCCTGCAGCTCATCATGGATATGCTGATCCGCCAGGCTTTTATGGGCAAACTTGATCGATTCGACAAACAGGTAGACCGGCACATGGTACCAGTGGCAGAGGCTGACCAACATTGGCCGTGCCGACGCCGGTGACCGCCTGATTGTCCGCGCTCACCGAAACCGCGCCGATGAACAGCTTGGTGGCGGATTTCAGATAGTGGCTCAGATTGTACTCGGGAATCAGGAGATGATCGACCCCGTGGCGTGCCAAGTCATTGACCAGTTCTTTGGTGCGGATAAAATCCTGCTTCAATGCCAGCACCTTGAATGTCCGTTGGCGTTCCCTGTGGGCGCGAACCAGGGCGTTGCGAATGTAAGCCGTGGTCGAGTGGACAATGATAAAATCGTCCGGTGCGATGCAGTCCATGCAGTTTGCCGTGACCGTGGCGGTGGCCGTTTCAAAGTGTTCCAGTTTTTGGTCAGGTCATCGTCGATGGATTTGAAGCTGTTGCGGTTGGAGGCCCAGAAATAGGCGATAACGCTCACGGTGGAGAGCACCACCGGGATGAACAGGTAGCCGGCGAATTGATTGAAGGTCAGCCCCACTTTGGACCCGATGATAATGTTGGGCGGATCGCCGACCAGGGTGGCCGTGCCGCCCAGGTTGGAGGCCATGGCCAGGGCCACCACGTATATTTTGGGATCCAGGCCCATGCCGCGGGTCAGCTCAATGATGATGGGAACCATGATCAGCACGGTGGTGACATTGTCCAGGAAGGCGGAGATAATCGCGGTGACGGCACAAAAGAGAATCAGGATCCGCAGCGGCTGCCCGCCGGTCAGCTGGGCAATGCGCACCGTGATCATGGCGAAGAAACCGGTCTTTTTCAACACCGCCACGATTCCCATCATGCCGATCAGCAGCATAATGGTTTCATAGTCGATGAAGCCGGCCGCCGCGTGTTCGTCGATCACCCCCAGAATCAACAGGGCCATCACGCCCAGCAGGGCGGCAATGGCCTTGTTCAGCCATTCGAAGGCAATGAACACGTAAACGGCCAGGAAAACGATGACGGTGATCAATGCATCCGGACCCATGCTCGCTCCCATGTTGGGTGTTGCCCAATCGTATGTTCAGCCGGGGGTGGTGCCAGTCGATGAAGGTGGACGGTTTCAAGATTAGCCATTTTGCCGATTCCGGTCAACGATCATGTGCGCTTGGGATGCTGCGCCAACAAGTGGACCCGATGCTTGCCCATTTTTAAGGGCAGGGTCCTTGATCCATTGGCGGCCATCTGCTATTTCACGGTCAACCCAATTCGGTGATGATCGGAGCCATTTCATCTCACTGACATACATACGACCACAGCGCACCTTCGGGGCAGGGCAGCCAAGACAGCGAGCATGAATCCAACCGACAACATCGACGCGGCTGAAATCGCCCGTTTTTCGGCCATGGCCGATATCTGGTGGGATCGCAACGGCGAATTCAGGGCGCTGCATGAGATCAACCCGATACGGCTGGCCTATGTGCGCGACCGAACCGAGCTGGCGGCCAAGCAGGTATTGGATGTGGGATGCGGCGGCGGCCTGCTGTCTGAAGCACTGGCCTCCTGCGGGGCGCGCGTGACCGGCATCGACATGGCCGACGCCTCCCTGGCCGTGGCCCGTGCGCACATGAAAGTCGGCGGCCTGGTCATCGACTACCGGCAGATCACGGCTGAGGCACTGGCAGATCATCGCCCGGGTCGATACGACGTGGTGGTCTGCATGGAACTGCTCGAACACGTGCCCCGGCCGGCATCCATCATCGAAGCCTGTGCACGGCTGGTTCGGCCCGGCGGAGATCTTTTTTTCGCCACGGTAAACCGCACCTGGCTGTCATGGCTGCTGGTGATCACCGTTGCCGAGCGTGTAATGGGCATCGTCAGAAGGGGCACCCACGATTACCGGAAGCTGGTGAAGCCTGAGGAATTGATACAATGGGGGGTCGATGCCGGTCTGCGTCTTGAGCATTTATCCGGCCTGCGCTACCTCCCCTTCGGCGGATACGCGGCCCTGTGCCGCAGCACCGCCATGAATTATTTGATCCACTTCAGAAAGGACCCCAATGGCTCTATGGAGCAATCCCCGCTGGTTTGACGAAAAAAAGCGACTGGAACTGCTGGACGACCATGTTCGCGCCACCGGCAAGACCCGGTTCGGCATCCGTGAGTTCGATGAGGCAAAGAAAGTGGATGCAGTGCGTATCCACTTCAACCGGGTGGCCCCCAAATACGATTTCATGAACTCGCTGCTCAGCTTCGGCATTCAGCATGCCTGGAAACGTGCCGCCGTGCGCATGCTCGGCGTGCGGCGGGGCGACAAGGTGCTGGACGTGTGCGGCGGCACCGGGGACCTGGCCATCCTGGCGGCCCGGCGCACGGGACCGACGGGTCAGGTCACGATTTACGACATCAACTATGCCATGATTCAGGCTGGCCGCCACAAGATCGACCCCTTCCCTGCACTCGCCCACATCGGCTACATTCAGGGCGACGCCGAGCGCATCACCTTTCCCGACAACACCTTCGACTGCGCCATGGTCGGCTTCGGCATCCGCAACCTCACTCACCTGAAACAAGGCTTCGCCGAAATGGTCCGGGTGCTCAAACCCGGCGGGCGGTTCCTGTGCCTGGAATTCTCACAGCCCACCAATGCCGTATTCCGCAGTATATACGACTTTTACTCGTTCAACATCATGCCGGCCCTGGGTCAGTTGCTGGCAGGTTCTGCCGAATCCTATGCCTGCCTGCCCGAAACGATCCGCATGTTTCCTCTGCCCGACCAGCTGGCAGGCATGCTTGTGGAGGTCGGCTTGCAGAATGTACGCTGGCGTGCGATGACCAATGGGATCAGTGTGGCGCATGTGGGGGTCAAATCTAAAAAAGCAGAAGACGAACCAGCACCACTGCAAACACACTCAAGGGAAAATGGCTGGCCTTGTTAAACAGATCCATGGCCTGCTGGCGGTTGTTGGCTTCCACCAATCGCAGCACCGGCATCAGCAGCAGCCAGACACCTAGTCCGGCCATGGCCAGCAGGTGAATCATCCCGAAGGTAAGCGGTGATATCCACACCAGCAGGAAGGTGAGCAGGAAGGCTGCCACCAGGCAGGCCGTGGCCAGCAAACCGGCCCGTGCCAGCCCAAGTTCAACGGGGATGGTCCTGGCCTCGAAGCGGCGGTCTTCCTCGATGTCGGTCCAGTCGTTGGGAATGTTCTGCCCACCGATCTCCCAGAGGAAAATCCAGCCGCACAGGACGATCAAAAAGACGATCGACGGCTGGGGGTTGACGGCGTAAACGGCGGCCACGGCGCCCAAGGATTTGACGATGCCGTTGATCAGGGCCCGAAAGGGCGTCACCCGCCACAAGAGGCAGTATATTGCCTCCAACAGTCCCCCGGCCAGGAAAATGGCGAAGCATATCGGATTGAGCAGCCAGGCCCCAACCATGGCCACCATCGCCCATCCCCCGGCCCAGAGGATGCCCTCGGTCAGGGTCAACACCCCCTTGGCCAGCGGGTGGCGAACCAGCACGCCGTCAAGGAAATCCTCGCCGTCTTCGTATCCGCCAACGCGGACTTTTTCTCGGTCTGTGCGATAGTCCACCAAATCGTTGAGGGCGTAAACGGCCGTGTACCCTGCAAAAACGGTGATCACCCCCAGCAGTGTGGTGAAGAGCGGGGGAAAGCGGCCCAGGCACAGGAGCGCAGCCAATGCCGGCGTGGCGATGTCGACCACCCCGTGGGGCGTGCGGGACAGGGCCAGGAACAGCTTCAGTCGTGGATGGGTTAAAATCGCGTCTACGCTCATGGCTTTTGAATGCGTGTGAAAGGATGGAGGCGTTCTGGGATTGCCCGCCGTCCCGATATCAGGATCGGTGCAACTTGCCAGAATTGCGGTGATTTGTCAATTTTGATGAAGTCGAAAAAAATCTCATTGAGGACCGATTCGAAAAAAATCCGGGATCAAGGATTGCGAATTTAAAGGAATGCTGAATAGTTACCAAATTTATTGGTTTTCGGCTTGATGATTTCAACTCTTATTATCTTTACATCTTCATCCTCGGCTGAGGATATCATCGAGCCTGAATTCATAATGACCGTAGACAGCCGAATGACCAGCGATCCCCAGCCAGGGGTAGAGTACCACGTGATAAAGGATGCAGGCGGGATGGATGCGGATGTCGCTGAAAGGCTGTTCCGCTCGAGCGAAACCCTGCTTCAAATACCCAGGCGGATGCTTGGTTAGCACGTCGTTACCCATACCCCCACATCGAGGCGCGACCCCGGCGCACCCACGAATGACCCCGCTATCGGCGGCACGGATTCGGGCAATCTCGCGACCGCCACGGCAAAGTGGTCCATCCCGACGATTTTTCCAATGGTGGGATCGAACCCCTTCCAGCCGGCGCCCGGCAGATACACCTCAGCCCATGCATGGGTTGCACCCAGGTTGGTCGCCGAAGGCGGTGCGTGCAGGTAACCGCTCACAAAGCGAGAGGCGATTCCCAGATACCGCGCGGCCGCCATGAACAACACGGCAAAGTCGCGGCAAGAGCCGGTGCCGCTCGCCAGGGTTTGCTCCGCCGGTTGCACCCCGGGCGCTTCCCGCAGCTGATACGACAGCGTTTCATGGATATTCGTGCAAATCCGATGCAACAGCGCATAAGTCTGAATGTGTTCATCCGGCTGCCATTGCTTCGCCATCCATTCAGCCAGCCGGCTTGTTGTGTGGCTTTCGGGGAATGCCGTGTAGGGCGACAGCAAAATCTTGTCGTCGGACGGATAGGAAAACGGGTAATCGATGGCATCATCGGCCACCAGAAAATCCAGTGGGTCCTCATTGTATTGCTGGATGATCACTTCGCTCTCTACCACAAGCTGACTGGCGGGCGTATCGAAGGTCGCAATGGCGACCGAATTGCCCTCTATATCCCGGTGCCAGAGCAGGGTTGCCGCCGGTGTGATATTCAGTGTTGAAGACTCGATGCGAAGCGCATAATCTTCTCTCGGACGAAGGTGCAATTTATGGGGTCCGAGCCTCACTGGTCCGGAAAAATTGTAATAGGTGCGATGAAGGATTTTATAGCGCTGCATAAGGCTTCTTATTGTTAACGTTCAAGCTACCTGTAGCATCGAATAATTGATCCAATTTTTCAACTCTCCGGTGCGGTCTCCAGACGAAGGTGACACCGACGGCATGGTTGTAACCCATCTGAATCAGATGCACGGCGATCATGGCGAGGGCGAATGATCGGGAAGGATGACACCCGGACAGGGCAGGCAGCGGCGGGCCTTGACAGTCAATACGACGGCTAATTGCCGGTGACCCGCTCAAAGGCCTCCTGCTTGGTTTTACAGTCGATACAATAGCTGGTGACCGGCCTGGCCTTCAGGCGGGCAATCGCAATGGGTTCCTCGCAACCTTCACAGATGCCATACGTCCCTTCATCAATGGCCTGGAGACTTTTTTTGATCTTGGCGATCAACCGGCTCTCCCTGCCCCGGATACGCAGCTGATTGTTACGGGACTCTTCCTCCGTGGCCCGATCCAGCGGGTCGGCCTCATTGGTGTAGACTGAACCGATCAACTCCACCACGGCAATTCCAGCCTTTGCCAGCAGCGCATCAAGCTCATCCTGCAGCATCTGTTGAAAATAGTCGAGGTCTCTCTTATTCATGAATTATCCTGACGGAAAGGGGTTGCGCCAATCTAAAACAGCACTCAAGCACATGGATCGATGATTTGTCGGGCCAGAAAATAACATCTAACGCAAAAGAATCAAGAGGCAAACCATAAACGAACATCCTGCGATCGATCGGTGCGATGGAGAACGAGACCGGTTATGGGTTGCGCCGGCGGGGCCACATCCGTTAAAATTAGCTTTTAAGCCTCTGATCAGGATTGGGCATGCAAGGCGACGACAGCGTATTTCTTCCACCCTCTTGGCCGGACAGCGGTGTTTTCCCCCCAACCCCGCAATGGCAGGAATCGAACTGCGCGCTAGCGCGCATGTTGGCCATTCACCGCCGGGCGCTCGGGAGAGCAATCGCCGTGGCCGCGGAAATTCGGCGTGGAATTGACGAACTGACGCCATTGATGGCGGCGCTGTGCAGTCAGACCTGCCGCTTTTGCCCCGAACCCTGCTGCATCGGCCACACGGTGTGGATCGATTTTCGGGATCTGCTGTTCCTCCACCTGCTCAAAGAACCCATTCCGCCATGCCAGGCGGCATCGGGTCCCGGTGAGCCCTGTCCGTTTTTGACCCACCACGGATGTCGCCTGCCCCCGCGAATCCGGCCGTGGATGTGCATCCAGTATATCTGCCCGACCCAGCGGGCCGTTCTCAACAGAAATGGGCGGCCAGCAGCGACCGCCTTGCTGGGTAAAATTCATCGGATCGAAAAGGAACGCATCAGGATGGAGGTGGAAGTGATCTGCCGCATCAAGCGGAGGAGGCGAACATCGCCATCATCTTCTCTTGCATCTTCCGGGTGACGGCCGTTCGGTCGTGGCCTTCTTTCAGGCGATGGCCCAACATTTTGCCGGCCTCGACGGCGGCAGTCATAACCTTGGGCTGCTTGGCCACATCCGGGATCATCTCCGGGGTAATCTTGACTCCCCGGCCATGAATCATGCTGGGAATACCCACCTGGCAGGTCTCCCCAAATCCACAGCTGTAACAAGAGGCAGCACCCTGTCCCGTCACCTTGGCCACCGTCTCGATGAAGTTGTAAAGGAAGAATTTTTCCAGTTCGTCTGCCGGGAACCGACCGCTGGTGCCACCCACCCCCACGGCCACAGCCAGCTTGCCCCACAGGATGTCGCCGGTTTGATGGCGGAACTGAAACCAGCGCTCCAGCAGTGCATGGGTGGCGGCATTGAGGGTGGCGTAGTAGTTGGGCGCGCCGAAGACATAGGCGTCCGCCCCCACGATTTTTTCGCGCAGCGGGGCCAGGTCGTCGTCCACCTTGCAGACATTGTCTTTAACACAACCCAGGCAGGCGATGCACCCGGCAATGGTCTTTCCCCGCAGGGAAACCAATTCGTAATCCATGCCGGTGTTCGCCAATACGGTTTGCACCAATTTGTATACCCCGGATTGGCTCGCTTTGCGGGGACTGCCGGAAATTCCTAATATTTTCATACGGATTCCTTTCGATTTAGGTTCCAGAGCCTGTTTCAAAACGTTGCCGTTCGGCCAAGATCAAGGCGGGCGATCATTTCAACCGGAGGCGTAGCAGCGCTACGTCGAGGATTGAAATGTGAGCCCAACGCCGATATTGGTCGAAATGGGGCGTTTTGAAGCTGGCTCTCAGGAGGCATAGATGGAGCACTTCCGTACATTCATGGCCGCCTCCTGCAGCGCTTCGGCAAAGGTGGGATGGCCATGGATGGTGCGCGAAATGTCTTCCGAACTGGCACCGAACTCCAGCGCCAGCACACACTCGGCGATCATGTCCGCCGCCCGGGGGCCGATGATGTGGACGCCCAAAATCCGGTCGGTCTTGCCGTGGGAGATGAGTTTGACAAACCCGTCGGTTTCACCCATGCAGCGCGCCCGCCCTGTTCCGGAAAAGGGAAAGCTGCCCACGCAGTAGGGGATCGCATGTTCACGCACCTGCTCTTCGGTCAGCCCCACACTGGCCACCTCGGGCCAGGTGTAAACCACCGCAGGGATGGTATCGTAGTTCACCTCGCCGGCACGGCCGGCAATGCACTCCACCGCCGCGGTGCCTTCGGCGGAGGCCTTGTGGGCCAGCATGGGACCGGGAATCAGGTCGCCGATGGCGTAAATGCCGTCGACGCTGGTGCGGTAGGTTTCGTCAACGAGAATCTGGCCGGTTTTCGGATCGGTGTCGATGCCCAGCGACTCGATACCCAGACCGCGGGTGAGCGGTCGCCGGCCGATGGACACCAACAGCCGGTCGAAGGTCATCTCCTCGGTTTTTCCCTTGCTTTCCAGCACGGCCTTGACTTTTTTTCCGGCCACCGCGGCTTTGGCCACCTTGGTGTTGAGCCGGAACGCCAGCCCCTGCCGCTTGAGAATACGTTCCAGCGTCCGCCCCACCTGGCCGTCCAGCGTGGTGGCGATCGTGGGCAGCATCTCGATGACGGTGACCTCGGAACCAAGCCGGCGCCACACCGATCCCAGCTCCAAACCGATGTAGCCGCCGCCGACGATGCCCAGACTTTTGGGTACGCTGTCGAAAGAGAGGGCTTCGGTGGAGCTGACGATATGCTTGCCGTCGAATTCCAGCCCTTTGACTTCAATGGGCTCGGAGCCGGTGGCCAAAAGGACGTTCTTGGCCGACAGGGTCGTCTTTTTCTTTTTACCCGTATCCACCGCGACGGTTCCGGGGGCCGCGATCGATGCCGTACCATGGATGATTTCGATATCGTTGCCGTCCAGCAGCTTGCGCACGTTTTCGGTCAGCTCCGCCACCACCTTGTCCTTGCGGGCCAGCATGGCCGGGAGATCCAGGGAGACTTTTCCCGTCTTGATGCCGTATTCGGCAAAACGGTCCTTGGCCAGGTGATAGTACTCGGAGGAATCCAGCAGCGCTTTGCTGGGGATACATCCCACGTTGAGGCAAACGCCGCCTAGACGGGAGGCTTTTTCCACCACGGCGGTTTTCATGCCGAGCTGGGCCGCACGAACAGCGGCCACGTATCCGCCGGGTCCGGAGCCGATGATCACCAGGTCGAACTGTGTTTGCTGTACCATCCTACACCTCCAATGCCATGCGTTCCGGGTTTTCGACGAACTCCTTGACCCGTTTGAGAAAGGTCACTGCGCCCTTGCCGTCCACGATGCGGTGGTCATAGCTGAGCGCCACGTACATCATGGGTCGGATGACGATCTGATCATCGATCACCACCGGCCGCTTTTCGATCTTGTGCATGCCCAGGATGCCGCTCTGGGGCATGTTGAGGATGGGGGTGGAGAGCAGGCTGCCATAGACGCCGCCGTTGCTCACCGTGAAGGTGCCACCCTCCAGATCGGCCAGCTCCAACCGGTTGTCCTTGATCTTGGTCACGTAATCCACGATGGCTTTCTCCACCTGGGCGAAGCTCAAGCGTTCGACATGGCGGATCACCGGCACCACGAGTCCCCGCTCCGTGCCCACAGCCACACCGATGTGCTGGTAGTTGTGATAGACGATGTCGCTGCCGTCGATGAAGGCGTTGATCTCGGGCACCTCCTTGAGGGCCTCCACGCATGCCTTGACGAAGAAGGACATGAACCCCAGCGAGACGCCGTGGCGTTTCTGGAAGGCCTCTTTATAGAGGGATCGGATTTCCATGGCCCGGGCCATGTCGATCTCGTTGAAGGTGGTGAGCATGGCCGTGCCCTGCTTGGACGCCAGCAGACGCTCGGCGATGCGCTTGCGAATGGGCGTCATGGGTTTTCGCTCTTCCGTGGCTGCCGCCGACGGTTGCGCCACCGGGGCAGGCGCCGCATCAGGGATGCCGGCCGGCGCCTTCTCCAGGTAGAGCAGCACGTCTCCCTTGCTGATGCGTCCGCCGGGGCCGGTACCCTGGATTTTCGACGCATCCAGATGCTTTTCGGCGATCAACCGGCGAACCGATGGCGCCAGGGGGATGCTGTCGGCAGACCTGGCCGGCAAAGCGGCCGCCGGGGCGTTGGCCGCCGGCGAGGCCGGCGCCGGGGCGGCTGCTTTTTCCGGTGCCGGTGCGGTTTCGGCTTTCGGCTTTGCAGGCGCCGGGGCGGCGGCGTCCACCGGTTCCAGGGCTCCCACCACCGCGCCGATAGCCACGGTTTCTCCGGCAGCCACGATGATCTTCAGCACGCCGTCCGCCTCGGCCACCACTTCCAGGGTCACCTTGTCCGTTTCGATGACAAACAGGGGATCGTCCTTGCGGACGGTATCGCCGTCCTGTTTGAACCATTCGGCCAGGACGGCTTCCTGGATCGACTCGCCAACACTGGGGATCTTTATTTCGATGGACATGCAGGCTCCTTGGTTAGTTGATCGCGTTCATTGGGTTTATGGGGTTCCTTGTATTGATTGGGTTGATGGGATTGGCCGGGTTGGTTTGGCGCCGTGCTTCACCGAAGTCGGAGGTCAGATGTCTGATTTCTGTCCTCTGTCCTCTGTCCTCTGTCCTCTGTCCTCTGTCTTCCGTCCTCAGTCCGCTGACTTCCGTCATCCCGCCATTCCCCCCGCCTGGTTATGGGGGCCGATGGCCCGGTCGACGATGCCGTCCTGCTCCATTTTGTAAATCTTGGGAAAACCCGTGGCCGGACTCGCAGCGGCGTTGCGGCCGACATAGTCGAGGGGTTTTTTCAGCAGCAGCGACAGCCTGGGTCGCATGAACTGCCAGGCGCCCATGTTCTCCGGCTCCTCCTGCACCCAGACCCATGCATTGGCTTTCTTGTATCGGCCGATGACCGCCTCAAGGGCCTTTTCAGGGAAGGGATGAAGCATTTCGACCCGGACGATGGCCGTGTCGACGGCATTGATCTGTTGTCGCCTGGCAATCAATTGGTAATAGATCTTGCCGCTGCAGAAGATGACCTTTTTAACCGGGGACGCCGCCTCCGCATCCTCCAGAATCGGTGAAAACCGCCCATGGGTCAGGTCCTTCAGCGAGGAGACGGCCATGGGATGGCGCAGCAAGCTCTTGGGGGTCATCAGGATCAGTGGCTTGCGGAACGGCGCCTTGATCTGCCGCCGCAGCAGATGAAAGTACTGCGCCGGGGTGGTCGGGTTGGCCACCTGCATGTTGTCGCCGGCGCAAAGCTGAAGAAAGCGCTCCAGCCTGGCGCTGGAGTGCTCGGGCCCCAGGCCTTCCCAACCGTGGGGCAGCAGCAGGGTCAATCCGCACAACTGCTGCCACTTGGCCTGGCCGCTGGCAATAAACAGATCGATGATGCATTGGGCGCTGTTGGCAAAATCGCCGAACTGGGCCTCCCACAGGGTCAACACCTGGGGCCGGGTCACCGCGTAGCCATATTCAAAACCCAGTACGCCGGCCTCGGCCAGCAGGCTGTTATACACCTCAAAAGGTGCCTGACCCGCTTCGAGATTGTTCAAAGGGGTGTGGGATTGGCCCGTCTCATAGTCCCAGATGACGCTGTGGCGCTGGCTGAAGGTACCGCGGCTTACATCCTGACCGCTGAGCCGCACCGTGTGGCCCTCGGCAAGCAGGGATGCAAAGGCCAGGGCTTCGGCACCGGCCCAGTCAATGCCGTCGCCGGTGTTGACGGCCTCGAGTCGCTTGTCCAGCACGCCCTTCAGCCGCGGGTGGACGGTAAACCCCTGGGGCAGTTCAGCCAACCGGCCGGCCAGATTGCCCAGCGTCTTTTTGTCCACCGCGGTCTCGACCGGGTCGGGGGCAAAGGTACCGCTGATCGTTTCCCATTCCGGGAAGAACCGGGGTTCGGGAAACAGGCAGGTGTCGCCGTGGACCGCCTCATAGGCCGCATCGAGGCCGCCGGTAACCCCCTCTTCTACCTTCTCCACCTCAGTTTCCGACAATACGCCCTCAGCCACCAGCCGGTCGCCGTATACCCGGTTCAGCGGCGGACGCTGGCGGATGCGCTGGTACATGGTCGGCTGGGTGAAATAGGGTTCATCCCCTTCGTTGTGACCGTACCGGCGATAGCAGACCAGATCGATGACCACATCCTTGCCGAAGCGGTAGCGGTAGTCGGCCGCCAGCCGGGCCACGTGAACCACGGCCTCCGGGTCTTCACCGTGGACATGGAAGATCGGCACCATGAGCATCTTGGCCACATCGGTCGAGTAGCGGGTGGAACGGGCATCCTCGGGCAAGGTGGTGTAGCCGATCTGATTGTTGATGACGACGTGCACCGTCCCGCCGGTCCGGTAACCCTTCAATTGAGACATATTCAGGGTTTCCGCCACGACTCCCTGCCCGGCAAAAGCCGCATCGCCATGCATCAGCACCGGAAGGACCGCTTTGTCGCCGTCGGCTGGCAGCAGATCCTGCCGGGCCCTGGCCACGCCTTCCACCACCGGGTTCACCGCCTCCAGGTGGCTGGGGTTGCTCACCAGATAGAGGGAAAGCGACGTGCCGTCCGCCATCTTGTGCTCGGTGAGATAACCGATGTGATACTTGACGTCCCCGGACCCCACCAGGTCCTGGGGATCATAGCAGCTTTCGAACTCCGAGAAAATCTCTTCAGCCGGCTTTTCAAGGATATTGCGCAGCACGTTGAGGCGTCCCCGGTGGGCCATACCGAAGATGATTTCGCGACATCCGGATTCAACCGCCCGCCGGCGCAGGATGTCCAGAAAGGGAATCAGGGCTTCACCGCCCTCCAGTGAGAAACGCGTCACGCCCACATACTTTTTATTGAGAAAACCTTCAAACAGGGACGCCGCGGAGAGCTTTTTGAAGATGTCGACCCGTTCGGCCGCCGTGAGTTCAACCTGGTTCTTCACCGGTTCCATGCGCGACTGAAGCCACCTTCGCTCGTCGGGGTCCTGAAGGTGCATGTACTCCACGCCGATACTGTGGCAATAGGTCTGTTTCAACCGGCCCACGATCTCCTTCAGTGGCGCCGCGGTCTGTTCGATCAAATCCGGTGCGGCAAAGGTACGGTCCAGGTCGGACACCGCCAGGCCAAAGGCATCGAGATCCAGAAGCGGGTGTGCGGTAGGGCAGGCGGACAATGGATCCATGCAGGCCAGCAGGTGGCCGATGTCCCGGTAGCGTCGAATCAGTTCGCCCACATTGGCCTGGCGCAGGGCCTGCTCCGGATCGACATCCGCCGGTCCGGCCGCCCCGGCCAATTCGAATCCTTTGAAGAAGAACTGCCAGTCATCCGAAAGTGACGACGGATCGGACCGCCATTTGCGGTATTGGGCGTCGATAAAGTCGGCGCTCAAGGTTTCGGACAGGTTCATCGTTCAACATCTCCTATGGGCGGTATAATTGTTAACGGCTCATGCCGTCGGGCACCGGGCGCCGGCCTGGTGGCAGAACCAGCCGGTCACGATGCGGGCCACCTGCCGCTGGTGATCCGGCTGGGCGAGCATGTGATCGCCTCCGGCGACAATAGCCAGCTCGACCATCCGGGGGTTGGCCGTTTTGGCCAGATACGCTTCGTCAACCGGGATGATCTCGTCCCGGTCGCCGTGAACCACGAGCATGGGAATCGTCAACGATCGGGTGGCCTCCATCAGATCATGCCGGTCCGCATCATCAAAAAAATCCCTGCTGAGCCTGAGCTGCCGCTGGCGACTGTTAAATTCCACCTGACCGGTCTCCTCCAGGGTCTGCTGCTGTGACGGCGTGAGAAAATGCATGGGTCGTGTCTGACTGACTCGCCCGGCCACCCGGCAGACCGCCGATACGGACGTTATTCGCCGGGCGGTAAGCAGGGCGATGGCCGCACCCAGTGAGTGCCCGGCCAAGCCTATCCAGGGGGCGCCTTTTTCCTGGATCAGGGCAATGGCCGCCTCCATCTCCCGGACCTGCTTGGACCAGGTGGAGTGTTCAAACCGTCCCTGACTCTGGCCGTTGCCGGAAAAATCGATTCGCAGGGCCATGAACCCGGCATCGCACAAGGTGCTGCAGATGCGCCGCAGGACACCCGTGTGCCGGGAACAGGTGAAACAGTGGCCGGCGATAACGGCACCCACCGGCGGCCGCTCGGGCTGGTGCAGGGTGCCGGCAAGGGTTTCCCCCATATGATTGTCGAATTGGATCTGCTGTTCCATCCTCTCTCCGCGGGAAGGCATCGGGGTCACAGTATACTAACAAGATCCATGCCATGATCGTCAAGGCAAAAAGGTGAGGTGCATCGATTTGTGCCATCCAGCGGGCAATCGCTGCAACGGATCGATAGGAGGGGTGTCGGAAACAAATCGATTGTTCACTCGAGACAGGATGTCTCAATGCCCTAATCCATCGATCCGGAATTATGTTCTCACACCTCAGATACCCGTCATCTGTCCTCTGATAACAGACCTCCGCCATCCGTCCTCAGCCCTCCGACGCCAGGCTTTTATCCTCGCACACCTCCGGCGTACACGCCCGCCCCTTCAGGTTGAAAAAGAACTTAAGCCCTTTTTGCACCTTCTCGGAAAATATCTTCGGTGAGAAGACACTGCCGGTCACCCGTTTGCTGATCTCTCCCAGCGTGGGATAAGGATGAATGGCCGACGCCAGGGTGGAGAGCTTTACGCCGCCATTCAAGGCGGCCACCCACTCGGCAATCAGATCCCCGGCGCGGGGGCCTAAAATCTGGACCCCCAGGGGCTTTTCCCTATTATCGAGGATCAATTTGATGCGCCCTTCGGTCTGACCTTCGGCCAGTCCGCGGTCGTTGCCCTTAAACGCTTCCGTCCAGACGGAATAGTCCAGACCCGCATCTGTTGCCGCACGTTCATTGAGCCCGATACTGGCCAGTTCCGGATCCGTGTAGGTGCACCAGGGCAGCCACCGGTAGTTCACCTTTCTCGGCAGGTGAAAGACCGCGTTGCTCACCACCACGCCCCCTTCGTATCCGGCGGCGTGGGTGAACTGGTAGCCGCCGCTGACGTCACCGGCAGCAAAAATATGTTTCTGGTTGGTGCGCAGTCGCGCGTCCACCGTGATACCCGTTCTATCGAAGTCGACACCGGCGGCGTCCAGCCACAGGTCTTTGACGTTGACCGCACGGCCCATGGCCACCAGCACCGTTGTGGCTGTCAGCGTCACCGAGGTACCGTCCCCCAACCGCAGGGTAACTCTTTTTTTTTCGCCGGTCGCCGATGCGCGCTCAACGGCGGCACCCAGATAAAATTTTACGCCCTCGGATTCCATGATCGCCTGGACGGCATCGGCCATGTCCGAATCCTCCTTGGTTAAAATCTGCCCGGCCCGATCCACCACCGTTACGGAGGTTCCCAATCGGTTGAATGCCTGGGCCATCTCGATGCCGATGGGTCCCGCGCCCAGCACGAGCATGCTCTCGGGAAGCTGATCGAGAGAGAAGATCTCACGGTTGGTGATATAGCCGATCGCTTTCAGTCCCGGTATGGCAGGGACGGCCGCGGAAGATCCGGTGGCAATGACCCAGTTCTTGGCGGTAACCGATCGGCCATCCAGATCCACCGTGCGGTCGTTCTTGAAAAAAACGCTTCCGAAGGCCACCTTCGCGCCCAGCTTGCAGAACCGTTCTTCCGAATCATGCTTCTGGATGACGGCGATGACAGCCTGTATCCGCTTGGCGATAAGGGAAAAATCGACCGGCGGCAGAGCCACTTTCGGCAGCCCGAAACGATCGGCATGCTTCATGTCGTGGTAAACGTGGGCCGAACGGATCAGGGTCTTGCTGGGCACGCAGCCATAATGCAGGCAGTCTCCACCGAGGGCGGGCTCCTTTTCGATGAGCAGGGTCTTGGCACCCAGCTGCGCCGCTCCCGAAGCGACCGTAAGCCCGGCAGCACCGCCGCCGATAATGCCGATATCGTAGTCGTAACTTGCCACCGTCGCCTCCTTTAGGTTCCGTTGAGGGACCAGTCGTAGTCCAGGTATTCGACCTTGATCCGCGCTTTGTTTTTCTCCAGCTGATTCCCCAGCGGGGCATCGGCGAATTTGATGAAATAGCCGATCACATCTCCTTGAAAGTCTTCCGAGAACCAATCGAAAATTTTACTGACCCACAGGGTATCTCCTTCCAACCGGTTGAACCGGGGGGCATTGATGAAGGCCCTGGCCGCCCGGTTCAGCTGATCATTCAGGAGGCGTCCCGTAAACGGTTCGCCCTGAAGGGGCGGGCAGCTCTTGGATGCGCAGTTGACGGCAAAATGGACCCGGGGATCCTTGAACCGTTTTCTCAGGATGTCGTGTTCGATCTGGTCCAGGGTCAACAGGCTGCCGTCGATGCGGGCGATGGCTTTTTTCCAGGGGGATGAAAACAGGCCCCCCAGATCCTTGATGGAACGAATATCCGGGTAGCGGGAGAGTATCAGTTTGATGGTCCACGCATTGTATGCGTTGACGTAAAAGGCAAATTGATCGTCCGTTGACAGCGGGCCCGGGTCCACGGCGGCGAGCGCGTCCAGGTATTGGTCCAGAATGGCCTCGTCAGCCTTAACGCCCTGGTAATCCACGACCCCGTCTTTGACATGTCGGCTCAACAGGGTGGCGAACAGGGCGTGGTCGACCTGGGCGGCATGCGCAGCGGCTCCGGCCAGCCATATTCCGGCAGTCATGATGGTCGCCGCGATGGAGATCGTTTTCATAAAGCCCCCTTGAAAAAGTCAATGCCATGGGTCGCAGGAGGGCTATTCTTTACCGGGCCATTGAACACCGGTCTGTTCATCGACCACATAGCAGAACCGGTTCCATTCGAGTTCCCGATGGCTGAACGGGCAGCGGAGGTTGACCTTGCGGTCGGTAACGGCCACCACCTCCCAGTCTCCCTTGCGGGGCCCATCTTTGATATTGATTTTCTGACCCACCCTGAACGGATAGGGTTTGAACACGGTTACGTCATGGGTCTCCATGGCTGCTCCCAAATAGGCTACTAACTATTTGATTTTAATGAATTTATCATGCCACGCACACGCATTGCAAAATGTTTCCGTGGCGTCGTTGACTTCCGGGCACGCGTCATCATCCAGGTCTTCCTCAAAACAGATTTCACCGTCCCGGCACTCGAATTCGTAAACATCGTAGTCGTCGTCGGGGTTTTTGACATGGAATTTTTCACAGCCGCAGACCGGACATTTGGATTGTGTCATGGTCAACACTCCTTTATTTACCAGACCTCGGGATAGCCGATATCAATGAAAGCGGACTCCATTTTCAGTTTATGGTCCCGCTCCATGGCAGCCAGATCAAGGAATACCTGCCGTTTACCGTCGTCATCGCACATCGCGGCCATCTCGGTGTACTGTTTCATGGCCGCTTCCTCTTTTTTCATGGCCAGGGCAAAGGCATCGGCCGGCTTCATCGCCATGGACAGTTCCGGCTCGTCCACGGTTTCAGCCACCTTGTAATCCCGGGATTCGGAAAAATAGCGGTCCATGGTGTTGCTGGTGTAAATCTTGGTCAGGATATCCCGGTGCTTTTTCTCTTCTTCCGCCAGAGCGGTAAAGAGCTTTTTCAGATGCGGATCCTTGAGTGTATTGGCTGCATCGTCATAAAATTTTCTGGCCTCCACCTCGTTGGCGATGGCCTGCTTGATGATATCCTTGTACTCGTTTAGGTTCATGATACCCTCCGTCTGTTTTGAAAACAATTGGGGAAAATACGGGCAACGGCCAATTTTTTAAGTTAATGCTGCAAGGCTACAAAAGCAAACCATGTGCCATCTAAAAAGCAATGGCAGGAAGGGCTTGTTTGGTGTATACTTGCGCGATCCTTCCGATTCCCTGTAGACAACAACCCAATCCATGCGGAGGAACCCTTGAACTGGCGTCAATTCCTGACCCCCGTGACATCCGTCGACACCGACCAGGCCAGATCCTACCTTGCGGACAAAAAGGTGGACGACGTGACCATTCTGGACGTGCGCCAACCCAAAGAGTACGAAGCCGGGCACATCCCCGGCGCCATTCTGGCGCCGCTGCCGGAACTCACCGACCATATGCCGCGCATCGACCGCACCAAGCCGGTCATGGTATACTGAGCGTCCGGGGGACGCAGCCGGGTGGCTGCGCAGTTGCTTTCCGGGCAAGGTTTCAAGGCCATCATCAACATGGCCGGCGGCTTCAACGCCTGGACCAGCGAGGCGGCGTTCCTGGGCGAAGAGAAGGGACTGGCGCTCTTCGACGGGGTCGCGTCGGTGGAAAACGCCCTGGCCGTGGCCTACTCGCTCGAAGCGGGGTTAAAATCGTTTTACGACACCATGGCAGTGAAGGTTGACAGTGACCCGGCGAGACAACTGTTTCACCAACTGTCTCAAATTGAGGTGAAACATCAAGATCGCATCCTTGAGCAGTACACCGAACTGACCGGCAAGCCGGTCACCCGGGAGACCTTCGAGGCCCGACAGGTAGCGGAGGTGCTGGAAGGGGGACTGACCACCGAAGAGTATGCCAACCTGCTCATGCCCGCTTACGACACGGTGCAGGCAATCATCGAACTGGCCATGTCCATCGAAGCCCAGGCCCTGGATCTCTACCTTCGGGCATCGCAAAAGGCGAAAAACGAGGCGGGCAAAAAGGCCCTGATCCAGATTGCCAACGAAGAGAAGTCCCATCTGAAGCGGCTGGGTCGGCTGATGGAAGAGACATTGGCATGAAAAAACAACTGGTCCTTATCGGCGGCGGCCACGCCCACATGGTCACACTGGCCAACCTGTCTGCCATCACCGCAAAAGGCCACGGCGTCACCGTCATCGGCCCATCGGACTTTCACTACTACTCGGGCATGGGGCCGGGGATGCTTTCCGGCACCTACCGGCCGGAGGAAATTCGCTTCGCCACCCGCCAGGTGGTTGAAAAGCAGGGAGGAACGTTCCTGAACGGCAAGGCGGCCACGATCGATCCCGAACAACAAGTCGTGATTCTGGAAAACGGCCGCACCGTGCCCTACGATGTGCTCTCCTGCAATGCGGGCAGCCATGTGCCCAAACCGGCCATTGACGGGGAAATTTCCGACCTCTACACCGTGAAACCCATCGAACGGCTCATGGAGGCCAAAGACCGCCTGGTCGACCATTTCAGCCGACACTCGCCGGATGTGGTCATTGTCGGCGGCGGCCCATCTTCGGCAGAGGTGGCCGGCAACGTCTGGCAGCTGGCGACAATCTCCGGCGGGCACACGCCTCGCATCACCATCTGTGCCGGCAGCGACTTCATGTCCCGCTTTCCCGCGTCCGTTGGCCGCAAGATCCGCGGCACGTTGACTCGGCGGGGGATCACCATCCGGGAGGGAGCCTTCGTGAAATCCGTATCCCGCGACGCCGTCAACCTGGATAACGGCGAGCGCCTTCCGGCCGATTTCATATTTTTAGCCCTGGGCGTCAAACCTTCGGCCATTTTTGCGAATTCCGGCATCGCCACGGGGCCCGACGGCGGTCTGCGGGTCAACCGCTTTTTGCAGAGCACCCAACATCCCTGCATCTTCGGTGGCGGCGACTGCATCTACTTTGAGGACCGGCCCCTGGACAAGGTGGGTGTCTACGCGGTTCGCCAGAACCCGGTCCTGCTCCACAACATCGTGGCGCAGTTGAACGGGGGCGACCTGATGCCCTTCGACCCGGGCGGTGACTACCTGCTGATTCTCAACCTGGGCGGCCGGGTCGGCGTTCTGAAAAAACGGTGGCTGGAATTCGGCGGCCGGCCCGCATTCGTCATCAAGGATTATATCGATCGGAAATTCATGCAAGAATTTCAGGCCATCGAAGCGTGACCCGGTTGTCACGGCGGTTGACACCCAGACCTCACCTTTGCTATTTATTGATAATCATTTTCCTTTAAACCCCTAGATCATCGCGTGTGACCATGCCAGATCCTGAGATCCGAATGCGAAAAATGGTGACGGCCCTGCGGGAAAACCGGTATCGAATCACTCCCCAGCGCCTGGCCATTCTGAAAGTCCTTGCCGAGAGCAAGGGTCACCCCAGCGTTGAATCCATCCACGAACAGGTCAAAACCAGCTATCCCACCACCAGTCTGGCCACCATCTATAAAAATGTGGCTGTCCTCAGAGACCTCGATCAACTACTGGAACTGGGCTTCAGTGATGACAGCAACCGCTATGACGGCAACAAACCCTACGACCATCCCCACGTGATATGCACCGTTTGCAGGAAAATCCTCGATCCGGACATATCGGCCCTGGCGGATATGACCCAGGAACTGACACGGGAGACCGGTTTTACGATCTCCCGCCACCGCCTCGATTTCTTCGGCGTCTGCCCGGACTGCCAGGCTGGGAAATAACGGCCGAATAAGTGGTCACGGGTGTATCAACCTGACCGTTGGAAAGTAGGTTCTGTATCTTGCCACGACGCTTGACATGCGTTCCAGGTTGAAGACCGCGGCCTGGGCACCAATATGGAAATCAGGCAGCGGTGACGTTTTTTGGAATCCCGCCCTTTTTTTTCACCAAGTAGACCCGGCCGTTTTCTTCGATGAAATCGATCTCCGCAGCCGGCGTGATGTCAAGCTTCTCCCTAGCAGGGCATTCTTTTAGCCGTCATTGCTTGGGAGGGAACGGCTGTCTGGCCCTGCCGACGCCGATGATCGCCCCGTCGGCATCCACCGCCATGACCGAGAATTCATAGGGATGCCTGCCGCCGGGCTGGCAGGGGCCGTTATAGCCGATTTTAAGGGCGCCTGCAGGGATGACCCCTGATCCGTCATGCTTGACCTTGCCGCCACCGTGATTCCATTCCGGCATGCTGATATCCTTGAGCTTGACCTGCAGTTCGGCGGTACCCTTCGGAACGGGTGAAACCCGGATTTCCGGAGAATCATGGGTGCAGGGGTCAATGCCCTCCCAGGAAAATGCCACCGTCATCTCAGCGGCGTTTTTGGGAATCTTGATCGGGTCTGGGTGGCTGGCGCAGCCGGCTGAAAGAATGAGCGGGGCTGCAAGGATCAATAGGGGATACCATGTTTTCATGTCGACCTCGTCTGATCGGTCTGTCAAATACGGTCTAAGGCCATCAATCGGGCATGTGGATGGAGACCCCTATACCACCTGGCATCTTAAGGTTCAAGGCGCCATTGATTAAACTGAAAGCGCCGGGCATCCGCCCGGCGCTTTGGTTGGTTGTCAAGTACGTGGTAAACCTTACCGATCGGCTGATCTGACCGACAGCGTCGGTTAGGCGACTTCCTGGAACTCGGCATCCACCACGTCGTCGTCGCCCGATGCAGTTCTGCCTGCCCGCCCTCCGGCGCCCTGGCCGGTTTGCGGCCCGCCGTCGTGGGGGCTGCCCGGCTGCCGGTACATGGACTCGCCCAGCCGGTGAGATGCACGGGTAAGCACGTCGGTCAGCTGCCTGATCGCTGCGGCGTCGTCTCCTTTCAGTGCCCGTTTCAGGTTCGATACGGCGGCGTCGATCTCCATGCGCACGCTGCCGTCGACGTTGGCACCCATCTCTTTGAGGGTTTTTTCCGTTGCGTAGACCAGTGCATCGGCAGCATTTTTGGCATCCACCAGCTCTTTTTTACGGTTGTCGGCATCGGCATTCAGGTCGGCATCCTTGATTAGACGATCGATCTCTTCTTTGGAGAGGCCCGAGGACGAGGTGATCCGAATGCGCTGCTGCTTGCCCGTCGCCTGATCCTTGGCCGACACCTCCACGATGCCGTTGGCGTCGATGTCGAAGGTCACCTCGATCTGGGGTGCCCCCCGCGGTGCCGGCGGGATGCCGGTGAGCTCGAAACGGCCCAGCGTCTTGTTGCCTTCCGCCATCTTGCGTTCGCCCTGGAGCACATGCACCGTCACGGCCGGTTGGTTGTCCTCGGCCGTGGAGAAAACCTGGCTCTGGCGGGCGGGGATGGTGGTGTTCTTTTCGATCAGGGTGGTCATCACGCCGCCCAGGGTCTCGATTCCCAGGGAGAGCGGGGTCACATCCAGCAGCAGCACGTCGCTGACATCGCCTTGCAGTACAGCCCCTTGAATGGCGGCGCCCATGGCCACCACTTCATCGGGGTTGACCCCCTTGTTCGGCTCCTTGCCGAAAAGCGTCTTCACCCGCTGCACCACCGCCGGCATGCGCGTCATGCCGCCCACCAGAATCACCTCGTCGATCTCGCTTGCCGAGAAACCGGCGTCCTTCATGGCCGTGCGGCAGGGACCATCCATGCGGTCCAGCAGGTCTTCCACCAGAGATTCAAGCTTGGCCCGGGTCATCTTGATGTTCAGATGTTTGGGCCCGCTGGCGTCGGCGGTAATGAACGGCAGGTTGATATCCGTCTCCATGGCGCTGGAGAGCTCCATTTTGGCCTTTTCCGCCGCTTCTTTAAGCCGCTGAAGCGCCATCTTGTCGCCACGCAGGTCGATGCCCTGCTCCCGTTTGAATTCGGCGGCCAGATAGTCGATGATGCGCAGGTCGAAATCCTCGCCGCCCAGGTGGGTGTCGCCATTGGTGGCTTTGACTTCGAAGACCCCATCGCCGATCTCCATGATGGATACGTCGAAGGTACCGCCGCCCAGATCGAATACGGCAATTTTCTCTTCCTTTTTCTTGTCCAGGCCGTAGGCCAGCGACGCGGCCGTGGGTTCGTTGATGATTCGTTTCACGTTCAAGCCGGCGATCTTGCCCGCATCCTTGGTTGCCTGGCGCTGACTGTCGTTGAAGTAGGCCGGTACGGTTATCACCGCCTCGGTGACCGGTTCGCCCAGGTAGGCTTCCGCCGATTTTTTCAGATCGGCCAGGATGAACGATGAAATCTCCGCCGGGCTGTACTGGCGCCCTTTCAGAGAAATGCGAACATCTCCGTTGTCGGCCTGGGTCACCGCATAGGGCAGGTTTTTCTTATCGCTGATCACCTCGCTGTCGTCGGCTTTGCGACCGATCAGCCGCTTGACACCGAAGACCGTGTTCTCAGGGTTGGTGACGGCCTGGCGCTTGGCAATCTGCCCCACCAGCCGTTCGCCGCTGCTGGAAATAGCCACCATCGACGGCGTGGTGCGACCGCCGTCGGCATTGGTGATCACCCGTGCGTCCCCGCCATCCATGATGGCCACACAGGAGTTGGTGGTTCCAAGATCGATTCCGATGGTTTTGCTCATTGTCTGTTCCTCCTTGAATACGGGACTTGCGATACCCGCGTTGATTGGTATGTACCAATCATAAGTCAGATTCAATATATGTCAAATATATTATATTACTATTTAAACTTTTTAATATTAAGTAATTTTTAGTGGCGCGACGCGACACGGCCAGGGGCGGCAATCACAGGTGATCATGCAACAATGTAAATAAATTTCAGTGTGTTAAATATAGACTGGGGGACATCCCGGTAGGGTGTAAAAGGGATTTGCCGCCCCCTGCTACGGATGAAAAATAGCCCGCTTCTGTGGATAACCGCCATGAAAACCGGTGGTCATGATCCGGGGCTGAGATCTCTTGCAGGGGCGTCGCACTTGGGACAGCGCGTGCCGAATTTGCTGATGTGACCTTCCCACCCGCAGTTGCTGCAGGCAAAGTAGACGGTGTGCTGAAGGTTCACCTTTTTTTTCGCGAACAGGGCTTTGTAGATCCTGAACGTCGCATAAACCACCACCACTGCCACGATCCAGGGCAGAACCTGACCCAGGGTAACGTCGTTAAAGAGGATTGTTTCCAGGTTCATGGCATGTCTCCGTATCAGCCATCAAGACGTTAGGATGATTGAACCCTCCCCGCAGCAAACCGCGGGGATTGCGCCCGCTGTCGCGGTCCACAGTGAGGCCACCATCATAAATAACCAATGCCGGTTGAACGATGGGGCCAACAGGGCCTACAAATACGGCTGAAGCGCCCGATAAAAGTGCTGCGCCATGACGGTGTACCCCTGGCTGTTGGGGTGGATGGGGTCGCTCATCAGGCTGCGCGTTCCCATGATGCCGGCGAATACATTGGGAATCAGCACCGACCCGGTTTCCTCGGCCAGTTCCCGGTAGGCGTTACCAAAGCCCTTGCCGTAAAAAGGAATATCGATACCGCCGATGACCACCAGGGCACCATCGGCCTGAAAGGTTCGGATGATCGAACGCAGGTTGTCGAAGGCGGTTTGCCTTGAGATACCGTTTTTAAGGTCGTTGCCCCCCAGGGTAATCAGAACCACCCGCAGCTGCATGTCAAGCATCCCATCCAGCCGTTTCAGGGCCGTTGCGGTGGTGTCGCCGGGAACACCGGCATTGATGACAGGCAATCCGATCATGCGCGACAATTGGGCCGGGTAATCCATCCCTGTGGACGCGCCGGTCCCGTAAGTCAGGCTGTCGCCAAAGCAAAGGACGGTCCCGCCGGATGGCAGGCGATTGACAATCGCCGAGGAGGGCGTGATGAAATGATAGATCGCCGCAATCGCACTGAGGACGATGATTCCAACAACCACTATTTTCATACCGCAATCGCTTTCGAATCGTCGCTTACCTCAAGTGACCCTTTTTTGTTCAGTGGAGGATTGATGCAGGCGCCCGAGGCATGTGCGCGGGCCCGCCAGGTCCGGTGTTCACATCTTTTTTACCCGGGCGATCAGTTTGTCGAACATCTCAACCTCGACGACCGGTGAGGTGGTGAATGCAATTCCGGTCAAGGTATTCAGGGCCACCGACGTGGCAAAGGCGTTTTCCGCATCCGGAAAATCAAGCGTAAAAACCAGGTCATGCTTGCCCATGACCGCGTACATCGATATGACCTTCCCGCCGTTGGCTTTGATGACCTCAACGGCCTTTTCCGTCCGGTCCGGGCTGATGTTCTGCATCGCTTGCGTCGTGTACTTTCCAAACATCATGAATATCGGCATGTTTTCCTCCTTTGGCAGGACTGGTGTTATTTCTCCTGCCACTGCGGTTGGCGCTTTTCCAGAAAGGCCGAGACCCCCTCTTTGGCGTCTTCGGTGGAGCACAACCGGGCGAAGGCCTCGTTCATGTAGGCAAACGCCTTGTCGTAATTCAGGTCGGCGGCGGCATAGAAGGCTGATTTGGCGTTTTGAACGGCCACGGGGCTCTTGGCGGCCAGCACGGCGGCCCAGCGTCGGGCTTCTATCTCCAGGTCGCCCGCCGGCACCACCTTGTTGATCAGTCCCATGTCCAACGCCGCCGGGGCCTTGAGCAACTCCCCGTAGAGCAGCATTTCCATGGCTCGCTTGCGCCCCACGGATCGGGTGACCGGGATCACGGGCCCCACGCAGTTGAGGCCCACATTGATCGCGGTCAGGCCCATGCGGGCGTTGTCGGCGGCAATGGCCAGATCACAGGCAGCCACCAGGCCCGCACCGTTGGCTGCCGCCACGCCGTGAACCTGGGCCATCACCGGTTTCTTCATGCGGCTGATCGTCTCCAGGGGCGCCTCCATGCAGGTGATCCACTCCCGGTATTCCATGGTACTCTTGCCGAAGAAATCCCCCACGTCGATTCCCGCGCAAAAGGCCTTGCCGGCACCTTTGAGGATAATAATCCGCACCGCGGATTCCCCATCCAGCCGGAGCAGGGCCGCATTGAGTTCAGACGCCAGGGGCAGCGTGAACGTATTCAGGCTTTCCGGACGATTCAGGGTGATTTCGCCGATGTGATTCTCCAGCATGTCAACGATAACCGTTTCGGCCATGTCAAGCCTCCTTTGGTGGTGAGGGGTGTAAACGCACGTGCCAAACAGGTATGCAGTCATTCACCGGATCAGTGTTTATCGTCAGGGGTTCCTTTGTCGGAGGTGTTCGATGAACCCGTAACCTCTGAACCCGTGAACGGCTGCAACAGCGCTATTCTCAGGCCATCGGTGCGCCCGCGTTTGGCTCAGTATACCAGAAAAGAGCGGTGGATGCCTCCCTTTTTTAACCCCGGCAAGACGATTGTGAAGCGCCGCCACACCCATCTTTACAATCTTCGCCGTTGATGCTAATGCATGCCTTTGCGCGGTTTTAGGCAGGACTTACCAAGGGACGACAACCAGCCAAAAGAACAGCGATGGAACAATCAGATGGAATTCACCCCAGTTATCGGCTTAGAAGTTCACGCCCAGCTGAAAACCCGCACGAAGATTTTCTGCAGTTGCTCCACCGCCTTCGGTGCGCCCCCAAACACCCACACCTGTCCGGTGTGCCTGGGAATGCCTGGTGTGCTGCCGGTGCTCAATAAAAAGGTGGTGGACTGCACCATCAAAATGGCCCTGGCAACCCACTGCACCGTCCAGGCGGAAAGCCGGTTCGCGCGCAAGAACTATTTTTACCCGGACCTGCCCAAGGGCTACCAGATCTCCCAGTACGAACTGCCCATCGCCACCAACGGGTACCTCGACATCGAGATCGACGGAGAGTCCCGGCGTATCGGCATCACCCGCATTCACATGGAAGAGGATGCGGGAAAGCTCATCCACGACCCGGACCGCCCGATCAGCCGGGTTGACCTGAATCGAACCGGCGTGCCGCTGATCGAAATCGTCAGCGAGCCGGACATCCGCAGCCCCGAGGCCGCCGGCGAGTACCTGCGCCAGCTCCGCGCCATCCTGCGATACCTGGATATCAGCGACGGCAACATGGAGGAAGGCAGCTTCCGCTGCGACGCCAACGTTTCCATCATGCCCGAGGGGTCGACCGTCTTCGGCACCCGGGCCGAAGTGAAAAACCTGAACTCCTTCAAGCACGTCGAAAAGGCCATCTATTATGAAATCGCCCGCCAGAAGGAGATCCTTCTCGATGGCGGCCAGGTGGTCCAGGAGACTCGCCTGTGGCAGCCGGACAACGGGCAGACGGTGTCCATGCGCGGCAAGGAAGACGCCCATGATTACCGCTATTTCCCCGATCCGGATCTGCTGCCCCTGGTGATCGACCCGGGCTGGATCGAACGCATGCGCGCGCAGATGCCTGAGCTTCCAGCCCAGCGCCAGGCCCGGTATATGACAGACTACGGCCTGCCATCCGCCGATGCCCGGGTATTGACCGGCAGCCGCGAACTGGCCGACTATTTCGAAGCCTGCCTGACCGAATTCGATCAGCCCAAAACGGTGGCCAACTGGGTCATGGGCGACCTGCTGGGCCTGCTCAACGCCAGGGGCCTGGACATTATCGACTCGCCGGTCTCGCCAAAAGATCTATCCGGTCTGTTGAAGCTGCTGGATGCCGATCTGATCAGCGGCAAAATCGCCAAAACCGTCTTCGAGGCCATGGCCGAAACCGGCCGGCCGGCCAAAACCATTGTCGAGGAGAAGGGATTGGTGCAGGTGTCCGACACATCGGCCATCGACCCCGTCGTCGATGCCGTCATCGCCGCCCACCCCGATGAAGTGCAGCGCTATCAGGGCGGCCAGAAAAAGCTCATGGGCTTTTTCGTCGGCCAGATCATGAAGCAGACCAAAGGGAAGGCCAATCCGAAGATCGTGAATGAGATGTTACGCAAAAAGTTGGGCTGAAATGGTGGGGTTACGTGGAAGGTCAGTTTCAGCTCTTTTTCGAAATTTTGATATTGTAATTTGTTGTTTCCGGCAAATTAGGTGTGCATCGATACCCATCAGCGGTGTTCTCTATTGATTTGTTGGTCTTTGTGTGTAAGATTTTGTGTAAAAAAGGAGAATAAACCATGCCGACCAATCTAGCCATA
Organism: uncultured delta proteobacterium; assembly: GCA_963705475.1. Taxonomy (GTDB): domain Bacteria; phylum Desulfobacterota; class Desulfobacteria; order Desulfobacterales; family Desulfosarcinaceae; genus Desulfosarcina. The sequence goes on along the minus strand of CAVPJS010000014.1, from coordinate 203,093 downwards.
GATGACCAATTAATTGAAGAGGCCCGTAAAATCAGCGGTTTAAAAACCAAAAAAGAAGTCGTAACAGAAGCGTTGAAAGAGTATGTACAGCGTCGCAAACAGATTGAGATTATCAACATGTTTGGTAAAATCGACTTTGATCCGGAATACGATTACAAAGCCCAGCGGAATATTGAATCGTGAAGGTCATTGTCGATACATCTGTCTGGTCTCTCGCCCTTCGTCGGAAAAATCGCATTGATCCACCTGTGGTCAATGCACTCGAAGAACTGATTACCGACGGACGTGTCCAGATGATTGGCGCCATCCGCCAGGAAATCCTTTCCGGCGTCAAATCCGAAGCCCAGTTCAATCGACTCCGAAATGTATTGCGGGCGTTTCCTGATTTGAACCATTCTCCTGACGACTATGAGCTTGCCGCCCGGTTTTACACGACCTGTCGCTCAGCTGGCGTTCAAGGATCCAATACGGATTTCCTGATTTGCGCAGCTGCGGTTCGACACGATATGAACATCTTTACGAACGACAACGATTTTACCCTTTTTCAAAAACATATCGATATTTCTATTTATACAGGAGCCCCCCATTGAAGAAGCAATCAAATATGCTGATCCGCAACACCATATTGGCCATATTCTCCCTGCTGCTGTTTATAAGCGTCTCCCCGGCCTTCGCCGCCCCTGCCCGGGTGGCCATCCTTCCCTTTGAGATCAACGCGGACAAGGACATGACCTTTCTCCAGGAGGGCATCCTGGACATGCTCGGCAGCCGGCTGGCCTGGCGTGACAAGGTCGAGGTGATCAGCAAGAACGAAACCAAAGCCGCCCTGGCATCCGTCGAAGGGTTCGGCGGGGAAAGCCGGGCGCTGTTGGTGGGCGGCAAGCTCCAGGCCGACTACGTCCTGTTCGGCAGCCTGACGGTATTCGGCGAAAGCGTGAGCATCGACGCCAAGATGGCGGACGTCAGCGGCCAGCAGGCGCCCCTGCCCTTTTTCGCCCAGACCCGCGGCATGGGCGAGGTGATCCCCCAGATCAACCAGTTCGCCTCCAACATCAACGCCACCGTATTCGGCCGCGAGGTTGCCCAGCGTCCGGCGGCCGCAACTGCCGCACAGGCCGGCGCCCCGGCGGCAACCACGGTCCAACCGGCCCCGCAAGTCGCCGACCCGCGCATGCACCCGGAGAAGCTGCTGCAGTCCGGCGTTCAATCCGAAACGCAGGTGCCGGTGGCCGGTCAGGCCAACCCGACCCCCAACCCCGCCTTTGTCCCTGCGGCGACGCCTTATGCCGGTCAAGACGGTGGGACCCATTGGAAAAGCAGGAGTTTCAAAGCGCTGATCACGGGGCTCGAGGTGGCCGATGTCGACAATGACGGCCGCATGGAACTGGTGGTGGTAACCGACCGGGATGTATCCATTTACCGCATGGAAAACGGCCGCCTGGTAAAAACGGCCGAAGCCGCGCAAACCAGTCAAAGCACCTATATCAGCGTCGATGCCGCCGACATCAACGGCAACGGCACACCCGAGATTTACGTCACCAGCCTGGGTTCGGGCCGAACCATCGTGGACTCGTTTGTGCTCGAATATTCGGGGGGCGCCTACCCAACCATTGCCGGCAGCAGCAACTGGTACTACCGCGTCGCCGAAACCCCGGACCAGGGCACCGTACTGCTGGGCCAGCGCCAGCGTTTGGGTGCTGAATCGATTTTCCTGGAGCCAATCCACGAAATGCGCTGGCAGGGAGACCGCCTGACACCCGACCGGCAGTTGCTGCCGGGCGGCAAGGCCAACCTCATGGGAGCGGTCTACGGCGACATCACCCACACCGGCAGCAGTGTGGTTGCCGCCTATTCAGACTGGGACCGGGTGCGCATCTACAGCGCCGGCGGTGAAATGATCTGGGAGGACGGCGATCGTTCCGGCGGCGACAAACTTTTCTTCAACCTGCCCAAAACAGACGCCGGACAGCCGAACAAACAGTATCTGCCTTTACGCATCCGGATCGCCGACATCGACCGGGACGGCAAAGCAGAGGTGCTGATTGCCCGGCATGAGGAGCTGGCCAGAAACATGGTCCAGAATTTCAGATACTTCAGAAAGGCAAGGGTGGGGTCCATGCTGTGGAACGAGCTGAGTCTGGTCCCCCAATGGGAATCCCAGAGCCTTTCCGGCCGGATTAGCGACTTCGCGATTGGCGACATCGACAACGATGGTGCCGATGAACTGGTGATCGCACTGGTATCCAAGGAAGGGGCGATGATTTTCACCGAGTCGGTCAGCAACGTGATTACCTTTGATCTGAATCCGCAATAGCTGAACGTCTACGATACAGCCGATTCAAAGCCCTGACGATCTATGGCAGGGCTTTTTTCTTGCGTGAGACAAATAGCAAAAATCACAATCGCCAAAACCCAAATCACAAATAAATAACAATGACCAACATTGAACCCTCCCCGCGGCAAGCCGCGGGGAGGGTTCTGCCTGTAAAGGCAGTGCTACGCAGCACCGTAAGGATAAAAAAAGCGATTTCCAGTTCGCTCGCTAACCCCGCCACAAGCGGCGGGGAATGCGCATGCTATCGCAGTTCAAAACTATTGGTTGTTGCCCTGTTTTGAGATTCGGATATTGTAGTTTGGAATTTATTTGAGATTTGTTATTTGTAGTTTGAGATTTATAATTTGGAAGTGCCACCGCACGCATCGTCAGGCCATTTCATCGCTGCCAGTAAAAAAAACCCGGGGCCAAAGCCCCGGGTTTTTTTATTACTTGATCGACTAATCAGGCAATCAATATGCTCAGATTAGAAGTTGATCTGCCATTTGGCGCCCGCGTAGAAAACGTTGGGGTTGGGATCGCCAATGCCCTCGCCTTCGAACCGACCGTTTACGTAGTCATAAGTGATAAGCCGACCTCAGGCACGATGAAGAAGCCCGGGGCGATGTTGATCGTTGCGTTAATGTAATACTGCTGAACCGTCTCACCATCGCCGGCGGCGCCTGTCAAGGTCATATTCGCCGTATTCAAAGCCGTAGCCGGCCTCGATGGTCCACATTTCGGAGACGTTGAAACCGATAACCGCCAGGGCGCCGTAACCGGTGTTGTCGATTTCATTTTCGTTGTCATCGAATTTAATTGTTGCTATCAATTGCCGGAAGGTTGCTGAAAGAAGCAGAGTTGCTGCCGGTGTAATTGCCCAGGTTCTGGCCCCAGTGGCCGCCCAGGTTGAAGTAGAAGGCACCGAAGTTCATGCCGCCGCCGAGATTCAGGACATAGGTCGTGACGTGGGATCAGTTGCCGGCGAAATTAGTCGATGACCATAGGTCTGGTAAGCCACCACCAATATCCATGAAGAAGGTATCGCCCTTTAAATTGTAGTTGGCTTCGAGCTTGGGAATGATCAGGTCGACAGCGTAACCCACACCATTCGGATCAATGCTGCTGCACTGTCAGCGGGAACGTTGGCCTGGATCGCGGCGAGCTTGAGGCCGCCGGTCTTCCACTGGATCATGGCTTGCCGGCCGTCATAGAACTGGCCGACGCCCAGCAGGTCGCCGTCACCGCCGAAGACGCTGTTGGAGTAAAACATAGAGCCGAGCGGGGTGTAGGTCTGGCCAAGCAGCAGCTCGCTGCCACCGCCGAAGGTGTAGGTACCGAACAATTTTCTGACGTTTCGCCGAAGCCGTCGCTCATTTCAAACGCACCGCCGATCTGATCGTTGACCTTGACGTTCGGCGCCGATACGGCTGTTGCCCTGCTGAGCCCAATCGGTGCGGTTAGTGGTGTCGTTGTCACTTTGATGTCTTTGTCGACGATCGAATAAAAGGTGGCCATACGGGCGCTGCCGTAAAAATTCCAGTCGGCAGCCATGGCCGGCGCGGCTAAACAAAGAACGGCAAAGATAATCAATAGTTTTTTCATCTGGGTCTTTCCTCCTTAACGATTTTAATCTGATTTACTGCAACCTAATAATTGTCATTGTATTGCATGTTACCGCTACTGCGCGCTGCTCTTGAACCACCTCCTTTCCGTTGGTATTTATTTTAAAATTTCAGGTCCTCAGCGAAGGAAATCATACCTGAAATTGTAAAATACAAAAAAATCCACTTTCAAAGCAGGTTCTAAAAGAGCGATGGGTTGTGGTGAACCAATTGAATTTTCTATATAATTTACACAACCGCACACATACACCCAATAATTTACACGATTTTTACCAGCAGCGCTTGAGCCTGTCAAGCGTTTTTACCTAATTAAAAACCTTAGGGACGTTGTTCATCGTGGCCGCAGACGACCGATTGGCGGGAAACGCCACTATATCGTGGGGGTGTTGCGTCAACGGCCGTCATATTTGGTGTTATTATCACTAATAGCCTGCAATTAATAGTTAAAGAAATATTTCTATGCTTAATTACCTATAATTAGACTTAACATCACTTTTGAGTGTTTGGGTACGGTTTGGCTGCTGACAGGAGACGGAGGTCCGAAGACGGATGACTGAAAAGAGCGGCCGGGGAAGGGCACACCGCTTCCTGAATTGGGGGATTAAGGGATATAGGTACTGGAGCAAGACCAATTGCATATATATCGTATATCGTTTAAAGTGGGTATTAAACAGTTGCCCAAACAGCGCAGTATGAATGTAAAAAGAACCGCCGGGCAAATTTGATGTGCGACAGACATGAAGGACCTTCACAGCGCAACGATTAACCTTTTTCTAATATGAGGTCGTCATGCCACAGAACATAACGCCTACAAGCGACCAGGAAAAGATCATTATCCAGAAGATAAGAACCCTTTCGCCGGACAAGGTTGCCGAAGTGGTAGACTTTGTGGATTTTATCAGCCAAAAAGAGCGTGATAGCCGTTTGCTCAAAGCCGGCAGCAAACTGGCTGAAAAAGTATTTGAAAAAGTGTGGGACAATACCGAGGACGACGTCTATGACCGATTATAAGTTCGGCGATATCGTTCTGGTATCCTTTCCATTCACTGATCAGTCCACCGTTAAAAAGCGTCCGGCCGTGGTTGTAAGTTCGAGCGACTATAACCGCCAAAGGTCGGATCTTATAATAATGGCCGTCACCAGTCAGATGCGCTCGGCCAGTTATTTTGGCGACACAGCCATTACCGATTGGCAATCCGCCGGACTTTTAAAACCATCTGTTTTCAAGGCCATTTTTACTTCCATAGAAAAAAGGCTGATACTAAAAAAGCTTGGGCGCACTAGCGTTCAAGATCGACCAGCCCTACAAACGATGCTGCGAACCATTCTTGGAGAGTAAAACAAACATCAGGGCGTTATCAAATGGCCACCCGACACCCAGACCCGGTGACCCGAGAGATTTTATCCAACGGACGATTTTTGAACAGCGCCGGTGTATGATTGAGGGTCGGCCCCCACGAACATCCATGCCCGCTGTGTCTCTGCGGTGATCAATGGAGACGATCTTGCCTTTGGGCGTCGATGAATTCGTCGACTTCTTCTGGCGTCTCTGCATTAGACGACTTTGTCAACCCGGCTAATTCATCAGTAGCAACCGACGTCCGCATCAGATCCGGCTGGTGGAAAAAATGCCTGAACTTCGAGTAGGGGTAGGAATACCCGACGGCGGCCGTCACGAAGGCCTGCCGGTCATCGGGAACCAGCGGATATTGACGGCCGGGCCCCATGTGCGTGTCCGCAAAGTGAAGGATCGTTTCCGCGGGCGTCAGATCGGCCGCTTCCCAAAAATAGGCCTGCCAGTTGTATCGGCAGGCGATGGTTTTGCCGCGTCCGGGGTCATACGCAGGCGTGAGCATGATCGCCTGCTGATAGTGCAGCAGATCGGTCAACGGTGCATCAAGCCCGATCGCCTGGGATTCAAGAAAGTCAACCACCGCAATGTAAAATTCGCTCATGTTCTCGCAGAGGCTCAGCCACAGCCAGGTCCACAGCGGCCAGCCCCTGCGGGTGGGGTGATACCGCCGCAGCAGTCGCAGCATGTCCGGCTGGGTGAGGATGCGGTTGACCTGGGGCATGTCCGGGTCCGCATGGTAATCGTCGATGAGCTGTCTGAGACGGTTGAACACGCGCCCGATGCCCCGTGTGTCTGCCAACAGGTGAACGAGGAGCCCGTCGTAGAACCGCGGGTAGGACAAAAGCCCTTCACGATCCAGGTAGATGGCGATAAACCGGGTAAAGGCCCCATTGTGAAGGGCCTGAATCATCTCGGCAAAAAGCAGGCAGTAGGCCCAGTCCGCATAGGGCATGGTCCGGGTGCCGAAAACCAGTTCCACCAGCTCGCTTTGAAAACCCGCCTCGGTCATCCGAATGGGTTTGAATCGGGTCTGCAGGCCGTATCGTTCGCGCATGCCGGGTTGGCTTAAGGGGGCATTGGGCAGCAGGGCCAGTTCGAACACCCGGATGTCGTCGTGCATGCCGATTTCCAGCAGCCGGCCGATGCCGCCCACAAAGGATTCCCGGGTCTCCTGGGGCAGTCCCAGGATCAGCTCCGTGTAGGTGGGGATATGGTGCCGCTGGTAACGGTTTTTCAGGTCGGCATAGACGCCGATGTCGACATGGGGCCGCGCCACCGCCGCCAGCACATCCAGGTCCACGCTTTGCATCGACAGGGTCGTTCCCCAGAGCATGTCGTTTTCGAACAACAGCCGGCTGATGGCAAACACGGTCTCATTGGAAGTCTTGGCGAACTGAATCCGCACACGCTTGGGAAAACCGGTTCGATGGCGCGCAGCGACCAAAAGCCGTGCGATCTCCAGGTCCCTCTTGAACAGGCCGAAGTTGGAGTCGGTGATGTATATATCGGCGACACCCTTATCGGCCATGGTTTCAATTTCCTGCGCCACCCTCTCCAGGGCGTGCAGACGGACCTTGTTTTTGGTGCGCACGCCCCAGTCGCAGAAACAGCAGGCGAACGGGCAACCCCGGTTGGTCTCCCACAGTGCGATGCGGTTGCCGTGTTCCTCACCCAGAAACGCATCCAGGCTGCCGTTGAGGTAAGGACTGGGCACCGGCAGGTCTTTGCCCAGCCGCCTCCCCATGGGCGTGGTGACCGTGCTGCCCGACCGGTTGAACGATATTCCCTCCAGGCGCCCGAAATCGGGGTTCTCCTCGAGCAGTTCCTTCAACAGACGGGCAAAGGGAATCTCCCCCTCCCCGTGGACCAGGATGTCTGCATGGGGAAATCGCGAAAAAAAGTCACCGGGCTGGTCAGGGACATGCGGTCCGCCGCAGACCACCAGGCAATTTGGATGATGCGCTTTCACCCGGCGGGCGATGGCCATCTGCTGGTTGTGGTTCCAGACGTAGCAGGAGAGGCACAACAGGTCGGGGTCCACAATAGCTGAAACCACGGTATCGACCGGTTCCATGGTCGTCAAAGGTGGATTCCAGCGATACGCACCAGCGATCTCAGGGTCCTGTTCGGCATAACTCTTTAAGAAACCGAACGCATAGGGAACAAATGAAATCATATTGAAACTGAGAAAATAGATCGATTTCATAAAAGGCGTTTCCCCTCGCACGGGATTTTCAGGTAACCGCTCAAATACGGGCACTGAAGCACGTCAGTGAATCACCCGACCCGGGCATCAAAAGTCACGATCGTTTTCCGGATTTTTAAACAACACGTCCACCGTCCGCTTTTGTTGATCGACCTTAACGCTGGGCAAGTATACACTGGAGAACCAGACGCCGATGATCGTCCCGTCAGGGGCAAGAATCTGGGACCCGTATGGATTGTATCGATTTTTCCAATACATGTTGCCAGTCATCTTTTTCAGCGTGTCCGGCTCCGGTTCGAAGGGGATCCAATATCTCGATGGGACCGTATAGGTGCGGTCAATGCCGATGATCGCATAGGGCATGGTGTCCCTGCCCGCATAAAAATACCGGTAGTCGGGTTGGCGATCGCCCTGGCGAAAGGCCAGATCGACCTCGGCACTTTTGGCGAACCGACCGTAATTGGTGGTACATCCGACCAGCATCAACATCAACACAATTAAGGCAACAGACCCGGTACCGCGCGTAACAATGCGTAATAGATCGGTTTTAGAAATGGACATGATGGCCTCCTTTATCCGCGTATCGAACCACTGTCTGCCCGTAAAATATAGGCACGAATGGTTGCAAGACAATAACCTTCCCGGCTTGGCAATCAGGCTCACAAACCGATGCCTCGTCTCCAGGGGTCTGAATGTGCCGGTCAATCAAGTCGCTGCGGGTCGTGAAATCGCACGGGTAATGGATCAACCGTTGGTACATCGGTCGCAGCAACGAAAAAAGGCTTACAGCGGATGCCGTAAGCCTTTGAGATGCGTTGGCTGAGGGACAAGGATTCGAACCTTGATTGACGGAGTCAGAGTCCGCTGTCCTACCATTAGACGATCCCCCAGCATCGGGTAGGTGCCCGTTTACACAAAAGCGGCTGGGGAGTCAAGTCCAAATTGTCCCCGCCAGCGGCACCCAAATGCCTGTGGCCGCTATCGCAGGAGCGATACCCCGCCTCGATCGCATAGCATTCCCGTTCCGATGGTTTACTGTCAGGGTTGAAAAATTTCTTGCTATTTCTGATCAACCTTGTATGTTTCTGCTGATAGAAACGATGGGCTTTTAAAAGGGGCTTTCAACGCCGCATCGTGCCGTGCGGATGCATCCGCCCATGCAGCCAATCGCGGTGGGAAGCCGCTCCCGTTAACCGGTGTTATCGAGCGCTCACCAACCATTTAAGAAAAGGAACCGCCATGTTCAGAACCTGCTATCGTAGATTGACGTTACTCACCGCACTCATGTTTTTTGCCGTCACCACCAGCGCTGTGGCCTATGACCTGCCGTCAGTGAACCTGGGATTCACCAGCTTTCTCGATGGCGGTCCACCGGCCGGTCCGGGTTTCTACATTTCCCAATACCTTCAGTATTACTCGGCGGACCAACTGAACGACAAGGATGGCAATGATTTAAAGATTCCGGGTACGGATGTGGATGCCTGGGTCAGTCTTACGCAGTTTCTCTATCAATCCGACACACCATTGCTATTTGGTGGCAAGTGGGGGATGGATGTCATTGTTCCCTATGTGTCCATTAATACATCCTATGCTCCCGGTGTTCCAGGACCCGAAGCCAACGGTGCCGGCTTTGGGGACATTCTGGTGGGTCCCTATCTGCAATGGGACCCGATCATGGGGAAAAACGGCCCCGTGTTCATGCATCGCATCGAACTGCAGCTGATCTTGCCCACCGGCAAATATGACGCCAACAATGAGCTGAATCCCGGCAGTAATTTTTTCTCTTTCAACCCGTATTGGTCCGGCACATTGTTTATTACCCCCCGCTGGACGCTATCCACCCGCCTGCACTACCTGTGGAACGCTGAAAACGACGACCCCAACAGGGGATTTGGCACTGCGTCTGACACACAGGCCGGCCAGGCCATCCATGCCAATTTCGCCAGCGCCTATGAGGTGATACCGAAAATGCTGCGCGTCGGCGTCAACGGCTACTATCTCAAACAGATCTCTGATACCAAGGCCAACGGCAACAGCATTTCCGATCGAAGGGAACAGGTCCTCGGCATCGGTCCCGGGGCGCTTTTCAGTTTTTCACAGGAGAGCCACCTGTTTATTAACGTCTATTTTGAAAGTGGTGCGGAGAATCGGCCGGAAGGCACACGCTCCGTGTTGCGCCTGGTGCACCATTTCTAGCCCATAAAGGATTCGAGGGATTCAGGGGAACCGTAACAATAGCTGAATAATCATAGAACCTTGAATACTCGGCCATCCAATAACCCAAAAATAACAATTTCCAAAAAACAAATCTCAAATAAATCCCAATCCCCAAACGACAAATCACAAACAAGACCGGATCGGCTTTTGTTTGGGATTTCGATATTGTAATTGGAATTTGTTTGGAAATTGAATATTGTGTTTTGGAATTTAATATTTCAATCAGTCCCCCGCGAATCGATAAATTCCACCGCTGCCCGGAGCCGCGCCAGCACCCGGGCCTTTACCCAGCACGTCGATCACTTCAAAAATGCCCGGGCTCACGGTCGTGCCAGTCAGGGCGACCCGCACCGGTTGGGCGATCTTGCCGAAGCCCAGGCCGGTTTCATCCATCACGCGTTTAAAGGCACCCTCCTGGGTCTTTTCCGCCAGGTTGTCCAGCTCCTCAAGCTGTTCGGCAAGCAGGGCGAGCACCCTCGCCGTCTCCGGCTTCAGGAACTTTTTGGCCGCCTTGTCGTCGTAGGGCCGCACATCTTCGCGGTAGTAGAAATGAGCGCCGTCGGCCATCTCCACCAGGGTCTTGCTGCGGGTATGCAGGGTGCCGATGACACCCGCCAGATAGTCGTCGTCGGCGGCATGGTAACCCTTGCCCCTGAAAAAAGGCAGCACCCGGGGGGCCAGCTGCCGAACCGACGTGGCCCGAATGTGGTCGGCATTCAGGGCGGTGAGCTTGTCCGTGTCGAACACGCCTGCGGATTTGCCGATGTTCTTCAGGCTGAACTTTTCCACCAGTTCCTGGCGGGTGAAGAACTCCTGATCGCCATGGGACCACCCCAAGCGGGCCAGGTAGTTGATGAAGGCATCCGGCAGGTAGCCCATGTCCCGGTAGGCGGTCACCGACATGGCGCCGTGGCGTTTGCTCAGCCGCGTCTTGTCCTTGCCCAGCACCATGGGCACATGGCCGAACACGGGCAGCGGTGATTGAAGCGCCTGGTAAAGCAGGATCTGCTTGGGTGTGTTCATGACGTGGTCGTCACCGCGGATCACCGTGTTGATGCCCATGGTGATGTCGTCCACCACCACCACGAAATTATACGTGGGTGTCCCATCGCTCCGACAGACCACAAAATCGTCCTGCTCGGTGTTCTGAAAAACGATGTTGCCCTTGATCACGTCCGCCACCACCGTGGTGCCGACAAGGGGGGACTTGAAGCGAATCACGGCATTGTCCGATTTGGGCAGGCCGCGTTCCCGGCAACGGCCGTCGTATTTGGGCTTGCCGCCTTCGGACATGGCCTTCTGGCGCATGGCCGCCACCGCCTGCTGGGTGCAGGTGCAGTAGTAGGCATCCCCCGAATCCAGCAATTTCTGGAGGTATTCCCGGTACAGGTCGAAGCGCTGGCTTTGAAAATAGGGGCCTTCGTCCCAGTCGAGTTCCAGCCAGCGCATCGCCTCGAAAATGGCATCCACGGATGCCTGGGTGGAACGCACCGTGTCCGTATCTTCGATGCGCAAGACAAACTTTCCGTTATTCTGACGGGCGTAAAGCCAGTTGAACAAAGCCGTGCGGGCGCCGCCAACATGCAGGTAACCCGTAGGGCTCGGGGGAAATCGGGTAACGATGGGTTCCATTGTTGATCTACCTTGTATGAGTCGTTCATGAACGGATGCAAATGACACATCTAGTAAAACAATAAGTTATTTATCAGTCACGACGCGTCGTGCCGTTTCCATGCTCGCCGGCAGCTGCAGGAGCTCAATCCGCAAGCCAACCGCCGGTCTGTCCGTAGCTAACCGATATCTTCGCAAAGATGTTAACCGGTCGTAATAACAATCAATGAGATCGAAACCAGCCAGTCTTGCCGGTCGTAGGCCTCCTCATTACCACATCCCCAAAGGGGGAACAAGGGTGCCGCGGGAAAGATTTTTGGGAAAAGCCTTGACATTCGTCGGCTTTTTAATTACTACAGGCGCAACCAATTAAAAACACAGCTGATTCTGAAATTGATATAAAAATATTAATAGGTTAGGAGATTACTCATGGCTGTACCGAAGCACAAGACATCTAAGTCAAAACGGGATAAACGACGCGCCCACGACAAAATTGACGCCCCGGCGGTGGGAACCTGCCCGGGATGCGGCGAGGCCAAACTTCCCCACCATGCCTGCCCCGAATGCGGCGAGTACAAGGGTAAAAGCGTTATCGTCAAAGACAAAGACTGATTTCCCCAAAGGATAAGCCGATCATGACCGACACCGGAGCCCATCGCCCGCAGGGTGGATTGGACGAAGAGACCCGGCAAATGGTGGTCGACACCGTCCGCCAGCTGTCCAAACGCCTGCTGACAAAAAAAGCCGTCCTGGAATGGGACCGTGACGAAATTTTTCCCGAAGCCGCCGTCCGGGAGATGCTGAGTCCGGAGATCGGGCTCCAGCTGCTGTTCATTCCCGAAGCCTATGGCGGTATGGGCGGCGGCGCCATGGACTGCTGCGCCGTCACCCGGGAAATGAGCAAAATCTGCCTGGGTGTGGGAACCGCCTTTTTTGCCATCCAGTTGGGCTCGGACCCCATCATTGTTGGCGGCACCGAAGCCCAGAAGGAGAAGTGGCTGGGCGCCGTTGCCGAAGGCCACAGCCTGGTGGCCTACGCGGTGACCGAAGCGGAAGCCGGCAGCAACCTGGCATCGCTCAGGACCAAGGCCGAGCCGGTCATGGACGATTCCGGCACGCTCACCGGCTACCGGATCAACGGTTCCAAGCAGTTCATCTCCACCGGCGGCTACGCCGATTTCGTGACCGTACTGGCGCAGACCCCCGAAGGCCCTACTTTTTTTGTGGTCGAAAAGGGCACTCAAGGCTTCGAGCAGCACAAGGGTGAGGAGAAGCACGGCATTCGGGCGTCCAACACCTCACCCCTGACCTTTACCGATGTTTATGTGCCCGTGGAAAACATGATCGGCGACGCCCCCGGTAAAGGACTCAAGCAAGCCAACCAGGTGTTCGGCTACACCCGGCTCATGGTGGCGGCGATGGCCCTGGGGGCCGGAGAAGCCGCCCTGGAAGGAATCGTCATTCCCTATGCCCATGAACGGATCCAGTTCGGCGGTCCCCTGTCCGCTAAAAAGGGCTACACCAACAAGCTGATCGTCCCCCACTGGGTCAACCTGAAGGCCGCCGCCGCCCATATCGAAGCCATTGCCCGCCGAATAGACAGCGAAGACGAAGACTTTCAGGTGGAAGGGTCCATTGCCAAGCTCTTCACCTCCGAAGCCGCCAACCGGGCGGCGGACGATGCCATGCAGGCCCTGGGCGGCTATGGCTACATCAGCGAATTCGGCGTAGAAAAGATCAAAAGAGATGTAAAAATAACCTGTATCTACGAAGGCACCAGTGAAATCCAGCAGAACATCGTATCCACGTTTCGCTGGAAAAAAACCCGTAAGACCAAAGGTGCCTTCTACGAAGAGATGGCCACGGGGCTGGATGGCCTCCACGGCGACTGCGATCGGGCCGGCTGCCGGACCCTGGCCGCCTGTGCGCGGGCGTTGAACCGCACCATCGATTTTGCCCACGAAAACCGCCTCACCCGCCACCAGCAAGTCATGTTCGCCCTGGCCGACATGATGACCCACGTGGAGGTAGGGGAAAGCATGGCCCGCCTGGCCGTGAACGAGGCGGATGAGACCAACCTGGCCGCGGCTCGGATCTTTGCCAACACCTGCGCCCGCCTGGTGGCCGAAAAAACCAGGTTGATCGTGATGGGCAGCGACGTCGTCGCTGCTGAAACGGCGGATCAATTCCTGCCGTCGTTGGATCTCTCCGCATTGGAGGGCAGCTACCGGGGGTTGATCGACGACATGGACCGCATCGCCGACCGGATTTTTGAGAGGACATCATGACCGGATCGGGCGATCGAATCGTCGTGGTGACCGGGGGGTCGCGAGGCATCGGACGGGCCATCTGCGCCGCCCTGAGCGCACCGGGAACCACCGTCTATTTCAACTACCACAGCCATTCGGATGCCGCCCAGGCCACGGTGAAGGACATCTCGGCCGGCGGTGGCAAGGCCTGCTGCCACCAGGTGGACGTGTCCGCGGAAGACGCCGTATCCGATTACCTGGGTGATGTCCTGAAGGCGTCCGGACGGATCGACGTGCTGGTGAACAATGCCGGCATCACCCGCGACGGCCTGCTGGTGCGCATGAAGGAAAGCGACTGGGACGCGGTGATGGACGTCAACCTGAAAGGGACGTTCAACTGCATGAAGGTCGCCGCCAAGGCCATGATGAAACAGCGCTACGGGCGCATCATCAACATCTCTTCGGTGGTGGGCGTTTCCGGCAACCCGGGACAGGCCAACTATGTGGCTTCAAAGGCGGGGATCATCGGTCTGACCAAGGCCGTGGCCCGGGAACTGGCCAGCCGGAACATCACGGTCAACGCGGTGGCCCCTGGTTATATCGATACCGATATGACCGGCGATCTCGACGACAAAGCCAAGGCGGCCATGATCGGCCAGATCCCCATGGGACGAATCGGAACGCCCGAAGAGATTGCCGGCGTCGTCGCTTTTCTCGCCTCTACAGCCGCGGACTATATCACCGGCCAGGTCATCCATGTCAGCGGAGGCATGTACATGTGAGAATTTCGGAATTGAGGAACCGGGGGATTGCGGATTGACCGTTCGCCACAATCGCACATGGACCCCTTAGGCTTTGAATCCCTCAATCCCTGAATCCCTCAATCCCTTAATTCTGTTTTATTTTTGAAAGGAGATCATCATGTCAGTTGAAGATAAAGTCAAAAAAATTATCGCCGAGAAACTCAGTGTTGACATCGCCGAAGTGATTCCGGAAGCCTCTTTTGTGGACGACCTCGGGGCCGACAGCCTTGATCTGGTTGAACTGATCATGTCCATGGAAGAAGAGTTCGACGTGGATATTTCCGATGAAGACGCCGAAAAGCTGGTCACTGTCAAAGACGCCTTCGACTACATTAAAAACCACTGATGTTAATATGTTACCAGAAGGGAAAGAATCGTTGAGCAGACGGGTTGTCATCACCGGTTTGGGACTCGTAACACCGTTGGGTGTCGGCGTCGATGAAACCTGGTCGGCCTTGTGTGACGGCCGCTCGGGCATTGGCGAAATCACGCGCTTCGACACCACGGATTTCATCACCAAGATCGCGGGAGAAGTAAAGCATTTCAACGCGGAGGATTTCCTTCCCAAAAAAGATGCCAAACGTACGGAGAGATTCATTGCCTACGCCGTGGCAGCCGCCCGGATGGCCGTTGAAAACGCCCGCCTGAACATCGACGGCACCAACGGTCACCGCGTGGGCGTGATCACCGGATGCGGACTGGGCGGTCTGGAAATGCTGGAGACCACCGCCCGCATCGTCCAGGAAAAGGGCCCCAAACGGGTCAGCCCCTTTTTCATCCCCATGATCATCGGCAACATGGCCCCGGGAATGATCTCCATCCACCTGGGCGCCAAAGGCCCCAACATCTCGGTGGCCACGGCCTGCGCCGCCGGCGCCCATGCCATCGGCGATGCCTGCAACACGATCTTGCGGGGACAGGCCGACGCCATGATCACCGGCGGCGTGGAATCGGTCATCACCCCCACCTGTATTGCCGGCTTCAACTCCATGAAGGCCCTGTCCACCCGCAACGACGATCCGCAAAAGGCTTCCCGGCCCTTTGACCGGGACCGTGACGGCTTCGTGGTGGGTGAAGGCGCCGGGATGCTGATTCTCGAAGCGCTGGAACATGCACGCGAGCGGGGTGCACCCATCCTGGCTGAAATGGCCGGTTACGGCCAGAGCGGCGACGGCTATCACATGACCTCCCCGTCTCCGGACGGCGACGGCATGATCCGCTGCATGCAAGCCGCCATTGACAGCGCGGGCATTGCCCGCGAAGCCATCGACTACATCAACGCCCACGGCACGTCCACCCCGCTGAACGATCTCTATGAAACCCGGGCAATAAAAAAGGTATTTGGCGATTTCGCGCCAAATGTGCCTATTTCTTCCACCAAATCCATGACCGGACACCTGCTGGGCGGTGCCGGCGGGATCGAAACCGCATTCACCGTATTGGCCGTGAAAAACGGCATCATCCCGCCGACCATCAATCTTGCCAACGCCGGTGAGGAGTGTGATCTGGACTATGTGCCCAACGTGGCCCGTAAAGCGGACATTACCTGCGCCATGTCCAACTCCTTCGGCTTCGGAGGCACCAACGCCAGCCTGGTGGTCAAGCGCTATGTGCCATAGGTTTGTGAGGATCGAGCAGATGGTCGCCGGTTGAAAAGGTTCCGGGTTCACCGTTCAGGGATTATGGCTCCGCGCTGATCGCCTCGCTATATGAATTGGATGATGCAACGGACCAATCAGCTGTCGACCCTTTGAACGCTGAACCAATTAACCGATCACGGTATTTATCCCCACCTGCCCTTGTTACCATCCACCCGCACCCGACACATCCGAGCTGACAAATCACAAGCACCAAATTACTAACCAATTCCAAAGCCCAACATCCACATCTCACATGAGATCCACACCCCAATGGTTTGGCATGTTGGTCATTGTGATTTATTTGTTATATGTCATTTGGTCATTGTGATTTGATCGTATTGGGTTCTTTTTGACAGGAAGACGAAACACATAAGTGCCTAACCAACCTAAACACTTCCCCTTTTTTTCTTGCGGTGTTGGCCGGTTCTGGATATGTAACCATGTTAGGCCTTTTATCGACCACGCGTTCTCCCCCGAAAGGAACCAAGGACCATGAACGAGGCATCCGGCCCTCAGCGAATCATCATCGGCTGCGACCATGCGGCATACCGGCTCAAGGAAACGCTCAAAACGGCAATGGCGGCCAAAGGTATCGCCGTAACCGATGTCGGCACCCACAGCGAAGCATCCATGGACTATCCGGAAACCGGTAAAGCCGTGGCCGAAAAGATCTCCTCGGGCGAATACGAGCGCGGTGTTCTTATCTGCGGCACGGGTCTGGGGATGTCCATGGTGGCCAACAAATACCCCCACGTACGCGCGGCCCTTTGCAACGATCTATTCTCCGCCGTCATGAGCCGGCGGCACAACGACGCCAACATTCTGGTTATGGGTGGGCGGGTCATCGGCGATATCCTGGCCTTGGAAATCCTGAAGACCTGGCTGGAAACGCCCTTCGAGGCGGGTCGCCACCAGCGCCGACTGGACATGTTTGACAGCATCTGATCCGTAAGGGTAGAAATCGATTTATCGTTCGCTCGCTATAGCGGTTGAAAGGCTGCCGAAGCCAACTTTCGCGGCTGGAGGCCGCGCCTGCATCTTAACCGGCAGATGAATAGAAAGAGGGAAGCAAGCGTTGAACACCGACTTGATTTATAAAACCGATCCGGAGATCGCCCGTGTTATCCGCGACGAAGGGATGCGCCAGCAGTCTCACCTGGAGCTGATCGCATCCGAAAATATCGCCAGCCCGGCCGTCATGGCGGCCCAGGGCAGCATCCTGACCAACAAATACGCCGAAGGCTACCCCGACAAGCGCTACTACGGGGGTTGTGAATTCGTCGACCGGGCCGAGCAGTTGGCTATCGACCGGGCCCTGGCACTCTTCGGTGCCGACAGCGCCAACGTGCAGCCTCACTCGGGCTCCCAGGCCAACATGGCCGCCTATTTTGCTCTGCTCGAACCCGGCGACACGGTGCTGGGCATGGACTTGGCACACGGCGGCCACCTGACCCACGGCGCCAGGGTCAGTTTTTCCGGCCGCCTTTTCCACTTTGTCCACTATGGGGTCAACCGGGAGACGGAAACCATCGACTACGACCAGGTGCAACGCCTGGCCAGGCAGCACCGACCGAAAATGATCGTGGCCGGTGCAAGTGCCTATCCCCGGTTTATCGATTTCAAGGCCTTGTCGGATATTGCCCGATCGATCGAAGCCCCGTTGATGGTGGATATGGCTCACATTGCCGGCCTGGTTGCAGCCGGGGTGCACCCTTCACCGGTGCCCCACAGCGGTGTGGTCACCTCCACCACCCACAAGACATTGCGAGGCCCTCGCGGAGGCTTGATCCTGGCCCGGGAGGACTACGGTAAAAAAATCAACAGCCAGGTGTTCCCCGGCATTCAAGGCGGCCCGCTGATGCACGTCATCGCCGCCAAAGCCGTGGCTTTCAAGGAAGCCCTGGGCGCGCCGTTCAAACAATATCAGAGAGACACCGTAAGCAATGCGGCGGCGCTGGCCGACTGCCTGAAAGAGAACGGCCTGGATCTGGTGTCCGGCGGCACGGACACCCATCTCATACTGGTCAACCTCACCCGCACGGGCATCACCGGCCGGGATGCGGAGGATGCATTGGGGCGCGCCGGCATCACGGTTAACAAGAACGCCATCCCCTTCGAAACGCGGGGCCCCCATGTGACCAGCGGCATCCGGATCGGCACCCCTTTTGTGACCAGCCGGGGAATGATGGTCGAGCAGATGAAGATCATCGGCGGCCTCATGGCCGAGGTCCTGCGCAATCCAGATGATGAGGCGCTGCTGAAAAGGACAGGGGGTCGGGTTCAGGCGCTGTGTGATGAATTTCCCCTTTATCCGCAGGCAAAGGGCCTCGGACGGTAAAGGAGCTGTGGTCATGACCGCCACCTGCAACGCTAAACGATCGGACTATCTTTCCTGGGACGACTACTTCATGGCCGTCGCCCTGTTATCGGCCCAGCGCAGCAAGGACCCCAACACCCAGGTGGGTGCCTGTATCGTCAATCGCCAGAAGCGCATCGTTGGTGTCGGGTATAACGGTTTTCCCACCGGATGTTCCGACGACACCCTGCCGTGGTGCCGCGAGGGGGACTTCCTTGATACCAAATACCCCTACGTCTGCCACGCGGAGCTCAATGCGATTTTAAACAGTGTCCCCGGGAACCTCACCGACTGTCGTATCTATACGGCCCTGTTTCCCTGCAACGAATGCGCCAAGGTAATTATTCAGGCGGGTATCCGCGAGGTGGTCTACCTGTCTGACAAGTATGCCGACACCGATTCCGTTCGCGCCTCCAGAAGGATGTTCGACCAGGCCGGGGTGGCCTGTCGCCAGCTGGTGCCGGCCAGTCCGGAGGTGTCTATCCATTTTTCGGAAGACGGATAAAAAAATCGATTTTCAGTTCGCTCGCTGACCCCGCCGCAAGCGACGGGAAATGCGCTCGCTATCGCGGTTCAACCATACGCAGCCATCGGGAGGGTGCTTAATGAAATGTCCATTTTGCGGAGAGCTTGACAACAAGGTTATCGATTCTCGAGTCAGCAAGGATGGCAGCGTAATCCGACGCCGGCGGGAGTGCATCGACTGCACCCGGCGCTTCACCACCTACGAACACATTGAAGAAATTCCCATCATGATCATCAAAAAGGATGGTCGACGGGAAGTCTTCAGTCGCGAAAAGGTGGGTTCCGGGATCCGCAAGGCCTGCCAGAAGCTGGACATCAGCATGAACACCATCGAAGAGTTCATCGAGGACCTGGAAAGAGACCTTCGGGAGACCGGCGAAAAGGAAATCCCCTCCCACGAGATCGGTGAGCGCGTCATGGTTAAGTTGCACGAACTCAATGACATCGCCTATGTGCGCTTCGCCTCCGTCTATCGCGAGTTCAAGGACGTCAACGACTTTGTGTCGGAACTCAAGCGCCTGCTGAGCCATCCGGCTAAATAGTGCGTTTCCAGGAGGGAAGGGGCCCAGGGGTCAAGGATTCGGCATTAATATTCATGAGCGATATTAAATTCATGCAACAGGCATTGGTCCTGGCCGAAAAGGGCCGGGGATGGACCTCGCCCAACCCCATGGTCGGCGCGCTGCTGGTCAAGGACGGCCGGATCGTGGGCCGGGGATATCATCAGCGGGCGGGCGGGCCCCATGCCGAAGTCAACGCCATCGACCATGCGGGTAAGCGGGCGCGGGGGGCGACCCTTTATGTCACCCTGGAGCCGTGCAACCACTTCGGCCGCACGCCACCCTGCACCCGCAAAATCCTGGATGCCGGCATCCGGCGGGTGGTGGTGGCGATGGGCGACCCGAACCCCGGCGTAGCGGGTGGCGGCAGCAAATACCTGCAGGAATGCGGCATCGAGGTGACCACGGGCATTTGCGAACAGGAGGCCCGGTCGCTTAACGAAGCCTTTGTCACCTGGGTCACCACCGGCATGCCCTTTGTCATTGTCAAATGCGCAGCCACCTTAGACGGACGAATTGCCACGCGCACCGGCGACTCCCGCTGGGTCACCGGCCCGGCCTCCCGCCGGTTCGTCCATCGGCTGCGCCATGCGGTCGACGGCATCATGGTCGGCGTAGAAACCGTCAAAAAAGACGACCCAAGCCTGACCACGCGTCTGGATGGCGTAGACGGCTCCGACCCCACGCGGATCGTCCTGGACACCCACTTGTCAATCCCGCTGACGTCCACGCTGCTGCACCAGACCTCCCCCGCACCCACCTGGGTGGTCTGCGGGACGCATGCACCGGCAGACCGCCAGGCAGCATTGGAAGCTGCCGGCACACGGGTCGTCACCGCCGCGTTGAAAGACGGCCGCATCGACCTGTCGGCGTTGATGCGGCAACTGGGCGAAATGGGCATCACCAGCCTGCTGATCGAGGGCGGAGGCATGGTCATCGGTTCAGCTTTTGCCGCCGACATCGTGAACAAAATATGCTTCTTTTACGCGCCGAAAATATTGGGCGGTGATGATGGAATTCCCATTTGCCGGGGGGCGGGGCCGGAGCGCATGCGCCAGAGCATCGCCGTGCATGATTTGACGGTGCTTCGATTCGACACGGACGTCATGCTTCAGGGCTATCTGAAACCCTTTTGATTGATTGACAACAACCGTTTACACATTATTTTTACGGACATGTTCACAGGAATAATCGAAGGTTTAGGCACCATATCAGCCATCCGCCCGTCTGGTCAGGGGAGCCGGATTTCAATCCTTTCGGATTTCGTTCTCGATGGAACCCGCATCGGAGACAGCATCGCCGTGAACGGCGCCTGCCTGACCGCCGTGAGCCTTCAAGGCAGCCGGTTTACCGTGGACGTTTCGCCCGAGACCCTTAAGCGAAGCGTATTGGGCAGGATCAAGCCCGGTGAACGGGTCAATCTGGAACGGGCGCTGCGGCTGTCGGACCGGCTGGATGGCCACCTGGTTTCGGGCCACATCGACGGCATGGGAACCCTGCGTGAAAGGAAAACGCTGGCCAACGCCATCATCATCACCTTCGGTGTGGAGCGATCCCTTTCCCGCTACATGATCGAAAAAGGGTCGGTGGCCGTGGACGGCACCAGCCTGACGATCAACCGCTGCGACAGCACCACGTTCGAGGTAAGCATCATTCCCCACACGGCCGAACTGACCACCGTCGGCTTTAAAAAGGAGGGAGATGCGGTCAACATCGAAGCCGATATGATCGGAAAGTATGTTGAACGCTTTGTTATGAGCCGCGGGCCAATGGACCGCACGTCCGGAAATTCAGATGGCGGCATCGATATGGCCATGCTGGCCAGGTCCGGATATATTTGACCCATGGGATTGACCAGGGACGCTAAAACCCGACTCGGCCGGGGAGTGGGTTTCGTCACCCCCGCTCCGGAAACCCCATTATCCATCGTCTGACCAGGCGATCGACGATTCACGCACCGCAGGAGAAAGATCCACCATGCCAAAAATTACCATCGACCAGGCCATCGAAGACATCCGCAATGGCAAAATGGTCATCCTCGTCGACGATGAAGATCGGGAAAACGAAGGCGACTTGACCATGGCGGGGGAAAAGGTGACCCCCGAAGCCATCAACTTCATGGCCAAGTACGGCAGGGGCCTCATCTGCCTGTCTCTGACCGCCCAAAAGTGTGCCCAGTTGAACCTGCCCATGATGGTGCAAAACAACACCAGCCCTTTTGAAACCGGATTCACGGTCTCGATCGAGGCCAAATGCGGGGTCACGACCGGAATCTCGGCCGCCGATCGGGCCACCACCATCGCTGCTGCCGTGGCCGACGACGCCAAACCGGGAGACCTGACCCGGCCGGGTCACATATTCCCGCTGCGGGCGCGTGACGGCGGGGTCATGGTGCGTGTGGGTCAAACCGAAGGAAGCGTCGACCTGGCGCGACTGGCCGGCCTCAGGCCGGCAGGCGTCATCTGCGAAATCATGGACGACGACGGCACCATGGCACGCATGCCGGCGCTTGAAGAATTCAGCCGGCAGCACGGCATCGGGATCTGCACCATCGCCGATTTGGTGGAATATCGCATTCGAACGGAAAGTTTCGTTCACCGGGCCGCGGAGACCATCATCCCAACCCTGCATGGCGGCGACTTTAAAATGATCGCTTTTGAAAACGACGTGGACAACCTGACGCACATCGCCCTGGTCAAGGGAGAGATCGATCCGGAAACGCCCACCATGGTGCGGGTGCACTCGGAGTGCATGACCGGAGACATCTTCGGTTCCATGCGCTGCGACTGCGGTGACCAACTGCACAAGGCCATGGCGATGATCGCCGCCGAAGGATCCGGCGTCATCCTCTACCTGCGCCAGGAGGGCCGTGGCATTGGCCTGATCAACAAGCTCAAGGCCTACGAGCTGCAGCGATGCAAGGGCATGGACACGGTGGAGGCCAACCTGAAGCTGGGGTTCAAGGATGACATGCGTGACTACGGCATCGGCGCACAAATGCTGGTTAACATCGGTGTGCGCAAGATGCGCCTGTTGACCAACAACCCCAAGAAGATGGTCGGGCTTCAAGGCTATGGGCTCAGCATGGATGAGCAAGTGCCCATCGAGGTTGAGCCCAACGAATACAACCGATGCTATCTCGAGTGCAAAAAGCTTAAAATGGGCCATACGCTCACTTTTGAAGAAACCGTAAAACATCAGTAAGGAGAGGAAAACCGTCCTATGCCGAACATCATCGAAGCCGGCCTGGTTGCCAAAGGAAAGCGGTTCGCAATCATTGCCAGCCGTTTCAACGATTTCATTACCGACCGACTCGTGGGCGGCGCTGTCGATGCACTGACCCGCAGCGGTGCCGACGATGCGGACATCGATCTCGTCAAGGTGCCTGGTGCCTTCGAAATTCCCATGGTCGCCATGCGCATGGCCAAAAGCGACAAGTATCATGCAATCGTCTGCCTGGGGGCGGTTATTCGCGGTGCCACGCCTCATTTTGACTATGTGTGCGCCGAGGCCTCCAAAGGCATCGCCCAGGTGGGCATGGAGACCCAGGTGCCTGTCATCTTCGGCATTGTCACCACGGACAGCATCGAACAGGCCATTGAACGGGCCGGCACCAAAGCGGGCAACAAGGGCTGGAGCGCCGCCGTCGCCGCCATCGAAATGGCCAACCTGATGGAGACGGTGGACAAGGGGTGACCATGGGAACCCGCCGGTTATCCAGAGAACGGGCCCTGCAGGCCCTGTTTTATATGGACATGCACCGGGACCCGGTTGAAGATCCCGTTGGCCAGTTCTGCAGCAGCTTTGCACCGGACAAACCCGCACAGCCGTTTTTCCACCGGCTGGTGGAGGGGGTGCAGGAAAATCGCAAAGCGATCGACACGGTGATCGAACAGTTCTCCAGCAACTGGAAACTCTCGCGCATGTCCTGCGTGGATCGCAATGTATTGCGCATCGCCGTATTCGAACTGCTCTATTGCGCCGACATCCCTCCCAAAGTTTCCATCAATGAGGCCATCGACGTGGGTAAACGCTTCGGTACCGATGAGTCCGGTGCATTTATCAATGGCATTCTGGACAGCATCCGGCTGGCCATGAAGGAAGACAAAATTACCTACATCCCCAAAGCCGCCGGATGATGGTTCCCAACACGGGTAACGGTCATCATGTGACTTAGCCAGGATGGATGTGGGGTGTTGAAAACGGTAGGCGATCGATCTACCGATAAACCAAAACCAGCGATTGCATGCGTCTCGTGCGTCACTTGCAATTAACGATGTGTATGTCCATCAGGAGGAGCGAATTGATTATCCGTCAAATGGCCCTGGGCCCCATTCAGGCAAATTGTTTCATTCTGGGATGTGAAAAGACCCGTCAGGCCGTGGTCATCGACCCCGGGGATGATGCCGATCGCATCCTCACCCGGTTGGCCGGGGACAAGCTGACCGTGGTTCATATCATCAACACCCACGGCCACTTTGACCACGTCGGCGCCAACAAGCGGATCAAGGAAGCCACCGGTGCAGATATTCTCATCCACAGCGCCGACGCCCCCATGCTCACCCAGCTGTCGGCCACGGCGGCCGCCTGGGGGCTGGCGGCGGAAAACTCACCCCGGGCGGACCGGCTGCTGGAAGACGGGGATACCATCACCTTTGGCACCCACGCCCTCAAGGTGCTTCACACCCCCGGCCACACCACCGGCGGCATTTGCCTCTACGTCGAATTCACCCACGCGGACGCCCTTCAAAAAGCGATATTTGTAGGCGATACCCTCTTTGCCGGATCCATCGGAAGGACCGATTTTCCCGGCGGCGATTTCGACACCCTGATCGGCAGCATCCGGACCAAGCTCTTTACCCTTGACGATGACGTCACGGTTTACCCGGGGCACATGGGCAACACCGCCATCGGTGTTGAAAAGCGGACCAACCCGTTCTGCGGGATGGGATAATATGCCTCTATCCGTATCCAGAAAAAAAACCCGCCGCATCATGGTGGGTGGCGTTGCCGTGGGTGGCGGGGCACCCATCAGCGTCCAGTCCATGACCAATACCAAAACCGATGATGTCACGGCCACCGTGGGACAGATTCAGCAGCTGACCCAAGCCGGCTGTGAAATCGTCCGTGTGGCGGTCCCGGACCGATCCGCCGCCGATGCCATCCGGCGGATTAAAAAACAAATTGCCATCCCCCTGGTTGCGGACGTCCATTTCGACCATCGCTTAGCGATCGCATCGGCCAGGGGCGGTGCCGACGGCCTGCGGTTCAACCCCGGCAACATCGGCAGCCGAAGGCACATCAAGGCCCTGGTCGATTGCGCCCGGGACCACCGGATTCCCATCCGCATCGGCGTCAACGCCGGCTCCCTGGAGAAGGATATCCTCGAGGCGCACAAGGGGGTGACCGCTGCAGGCATGGTCGAAAGCGCGCTGCGACATGCGGCCCTGCTGCAGGATCTGGATTTTCAGGAAATCAAGATATCCATCAAGGCATCGGACGTGCCCCGAACCCTTGAAGCCTATCGGTTGCTGTCGCAAAAAACCGACCTGCCCCTTCACGTGGGCGTTACCGAAGCCGGGTCACTCTATTCGGGCATCGTCAAGTCGGCCCTGGGTATCGGCACCCTGCTGGCCGAGGGCATTGGGGACACCCTGAGGGTCTCCCTCACCCGCGACCCGGTAGAGGAGATCCGCGTGGGCTACGAAATCCTCAGGGCGCTGGACATCCGCCACCGCGGACCGGAAATCATCTCTTGTCCCACATGCGGACGATGCGACATTCCCCTGTTTGACATTGTGGACAAGGTGGAAAAAGCCTTGATGACACGCACCACCCCGGTAAAACTGGCCATCATGGGTTGTGTGGTCAATGGCCCCGGAGAAGCCCGCGAAGCGGACATCGGCGTGGCCGGTGGCTGCGGGGTGGGAATCCTGTTCAAAAAAGGGAAGGTCGTCAAAAAATTTCCCGAAGCGCAGCTGGTGGAAGTGGTTTTGGAAGCCGTGGACGAATTTGAGCAGCAAACCGATGCGCGTTGAACAGCAACAGATATCCGTTCAGGGTTTAATGGTTCAGGGTTCAAGGAGGATCTCAACCAAACGAACCCTGGACCTTTGAACCCACAACCGTGAACGGTTCCAAAAACAGTTAGGACACACACATGGGCAAACCACAGAAAAATGCCATCTCACCGGCGCGGGATGAGGATTATCCGGAATGGTATCAGGCGGTCATTAAAGCTTCCGACATGGCAGAACACGCACCGGTGCGTGGCTGTATGGTCATCAAGCCGTGGGGATACGCCCTGTGGGAAAACATCGTGGCCCGGATGGACCGCTTGTTCAAGTCCACCGGCGTGAAAAACGCTTATTTTCCGCTCTTCATTCCGGTCAGTTTTCTGGAAAAAGAGGCCAAGCATGTGGACGGATTCGCCAAGGAATGCGCCGTGGTCACCCATCACCGGTTGGAACAGGGGCCCGGTGGCGGGCTGGTTCCCGGCGGCCCCCTCACCGAGCCTCTGGTGGTGCGCCCAACGTCGGAAACCATCATCGGCGATTCTTTTTCCAAGTGGGTGAGCAGCTACCGTGACCTGCCTCTGCTAATCAATCAGTGGGCCAACGTGGTGCGCTGGGAAATGCGCACGAGGATCTTTCTGCGCACCAGCGAATTTCTGTGGCAGGAGGGACACACCGCCCATGCCACGGATACGGAGGCGATGGAACGAACGATGATGATGCTCAACGTCTATACGCGCATGGTCCAGGAGGATCTGGCCATGCCGGTCATCGAGGGCAGGAAAACTGAAGCGGAACGTTTTCCCGGCGCCGTGGACACCTTGTGCATCGAAGCCATGATGCAGGATCGCAAAGCCCTGCAGGCGGGGACCTCGCACTTTCTGGGGCAGAACTTCGCCAAGGCCTCCAATATTCGATTCCAGACCGAGAAGGAATCCGAGGACTTCGCCTGGACCACGTCGTGGGGGACCTCCACGCGCATGATCGGCGGGCTGATCATGACCCATGGCGATGACGACGGCGTCATTATGCCGCCGCGGGTTGCGCCGGCGCACGTGGTGCTGCTGCCCATTTTCAGAACCCCTGACGACCGGCAAAAAGTCATGGATTACGTCAATGGGCTCGCCGCGACCTTAAGGTCGATGGTCTACGCAGGCCGGGATCTGGTGGTAGAGGTGGACGAGCGGGATATCGGCGGCGCCCGGGGCTGGGACTGGATTAAAAAAGGCATCCCGGTGCGGGTGGAAATCGGACCGCGGGACATGGCCGAAGGCGCGGTGTTCGTGGGCCGTCGCGATAAATCGCATCGCGATAAGACGGCGATGAAACGCGAGGCCTTCGTGGCCCAATTGCCAGCCATCCTGGACGACATTCAGGGCCGACTTTTCGAGCGGGCCTGCCGGTTCCGGGATGAACACACCCGCACGGTGGACGACGGCAAGGCGTTCTACGACTGGTTCACGCCCAAGAATCTGGAAAAACCCGAAATCCACGGCGGTTTCGCCATGTCCCACTGGTGCGGGGAGGGCGCCTGTGAAGCCAAGATCAAAGCGGATCTCAACGTCACCATCCGCTGCATCCCCCTGGGGGCGCAAAAGGAGGAGGGGGCCTGTATCTGCTGCGGTAGGCCCAGTCACACGCGTGTGGTATTCGCAAAAGCATACTAATGATTCGAATCACCGACATCCTTGACAAGGTCCTTGAAAACCACCCGGATGCGGACGTGGACATCGTCGACCGGGCCTATATTTTCTCGGCCCGGGTCCATGACGGCCAGACGCGCCTGTCCGGTGAGCCCTATCTTTCCCACCCGCTGGAGGTGGCCGGCATCCTGGCGGAAATGAAGCTGGATTCGGTAAGCATTGCCGCCGGATTGCTCCATGATGTCATCGAGGACACCCATGCCACGGAAGAAGAAGTTGAAGAGATGTTCGGGCATGACGTCCTGCACATCGTCTCCGGCGTCACCAAGCTTAGCAAGCTGCCCTTCAACAGCGCCCAGGCCAGGGAGGCGGAGAGCATTCGCAAGATGCTGCTGGCCATGGCCGACGACATCCGGGTCATCCTGATCAAGCTGGCCGATCGTCTCCATAACATGCGGACCCTCCAATTTCACAAAAGCACGGCAAAAAAGAAGAAGATCGCCAGGGAAACCCTGGACATCTATGCGCCCATCGCTTCCCGGCTGGGCATCTACTGGATCAAGAACGAGCTGGAAAACCGATCCTTTCAATTCCTGAATCCCGAGGCCTACGAAGATATTCAACGTCGGGTGGACAAAGACAAGGAGGACCGGGAAAATTATGTGGAAACGGTCAAGCGCTACATTCAGAAAAAGCTGGACGAAAATGGTCTGAAGGCCGAGGTCAGCGGACGCTACAAGCATTTTTACAGCATCCACCAGAAAATGCTCAGCCAGAACCTGCCCTTTGAGGAAGTTTACGACATCATCGCCTTCAGGATCATTCTGGAAACCATTCCCCAATGTTACGAAGCGCTGGGACTCATGCACAGCCTCTGGCGTCCCATCGCCAAGAAGTTCAAGGATTACATCGGCATGCCCAAGCCGAACATGTACCAGAGCCTTCACACCACCGTCATCGGCCCCTTTGGTGAACGCATCGAGGTCCAGATCCGCACCCATGAGATGGATCGGGTGGCCAAATCCGGCATCGCCGCTCACTGGAGCTACAAGGAAGGCAAGGTCATCGACGAGAATGTTTCCAAAACCTTTGCCTGGGTGCAGAATCTGGTGGAGAATCAGGAGGCGTTCAGGGACCCCAATGAGTTTCTTGAGAATGTGCGCATCGATCTTTTTCCCGACGAGATCTATGTATTCACCCCCCAGGGACAGATCAAGTCCCTGCCCAAGGGAGCCACACCAGTGGATTTTGCCTACCTGATCCACACGGAGGTGGGTGCGCAGTGTGTCGGCGCCAAAGTCAACGGCCGGATGGTCCCCTTGAAATACGAGCTTCAGACCGGAGAAATCGTCGAGGTGATCACCAGCAAGGGGCACCACCCGTCAAAGGACTGGCTCAATTTCGTCAAGACGGTCAAAGCGCGATCCCGCATCCGGCAGTGGATCAAGACCCAGGATAAGGAACGCAGCATCTCTTTGGGCCGAGAGATGTGCGAAAAGGCCTTCCGCAAGTATCGACTGAACTTCAATGCCCTGATTAAAACCGAAGAGATGGGAAAAGTCGTGGAGAGCTTCGGGTTTAAGCAGACCGATGATCTGGTTGCCAGCGTGGGTTATGGCAAGATCACGCCGCTGCAGATCATTCGCAAGATCACGCCCAAAGAGGCGGTGGACGACGCCGAGTCCTTGTTCAGCAAAGTCGTCGCCAAGGACCGGCGGAAAAAAGAAAAAGGCGGGGTGGTGGTCAAGGGGGTGGACGACATCCTGGTTCGCTTTGGCAAATGCTGCCAACCGGTGCCCGGTGACCCGATCACCGGCTACATCACCCGCGGATATGGCGTAACCGTTCACCGCACCACCTGCGTGAATGCCATGAAATTGAATCCGGAACGCCAGATCGAGGTGGAATGGAATCAGGAGATGACCGAATCCTACCCGGTCAAAATAGTCGTTCGTTCACTCGACCGGGTGGGTTTGCTGGCGGATGTGGCGGCCAATATCAGCAAGAGCGGCGCCAATATTTTGAGTGCCAATACGGAGACCCAGGACAACCACACGGTGGACAGCTACTTTACGCTGTCGGTCCAGGGAACGGACCATCTGACCCGTGTGGTGGAGTCGCTAAAGCATGTCAAGCAGGTACTGGAAGTCAAACGGTTGGGTTAGGCGGCCTTGACCACATTGCCCGACTTGATGCACTGGGCGCAAACCAGCATCTTCTTCACCTGCCCCTCGTGAATCGCCCGGACGCTCTGAAGATTCGGATTGAACCGGCGCTTGGTGATGTTATGGGCATGGCTGATGTTGCTTCCCACCATGGGTTTTTTGCCACATATGGCGCACATTTTTGACATGACTGATAATCTCCCTTGCTAAGCTTTAATCAACTCACGGGCCGCTCGGCGCCGGTTGTTTTAAAAATGGGTTTTGTTACATTAATTCTTAGCGGATGTAAAGCATTTTGTATCGGCAACGCAGGCCGGAAAGATCGGTGAGGACGGAAATCATGGCGCCGAGGGCACTTCCGGCGGCTGCAGCTCAGACTGAAGCCAGGCGTCACAGTTGGCCAAGTAGGTGAGGGCCTGGTAAAGATAACCCACATCCGGATACTTCTCTACCACCGCCGTAAACCGAACCTTGGCCGCCTTGTAGTTCTTATTCTTGTAATAGAAACGCCCCACGTAGAACTCATGTCCGGAAAGACTCTGGTAGCAGGCCACCATGTCACTCTGGGCCATGCCGGCATAGGCATCACCCGGATATTGCTGAACCAGCCGCTGGTAGGTTTCCAAGGCCTTGACGGCATTGGACTGATCCCTGTCGATCGTGTCGATCTGGTTGAAATAGGAACGGCCGATGCGGAAAATCACATAAGGAATCACCTCGTTTCGGGGATGGAGCTGCTCGAACTCTTCGTAAGCGAAGATGGCATCGGCGTAGGATTCCAAATTGAAATAGGCATCGGCGATCTTCAGCTCCGCCAGAATGGCATATCGGGAGAACGGGTACCAGTCCCGCAGTTTCTCGAAGGATTCAACGGCTTTTTTATATTTGCCGGCCTCAAAGAAATCGACGCCTTCTTGAACCAGCTCCTGGGCGGACTTTTCCTCTTTGGATTCAAACCAGGCGCAACCGGTGACGATCAGCAGGACACCCACACAGGCAAGCAGCAACCGTTTCATGATCAGCGACACCCCGTTGCATGCGGGAACGCGGTGTTCCCCGTTGGCATAACCGACACCGGCGGTGTTCCCTTTGGGATCACCGCCGGCCAATCCCCGATGTGGACAAGGACGGAAAAGGTGACGATGTTACATCACGACAGAACGTTTTTCAGGGCCTCTTCCAGCTTGGATTTGGCCACCATGCCGGTGATCTGGTCCGACACTTCACCATTTTTGAAGAATATGAGGGTAGGAATCGCCTTGATGCCGAACTTTCCAGGCGTAACCGGATTGTCGTCCACATTGCACTTGGTGAATTTCACCTTATCCCCATAAGTCTTGGCCAATTCATCAAGAATGGGACCGATGGCCTTGCATGGGCCGCACCAGGGGGCCCAGAAATCAACGACAGCGGGCTTATCGCTCTTCATTACCTCTGCATCAAAACTGCTGTCCTCTATTTCCATAATACCTTCTGCCATGATAAGATATCCTTTCAATGGTGGTTGGGTAAGCTAAAAATTCTAATCAAGATAATAATACGGCCCTTGATTGTCAACCGTTCCTGCATGTTTCCGGAATCGGCGACCCGGCGGCCGCCGGACAGCCAATCGATTTTTCGTAAAACAGGCGCTTTCGAGTCAAAGGTATCGCAGCCGCGGCATATCCTCAGGACGCTTTGGCGGCGATGTCGCTCCATTTGCAGGCCTGCAGATACAGGACGGGGAGGGTTTTGCCGTCGAGCTTCAGCGCCTGGGACAGGCGGGACACGCGGGCCCATTGACCGGCCTCGTAAGACCTTACCAGTTCAATGTATCCGGCGAGGCGTCCCCTGGCGTGAACCAGCGCCTGCTTGATCTGGCTGGCAAGGGGCAGTTCAGTCAAAATCTTGTCCATGGGCTGGTCAATGACGGCATCGATGAGGGAAAACATACCCAGGGTGAACATCTCCGAAGGGGAGGTTTGCTCATGGGCGTCGGCACCCAGCAGTTCGCAAAACTTGCCCCGGATACAGGCCGCCCGGATCAGTTCGTCGGGTTTGCCTTCCGCCAGCCGTGACAGGGCGACAAGAGAAACAAAGCGACGGACCTCTCTTTCTCCCAGATACACCAGGGCCTGCTTCACGGAAGTCACTTTGCTCACACGGGCAAAAAAGGCGGAGTTGAGATACCTGAACAACTTGTAGGAAAGGCCGAGGTCCCGGGCAATCAGCCGTTCCAGTTCTTCGCAGCAGAAGGTGTCGCTGTTGATCTGGGCCATGATCGACATCAGGGTGACCTGCGATCCTTGAATTTCACGTCCCTGAAGAATCTCTGGTTTGCAGAAAAAGTACCCCTGGAACAATTCGAAACCCATTTGCACGGCCGCCTCAAATTCTTCATGGGTCTCCACCTTTTCGGCCAGCAAGCACAGGCTGTTCCTGGAAAGTTGCTTCAGGTAGTCATCGATCACCGCTTTTGGCGTATGCCGGAAATCGAATTTGATGATGTCCGCCATAGCGATGAGCGGCTCCAGCGCCGGCAGATACACGAAATCATCCAGGGCAATGGTGTAGCCGTCGGCAGCCATCTGGACGCAGGCATCGATCAGCACCGGATCGGGCTTGACGTCTTCGAGGATTTCGATCACCGTGGTTTCTTTGGGCAGCAGAAGGGGAACCCGCTTTTCCAGCAGGTTCTGGGTAAAATTGATAAACGCCTTTCTTCCCCCGGCCAATGTATCGATCCCGATGGTGAAAAAAGTGTTGGACAACAGGTTCGTGGTGGCCACATCCCCGTCGATATCGGGAACATAATTGGCCGTTCCGTCACGAAACAGGAGTTCGTAAGCGAAGATTTTCTTGTTTTTATCGAATATGGGCTGCCGGGCGACGTAAACATTTTCCATATGGGGTTCGATAACGGTGTTGCCGTAAGGTTATTTCGCAATGGGGCACGGTCCGGATCCTGCAGGGTTCATTATCGACCCGATGAGCCATAACTTTAACCCCTGCCGGCCATCTGGAAATTGACATGGGCCGGCCATCTCTGCTACCTCTTTTCCTTTGAAAGGCGCAATCATCCGAAAACACACCTCAAGGAGAAAAGGGGATGCCCATGGGTGAAAAAATTCGCATCGGTTCACTGATTTCAGGCGGCGGGACCAACCTTCAGGCGATTATCGATGCCTGTGAAGACGGCCGGATCGATGGGGAGATGGCCTTTGTGGCATCGGACCAGCCCGGGGTGAAAGGACTGGAGCGGGCCCGCATCCACAACATCGCCAGTTTCGTGGTGGAATATGGACCATTCATCCGGGCCTACCGGCAGGATCCGGCGAACTTCAGGCTGCCTGACGATTTCGACTTCTCAGAGATACGGGGCAAACAGCACCTGTTTCCAGCCGATGCCCCCGAGGGTCGCATCCGGTCATTTCTTTACACCCGGGCGGCTGCCGAGAGTCGCCTGCTGTCAGAAATCAGGGCCCACGGACCAGTGGACCTGCTCGTGCTGGCCGGCTTCATGCGCAATCTGACGCCCTATTTTATCGACCGCTTCAACACCGATCCGGGCGATCCGCGGATCATGAATATTCATCCAGCTATTTTACCCTCTTTTCCGGGCGTCGACGGCTACGGGGACACGTTCCGTTACGGGTGCAAGGTTGGCGGATGCACGGTACACTATATTGATTACGGGGAAGATTCGGGACCCATCATCGGCCAGCGGGCCTTTCCCATCCAAGAAACCGACACCCTGGACGACGTCAAGCGCAAGGGTCTTGAACAGGAGTGGCAGCTCTATCCCCAATGTATCCAGAATTTTGCCCGGGGGCTGCTGAAAACCGTGAACCAGACCCACCGCCTCGACGACGGCCGGGTCGTCCAGCGCACCGTGGTAAAGATCGCCCGTCCCGCATAGCGGGGAATGAGGGATTGGGGGATTGAGGGTCCAATCCCTCAATTCTCTATAAGTATTTCATCATCATGGGGATGGCCACAAAGGTACCGGCGGCGCTGCCCAGGTTGGTAAACACCACCACCAGCAGAATGCGGGTCACCTTATTGCGCCAGAAGCCTTTGACGGAGAGGATATCAATGGGCAGGCTTTCGAAATCCTTAACTTTGGGCTTACGGGAAAAGGCCTCCACCAGGCCGGACACCCACCCGGCGGCAATCATGGGATTGAGGGATGTCAATGGCGCCGCCAGGATGGACGAGAGGATCGTCAACGGGTGTCCCAGGGCGATCAGGGCACCCAGGCCGGCCAGCATGCCGTTGGCCAGAATCCACCAGGTGACCATATCCGCGCCGGCACCGGCACCGCCACGGAAAAAGCCATAGATGATCAGAATGCAGATAAAAAAAGGGATGCCCCATTTAAGCAATCCGGACAGCGGGCTTTTGGCGGGCAGGGATTCCAGGGCATGGATGTCGATGGGCTGGTCCCAGTATTGCTTGATGCCGGGTACGTGGCCGGCGCCCACAACGGCGACAATGGAATCCCCGGGTGCCGTGCGGATCTTTTCCGTCAAGTAACGATCCCGTTCGTCGATGAGGCACGTACGCACCTGGGGCATTGATTTTCCCACATCGTCCAGAATGGAAGCGAGCATATCCTGCTGCTTCATCTTTTCCACATCCGCCTCGCTGATCTCGTCAATCTCTCCCAGAGACAAAACCAGCTGGAAGATCAACTTGACCTTGCCCCATAGCCCCATGCTTCGCCAAGTCCGCGACAAGGTGATGCGAATATCCCGATCCGCCAGGTGAACAGCGGCCCCCACGGCTTCGGCCGAATCCATGGCCTGGATCATCTCCTGACCAGGGGCCACCTCCAGCCGGCTGGCAATTCGTTTTTGGAAGGATGCCAGCATCAGGTTGGAAAGCAGTAGAAATGCCTTTTTTTCTTTGATCACCTTGGTGATGTCCATCTCCTGCCAGTGGTCTTTTTGGCGGATTGACTGGGCACGGCTCTCGCAAAGCTCCACACAGACCGTATCGGGTTTCACGTCGGCGATAATTGCTTGGACCAGATCCACGCTCTCTTTGGATACATGGGCAGTGCCGACAAGGACAACCCGTTTGCTGTCGTGGGTCAGATGGTGCAGCATCTCGCTGTTGAGTTTATCGTTCATCGAATATATGTTACTTTCCTGCTTGTCGGAGACGTTCCCGGCAGTTCAACGCTGAGCCAATATATACGCTCTGCAGGTGATGTCAATTGATGATTCCCGACGCGTTGCTTCCCCCGAAGCGACTGGCCGGCACCCATGGTGTCGGTAAACACGAAACTGGGCTGGATAACCTGATGCCGAAACATCACGCTTCGAAAAACCCGTTTACCATCGACACCGAACCCTTTTACCTGCGCACCGGCGACGAGATCCGCATGTTCGAAGCCGCGGCATCGACCCGCCTGCCCGTCATGCTCAAAGGCCCGACCGGATGTGGGAAGACTCGTTTCGTGGAGCACATGGCCTTCCGCCTCAAGCGCCCATTGATCACCGTAGCCTGCCACGAAGACCTGTTTGCCTCGGACCTCATCGGCCGCTACCTGCTGAAAAACGATGAAACCGTTTGGGTGGACGGCCCCTTGACCCGGGCCGTTCGCATGGGCGCCATCTGCTATCTGGACGAGGTGGTCGAAGCCCGCAAGGATACCACCGTGGTCATCCACCCGTTGACGGACAACCGCCGGACCCTCTCCATCGATAAAAAAGGAGAAGTGGTCCAGGCGCATCCTGATTTTCTCATGGTGATCTCCTATAACCCGGGCTACCAGTCGGTGCTAAAAGACCTGAAGCAAAGCACCCGCCAGCGCTTCGTGGCCCTTGCCTTCGACTACCCGGACCCGGACGACGAATCCCGAATCGTTGCCGTCGAGGGAAATGTGGACGGTGCGACGGCTGAACGGCTGGTCACCCTGGCCGGGAAGATCCGCAATATCAAGGAATACGGCCTCACCGAAGGGGCCTCCACGCGGCTGCTCATCTATGCCGCCAGCCTGATCCGGATGGGTATCGACTTTAAAAACGCCTGCACCGCTGCCCTGTGCCAACCGCTCACCGATGACGACCGGCTGCAGGAAACCCTTAACGACCTGATTGACGACCTGTTGTAGTATGGATTCGGCCATGCCCACCGCCACCGATCGGACGATCCGTGATCTGATGGACCACCTGGCCATCGCCGATCCGAAGGCCGCCCAGCGGATGTTCGACCATCTGAACGGATCAGATCGCGCACTGGACGTCGACCGCCTCAGCAGGATGGTGGATGAGGTGATAGAGGCCTTGACCGTGGAGGTCTCCTACGGGCGAGACCTGGCCGACGGAATGGGCCGGATGCTGGCTGCCGGGGGCTCGGTCGATCTGAATCGATACCGCCGCCTGGTAAAAACAGCCGCCACCAGAGGACCCGCCCTGGCCGCTCTCTTTGCCCGGCACCTGGTGCCGGTACTGGCCTGCGGTGATGATCAGCTCGCCGACCGGTTCGGGGAAACCACCCGGCTCATGCTGCAAAAGGGCACCTATACCCTTAAGGCTCCGCTGGAAACCCTCTCGGCAATGATCGAAGAGAAAGACATGGCCTGTGCCCATGCCTTTCTAGAGCTTCTGACCACCACCTATGCCCTGAAAACCTCTTACAACCGGACGGTTTACCTGACGCACACCCTGCCCCGTGCCGTGGACGGTTTCGCCCGCTCTCGCCGCTTATGGCAGATCCGGGGATTGACGCGCATCATCCGGACAGATGAACGGCTGGCCGACGCGTACCTTCAGGGGCTGGCGGCGGGCCTTCACCTGCTCTCGGAAGCGGCGCTGAACCAATTTATCGACCAGGCGATCCGGCAATATCGTGATGCACCGGATCATGGAACCCGATTCCTCGCCCTCGACTCCCGCCGGGCGATGGACAGTTGCCGTGCACGCCAGGTGGCGGTGCCCCTGTCGGCAGTCCAGGCCGGACTCGAGCGCTATCTTCAGGCGCGCACCGGCCTTGCCGTGGCCATTCGTCCCCTTTCCTCCCTGCCTGAAAGACAGCCGACCGGAGACCCGAACATACCGCTGGTTCGTTGTGATGGGCGGGCCATCTCCCTGCCTGACGAAATGGATCTCATGGAACGGCGGAAGGACAATGCCGCCCTTTACAAGCTGCTGGTCAAACTGGAAGCAGGCGCCATCGAATTCGGCACCTACGACCTGGATGTTGAAAAAACGCTGGAATCCGCCGCCGTTGATCCACGGTCGGATGCGGGTCCCGCCGTCGCGGCCGAGTCCGACCTGAGCCGTTTCCTGCGCGAATTCGACCAGCCTGCCCCGGCCCTGGACCTGTTCACCCTTTGCGAACACGCCCGCATCGCCCGTATGGTCAGCCGGCACTATCCCGGACTGTTTCGCCGACTCACCGAAGCCCTCAGTGATCCCGCGCTTTTGGCCATAACCGGCATCAGGATCGGCGGCACATGGCTTCCCCTCTACCGGCACCTGGTGATGAATGCGCCACCGGCGGCGGATCCAGCCTTGAAATCCGCGGGTCAGGTCATGGCGGCTCGTTTGAACCAGGCGGCATCGTCAGGTGAATGCACGGCAGAAACCAGTGCAGGGCTGACCATTGAATTCTATCCGTCGCTGGCCGGGCTTATCAACGCAGCCGGTTCGCCCGCCTACCTCCCCTTGACCCTGCCATTCGGCCGCCGGCTTGAACCGTTATTTTTCGGCCCTTTTCACAACACCCATCAACGCCTGGCCACAGATATCCGCAACCGGCTGTCCCAGGCGCACCTTCGCGTCTTCCGGTCGGACATCCGGCGCCTGCTCGTCCGGCAGAACGGCCGGATTTCGGCCGCGGACCTCCGCGGTCTAATCGTGAGCCCCTCATCGGCAACTGCCGCTTCCCTTGACCACACCCTGCCGGAGATAGAATCCCTGGTCTGCGGCCACGGGCTCGGCGATCCGGTCGCCAACGCCGGCGGCGCCAATGCCTTCCGCTACCGGGAATGGGACGGTTGCATGGGCGACTATCTTCCAGACCGGGTCCGGGTGCTGGAACGGAAAACCGTCGGTTCGGACCCCGGATTCTATCGACAAACCCTCGATCATTTCCGCGGGCTGGTCAGGCGCATCCGCTATGCCTTCGAGCTGTTGCGACCGGAGGAAATGACCATCCTGCGCCAGTGGCCTGAGGGCGACGCTTTCGACCATCAGGCCCTGCTGGACTATGCCCTGGAGAGGAAGGCGGGATTGATCCCCTCGGACCGCTTGTACATCAAACGGATGAAACGGGTGAGAGACGTGGCCACCCTGCTGCTGGTTGACCAGTCGCGGTCCACGGCGAACACCGTGGATCATCGGGAAACAATGGTTCTGGATGTGGAAAAGCAGGCCATCGTATTGCTCTGCGAAGCCCTGCAGGTGGTGGGAGACCGGTTCGCCATCGCCGGTTTTTCCGGCACCGGCCCGTTGGGCGTGGACTATTACCGGATCAAGGACCTGGATGCACCCGTTGACGATGCCGTAAAAGGGCGCATCAGTGCCATGGCCCCCCAGCGCAGCACGCGCATGGGGGCAGCCATCCGCCACGCCACCGCCCTGCTTTCCCCGGTGCAAGCCCGGGTGAGGCTGATCATCATACTGGGAGACGGGTTCCCCAACGACTTGGCTTACAAGGGACCCTATGCGGTGGAAGACACTCGCCGGGCGGTCATGGAGGCCCGTGCCGCCGCCATCCATGTCAAGGCCATCACCGTCGCGGCCGGCGACAACGGACAGTTGGATCGGCTCTATGGCCGCAACCACCATACGCGCATCGGCAATATCCGCGACCTTCCGGACCGGTTGGTAAGGGTTTACAGTGCGCTGACCCGGCATTAGAATAGATCTAATCGTTGACAGGTTCGGGGTTCACCGTTCAAGGTTAAGGTACGCTGTCTGTTGGCGGGTGCAGCCCGCCCTAAGATGGTTTGACCCCGAAACCCTGAACCTGTGAAGCCGCGAACGGTTACGAAAGGAGCCGTCTTGAAAATTTTTGACGACGTCTTGAACTGGGACGGGTATGGCGGAAAATTCAACCTGGCGGCAGGGCGTTGCCGGCTGAGGCTGTTTGACCTCTCCCGGGATGAAACAACAGGCGTACCGTTGCTCAAACCCATCATTGCCGTGGTCTCGGACCTGCCCGGCGACCGGCTGCCCGCCATGAAAAAAGTATCCGTGCGGGCGTGCATCAGCCACGTGGCCACCACCATCGTTCACCGCTTTAAAATCGACCATAACCGCATGGTGCTGGTAGAGTATTATCCCCGCGAGACTTACGGCCGGGCGTCCGAAAAAATCATCCCGGAAAAGTACGATGTCGTCGATCTGAAATGGCACGGCGACAAAGCCCTGTTTCCCGGCTGGCGCCCCTTGAAGCCACCCCTGCTGGATATCGTCCGCACCCTGCTGGCCGGCAGCCTTTAGATCAGCAGACGGCGCATTGGAAGTTCATCGAGAACGCAAAATGAAAAAAAAAGACCCCCATCGGTCCAAGCCGTTCCTTAAGCCCCGGGTTATCCAAAGAGGGGATGCGCCCCCGTGCGTCCATAACGGCTGTCAATGTCGCGGATGTTTCGGATGGCAGAACATGCTGCGTGCCGCAGATAACCACCCCACGTGGCGGGAATACCCCCTTTGCTGCCCGATGACCGGACTGATCTTGAAATACTGACCGCCCTCAGTCCGGGGCTTCGAGAACATTTCTCACTTTTTCAGATAACGACTGCAGGTCAAAAGGCTTCATTTTCTCCCAGGTGCCCGAAAATCAGAGATTCTGCCGGGTGCGATCCAGACTCCGGTATTGGATGGCTTCGGTAATATGGTGAACCTGGATGTCACCCCTGGCATCCAGGTCGGCAATGGTTCGTGAAATCTTTAATATTCGGTTGAAGGCCCTGGCCGACAACCCCAGGCGGTCGATGGCCGATTCCAAGAGGCCGTGGGCATCATCATCGATGCGACAGTGGGCACGGATATGACGGCTGGCCATCTGGGCATTGCTGTAAATCTTGGTGCGTTTGAACCGTTGAACCTGAATCCGCCGCGCCGCCACCACCCGCTGCCGGATGATTTCGGAAGGTTCGGTTTGTGCACCAACCATTAAGTCTTTGTAGGCAACGGCGGGAACCTCCACATGGATGTCAATGCGATCCAGCAGTGGTCCGGAAATCTTGGACCGGTAGCGGTGAATCTGGTGGGCCGTGCATCGGCAAGCATGACGCGGGTCGGCAAAATAACCGCACGGGCAGGGATTCATGGCAGCGATGAGCATAAAACTGGACGGATACGTCAGGGTGGAGGCGGCACGGGAAATCGTCACCTGAAGATCCTCCAGCGGCTGTCTCAACACCTCCAGCACATTCTTCTTGTATTCGGGCAATTCGTCCAGAAAAAGAACCCCGTTGTGCGCCAGGCTCACTTCCCCGGGTCTGGGGATGTGGCCGCCGCCGATGAGGCCGGCATCTGAAATGGTGTGATGGGGGGAACGGAAGGGCCTTCGGGTGACCAGTGGCTGGTTCCGGTTCAGCATCCCCACGACACTGAAAATTTTTGTGGTTTCGATGGCCTCTTCAAAGGACAGGGGCGGCAGGATCGTGGGAATCCGTCGTGCCAGCATGGTCTTGCCCGATCCGGGAGGACCCACCATGATCACATTATGGCCGCCGGCCGCGGCGATTTCCAATGCCCGCTTGGCATGCTCTTGACCCATCACTTCGGCGAAATCCGTCCCGGAACGATCAGGATCATCGAATACGGCCTTCATGTCGATCTTTTGCGGAAGGATAGAGCTGAACCCCCTGAGGAAATCCACGACCTGACCCAAGGTACGAACCGGATATACACAAAGGTTCGAGACCACGGAGGCTTCCTTGCCGTTATCAGCAGGGACCACAATGCCGCGGTACCCTGCCTGTTGCGCCGCGATGGCCATGGGCAGGGAACCATTGACCGCCTTGACGCGGCCGTCCAGGGACAGCTCACCCAAAAACAGGTAACCGGAGATGGCTTTTTCGGGAAGAACACCGGTGGCGGAAAGAATTCCCAGCGCCATGGGCAGATCGAAGCCGGTCCCTTCCTTTTTAACGTTTGCCGGGGCCAGGTTGACCGTGATTCGATCCGCCGGAAAGGTATAGCCCGAGTTGGTGATGGCCGATTTGACCCGTTCCCGGCTCTCCTTGACCGCCGCTTCCGGAAGACCCACCGTCGTGAAGGTCGGCAACCCCTGGGCGATATCCACTTCCACTTCGACCAGATAGGCATCGATGCCGATGACGGCGCTGCTTAACACCCTGGCCAACAAAGGCCACCTCCCTCGATAGCAATTGATTACTTCGTGCAAATTTAGCGTGGTAACACATATACCAAGCCTGATGGCATTGAACAACGGTTTTGTATCGGAATCTGTTCCGATGGAACAACAATTAATGGTTGTCAAAAGAAAAACGGGTGATTAAAATCGGTAAAATGAAAAACCACCAACAAACCATCAGAACGCCGGCAAGCTGCTCCGGAGTCGGCGTACATTCGGGGAATACCGTTAACCTCACCATCAAGCCTGCACCGGTCAACCACGGCATCCGGTTTGTCCGCACCGATCTTCCCGGCCACCCGGGGGTTACCGCCCATTTCAATAATGTCGTAGACACCAGCCTGGCCACCGTCATCGGTGCCGAAGGGTGTATTGTATCCACGGTTGAGCATTTGATGGCTGGATTCACCGGGATGTCCATTGACAACGCCATTGTCGAAGTGGACGCCTACGAACTGCCGATCATGGACGGCAGCGCAGGCCCGTTTACCCAACTGATCAAATCAGCGGGAACCCTTCCCCAGGAGGGGAACAAATGCTATTTTAAATTCAACGCGCCCATTTCCCTCTCTGAGGATGGGAAGTCCGTGACTGTTTATCCGGCCGACGAATTCAGAATTACCTGCACCATCGCCTACGATCACCCGCTCATCGGCACCCAGACATGCGACTTTGTCATCGACCATGAAACCTTCGAGCAAGAGATCTGTTCTGCCCGGACCTTCGGTTTTTTGCACGAGGTGGAAATGATGAAGCGCTATGGCCTGGCCCGCGGCGGCTCATTGGACAACGCCGTGGTCATCGACGGCAACCACGTCCTCAACGAGGGCGGATTGCGATATCCGGACGAGTTCGTTCGCCACAAGGTACTGGACTGCATCGGTGATTTTTCCCTCATCGGCATGCCCATCATGGGACATGTGGTAGCCAGCAAATCCGGTCATGCGTTCAACCATGCCTTTTTGGAGAAATTCTTCAAGGAAAAAGGCTCCTGGGAAACCTGCACCCTAACCACCCGCCGGTTATAAACCGGCCACACGCCGCAAAACACCTTGCCATTTTACAGCGGTTCCGGTATGTTTTTCTTTCGTATTTTTTTCTTCCATTTAGTCAACCTCGTTATGATAGCGGCACATCCATGAACCGATCCGGTCAACGCGCAGCAAGCGTTCTTGTGCTGGTTATCCTGCTTATGTCTGCCTATGGATTGGCCATTGCCAAGGACGCCACACTCACCAACATCATCGTCACCAACACCAGAGATGATCTGTTGGTATACCTGTCGGTGGACGGCGCCTTCACAATAAAAATAGAGGATGCGGTCAACAATGGCGTGCCGACATCATTCTCCTTTTTCATCAAGCTTTACCGAACCCGAAGCCTGTGGTTAGACAAAGAGATGGCGGATCTGACCATCACACACACCATTAAATACAATAGCCTTAAAAAAGAATATGCCGTATCCCGTTCATGGGACAGCAACAGCCCCGTGGTCCTCCAATCCTTTGATGCGGCCAAAAAACTCATGACCGAAATCGACAGCCTCAAGGTGATCGCTCTGGGATTGCTGGAAAAGGGCAAACAGTACCAAATCGAAGCAAAAGCACAGCTCAGCCGGGTAACATTGCCCTATTACTTGCACAACGTCCTTTTTTTTCTCTCCCTCTGGGATTTTGAAACCGACTGGTATACCATCGATTTTATCTATTAACCGAATCGTTTTTCGCATATGCCCACATGATATTCGGCAAACGCAGCCCTACGCCAAAACAGACCCTATCGCCCGAAGAACGCAATCGCCGGAAACGGGAAGCGGTCCTCTCCCTCATCATCATCGTACTGGTGGCAGTGCTCACCCTGGTGGAAAACCGGGTAATCACTTTCGGTGCAGATATCCCCGTTTCCAACACCATCTTGATGTTCATCCTGATCAACATCAACATGCTGCTGTTGATCCTGTTGATTTTTCTAGTGTTTCGAAACCTGGTGAAACTGCTCTACGCCCGGCGCCGAAAAGTCATGGGCGCCCGGTTAAGATCCCGGTTGGTCATGGCCTTTGTGGCCCTGTCTCTGTTGCCCACCATCATCCTATTTTTCTTTTCCATCAACTTTATCACCAACAGCATCGAATTCTGGTTCAATGTACCCGTGGAACAGGCGTTGGAGAAATCCCTTCTGGTGGGCCAGCAGTTTTATCGTGAAAACGAAATCCGCCAGCGCTTTTTCCTGGAACGGATCTCCTACCAACTCCAGCG
Organism: uncultured delta proteobacterium; assembly: GCA_963705475.1. Taxonomy (GTDB): domain Bacteria; phylum Desulfobacterota; class Desulfobacteria; order Desulfobacterales; family Desulfosarcinaceae; genus Desulfosarcina. The sequence continues at coordinate 160,234 of CAVPJS010000014.1, read as the reverse complement.
CAAGTCCCTGACCGAACCGGAAAAACGCCAAGAACTCAATCACTACCTGCAGGTGGTGCAGCGCGAGTTCGACCTTGATGCAGTGGAAGTCTATTCGGCAAATTACAACCGTCTGACCTATGCCCTGGGGAAAGACCTGGAAAATATCCCCATCGAAGCGGCCCCCCCCGGTGCCTTTGTCAAAGACGCCGGCGAAAAGGACGTGCGCACCCTCACCGAAACGCTGGGCGACGGTGAACTGCTCCGAACGATCGGAACCGTACCCTTTGGGGTTGCGCCAGAAGCGGCTACCGCCCATGTGGTGCTCGGACTTTTTATCCCACCGGACCTGGCGGAGAATCTTGAATCCATCTCCAGAGGAATCGACGAATATCAGCAGATCAAACTGCTGAAAAAACCCATCCAAAGTACCTACTTTATCACCCTTTCGATCGTGGCCCTACTGGTCATCTTCTGCGCGGTATGGTTCGGCTTCTACCTGGCCAAGACCATCACCATTCCGATCATGGAACTGGCCGACGGCACCCGGCGGGTGGCTGAAGGAGACCTCACCGTCTCCATCGACAGCAATGCGGCGGACGATGAAATTGGCAGCCTGGTGGATGCCTTCAACAAGATGACGCGGGATTTGAGGTCCGGCCGTCAGATGCTGGAATTGTCCGCCCGACAACTCACCGTACAAAACCAGGAAATCGAGGCACGGCGACAGTACATGGAGATCGTACTGAAAAATGTCTCCGCCGGCGTCATTACACTGGATGCCGACGGTATCATCACCACCTTCAACAAGTCGGCGGAGCGGATGCTCAGTCTCGAGGCCGGTAATATTTTGGACAAGCACTATGGGGAGTTGCTGATCACCGATCACCTCCAGTTCACCGAGGATATCATGGATCGCGTCACTTCGGTGCGGGACCAGACGCTGGAAATTCCCCTGCGCGTCACGGTAAACAGGCAACCACGGACCTTTCTCGTTTATGTCAACGCGTTGAAAGATGAAAAAGGCAGCCCCATGGGCATCGTCATGGTGTTCGACGACCTCACGGAACTGGAAAAAGCGCAGCGAATGGCCGCCTGGCGGGAAGTGGCCCGGCGTATCGCCCACGAGGTGAAAAACCCGCTAACCCCCATCAGTCTGTCCGCCCAACGGCTCAAGCGGCGTTATTCCGAGCGTATCAGCGAACCGGTGTTCGACGAGTGCACCCGCATGATCATCGATCATGTCGAACTGATCCGAAACCTGGTCAATGAGTTCTCGACATTCGCCCGCTTTCCTACGGCCGACCCCAAGCCCTGCCAACTGTCACCCATCATCGAAGAGACCGTTTCCCTTTACCGGGAAGGTCATCCGGATATAGAATTCAACATCCGAATCGGCGAAGATATACCCCAGATGAACCTTGACCGTCAGCAGTTCAAGCAAGCCATGATCAACCTGGTTGACAACGCCGTGGCCGCTGTCCGCAACCAGGGTCACATTGCCATCACTGCGGCCTATGATCCTATTTTGAAGCTGGTCCGCCTGGAAGTGGCCGACGACGGTACCGGCATCCCCGACAGCGACAAAATCCGACTCTTTGAACCCAACTTTTCCACCAAGAAAGCCGGCATGGGCCTGGGGTTGACCATTGTCAACTCCATTGTCACCGACCACAACGGTATGATACGGGTACAGGACAATTTGCCCAAAGGGGCAAAATTTGTCATCGAACTGCCTGTTTGACATGAATGCCAGCAGGTTCAGGGAATACGCCATCGTCTGAACCGGTGAACCCGCAGACGGTCACCGCTTGAAAGGAGGCCCGCCAATGTTCCCCTCCATATTGATCGTCGATGACGAGCCCTCGATTCTTCAGTCTCTCAGCGGCTTGCTCACCGACGAAGGGTTCGAGGTCATCACCGCCAACAATGGCTATGAGGCCTTGAAGATGATCGATACCGAAGCGCCGGACCTGGTGCTGCTGGACATCTGGATGCCCGGGATCGACGGCATGGAAACATTGAAAGAGATCAAAAAAACCAGCGCCGCCCTGCCGGTGATCATCATCACCGGCCATGGCAATGTGGAAACTGCCGTCAAAGCAACCAAACTGGGCGCCTTCGATCTCATCGAAAAACCCCTGAATATTGACAAGGTCATCGTTGCCATCAACAACGCCCTCAACTTCCGCCGCCTGGAGGAAGAAAACCGCTACCTGCGCAAAAAAACCATCGAGAAACACTCTATCAGCGGCAGCAGTGAACCGGTTCAGGCGCTGAAGATGCAGATCGCCACCGTTGCCCCCACCGAATCGTGGGTGCTCATCAAAGGGGAAAATGGCACCGGCAAGGAACTGGTGGCAAGAACCATCCACCAGTTGAGCCATCGCGCCGAATCCCCGATGATCGATGTCAACTGTGCCGCGATTCCCGAAACGCTTATCGAAAGTGAGCTGTTCGGACACGAAAAAGGCGCCGTTGCCGGCTCCAGCACCAAAAAACGGGGCAAGTTCGAACTGGCCAACACCGGCACCATTTTTCTGGACGAGATCGGCGACATGAGCCTGGTCACCCAAGCCAAAATCCTGCGGGTCCTCGATGAGAAAAAATTTCAACGGGTAGGCGGTGGCCGGGCGTTGACAACGGATGTCCGTGTCATCGCAGCTACCAATAAGGATCTGGAGGCGGAGATCGAAAACGGAAGTTTCAGGGAAGATCTGTATTACCGCCTCAACGTGGTCCCCATCGACGTCCCGCCCCTGCGGGACCGGGCCGAAGACATTCCCGCCCTGACTGAAATATTTCTGGCCGAGGCCGCCGCCGCCAACCGTGAGAAGCGCAAGACGATTGCCGCCAATGCGTTAGACATCTTGACGAAATACCCCTGGCCGGGCAACGTCCGGGAACTGAAAAACCTCATCGAGCGACTGGCCATCATGGTTCAAAAAGACACCATCACCATCAAAGATCTACCCGCTAACCTCCTCGACCCGAAAACCGCTGCGAGCGAGCTTTTTTCCATTGAAGGCATGGATCAGGCCCGCGTCGCTTTCGAGGCCGAGTACGTCCGTAAAAAACTGGCCGTCCACGACAATGATGTGGGCAAAACTGCAAAAGCCATCGGTGTAAAACCAAAATATATACGTTCGTTGATGGCGGTTAAAAAGAAATGAGAGTGATCAGCGGGATGTTGAAAGGCCGGCGGTTGACGGCCCCTGACGGCATGGCCACCCGGCCTACGGCCGATCGAATCAAAGAGTCCGTGTTCAACATCCTGGCCGGCAGCATCCAGACCAAACGGGTGCTGGATCTGTTTGCCGGTACCGGTGCCCTGGGCATCGAGGCATTGAGCCGGGGCGCCGCATCCGCCGTCTTTGTGGATCGGGCCAAAGCGGCCCTTTCGGCCATCCGGCGCAACATCCGGGAACTGGGACTGGAAAATTGTACCCGCGTGATCCGATGGAATATCCTGAAAAACCTCAACTGCCTGACACCGGAGCGCGATGCCTTCGACCTGGTCTTCATGGATCCTCCCTATGAAACCAATGCCGTATCCCCCGCCTTGGCCGGGCTTGTGTCATGCGGCGCACTGACCGCGGGCGCCCGTGTGGTCATCGAACACAGCCGCAGGGAGCCCATCATCCAACCCATAGGCAGGCTGATCCTGAGCGACCAGCGCCGATTCGGGAAAACCCTTGTTTCTTTTATGGATACCATGCTATAGACCGTTCCCGACAACCGTTCAACGCCATTCGATCCCCTTTTCGTTTTTCATTCGCCGGGAGTTTTCATGCAACGTATCGCCATCTATCCCGGATCCTTCGATCCGGTTACCAATGGGCACATCGATATTGCCAAACGCGGCTTGAAACTGTTCGACCGCATTATCATCGCCATTCTGCTCAACCCAGGCAAGCAATCGCTGTTCACCGTCGAAGAACGCCTTGAAATGCTCGAGGAATCCATGTCAGGCATCGACAATATTGAATTTGACACCTTCGATGGCCTGCTGGTGGACTACGCCCAGAAGCGGAATGCAAACGCTGTTCTGCGGGGTATGCGGGCCGTGTCCGATTTCGAGTATGAATTCCAGCTGGCGCTGATGAACAGAAAGCTCAACCGGGAGGTCGAAACGGTCTTTCTGATGACCGGCCTGCGCTGGATTTTTACCAGTTCATCCATCATCAAGGAGGCCGCCCGCTTCGGTGGCGACGTCTCGGACATGGTGCCCCCCGGCGTCAATCAACGAATTAAAATCAAATTCGGCTGTTAAGCCATGGACCTGTGGCAGCTTCAAATTTTCTGCAAGGTGGTGGACCTGAAAAGCTTTTCGCGGGCGGGTCGGGCGGTACACCTCTCCCAACCCACCGTCTCCAGCCATATCAAAGATCTGGAGGATCACTTCGATTGCCGTCTCATCGACCGCCTGTCCAGGGAGGTCCTGCCAACCCAGGCCGGGCGTCTCCTCTATCGCTACGCCAAACGGATGATCGCCCTGCGCGATGAAGCCGACAGCGCCATGGCCGAGCTCATGGGCCAGGTCAAAGGCAGTCTTAATCTGGGTGGCAGCACGATCCCCGGAGCTTTCGTGCTGCCGGCGATCATCGGCGGCTTCACCGCACGTTTTCCGGAAGTCACCGTCACCCTCACCATTGCCGATACCCGCCAGATCATCGATGCGATACAGCGCGGGGATCTGGAAATGGGTGTGGTGGGTGCCGTATCCAACAATAAGAGCATTTTGCAGACCCATTTGGTTGATGATGAAATGTGCCTGGTGGTGGCAGCCGATCACCGGTGGTCCGAAAAAAAAAGGGTATCAACCAAACAGCTGTTTACAGAGCCATTTATCATCCGTGAACCCGGATCGGGCACCCTCAAATCCATTCAGGCCAGCTTTTCCGAGGCGGGTCTGAATTTCAACGAGTTGAACGTGGTGGCGCGCATCGGCAGCACCGAGGCGATCCGCCAGGGGATCAAGGGCGGGATGGGGGTATCCATTCTCTCGGCCATCGCGGTGTCCGACGATGTAGCGGCGGGAAAATTGAAAGCACTGGCCATCGACGGCCTGAATCTCAAGCGGGCCTTCTACCTCACCCAGCACAATCAGCGAAGCATCTCTCCCTTGTGCCAGGCCTTTATCGGGTTCATCAACAATCAGATCGCGACACAAAAAGCCTGACCGCGTCAGGCGGCTTTTTTCACGCGTGGAAGCGTTCGAGCACCGATCTGACGTATCGATCGAGGGACGCCCGCGCCGTACCGCGTGAACTTATCGCAGGGTCAGGACGGTGCTGCCTGCTGCCTGGGACGCCACATGAAGCCTGACGCCGGCACCGTTCAGCACGGTCCTTACCGCCTGTCTGGCTTTTTCCGGCGTATTGTTCTCCTCACTCAAATGGGCCAGAATCACATGGGCCAGGCGGTCATGCTGGAGCACCTCCAGCAGCAGGGCGGTGTCGTCATTGGACAGATGGCCGCTGCGGCCGCGGATGCGCTGTTTCAGGGGCCACGGGTAGGGTCCGTCGATCAACATCTGGGGGTCGTGGTTGGCCTCGAGGATAAGAATGTCACAGGCCTGCAAGTGTGTTTTCACCACGCCGGTAGCGATTCCCAGATCTGTGGCCACACCCACCTTGGCCCCATTGCATGAAATCGTGAAACCTGCCGGGTCTTCGGCGTCGTGCGAAATGGAAAAGGGGTGAACGTCCAGGCTGCCGATGGTGAACGCGTGGCCGCATGAAAACGGGAGTAAACCGTGAAGCTTGCCCAATGCGTTTCCCGATGCCTGACGGGTTCCATCGTTGATGCATACCGTCAGGCCAAACCGCCGGGAAAGAACGCCCACGCCATGGATATGATCGGCATGCTCATGGGAAACGAGGATGGCGTCCAGCCTGCCGGGATCCAAGCCTTTACGGGCCATCCGCCGCTGAATCTCCACCCCGGACAGACCAGCATCGATTAAAATGGCGGTACGGCCATCGGAGATGTAGGTGGCATTTCCCCGGCTGCCGCTGGCCAATACACAAACCGACAGGCGGCAGCCATCGTCTTGGCCCGCCGCTTCCCGTTCATTGGAAGGTTGCATGGTCATCGCCCCGTATGCCCAAATCCGCCGGCGCTCCGGTCGGTGTCGTTGAGTTGTTCGACGACGTTGATCCGGACCCGGCAAACCTGCTGGATCACCATCTGGGCGATACGATCTCCCCGTTTGAGGGTCACCGGTTCTTGACCCAGGTTGATGAGGGCGATCTTGACTTCTCCCCGATAGTCGGCGTCTATGGTTCCCGGCGCATTGATAATACTGATGCCGTGTTTGACCGCCAGCCCACTACGGGGTCGGATCTGGGCTTCGAAGCCGTCGGGAAGGGCCATGGCGAACCCGGTAGGCACCAAGCTGAGACGACCCGGCTCCAGCACCAGGTCATCGCTCAGCGCGGCGCAGATGTCCATACCGGAACTCTGGGCGGTCATGTAGCGGGGCAGAGGGATATCCTGATTTTTTTCAGGATCCAGCCGGAGTAGCTCGATCGATGGGGAAGGGTGCATATGCGTCCGCTAAAGCTTCAGTATTCCGGAAAGGTCGGTCCGGTCAACACCGGGCCCGAGCATGGTCAGGGCGGCACTGCCGTCGCTCCAGAGGTCGTTGGCCAGACCTAGCAGGTCATTCGCCGTGACGGCATCGATGGCGTCGATCACCGACGCGATAGGAATGGCCCGACCGAAGCAGTATTCGTTTTGAGCCAATCGGACCATCTGGTTGTCCGGGCTTTCCGCGGCCATGAGGAGGTTGCCGTTGGTGAACGCCTTGGCATCCGCCAACACACTGTCCGATACCGGCTCCCGCTTCAACCGCCGGATCTGTTCCATGATCAAATTGACGCAGACATCAAGGTCCGTGGGAGCAACCGCCGTGTAAACGCCGAGCATACCAGCATCGGCAAAAGCGGTCAAAAATGAGTAAATGGAATAGGCAAGCCCCCGCTGCTCACGGATGAGCTGAAAAAGCCGGGAACTCATGTTGCCGCCGAAAATGGTGTTGATCAGCGAGGCGGCAAAACGGCGGGGGTCGGCCACCGACACCCCATTCATGCCCAGGCAGATGTGCGACTGTTCAAGGTCCCGGTGCTTCAGTTGGATACCACCACCGGTGGCCGGCACACACCGGGGGGCAAACCCGTTGCCGGCGGCGATGGTTGAAAAAACGGGGCCCACCCGCTCTACAAGATGATCGTGAGCCACATTACCGGCAGCAGCGACAACCATCCGATCGGGCTGATAGAGCCGCTTGAAAAAGCCCTTGATGGTCTTGCTGTCGAAGGCCTGAATATTCTCCCTGGAACCGAGAATGGAACGTCCCAGCGGATGACCGCCCCAAAAAGCGGGACCCATCATCGTGTGGACCCATTCCTCGGGGCTGTCCTCTATCATGCCAATTTCCTGGGCAATCACCGGCCGCTCCCGGGCAACTTCCCTTTCATCAAAAATCGAATTGAGGAAAATGTCGGAGAGGATATCCACCATGATTTCCAGATGGGTGTCCAGCACCCGCGCATGGTAGCAGGTGTGTTCCATGGAGGTAAAGGCATTCGTCTGGCCGCCGATGGCATCGAACTCCTTGGCGATCTGAAACGCACTGCGCCGAACCGTGCCCTTGAAAATCATGTGCTCGATGAAATGAGACAGACCGCTCTCGGCATCGGTTTCGTCACGGGCCCCCACGTGAACCCAAACCCCCATGGAGACGGAGCGAACGTGGGGCATGGTCATGGAAACGATGCGCACCCCGTTAGGCAGGATGGTTTTATTGACCGTCGGATCCACGCTCATCTTCCAAAACGGCCTTGTGGCTGAGTCGGATCTTGCCGTCCTTTGAAATTTCAAGGACTTTGACTTTCAGGGTGTCCCCCTCTTTGACCACGTCGGTCACCTTGCCAACGCGGTGGTTGGCCAGCTGGCTGATGTGCACCAGTCCATCGGTGCCGGGAACAATCTGGACGAAAGCGCCGAAATCCGTGGTCTTGACCACTTTTCCCTCGTAAATGGCACCCACTTCGGGCTCCATGGTCAAGGTTTCCACTTGCAGTCGGGCGGCCTCACCGTCTTCGGCCGATGTGGCGGCAATCTTCACCAAACCACTGTCGTCGATCTCGATCTTGGTGTTGGTTTCGCTCTGAATGGCACGGATCACCTTTCCGCCGGGACCGATGATGTCGCGAATCTTGTCCGGGTTTATTTTGATGGCGATGATTTTCGGTGCAAAGGGAGAAATCTCCGCGCGGGGGGCGGCCAGCGCCTGAAGCATCTTGTCCAGAATGTGCAGCCGGCCGGCTTTTGCCTGCTCCAGGGCCTTGCGCATGATGTCCCGGGAAAGCTCATGAATTTTGATGTCCATCTGAAGGGCCGTGATGCCCTCGGCGGTGCCGGTTACCTTGAAATCCATGTCGCCGGTGTGATCTTCGTCGCCCAGGATGTCGGAAAGGATCACCACCTGGTCACCCGCTTTCACCAACCCCATGGCAATACCTGACACCGGCGCCTTGATCGGAACGCCCCCGTCCATCATCGCCAGTATCCCGGAACAGACGGTTCCCATGGATGAAGAGCCGTTGGACTCCAGCACCTCGGAAACGATCCGAATCGTGTAATCGAAATCCTCCTTGTCCGGAAGCACCCGTTCGATGGCGCGGGTGGAGAGGCCGCCATGGCCGATATCACGCCGGCTGGGGGATCCCACACGCTTGACCTCCCCCACCGAGTAGGGGGGGAAATTGTAGTGAAGCATAAAGGGTCGGTTCTCCTCACCGCTGAGGGTCTCCACCCGCTGTTCGTCGCCGCCCGCGCCAAGGGTCAGGATGCCGAGCACCTGGGTCTCGCCGCGGGTAAACAGCGCGCTGCCGTGGGGACGGGGCAGCACCCCCACCTCGCAGGTGATGGGTCGGATCTCGTCGAACCGCCGGTTATCGATGCGACGACCCTCTTTGAGAATCATGTCCCGGCAGATCTGCTTCTGGAGATCGCCAAGAATGGCATTGATCTCACCGCGCCGATCCGCCATCTCCTCGCTCAATGCGTCGACGATTTGGGTCTTGACGGTTCGCACGGCATCGTACCGCATCATCTTCTCGGGGATAATCAGGGCCTCGCGCAACAGTGCAGTGGCCTTTTCCCGTATCATCGCCACCAGGGCCGGATCTTTTTCCGGCGGGGTAAAGGGCCGTTTGGGTTTGCCGATTTCCGCCTTCAGCTGTTCCTGGATGTCGATGATGGGTTGAATGGCCTCGTGGCCGAAGAAAATAGCCTCCAGCATGTCCGCCTCACCCACCACATCACCGCCGCCCTCCACCATGACCACACCCGTGCGTGATCCGGCGATAATGATATTGATGTCGCTCTCCACCATCTGGGAAAGGGTCGGGTTGGCCACAAATTGACCGTCGATGCGTCCCACACGAACACTGGCAATGGGGCCGGCAAAAGGGATATCCGAGATTTCCAGGGCCGCCGATGCGCCCACCATGGCCAGCATGTCCGCATCGTTCTCCTGGTCCATGGACAGCACCGTGGCAATCACCTGGGTCTCGAAACGGTACTCCTTGGGAAACAGCGGCCGAATGGGTCGATCGATCAACCGGGCAGTGAGGGTTTCCTTCTCGCTGGGTCGTCCGATCTCCCTTCTAAAATAATTGCCTGGGATTCGACCGGCCGCGTAAATCTTTTCCTGGTATTCCACGGAAAGGGGCAGAAAATCGACATCTCTCTCGTTATTGGCGGAGACCGCCGTTACCAGAACCACCGTATCGCCGTATTGAACCACAACCGATCCGGATGCCTGCTTGGCAACCTTGCCAGCCTGAATGCTCAGGGACTTGCCCCCGACATTCGCCTTGAATGTAAATTCCATTAGAATTCTTTCTCCCGATAATATTCCGGCAACGGATAAAACCGATACCATTGCCTGTAAAATTGCCGTTGGTCAGGTCGATGGCCCAAAAACGGGGCTGCAGGGGCAGCTGTACCCCCGGCAGCAACGAGATTGTGGGTGGCCGCACCCGTCAAACCGGCATCAAGGGTTCCAGCAACAGTTCGTTGCCGTTTCGCTTCACTTTAGCGCCGCAACCCAAGTGTTTCGATAATAGAACGATAGCGCTGGACATCATTGCCCTTGACGTAGTTGAGCAGTCGACGACGCTTGCCGACCAGCATCAGCAATCCGCGACGAGAATGGTGATCCTTTTTGTGCACTTTTAGGTGCTCGGTCAGGTAGGAAATCCGATGCGTAAGCAGACCGATCTGGACTTCCGGAGAACCCGTGTCGGAGTCGTGCTGTTTATATTTTTCAATGAGTTCCTTTTTGGTTTCCGCTGTGTACGCCAATGTTTCGTCCTCCTTCAAATGGTTATCGAGTAAATATCACCTTTACGCCGAAAAAACACAACAATAATTAACGCTGCCTGTTGCCGGCGATTCGGCTAGAACGGCAATCAGGCGGCCGTGCGCGTCAACCACCTTGAACACCCCCTGGTCAGACCCCCGCGGCGGAATGGGAAGGTCAGATTCCGACAGTTTCATGCCGTTGCGAATTCTTTTGGCCAGCCCGTTATCAGCCACCACAGCAGGCATAAATGGCAGCGCCTCATTCATGGGGATCACCGATTCGCCCAACCGGCCCTGCAGCCTGAATTCCGCCAGCTTCTCGAGGCTGAAAGCGGCCTCGATGCCAAAGCCGCAACTGGCTTTTCTACAAAGGGCGTTGAGGTGCCCGCCGCAGCCCAGGTTCCGGCCGATGTCGGCACACAGCGTGCGGACATAGGTGCCGGATGAGCAGGACACTGAGAATCGAACCGCCGGCAGATTGACCTCGAGTATCTCCAAATGGTTAATCCGGACCGACCGGGCGGGCTTTTCCACGGGCGATCCCTGACGGGCCAATTTATAAAGCGGTGTCCCCTGATGTTTCAAGGCCGAATAGACAGGGGGAACCTGAGAGATGGTTCCCACAAATCGCGCCGCCATTTCATGGACCTGTTCCGCAGACACCCCGTTCAACGGATGCCGTTCGATTACGGTTCCCGTCGCATCCTGGGTGTCTGTTATGCTACCGAGAACCAATTCCGCCTCGTAGACCTTGTCGCCTTTGAGAAAAAACTGGGAAAGCCGGGTCGCCTGGTTGATGCAGCAGATCAGGACACCGGTGGCAAAGGGGTCCAGCGTCCCCGTATGACCCACTTTTTTAACCCCGAAGAGTTCCTTGACCCGGGCGACGACCCCGGCTGATGAAATCCCCTTGGGTTTGTCGACCACGACAATTCCATTCAATTCAGGTGCCATGTCCCGCCAAAACCCTCGGACAGGCTGTATATGGTCTTCTTCAGTTCAGCCAGACTGGACTCCACGGAAAATCCGGCGGCAGCGGCGTGACCGCCGCCTCCGAAACCCGAAGCGATGCGGGAGACATCCACACTGCCATCCGATCGCAGACTCACATGGAACCGTTTCCGGCCCTTGGACAGGCCATTGCCGTTTTCCAACTCATGGATAAGGGCAGCGACCTTTACATCCTGAATCCGTCGGGCATAATTGATCAGGCCATCTGCATCCTCAGGTTGGGTGCCGGTATCTGACAGCATCTCCCGGGTAACCGTCATGATGGAGAGGCGCCCATTATTGGATATCTCAATTGAATCCAGGGCCAGGTTGAGCAGCTTGATCCGCCCCAGGGAGTAGGTACCATATACATGCTGGGCAACGATCGACGGCCTGACCCCGACAGCCACCATGGCTTCGCAAATGGAAAAGGCCGCCCGGTTGGTGTTGGAAAACCGGAAGGACCCCGTATCCGTCAGGATACCGGTGTAGATCGCCGTCGCCATGGCCAGGTTCATTTCAAGGCCCATGGATTGAATCAACCGATAGACGATCTCTGACGTGGCGCAGGCATTCACATCCACCAGATGATATTGCCCGAAACGGGTATTGGTGGCGTGGTGGTCGATGTTGACAATGACCGGCACGGCGGCGATGGCCTCAACGGCAGATCCAACGCGATCCACCCCCCCGCAGTCCAGCAATACGGCCGTATCGAAGCGTTCCGGATCCGCCAGCTGTTTCTGGATGCGGTCCACCGAGGGCAGAAACCGATACACGGCGGGGATAGCGCTCTCGTTGTAAAGCGTCACTTCGCGCCCCAGTCGTTCAAGAGCAAGACCCATGGCCAGCAGGGAGCCGATGGCATCGCCGTCCGGATTGGCATGGGATGCCAGCAGAACGCGGCTACTGGTCGTCAGCTGTTGGATTGTTTGTTTCATCATTGAGTTGAATGGTTTTCAGTACCCGGTTGATGTGGGCCCCATAGTCAAACGACGCATCGTAAAAAAATTTCAACTCCGGCATGTACCTGAGTTTTAGCTCTCTGGCCAGCTCCCGCTTGATAAACCCCTTGGCGCTTTGGAACCCGGCCAAGAGGGCCTGTTCACCATGGGCATCACCATGGGCGGTCACGTATACCTTGGCAATCCGCAGATCACGGCTCAGGGTCACGCCGGTGATGGTGGCATGGGCCAGCCGTGGGTCGTTGATGCCCTTTCGAATAAGACCGGCCAGCACTTTCTGCACCTGCCCGCCGACTCTTTCCGCGCGATTAAATGATCGGGTTGCCACGTTGGTTACCTGTTGACCCCTGAGCCTGTGGACGCTTGCGGATCTGCCGACTACAGGGAGATGATTTCCATCTGGGCGTCGATCATTTCCGCCAGCCCGAGACTGTCTGCAAAATTAAACACTTTATCCAGTTTGGCATTGATCATACGGCGGTCGCTGCCAACCAGGCTGACACCGATGACCGCCCGTTGATAGATGTCGTTGTCCGCCACCTCGGCCACCGACGCGTTAAAATGGTTATGGATGCGGGCAACGATAGCCTTGACGACCTTGCGTTTTTCTTTCAAGGAGCGGCACGGATAGATCCTGAAAACCATGTGTCCGACACCGACGACCATTGCCGTTCATCACTCCACTTCCGGACGAATCTCTTCCAGGTAGTAACTCTCGATCACGTCACCGACCTTGATATCATTGAAATTTTCGATGCTGATGCCGCATTCATAGCCGGACTGGACTTCCTTTACATCATCCTTGAACCGACGCAGGCTGTTGTTTTTACCTTCGTAAGTGATGATGCCGTCCCGGACCAGGCGCATGAGCTGCCCCCGTTGAATCTTGCCGTCGGTGACATAACAACCGGCAATGGTGCCGATCTTGGGTACATGGAAGGTCTGCCGGACATCGGCACGACCGAGCACCCGCTCCTCGAAGGTGGACTCCATCATGCCCACGATGGCATCCTTGACCTCTTTGATGACATTGTAGATGATATTGTGGAAGCGCATGTCCACATTCTCTTCGGCGGCCATTTCCTGCACTTTTGCATTCGGCCGGACGTTGAAGCCGATGATGATGGCATCGGAGACCGCGGCCAGGGATATGTCCGACTCGGTAATGGTGCCGGTGGCCGCGTGGACCACGTTGATGCTGACCTCCTCGTTGGAAAGCTTGACCAGGGAGTCTCTCAACGCTTCGATGGAGCCATCCACGTCCGCCTTGATGATCAGGTTCAGATCCTTGACCTCGCCCTTCTGCATCTTTTCGAACAACCCCTCCAGGCTCAGTCGATTCGTCTTGGCCAGCTCCTTGGAGCGCTGTTTCTGGGTGCGGTGCTGACTCACCTGGCGCGCATCCTTCTCATCTGCCAGCGCCACCAGTTCATCGCCGGCCATGGGCACGCCGGAGAGGCCCACAATTTCCACCGGCATGGACGGGCCCGCAGATTCCACCGTGCGGCCTAAATCGTCCTGAAGCACACGGATTTTTCCATAATGCATGCCGCAGACAATCGAATCGCCGGCACGCAGCGTGCCCTCCTGAACCAGAACGGTAGCCACAGGCCCGCGTCCTGAATCCAGTTTGGCCTCGACCACGTGGCCGCTGGCCAGTTTGTCCGGATTGGCCCTGAGCTCCAGTATTTCCGCCTGAAGTAAAATCATTTCAAGCAGTTCGTCGATTCCGGTATTCTTTTTGGCCGACACCATGACAAAAATGGCATCGCCGCCCCAGGCTTCCGACATCAGGCCGTGTTCGCTGAGTTCACGCTGAACCCGATCCGGATCGGCATCCGGCTTATCCATCTTGTTGACCGCCACGATAATGGGCACCCCGGAAGCCCTGGAGTGATTGATCGCCTCGACGGTTTGGGGCATCACCCCGTCATCGGCGGCAACCACCAGCACGACGATGTCGGTCACCTTGGCCCCGCGCGAACGCATGGCCGAGAAGGCCTCATGGCCCGGCGTATCCAGAAAAACGATAACACCCTTTTCGGTCTCAACATGATACGCACCGATATGCTGGGTAATACCGCCCGCTTCGCCTTCGGTCACCCGGGTTTTGCGAATCACGTCAAGCAGGGATGTCTTGCCGTGGTCCACGTGGCCCATGATGGTCACCACGGGGGGCCGGGAGACCAGCTTTTCGGGATCATCCGCCTCGGTTTTCTTCAGAATCAAGTCTTCTTCGAAAGACGCCCGTTCCACCTCATAGTCGAATTCACCGGCCACCAGAACCGCCGTGTCATAGTCGATGGTCTGATTCACCGTGGCCATAACGCCCATGCCCATGAGTTTGACGATCATTTCGTTGGCCTTGATGCCCATACGCTTGGCCAGTTCAGACAGCACGATGGTCTCATCAACCTTCACCCGCCGCTTGATGGCTTTGGCAGTGGTGATCTGGGTTTTCTGGCCGGCCGGCATGGCTCTGAGTTTGCTGCCCTTTCGACCCTTCCGCCCACGCATTTTGCCGCTGTAAAGCGCTGCGCCCTCGACGATCTCCCGCTTGCGAAAACCGCCCTTCTTTTTGCTAAACCGGATACCATCGGTTTCGTCATCCTTTTTTCGCCACCCCTTCTTTTTCTTGTCCTTGGCGGTGACCGGTGCATCGGCGGTTTCCGGTTTCTCCAAAGACGGTCGAAACGGTGGCCCCGCCGGTGCAATGCGCGTCGCCGGCGTCGGTGCAATTTTGGGCTTGGTCGGCAACTTGATAATTTTGGCCGCTGCCTCTTTCTTGCTTTTCTTGGCCTTTGCCACGGGTGCCTGGGGCGTTTCCTCGGCGGATGGCGGCACGGAAACGGGCTCACCGGCGGCCGAATCATCATCGGTCGCGCCGGCAGGGGGGGCTGCCGCTTCGTCGACCGGTGTTTTTGCGTCGGCAGTTGACGCATCCGATTCCGATGATACAGGGGCTGCCGCGGCGGCATCCGATGGCCGTTCAACCTGCTCAGGTTCCGACGCTGCCGGGGGCGCTTCGGGTTTTTCCGTCTTGGGCGTTGCAATGATTTTGGCGGATGGGGCTGGCTTGCGCTTTTTCACCGCGGGCTTTTTAGCCGGCGATGGTTTTACGTCGACCGCTGCCGGCGCATTTTTTTCCGTCTCAGCGACAGGAGATTCCGGTTCGGCGGCCAAAGCGGAATCGACCTCGGGGGCAACCGGTTCCGGAGGTGCGACAACCTTGCGCCGCCGGATCACGGTGGGCCGTACCCGCTTTTCCTCGAGTTGATCGTCCTTTTCGCCGAAAAGCGCCGATTTGACCTTTGCCACCACATCTTCGTCCAGAGAACTCATATGGCTGCTGACGTCGATATCAAGGTCCCGGATTTTGTCCAAGAGTTCCCTGTTCGTCATGTTAAGATCTCTGGCAAATTCATATACTCTGATTTTTGCCATCCATTCCCCCCAAATCTGGTTATAAGCAGTTGTCGCCCTGTTGTCGTATCCGCACCCTGATCGCTATTGATCCGCTTCCAGGGTTTCGGCACCGGAAGCCGGTTCCGCATTCGATTCATCCGCTGGCATGTCGGCCGGCATCGCCTCGTCTTCTGCTTTGGCCCCTGTCGCTTCCTCAACGGCCCCTGTCGCTTCCTCAACGGCCCCTGTCGCTTCCTCAGCGGCCCGCGTCGCTTCCTCAGCGGCTTGGGCCGCCTCCTCCAAGCGCCGGGATTCCGCCGCCTTGGCGGCCTCGATGGCATACTGCCGGGCATTTTCGATAAGCGCCACTGCCTTTTCCTGTCCGATTCCACGGATCTCAATCAATTCTTCAACCACGGATTCAGCCAGCTCTTCTGCTGAATAAATTCCCTTTTCGAAGAAGGCATCAGCCAGATTGCTGCCGACGCCGGGAATATTGACCAGTGACTCGTAACCCATCTTCATCATTTCATCGTATTTGGACTCAGAATTGACGTCCAGATGCCAGCCGGTCAGCTTGGAGGCCAAGCGTACGTTCTGGCCTCGTTTGCCGATGGCAACAGAGAGGAATTCATCGGGAACGATGACCTCCATGGCATTGTTTTCTTCATCGATAATCACCCTGGAAATTTCCGCAGGCGCCAGGGCGTTGCATACATATTTGGCCGCATCCACATGCCAGGTGATAATGTCAATCTTTTCACCTCGAAGTTCCTGCACCACATTTTGCACCCGGCTGCCCTTCATACCCACGCAAGCGCCCACCGGGTCGATGTCTGAATCATGTGAAGAAACGGCAAACTTGGCTCGGACGCCCGGCTCCCGGGCAGCCCCTTTGACTTCCACAATTCCCTCGCTGATCTCGGGAACTTCGGTTTTAAAAAGATTGATCAGCAGGTCGGGGTGCGTTCGCGAAAGCACGATTTGAGGCCCTCGGGTATCATAGAGCACATCGAAGATCAGGGCACGGATCCGGTCTCCTCGCCGGTAGTTTTCCCGGGGAATCTGCTCCCGGGTCGGCAGTATGGCTTCGGTATTACCCAGGTTGACGATGATATTGCCCCGGTCCACCCGTTGAACGATGCCGTTGATCACTTCACCTTTACGGTCAATGTAGCTGGAGTATACCGCATCCCGCTCTGCATCCTTCATCTTCTGGATAATGACCTGCTTGGCGGATTGCGCAGCAATCCGGCCGAAGCTTGATGTGTCCATTTTTGTACCGAGACTGTCGCCGACCTCACAGTCGGGGTCGAGCTTGCGCCCTTCGGCCAGGCTGATCTGCAGGTCCGGCTCGGTCACCTCCATCACCACCTCTTTAAACTGGAAGACCTCGATCTCGCCCGTGTCGGGACTGTACTGCGCCTCAATGTCGACCTTGCTGCCAAATTTTTTTCTGGCCGCAGAACGCAACGCCTCTTCCAGGGCGCGGATTAGAATTTCCACATCGATGCCCTTGTCCCGGCTTACCTGTTCCACCACACGTTTGATATCTGCGATAAACATCAGCGTTCTCCATTATAGTTAATCAGCCGCGCCCGTGTAATATCCTTATGGTTCAGACTAACCGTCTCGCCATCCACCTGCAGCTGAACCATGTCGTCGATCACCCCGGCCAGCACACCGGTATAATTTTTTCGACCGTTCACGGCAGCCGCCAGGCGAATTCTCGCCCGATGACCCAAAAAACGCGTAAAATCATCGAGCTTTCCCACCGGTCGGTCGAGGCCCGGCGATGAAACCTCCAGCCGATATGGCGGTGCATCTTGCGTATGCACATCCAGAATGTCTGCCAACTGGCGGCTGATGTCGACGCAGTCGTCCAGTGTCACCCCGCCGGGTTTGTCCAGGTAGAGACGCAAGGTCAATCCGCCCGGCTCGCGCTGGTACTCCACATGGACCAGCTCCATCCCCTCGGCGCTGCACAGGGGGCCGGCCAGACGGGCAACCAAATCAACAAATGCCCGCTGTCGCTTCAAGGCCGCCGGATCCGGTCGACGCACCGGCACCGAGGCGCTGCTTGTTGGTTTCCGTTTTCCGGCACGCTTGACCATCTTCTCACCGAACCAAAAAAACAAAAACGGGCAAACAGCCCGTTTCCACGTTCAAACCGATAATGGATACCGTCACTTACCAGTCCATCAAACCACGTCGGGCGGAAAAACCGCCTTTATTCCAGCGACCACTACCGGAACAGACGAAAGCGGACTTGAAATGGAGCGGGCAACGAGATTCGAACTCGCGACACCAAGCTTGGGAAGCTTGTACTCTACCAACTGAGCTATGCCCGCTCACCAAGGAACCTTAATTAAGTTAAATTAGATCTGATGTCAATATCTTTCTAACTATTCCATCAAGCCGCTCCGGCAACATGTGTCGAATGCCGGCCAAGGGACCGGGAAACCCGGGGGACAGAGGTCGGGTCAACAGCGGTGGCCGTCGATCAATTCCCGGATACGAATCAGTTCCTCCTTGATCTCGGCAAGGTCCGGCGCTGCAGCAGCCGGCGTCGGCCCCGGCACCGGGTCGGACTTTTTTTTCAGGTGTTGCCGTGCACCTTCAATGGTGAATTTTCTGTGATAGAGAAGGTGTTTGATCCTTAAGACCAACGCCACATCCTGCTTGCGGTACAGACGCTGACCCGCGTCGGTGCGCTTGGGCTTGATCTGCTTGAATTCTGTCTCCCAGAACCGCAGCACATAGGGTGCAACACCGGCGATATCGCTGACTTCACCGATCTTGAAGTAAAACTTGTCGGGTATTTCGACCGCGCCGTAAGCCGCTTCTTTCATCGGGGTTATCCATGTCGGCGAAACGCTGCCGACGGCTTCAGGTGGATCAGGCCGGCAATGCCGCACCAAATTCGGTAATCAGGCGATGCGTGAGATGGTGATGAAGCGCATTGACGGTTTCATCCTCCAAGGTTCGTTCGGCGGACCGATAGACGACTCGAAAAGAGACGCTCTTTTTTCCCGCCGGTATGGGATCTCCGGAAAACACATCAAACAGGTAAATGTCCGCCACCAGTTCTTCGCCAAATTGGGCCATCGCATCCAGCAGGCGCCCGGATTCGATCGTCTGATCGACGATAACGGTGATATCCCGGGCGGTAGCGGGGAAGCGGGGGATGGGGTCCATCTGCTTGGCGTCGGTTGCCCGTCGACCGAGGGCCTCCAGATCCAGCTCGAATATAAACGCCGGCTGCTTGAGGCTGTATGTGTTGACCACCTCACCATGCACCTCCCCCACAATCCCCAGCATCCGACCGTCGTGGAAGGCCTGCGCCGTCCGCCCCGCGCGCGTGTAGCGGCAATGCGCATCGGGCATTGCGGTAAAAGACAGTGGGCTGAGCCCCAGAGCAAGCGCCAGACCTTCCACGGCACCCTTTATATCAAAAAAGTCGCAGGCCTCTTCCCGGGTGTGCCATGCGGCCTTGGCACGTCGACCGGTCCATAAACCGACGAGCATCTCCTTTTCCAATGGAAGGGGCGCATCCGATTGGGGCAGAAAAACCTTTCCGATTTCAAACAGCCGCAGATGGGTCTGCTGCCGGGCGATGTTGCGCCGACCCGCTTCCAGTATGCCCGGGACCAGCGTGGTCCGCATCACCGACTGCTCTTCGGAAATTGGATTAAGCAGGGCGATATGGTGGCGACGGGAATCATCGCCATCCAATTGAATTCGGTCGCATGAATCAGGGCTGATGAAGCTGTAATTAACGGCCTCTGAAAATCCGAAGCCACAGAGAATATCCCTGACCCGGTTTCGCCGGACCATCATTGGGGAAGGGGTCGTGCCCTGAGCCGGCAACATGGGGAAGGTGGTCGGAATTTGGTTGTAGCCGGATAGCCGGGCCACCTCTTCCATGAGATCCTGGGGACGGGTCACATCCACACGAAAAGACGGCACACGCACCTGAAGCCCCTCCTCACCGTCGGCCTGGACCTCGAAGTCGATGCTTTCCAACAAGGCGGCCACGCGATCACGATCCAGATCGGTGCCCAAAAGGTCATTGGTTGCCCGCACGTGCAAAGAGAGCACCAGGGGGGGCGTGGTTCTGAAATCTTCATCGATAATCCCATCGACCAGCCGGCCTTGACCCAACTCGGCCATCAGGCCGGCGGCGCGATTCAAAGCGAAAAGGGTGCCGTCCGGGTCCACGCCCCGCTCAAACCGGTGGGAGGCATCGGTATTGAGCCCTAAGGCCTTGGATGTCTTACGGATGCTGATTGGATCGAAGCAGGCACTTTCGATGAGCACGCGGGTGGTGGCCTCTTCGATTTCCGAGTTCAATCCGCCCATGACACCCCCGATGGCCACCGGCTTTTCGCCGTCGCAGATCATCAGCACCTGGTCGGAAAGCCGTCGCATCTTCTGATCCAGCGTGGTGAACGCTTCTTGATCCGCAGCCGTTCGGACCACGATGCGATGATCGGACAGGTGATCAAAATCAAACGCGTGCAGGGGCTGCCCGGTCTCCAGCATGACGAAATTGGTTACATCGACCACGTTGTTGATCGGCCGCACACCCACCGAACGCAGCCGATCCTGAAGCCAGAAAGGGGATGGCGCCACGGTGACGTGGGTTATCAATCTGGCGGCGTATCGGGGACAATGGTCCGGTGCGTCGATCGTCACCGAGGTCAAGGCGCTGATATCGCCTTCGGCATCGGGCAGACTGAATACCGGCGGGTTCATCTTAACACCCTGGATGGCGGCAATCTCTCGAGCCACCCCCATCATGCTCAGGCAGTCAGGCCGATTGGGCGTCAAACCGATCTCAAGGGTAATGTCGAAAAGCTTCAGCGCCGCTTTCAAGGACGTTCCCGGTCGACATTCATCCGCCAGCAACATAAGACCGGAACCGTCCGGACCCAGGCCCAATTCCACCGCGCTGCACAGCATGCCCTCGGAGGTTTCTCCCCGGATGACGGTCTTGGCCAACAACGTGCCGTCGGGCAACCGTGTGCCCACACGGGCCAGAGGTGCGCGCACCCCCGGCGTGACATTGGGTGCCCCGCAAACAACCGTCACCATGCCGTCTCCACCATCCACGCGGCACAGTTTCAGCCGATCGGCGTTAGGGTGGGGCAAGACCTCTGCAACCTGCCCAACGACGACCGTTTCCAGGTGGGCAAAGCGGTCTTCAACCGCCTCCACTTCCAGTCCCGCCATGGTCAACGCCTCGGCGAGGTCCGGGATCGCCATATCGATGGGCACATATGCTTTCAGCCAGCTTAAGCTCACTTTCATGGGTTCTGGAGCACTCCGTTAAAATTGACTCAGGAATCGGTAGTCATTGTCGAAATAGCGCCGAATGTCATCGATGCCGTATTTTAGCATGGCAATACGCTCCACCCCCATACCGAAAGCAAATCCGGTATATCGACTGGTGTCGTAGCCGATATTTTCAAACACCGCCGGGTGGACCATGCCGGAACCCAGGATTTCCAGCCATCCGGTTTGAGCGCAGACACGACAGCCTTTTCCCCTGCAAATCACGCATCGGATATCCACTTCGGCGCTGGGTTCGGTAAAAGGAAAGAAGCTGGGTCGAAACCGCAGCGTGGTCTGGTCATCGAACATCCGGTGAATGAACGCGGTCAGGGTCCCCTTGAGGTCGGCAAAAGAGACATGGCGATCCACCAGCAACCCCTCCACCTGGTGAAACATGGGGGTATGGGTCAAATCGGAATCGCATCGGTACACTTTGCCGGGTGCGATGATACGCACCGGCGGCGGCTGCTTTTCCATTACGCGCGGCTGCGTGGGTGACGTGTGAGTTCGAAGGACGACATTGTCCGACACGTAAAAGGTATCCTGCATGTCCCTGGCAGGATGGTTTTTGGGGATGTTGAGGGCTTCAAAATTGTAGTAGTCCGTCTCCACCTCAGGGCCCTCCACCACATCGAAACCCATCTGTGAAAAGATGGTGCAAATGCGGTTGGTAATCTGGGTAATGGGATGGAGCGATCCTTTTTCGGGCACTCGGCCCGGCAGGGACACATCGATGCGGTCCGTTGCCGCTTTGGACGCTTCCGCCAGGCGGGTCAAGGTGTTCTTGAATTCACTTTCCAGTGACCGTTTGATTTCATTGGCCCGCTTTCCCGCCTGGGGCCGCTCCTCGACGGGAAGGCTGGCGATGTTTCTCAAATAGAGGGTAATGTGCCCCTTCCGGCCGAGGTACTGGGTGGAGACATCGCTCGCCGCATCAACATCGGTCGCCGATGCCAGCGCTTCCATGGCCTCCGCATATATCCGTTCTAATGTGTTTTCCACGATCGTCGCTCTATATTTGTAATTCGATTGCCGCCGTCCCTCGGTCCCGCCGTAGCGGGACGAGGCGTGCGGTCGCTTTCTCGGTTCGAATGAGGGGGGTCGGCAGGAGGATAACAATTCGTGCGGCATTCACCGCGACAGGTCAACCCGGCTTAACCCTGCTGTGACGCCAGCGCGGCAATCTGGGAAAATCCAGCGGGATCGGATATGGCAAGATCAGCGAGCACCTTCCGGTCCAGGCTCACGTCGGCCTTTTTCAGGCCGCTGATGAACCGGCTGTAGGAAAGATCGTTCATGCGCGCGGCTGCGTTGATACGTGCAATCCACAGCCGACGGAATTGGCGCTTCCGCTGCTTGCGATCCCGATAGGCATAGTTGAGGGCCTTGTCGACTGTGTCTGCCGCGGTCCGAAACAGCTTGCTATGTCCGCCGCGATATCCTTTGGCCAGTTTTAAGACTTTCTGGCGGCGTCTTCTCGCCTTGAAGCCTCTTTTAATTCGCATGATTCATCTCCTTGCTAACAGGACCACCGCGCCACCCGCACCTGAATCGTTTCTCAAATGCCTCCATTCGGTGAAACCTGTATCATAGATTTTTATTGACCGTCAGTCAACCGTTGGGCAAAAGCAGCCTGATTTCTCTCATGTCGCTCTTTTTAATTAGCTGCATTTTCTTCAGGGAGCGCTTGCGTTTCCGGGACTTGGTAGTCAGGATGTGACTGTGGTGAGACTTTGAAAACGTGTACCGGCCGGACCCGGTCTTCTTGAACCGTTTTGCGGCCGCCCGGTTGGTTTTAATTTTCGGCATGCTTTCTCTCCTTGAACAAAAAATAGATTGTCATTCTGAATTTAATAATCGGGTGAAAAACGCATCTCAAAAACCGATGGCGTGAACGGAAGACCAGCGTTCACGCCAACTGTTGAGATGATCTGTTTCTTTTCGTGCGGATCATGGCCTGAACCCGAGAGCCGGTGAAGCAACCCGTCATTGGCCGGGTGTCACCGCCTGGGATCTGGGAGCAAGCACCATCATCATGGTTCGCCCTTCGAACTTGGGATATTGCTCCACAACGGCGATCTCCTCAAGTTCGGTGGCAATTTGCTGCAGCAGTGCTCTTCCACGGTCTGACAGCGTAATTTCCCGGCCTCGAAACATCACCGTGACCTTGACCTTGTCCTTGCGGTCAAGAAATTTACGGATGTGCCCCATTTTCGTCCCGAGATCATGCTCTCCGGTTTTGGGTCGGACCTTGATCTCTTTGAGCTGGAACGTGGTCTGTTTCTTTTTGGCCTCTTGCTGTTTTTTGGTCTGCTCATACTTGAACCGCCCGTAATCCATGATTTTGCAAACCGGCGGCTTTGCATTGGGCGAAATTTCGACAAGGTCCAGGCCATAATCATTGGCTTTGGCCAACGCCTGATGAATCGGAAGGACGCCGACCTGGTTTCCCTCCGGGTCAATCAAGCGGACCTCCCTCACCCGGATACCCTGGTTAATCCGCGTGGTATCGGGCGGCCTCCTGTCCATCTGTCTATATCTGGGACCAGCTATACGTCCACCTCCTGAAGCCTTGACATTCGGTTTTCTTTACCCCTGCCAACCATTGACAGGGCAATGGATCCACGCCAAATCGAACCACCGGACGATGGTCCGACACTCGATACTAAACTTTAATCCAATATATGACGCCGCCGGCAAATGCAAGAAAAAAAATGGCGTGCGCGCTCACGGGCGAAGGGCTCAACGTTCTCTTATGAAACTTAGCCAAAATGGCATGGGTTCATTCTCGATCAAACAGACCGCCTTGGCGGTCGGCGGCGACGATGGGTTAGGGGCGAAGACAATAACGTATGCCGAACATGGGTGGGCGACGTCCACCCCCATCAGACGGTTTAGGCCCATGGTCGGTCATGGAGAGACCGCTTGCGCCAGGGTGTAGCGGCTCAACAGGCTGTCCGCCCAGTACGGGTTCGCCGAATCGGCAAAAAAGCGCTTGAACAGCAGCAGGCTGCTTGTTCTCAATACGCCGGAGATCACCGTCAATTGGGCGTTTCGGTATAAGGGAGCTAGACCGGACCGGTCACAACCGGTCCCCCCCCCCATCACGTCTTCATAGGCATAAACGATTCTGCCGATGCCGCTGAGCAGGATGGCTGAAAAGCACATGAGACAAGGTTCCATCGTACAGTAAATGGTCAGCTTCGAACGATCGACGTCCGGCATGTCATCCAACAGACGCCGCAGGGCCTTGATTTCGGCGTGGTCGATCTCGTTGACCGACCCGGCCGTTGTGCCCGTGCGGTGACCCCGGGCAACCTCGATGGTCTCGTCTGCAATCACACAGCCCACGGGGAATTCACCGTCGGCCAGGGCCGTTTGGGCCAGGCCAAGCGCCGCCGACATGAACACGGTATCTGCTACCGATACCGTCTCAGTGTTCATGCGATCCTGCATGCGCTGTCATCACAGGGACACCCGCCGTCAATTTCAAATGCGTAAACGATCCTTGCTTCCATTTCCGCTCGCTTTGATGAAATGGGCGAAAATTGGGCACGCGCTAACCGTTGCACCAGGTTTTGCCTGTCGGGGACCCGGTCAAACCCCGATCCGATCAATTTACCGGTTTCGCCGTCGAGAATGTCCGCCGACTCGCCATTTGTCACCACCACGACCGGAATCTGGTATGGTGCCACCAGCCGTGAGATGGCCAGCGTCGGCCGGTATCGGGTCACCAAAGAACCTGGTCCGTATTTAATCACCATTGCCGTGCGATCGTCAACCGTTACCGCAAAGTCCAGCATCAACCGCCCCTTCCGGTTGCCGGCGGAAACGATCATAGGGATGCGGGGATGGATGTCCGCTTTTGCATAACCTTTGTCCGCCACGAGGAAACGGGCAATTTTCTGGCGATAGCGCTCGTCGTGGGTATCTGCCAGCATTTCACCGGAGATGAAATCGCCGAGCTCCCCGAGTATCAAATGGTGACCATCCATCATCCGCCTTCCCCTGTCCAAGATACCGCTTTACAAAGCCTTTTGTCTGTGAGTAGATAACCGTTTAAAAATAATACATCTATGGGAAAATCACAACCAAAGCGCCATGAACATCCGCGAGGAATTTGAAAAACGCGAAAAAAACTTCATGTCTCCATTCGGCTGCCAGAGCGCCCACAGCCGCGGCCGGCAGCGGCCTGAGGATGCCTGCCCCATCCGCACCGCCTTCCAGGTCGACCGTGACCGCATCGTCTACGCCAACGCATTCAGGCGCCTAAAGCACAAAACCCAGGTGTTCCTCAACCCGCTGGGGGATGAATACCGCACACGCCTGACCCATACGCTGGAGGTGGCTCAGATTGCCCGTACCATTGCCCGCGCAATGTTTCTCAACGAAGACCTGGCCGAGGCGATTGCCCTGGGACACGATTTGGGACACACCCCATTTGGACACGGGGGAGAAGCGGTGCTTCAGGAGATTTATTCTCCGGACTTCTCCCATCATAAGCAGAGTCTTCGGGTAGTGGATGTGATCGAAAACAACGGCAGCGGGTTAAACCT
The DNA here is from genome assembly GCA_963705475.1 of uncultured delta proteobacterium. Classification (GTDB taxonomy): domain Bacteria; phylum Desulfobacterota; class Desulfobacteria; order Desulfobacterales; family Desulfosarcinaceae; genus Desulfosarcina. The sequence continues at coordinate 134,622 of CAVPJS010000014.1, read as the reverse complement.
GACCCACGAAGTTCGCGACGGGATCCTCAAGCACTCCAAAGGCTACGGAAAGATCCTGCCGGATGACCGCAGCGAACTGGCCTGTACCATCGAAGGTCGCATTGTCCGCATATCCGACATCATGGCCTACCTGAATCACGACCTGGACGATGCCATTCGCAGCGGTGTCATTCGCGAGAACCAGGTGCCTGATGTCTGCACACGGGTCATCGGCCGGACCCACCAGGAGCGGGCCACCACCATGATCCGCGACCTGATCTTTTCCAGCCGGGCGGTTGAAGGAGAATTGGGGCTTGACATGAGCGAGGAGGTTTTCGGCGCCATGACCACATTGCGGGCCTTTCTCTACGAAAAGGTCTACCGATCCGTCCAGGTTCACAGGGAGTTTGTCAAAGCAAAAAAGATCCTTTCTGAACTTTACGCCTTCCTGATGGACAACGCGACCGTTTTAGAGAAAGAACTCACCCGAATGGGCATCGCCGGCTGCATGAGCAACGGCTCGCCCCGGGAGCAGGTTGTCTGCGATTTCATCGCCAGTATCACGGATCGCCATGCCCTCGGCCTTTACGAAAGGATCTTTTTCCCCTCACCCACGGTTTGAGGAAATACCGGATCGCCATGAACCCGCCCCTCGAAGAATTGATGACCATCAGGCATCGCTATCGCCCTCTTTTGAAACGGCTGGAGACCCTTTTAGGCGATATGGATCGGGGCTATATGGCCGTTGCCGCGCAGTATGGGTTTCGGTGCAACGGTTGTGCGGACAACTGCTGCCTGACCCGATTTTACCACCACACCGTGATAGAGTATCTGTACCTGGAGGAAGGACTGCGATCCCTTGAATCCGACGTTCGCCGCGCAATCTATGAAAAGGCGCTGACGGTCAGCGCCGCAATGGACGACGCCGACCGCCTGGGCGAGGCCCGGCGCATCATGTGCCCGCTCAACCGGGACGAAAGGTGCACGCTGTACCCATACCGCCCCATGATCTGCCGACTTCACGGCATCCCCTACGAACTCCGGCGACCCGGCGGCAACCCGATCCAGAATCCGGGCTGCGATGAATTTTTCAATCAGTGCCGCCAACATGGCCAGACTGATTATATCCCATTCGACCGAACCCCATTCTACCGGCAGATGGCGGCCGTAGAGCAAGAATTGCGCAGAAAAACGGGGTATTCAGATAAAATCAAGCTCACCATCGCCCAGATGCTGGTGTCCATCACAGAAAATACCTATGAAATCGATTAAGCCCGAAGAGATAAACCGGCTGCCGGGGATCCCGCTGAAAAAAAACGATACGTTTAATTTCCGGTGCCACAAGGACCTGACCTGCTTCAACCGGTGCTGCCGTAATCTGAACCTGATTCTTTACCCCTTTGATGTTCTCCGTCTGAAAAAAAGCCTCGACATGGATTCCGACCGGTTCTTGGAGTCCCATGTGGATGTGGTGCTGCGCAAGGGCAACTATTTCCCGGACGTGCTGCTGCGAATGGCCGATAACGAATTCCGGACCTGCCCTTTTTTGTGCGACGAGGGTTGCACGGTATACCCCGACCGGCCCGACACCTGCCGGACTTTTCCCGTAGAACACGGCGTGCTGATTAATGAGGGCTCCGCTGTGTCAGAAATCATCAGCTTCTTCCGACCGCCGGATTTCTGTCAGGGCCAGCATCAACACCGGGCATTAACCGTCGCCGAATGGGCGCAGGATCAACAGGCGGACACGTACAACCAGATGACCGCCAGATGGGCCGCCATCAAAGCGCTGTTTCAAAAAGACCCGTGGGGGCCCGAGGGCCTAAACGGCGCCAAAGGAAAAATGGCCTTCATGGCCGCCTTCAACATTGACCGGTTTCGTGATTTCGTATTTCAGAGCAGTTTTTTAAATCGGTACCGAATCAAGAAGACACTGGTAAAAAAACTCTGCGCCAGTGACCGGGAGCTGCTGCTTTTCGGTTTTGAATGGATTCGCTATTTCGTCTGGGGCATCCCCGCCAAGAATATTCGTTCCTGAAAATGCCACACACATAGGTAAAGAAGCCTGACACCTTGAGTACTTAAATCCGGATTCATCCGCTTTCTCTCAGCCGGCAGCTGTGCACTTTCAGCGCTTTATTTTTTTCCTGCCACCGCCTCGGCGATGTTAAAGCAATAGTCGCCGATCTTCTCCAGGTTGGTGAGCAGGTTGACGTAGACCAGCCCCTGATCGATGCCGCATTCACAGGAGCGAAGGCGCTGGATGTGGTCGTCACGATATTTTTCGCGCATGGCATCGATGGCATTTTCGAGGCTGTCGGCCCGATTCATGAAGTTGGCTGGCCGCTGACGCATGGCGGATGTGATCAGGTCCATGAACTCGGCCACCTTGGCCACCAGTTTGTCCATATCTGACATGGCCTGCTCGGTGAATGTCAAATTACTCTCGATCATGTCCTCGATGGCCTGGGCAATATTCTCCACCGAATCGCCGATGCGTTCGATATTATTGGTCATGCGCATCAGGCTGGAGAGTTCTTTGGCCTCGGATTCACTCACGCCGCTCTGGTAGATCCGGGTGAGGTAAGCCACGATTTCATGCTGCATGTCGTCCAGGTGGTTTTCGACCTGGCGCCACTTGGCCAGCTTCTTGTAATCTCGGTCCCTGAGTCGCTTGACCGTTTTTCGAAACGTGTATTTCGCCGTCTCAGCCATACGCAGAATTTCGCTGCGCGTTTCAACGATGGCGGCAATGGGCGTATCGATGAGCCGGTCGCCGAAGTTGGGTAGCCGGTAGTAGTCGATGTCCTCCTCTTCCTTGGGTGATAACAAAATGGCAATTTTGATCAGCCAGGGCAGCACCAGCAAAAAAAAGGAGGCGTTGATCACGTTGAACAGGGTGTGGCCGTTGGCGATATAACGACCAACATTCACCACGTCGTCGCCCACCAATTGGTCCACCGGGCCGGCCCCGAGTCCCAGGGTCACCGTTTCCACCAGTTTGACGAACAGGGGGAAAACGCAAAGCATGAGGGTGACGCCGATGACATTGAACATGGTGTGGGCCCGCGCGGCCCGGTGGGCGTTGATGTTATTGGAGCCGATGGTGGCCAGTTCGGCCGTAATGGTCGTGCCTATATTTTCCCCCAGCACCAGCGCCATGGCGCCGGGAAAGGTCAGCAGGCCCTGGCTGGCCAGGGTCATGGTCAGACCGATGGTGGCCGACGACGACTGCACCATGATGGTCAGCCCGGCCCCCACGAACACACATAAAAGAAGCCCTCCGACCGAACTGGGATCGAATTTGGTGAAGAAAGCCAGAAAGTCCGGGTGGGTTTTGATCGGTGCCAGTCCATGTTTCATGACGGTCATGCCGTAAAAAAGGAGGCCGAAGCCCAAGATGACCTCACCGATGTAGCGGGTCTTTTTCTGCTGAGTAAAATATTTAAGCACCACGCCGGTAGCGATCGCAGGCAGGGCCAGTGCGCTCAGTTTGAAAGCAATGAGCTGAGCCGTGACTGTCGTGCCCACATTGGCCCCGAGAATCATGCCCACCGCCTGCTGCAGGGTCATCAGACCGGCCGTAACGAATCCGATGAGCATCACGGTGGTCGCCGACGAGGACTGCACCATGGCCGTGACGACGGTTCCGGTCAGACACCCCACCACCCGGTTGGAGGAAACTGCGCTCAAGATGGCCTTGATGCGTTTTCCGGCGGACATCTGAAGCCCCTCGGTCATCATTTTCATGCCGAGGATAAACATGCCGAGCCCCCCGAGGGTCGCAATGAAGACCTCTGTCATCACCTTCTCCGTTGTCGTGTCCAGGAACGGGGTCCGCAGCACCGCATCTTTTTTCAACCTATTGAAAATTAATGAGGATATTCATTTTATCAGGCGGTTCTACCGACCACTCAAAAGTTGGCCTGTACTTACCACACGCCTTACATATGTCAAGTCCCAAGGCCGACTTCAGAGCCGATATCCGATGGCGTAATAACCGATATCTTCCGGATGAACGTGTACTTCTGAAATGGCCTTGTCCCGCACCGATATTCCGGCCCGGTGGACCGATTCCGGGTCTCCGGATACCAGGGGGTGCCAGGCATCCAGCCACCTGCCTTCGGACAGCCGCCGGTAGGCGCAGGTTCTGGGAAGCCAGCGCAGGCGAGGGATCTGTTCCGCGGTCAGGACCAGGCAGCTGGGCACCCGCGTGGTCCGGTTGCTGTAGTCGCCACAGCCGCATGCCTGGACGTCCAGCAGGTAGCAGGAGACCCACGTGTATGTCACCTTGCCCGTTTTTCCATCCTGGAATTTTTGCAGACAGCAGCGGCCACAGCCGTCGCACAAGGATTCCCATTGCTCACGGTTCATCTGTTCCAACCGCATCGTTTTCCAAAAGGGTTGGCCGATCCCCTGAGGGTCGGGGTGCGGTGGATGGGTCATCATCGCCGTCGACCCTTTTTTGAGGCATCTGTTTTTAATCTCCTGGACGACAAATACCGATCCCGTTGGGATTTTCCGATCTCCGCCGCTATCCGCAAGGGGCCTATCTTTTTTCTCTTCCAGGCAATCCGCAACAAGGCGGTAGCCACGTTCGCCGGCACCCGCGGCTGCTGTGACCTGGGCTTGCGGGTTAGCCGGAGCGCACCGGTGGGACAGGTGGACACGCACAGGCCGCAACCGATGCAACGGTGCTGGTTCAGCTGAACCGCTTTGCCCTTGAGCGCCAGTGCACCCATCTGGCAGCGTCCAGCGCAAAGGCCGCAGGCGGTGCATCCACCGGCATTCAGCTGCACGACAAAGGGGGCGGCCACCAGTTCGTTTGGCCGCGGATAGGTCTTGACGGTGCGCAGCACACCACAGCAGCACCCGCAGCAGCAGCAAATCCAGGCTGGATCCCGGCTGTTGCTGGGCTGAAGGACCAGCCCGGCGCGATCCGCGGTCTCCAGAAGATCCAGTACGGCCCGCCGATCCACCCGACGCCCGACACCCGATTGGATAAAATAGCTGCCGGCATCGCCGAAGGAGATGCACGCGTCCAACGGGCCGTTGCAGCCGTGGCCGGCCATGCGCCGTTCTTTTCGGCAGATGCAGGGGGATATCACAAAATGGTCTTTGGAACGTATCAACGCCGCGGCGGCTTCATGGGGCATGACCGGCAGCTTGGGATCGATGCTGCGGTTCACCGGGATGGTGCGCATCTGAGGGGCGCGACGCCAGGCGTCGGCATTGAAAAGCACCGGGACATAGGCAGCCATGTCCGCCACCAAGGCTGGGTCCAGGCGATCGACCTGAAATTCCCAGATGCCCACCACAAACTGGCAAGCCAGGTAGCGGGACGGCTTTCCGTTGGATTCCTGCTTCAGGATCAACCCCTTTTGCCACATGGCCTCCAGCATCGCTGACGCCGTGACCCCACCCATTTTACATCGATAGGCAACGACCTGGGCCGTCTCGGGGATCAGGGTCAGATGGCAGGCCAACCAAGCCTCGGGTTCGGTGAACAGACGCCTTAAAATACGCAGTTCAACCCCGTCCGGGGTTGGCGGGAACCCGCCGGGAAGTCGATCCAGATGTCTGGCCAATTCATGGTATACCGTGTTCTCCATACCCCGGTGCCTTAGCATGATTCCACGCGGTCGAAAAAGGAAAATCCATTGTCGATCGCTTTTGGCGCAGGAAGGCTTACGTTTTTGGTCAACGTTGGGTCATATCCGCCTGCGCAAATCCCGGCAGGCAGATGTAGGTCAGGAGAAACCCTGTAAGACACACGCGATACGCCTTTTTCGCCTTGCCCTGATTCACCTGTTGGTCCTGGCTGGGGTTCATGGCACGGTGGCGGCAGCGATGACAAAGAGGCCAGTGGCGCGCCACGCCCTGACCATTCGCCTGTTTCCCAAAAAATCAGAATTGGAAGGCCGGGACAGGATCCGCATCCAGAGGCCGGAAGAGGGCCCCGTCCACCTGCTTCTTTCCCCTCGCACCCGCATTCAGGCCGTTCGAATAGACGGCCACACGCAGCCCCATCTATTTAACGGGGGGCGGTTGACCGTGGACCCGGAGCAACCCAACAACCAAGGAGCCCTGCCATGACCACCGTCAGCCGCAAACCGATCATCGGTTTTCTGGCCTTGTCGATCCTGCTGCTGGCAGCCACCTGCCGCGAACCCAAACAGGCGGCGCCGCTGAACCTGTTTGATCTTCAGACCCGCCAATCCATAAATGGATTTCATCCGCTTTTGCGAAGCCCAGTTGGTCTGGGACACGGCCATGGCCATCAACAGTCTCAACCACCTGGAGCAGCACCCTGATCGGGTCATGGTGCTGCATGCCGGATCGGGCCATGCGCAAAAGATGGGAATTCCCTACCAGCTCGAGAGCCGATTGCCGTTTCCAACCACGGTGCTGCTGCCCTACACCTCGGACATCTTCGAGACCGCGACACTGACCCTCGCCGATGCTGATTTTATCATCATGCCCTGAAAAAAGGAGAGGTGAAGGCTTGCGTCCGCAGGTAGTTTGTGAACGGCTGCGCTTCAGGCCAGCCTGCGGGAGCCGGCTGTTTTCTGCATTTTGAATTTCTTATGAAATTTGAGTACTTTTTTGATGTAGCGCTGCGTGGCTTTGAACGGAGGGACCCCCGCGTAGTTTCGAACGTGGCGTGATCCGGCATTGTAGGCAGCCAGGGCCAACTGCACATCACCATCGAAGCGGTCAAGCAGTGACCTGAAATAGCGGACACCGCCATCAATATTCTCCGCCGGATCATAGATATCCTCAACACCCAGGGATTTTGCGGTGGATGGCATGAGTTGCATCAATCCCCGGGCCCCTTTTTTCGATTTGGCCTTTGGATTGTAACCGGATTCCGCCAGAATAATGGCCCGGATCAGGTGCGGGTCCACTTCATATCGCCCGGCCACCTGAATGATAATCCCTTGAAATGGAATCGATTCCTTGGACAAGACCCCGCCTGGTACCGGCGACATTTCCAGGAGCGTGTCGACCCGGCCCGGATCCTCTTCGATCTCCGGAAAAGCCAGACACATGTCAAATATCGGCGGCGCCCAGGACGCGTCGAAGGAGGGCATCGCCGGGGCGGTTTCAGCTACCGGGATGTCGGACTCGGCTCCCGATGCCAGCTCGATGGATATCGGAGGCTGAGGCATGGCCAGTACCGGGGTGGCATAGGCTTCAATTTCAGATTGTTTGGTCAACGTGCAGGCAGCGGTCAGGAAAAAGCTGCAGGTGGCGACGGTGACGAAAAAAATGACCACATCTTTTAGAGGGGAAACCATATGGGGGTGTTGATTATCTGGATTCATGACATTTCACATTGGTGAGGGTTGACGAATAAGCCACAACGCTTTGCGTCGAACTAAGCCTTTGTTTAGCAAATAGGATGCCGAAACATCCCATAAGGATGAATTCTACATTTAATTCAAAGCAGTTAGATCGCAACCGGTGCAAACCTCGGGCGTTCCGGTGTGAAACCCGTTCATCACAAACTATGGCATTTATACCACATTGTAAAAAAGATTACCTTCGTGGCTGAATCGTATGGCCGCAATGCTAAATGCCCAGGTAGGCCTTTTTCACATCTTCGTTGGTCAGCAGTCTGTCAGCGGCATCGGATAGGGTAATCCGGCCGTTCTCCATGACGTATCCCCGGTGGGCGACCTTCAGCGCAAGGTTGGCGTTTTGTTCCACGAGAAAAATGGTGGTGTTGTTTTCGCTGTTAATTTTTTTAATGATTTCAAATATCTGTTTTACGATCAACGGCGCCAGTCCCAAAGAGGGCTCATCCAGCAAGAGCAGTCGGGGCCGAGCCATCAAGGCCCGGGAGATGGCCAGCATCTGCTGCTCGCCCCCGCTCAAGGTGCCGCCAGCCTGGTTGCGCCGCTCCGCCAGGATGGGAAACAGGCTGAACACATAGTCCAGGTCCGAGTTCAGGCCATCCTTGTCATTTCTGAGAAATGCCCCCATATCCAGGTTTTCCAGCACGGTGAGATAGGGGAAGATTCGCCGGCCTTCCGGCACCTGGCTGATGCCCATGGCGACGATCTTGTCGGGGCTCACCCGGGCAATGGATTCGCCCATGAAACGGACGTCACCGGTGCGCGGGGGTACGATTCCGGAGATGGACATCAAGGTCGTGGTCTTACCGGCCCCATTGGCGCCGATCAAGGTAATGATCTCCCCCTCTTTCACTTCCAGACTGACACCCTTCAAGGCCCGGATATTGCCGTAAAAGGAATTAATGTCAAGGAGGCTAAGCATCAATTTCTTCTCCGAGGTAGGCCTTGATGACGGCCGGATTTTTACGAATCTCGTCAGGGGTGCCCTGGGCGATCTTCTTGCCGTAGTCCATAACGAAAATGCGGTCCGACAGACTCATGACCAATTTCATGTCATGCTCGATGAGCAGGATCGAAATCCCTTCGTTTTCGCGGATTCTGATGATCAGTTCATCCAATTCGTCTGTCTCATGGGGGTTCATGCCGGCGGCCGGTTCATCCAGCAGCAGCATGAACGGATCCGTGGCCATGGCCCGGGCAATTTCCAATCGCCGTTGGGCACCGTAGGGCAGGTTTTTGGCAAAGTCGTTGACGTACTTTTCAAGACCGATTTTTTTCAAAATCGAATAGCTTTTCTGAATCACCGCTTCCTCTTCCCGGCGGGTGGAGACGCCCCTGAGCACCGCGCCTAAGATTCCGGCCTTCATGCGGCAGTGACAACCGATCATGACGTTTTCAAGAACCGTCATGTTCTGGAACAGGCGGATATTCTGAAAGGTCCTGGCCAGCCCCTTTTCCGTCACCCGGTTCGGCTTGAGGCCATTGATCCGCTGGGTTTTGCCGTTTTTCGGCGCAGAAATCAGGACGTCTCCCCCGCTGGGATCGTAAATCCCGGTGATACAGTTGAAAAACGTGGTCTTGCCGGCGCCGTTGGGGCCGATGAGGGCCACGATCTCCCCCTGTTGTACATCGAGATCAACACGGTCCAGCGCCCGGAGCCCGCCAAAATTCATGGTCAGCTGTTTTACGTCGAGTATCGGTTCCATATCCATTCTTGCCAAGGGGTTAGGCCCTTGGAACCATCAACGGTCTGTCTCTTTGTATTGGTAGGTCCGCCGCACCGTTTCAACAATTCCACCGGGCCGGAAAACCATCATCATCACCAGTACGGTGCCGAATGCCAGCATGCGATATTCGGATAAAAACCGCAGGTACTCCGGCAATAGAATCAGGATAAGGGCGCCAACGATAACCCCCACGATCGATCCCATGCCGCCCAGTACAACAACGCAAAGGACATTGATGGACTCCCAGATGGTAAAACTAGCCGGGTTGATAAAGGTGGTCTTGGCGGCAAACACCACGCCGGCGAAACCGGCCCAGGTTGCACCGAGGGCAAAAGCCATCAATTTGGTTTTGCGTTTGTCGATACCCATGGCCTGGCAGGCGACTTCATCTTCCCGCAGGGCGATCCAGGCCCTGCCGATCCTTGAATTCTGCAGCCGGTTGACCACAAAGATGGTGAAAAGGGTCATGCCGATCATTAGAAAATAGACGTAGACCGTCGCCTGCTCGATATCCATGTCAATGCCGAAAAATCCTGGGCGGGGAATATTGGCAATGCCGCTGGGGCCGAAAGAAAAGGCATTCCAGTTCTCCAGAATCAACCGGATAATCTCGCCAAACCCTAAGGTCACGATGGCCAGGTAGTCACCCCGCAGCCGCAGCACGGGAAATCCGAGGATGATGCCGAACATGGCCGCCAATCCGCCACCGATACCCAGCGAGGTCCAAAAGCCCAACCCGAAATGGTAGTTGAGCAGGGCGTAGGAATAGGCACCCACCGCATAAAATGCCACATAGCCCAAATCCAGCAGGCCGGCAAGGCCAACCACGATATTCAGGCCCAACCCCAGCATGACATAAATAAGCGCCGTAATCATGATGTTGGTCTGGTAAATGGAAAGCACGAAGGGGAAGGCCAGGGCAACCGCAGCGATGACAATCAGCGCCGGGATGGTGAATCGCCGATCGCCCAGCAATCGTTGACTCAGGGTCACCCGGGCAATGCCGTCGACCTCCGTCCGGTGGATTCCCTGCTCTTTTCGCCGTATCAGGTAGCGCCAGAGCGCAGAGAGCACAAAACTGCCGATCCCCACGAGGAACAGGTTGGCCCATCGCCACTGGATGATGTTTTCCACCGTGTTGACCCGAATGACCATGATGGGAAAGGTCAAAAACATGAACCACAGTGAGACCAGAAATGATTTTTTCAGTTCGTTTCCAAGCATGGGTGTTACTGTCTCAATCCGCATGGTGACCGGCGGAGGAAAGATGATGCCGGCCGTATTCTAGTCAATGCCTCACACCTTTTCCGCGGTAGAGCGCCCCAGAATTCCCGCCGGCCTGAAAATCAGGATCAGGACCAGAAAGACAAAGGCAAACACATCCTCGTAATCACTGGAAATGTAACCGGTAAAAAAGGATTCGGTCCATCCGAGCACCAGACTGCCCAGCACCGCGCCGGGAATGGAGCCGATACCGCCCAGCACCGCCGCCACGAAGGCCTTGATACCGGCGATGAAGCCGATATAGAAATTGATCTGGCCGATGTGGGAAGCGATGAGCACCCCGCCGATGGCTGCCGTGGCGGAACCGATGATAAAGGTCATCGAAATCACCCGGTTGACGTCAACCCCCACCAGTTGGGCCATATCCCGGTCCTGGGCCGTGGCCCGCATGGCCTTGCCGATCTTGGTGAACTTGATCAGCAGCGTCAGCAGTACCATGACGATGGTGGTGGTGATCAGAATCACCAGCTCCGGCGAACCGATGATGTGGGCAATCGGCTCCATGAATTCAAAATCGGGAATCAATCCGGGAAAAGGGAGAAAATCCGAAGTCTGGGCCAACAGCACATAGTTCTGCAGAAACAAGGACATACCAATGGCGCTGATCAGGGCCGACAAGCGAGGCGCCTTTCTCAGCGGTTTGTAAGCGATCTTCTCCATCGTGAAGCCGTAGGCCGATGAATAAACCACGGCAACCCCGGCGGCGATCAGCAGAATGGCGATCTGGTTCCACCCCAGCATGGTGAGCACGCTGATCACGATCAGGGCGGTGAATGCACCGATCATGTATATTTCACCGTGGGCGAAGTTGATCAGCTGCACGATCCCGTAGACCATGGTGTACCCCAAGGCAATCAGCGCATAGATGCTGCCCCGGGTAAGCCCGCCCAGAAAAAGTTCGAAAAAATAATCCATTTATTGACCATTTCATCACAATTGATAGGCTCGAAAAAAACGGTTTTCGCAGGAGCGGCGTCCAGTCGCGATCATACCCATGAGCTCGCGGCTGGACGCCGCTCCTGCGTGTGTCCCGTTTCCATAGGAATGCACGGCCGGCCATCCTTGGCCTGGAAAAGCTGATTACGGAACCACCGCTACCGGCGCTTTCAGAAAAATCAGGGGTCAGACGCGTGGTTGTCTTCCCCCTGATTGTTCATCCTTCCGCTTGACCTACTTCAATTCAACATAAGCACCATCTTTGACCTGGTACATGGAAAAACCGACACCGATGGCATCACCGCGATCATCAAAGCGGATTTTGCCCAGCGGTGTTTCCACGTCTTTGGTCCTGAGCGCGTTGGTCACCGCAGCATAATCGGTACTGCCGGCCTGCTCGATGGCGTTGAGCAGCGCGAGGGCCGCAGAATAGGCATTCAGGTAGAATGCACCCGGATCGGCACCGTAGGCTTTTTTGTGTGCCTCGTTGGCCGCGACGGCCATGGGGTTGCTGGAAACGTCCTTGGGACCGGTGGCGTAAACGCCCTCGGCGTATTTCTGAGCCACTTTGATGAAGGTGTCATCTTTAACGCCGTCATCGGAAATGAAGATGGTGTCCATTCTCTTTTTGCGCATCTGGGTCACGATTTTGGAGGCTTCCGGGTGGTAGCCGCCGAAAATGACCGCCTCGGCGTTGCTTTGTTTGATTTTCTGGACGACGGCACTGTAGTCCACGGCACCGGGCGTGATGCCCTCATAAAATACCACTTCCGCCCGGGGATCTTCTTCGAGGAAGGCCTTGGCGAATTCAGCCAAACCCTTGCCGTAGTCGCCCTTGTCGTGCAGCACGGCAATCTTTTTCAGCTTGAGAACGTCCAGTGCGAAGTCCACTTCCAGGCGGGCCTGGGCATCGTCGGAGGCGATGGTGCGGAAAAAGTTGGGGTAGTCGCCACTCTGGGTCAGCGCGGGGTTGGTGGCAGACGGTGACATGACCGGGATGTTCGAGTCTTTGTAAATGCCCAGCGCCGCCTTGGTGGCCCCGGAACAGATGTGTCCCAGCACCACATGGACGCCTTCGGAAACCAGTTTGGTGGCCGTGTTGGTGGCCACTTCAGGCTTGCACACATCATCTTCTACCAGCAGTTCCACCTGCTTGCCCAAAACGCCGCCCTTGGCGTTGATATCTTTTACCACCAATTCGGCCGCTTTAATGGTCGGAATACCGTAGGAGGCAAGGTCTCCACTGTGGGGGCCCGCAACACCCAATTTGATGGTATCCGCTGCCGTGGCAGTTGTGGCAACGACCATGAATACACCAATGATTGCAACGATAAGGAATTGTGCCAAACGATTTTTCATCACGCCTCTCCTTCTCAAATGGTTTTGGTGAATGATCCCCCTCCAAGTAAACATGACTGTATAGTAGAGTTGCCGATGGCCAGTCAAGTTAAAAGGCTGCCGGATGACACGTGTTTCCCGATGGGTGGGTTCAGCTTGATTGCCTTAAAATGGGTATGGTTCGCATCTTGTTGCCAACGACATCCCCATGGGCTGAAAGGTCTGTCCTGACGCGAATGAAGCGAGTTCAATTATTTATGAGCTGACAGGAATTGTATATGATCCGGAGCAATCGATGTCAACTGCATTCCGCACGACGCGTCCGTTCCATCCATATTCCGGTCTGCCGATCTTGAACTTGCCCTGACCCCCAAACCCATGTATGACGGTGTATGACAGATCTCGCTGTTGAACCGAAACCAGGAAATTGAGCAGGCATGCGATTCCGATCATGAAAAAACAAATTGGTCTGGTTGTCAAAAATGACGGCAATGCCCGGCAGCAGGCTGACCGGTTCGAAAGCTGGCTGGTCAAAAAAGGACTCACCGTTACCCGACGACCCATCGGGCGTCCCGCTGAAAAGCCATCCCAAGGATTGCGTAAACGGTCACCGAAATCGCTCTTCTGCGTGTTCGTTTTGGGTGGCGACGGCACCTTTTTAAGTGCCGTTCGCTGGATCGGAGGCCAGCAGACCCCCATCATCGGCGTAAAATTCGGCGAGGTCGGATTCCTGGCGGAGACCACAGCGGACCGGCTGTGCGAGGTTGCCGAGGCTATCCTGGCAGATCAATTCACCACCCGACCGCAAATGCGACTGCAGATTCAGGCCTTGCGCGATGGCGTGGAGATCGCCCGGGAGTCGGCCTTCAATGACGTGGTCATCAACAAAGGTGCCCTGGCCCGACTGGCACGGATCCGCACCCACATCGATGGCCAGTTCCTCACCGATTACCGGGCCGATGGGCTCATCGTGGCCACACCCACCGGATCCACAGCCTATTCCCTGGCCGCCGGCGGCCCCATCATTCACCCGACGGTCCCCGGCATACTGATCACACCCATCTGTCCCTTCACCCTGACCAACCGGCCGCTGATGGTCCCCGACTCGGCGGAAATCAAAATCCAACTGGCCGAAGACACGTCGGACATCATGCTGACCTGTGACGGCCAGGTAGGCGTGAAAATCGACGAGCGGGACACCATCATGATCAGCAAAAGCCCCAGCCCGGTCCAGATGATCACGCTTCCCGACCATAATTACTTCGATGTCCTGAAGGCCAAACTGAAATGGAGCGGTGGACGGGTATGATTGCACTTTTATTTTTCCATGGTTCATGTTAACAGGGGCCACACGCCTGAAACGGGAAATGGAGACTCTCTGACTTGAAGCGCTATCCACGACGGCTGACTGTTTTTCTCTGCCTGTTGACTGCCTTTTCCAGCCTTTTCATGTCACCCGCCCTGGCCGACGAAAAAGCCAAACGGGTCCTGATCCTGCCCCTGACGATTCATTCAGAAAAAGACCTGACCTTTCTCAACAAAGGCATCCTGGACATGATGGCCGCACGCATCGGCCAGTCGGCCAAGGTGATTCGTGAAGAGACTCCGCCCCCGGGCAAAGATCCCGTCCAGTTGGGCAGGGATCTGAACGCCGACTATGTGGTCACCGGCAGTTTGACTGTGTTCGGCAACCGCGCCAGTACCGATTACGCGCTGACCGCCGTTGATTCCGGCGACACGGCGCTGCTGTTCAGCCAGTTCGGCCAGAACAGCGGGGATGTGCTCATGCACGTCAACCAGTTTGCCGCACAGGTGAGCCACTACCTTGAATCCCTCACCACCGCCGCACCCCGGGTGGCGGCCCCCACAGCGGCCGCACCGGCGGTAATGCTCCCCCAGGTGGCCATCCCCGTCAAACCGATACAGCCCATGCCGCCTGCAGTGGCGGCATCACCGCGGGCACCGGCAGCACCGGCGCCGGCCGCAGCGCCCGTCGTTGCCGCGACAGCAGCCGTCACGAAAACAGCGGAACCGGCTGAAGCCCTGTGGACCAGCAGCCCTCTCAAAGGCACCATCAGCGCCCTGGCCACCGGTGATGTAGACGGGGACGGTCGACCCGATATCGTTTTCGCCCATGAAAACCGGATCGTCGTGGAACACAGAAATGGCGAGCGGCTGGATCGGCTGGCCGTCTTTGATGCCGGCAAGCACCACCGCATCCTCGCTGTCGACGCTGGAGATATCAACGGCAATGGAACCGCCGAAATCCTCGTCACCCGACTGAACGCCCACGGCAGGCTGGAATCGGTCGTGCTCGAATGGAACGGCTCCGCGCTGCAGGCCATTGCCGATGACCAGAGCTGGTACTTCAGGGTCGGCAACGATCTTGAAAAGGGCTCACAACTCATGGGCCAGCGGCGGGGTACCCCATCATCCAACGACACCGGCGGCCTGTACACCTACACCCACTTTCTGCCCGGCGTGTTCGAACTCACCTGGACGGGCAACGATTATCAGGCCGGCCGCCGGATCCCCCTGCCCGAAGAGATGACCATCTACCGGTTCACCCGGGGAGACATTTTCAACGACGGCAAGGTACGGACCATCGCCTATTCGCCCGACGACGCACTGCGCATCTATGACCCGGCCGGCACCCCCCAGTGGGCCGGTCAAGAAACCCTGGGCGGCAGCCCGCTATTCCTTGAGAACCCATCAGGTACCAATACCATCGCCAAAGACCGGACCTATCTGACCCAGCGGCTTTTGGTTGCCGATCTCGACGATGATGGAACCGTTGAAGTGGTTACGGTCCACAACCGCGATGCCGCCCGTGGGTTTGTTGAACGTTTTCGCAAATACACCCGTGGGCGGGTGGTCGCCCTGCGCTGGAACAAGGTCAACATGAAGGAAATCTGGACCGGCGAAGAGATCAGCGGCTACATCAGCGATTTCTCCCTGACTGACCTGGACGGCGACGGTAGGCTGGAGGTGGTTTACGCCATGGTGGTCAGCACCGGCTTCACCCAGACCAAGTCCAGTAATCTTGTGGTCGAGCAGATTGGCGCATTGTCGGGCGAATAGTGGGGATCGACAAGCGGGAAAATCCAACTATCCCAAAAACAAATAACAAACAAGTCTCAATACCCAAATTTCAAACGACCGGGTGGGGCCATAACAACTCTAATGAGTTATTGGTGCGGTTTGAGATTTCGAGATTGTGATTTGGAATGCATTTGCGGGTTGGTGCTTGTCATTTGCAACTTTTTGTCGATGCCATCGGATCTCCATTCGAGATCCATTCTCCCAATAAGCACTAAACTTTTCAAAAATTTGACCGATGTCAAGCACATGCTGGATTGCCGATGCAGCCTGGACAACTGCATCAACGCATCAACGGAGAGGAGGTGACCAAACGTTTTCCGGTTAGTTGGATCAGCACGTGTACCATTACTGAGTTTCTAACAAGGAGGAGCCAGATGAAAAAGATTAGGTTTATGGTTGCCATTTGCGCAGCGCTGATGATCGCCGCCCCGGCAATGGCCCTGGAAGTGGAGGTCTCTGGTCACTATTTCGTGCAGACCTACAATAACTCCAATGAAAACCTGGACAAAAATGACGCCACCAATGACTACGGCACCATGGAGCTCATGGTCAAACCGGTTTTCAAGATCAACGACAACGTTACCCTCACAACACAATTCACCGCGCTGCAGGATCATATTTGGGGCACGGACACCACAGCTGAAACCAGTACGTTTACCTGGCCCATTTTGGAGGGAGGCACCCCTGAGGTCGACAACGGGAAAAATTTTGACTGGAAAGCCGCTTACATGACCATCAAGAGCCCCATCGGCGGATTCATCGTCGGCCGCTACATCGACACCCCCTGGGGACTGGGTTTCGGTGACAGCACCGGCAGCCACGACACCGCCGGGTCCAACAGCCGCCACAAGGACCGCATCATGTGGGTTATTCCCGTTGGGGACTTCATATCGGGTGCGGTTTATCAGCGCAACGAAGAGAACGACAAAGGCACTGAGGTCTCCGATCAGGATTTTACCAAAGCCTATGTGTTCAGCGCCTACAAGCAGGAAAACTGGTCCGCCGGCCTGCTGTTCGCCAACTACACCCACAAGAACTACCTGTCGTCCAAAAATCTGGCCTATGCGGCAACCACGGCCGGTTACGCGAGTGTCGGCGCCCCATACGCCGCACCCCTTCCCATTCCCGGCGCTACGACCGAACTCTTTACCGGTCCAACCGCAGGCACAGGATCCTGGGCTGGTGATTCCGATGCATATTACGCAACCCGCGGCGAACTGACCCTCTGGGTGTTAGATCCTTATTTCAAGGGCCAATTCGGCCCCGTGGGCATCGAGGCCGAAGTGCTCTACGGCTGGGGTGAGGTGGACCAGAATGGTGAAGGAACGGATGACATCGATGCCAGCGGCCTGGGCTATTTGTTCGACCTCTCCTACGCCTTGGGACCGGTAAAACTATGGGCCGGAACCACTTATGTGCAGGGAGACTCCAACTACCTGGACGACACCGCCAGCCCCTTGGGCTATTTCGAACCCTCCATCGACCATGAGCGTGGGTTCTTGATCACCTCGGATACCTCCAAACTCGAGAGGTCTCTGGGCGGGCAGGTAACCACCAGTCCATGGAACGGATTGGGCCTTAACATGGGCAACGAATCCGGCGGGCCCGGCTCGGTTACCGGAACGGCCGGCTACCAGTCTTTTTACGTGGGGGCGGATTGGCAGATCACAGAAAAATGGAAGCTCAGCGGGTTTTACACCACGCTGAAGGCCGATGACGCACCTTACACCAACCCCTTGGGTCTGTTAAGCCAAGCAACGCTTCAACCCCTTCCCAACGTCCAGTGGGATGACGAAGTAGGCCAAGAGTACGATCTCACCCTGACCTGGAACATCATGAACAACCTCACCTTTAAAGGTCTCTTGGCCTATCTCGATGCAGGTGATTTCTGGAAACAGGGAAATCCCGACAAAGAAATTGAAAACAACACAACGATCTACACCCAGTTGATCGTGGAGTTTTAACCAATCCCATCATGGCAAAAACAATACCGCATCCATGCGATGAGGATTCCTGATTTCGAATGGATGACAAATGGGTTTTGAAGCCCCGGCGGCCATTGGGTTGTCGGGGCTTCTTTTTTATTGCCCATCTTTGTTCCGGTTCTCATCGTGGCTGGAAGCCGCTCCTACGAAATTAGAACCTCGGTGCTGGAGCGGCATCTTGCCGCGATGGGATCACTGAATCAGAAACCAGGTCGCAACCAAAACTAGCAGAACGATCCCCACGACCGTCAATCCTTTACCTGTCATCATCGGTGCGACCGGCGCATGCGCCTTGTCCTTCTCTTTAAAAGATCGAATTCTTTCAATTTTTTTTCTTTCCCGCTCTCTTTCCCGGCGCCTGGTTTCGTCGCCCCGTCTTTCGTAGGGCCCATCTCTTCGATCATCGGAGACGAACACATGAACCTGCCGACGCGCTTCGGCTTTTCTTCTTTCCATATGCCTTCCCCCGCGAGTTGGGTTCTAGGAAAACCTTATTGATTCAGATGATTAAATAAAATCATAGTTTGCCTGGTTGTCAACAATAACGACCAGACCCTGCTATGACCGGGGCACCCCGTTGGCAAGATGCGCGGGCTTTGCGTCTTGGGAAGGGGGCCTTCACACATAGATGTTCACCCGGGTGCCGATCCATAAATCGGCGACCAAACGACCGCCACCGCTGTAAATCAGGCCGTCGTCCGGTTCGGGTGAAGCCGTC
This sequence comes from uncultured delta proteobacterium, assembly GCA_963705475.1. GTDB lineage: Bacteria > Desulfobacterota > Desulfobacteria > Desulfobacterales > Desulfosarcinaceae > Desulfosarcina. The sequence goes on along the minus strand of CAVPJS010000014.1, from coordinate 116,192 downwards.
CTCACCGGCTGCGCCAATCGCACCGGGCCTCTGGATGACTCGCCGAAGGTAAACAGGGTGCCGGCGCCGGACCGAACTGGGGGATAAAAGGGTATGGGCACCAACGCAGCGGATTCTGCCATGTTCCGACTTCCAGACCGTTGAAATTAACAACCATAGGAATTTATGCAACATCCGTACACAACCGACCGATTAAAATTTCCAATTGAAATAATAACGTTATTCTCTTTTCCTGTCCAATTATTTGGATCATCCGGCAGATATTGCCTGAGTGGTTGGCCCGATGTGCCGCCAACACGCCGCAGCGGCTGGTGTGCTATGCTAAATGACACCTTCTGGTTTGCCGGCGGGGTGATGCAGATGCGTTCAAAACCGACATTGGGTTGGCCGAAATCGAACTACTGAACCACCCAGACGGTGCAGTTGCGAGCATGACTGACAATCTGTTTGGATACCGAACCGAAAAGGAACTCCTCTTTGCGGGACAACCCCTGCCGGCCCAACACGATGGTGCCGGCTTCAAGACGTGTCATTTCGGCAAGGATCAGTTGGGCCAGTGACGGACCGTCTCTCTCTACGGTAAGGATGGACGTGTCGCCGGCGTCAACACCGTCTGCAATCAGCAGGTCCCGATAGTCGGTGGTCCAGCTGTCTACCTTTTTCCGGCCGGATTTGACCCACCGTTCACGTTCCGGGGGCGACGCGAAAAAATCCTCTTCCGGTGCATGAATAACGTGCAGCAGGGTCACCGTGAATCCTGTCCGGCCGCCTATCAGTCCGCCAACATAGGCAACGGCGCGTCGGGAATTTTCCGATCCGTCCACGGCGATGACAATATGATTGTTCCGTGTAGGGTTCATTTGGGTTTCCGATACAGGGTGTTAAAGCAGTCAACGGTTAACTTGGGCCAAATCCTCCAAAAGCTGGTCCACATGCTCATAGAACCAATTGGCACCCACCGAGAAATGCAACAGGATGCGATTGAGCGATTCCGGAACATATGGATAAATTTTTTTCAGATTGGCCAACCGGTGGTTGAAGACGATGTTTCGATCCTGCGGTTTAATCATGTAGAAGGAGGGATGTCGCTGTTGAAAAAGATCCGGAACAAGCAGATCCCCCTTGCCGGTCAGATAGATCAGGATGTTACCAATGCCGAAAAGGTCATAGCCGTATATGTTTTCGCGGTGGCGATAGTTGAAATCAAAATCGATCCAACGGTAGTTGCCGTTTTCACGGTCGATAATGATATGGTCCCGCCTGATGTCGCCGTGTTTCTCTCCGTGGCGGTGAAGATATCCGATGGCCTCGATGCTGGTTATGAAGTGGTCAAGAATTCCCGGGAAGACATCAAAAAAATAGTTCTCGTGATCGCAGGTCAGCGCTTCGATGGTGTCGTAGAGCGATTTCCCGTATATGAAGTCCAGCACCCGAATGATGTTGCCCCGGGTGTCGGAGGTGGCGAACCCATGCATGAAATGCGGATGGCTCGCCACCCGCGCCAGAATGCGTGCCTCCTTGCGGGGACTTCGAAAACAATCGAAAGCGGTGCCGCCGATGTGGGCGGTGAATTTTTCGAAAAACACCAGCTTGATGATTTTCCGATGGCCGGTCTGCAGGTCTACCGCACGCTTGACCCAGAACTTTTCCTGGTCGTCCAGCCCGAAACGCCCCTCCTTGGCATTGTTTAGAATCAAATAGGGGTGGCCGGCGAGTACCAGTACATCCCCATAGTCCACCTGGTAAAAATTGGTGGCATCGGTATGACACCGGTACCGACGACGGTCGGCAAGACTGGGAAACCAGGCTCCCAGACGCCGGCCGATGGCTTCATCGGTAATGGCTGCCGTCATGGCTGTCTTTCCAATCCCCCGGCGGGCGGTGGTCAAATGACGGGCTTGAATTTCTTGTTGAACGCCAGGGCGACGATGTCGGCCACATCCCCGGGGTTAGGCAAGTGGTCCAGGTTCATCACCATGTCGAATTCGTAAGGGGATGCCGCTTTTTTACCGAAGACTTTTTTGAAAAATACCGCCTGTTCCTTGTCGATGGTCGACAATTTCTTCTTGGCCTCCGCCTTGCTGATCCGCATGATATCGGCAATTCGTTTGGCCCGGTATTCATCGGAGCCGATGCAGCGAACGGCCAGCACCCGCTCACGGGGAAGAATCAGATGGGCTCCCCGGCCGACGAATACCGTTGGCTCCAGGCCGGCAATGGCAACAACGGCACTGATCAGGTGCCTTGAATAGTCGCTGTCGATAAACGCCTTCTCCCCGAAAAGGTATTTAAAGGTCCGGTTGACGTAGCCCGGGAATCGTTCGTCGAAATAGGCGACGGCCGTTTCGCTGATATTGGACTGGTTGGCGATTTTCTCGATCAACTCCCGATCCGCCACCGGGTATCCAAGTTTCAGGGCCACCATTGTCGGCAATCTCCAGGGCGCCGACCCCAATTTTCCGGGAAAAGGTTATACAGGGCGCCAGCTCGGGTGTCGCGGCGGCGGCCCTCTGTGACTCCTCCTGGGCCAGCTTTCGGCTTTCCCAGATGCGAACATAATGCCCTACCCGTTCTTCGGTGCCGGGCTTTCGCTTTGCGTATTTTCCCGGTACGTATTCCCCGATGCCACCTTTTCCGGCCATGGTGATCTCCTTTCTGTTTTCAGGTCAAAAACGAACGTTCTACCAACGGGACGCTTTTTCAGTTTGGATCAGCAATGGCTGTGCCAAGGATAGGCGCAAAGTCATCTATATGTTATTATTTATATTTTTGGTTCTATTTAGGCGCATGGGAGGCATGGCATGCCATGAACCGTGTCAGCTCTTTTTACATCGTGGAAAGTCTCTGAGAATATGCCGCCTTGGCTTGAACTCATGATCAAAAAAAGGTAGGAATTGGGAAAAGGAGAACGTGCCATGCTGTCACTGGATCGATTATTGAAGGAAAGCGAAACGATTGAACCGGTACCCCAGGTGATTCATCAACTCATGGATCTGGTTGACGACCCGGAGGTTCCCGTCTCTGAGATCACGGAGCTGATCCTTTACGAACCGTTGGTAACCGCAAATTTGCTCAAACTGGCCAATTCAGCCGCTTTCGGGTTCAAGAAAAAAGTAGACTCGGTGCACGATGCCGTGGTCCTTTTGGGATTGAAACGGGTGGTTGAAATCGTGCTGCTCAACAGTGTAACCAAACCGTTGAAATCCGCCCACCAGGGGTATGACCTTGAGGAGGGCCAGTTGTGGAAGCAATCCGTCTCCTGCGCCCTCATGGCCAGCGCCATCGCCGAAACCACGAAGACCCCGGACAAACACACCGTTTTCACGGCAGCGCTGCTCAAGGACATCGGCGTCATCGTCCTGGACCGGCACATGGGTGAAGCCATGACGGCGATTCGCAAGGCCATGGAGGTCGACGGTCTGGGCCTGGTTGCGGCCGAGCGGCAGGTGCTGGGCATCGACCATGCGCATCTCGGCGGGATAATCGCCGAGAAGTGGAACTTCAGCAAAACGCTGGCCGATACCATTCAACACCACCACCTGACAGACGATGTGACCGACATTCCTGTGAAAGCCGCAATGGTCTACCTGGCCGACAGCATGTGTTCGATGTCCGGCCTCAACGGAGAGCTGTTCAGTGGCCAATACGTCCACTACGATCGGGTTTGCGACCAACTTGGCCTGTCTGAAGAGAATGTAAACCGGATCATGTCCGATTTCTATGCCCGCAAGGAAGATATCTATGGTCTGCTGGCCATTCTATAGCCGTTTTGGCCCCTTGTATAAAATCGATAGGAGCGCAAACTTAAATGACCCCGTATGAACTATCAAAACTGATTCACATGGAACTGTCACCCATCGCCCCCCGGCTGTCGGCAGCGATCAACCGCGCCCTGGTGGATATCGGGGAGGGGTCCGTTTTGGTGGGGCTTGGCCCGGGCGTGAATGAAAACGAAGATGTCTCATTCCAGGAATTCGAAACCATCAACACCATTGGTGGCGATGCCGACGGCGCGCTGGCAAAAATTCACGCGATGATGTGGAAGCTGGAAGAACACTCCCCCTGGAAGGTGATTATCGACAAAAAACCCGGACGACAGGGAAAACCCATCGAGTTGCTCTATACCCTGGTCAGAACAAAAGCGGACCTGTAGCCAGGCACAGGATAGGCGCTTGCCCACCAACCGGACGGGGCGGTCAATGGACCGCCCCGCAGGCAGAAGGAGATGGATGAAAGAAGAGAAAGTAACGCTTTTCAGCGGCAATCCCCCGATGTGCCGCCGTACCGTTTTTATCGGCATCCTCTCGACGCAACTTTAGCGCTTTTTTAACTTTCTTGATTTTGTTTTATTTTCGTTCCAACTTGAATTAAAAAATTATTGCATCTTTAATACAATTTTACTATATCCGGTTCACCTTCGCCGACGCGCGGCAACCCCTAATGCTCCACGTCAATCATGCGTATTTTTGAAAACATCATCCGCGAAATCATCAACGATAGTGGTCTCAAGCTGAATACCATCAGCAAGACCTCTGGGATTTCACACACCTACCTGACCAAGCTGATTAACGACAACATCAACCGGCCGGGAAAGGATAAGATCGCCTCCATCATGCTGGCCCTGAACCATTCCATCGAAGAGATCAACACGGTCTTGGCCGGCTATGACTATCAGGCCCTGGACGAACCAGACATCCCCGGAATATTGGAGAATAACCGGAAACGCAAAATAGAGGGAAATACCCTATCACTGTACGACGATATTCACGTCAAACTGCTGCTGTCACCCATGGAGCGCATGGGCGGCACCAAGATACTGGTGAAAAAAGCGCCGTCGGTCCTGTTCATGCCCGATGAACTCTATCTGGGCCGCAAGACCGACACCGACGATAATGATCCGCCGGACAAAAGCTTCTACCATGCATTTACCAGCGCCCTGTTCAAGGAGCGCAAGGCCATCTTTCAAATGAGCTGCAACGCGGGGGCCCGGTTCGAGACCTATATCTGCCGGCATTGCCTGGAAGCGTACGTTAAAAAGGTCATGGATGCCAATCAGGGCGGTCAACCCGAACTGGTGCTGCGTTTTTTCGCCAACGCCGCCGCCGCCATTCGGGCCAACCCGGACCAGCACCGCACCTGGATCATGGAGCGCTGTCCCTGGTTCGACTATATGATCCAGGGTGACGACCATGACGATCCGAAAGTGTTTTTCTTTGGTAAGAAAAGCCATGACTACGGTTCCACTTGCGAACAGGCCAACCTGCAGGGATTTTCCTCGGACTCACCGGCCATGATTGATCTTTTCAGAAAAGAAACCCGGTTGTGCCGGAGTGCCATCGACCCACAATTGAAAAAGAACTATCCCGACAATCTGATCCGTTACTTTATCGGGCTGTTCAGGTCCTATGGGTTCGCTGAGGCCTTCACCGCGTATATGGACCGTCCTGAACCATCCGATGGGGCCGTCGTCACAGGCATTGACCGGCCACGTTCCAACTGATGGTGGAAAACCGATCGAATGGATAAAAGGAATCTATCCAAATAACGGCCAACCGAAGGCGTTACCCGCTGTCAGGTTGCCATCATCACCACAACCAGGAGGAGGAGCCAAATGAAAAAATGTCTTGTCGTTACCCTGACCCTAGCCGTGATTTTGGGCGTCGGGACCCTTGCCGGTGCCGCCACCCTGAAGGTGGGCCTGGATGCCGACCCGGTGTCCCTCGACCCCCACGTGCAGCTTTCCGGCGGCATGTTGCAGTTTTCCCACTGGGTGTTCGACCCGCTGGTCCGCTATGCCCAGGACATGTCCATCGAACCGCGCCTGGCCACCCGCTGGGAACGCATCGACGATCTGACCATGCGCTTTTTCCTGCGTGAAGGGGTCAAGTTTCACAGCGGCAACCCTTTTTCGGCCAAGGATGTCAAGTTCACCCTGGAACGGCTGAAAAAGAGCGTGGACTTCAAGGGGCTTTTCGAACTCTTCACCGACGCGAAGATCGTCGACGACTACACCATCGACATCAAAACCAAAAAGCCTTACGCCCTGCTGCTGAGAATGTGCACCTACATCTTCCCCATGGACAGCGCCTTCTACACCGGCACCGATGAGAGCGGGCAGCCCAAGGATGCCATCGTCAAGATCGGCCCCTCCTTTGCCCTGACCCACGAATCCGGCACCGGCCCTTACACGGTCACCGAGCGCGAGCAGGGTGTGAAAATGGTCCTGGAGCGATTTGCCGATTACTGGGACACCGCCTCGCCGGGCAACGTGGACCGGATCGTCCTGACCCCCATCAAGGAAGACGCCACCCGCGTGGCCGCCCTGCTGTCCGGTGACGTGGACTTCATCTCCCCGGTGCCCCCGCAGGATTTCAAACGCATCGAGAAAGACCCCAAGGTAAACCTGTTCACCTATCCCGGCGGCCGCATCATCACCGTGCAGCTCAACCAGAAACGCCGCCCTGAATTCCGGGTGCAGAAGGTTCGCCAGGCCATCGTATACGCCATCAACAACGAAGGCATCGTCGATAAGATCATGAAGGGCACCGCCACACCCGCCGGCCAGCAGAGCCCCAAGGGCTATGCCGGCTACAACCCCAACTGCGTACCCCGCTACGACCTGAAAAAAGCCAAGGCCCTGATGGCGGAAGCCGGGTTTGCCAAGGGTTTTGAGTGCACCATGATCGCCCCCAACAACCGCTACGTCAACGACGAAAAGATCGCCGAAGCCGTGGTGGGCATGCTGGCCAAGATCAACATCAAGGTCAACCTGAAGACCATGCCCAAGGCCCAGTACTGGGATGAGTTCGACGCCCAGGTGGCCGACATCCAGATGATCGGCTGGCATTCGGACACCGAGGATTCGGGCAATTTTTCCGAATTCCTGGTCATGTGCCCCAACAAGGAGACCGGCTACGGCCAGTACAACAGCGGCAACTACTGCAACCCGGAAGTGGACCGGTTGACCCTGGCCGCCCAGAGCGAAACCGACCTAAACAAGCGTAGCGCCATGCTGCAGCAGATCGAGCAGATCCTCTATGACGATGCGGCCTTCGTACCTTTCCACTGGCAGAACCACTCTTACGGGGCCAAGAAAAACGTGGAGGTGGCCCCGATTATCAACACCATGAACTTTCCCTATTTCGGGGACCTCGTGGTAAAATGAAAAATAGTGATACCTAGTTTGGCCTTTTTGTTTTATTAAAAGAACAATTACGACTCACCTGAACCGTACAATGGTATTCAGGGGTCAGCGGCGCCGCTGACCCCTGAATACCTTATTTTTTCGTAATTATCGAAACGTAGTATTGGAACAACACTAATGTTTGCCTTCGTTGTCCGACGCATCACCCAAGCCCTCTTCGTCATGCTGATCATCAGCCTGGTGGGGTTTTCCATCAAAAACAAGATCGGCGATCCGGTCCGGGACCTGGTGGGCGAACGGGTCACCCCGGCAGAGCGTGAGTTGCTGCGGGACAAGCTGGGCCTCAACGACCCGTTTTTCGCCCAATACCTTCGGTTCGCCAAAAATGCCGTCCAGGGGGATCTGGGACTGTCGTTCTTTCATAAGAAGCCGGCCCTTGCGGTCATTGCCGCCAAGGCCCCGGCCACCCTCGAGCTGGTTTTCGGTGCGGCCCTGATCATCATCTTCATCTCCCTGCCCATCGGTGTCTTCTCGGCCATCTATCCGCGAAGCGCCTTTTCCCGGTTCACCATGGCGTTTTCCACACTGGGGGTATCGGTGCCGGTGTTTCTCACCGCCATCGTCCTCATCTACATCTTCTCCGTTGAGCTGAACTGGCTGCCCTCATACGGACGCGGGGAAACCGTCAGCCTGGGAGGATGGGACAGCGGCCTGTTCACCCTTGACGGCATCATGCATCTGATCCTGCCCTGCTTTTCCCTGGCCTCGATCATGCTGCCGCTGTTCATCCGCCTGATCCGGTCGGAGATGATGGAAGTCCTGGAGACCGAATACATCAAATTCGCCTGGGCCAAGGGACTGCACCGCAAACGCATCTGGTTTATCCACGCCTTCAAGAATACCTTGCTGCCGGTGATCACCGTGTTCGGCGTCCAGATCGGCATCATGTTCGCCTTTACCATCCTCACCGAAACCGTTTTTCAATGGCAGGGCATGGGATTTATGTTTTTAGAAGCCGTCGAACGATCGGACATCTCTCTGCTGGTGGCCTACCTGATGGTGGTGGGGGCCGTTTTCGTGGTGGTCAACACCGTGGTGGATATCATCTACGGGCTGGTGAACCCCACCATCCGGATTGCGGGAAGAAAATGAACCGAACCTGGCAACGATTCAAGGCATCCTATCTGCTGTTCAGCTTCAAACAGGACAAGACCGCCATCTTCAGCCTGGCGGTCCTGCTGGCCCTGCTGGCGACCGGCCTGCTGGCACCGGTGGTCTCGCCCTACGATCCCTATGACCCGGCCAATATCGACATCATGAACTCGGAATTGCCGCCCTCCTGGACGGAAAACGGTGAGGCGGGCTTTCTGTTGGGCACCGACATCCAGGGTCGGGACCTGCTCAGCACCATGATCTACGGCCTGCGGCTCTCGATTCTCATCGGCTGCGGGGCGGTGGTCCTGCAAGGAATCCTCGGCGTTGTCGTCGGCCTGCTGGCCGGCTATTTAGGGGGCAAGATCGATGCTGTACTCATGCGCATTGCCGACATCCAGCTCTCCTTTCCCTACCTCATGGTGGCCATCTTCATCAGTGCCATTTTTCAGTTGGCCTTCGGCATCGGCCGCTACGAAGACCTGGCCGTGCCCCTGCTGATCGTCATCATCGGTCTGGCGGAGTGGCCCGTGTATGCCCGGACGGTAAGGGCATCGGTCATGGGTGAAAAAAACAAGGAGTATGTGGAGGCAGCTCGCGTGATTGGGCTAAACCGCTGGCGGATCATGTTTCGCCATGTGCTGCCCAACACCATGACTTCCGTGCTGGTCATCTCCACGATCCAGGTGGCCAACGCCATCATGAGCGAGGCGGCGCTCTCCTTTTTAGGTTTGGGTATGCCGGTGACCAAGCCTTCCCTGGGTTCGTTGATCCGGTCCGGTTTCGAATACATCTTTTCCGGATCCTGGTGGATCACCTTTTTCCCGGGCGTGTTTCTGGTGCTGCTGGTGCTGGTGATCAATCTGCTGGGGGACTGGCTGAGGGACGTACTCAATCCAAAATTGTATAAAGGGTAATCCACCCGGTTATAGCATCCTAACAATGACAACAATTGTTTGTTATTGCTCCTTATTTGAGATTTGCAAATTGTATTTTGGAATTGATTTGAAATTGGGTGCTTGCGATTTGTTGTTTGCGGCGTAGGCTTTTTCAACGGCACCGGTTCATCCGGGTTAGGTTTTTATGTCACACTTGCTTGAAGTCAACGACCTCGAAGTCAAATTCGGTCTGCGGTCTGGCGACCTGACCGCCATCAACGGCATCAGCTTCAACCTGGACAAGGGTGAGCGCATGGGCCTGGTCGGCGAAAGCGGCGCCGGCAAATCGGTCACCGGCTTCGCCGTCATCAACTTGATCAGCAAGCCGGGTTTTATCTCCGGCGGCCGGGTGATGTTCAACGGCCGGGATCTGGCGGCACTCTCTGAAGAAGCGATGCGGGAAATCCGCGGCAACCACATCAGCATGATCTTTCAGGACCCCATGATGACCCTCAACCCGGTGCTGACCATCGGCACCCAGATGGTCGAAACCCTTCAGGCCCACCGCAGCATCACCCGGGCCGAGGCGGAGGCCATCGCCCTTGAAAAACTGAAAAAAGTGCAAATTCCATCACCGGAAAAACGCCTGGCCCAATACCCTCACGAATTTTCCGGCGGCATGCGCCAGCGAATCGTCATCGCCATCGCCCTGATCACCGACCCGGAGATCATCATCGCCGACGAGCCCACCACCGCCCTTGACGTGACCATTCAGGCCGAAATCATGGATCTGTTGCAGCAGCTGTGCGAATCGGAGGATACGGGGCTGATCCTCATCACCCATGACCTGGGGGTGGTATCCCAGGTGACCGAAAAGATCGCCGTGATGTATGCCGGAAAAATTGTCGAGTCTGGCCCTACGGAACGGGTGGTCAACGATCCCAAACATCCTTATACGCAGGGGTTGATCAAGGCGCTGCCCGGCAGCCTGCAGCCCGGCTCCCGCTTGAACCAGATCCCGGGGATGATGCCCACGCTGACCGACATCCCCCCGGGATGCGCCTTCAACCCCCGCTGCCCCCTTTGCGAGGCCATCTGCCGCAACCAGGAACCGCCATTTATTCCGGTGGACCACCAGAGGCGAATGGTGGCCTGCCACATGGTAAAACCCGACCCCAACATGGGAACAAGATGACGAGCGAGCAACCCAACCCGATAAAAAGCGATGAGAACGGTCTGCTGGCCCTTAAACAGGTGGTCAAGCATTTCGATATTTCCGGCGGCCTGCTGGATCGACTGCGATTTGAAAAGGGCAGGCTCAAGCACCATCGCACCACCGTCAAGGCGGTGAACAACGTGAGTTTCACCATCGCCCCCGGTGAAACCTTCAGCGTGGTGGGTGAGAGCGGTTGCGGCAAATCGACCCTGGCCCGCACCACCCTGGGCATCTACCCGCCCAACAGCGGCAGGATTCTGTATCGCGGAGAGCGCATCGAAAACAAGAACGCCCAGCAGATGCTGCCCTTTCGCCGTAAAATGCAGATGATTTTCCAGGATCCCTACGCGTCCTTGAACCCGCGAAAAACCGTGATGCAAACCCTGGAAGAGCCGGTGGTCTTTCATAATCCGTCCATATCGGCAGACCAGGTGAAAGAACGCGTCGCCGAGGTCATGTCCCAGGTGGGCGTCGATCCCAAATGGGCCGCGCGATATCCCCACGAATTTTCCGGCGGACAGCGCCAACGCATCAGTATCGCCCGGGCCCTGATGGTGGACCCCGAATTCATCGTGGCCGACGAGCCGGTCTCCGCCCTGGACGTCTCCATCCAGGCCCAGATCCTCAACCTGCTCATGGACGCCCAGGCCCAGCGGGGACTTACCTACATGTTCATCACCCACGACCTTTCGGTGGTGGAGCACATCAGCACCCGGGTGGCGGTCATGTACCTGGGCACGCTGTGCGAGCTTTCCCCGGCCAGGACGCTTTTCGAGAGTCCCCGCCATCCCTATACCCAGGCCCTGCTCTCCGCCATTCCCAAGCTGGGCCGCAAGAAAAGCGGCCACGTCCGGCTGAAGGGCGAAGTGCCCACCCCCATCAACCTGCCCAGCGGATGTGTCTTTCACGGCCGTTGCATTTACGCCAATCCACGATGTGTCCAGGAAATACCCGAGGCGCGGATCGTTGAAAACAAGGTCATTGTCGCCTGCCACGCCGTGGAGGAGGGACGGCTGTAAAGCGAGAGACGCTGACAGCTCAGGGCGGAAACCAGCGAAAATCGAATCGAAATCGGGATCGCTACCGGAATCGAAAGGCTATGGAAGGTGGAAACCATGCATTCGAGCCCGATAAAAAGGAACCCCTTTTCATCTGAGTTCAATCGATAGCCCGCAAACCCCGTTTGTGATCGTTATCGAAACAGCTGAGGCGTTCTTCCAGTTCGCCAAAGCGTTCTTTTCCGGTTAACGACACGCATGCCCGGATGCCTTCGGTGCGGCTGCTGCCGGCGGTTTCCAGCGAGATGGCGCTGATGCCGTAGTAGAGCAGCTCCTCCACCAGTTGAACGCCGCTGAAACCGGGATAGGCAACCGTGAAGTAAAAACCGTCCGCCAGGGGCTGATCCTCGTCCATATCATAGACCAACGAAAAGCCATTTTGGGTGAACAGGCGCTTCATCATGCGGGCGCGATCGCCATATTCGCTCACCGCAGCGACAAAATCGTACGTGCCGTCGTTGACCGCTTCCAGCAGTTTGGCCAGGCCATACTGCGTGCTGTGACACACACCGGCGCTCAGGGAATACATGCCGCCGAAAATATAGGCGTAGCCGAACCGGTCGGTGCCGAACCATCGCGCCAGGCCGTCGCCGGTCGATTCGAACAGACGGTCGGAAATGGCCGTCATACCGATGCGCTGACCGGCCAGGCTGAAGGATTTGGAGCTGGAGATGAGCAGAATATAGTTGTCCGTGTAGCGGGCCACCGTAGGAATGAAGGGCGGCACCCCCGGCCGGGAGGTGTCCTGCCTGAAATCCATGCCGAAGTAGGCCAGGTCCTCCAAGGCGATCACATCGTAGGTCGTGCACAGCTCGCCGATGATGCCCAGCTCTTTCTCCGTGAAGCATATCCAGGCCGGGTTGTTGGGGTTGGAATACATCAAGGCGCCGATCCGATGGGACGACAGGTAGGATTCGAGCTTATCCCGCAGCCGGTCCCCCCGGAAATCGTAGACGTCGAAACTTTCCCGGGGCAACCCCAGCACCTGGGCCTGCTTCTTGTTCACGGGAAATCCCGGATCGATAAACAAGATGCCGTTCCTGCCCTCGATCCGGCGGCCGGCCATCATCATGGAAAGAAAGCACCCCTGCATGGAACCCACGGTGGGCAGGCAATGCGCCGGTTGCACACGGGTGTCCAGGAATTGCTTCACGAAACGGGAAATTTCGGTCTTCAGCGGGGGGATCCCGTCAAAAGGCGGATAAATGGCACCCACACCCTTTGTCAGGGCGCTGATCTCCCCCGCCACGGCAATCTCCGGCGGCGCCATGCCGGGTATGCCCATCTCCATGCGGATGAACCGCTGCCCGGAAGCGGCTTCGATTTCACCCACCAACCGGTTCAGTTCACGGATGGAGGCCAGCCCCACGCGGGCCAGCTTGCTTTCACGGATTTTCTGACGAACGATATCGCCGGCAATGAGGGTATCCATCAGACAATCCCCCCTTCAGCCAGCGGTTTGCCGTCGAGTATGCGCTGGGGGTTGAAAATGGACAGATCCAGCGTCGGCGTGTCACCGACGATCAATTCACTCATGTAGCGGCCCACGGCCGGGCCCTGCTGAAGGCCGTGCCCGGAAAAGCCATTGGCCAGGTAAAAGCCTTTGATTTCAGGCCATTCGCCGAGGATGGCGTTATGGTCGAGGGTGTTGACCGCATACAGGCCCGCCCAGCCCCGCATCAACTTCAGCCGTTCAAAGGCCGGAACGAATTCCGCCAGTTCCAGCCACAGCACATCCATGAACCGGTTCCGATCCCAGGTGAAATCGAAGCCCACCGGGTCGTCGTCCATCGATTTCCCCAGCAGCACCATTCCCCCGGTGTCCGTCCTGAAGTAGAGGCCGGACGGAAGAACCGTCAGGGGCAACGGGCCGTCGGGCTTGACGGCCGGGTCCAGGCAGAAGCACTGGCGCTTGACCGGGTTCACGGGCAGGACCACCCCGGCGGTTCCGGCCAATTCTGTACACCAGGCACCGGCGCAGTTGACGACGACCGCAGATGCATAGGCGGCACCGGAGGCAGTCCTGACACCGCTGATCCGTCGCCTGTCGACCACCAGTTCGGTCACCTCATCCTCGACGTAGACCGCCCCCTGGGCCCTGGCGTTGGCCTTGTACCCCATGAGCACGGCGTAGGCGTCGAAATGGCCGTCCTGGGCACCGAAGGTGCCGCCGGCGAACGCATCGGTTGCATACAGGGGATAGTGGTCCCTGATCTCGTCCGGCGACCACCACTGGACCCGACATCCCAAGGCCTGCTGCATGGCCATGGCCGCTTTGGCGTCGGCTGCCGCGGGTTCTTGATAAAGAAAGAGGTTGCCCTCGCGGTGATAGGCGATGCTGGGGCGGTTGCCGGCCAGCGTCATCTCCTCTTCGAAGCGTTCCAGCACATCGAAGGCAAACTGGGAAATCTGAACGTTCTGCTTCAGGCTGAACTGGATCCTGGCGTTGACCATGGACAGGGTGGTGGAGGCCCGGGTATAGGCCAGATCCCGCTCGATGACGGCCACCTTCAGTCCCGGATCCCTGCGGGTCAGGTAATAGGCGGTCGTGGAGCCCATAATCCCACCGCCGACGATAATGACGTCATAACGTGTCTGGCTGTCCATATGCTGCAGTCCTCCTGAAGAAATGGCCCGAACCGGTCAGGCTTGCTTGTAATTGGGTCCTTCGCCGCCCTCCGGACAGGTCCAGGTGACGTTGTGGAACGGATCCTTGATATCGCAGGTCTTGCAGTGCAGGCAGTTGGTAAAATTGACTTTTATACCCCTGATACCGCTGCCGTCTTGACGGATTTCCATCTCATAGACATCACCCGGGCAAAACCGTGTGCAGGGAGAGCCATAGGTGGGATAGCACTGATCCACACACACCCGCTGGTCGTGAATCAGGACATGGCTGGGTTGGTCCTCACGGTGCAAGGTGCCGGAGAGATAAACGCCGGTGAGCTTGTCCACCATGGCCGGATCGTCCGTTGCCGGTTTGGTCTGCGCGTCGGCGGGTCCGGCAAGTGCCGCGTGGTCTTTCACGGGTGTCAGGGTGGCGGCGTCGTCCACCGCGGGGAGGCGATCGATCAGGCCCTTGCCCTTGGAAACATACTGGGCAGCCAGGTGGATCCATTTGATCGGCCCTTTCTTGGCCAGCGCCTGGGCGAAATTTCGCCCCTCCCGAAGCTCAGCGCCGGCCCAACTGTCCTCGATCCGCCGGCTGTAGGCGTCCAGGGTGTGGCGCCGGGTATTGCCGGCCGCAAGGGCGTCCATAACGGTCTCGGCGGCCAGCATGCCCGACTTCATGGCCAGGTGGATGCCTTTGATGGCCGGCGTGCTGTGCATGGCCGCACCGTTTCCGGTGAACAGGGCACCGTCCACGGCCAGGTGCGGCATGGAAAACCAACCGCCGGTGGATACGGCGCGAGCCCCCTGCTCGACCACCTTGCCACCCCGGATGATCTTCCGGATCATCGGATGTCGCTTGAAGCGCATGAACGTGTCATAGAGGTCCAGCGACGGGTTCTCGTAGCCCAGGGCAACTAAAAAACCCAGGGCGATACGGTTGTTGGCCATTTCATAGGCAAACCCACCGCCCGGGGTGTCCAAATCCAGCGGGAAGCCCATCGTGTGCACGTCGTTGAATGCACAGTCGCTGAAAAAATGGTTTTCCGGCAGTTGGATCACTTCCTTGATTCCCGTTTCAAACACCTCGGGCAGGCGGCCCGAACGAATGGGCAGTTTATCGGCCAACGCTTTTATCAGACTGCCCCGGGCGCCCTCTCCCAGCACGGTGACCTTGGCCAGCAGGTCGATGCCCGGCTCGAAATTGGGCTTGGGCTTGCCGTCTTTGTCCAGCCCTTTGTCGCCGGTGCGGACCCCCCGCACCGTGATGCCGTCGTCGGCCAGAAGCATCGCTTTACCATTGAAGCCGGGAAACAGATTGATGCCCATGGCCTCGGCCTTATCTCCCAACCAACGGCACACCCGGGAGAGACTGACGATGGGAAAACCGGTGTTGTGCATCTGGCGTGGCACCAACGGCATTTTAAAACTGCGGCGCGGCGTGAGGAAAAAGAAACCGTCGCCGCGTACGGTCCGCTCCACAGGAAATCCATGCGCCAGATAATCCGGAAACAGCTCGGCAATTGCCGCTGGGTTCATCACCGCCCCGCTGATGGCGTGCGAACCAATGGCGGCACCCTTGTCGATCAGGGCCACTTCCAGTTCCTGGCCTTTTTCCGCAGCCAGTTGCATCAGGCGGATGGCACCGGCCAGATTGGCGGGTCCGCCGCCGACAAAGAGTACGTCAAATTCAATGGTTTCGTGCCTGGTCATCGATTTCCCCCTTCTTCAATCAGGTTCCCAAAAAGGCGACAGGAAAAATGCCGTAGACGAACGAAATGGTGTTCAGGGGAATTCAGATAGCCTGATTCTCCATTAAAAACAAGTAGCCACATATGACTTGTGTAATGGCATGATCCATGGTATCTGCCATTTCTGACCTTTATACCCAATTCCTTACATCCGTATGTGGTAACCCGGACCTGGCGATGCATCTGCATCGTGCCGGGATGATCCTGCAAGGAGGCGTTGAGCATGGCAAACCGTAGCAACAATTCAGCGTGGATTCTGGTGGTGGTTCTGGCCGTGTGTCTTCAGGTGGTGTTGGTTTTTGCAGACGGTAAGCAAACGGCCACGGGAACGGCCATCAATTTTTCCAAGGCTTATTTTCTTCTGGATGCCGATATGGAAAAGTATATTTGCAATGAACTGGCCGGTGATGAGGATGAACCGGTGGTCGCCGCCTATATTCAGGCCATGACCGATGAGGCAAATGCCCGCGGGTTCGACACCGGGATGATGAAACAGACCATCATCCATGTGGAAACGGAAACGCTTGCCCAGGACACTGAATCCGCCACCATTCATCTGAAGGGGCGATCCCGCACCTGCATCCATCCGGTGTTCGCTTATGTGGCCTCGCTGTTTCACCTGGGCCAGACGGTTGCGTTCGAAGCGACCCTGGACCTGGTCAAAGAGGATGGCAAGTGGAAGGTCTGCGGGAACCCTTACGGCCTGTCCATGGATGGTTAATCAGCCGATTAGCCAACAGGTAAAGGGTGGCGCCACTTGAACCGCCATATCTGTCGCTCCCGTCATTGCAACGATGACCGTCCGCCGCCGGTTTCACAGCCTTTGTGAAACCGGCGCTTATTTTCAAGGTCGCGACCCTTTAACGTCTGCATCCTGGTGAGGGTGCCTGCCAATGGACGCTGTTTATTTGGAAATTCGAAAGATCGCCCGCGAGATTGCGGCCCGCTGCCCCCGACCTGATTTTTATCGTGCACATCCGGCCGAAGTCAGGGGGTCACGGCGATTTTACCACTCCGACGACGCTATCCTCAGACTCCGAGCAGACATGGCCGGGTGCCTGGATAACGATTTCGGCCACGGTATGGCTCACGCTGAAAAGGTGGCCATCGATGCCGGCACCCTGGTCATTATCGAAAGCCGGCTGGCCGGCCATACGGAAGACCGGATTCAGCGGAACCTGCTGCTGGCCCAGTGTGCCGGTTTGCTGCACGATATCTGTCGCAAAGAGAAATCCCACGCCGAAAAAGGGGCTGAAACGGCAGGCGATATACTCAGGACCTACCCCCTGGTGCCGGAAGAGATCTCCCATGTATGCACGGCCATTCGCAACCACGAAGCCTTCACCCGCCTTGAGCGGCTGCCGGTCGACCACGCCCGTATCATATCCGACTGCCTGTACGATGCGGACAAGTTTCGCTGGGGGCCGGACAACTTCAACCATACGGTCTGGGACATGGTCGGGTTCGTGAACCCGCCGTTGGCGGTTTTTGTGGATCAGTTTCCCAAAGGCATGGCCCTGCTAAAGCGAATCCGCGGAACCTTTCGCTCCCGCACCGGACGTCGTTACGGGCCTCAATTCATCGATATGGGCATAGCCATCGGCGAAGCGTTGTACCAGGTAATCCTGACCGACTTCAGCACCCCACCCTGATCCAGGCCTTTCATCCGTCATAAGGACCGTCAACCTTGCGTGTGCTATTGATCAACCCCTTTTACCCCATTTCAGAAACCCCGTCCCCGCCACTGGGCTTGGCTTTCCTGGCCGGCGCATTGGAGCAGGCCGGAAATCAAGTCAAACTCCTGGATTGCGTCGTGTTTCCGTACAGCCGGAGTTATTTGGCATCGATGCTGAGGGATTTCAAACCGGATCTGGTCGGTGCCACAGCCGTGACCATGACCGTCGACCATGCCTTGGAAACCCTCGAGGCGGTCAAAGCGCTGAATCCGTCCGTCACCACAGTAATCGGCGGACCCCACGCCACCTTCTGTGAAACGGAAATTCTGCAGTCCTGCGGCCCGGTGGATGTGGTGGCGTGCGGTGAGGGAGAACATACACTCGTGGCCCTGACCCACGCCCTGGAGACGCAAACACCTTGGGAAGGAATCGCAGGGATTGCCTTTCGCAGCGGCAACCGAATCGTTAGGACTGCCGCTGCGCCTCTGGCGGATCTGGACGAACTGGCGCCGCCGGCCCGTCATTTGATCCCTTTGGGACGCTACCGGGCGCTGGGCATGCCGGTAAGCATGACCACCAGCCGCGGATGTCCGTTCAAGTGCATTTTCTGCGTGGGTCGCAAGATGGTGGGCGCACGGGTCCGCTATCGCGACCCTATCCGCGTGGTGGACGAAATGGAGAATCTGTGCGCCATGGACTTTCACCAGATCAATCTGGCCGACGACCTGTTCACGGCCAACTCAGATCACTGCCTGGCGGTATGCAACGAAATATTGAGCCGGGGGCTGAAGGTCAACTGGACCTCCTTTGCCCGGGTGGACACGGTTTCGCGCAAGGTGTTGGAAAAGATGCGCCAGGCCGGGTGCACCACGGTCAGTTTCGGGGTGGAGTCCGGCAGTCCCGATATGCTCAGGCGAATTAAAAAGGGCATCACCCTGGAGCAGGCCGTGCGCGCGATGCAGCTATGCCGGGATTGCGGCATCGATCCCCACGCTTCATTCATCCTGGGGCTGCCGGGTGAAACCGAGACGACCCTGGCGCAGACCTTGGCTTTCGGTGACCGTCTCAAGGCCATGGGCGTCAGCCACGGCTTTCACATTCTGACCCCCTTTCCAGGCACCGACGTCCGGACGCGTGTCGATGAATATGATCTGCAGATCTTGTCTGACGATTGGCGGCGGTACCATGCCAATCGTGCCGTCATCCGTACGGCCGGCGTTCGCCCGGAAACCATGGACGCCGTCGTGATCGACGGTGAACGGCAGTTCGACCGTTGGCTGGAAGAAATCGCCCGAATCCGCGAAGATGGGCGGGCCACCGCCGAAGCGGTCTGGCCGCTGGTCCGATTGGAGCACACAGTGGTCCTTTACGACATGATGATGAAGCGGCTCATCGAAGATAAGGGCGACTGGTCGGCTGAGAAATCGGACGAAGCAGATCTAACCCCCACAGAAAAGCTGATTCACCGTCTATCTGCTGAACTCGATCACCCGCCGGCGCGAATTCAGGCGGCCATCGAATTTGCAGTCGGGCAGCGGTATCTGACCCGAAGTGCGGCGAATGGACGGATTCACTGGTCCTGGGTGGACTACCTGTAGGCGGTGCCAATGGTATTGGCATTCGCTCACCCATGCTTATGGTGACGGTTACCGACAATCAGCCCGATAGGAAGCAATCCCATCGGCATCCATCCATTTGGTGAAGGAGGTCGCTATGTCAAAAGCAGTAAGAATTTATGAAACCGGAGGCCCCGCCGTCATGCGCTGGGAAGATTATGATCCCGGAGCGCCGGGAGCCGGGCAGGTCCGGCTGCACCAGGAGGCGGTCGGTCTCAATTTTATTGATGTGTATCATCGCACCGGACTCTATCCGCTGCCTGCACTGCCCGCCGTTCTGGGCCTGGAAGGCGCCGGCGTCGTGGAATCGGTGGGATCCGATGTCTCTGAATTCAAACCGGGAGACCGGGTGGCCTACGCCGGCATCCCACCGGGTGCTTACGCGCAGGACCGCTGCATCCCGGCCCATCGACTGGTCCGGCTGCCGGACAGCATCGACAGCCGGCAGGCGGCCGGCATGATGCTTCGGGGCATGACGGCCCGCTATCTGCTTTACGGCTGTCATTCGGTGAAGGCCGGCGATCGCATCCTGATCCATGCGGCGGCCGGAGGCGTCGGGTCTATCGTCTGCCAGTGGGCCAGTCACCTGGGCGCCGAGGTGATCGGCACCGTGGGTTCGGCGGAAAAAGCCGCGTTGGCCAAAAAAAATGGCTGCCACCATCCGATCCTGTACGATGACGTCGATTTTGTGGAGCGGATCAAAGCGATTACCGATGACCGGGGCGTGGACGTGGTATACGACAGCGTGGGAAAGGCCACGTTCATGAAATCACTGGACTGCCTCAGGCCCATGGGGACGATGGTTTCCTTTGGCCAGGCATCGGGCGCCGTACCGCCTATGGATATCGGTGTGCTGGCGGCCAAAGGGTCCCTATTTCTCACCCGGCCCAGCCTGATGACCTACACGGCCCGACGAGAGGATCTGCTGGCCCATGCCCGCGATCTGTTCGCGGTGGTGGAGCAAGGCGCGGTAACGATCTCAATCGGCCAAACCTACCCGCTGGCGGACGCGGCCCTGGCTCACCAAGACCTGGAAGGGCGCAAAACCAAGGGCAGCACCGTCCTGATTCCATAAAAAAGGGGCTTGCCAGATGGGCGCGCCCCAATGGATGAACTGCCTGTTGCCAGAGATGAACGATGCCTAACAACAGCATTGACTGACATAACAACCGCAGGGGTCGACCACCCGGCAGCCACAGGCATCGACCACATGAAAGCAGCCGCAGTTATCTGCAACGGACCGATCACTGCTGTGCAGCTGCTTCTTTTCGTCTGATTTACGGGCATTTGATTTCTTTTTGGACATGGTGAAACCTCCTTGATGGACAGGGCACCCCCAATGTGACGGGGTACATGGTGGGTTGGTTAGTCCCGGGCCACCCGATGGTATCCGATGGTCTCAAATCGCGAACCACCTTCGGAAACGGACGGGATGAACCCGGTCATTACTTTGTAAAGGTAACCATCAATTGGCAAGTTGTCATAGGGCCAGATCAAAATTATGGACACTTATTGAATCATCCGATTATTGCTGGATGTTTAGCCGGTTTTATGTTACTTCAGCTGAGTTTATTCCCGCCAGAACAGAGGAATTATGTTTAGAAACAGGACACTTGTCATTGCTACCCGCAACAAGGGCAAGACCGCCGAGATCCGGGACCTGCTCAACGCCTTTCCGGTTGCCATCAAAGACCTGGATGATTTCGGTCCGATCCCGGAAGTGCTGGAAGACGGGGACACCTTTGATGAGAATGCATACAAGAAAGCCAGTTTTACTGCCAGGGTCCTGGGCTATCCGGCTCTCGCCGACGACTCGGGATTGGTGGTAGCAGCGCTGAACGGTGCACCGGGTGTTCAAAGCGCCCGTTGGGCCGGCCCGGATGCCACTGATGCCGAGCGTGGGAAAAAACTGCTGCTCGAACTGGAGAATCAGGCCAACCGATCGGCGGCGTTTGAATGCGTGATCTCCATAGCCGTACCTGGTGGACCGGCGCTGACCTATGAAGGCCGCTGCGAAGGCATCATCACACATGCGCCTGCCGGTACCAACGGGTTTGGCTACGATCCGGTGTTCTTCTATCCGCCGTTGAACAAAACCTTTGCCCAACTGACCATGGCCGAAAAAAGCCGCGTCAGCCATCGGGGCAGGGCGTTGCAGGTGTTTCGGGATGAGTTTGACAAGGTGATGAAATGGATCGACCGGCACATGCCGGAGCCGGAAATCAGCGACTGCCAGAGTCAACGGGGCGACACTTGAATACTGTCGAAAAGGGGTGACTTCCATGTTGAAAAAAAATGAGGGGATCGACATTGCCCAGGAGCTGGGGGGAATCCAAAACGTCGAACAGGCTCGGGCCTTGTTTGAAACACGGCTGGACAAGGAGCACCTGTCACGCATGCGGACGCTGAGCCGCCCGGAGATCCTGATCAAAATTGCCAACGCCATCGCCATGTGCGATCCCGCCCGGGTTTTCATCAACACCGGGTCCGAGGCGGATCGTCAGTTTATCCGGCAGCTTGCCCTGAACAAGGGCGAAGAGGCGGTTCTGGCAATGGAAGGGCACACCATCCATTTCGATCTCAAAGAGGAGCAGGGCCGCATCATTGACCGGACTTTTTACATCGCCAACCCGAATGAAAAGATCAGCAGCCTGGCAAACAAGACATTGAGGGATGATGCCCTGGTTGAAGTTCGGGAAAAGATGGCCGGCATCATGAGCGGCGCCACCATGGTGGTGGGGCTGTATATTCGGGGTCCCGTGGGCGCGGCAGCCTCCAATCCCGCAATCGAGATCACCAGCTCCGCCTATGTTTGCCACAGTGCCGAGATCCTCTACCGCAACGCTTTTGCGGATTTCGAACGAGAAGTTGACCGGCTGGGGCACTTTTACACCAATATCCACAGCGAGGGCCTCAACCGGCCCGAAGATCTGCCCAACGCAAGGGTGTACATGGACCGGAGCCACCGGACCACCTATTCGTTTAACTGCACCTACGCAGGCAACACCCTGCTGCTGAAAAAAGGGAACCACCGCTTTTCCGTGGACAAGGCGGTATATGAGGGCAACGGCAGAGAACTGGCCGAGCACATGTTCATCACCGGCATCCAGGGCCCCGGGGGCCGAGTGACCTGGGTAGCCGGCGCGGCGCCCTCCGGCTGCGGGAAAACCACCACCGCCATGGCCGGGAACCATTTTGTGGGCGACGACTTGGCCCAGATGTGGATCGACGACAAGGGCAGCGTGCGCTCCATCAATCCGGAATGCGGCATCTTCGGCATCGTTGAGGATGTGAACGGAGAAGGTGACCCGATGCTGATGGACCGGCTGAGAAATCTCGGTTCAGAAGTGATCTGGTCCAATGTGCTCATCGATGAAAACGGCGTTCCCCATTGGACTGGCAACGGCGAAACCCTGCCCACCCGGGGCCGCAACTTTCAAGGGCCCTGGAAAAAAGGGCTGACGGATTCCAGTGGCAAGGAGGTCAAGATCTCTCATCCCAACGCCCGGTGCACCATCTCTTCATCGGCCCTGGCCAACTACTCGGACAACGCCGAAGCCCCCGAGGGGGTGGAAACCCGGGTGATCACCTACAGCGGTCGGGACAGTGACACCATGCCGCCAGTCTGGGCGGCTAAAAACTCCAACCACGGCGTGGTGATCGGTGCCTGCATCGTTTCGGCAGCCACAGCCACGGAAGTGGGAGCATCCGGTGTGAAGCGGGCGCCGTGGGCCAACGCACCCTTCATTCCCGGTGCCCTGGGAGACTACATGAAGGCCCAGTTCGATTTCTTCGGCAATGCCGATATCAAAGACGGGAAACGGCCGATAATGGCGGGGCTCAACTATTTTCTCACCCACGAGGCCCGCGGTGGCAGCGGCAAAAAATTATTGGGAGAGAAAAAGGACGTCAAGGCCTGGTTGGGATGGCTGGAGCGCCGCGCGCACGGTGACGTTGACGCCATTGAGACACCCATCGGGTTCATTCCCCGCTATGAAGACCTGAAGGCGCTTTTTGAGACCCTGATCGACAAGCCCTACCCCAAAGATCTCTATGACCGCCAGTTCTCCCTTTATGTGGACAACATCCTGGCCCGAAACGACCTTCAGACGACGGCCTACGGCAAGGAGGAAAACATTCCCCAGCTGCTTTTCGACGTCCTTCGGGAGCAGCGCGACGGACTGATTGCCCTGAAGACAAAATACGGCCCCGTCGTGACCCCGGAGCAGTTATTGGAAGGACCCTGAGTTACGATAACCGAGCCCCCCATTTTCGATGAACCTGCAGCGGCGGCAGAAAACGTTTTCTGCCGCCCTTTTTTCTTTATGCCATGAACCATCAACGACTTTCGTCAGCGGTGATCAACCGTCGCATGCTGGTGGCCCTGGTGATGGGGTTTAGCTGCGGGCTGCCGCTGCTGCTCACCCTGTCCGTGCTCCAGGCGTGGATGACCGAGTCGGGTGTAGACCTGGCCACCATTGGACTGATGACCCTGGTCGGCTTGCCCTACACCTTGAAATTCTGCTGGGCGCCCATTTTCGATCGCTACACCCTGCCGCTGATTGGCAGACGACGGGGCTGGCTGCTGGCGTCTCAGTTGACTTTGATGGCGGCTTTGGTCTGGTTGGGTTTCAGCAATCCGGTTGACCACCCACAATGGTTGGCCGTGGCCGCTTTGGCCGTGGCCTTTTTCAGCGCATCCCAGGACATCGTCGTGGATGCCTATCGACGGGAAGACTTGCCCGACCGCGAATTGGGTTTGGGCTCATCGCTTTACATCAACGGATATCGGGTCGGCATGTTGCTGGCTTCCGGCGGCGGCCTGATTCTGGCGGACCACATGCCTTTTTCCAGGGTCTACCTGATCATGGCCTTGTGCGTGCTGCCGGGGGTCATCACGACGCTGCTGACGCCGGAGCCCCACGTCGCGTCTTTTCCCGTCACGCTCAAGGCCGCCGTGATAGATCCCCTGGTGGAGTATTTCAGCAGGGCGAATGCCTTGTGGATTCTTGCTTTTATCCTGATGTACAAAATTGGTGATACGATGGCTGCAGCCATGACCACGCCATTCTATCTGGATATCGGTTTTTCAAAGACCCAGATCGGTGCCGTGGTCAAGTTGTTCGGGTTCTGGGCAACTGTCGCAGGCACGATTTTCGGTGGTGTCGCCATGATCCGGCTCGGTATCCTTCGCAGTCTCTGGATTTTCGGTATCCTGCAGGCCGCTTCCACCGCGGGATTTGCCCTGCTGGCGGTTATCGGTCCAAGCTTGACGGCGCTGTCAGCGGTTATCGCCTTCGAAAACCTGAGCGGGGGAATGGGCACGTCAGCCTATGCAGCATACATGGCCAGCATTACGGACAAGCGATTCACAGCCACCCAGTATGCCCTCTTGACCAGTCTGATGGGCATTCCCCGGGTGCTTGCCTCGGCACCCACCGGCTTTATGGCCTCGCACATGGGTTGGCAGGGATTTTTCACGTTCTGTACCCTGATTGCCCTTCCCGGCCTGCTTCTGCTCCTGCGGATCAATGATCAACAACACCGCTGATCTCTGCTAAAATCCTTGTTTTCATAAATTTTCTGATTATGGTAGGACAATACTTGTTTACAGGAGGCATGATCCCTACGTGACGCAAACGAAATCCCCCGCCCTCAGCCATTCCGATCGGATTCGGCAACTGGCCGAAACACGGCGGCACATGCTGTCAATGCCGGCTGAGCAGGCGATGGCCACTATCCTCGACCATCCGCAGCCGGCAGCATTGGTCCACTCATTTCCGGAAGAAGACCTTCATTTTTTAATCCATGACCTCGGTCTGGACAATGCGCTTCCCCTGATTGCCCTGGCCTCCAACCGCCAGTGGGAATTTATGCTGGACATGGAGGTCTGGAAAAAAGATCGCTTGGACTATCCGCAAACCACCACCTGGCTGCAGTTGCTGCTTCGTGCGGATGCGGACCGGCTGGTCAAATGGTGTTTCGATGAACGGCTGGAGTTCCTGGAATTGTATCTGTTCCGGAATATCGAGCTGCGGGTCAGGGAGTCCGATCAGTTTTCATCGGATTTGGATGATGGATTTTTCACGGATGACGACACCTTCTACGTTCGCTTCGTAGACTTTCCGGTGGCCACGCCCGAAAGCAGCGCCGCCAAGGCCCGACGCAATGAGATGTTGCGACTGCTGTTGCACCGTATTTCCGCGTTTGATCATCCCCGCTATCAAGGCCTGCTGTTGGAATCGGTGAGCCTGATTCCCGTCGAGACCGAGGAGGAGTTGTTCCGGCTGCGCAACGTGCGTCTGGCCGAAAAAGGATTTATGCCCTTTCACGAGGCGGTTGGCGTCTACCAGCCATTGCGACCCGGCGACTTATCGGCCCGGGGGAAAAAGGCCATTTGGGCACCATCGCCGGATGACCCCCGTTTTCCGGTCCCCCAGTTTGCCGCCACATTCCTGGATGGAGACAATCTCTTCGTGCGTGCGTTAAAGGGGATCCGGGACGTTCACGTGATCCAGCAGCTGCAGGGAGAACTGGCCGGTCTTTGCAACCAGGTCATATCGGCTGACCAAGCGGTCATCCGCAACCGCGACCAATTGAAATCGGTGGTTTCCAAGGTCAGCGGGTATCTGGGCATCGGGCTTGAACAGATGACCGCCAGCGCGGCCAACAAACAGGAATCCATGGCATCCCAGCTTTTACAACGTCACTTGCTGGCGGATATCTTCAAGAACGGGTTCGGCAGCGCCTTGAAGCTGAAATGGCAAGCTACACGCTGGCGCAAGGGGAGCTGGTGCCAATCACAACCGGTGGATCTGACCTTCTGGGGCGAGCAGTGGCTGGGGTTATTGGGCGGATTGTTGATCGATCGACCACGGTTTTACGATCCATCCACTGCCGGTTCCATGTACCGCGATTTTATGACCCGGGAAGAGATTGAAGCCACCGGCCAAGGCTTGGACCAGGTGATTGCTCTGGACCAGCTGTTCAACCAGATGGCGATTGCCATCGAAGCGGATGCGGGGATGAGGCGTCTGACCTACAAGAACCTTTTGCTGACCCTGTGGGTCAGGGCGTCGTTAAAAGCGCCGCCGATCGATGCGGTCACCTCGACCATTGCTGTCTTGCTTTCAGATTTCAAGGCATTCTATACACGGCTGTGGACCGACCAGGCGGGCCGACGCGTTATCGGCGACGGGAAAAAGGCCGAGTTTCTCCATTGGGCCGCGGTGGCCTCGGGTCAGTCGCCCGAGGATCTAACCGATCGCCTAGGCCCAGTTTTCGAGGCGCTTTTCGATGAAATTGAACATGAACTGGCGCCTGTGGAAGCAAGCAATTTAGACCCACGACATGTGGATCTGTTTCTACTCAAGCACTGATCCTCCCATCCACCGACAGGTCCTTAGATGCAGGTGATCGGCATACTCTGCTCGACGGGAGCTGCTTTATTCTGGGCAGCCGCCGTCATCATGTTCAAAAAAAGCGGCGAAACGTTTTCCCCCATGGCCTTGAACCTGTTCAAGGGTGTGGTCACGCTGTTGCTGCTGGTACCAACCCTCTGGTTTGCCGGTGTATCCCTTTTCCCGGTGCGGCCAGCCACAGACTGGCTGCTTTTCTGCATTTCCGGCCTATTGGGCATCACCTTGGCCGACACCTTTTTCTTCATGGCCCTCAAGCGACTCGGTGCCAGCCGGTGGGCCGTGGTGGACTGCCTCTACCTGCCTTGTATAATCCTCATGTCCACCCTTTTTTTAGATGAAGCCATCGGAATCAAAGGAATTGTCGGTGCGCTGCTGGTCATTGCAGCCATCGGTGCGGATGCCTGTTCCGGGTCTGCGGCAGTCATGTCACGCGATGATTTTTGGACAGGATTTGTCTTCGGCGTACTGGCAGTGGCGATGATTGCGGGAAGCGTCGTCATGGTAAAACCGCAGCTGGAGGAGACCAGCGTCCTGTGGGCAAGCTTCGTCAGGCTCCTCGCCGGCGTGGCCGGCCTGATCGTCATAGCGGTGATCCACCCCGAAAGGCGGGTGATCTTAGGGGTGCTTTTGCCCTCCTCGGCGTGGAAAATCGTTCTGCCGGCATCCATTGTGGGCAATTACCTGGCCATGCTGGCATGGCTGGCGGGATTTAAATATACGCTGGTTTCCGTGGCGGCCATCCTGAATCAACTCTCCACGATTTTCACCTTTATTCTGGCCGCCGTTTTCCTGAGAGAACCGGTAACCCTGCCACGGATCATCGCCATTGTGATGGCTATGTCCGGCGCACTGCTGGCTGCCACCGCCGTATGATTGTAATTAGTCGAACAGATAACGGTGAATCATATCCGCCAGGCCGTCAATGAGCCGATCGGCATCTTGACCGCCACCGAAGATGGTGATCGAGCAGATGATCTCTTCTACGGCGGCTGAAATGACATGGGCGGCAGTCTTCACGTCCGTGATCCTCAGGTTGTCACGAAATTGTTCGATGAATCGCTCGACGTGACCCAGGCGGTGCTGATCCATTTCACTAAAAACGGCTTCGACTTCCGGGTCGGCGTAGCGCATGGCCAACACTTCCCGATGAAACTGGGGATAGGGTTCGTGTGCGTCCAGCATGGCCTTGATCAGACGGTAGACACCCTCTTTGCGATGATTGGGATCGAACTGGTGCTCGCCTAAGATCCGCACGATCTTTTCTTCGATATGCTGCCGGAATATCTCCATGAACAGTTCTTTCTTGTCTTTGAAATAGGAGTAAAAGCTGCCTACGGAGACGCCGGCCGCCGAGGCGATCTCCTTGGCATTGGTGCCGTGGAAACCATTCTTCGCAAACTGGTCTTTTGCCGCCACAAGAAGGCGATGCTTGGTTTCAATACTCCGTTTTTGCTGGGGTATTCTGGTCTTTTGTTCCATGTCTGCCATTTCGATCCCTTTCTGTGCCTTCATCCATACTCAAATCCTGCCACGCGGTCAACATAAGCGAAAAAATGTTTATGCCCATGTTGACATAACGAATATATGACTGATCTTATCTACAGGAACAAACCCGTTCAACTGAACGTGTAAACCGAATGGAGGGTTACCATGATGAAATCATTTAAAATAATGGCAGTGACGATGGCAGCGATGATGATGGCAGGTGCGGCCATGGCAGGAAGCGTGGATATCGGGCTGGGTAGAATGGATCAGGCGGAGTTCGAAGCCCTGCGGCAAATGGTCAGCGGCAGCTATCAGTCAGCTAATTCAGTGACCACCGACGTCCGCCAGGACGTTCGCATTGCTGAATTCAACCAGACAGATGTGGATGAGATCCGCCAGGTAATGGCAAGCGGTGACGTCCAGCGGGATGCGACTGGATTGATGGCCGATAATGGCATGGTGGATATCGGCACCGGTGCCATGGCGACCACCGAATTTTGCGACCTGAGCAAACTGGTGGCCAGCAACACCGTAGCCAAGACAACCAGTGGCTTCGCTTTCATCTGCCCATAGGTCGGGCGACACCTTTGCCTCGGCCTAACCAGCGCCGCGACAACCCGTTGATCCTTTTGAGAAAAGGCCTGTGTCAACCCGATAAGGGTGTGACTCAGGCCTTTGTGTTTCACCCCCCCCAGTCTTGAAGCGTCTGATAAGCTGGCCCCGCCTTGGCCCAACAACCGCCAAAACGTGAATAAAAGTTCATTTTTTAGCTTGACAAAATAAACGGCCGGCGCTATTTTGTTATAAAAATGAACTTTACGTCGTATTCATATTTTTTAACCAGCCAAAAAAGGAGCACAACATGAAAAAATTGACATTGGCATTCGTGATCATGGCGATGTTGGCAGTCAACCAGGCGTCGGCAGAGACGGTGGCCATCGGAACAGGCCAGATGGTAAAATCCGAATTCATCGCCTTGAAAGCGATGGTCGAGGGACGGCGGTCGAACATCGTGCCGATGCGTTCGACCCCGCTCGTTCGTCCGGAGCGATATGGCATGGTGGAAATGGCCCGAACCGACTTCGAATCCCTTCGCGATAAAGTGGCCGGCAGAAGCGCCGGCATCGATTCGAAAATGGCGGTGAAGACGGTCCCCATGGTCAATATCGGCACAGGCGAAATGCCCATGGATGAATTCATCGCCCTGAAAAACATGGTCGAGGGGATGGATATCTTCAGGTTGAATCGCCTGGCTTCGTTACAGCCGTAGCATTTTAAAATGATCGTGCAGATCAGCTAAAACCGTCCACACGTCAGGGCTCCTCACGGACGGCCACCTGGTCAACGGCACCACGGTGGCCGTCTATTTTTTTGTCTCACCGTATCTCGAATAGGCTAAGGACCGGCCGAAAAAATATGCCGCCATGTCGACGGACAAGGCGAAATACGGGGCAACCTGTTTTTGGCCAAACTGAGGGGATGAAACGACAGGGACGGGGATTATTTCAGGGCGGCGCCGCAGGATGCACCAATCGGGGATCTTGCCGAGGTCTGCGACGCTCCCAACCCATCCGTCGGTCTTTTCCACCTCGACGCTCAGGGATATGAACGGCATAAGAAAACTGCCGTCGGTCTACCCCGGAACGCCTTCCGCCGTTATCATAAACCGCCGTCGTCTTCATAGAAATTCAGTTCACGCTAGCATGCAGTGGGTAAGGATGATCCCTTCGGGCATCATATATGAATGTCGCCTTCTCGTGGCCAAGGGGAGAAGGACATACGCGATTGGCGCTTATCAATTTCATGCAAGAATCGCGCTATCTTTTTGACCGAATGACAACCGATATTTATTTCAGATAGTTGTATACTTTCCAAATTTGAGTCGTCACCAAAATATGAAATTAATGTACGATTAAATAGGAAACTATTTTCTACTAAGAAAAAAAATTCTTATTATGCGTGGGGGCGTCAGGGGGGGCGTGGCCAATGGCTGGCCCGTTTTTTCGATCGATCCGCATAAACGAATTTAAATAAGTGCAGCATGCAGCAAAACGATGTCGATCTGGCTGCTGCATCATTCAGCGTCGTAATCGAAAAGGTAGCCGATGGATCGAAGACTCTTAAAATAGATCGGGTTTCTGGGGTCGGGCTCAAAATATTTGCGAAACCGGACGATAAAGTTGTCTACGGTGCGGGTGGTGGTTTTTCGGGAATATCCCCAACCGATCTGCAACAATTTCTCACGGGAAAGCGGCTTTCCACGATTGGCGATAAACAGTTTGAGTACCTTGGACTCCTGTTCGGTCAGGGCGATCTCGCCCAACCGGCAGCGCGCGGTATTGGTTTTAAAATCGATGCGATTGTCGCCAAAATGATAGGTGTCGAAGGATGGGAGGACCGGGTCGCCGTTTTCCTGATTCCAGCCGCCGCGTTTCAGCAGACGCTCGACGCGAAGAAGCAGCTCCTCCAAGTTAAAGGGTTTGGCCAGGTAGTCGTCCACCCCGAAGGCAAGCCCCTTGATCCGGTCATCTGGATCGCCCTTGGCCGAGAGAATCAAGATGGGCAGCCGTTCATCTTCCAAGCGGATGCTCTGAAGGATGGAGAGACCGTCTATGCCCGGCAGCATGATGTCCAGGATCACTAAATCCGGCCCCGCCTCCTTCCATTTATTCAGACCGGCCACGCCGTCGGAAGCGATTTCCACCTCGTACCCCTGAAGGGTCAGGTTCAGTTGAATGCCTTCGGCGATATGCCGATCATCTTCGATGATTAGAATACGCTTTCTATGGTTTTCCATAACGGCAACTCCTGTATCATCCATATCACTTACATTGCAGCATGGTGACGTTTATTCCAGGGCCGGCAAAATCAAGGTAAAGGTCGAGCCTTTTCCCCGCCCCTGGCTTTCGGCCAGCACCTTTCCCTTATGAAGACGGGCGATGGTTTGCACCAGATGCAGGCCCAGTCCGCTTCCCTTGGCCGTCATGTCGTCCGATCGGCCGATCTGGTAGAACTTGCGGAAAATTTTTTTCATCTCTTTTCGATCGAAACCAATGCCGTTGTCCGTAAACCGGATGTACGTCCGTTGGTGCGTGGGTTCGATGAAGATCTCCACGCGCGGTATGTCTTGGTTATTGTATTTGATGGCATTGGTCAAAAGGTTCATCATAAGCATCTCAAACAGATGCCGGTTGATTCGCTGATACACGGTCGAGTTGTCCGGGCTGTGGACGGCAATCCGGCACGCGTTGAACAGGTGGGCGTTTTCTTCGAGGAACTGGTTCACTGCCTTGACCAGGTCACAGACAACGAACTCGCCCATATAGCTTTTGCTTTCCAGTTTGGCCAGGTTCAGCATGCGGTTGATGTTTTGGGTCAGACGCTCCACGTCGATGAGCATATACTGGAGGTATTTTAGCTGATCCTCCCGCGACAATTCGTACCTCGAGAAGGTCTGCAGGTACAACTGAAGGGAAGTCACCGGAGTTTTGAGTTCATGTGTGAAATTGTTGATAAAATTGTTTTGCATCCGGTACAGTTGCATGGTTTTCTGGCTGAATACGAAAATAATGAAGATGCCCAGCAATATGGTACCGATCAGTATGCTCAGGACGAGAATCACCACCCATGTATCGGCGGCAAACACCTGCTCCTGCTCGAGGCTGAACCGCACCATGGCCGACCGAAGGCCGCTGCTGACTTCAATATACCAGTAAATATATAGAAATAGCGAAACCACCAGGGCCGTGACGGAGAAGATAAACACCAGTATGGGATGAAAAAGCCACTTCACCTGCTTCATGGGTGATGACACGTCCTTTGCAGAAAATGACACGATTGCGGCTGCCTGAACGATGCAGTCGATGGGCGATACTAACGGTTTTCGATGCGCATTTCAATGCGGCGGCAACACCGAAACAGGAAATTTCCTTGACCGGCCGACATACCCATATTATGTTATACCTATATTTTCCTTCCTCATTTATTGTGCCTGTTCATCGATGCTGTGGTTCCACTTCCCATGCACCGTGATGCAAGGTGAGCTGCTGTTGCCTTTATTGTTCGTTCGGACATGGGATTATCCGTTGAAATGAAAGCGCCGTTTCAGCGGGTTATCATTCTACTAACCGGAAACCAAAAAGGGGGAAATCATGAGCGAAAGTGTCTACAAAGTCATCGAACTGGTAGGAACCAGCACCGCTTCCTGGGAAGAGGCGGCAAAAAATGCAGTCGAAACCGCTTCCAAGTCATTAAAGGACCTGCGGGTGGCCGAAATTACGAAACTGGATATGAAAGTGGAAGGAGGCAAGGTCACCGCTTTCCGCGCCCGGGTGAAGCTCTCTTTCAAATATGCCACCTGATCATAGATAAGGTTGGCAATCAAATGGCCAGGCGGCCCGCCAACGGGCAGCCTGGCTTTGTTTGGTTGGGCTATCCAATGGCCCGGGCCATCAGTTCCCCCACCATTTTAGAAAAGCGAGCGGGGTTGTCGAGTTTTCCGCCTTCGCTGACCACGGCCATGTCGAGCAGCAGCTGGCTGTAGTCTTTCAACGCGGGGTTGTTCCGGTCGTTCTCAAAAAGGGTCTTTATCTTTTCCACCACCGGGTGATCCATGTTCAGTTCTAATACGCGTTTGACTTCATTCGGTTTTTGCCCGGATGCCTTGAGCAGTTTCTCCATATAGGCACTCATGTCCCAGGTGTCCCCGGAAAGGCAGGATACCGAGTCTTTGAGCCGAGATGAGGGTTTGACTTCTTTGATTTTATTCTCCAGGTGTCCCTTGATAAAACCGAACAGCGCATGGTAGTCTTCTTTTTTGGTCTCATCCACCGTGTCCAGATCCAGGTCACCTTTTTCGGCGCTCTTCAGGGGCTTGCCGTCATACTCGGTCAATGACTGCACCACCCACTCATCTACCGGGTCGGTCATCAACAGCACTTCAAAACCCTTTTCTTTCAGGCGTTCAAGGTGGGGACTGTTGACCAGGGCGGACAGCTTGTCGCCGGTGATGTAATAAATTTCCTTCTGATCGGCCTTCATATTTTTGACGTAGTCACCCAGCGATACCCACGTGTCTTGAGATTTGGTGGTCTTGTAGCGGATCAGGGTGGCAATCTTATCCTTGCTGGCCGGATCGGTGTGAATCCCTTCCTTCAACACGGCACCGAACTCATCGTACAACTGAATGTATTTCTCCACGTCCATTTTGCCCAGCAGGTCGAACAGCTTTTTTACCAAGTTCTTGCGAATATTCAGCACCAGCCGGTCCTGCTGCAGGATTTCGCGGCTGACGTTCAGGTTCAGGTCGGATGCGTCCACCACGCCTTTCACGAACCGGAAATATTCGGGCATCAGCTCCTTGCAGTCGTCCATGATGAATACGCGCTTGGAGTATAGGTGGATGCCGTGGCGGCGTTCCGGTGTGAACAGGTCGAAGGGAGCCTTGGAGGGAATATAGAGCAGGGCATCGTACTCGGTGGTCCCCTCGAATTTGAGGTGCAGCCGCTCCATGGGCGGGTTCCAGTCGTGGCTCAAGTGTTTGTAAAACTCTTCGTATTCTTCGTCCTTGACGTCATTTGAATTGCGGGCCCAGATGGCTTTCATGGAATTGAGGGTCTCTTCACGCATGACCTTGCGTGTGGTGGCACCGATGGGCTTGCCATCCTTATCCTTGATCACCTCTTCATCGGGCAGCGGTTCGTCACGCTCGACCTCCATGGTAATGGGGTAGCCCACGAAATCGGAGTGCTGCTTAACGATGCTGCGGATGGTCCACTGGTCGGTAAAATCCTTCTCGTCCTTCTCCTTTTTTTTCAATGCCAGGGTGATCGTGGTACCCCGGGAGGCTTTCTCGGTCTCTTCGATGGTGTAGGATCCATCTCCGGCTGAAACCCATTTGACGGCCTTGTTCGCATCCGCACCGGCAGCTCGGGTAACCAGAGTGATTTTGTCGGCCACCATGAACGCGCTGTAGAAGCCCACACCAAACTGCCCGATCAGTTCCGGTATCAGGGTCTCCTGCCCCTTGGCATGCTCCAGGGCTTCCATAAAACTGGCCGTACCGCTTTTGGCGATGGTGCCGATATTTTCCATGACCTCATCGTAGGTCATGCCGATGCCGTTGTCCGAAATTTCGAAAGTCTGCCTGATGGCATCAGGTTTCAACTGGATCTTGAACACGTTGTCTTCACCCAGGATGCCCGGTTCGATTTCGGCCTTGTAGCGGACCTTATCAATGGCATCCGATGCATTTGATATCAATTCCCGCAGAAAAATATCCTTGTTCGAGTAGAGGGAGTTGATAATCAGGTTGAGAATCTGCTGCACTTCGGTTTTAAACTGATGGGTTTCCTGCTTGGCTTCCATTGGCTCTCCTGCACGCTGCGTAACAAATTTTTATCAATGGTTATAATTAGTTCGACGACCTGCGATGAATAATTATGGGCGCGATTTGCCGTTTGTCAAGGCAGGAAAACCGGTTTAACTGTTAGAAACTAGCCGGTTCACCGCTGGCCGCCGATATGGATTTTGATCCCAGGCAAAAAAAAGTCGCCGGGAATTGGCCGCGGTTTCAAAGGATACCGTTCAAAATTCTAAATTTATTTTAATTATATATTTTAATGTGTTATGTGTTTTTTACACAGGTTCCAGACCAGGGTTCAAGATATTGAACTTTCTGGGAAAAAAGAATTTTACCAATGTATATTAACAGGTTATACCCTGCCATGCATAAGAAGGGTTTATGATTTTGAACTTTCCACCTCACGATCCGGCGCTTGATCTCTCGACGAAACAGGCGGATACTGTATAAATAAAACAATAGGTAGCTAAATTTATTTGTTTTTAATGTCATTCCGGTAATTTTTTAGTTCCGGCGATCAGAATTGGCAGGATGTTTGCTTATACCTAATGTCAACCTAATAATTTTCATCTGTTCTCCTCCTTAACGGTTAATCGGCTTCATCCCGATTAACCGTTTCCTTTTTCGCGCCCCGAAATAAAATTGCAAATTTCCAACCAACCAGTTAGAATTCTTTCCAACTCATGAAGAAATCCAGCAGATTCGTTGAGAATCGGGGCTCACGGCAAGCAATAAACGACCCCGATGTGGAATTATCGATCGCCGGAACCCCGACCCTGTCTCGGAACGATTAGCTCCTTTTCGTCACGGTGGATCGCTTCCAACGCTTCGTCGTTTGCGTTTTACAAGACTCGTTGCCGTCATTCGTTAACCCCCAGCCGCGGTGGATAGCAGCCGCGAGCATCAGCCAGTTGTTGCCGGCCACCGTTTCTTTGTCAACCGCAAAACAGCTTGGCCTTTCTGCAATCCATGGAGGTGGAAATGAAAACCAAAAAATGGGTGTTTGGCTTTGAGGAACTGGATGCCGTCAAAAATCATGTGGGCGAGGATGGGGATGCCGTTCGAGGGCTGCTGGGCGGAAAGGGGGCAAATCTGGCTGAAATGGTTCGCATCGGGTTGCCGGTACCCCACGGATTTACGGTTACCACCGAGGCCTGCAATGCCTTCCTCAAGTCCGGCGGAACCTTCCCCAAGGGCATGTGGGACCAAGTTTTGTCAGCGCTTGAAACAGTTGAAGTCAAAACGGGAAAGCGCTTCGGCAGTGGCGACAATCCCCTGTTGGTCTCCTGCCGCTCCGGTGCCAAGTTTTCCATGCCCGGAATGATGGATACGGTTCTCAACATCGGCCTCAACAGCCAGACGGTGGCAGCCATGATCCGTCTCACCGAAGATCCCCGATTCGTTTACGATGCCTATCGGCGGTTGATCCAGATGTTCGGCAGTGTTGTCATGGGAATCGACGACGAGCCGTTCGAAGCGGTCATCACGGCAGCCCGCAGGGCTGCTGGCGTTGAAAAGGATACCGAGCTGGCGGCAAACGACTGGCAGCAGGTGGCGGAGCAGTTTAAAGGCTTGTACCGCCGCCACACCACCCACGATTTTCCGGAGGATCCATTCAAGCAGCTCAAAATGGCCACCGAGGCGGTGTTCAAAAGCTGGAACGGCAAACGGGCAGTGGATTATCGCGCAGCTGCCGGCATCGATCACAACCTGGGTACGGCAGTCAGTATCGTCACCATGGTTTTCGGCAATATGGGCGATGACTGCGCCACCGGTGTGGCCATGACCCGAAACGGTTCCACAGGGGAAAACCGGTTGGAAGGAGACTACCTGACCAATGCCCAGGGCGAGGATGTGGTGGCCGGTATCCGCATGACCCGGGACATTTCCCTGTTGAAGGAGGAGATGCCGGCGGCCTACATCGAATTCGAGCGCATCGCCGGACTGCTGGAAAAGCACTACCGGGAGATGCAGGATATGGAGTTTACCATCGAAAAAGGCAAGCTGTGGATGCTCCAGACCCGCGACGGAAAGCGAACGGCCCAGGCCGCGGTGCGCATTGCCGTGGAGATGGCCGAAGATGGACAGATCGATCGCCAGACAGCGGTGCTGCGGGTCAAACCGGAACAGGTGGACTTTTTCCTTCACCCGCAATTCGACGCCCAGGCCATCGCCGGGGGCAGGCTTCTGGCAAGGGGCCTCAACGTCTCGCCGGGTGCGGCCGTCGGACAGGTGGCCTTCGATGCCGACATGGCCGAGGCCTGGACTAAAAACAATGCAAAATCGGTGATCATGGTCCGCCCGGAGACCAAACCCGACGACGTCCACGGCATGCTGGCCGCCCAGGGAATTCTCACCAGCCGCGGCGGACGTACCAGCCATGCAGCCCTGGTGGCCAGACAGTTCGGGAAACCGGCTGTGGTGGGAGCCTCGGCGATCACCATCGACCTGACCAACCGGCTGATGACCGTCGGTAGCCAGACCATCCATGAAGGCCAGTGGATCTCCATCGACGGAACGACCGGTGTGGTCTATGAAGGCAAGTTGGAAACCATGGTACCGGACATCAAAGACCCATGGTTGATCAAACTGCTCTCCTGGGCCGATGAATTCAGGACCCTGGGGGTGTGGGCCAACGCCGACTATCCCCGGGACGCCAGCCGGGCGCTGGAGTATGGCGCCCAGGGCATCGGCCTGTGCCGATCCGAACACATGTTCTTCGAAACCGACCGTCTGCCCCACTTCCAGCGGATGATTTTGACCGACTACCCCGTGGAACGCAAAGAAGCACTGGCCGCCCTGTTGCCGTTTCAGCGACAGGATTTTGCAGGCCTGTTCCGGGTCATGAAAGGCCGGCCGGTGATCATCCGCTTGATCGATCCCCCCCTGCATGAATTTCTGCCGGACCTGGTGGAACTGGTATCCGAGTTGGCCGACCTGAAAATCCGGCTCAAGCACGCAGCGGACATGGCCGCCATCGACACACTGCTGGCGGAGATCCGCCAAAAAGAGCAGCTGCGCAAGCGGGCACAGAGCCTGCGGGAAGCCAACCCCATGCTTGGTCTGCGGGGCGTTCGCCTGGGCATCTACATTCCGGAATTGACCACCATGCAGGTACGGGCCATCTTCGAAGCGGCCTGCATGGTGGTGAAAGAGGGTATCGAAGTACACCCGGAGGTGATGATCCCGCTCACCAGCCACGTCAATGAACTGGTCCGCCAGCGCTCGGTGCTGGAAGCCGAGGCCAGGGCCGTCATGACCGAGCAGGGGATGGAGATCGCCTACAAGTTCGGCACCATGATCGAGCTGCCCCGTGCCGCGCTCACCGCCGACCGGATCGCCGAACATGCAGAATTCTTTTCTTTCGGCACCAATGACCTAACCCAAACCACCTTCGGCATCTCACGGGATGACGCTGAGACCGGGTTTCTCATCGAATACATGGAATCCGGCATCCTTCCTGCCAATCCCTTTGCCACGCTGGATCGGGACGGTGTGGGTGCGCTCATCGACATGGCCGTAAAAGGGGGACGGGCCACAAAGCCGGATCTGGAATGCGGCATCTGCGGCGAGCACGGCGGCGATCCCAAATCAATCGCCCTATGCCATGAACTGGGCCTGACCTATGTTTCCTGCTCCCCTTTCCGGGTGCCCATCGCCAGGCTGGCAGCGGCCCATGCCGCCTTGTTGGACAAGCATAAAAAAGGCGTCCGATGAGAAATGACAACCCCGAGCGGTGTACCTAAGAACCGTTGAACCCTACCCACTATCCCGCAGGAGGACCCATGAACCGCGCAGGATCGGTCGTCGTTGTCCTGTCTCTCTTATGTCTGGTTACCACCGCTGGTGTGACCGCGGCGTCGGTAAAGACACCGGACATTCCCGCATCCCTGGACGCCTGGCGGGCGTGGGTGCTCCACGACAACGCGGAGCAGCAATGCCCTGCCCACTTCGACGACGGGACGATTCGCCGATGCTGGTGGCCGTCGCGGCTGACCGTGGATGTGGGGAGCCTGGGCGGTCTGTTTGAACAGCAGGTGACCGTGTATGCCCCCACCTGGGCAATCCTTCCGGGCGACGCGACCCATTGGCCCGAATCCGTATCCGACGGCAGCAATGCGCTACCCGTGATGGGCCGCAACGGTCGGCCGTCCGTCTGGCTGGAACCCGGGGAGTACCCGATCAAAGGCGCTTTCGTCTGGAACGCGCTGCCGGAAGTGCTTCAGGTTCCGGCTTCCACGGGCATTTTGTCATTGACCATCGACGGCCGGGAAATCGACGATCCCGACCTGGATGCCGACGGCCACCTCCGGTTGCACGGCAGCAGCGGAGCCACCAAGCGGGAGGATACCATGACGGCCTCCCTTTTCCGGCTGATCGAAGATGACATCCCCATGCGGCTGATCACCCGGATCCTGCTCGAGGTTTCCGGCCGGCCCCGGGAGATCCAGCTGGCCTCCCTGCTGCCCGACGGCGCCACGGCGATGAAGATCGACAGCCCCCTGCCCGCCCGGCTGACCCATACGGGTGACCTGCTGGTTCAGGCCCGCCCCGGCCGCTGGGATGTCCGGGTGACGGTACGTCTGGATGGTCCAGTGAAGACCCTTTCAACAGGAAAGGGTCTTTTCGGCGATGAAATATGGTCTTTCAAAGCGTTCAACGATCTGCGCATGGTCAAGGTTCTGGGTGCACCGGCGGTTGAGCCTTCACGGACCCGGATGCCCGATGAATGGAAAGGGTTTCCCGCCTATCAGCTTAAAGCCGGCGACGCCCTTTCGTTCGAGATCCTTCGCAGGGGCGACCCGGATCCGGCACCGGACCAGTTGGAACTGGAGCGCACCTGGTGGCTGGATTTTGACGGTTCCGGGTTTACGATCCATGATCGCATCGGCGGCAGATTGAGCCGAACCTGGCACCTGGCCATGGAGGCGCCCATGGAATTGGGACGGGTGGCCGTGGATGGTCAGGATCAGCTGATTACCCTTCAGGGGGAAAGACCCTCGCCCGGCGTTCAGCTGCGACGCGGGCAACTGTCCCTAGAGGCGGACAGCCGCCTGACGCGTACATCGTCGATCGTACCCGCCATCGGCTGGGACCACGATTTCAAAAGCCTGCGCGGTTTGCTTCACCTACCTCCGGGATGGACCCTGTTCTCTGCCGCCGGTGTGGATGTTCCCCCCGGGGCATGGCTCCAGGAGTGGACCTTGCTGGACTTTTTTCTGGTCTTGATCATCGCCGTCAGTACCTACCAAATCCGCAATCGGGCAACCGGACTGCTGGCCCTGGTGACACTGGTGCTGATATTCCATGAGCCGGGTGCACCGCGGTACGTATGGCTTCACCTGCTGGCGGTGGCCGCGCTGTTGAAATATCTTCCCGGCGGCTGGTTTAAAACGGTCGTCAAAATTTGGGGAGCCGGCGCGGTGGTCGCACTGGCCGTCCACAGCCTGCCCTTCATGGTAGATCAGATCCGCACCGCCATCTACCCCCAGTTGGCCCAGAGAGGGGATCAAATCATTTACCGGCCGGCGACAGTGGGGACCGGCAGGCTCCTTGAATCCCGGATGGGGGCCGTGCCTGAATCCGCTTCGGTCGACAAACGGCTCCTAAAAGCCACGGACACGATTCAGCTGTCCGGGCAGCCACCGACACCCCGTCAAACCCGGCTTGTCTCGGATCCAGACGCCCTGATACAGACCGGCCCGGGCCTTCCGGACTGGCAGTGGCGATCCGTACAGCTTCGCTGGAACGGACCGGTGGACCGCACCCAGCAGATTCGCCTGTGGCTGGTTTCACCGGCCATGAACCTGACCCTTGGATTGGTCCGGGTGGCGATGCTGTGCCTGCTGGTCGTGGCTTTTCTGGACCTACGCAACTGGCGCCGGTATCTGCCGACACCGATGACGGCCGGTGTTTCCGCGCTGATCGTGGTTTTGAGTTTCATGGCACCGGTCGGGTGGGTTCGGGCGGAACCCGCGCGGCAGGCTTTCCCGCCGCAACACCTGCTGGACGAACTCCAGCGACGGTTGATCGAACCAGCCCCCTGCCTTCCCCACTGTGCCGATGTGAGCCGGCTGGAGCTGGCGGCCACGCCTGACCAGCTTCGCCTGATCATGCAGATGCATGCCCAGGTCGACACGGCGATCCCTCTGCCCGCCACCCTGGAAACCTGGCGTCCGAACCGAATCACGATTGACAACAATCTAGTCAAAAGCCTCTCCCGGGACGACCGCGGCACCCTGTGGATGGTCTTGCCCAAAGGGGTGCACCAGGTCAAAATGACCGGGCCACCTGGCAATGCCGATGAAATCCGCATCACCTTTCCCATCGTACCCCACGTGGGCACCTACGCAGGCGTCGGATGGCAGGCCCGCGGCTTTGGACCCGGCGGCAGGATGGACGCCACGATTGCCCTGAACCGCATGAAGAGCGACAGGGAAGCGCCCGCCGAATTGACCAGAACCGATATTCCGGCCTTCTTCCACGTGGCGCACACCCTGCACCTGGGTATCCAGTGGGACGTGACCACACACATCCAACGGCTTACCGAACCGGGGGTGCCGGCGGTGCTGGCCGTTCCGCTGATGGAAAACGCTTCGGTCACCACACCCGGCATTCATGTAGAAGACCGGGTCGCCCAGGTTTCTTTGGGCCCGGATGAAATGGAGGCGCACTTTTCCGCGACGATTCCCATTGCGCCGACGATCCTGCTGACTGCGCCCCTGGATGTTCCCTGGACGGAAAGCTGGACGCTGGATGCAGCGACGATCTGGCGCTGCAGCATGTCCGGTCTGACCGCGATACACCATCAGGATGCCGACAGCCATTGGCAGCCGCAGTGGCGCCCGTGGCCGGGCGAACAGATTCGCATCGATGTAGCCCGCCCCCAGGCGGTAACCGGCCGAACGGTCACCGTGGACCGGTCGCAGCTGACACTCACGCCGGGGCAGCGGTTTTCCCGAGTGATGCTGACCCTTGGCATCCGTTCCAGCAAGGGCGGTCACCATCAGATCGAATTGCCGGCGCAGGCCAACCTGCAGACGGTCACCGTAGATGGCAAGACCCTGCCCATTCGCCAGGACGGTCGACTGGTGACCGTTCCGCTGGAGCCGGGCAGCCAGACAATTATCCTCGCGTGGCATCAGTTGAACGATTCGACGGCCCGGATCCAGAGCCCAGTGGTCAACGTGGGGGATGCCGCCGTCAATGCCGCCGTGACCGTTCACATGCCAGACCACCGCTGGATCCTGTTGACTGGCGGGCCCAGGCTGGGACCGGCAGTTTTGTTCTGGAGCTATCTGATCGTCGTGTTGGTGGTGGCGGTGGGCTTGGGAAAAACCTTGGCTACGCCCCTTCGCACCCAACACTGGCTGCTGCTGGGACTGGGGCTGACCCAGGTACCGGCGGTGGTTGCCCTGGTGGTGGTGGCCTGGCTGCTGGCCATGGGCGCCCGCTGCCGGAAAGCTCCGGAAAACGCCTTGGCGTTTAACGGCATCCAGTTGCTTCTGGCCATACTGACCGCGGCAGCCCTGGCCGGCCTCTACACCGCCATCGAACGCGGACTGTTGGGCATTCCGGATATGCAGATTGCCGGCAACCAATCCACGCGCTTTCAACTGAACTGGACCCAGGACCGTATCGAGGGAATCATGCCCACCCCCTGGGTGTTAAGCCTGCCCCAGTGGATCTACCACCTGCTCATGCTGGTCTGGTCCCTCTGGCTCGCCTTCAGTCTCGTATCCTGGCTTCGCTGGGCGTGGGGATGCTTTTCCAGCGGGCACCTCTGGAAACCCATCCATTGGCCCCGAAAGAAAAATTCATCTTGACAGATGAAATCAATTACTATAAATGGTCTGACCATTCCGAAAAACGATCCATCACTCCCCCCGGAGTGTGTGAAGCGTTGATGTGTTGATATCCACTCAGGATCGAGCCGCTGATCGATGACCCATTTGTTTCGCGCCGCCCGACAGAACCGGATTTTCCAGGATGTGGTTGAACAGATCCAGGAAGCGATCATCGACGGCCAGTTGAAGGTGGGCGATCGCCTGCCTGCCGAGCGTGACCTCAAAGAAATGCTTCAGACCAGCCGCAGCACCCTTCGCGAGGCCCTGCGTGTGCTCGAGCAAAAGGGGCTGATCGAGATCAAGCTGGGGATGGGCGGGGGCGCCGTGGTCAAAACGGTCTCTTCGGATCTCGTGGCCGAGAGCCTGGATCTGTTGATCCGCTCCCATCAGGTATCCCTGCGACACATCGCCGAATTCCGCGAACGGGTAGAGGGCGACGTGGTGGTCCTGGCCACACCAAGAATGAGAGCGTCGGACGCACGCAATCTCAAAGCGCTGCTGGATGATGCCCGAAAATGTGTGGAGCGGGGTGCTGAAGCCGTTTCCGATTTTCTCACCGCAGACAAAAATATTCACCTGTATTTTGCCAAAATCACGGGAAACCCTATCTATATATCCATTCTCAAGACCATTCATGAGAACATTCGCCGGTATTATGACGAGTTTCTGGTGATGGAAGAACCTGAAATGAAAGAGAATCTTCAGGATCTCGAGAATGTGGTGGCCGCCATGGAAAGCGGGAAGGCGGAGGCGGCCGGCAACATCGCCCGAATCCACGTGAGGCGGTTCAACGGCTATATGGAAATGCGCGAGCGGCAGCATCAATCATGACGCGGGGCAGAACCCGCAAACACCACTGCGGGCGGCATATTTTTCTAATCCAACGAAATTAGCGAGTCGGCACCATGGCACATTTAGAATTGGACAAGATCACGGTGAGGTTCGGCGGGTTGGTGGCCCTGTCCCAACTGAGTTTTTCGATCAATTCCGGCGAGATCGTGGGCCTGATCGGTCCCAACGGTGCCGGCAAGACCACGGTGTTCAATGTGCTCACCGGCGTCTACAAGGCCAGCAGCGGTAACGTTCGCTTCGAGGGCAAAAGCATTTTAGGCAATCCACCCCATAAAATCTTCAAAAAAGGCGTGGCCCGGACTTTTCAGAACATCCGCCTCTTTTCGGCCATGACCGCGGTTGAAAATGCCATGGTGGCCCGGCACTGCCGCTCCAAAATGGGAGTGGTGGGGGCCATCTTCCGAACCATTTCCCAGCGCAAAGAAGAACGGCAGATCCGCGCCAAGGCGCTGGAAGCACTCAAATTCATGGGCGTGGACAAGTATGCGGACACGGTGGCCTCCAACCTGCCTTACGGCTTGCAGCGGCGACTCGAAATTGCCCGCGCGCTGGCCTCTCAACCCAAGGTGATTCTGCTGGACGAACCGGCCGCCGGCATGAACCCGTCGGAAAGTTCAGCCCTGATGAGGGATATCTCGCGGATTTGCGAACTCGGGATAGATGTGCTCCTGGTGGAGCACGATATGAAAGTGGTTATGGGTGTGTGTCACCGGATTGTATGTGTTGACCATGGGGTCAAGATTGCCGAGGGGACGCCTGGAGATATCCAGTCCAATCCCCAGGTGATCGAGGCATACCTGGGTCAACCGGCGAGTAAATAATCATCAACAACAGGAGGAGCGTCAAATGAGGAAAAAACTGTTCGTCGTACTGGTACTTGGCCTGATGGTCGTCCCCTTCATCATGGGAACGGCGACTGCGAAAACCCTTAACATCGGATCAATGAGCCCGCTGACCGGTCCTTATGCCTCAGACGGAACGGACATTAAGAACGGTGTATTGACCGCCATTCAGGTATTCGAAGAAGCCGGCGGCGTTCCCGGTTATGACAAAATCGAACTG
Source organism: uncultured delta proteobacterium (assembly GCA_963705475.1). Taxonomy (GTDB): domain Bacteria; phylum Desulfobacterota; class Desulfobacteria; order Desulfobacterales; family Desulfosarcinaceae; genus Desulfosarcina. The sequence continues at coordinate 72,063 of CAVPJS010000014.1, read as the reverse complement.
TTTCCCCAGGACACCGCCTGCGATCCCAAACAGGCCGTGGCTGCCGCCAACAAGCTGATCAACCTCGAAGTGGTCGGTGTCATCGGTGCCTACTGCTCCTCTTCCACCATTCCCTCGTCAGAGGTACTGGCCGAAGAGGACATCCCCATGCTGACCCCGGCCTCAACCAACGAAGCAGTCACCGACCGCGGCCTGCCCTACATGTTCCGCCTGTGCGGCCGCGACGATGACCAGGCGCCGGCCGCCGCCAAATTCCTCAAAGAGCAACTGAAAGCCAAAACCATCTTTATCGTCGACGATAAAACCACCTACTCTCAGGGGCTGGCCGACGGCGTGAGCAAGGCTGCCAAGGAACTGGGCATGGAAGTGGTCGAACACGACCACGTCAACCAGGGCGACAAGGACTTCGCCGCCGTGCTGACCAAGGCCAAACAGGCCAATGCCGACATTTTCTACATGTCCCTGCAGGGTTACTCGCCAGGCGCCCTGATGACGCTGCAAGCCAAACGCTTGGGCCTGAAGTCCCAGATCGTTTCCCAGGACGCCATGTTCCAGCCCAAGTTCATGGAGGTGGCCAAGGAGGCGGCCGAAGGTGTTTACATCACCTACGGGTTTACCGATACGACCACCCCCGAGTACAAGGCCTTCGAGAAAATCTATGTGCCCAAGTATGGCCCCATCGCCGCCTACGCCACCTACGCCTACGATGCGGCCACGGTGCTGCTCCAGGCCATCAAAAACGCCGGCTCCACCGATGCGGCCAAGATCAAGGCCGAGATCATGAAAATGGACTTCGACGGAGTGGCCAAACGCATCAAGTTCAGGGAAAACGGCGATTCCGGATCGTCCTACATCGCCTACAAGATAGAGAACGGTCAGTTTGTTCCCTACTGGGCGCCTGAAAAGGGCCTGCTCAAATAAATCGGTCGAGTGACGCGACCGCCCTGCCGCACTGGCAGGGCGGTCGCCCCAATCGCGTTGACTGCATGCCTCAATCCGAAAAGCGATTTCTATGGACTTTTTTATTCAGCAGTTGATCAACGGCATCACCCTGGGCGGCCTCTACGCCCTGATCGCGCTGGGCTACACCATGGTGTACGGTGTCATCCAGCTGATCAACTTCGCCCACGGTGAATTCTTTGCCGCCGGCGGCTATGTGGGTGTGATTCTGCTCAGTTTCTTTGCCGGACTGGGATATATGGAGACCCACCCGATACTCTGCCTGGCGGCCTCCTTTGCTCTGACCATGGGCTATTGCGCCTTTTTGGCAGTGGGCGTCGAGAAAGTGGCCTACAAGCCGCTGCGGCGCCAGTCGCGCCTGGCCGCCCTGCTCTCGGCCCTGGGCATGTCCATCTTCCTGTCCAACGGGCTGATGCTGACCCAGGGCGTCTACGACAAGGCCTATCCCAGCGAGCTGTTCCAGGGCGGTATCAATTTTGGGATGATCAGGATCGGCTACCTGCAGATGATGATCGTGGGCATGACCATTTTCCTGCTGTTCGGGCTCAACATCCTGGTGTTCAGGACCAAGATCGGCATGGCCATGCGCGCCACGGCCCAGGACAAGGTCATGAGCAGCCTGGTCTCCATCAGCAGCAACCGGATCATCTCCCTGACCTTCGCCATCGGCGCCGGGTTGGCCGCCGCCGCCGGAATCATGGTGGGTCTATACTATGGCTCGGTGCGCTACGACATGGGCTTTTTACCCGGCATCAAGGCCTTTGCTGCGGCCGTGCTGGGCGGGATCGGCAACATCACCGGAGCCATGCTGGGTGGGTTGATCATCGGCATGGTGGAAATCTTCGGTGCGGGATACATCTCCGGCCAGTACAAGGACGTGTTTGCCTTCATTATCCTGATCTCCGTGCTCTACTTCAAACCGACTGGAATCATGGGCGAGAATATCGATGATACAAGAGTTTAAGAAAGTCTGGAAACCCTACACCATTGGCCTGTTGTGGCTGCTGGGACTGCTGTGGCCCCTGCTGGGCATTCACCCGGACGGCACCCTCTCCTTCGATCGGACCTTTTCCGTCTGGCTCTACATCGCCATTGGCACAACTGTCTGCCTGATGCTTTATATGTTGAACAAAAGCGGAAGCCTGAACGCCGTCAGCCGGCCGCTTGCCGGGCTGCGGGACACCGTCGGGCAGGCATCGGGCAAGGTGCCCACCTGGATCTGGATCATCATCCTTCTGGCAGTGGCCTTCTGCTATCCATTTTTTACCGGGCGCTATGCCCAGGACGTGGCCACCAACGTGATGATCTACATCTGTCTGGGGTTGGGGCTCAATGTGGTCGTAGGGCTTGCCGGCATGCTGGATCTGGGCTACATTGCCTTTTACGGCGTCGGTGCTTACACTTACGCCCTGTTGAACATCCACTTCGGCATGTCCTTCTGGGTCTGCCTGCCCATTGCGGCGACCTTGGCCTTACTTGCCGGTTGCCTCATCGGCTATCCTACCTTGCGCATGCGCGGCGACTACCTGGCCATCGTTACCTTGGGGTTCGGGGAGATCGTGCGCATCCTGCTCAACAACTGGATGACGCTGACCAACGGACCCAACGGGATTCTCGGGATCGACGCGCCCAGCATCTACATTCCCAGCTTCGAAAGCGGATTCAGCCTGGAGTTGCTCTACCTAAAAAAACTGCACTACCTCTACTATGTTGCCCTCCTGCTGGCCATCGTTACCGTGATTTCCGTCAGGCATCTGAACTATTCAAGAATTGGCAGAGCCTGGGAATCCATCCGCGAAGATGAAACCGCCGCCGAATTGATGGGAGTCAACACCTTCAAGCTCAAGCTGCTGGCGTATGCCATGGGCGCGCTGTTCGCCGGCATGGCCGGCGCCTTTTTCTGTGCCCGAATGAGGTTCGTCAGCCCGGAAAGCTTCACCTTCCTCGAATCGGCCATGGTACTTAGCATGGTTGTTTTAGGCGGCATGGGATCCATTCCCGGCATCATCCTGGGGGCGGCCGCCCTGATCGTGCTACCGGAGGTCTTCCGCGAATTTGAAACCTATCGCATGCTGGTCTTCGGTATGTCCATGGTCGTGATGATGTTGTTCCGTCCCGCCGGTCTCATTCCCGCCAAACGCATGGGCACCCGGGGCGAAGAGAAGGAGGGATAGATGGGTGATCAACCGATTCTTGAACTGAAAGACGTCTATTCCAGCTACGGCAGCATCAAGGCCCTCAAGGGTATCTCCCTCAAGGTGCATCCGGGGGAAATCGTGGCCATCATCGGCGCCAACGGTGCCGGCAAATCCACGACGCTGATGACCACCTGCTGCGTGATCCCCATCGACAAGGGAGAGATCTGGTACAACGGAAACCCCATTCATGGCAAAGCAGCGGAGACGCTGCCCGAATCCGGCCTGTGCCAGGTACCGGAGGGCCGGCGCATATTCCCGCGCCTGACCGTGGACGAAAACCTGACCCTGGGTGCTTTCTTCCGCAAAGACAGCACAACCATCGAAGCCGACCGGCAGCATGTCTACAAGCTGTTTCCCATCCTCAAAGACCGCCATAGACAGCACGGCGGCACCCTCTCCGGCGGTGAGCAGCAGATGCTGGCCATCGCCCGGGCGCTGATGGGCCGACCCAAGGTGTTGCTGCTGGATGAACCCTCGCTGGGACTGGCACCGTTGATCGTCCAGCAGATTTTCGATATCATCAAGGACGTAAACAAAAAGGAAGGCACCACGATTTTACTGGTGGAGCAGAATGCCAACCTGGCCCTGCAGGCCGCTTCCCGGGGCTACGTGCTGGAAACCGGCAACATCACCTTGGAAGATGACGCCAAGAAGCTGCTCGACAACCCGGAGATACGCAAGGCCTATCTGGGAGAGTAACGAGCCGACAAACCAACCTCCAGCGCCCCTGATCCCTTGATAGAAAAGGGTTTCAGCAGTGTTTAATATTCCTTTGGTTTCTTGACATTGGCAGGTCCAGGCGTTAATATAGAGCTGTGTTTGTTCTTTAACAAATTGGGGGCGAAACGGCTTCGACGGGGATAAAGAAGCACCGATTGCATGCCGAGTTCCTACCGTCTCGTAAATCCGGTGGGAAATAAACATAATCGCAGACGATTATAACTACGCTGTAGCAGCTTAGTGCTACCGTTCTACCAAGTTTCTCCCATGAACCTGGATAGAACGTCGACTAGTGGGATAGCCTAATCTGAATGCCTGCTACAGAAAAGGCGAACTTTTAGCAGGATAGCCTTTGAAGTACCCTGCCTGATGGAGACTGCCAGAGGCGATACTTAGAGATCAGGACAAGCATGTAGATATCTGTGTGGAATGTTTTCGGACGCGGGTTCGACTCCCGCCGCCTCCACCAATATTTTCATTTATTTTCAATACCTTACTCTTTTCACCCTCCCCATTTTGGTTGTAGGTTTGTTGTAGGTTACTCGCCGCTTGGAAAACAGTTCGTGCGCCTTCCGCCTGTTGCTGAAAATACCTTTCAAATGCCTTGTTCGTGCTGTGCATGGTCCCTTGGCGTATCTGTTCCGGTGTCAGCTTCTTACCAAGTGCTGTGGCTGTACTGTGACGGGTTCCACCGTAAAGATCCACGCCATCAATCCCAAGGTTGCCACACGCTTTTTTCCACCACTTGTACAGATACCGTTGACCAAATCGACTTCCCGCCGTGGCACCGCTGACACCTTCACCGTGCCGGAAAAAATACAAATCAGACAGTCCACGTGGTATCGACGCCAAAAGGTCAACATCATCCTGAAGCAACTCCACTATTTTTGGTCGTTTTTCCTTCGGGCTCGGAATGATCAAAAGGCCCTGTACACGGTCAATATGTTTTTCCTGAAGGTTACGCAGCTCACCGGGACGAATTGCAATGTAAAGGGATAACCAGTGTATTCCGATCCAGATTTTAAGATTCAAACCGCTTGAAATCCGGTAAACTTCATATTTAATCGCCGCTTGCGTGCCAAGATCAATGATGTTCCGCCACCCCAATTCAAACTTGATTTCTGGAAACTCCGGCATCTGTGCCAATGTCAGCACATTCCGTTTTCGTATCTAGCCAACCAGGCATTTAGCATCGCCATAGGACCTTTTCTTGGCTTCCTCCGCAAGGTTTCTGCCCATCAAGCCAGGGTTAATGAGATAGTTGAGTCCTTTCATAAATCACAGGAAATCGAGTTGTAGATCTCAATCTTGCTATCTTAACTTGCTTAAAAGCCGTAACTTGTTAAAGCTTGCAAGTTAATGGATTTAAACAAGCTGGAGGGCTAACAAACTTGTCTAAATATACTTACTTGACAAATTTGTCAAATTGCACTATTTAGTCAAGTCGTAATGGATTCAACTGAAAAACAGGCAATTACAAAAGTCCCGGGGATTCTGGCAAATTTGTTTGAGTTGCCGGAAAAAGACGTGGTCGTTGTTTCCCAAGAGAGCGATACTGGTCTGGATTTTCTATTGAAAGCAGCTGGTTACCATTTCCACGTGGAATGTAAAAGCGCATCCTCCAGAGCGCCACTGCTTATGGCATTGCGTCAAATTACGGAGGCCAGGAATTCTGTTGATAAGGACGACATTCCGCTGATTGCCGTACCCTATATGGGAAGATCCGGAATGGATCTTTGCAAAGAGCATGGAGTGTCCTGGATCGATCTATCAGGAAACGCTCATATCAAAGCTCCAGATCTTTTGATTCATATCGAGGGCCGGCCAAACAAATTTAAAAAAGCCGGCCGGCCGGCTAACGTGTTTGCACCTAAAGGTGCCCGAATCGTTCGGCAACTGCTTATTGATCCGAAACAAGGCCACAACCAGCGAGAGCTTTCGCAAATCACGGGTTTGGACGAAGGATATACCAGCAGGATAGTTCGAAGATTGGAGGAGCTCCATCTGATCGATAGAGATGATAAAGGGGGGTTGAAGCCATCAAATCCGGATGAACTTCTTGAGGCCTGGCTCGAGGCTTACGATTTTTCAAAGCATCAAATCATCAAAGGACACGTTGCTGCTCGATCAGGAGAGGAACTGCTCAAAAAATTGACCCGGATCCTTGCCGACCAAAAAGTCGATTACGCCGCAACTGGATTGGCCGGAGCTTGGCAATATACCCACTTCACCAAATTCCGTATGGCCACTCTATTTTTAGCTGATTCGCCCGGAAAAGACATTTTTGACCAGCTCCATTTTAGGGAGGATGATCGTGGCGCAAACACCTGGCTGGTAGTTCCCAACGATAAAGGTGTTTTCCATGGATCGTTGGATCAGGATGGTATTGTCTGCGTACATCCTGTACAAGTAATTCTCGATCTCAAGGGGCATCCTGAACGGGCGAAAGAGGCCGCTTCGATGGTTCGCCAGGAAAAACTGAAATGGAGGCAGGATGCCTGAAAAACCTTTATCCGCGAACGATTACACAAAAGACAATGTAGCGTTAGTGCGCCGAACCTGCCTATACGTCGCCACAATACTCGGAGATCTGTTGGATGATCTCGTGGTCGTTGGCGGCTTGGTGCCCTCGCTTTTAATTCCGGATGAATCCCTTCCTACAGGTGAAGATGTCCATATCGGGACCATGGATTTGGATCTTGGCCTTTCTTTAGCGATCCTTGATAGGGAACGATATGAGGATCTTACCCAAAGGCTTTACAGATCTGGTTTTGAGCCGGATGAGAACGAGGAGGGTAACACTACATTTCAAAGATGGAGGGTTCGTACATCATCTGGTTTGAAGGTGACTGTGGATTTTTTGATTCCACCAAGCCTTGATACTGACAAGGGAGGGGATTTACGCCACATTGAAAAGGATTTTGCAGCCGTCATAACGCCAGGCCTTCGTTTGGCTTTTCAGGATAAAAAGAAAGTCTCCTTAAAAGGTGTCACATTGAAGGGTGAAAAGGCTGAGCGCGAAATATGGGTGTGTGGTCCTGGTGCCTTTATTGTGCTGAAAGCCCTGGCATTTCATCAAAGAGGTGAAAATAAAGATGCGTATGATCTTTATTTTGTGATTCGAAACTATGGCAGCGGAATTGATGAGGTCTGCGAATGCCTCAACCCATTACTGAAGGAGGCAGAAACAAAAAACGCACTTGAAATTTTGTCCCGTGACTTTGTAGATCCGGATAGTATTGGACCGAGCCGTGTTGCGCAGTTTCAATACAATGAGCCAAACCCTGAACTTCAGGCGGATGTTGCTGGATATATCCGTGAACTGCTGGATAAGTGCTCATAACAGCTTGATATTACGGTGGGTCATTCATAGGCCACGATACAACAATATCGTGGCCTATTTGTTTGTGGACGCGGGAGTTTGGAACAGGAATAATATTTGTGCAGCGTATCGGGGACGTGTATCAATCCCCTTCCCCCCAAGTCGGCACATTCAGAATACCATGAAAAAACATCTTGACATGATGGATATTCATGGTAATTTAGACCATGATCAAGCGAACCTCCATACTTTCTGAACTTAATAATGCACTTGCCCGCAGCCGTGTGGTTGTATTGGTAGGGCCTCGCCAAAGCGGTAAAACAACGCTTGCCCGTCAGCTGATAGAAGAGAATTCCGTCAACTATTTTGACCTCGAAGACCCGGCGAGCTTGGCGCGGCTGGATGAACCGATGACCGCTCTGAGGCCGCTGAAGGGATTGGTTGTTATCGATGAAGTTCAGCGACGTCCAAATCTCTTTCCTGTACTGCGCGTACTTTCCGACCGAATAGACACTCCGGCCCGGTTTTTGATTCTTGGAAGTGCATCGGGCAATCTCATGCGCCAGACCTCGGAGAGCCTTGCCGGAAGAATGGAGCGTATTGCCATCGGCGGGTTCTCCATGGCTGAGTTGGGCTCTGAAGACGAGCAGCAACTGTGGCTAAGGGGCGGCCTTCCCCTTTCCTTTTTGGCTGGAAGTGATGTCAATAGCATTGCATGGCGAAAAAATTTCATCCAAACGCTTTTAGAGCGCGACTTTCCCCAGTGGGGTGTTCGTGTTGCGGCAACTGCCCTTCAGCGCTTCTGGACCATGTTGGCGCATTACCACGGACAAATCTGGAACGCGGCCGAGCCGGCCCGCGCCCTCGGTGTAAGTGAATCAACCACACGCCGCTATCTGGATTTGCTAACGGATGCCTTTATGATACGGCAATTACAGCCTTACTATGCCAACCTAAAAAAACGTCAGGTGAAATCGCCCAAGATCTATGTACGCGACAGCGGACTTCTACATCAGTTACTCGGTATAGATTCAATGAAGAGCCTGTATTCCCATCCCAAAGTGGGTGCATCATGGGAAGGATTCGTCACCGAGCAGGTGTTACTTATGGAACCTCATGACGAGGCTTTCTTTTGGGCAACCCACCAGGGAGCAGAAATCGATCTGATTCTGCGCAGGGGAGATGCTTTGTACGGTATCGAGTGCAAGCGGGCGGATACACCGCGCGTAACGCCTTCCATACGGATTGCACTTGATGATTTAAAACTGAAGCATGTATTCGTCATTTATCCAGGAATTCAAAGGTTCCCATTGGCGAGCCAAGTAGAAGCGGTTCCGTTGCAGGCATTATCAAAAGATATGTCTCTATTGGATGAGTTTTAAATAACAGACGGTGGTGAGTCACATGTGGGTCAGATCCTCGCAAACCCTCACCAGCCGGGGAGAACTTGGGTTCGACGCCTGCCGCCTCCACCAATTTCTTATTTTATAAAACCAATTTCTTAAGCTGTTTTGAGGGACGTGATTTTGGCCATTGTGTCCATAATTGTGGCTAATTTTCTCTTTTTTTGTTGGTGTTGGTCACAAACTGTCTTTCAAACGCACTGCCATCGTGCCAGGTCAGATTGGGAATATAGCGACCGTAAGTCTTGTAGATCATGGATGTGTTAACATCGCCACTGGCACCATAGCATACTTACTATGGATGATATCCGAATGGAACTTGCAGAGGATGGCCGGGCGGCAGCGTCATCCTTGCGGGTGCATCAAAACTTGATGGGTCGCCCAATCACGGCTTCCAAGTGGCTGGTGGAAAAAACAGGTATCACCCCGGCCACGGTTAACAGATCCCTGGAACATCTGGAACGGTTGGGAATTGTCCGTGAACTGACCTCCCGCAAGCGCAATCGGACTTTCAGTTACGCAGGATATCTGGAAATCATGAACCAAGGGACGGAGTTGCCTGACTGACAGGACAATAAGTACCTGTCCCCTTATTTTGGAAGGAAAGGTGCGGCTTAAGGAATAGAGTTCGGTTGGGTGTACGACATGAGCAATATCCCATCAGTGAAAAGCTCGGTCCGTAAATGCCGGTTGGGTTTCGTCATTTGGCCCCAACCGATTTTCCCATGAATCCGTAAACGCGGGCTGGGATTCGCCATTCTGCCACAATCCATCATCCCATGAAAAAGCTGCCGTTCCTTCAAATCCCTTGACCGTCTCAGCGCCCAGGATTTTATATTCACGATGTGGCCCACTTGTCGGTTCTCGGCAAACACCTGTTGTTCCTCTGAACCAAGATGATTTCAGCAAGCAAACAACGAAACTGATAAATATTAGAACCAAGAGCGTCGAAACAAAAGGGCTGATGCTCAGAATGGACCCCATTAAATCCTCCCGATTTATGCGGTTGGTTACTATGATATATTCTCGGTTAGTTTAGAAATAGCATGAGGGGTTTTTATAAAAAATGATTTCCCCCTTCGGTGCCACATAGGCGGAAAAGAGTTGCGATATTCTCTCAGGACGGGATATTTGGAAAACAGCATAAAACATGCTGCCGAAGCACCTTGGAAACAAACCGTTGGACACGGAGACGGCACATGCAAAAATTCGGATTTATCGGTCTGGGGCAGATGGGCCGGTGGATGGCCGCCAACCTGCTTCAGGCCGGGTTTTCGCTCACCGTTTGTGATCTCGACATCAAGGCAGTGAAAACCCTGACGGACCTGGGAGCGGAAGGCACGACCACGCCTGCCGAATTGAGCGCCCGGGTGGACAGGATTTTTTTGTGTCTGCCGCACAACGAGGCGGTCGAGCAGGTGGTTTGCGGCGCCGAGGGGATTCTGCAGGCGGCGCGGCCTGGCCAACTCGTGGTGGACTGCGGCACGACGGACTATCTGTGGACCATCGATTTTGCCAAAAAGCTGGCCGCCCAGGGGATCGACTTTGTTGATGCACCGGTGACCGGCATGGAATTACGCGCCAAGAATGCCACCTTGACGATCATGTTCGGAGGACCGCAACGGCTTCTGGAAAAGATACGTAGAGCCCTGGAAGCCATGGGAAACCGGATCGTTCACATGGGTGACGTGGGCAGCGGCCAGCTAGCCAAACTCGTCAACCAATTGTTGTTCAACACCCACATGGCGGCCCTGGCCGAAGTGCTGCCCATGGCTGTAAAACTGGGACTGGACGCGGAAAGCATCACCCAGGTCATCAACACGGGGTCGGGGCGCAGCTTTGCCTCGGAAACCTTTATTCCAAATATTCTGGAAAATCGGTTCACCCATGGCTACAGCCTGCAAAATGCTTACAAGGACATGGCTTGTGCGTTGAATATTTCAGCCGCAAACCAGATTCCCCTTCCCGTGGTCCAATCTGCTACCGCCACGTATCAAAAGGCACTCCGATCGGGTTATGGCGACCAGGACAAGGGGGCCATGATCAAGTTGTTCGAGCGCCTGCTGGGCGTCTCGTTCCGCAAGCCGCAATCCAAATAGTGCATCGGCATCCGAGGAAAATTGTGCAAAAATTGATTATTACCGTCGCATTGACCGGCAACGTTCCGACCAAGAAGATGAATCCCACCCTCCCCGTGACGCCGGCGGAAATCGCTGCCGACGTCACCGCATGCGCGAATGCAGGCGCCTGTCTGTTTCATGTGCATGCCCGTGATCGGGATCAGAAGCCGACCTTGGACCTGGCCGTTTACAAGCGGATTGTCGCCGCGATCAAGAAAACGACACCCAATGTGATCCTCCAGCTTTCCACGGGCGCCCGGGCAGGCACAGACGCGGAGGCGCGTATCAACCCCGTGAGACTGCTTCCCGAAATGGCCAGCTTCACCACCGGTTCCAACAATCTGCCTGGCATCGTGTACGCCAACGCGCCAGCCTTTATCGAGAACCTGGCCTCCGTGTTTCGGGACACGGGCGTCAAACCCGAAATCGAGGTTTTCGAAGCCGGCATGATCAACAACGCGCGCTATCTGCACAAAAAGGGGTTGATTGGCGCTCCGCTCCATTTCGATTTCGTGCTGGGCGCGCCGGGTGCCATGCCAGCCAGCGTGCGAAACCTTGTATTTCTGTCGGAAAGCATCCCGTGGAATTCAACCTGGACGGTGGCGGGAATCGGCAAAGATGAGATCCCCATGGCCACTGCGGCCATCGTGATGGGCGGCCACGATGAAGGCAATGCCAAACCATTCTTTGAAAGCGCGGTGAATATCGATCTGGCCGTGCGGTATGGACCCTTCCCTATTTTTTCGGGCGTGAAGCCAGCGGTCAACTGCAAGCATCCCGGAATTGGGTATGATAAAGGCGCGCATACAGGCCGTCTTGTTCCAGAAGCTGGTCGTGAGCGGAACGGTTTTTTAAGCGGTGGGCCTTTTCGACAATACGACCGTGATCCAATACCAGGATGACATCCGCATCCAGAATGGTGCTGAGCCGGTGGGCAATGACCAGGCTGGTGCGCCCCTTCATAATCCGCTCCAGGGCATCCTGGATCAGGGCCTCGCTTTGGCTGTCAAGACTGCTGGTGGCTTCGTCCAGCACCAGGATGCGCGGGTTTTTTAGAATGACCCGGGCGATCGCAATCCGTTGCTTTTCACCCCCGCTCAACCGATAGCCCCTGGCACCCACCACCGTATCGTATCCATCCGGCAGGCCGGCGATGAAATCGTGTATATTGGCCGTCCGACAGGCAGCTTCGATGTCGGCTTGGGAGGCGTAGGGTGACGCATAGAGGAGGTTTGCCTTGAGCGTGTCGTTGAACAGATAGGGTTCCTGGGTGACCATCCCGATGGCTTTGGCCAAAGAAACCTGGGACACGTCGCGCAAGTCATACCCGTCCAAACGGATATTGCCGGCCGTTGGATCATAGAGCCGCGGCAATAAATAGGTGATGGTGGTTTTTCCAGCACCGCTGGGTCCGACCAGGGCCGCCAATTCACCGGGCCTGATGGCAAAGTTCACGGCCTCAAGCGCCAGTTGGCGGCTGGGTTGCTGAATGCCCGTCGGGACCGTTGAGGCATTCGCTTGGACCTGTCGATCACCGCGTCTATCCAGTAAGCCCGAGGCGCCATTGCCATCTGCCGTGTAGCTGAAGCTGACATCATCAAAGGCGACCGCCCCCGTCACGGTTGGCAGCATGATCGCGTCCGCCTTGTCCTGAATTTCGACAGGCAGGTCAAGCACCTCGAAGACGCGCTCGAAACTGACCATGCTGGTGGCAAACTCGACATGGGCATTGCTGATGGAACTCAGCGGGCCATAGAGTTGGGTCAGGTAGGCACCAAAGGCCACAATCGTCCCCACGGTGAAAACACCCCGTAATATCATGTGCCCACCCAGCCAGAACACCAAGGCGGTGCCGACGGCGCTGATCAGACCCAAGCCCATGAAAAACCAGCGCCCCACCATGGCCGAGCGAACGCCGACATCGGCCACGGCGGCACTGCGCCGGCGGAACCGGTCGCCTTCATCGGTTTGTCGTCCAAACAGCTTTACCAGCAAGGCCCCATCGATATTGAGAGTCTCTTGCATCAGGACATTCATCTTGGCGTTCAACTCCATGCTCTGCCGGCGGATGTGGCGCAACCGGCGTCCGACCCGCCGGGTCGGTGCCAGAAACAGGGGCACGATGGCAATGCTCAACAGCGTCAGTCGCCACTCCAGCGAGAACATGATGCTGACGGTGGCAACAACGGTGACGATGTTCGTGACGATGTTGATAAACGTACCCGTCAGGGCCCGCTGGGCGCCGACTACATCGTTGTTGAGCCGGCTGATCAGCGCCCCGGTTTTGGTGTGGGTAAAAAAGCGCAGGCCCATGCGCTGCATGTGATTGAACAGGGCATTGCGCAGATCGGCGATCAGGCCCTCGCCGATGGTCGCGCTGAGGTAACGCTGCCCGAAGCCGACGGCCGCGCTTAGCAAGGGCACGCCGATCATGCCCAGCGCCAGCCAGTTGAGCCGGGTCGTGTCTGCGTTTTTAATGGCGTTGTCGATCAGATCGCGATAGAGCAAGGGGGGGATCAAGCTTAAACCGGTAATGGCAAAGATGGTCGCCAGCAACCCCAAGACCTTTAGTTGATATGGCTTGGCATATCCCCACACGCGCCGAAGCAAGGTCCAACTGATCTGATGATCGCGTTCATCGTCGTAGCGTACATATGCCCACCAACCGGTGCCAATATTCTGACTCATCATTATCGTCCATGTCTTGCGGTCATTGATTTGGAAGGTTAACCGTCGTATCCGTACCTTAACCACTTGGCATCTGCCTGTAAATGCGCTTCAGGCGAAGGCGTGTATTGCAATGAACGCGACCGCTTAATTTTGAAATAGTGGTGTGAAGGAAGATCGTGCAAGGTAAAATGGCGCATCCTATCGTTTGACAGACCCGGTAATGGAGGCATATTTTTCTTCAATGCCAACAGCCGCGGACCGCATCGTTTGCATGGATCGTAAGGCCTGGAAGGGGAGAAATGATGACCGTCGATGATTTTGTAAACAGCGTAGCCGCCGAAAGACCGTCACCTGATCTATCGGAAACGCTCACATCCCTGTGGTGGGATAAAAAAGGCGACTGGGATAAAGCCCACGCCATCGCCCAGGAGATTCCAACCGTCCAGGGCAGTGCCGTGCATGCCTACCTGCACCGCGAAGAGGGCGTGTTGTGGAACGCCGACTACTGGTATTCCCGCGCCGGGCGGCAGCGTCCGGACATCCCGCTTGAATTTGAGTGGCGGCAATTGGTTGAGGAGATGCTTGGTTGAGCCCATATATCCGCGTCTTTTCCAGATACCTGGATTGAAACGGCTTCTTGAGTCGATAGACGGGCGGTTGCCGGATCGCAGTTCAGTTTATCAAAATCTGCCGAAAGGGCCATGATGCGTCCCCGCAGGTATGACCGCTGAGTGGGTGTCAGTGAGCGTTCTATTTTTGCCAGCAGCACGAAGGTAAGATCCGTGTTGAGGTCGATCTTGTGTTGGTACTGCGCGGATCTGCGTTGATCGATATTCACCAGCAGGTCTACGAATGCGTCTCTAAAATCAGGGTCACCGCGCCTTGTAAGCACGTTTTTCAATTCAGCCGTGACGCGCTGCCGATGGTCCAATCCGTCTGCAGCCAAGGGCCTGATTTCAGCACTCCAGTCAACTACCGCCTGCTTCTGCACCGGAGTGATCTCGGAAAACCATCGGTTGAGGCGCTTGATCATTTTTTTTCTGCGATTTTGTTCCAAATGGTCCAACGAGATGTCCACGTATTCCGCTTTGAAGGTGCTGTTTCGCTGCTTTAAATTTTCAAACAGCTCAGCGAGCTGTTCATCGGATGCGGTTGCCAATATGTCCGCCACTTCCGGCCCGATCTGCCTCTTTATCGCCAGCCAAAGCATTTCCAACTGGTCGGCATAGGCGTGTAATCGCTCGACACTCAGCGGCTGACGGGGATCGTTTAAATCGTAGGCCAAGTCCTTCAGCGTTTGGCTATACGCCGGAAGCTGAGTATGGCAATGCCAGTCCAGCGCGCGTATTAGGCGTTCTTCCAGCAAACGGCGCTGTTCCTTGTTCAAGGTGATATAGTCGTCTACGTACCAGGGAATCAGCCAGCCCATATTTGGGTAGGTCATTCGAAGACCGCACCCTGAAACCCCAATCATCAACCCGATTATCAGAATATACCGTTTCATCTGCTTAAAATAAACGGGTACGGATATTTATCAACCGGAGGAACCCTCACCCAGCAGAAAAAGCTGGCTCGCATCGCCGCAAGGAAGACGGGCGCCCTGTTTTTTCGTCCACCCGTGGAGGTCTGTTGGTTCAAGGCGCGTTTCCCTTGCGATTACGCTGATCCCTCAGCTCTTTGATGTGCCTGGCCGGATATACTCCGGTGGGGCAGACCCGGCTGCAGGCCAGTGCACGCCGGCATAAGGCTTCGCCATCCGGCGCGGCCGCGAGCGTCAGCAGGTCGCTTTGTGTGGATGGATTTTTTTTCATCTCTTGGTTGACGGCCGAGAGCACGGCGGGCCCCAGAAAACGTCTGTTTTTGCGCACCACCGGACAAGCGGAAACACAGCATCCACACTCGATGCAGTTTTCAAATCTGGTGAACGGTCGGCCCTGTCCGCTCAAGAGGAATTCATGATCATCCCTTTTTTCGTCCGGCTGCAGGCAGGACCAATCGGGTTGCATGAATTGAAACAGCATGCTGCGCACCGTCACCAGGTCACCGATACGCTGAAAACAGTGCAGCGGCTCCAGCGTGATGGTCTGCGTTCCCAAATCAGCGAGTTTGGTCCTGCAGGCCAGGCGTTCCACACCGTCGATGGTACACGCACACGTGCCGCATGAGGCATGATGGCAGGCGCGCCGATACATCAGGGAGGGCTCCTGATGGATGCGGATCTGTTCCAGCGCATCCAAAACGGTCCAATCGGGAGCCGGCGTCAATTCATAGGTGACGAATGACGGCGGGTCGATGACGCCCGGCTTGAATCTTGATATCTGGATTTGACGGCTGCGCATGAGCATTCATTGATCATTGAAAAAAACGTCGATAGTGATGCAGGACCGTGTGCTCGGTCGTGCAGGGAATCTGCCGACCGGTTTTGGCGCACACCCGATCGGCCACCTTTTTGGCCATCGCCCGCATGGTGGTGGCTTTCCCGCCAACCACCGACAGCAGCCCTTCCATTCCATCCGCTTCAGCGTGGTCGATGACCTCCGAAGCGCGGCTGATCCGGGTCGGGTCCGCTTCGGTATCGCTGACCAGCAGCGGGCGGGAAGCACTCCAGGCGGCAACCACCGGCAGGTGGACGAGCTGCGGGAGCATCTGTGAACACAGGTCGATCATCTGCCTGACATGGTCGGCGGGCAGCGTCACCGCATCAGGGTCCTCCGCGATCCAGGCGGAGGTTCCCAAAATGCTCTGGTTGCGCTGGGGAACGACGATGTCCCCTTCACCGGCAGGATGAAGCCGATTGATCACCATGCCGGTCAGCCGCGGCTGCACACTGACCATGACGCCCGGTGACGGCTTCATGGGCAGATGAATGTCGAGCAGGGCAGCGATGTTGCCGGCCCACGGGCCGGTCGCATTGATCACCATATCGGCTTCTTCGATATAGGTCGCCTGGCGCCGGTGATCCCTGACCTGCACACCGGTGATGGCCCGACCGTGGGTAAGGAACCCCACCACTTCCGAAAATGGACGAATGCCGGCGCCGTTGGCCCGGGCGGTGGCAAAAAAGTGCATTGCCATTCGCCAGGCGTCCATGGTGGCGTCGGGCACCTGGACCGCCGCCTTGATGGCGGGCGACAATTCGGGTTCCATACGCCGTGCCTCGACGGCGCTCAGCTCCCGGCAGGGAATACCGGCGGCGCCGCAGTTGCTGATGAACTGCCCATGGTGGGCCATGTCCGCATCGTCGACGGCAACGAACAAGCCGTCATTTTGCTCCACCGCCTGGGGTGCGATGGCCCGCAGGATGCGGTTTTCGGTCATGCACTCAGCTGCCGTTGCGACATCGTGCAGCGCATATCGGGCGCCGCTGTGCAGCAGTCCATGGTGCCTGCCGGTGCTGCCGCAGCACAGGTCGCCCTTTTCAAGGACCACAACCGCAAACCCCCGTGAGGACAAATCGTGGGCAATCGCTCCGCCGATTCCGCCACCGATGATGACAATTTTTTCCATCGTCTATCCTGCGGTCAACGTTTAGCAAATTGAGAAGTTACTGATGTGGCAACCAAGACCCCATTGCCAGTGATGGGCAGCCTTATTGGCACAAAGCGTCCGGTTGGCTGCAAATCCATCCGGACATCGCTGTCCTGCTGCGTGTCAACGTGTAGACATATAGCGAAACAGGGTGGATGGCAACCCTTGCCCCTTTGAGCGATTGATTGATCGCCACGCTCAACCCCGATTATCCGCTAGGGAAAAAGAAGTTGTCCCAGCATCACCGGAAAAAATAGGAAAAATTATTCTTAATGGTTGGGTATTTCTCCGTCCGACCACCCCACCTAATTGGCTCTATACTTTTTAACATTTTGAATAAATTAGGTTTTTAAAATTTGCATGAATATTGCTTCGTGATAGGGACAAAATCAGGCAACAAGGGGGGCCGGCCACCGTCTAGCGCGAGGCGCAATGGCTGCGCAGCGCGGCGGCCTCCAATGAAAGTGATCGAATATGGATTGAACGGGAAAAATCAACGATGGCACGATTGGCTGGCTTGGAAAGACGCTCTGGACAAGATCGTCGCGAGAACGAACGCTCTGCGTTCAACAAATTATATTTCAAAGGAAAGCGCGCATCCGTGAGGCGCAACGAGGACCGCCAGCGGATCGTGGCCCTGGATCTATACCAACCATCCCTGTTCATTGGCATAATGATTGTCCTGTGTCTGAGCCTGTTGGACGCGCTGCTCACCTTGATTCTGATCGCCCAGGGGGCCAGGGAACTCAATCCGGTGATGCGGTATTACCTCAGCCATGGTCCGCATGTATTTCTTCTCGCCAAATATGGTCTCACCTCGTGTTCGGTGCTCATCATCGTGCTGCTCAAGGAATCCCTCGTCACTCGCTACCGGATCGGCGCCGGTATGCTTCTTCACGTTTTTACTGCATTTTTCGGCAGTGTGGTAACATGGGAGCTCTATCTCTTGACAATCCGGTGATCGGCGTTGCCGTGTTGATTGCGGCCAATCTTGAGATCTTTGGCCCCCTTGTCGGCATCGTTGTCGTTCAGCGCTTCGTCGTGGTGGTGGAAGTCCTTTAGTCGACACTGCGGGTGTCCAGCCCCAGGGCCTTGCGTTTGCCTTCGATGATCCGCCGCAGGAAGACGGCCGCCTTTTCGGGGTCGGGCTCCACGGCAAAAGTGGCACCGACGACATCCTTGAGGCCGGTTGTGAGGAGGTTGACCACGTTCATGCTGCCGGTGATGGGCGGCATGGGGCCCAGATGGGTGGTGACACCCGAGGCGACGAAATAGGTGCCGATGGTCACCGCCTTTTCCGAATACCACTCCGGCGCGGAGCCGGCCACAGGCAGATCGCTGATGTCTACACCTAACGCATCGGCCAGCGCCGACACCAGCACCAGGATGCGCACGTTGTCCACGCAGCTGCCCATGTGCAGCACCGGCGGGATCCCCAGGGCGCTGCAGATGGCTTTGAGCCCCGGCCCGGCCATGTCGGCTGCCGCCGGCACCTTGAAGCCGGCCTTGGCGGTGGCCACGGCCACACAGCCCGTGTCCACCACCAAAATATCGTTCTCGATGAGCCGACGGGTCAGGGTCACATGGCCGTAGTCGTGCTTGATCTTGGGGTTGTTGCACCCCACGATGCCAACGGCCCCGCGGATTTTACCCGCCTTGATGGCATCGATCAGCGGCGCCGGCGAACCGCCCAACGCGCCGATAATGGCCTCCACCGAGAAGCCGCCAAGCGCCTCCTGGGACGCCGCCGGGATAAGCACCGCGCCCCGGTTGACGTAGTTTTCAACCGCCGCGCGGACCACTTCGACGGCTTTTTTCTCGGCGTTGTGCGGGTGGAATTCGTGGTGTGCCATGTGGGGAAACTTGGCCTTGTCGCTGGTGCTGACCATCTTGGTGTGGTATCTGGCGGCCACCTTGCCCAGCGACGGCATGATGCATTGATAGTCCACGATCATCATGTCCACGGCGCCGGTAGAAAGGATCAGTTCGGTCATCAGGTGGTTGCCCGCCATGGCGATGCCCCGGCGCATGAGCAGTTCGTTGCCCGTGCAGCAGACCCCCACCAGATTGATGCCCCCGGCGCCGTTCGCTTTGGCCAGGTCGACGAGATCCTTGGACAGACAAGCCTTGGAGACCATCTCCGATACCACCGGGTTGTGTCCATGAACCACGATATTGACCTGGTCTTGCTTCAACACCCCGGCGTTGACCATGGTGGGGCGCGGCGTGGGCACACCGAAGAGAATGTCGGACACCTCGGTGGCGATCATGGAACCGCCCCAGCCGTCGGACAGGGAATTGCGCATGGCTTGCAGCAGCAGGCTCTGCCAGTTGTTGTCCACCCCCATGTGGGTGCGGTGCATCATTTCCGAGGTCTCGCGGTCGATGCCCCGCGGGGTCAGACCGACCTTTTCCCACACCGCCTGTCGCTTCTGGGGGGCGCGGGTGACCATCTTCACGGCCTTTTGGCGCATGCCGTAGTCCTCCATCATGGCCTGGGCCAGTTCGCCGGCGATGACCAGCGGTGCTTTGTCTTGGGTGGCGACGCCGTATTCTTCGGCCAATCGCCTGAGCTTGGCTTCGTCACGGATCTTGTAGCCGATGGCGCTGCCGTCGGCCACGCCGGCCAGCACCTCCACCAGGTCCCGGCCATGGTCGGAATGGGAGGCGGCGCCGGCGGCGATCATGCGGCACAGGTTGCGGGCCACGATGATGTCGGCATCGGCACCGCAAACACCGGTCTGGGGCCCCTCGCCGAAAGGATCCACCCGGCACGGCCCCATGATGCAGATGCGGCAGGAAAGGCCCATGTCGCAGAAACCGCACTGGGGCTGCTGAGCCTCGTGGCGCTCCCACACGGTTTCGACACCGTCCTGCCGGGCCTTGGCAACGAGCCGGTCCCCATCTTGGGTGACCGACAGACTCTCTCTGGGATCGAACATGGCGTCCTCCTTAATTCTGGGTTCGAATGGGACAGGCGTTTAGCTTCCGCTGAGCTGTATCTCAGATGCTTTGATGGCCTTCAACAGGGCCACGCCGGCGGGTATGGCCGGCACGTCCGCTTCCGTCGACAGGCTGCGGGCCACCTCCCGGGTCTTGCGCCGCATGGCGGCATCCATCTCCTCATAGGTCAGGGCACCGGCTTTGCAGATCTCCACGCAGGCGGGCGTCTGGCCCTTGGCCACCCGGGCGCTGCAGTTATCGCACTTCACGGCGATGGCGTGTCCGGCCGGGCCCAGTGGATCCTCGTGAAAGCGAATGACCCCGTAGGGGCAGGCCATGGCACAGGAAGCGCAGTTGATGCAGCGGTCCGGGTTGATCATCACGGTGCCCACGCTGTCGCGCCGGTAGATGGCGCCGGCCAGGCAGGCCATCTGGCAGGGGGCCGGGTCGCAGTGCCGGCAGCGGTTGGGAAAGCCTTCGTTGAAGCGGCCGGCCCCCACGTGGATCCTCGATCGCGGCTGCGGAGTCTCCTGAACCGCGGCGAACAGCGTCAGGCTGCGCGAGTGGGCCGTCGCGCAGGCCAGCATGCACTGCATGCAGCCCACGCATCGTTCCGGGTGGACAACGACTTGTTTCATGGTTCCTCCTTGATACGCTCAATACAACAGTCGGCCAAAGTTGAATCCGGGCGCGATGAGGCGCTCAGGCGGATGGCGGATGGGAATCCGGTTCTCGATCAACGACCGCAGCACCCCGCCCTGTTCGATGCGGTTGATCATCACCGCACCCACCAGGACGTCGTCCCTGAGCACCAGCCGCCGGTAGTATTGCCGGGCGGCACCGCCGGCCTGCAGGACGCGGCAGTCCGCCTCCTCGGGGGGGGTGGGGGTGCCCACGGTGAGCACATCCAGGTCGAAGACGCGCATCACGTTGCGGCTGAGGCTCCCGGGGTAGGCCACGGGCCGACCGGCCATGTTCAGGCCGGCCACGCGCCCCTGGCCGGCGGCTTCGGGCCACAGGGCGTTGACCCATCGGCTACCCCTGGCGATGTCCACCATTTCCGCCACGTCACCGGCGGCATAAATACCGGGTGCGCGGGTCTGCAGGTGTTCGTCCACCACCACGCCCAGATCCACGTCGATATGTTCAACGGGGATAAAGGTGCGGGCCGGCAGCACGCCCTTGCCGATGATCACCATATCGCAGGGCAGACGGGTGCCGGCGTCGGTGACGGCCGCCTGGACCGATCCGTTGCCCTCGAAGGCGCAGACACTGACGCCGACCTCGACCGTCAGGCCGTGGCGAACCAGCTCGTTCAGAATCATATGCCCGGCAGTCTCGTCCACCTGCATGGAGAGGGGATACCCCGAGGTGATCAGCATGGTGACCGCAAGGCCCCGCTTGAGCAGGCCGTAGGCGGCTTTGAAGCCCACCAGGCCGCCGCCGAGGACCACGGCCCGGCGGGCGCCGTCCAACGCGGCCACCTGCTGTTTCACATGGTCCTGGGTGCGCATGTAAAAGATGTTCTTGAGATCCAGCCCCTCGGCCTTCAGCGGCCTGGGGTCGGCGCCGGATGCGATCAGCAGTCGATCGAAATCGACGCGGGTGTCGTCGGCCAGCAGGACCTGCCGGTTGGCCACATCGATGCCGCCGGCGCGCCGGCCAAGCAGCGGGGTGATATTTTGCTCGTCGTAGAAATGCCCGGAGCGGATGGGAAGTTTGCCATGCGGCTGGGAGCCGTCCAACACGTGGCTGATCATGGGGCGGCTGTAAGGTGGGAAGGTTTCGTCAGCGATCAGGGTGATCTCGGCCGTCGCATCCTGCATTCGGATGGCCTCAGCCGCACAAACGCCGGCAATGCCGTTGCCGATAATCACGTGCTTCATTGGACGCCTCCCGGTCGGCGCTGCTTTCATGCGCGCCGGAAAGATCAAGCCGCCATCGCCGACAGATTGCATGCACACCAGGCGTGACGCGCTGCCATCAGGCTTGCTGTGAACACACACCATTGGACGGAAAAAAGGCGACGGATAGGGTTGCCCCAATGGATATCAGAAAGGAACGCTTCCTATAACCATTATCGGGATGGGGGCATCATCGTCAAGAGAGAAATGCTTCTGGAAAGACCGGGTCCGGCAAGGCTGCCATCGCGCGCCCATGGCGCAATGAGCAGGGTTGTCCGGCCGGACAGGGTGGTACAGACGAGAAAGGACCGAAAACGGCGGCCCGTTTTCAAACGGCAGGATATCTGTCTGTTTTAGAAAATGTCTTTTTTCTCCGTTTCTTTACACGGCCTTTCTTTTGTCTTATTTTGACAGGGTTGATTAACAGCCATCATCCACCTCGTGGGCACGGGAGACGAATATGAGCGGACAAATTTTCTATCGCGAGCGACAGAAGGTCAAAGACGGCTCAAAAACACCGCGCTTTCGAATTGCAGCAGTCGCCGGCGTGGATCTGAAGGTGTATGCGGATCATCTTCGCATGGGCGAACTGAAGCAGCTTGCCGATGCCACCGGGGCGCACCTGGTGGAACTCAAGGGCGGCGGCGGCAAGAAAAAACACGATAGCGACTAGGAGCGAGGAGAAGCCATGCCTCTGGTCAGGGACAAGGACGGCAAACGCCTGCATGTGAAAAGCCGGCTCATGGGCGAGAGCCTGGTAAGCAAGGAATTTATCGACAATCTGAAGATCGCTCCACAGGCGCGACTCTATCCGGATGTGGCCGTGATCAAAATTGGCGGCCAGTCCATCTGCGACCGTGGGGTCAAAGCGCTGCCCGCCATCCTGAAGGAGATCGTCAGCATCCGCAGGCAGCACAAGATGGTGCTTACCACCGGCGGCGGCACCCGCAGCCGTCACATTTACACCATCGGCCTGGAGATGGGCATGCCCACGGGCATCATCGCCAAGTTCGGCAGCATGATTTCCGAGCAGAACGCCCTCATGGTGGCCACGCTGCTCTCCCCCTGGGGCGGCATCAAGATGTCCCATTCGGACATCGTCAAGCTGCCCACTTACTTTGCCGAAGGCATCATTCCAGTGATGCACGGCATGCCGCCGTATGATTATTTTGCCATCAAACCCAAAACCGGCCGCATTCCGATTCATCGCACGGATGTGGGCTTGATCATTCTGGCCGACCTGATCGGGTCGAAAACCATCCTTTTCATCAAAGATGAAGACGGCCTGTTCACGGCTGATCCCAAAA
Organism: uncultured delta proteobacterium; assembly: GCA_963705475.1. Lineage (GTDB taxonomy): Bacteria > Desulfobacterota > Desulfobacteria > Desulfobacterales > Desulfosarcinaceae > Desulfosarcina. Next base: position 48,988 of record CAVPJS010000014.1, on the reverse strand, counting down.
AAGACCCCGACGCTGAATTCATCCCCGAGATCGGCGCCGGGGAGTTGATGGAACGGGATATGGATGACCTGGTCATCGAGCGCCCCTGTTTAGAAATCATTCAGAACAGCGAGGTGATCGATCGGGTGCAGATCGTCAACGGCCTGGTTCCGGGCAACATCACCCGGGCGATGAACGGCGAACATGTGGGTACCTTCATCTATCGCCAGTAGCTCCGGTCACATGCACGTCGGCCGGCCGTGAGAGCGCCCGGCCCCGACGCAAATACCCATCGCAACCGCGTTGCCGCCTGCGGAGCCGGGACTGGGCGACGCTGGATCGCCGGTAATCAGGGTGGGGATAGGGATCGCCGGACGGTAAGGTACTGATGGTAGGTCAACCCTATTGCTATCGTCGGCCTTCTATGGTAACCATGCCCAAGGCGTGGACGATCCGCGCCTGATGATTGTTTTCAACGGTGCCAGTCATGCCCGACACGGACGAGCAATCAAAAAAAAATGAAGCGCCCTTGTGCTATTCCAGCGAAGAGGCCCGAACGGTCCTGGATTCTCTTTCCGCCCACATTGCCATCATGGACGAATACGGTGTCATCCTGGATACCAACCAGGCCTGGCGAGACTTTGCGGTGAAGGGCGGCATGCCAAAAGATTACGACGCCATCGGAGACAACTATCTCGCCATCTGCGATGCAAGCGATGGAGAAGATAGTGCCGATGCCCGGACGGTGGCGGCCGGCATCCGCAAGGTGATCCAGGGTGGGGTGGACGAGTTCGTCCACGATTATCCGTGCCACAGCGCTGACGGCCCGCACTGGTATTACATGCGTGCCATCAGGATGTCCGGGGACGGCCCGCTGCGGGTGGTTGTCAGCCATGAAGAGATCACGGCCCTGAAGCTTTCAGAGGAGGCCCTGCGCAAAAGCGAGGCCCAGCTGACGCAGCAGAAGGTCGAGCTGGAAGAATCCAACATCGCTTTGAAAGTCCTGCTCAAGCAGCGCGAGGGCGACAAGGCCGACCTTGAGCAGAAGGTGATCACCAATGTCAAGGAGATGGTGCTGCCCTACCTTGAAAAACTCAAACGGGTCAACCTGAAGCCCAAAGACAAAACGGTGGTCGACATCATCGACTCCCACCTGAACGACATCATTTCGCCGATGATGCAGAAGTTGGCCAATGCCAGCATCATCCTCACCCCCCAGGAGATCCAGGTGGCATCACTGGTCAAGGACGGCAAAGCCAGCAAGGAAATCGCCGGCATTTTGAACGTGTCTGAAACCACCGTCCATTTCCATCGCAAAAACCTGCGTAGGAAATTTGGGTTAAGCAACAGCCAGACCAACCTCAGAAGTTACCTGATTTCCATTTCCTGACAGGATGCGGTCTCGTTTGTCAAGTTGGCCGAGGCCCTCACCCCTGAGCATCGGCCCTGATGGCTGAACGACAAATCCTGCATCCGGGTTTCTTCCCCGCGGCATCTCGAATCCCCTGACCCATCACCCACGAACGACAAACAGAGGCCCTGTTGGCAGGTATTGCCTGTCACTCACCTGCTAACCGATTCACATGGTTTACGGTAGGGTTTATGTTTAATTTTCTCATGAAAGCAGAGGATTGAACTCAACCTTCGTGGAGGAAATCATGGACGCAATCAATTTGGATAGTGTGGCCGACATCGTCTTCCAGCTCAAGTGGAACAGCCAGCACGCCACTCACAGCGAGTGCTATGCCGCGCGGGGTGTCAATCTCTGGCGGGACTGGCTGCCGGACAACGTCAGACGATCACTCATCGGCAAGCGGCCTTGGGAGCATGCGGCCGTCAATTATTCCCCCGGGGAGCTTTTCGGAAGCGACGGTGGTCATTTGAAAGTAAACCGAAAACAGTTCTCCCGGGAGCCAAAAGCGGGTCGCTTTTACCCCAAGGGGTGTCTCCGCGACCTTCCCGGTGTGTTTCCACAAAACATGCAGCCAATCCGTTGTGTGGAGGTCAACAATGGCCATGTGGAGGTGGACATCGCCCACCCCCTGGCACTTCAGCCGCTGAGCCTTTCCATGACGGTCGGGCAGGTCTCCCCCAAAGAGAGCGAGCGCGGCGGCAGCAGCGTGGACTGGGTGGGTCTGCTGACCGAAGGCCCTGGCATGCAGGCTCGCTGGCAGGGCAGACCTACCGATTTTTTCAGCGACACCCCCTTTGCCCGCCGGGATGAACGGAAGGATGACCACTTCTACGACAACCCCCGTTTGGTGCATCATCTCGACGAAACCGCTCGTGACATGGTCGCTGACCTGTACAAGCGCTTCGTCAAGGATGATCTGCACGTGCTGGACCTCATGAGCAGCTGGGTTTCTCATCTCCCCAAAGGGGTGATCCCGGGCCGGGTCAGTGGATTGGGCATGAACCGCACTGAGCTGGATCAAAACCCGCGCCTGACTGACAACCGGGTCCACGACCTGAATGCCGCCCCGGTTCTGCCCTACGAAAAAGAATCTTTCGATGTTGCCATATGCAGTGTTTCTGTGGAATACTTGACGCAACCGGTGGACGTGTTCACCGAGGTGGGTCGGGTGCTCAAGCCCGGCGGAACCTTCGTGGTCACTTTCTCCAACCGCTGGTTTCCACCCAAAGTCGTTCGGGTATGGGAGCAGATACACGAGTTCGAGCGGGTGGGGCTGGTCATGGAATACTTTCTGCGGAGCAATGCCTTCACCAATCTGGGCACCTATTCCATGCGCGGGCTGCCCCGTCCGCGAAACGATAAGTACGCCAGCGAACTTGCCCTGTCGGATCCGGTATATGCGGTGTGGGGAACAAAATTACAATAACAGGAGATATCAATGAATCTGAAAACCTATTTTGGAGAAACCAAGGGCATGGGGGTGCTGTCGACTGCGGACGGCGAAGGCCGGGTCAATGCCGCCGTGTATGCGCGACCCCATGTAATGGACGATGGATCGCTGGCGTTTATCATGCGAGACCGCCTGTCCCACCACAACCTGCAGTCCAACCCCCGGGCCGCCTACCTGTTCAGGGAAGAAGGTCCCGGCTACAAGGGTGTTCGTCTGCACTTGACCAAAACGCACGAGGAGAGCGGCACGCCCTTGGTCAAAGAGCTTTGTCGGCGGTGCAAAATCTACGACGACCCTGAAGCGGTTCGGTATCTGGTGGTTTTCAAAACCGATAAGGAACTCCCACTGATCGGCGCCGGCGAGTCGCCTGAATAAGATGACGGCAGGCGTTCATCGTTTCGTTGACAGGTGTTAAGATCGATCAACGCATACAGAGGGCAAACGCTCAGGTTAATATGACCAATTCCATAAAGATCGGCGTCAGTACCTGCCTGCTGGGAGAAAAAGTTCGCTTTGACGGTGGGCACAAACACAACCGCTATATCACCCAAACCCTGGGTCAGTTCTTCGAGTTCGTGCCCGTCTGTCCCGAAAGCGAATGCGGCCTCGGAATCCCCAGAGAAGCCATGCGCCTGGTGGGTGAGGTGGACAAGCCGCGCCTGGTAACCAACAAGACCCGCATCGATCATACCGATCGGATGCTTGCATGGGCTGCGGGTCGACTGGATGCCCTGGAGAAGGAAAATTTGTGCGGTTTCATTTTCAAAAAGGATTCGCCCAGCAGCGGCCTCTACCGCGTCAAGGTTTACAACGATAAGGGCCAACCCGTAAAAACCGGCCGAGGATTGTTTGCCGCTGCATTCACCGCCCGATTTCCTCGTGTTCCGGTGGAGGAGGAGGGCCGCCTCCACGATCCGGTTCTAAGGGAGAATTTCATTGAACAGGTCTTCGCCTTGAAACGCTGGCGTGGGGTTTTGGGGCAAAAAAAAGCCTTGGGTGTCCTGGTGGATTTTCACACCCGTGAGAAGCTACTGTTGATGGCCCACAGCCCCAAGCATTACCGTGAAATGGGAAAGCTGGTAGCCGAAGGCAAAAAGCTCCAGGTGACTGACCTCTACGATCGATATGAAGGCATGCTGATTGATGCACTGGGTCTTCGGGCGACAGTCAGCAAACACACCAACGTGCTCATGCACGTCTTGGGATATTTTAAAAAAATGCTCTCCGGTGACGAAAAACAGGAAGTCTTGGAATTGATCGGAAATTACCGCAGCGGCCATCTGCCGTTGATCGTTCCTGTCACCCTGCTGAGCCATTTCGTGCGCAAATACAGCCAACCCTACCTTTCCGTCCAGACTTACCTGAATCCCCACCCTCTCGAGCTTCAACTGCGCAATCACGTTTGACGGATTTCGAAAAAAGCGCACTGTCCGCGAGGTCAGGAGCCGTCGTCCACCCTGCCACCGCATTGCTGATATGATAGCTTTTAACCCTCATTTAGCTCTGATACGGTTCACATTGCCCTATTGACACCCTGTCTTAGTATCTTAGGCAAAGCAGTAAAGGCAGAGTCTCGAAAAGAACAGGCAAAAGATCCGATTTTACTTTATCGTTTATTACACATAGCCGAAGAGGTGAATCATGGCTGAGAAAAAAGAAGAAAGCTACATTGAAAGTGAAAAAGAAAGAGAACGCGGGCACGTAGATACCCGCAAGCACAACTTCGATTGTGAAAAGCCGGATAAAAATCTGGGATGCGATCCGGGCATTGATGTCGCCGGATAAGACAAGGTTGTTCAGCGCGTTCAATCAGGCAGAGCCTCAACGGGGCTCTGCCTTTTTTATCGATTGGTTGAGGGAGGCACATGATGACCGAGCAGATGATTGCATTGGTGACCGGCGCCAACAAGGGCCTCGGATTGGAAACCTGCCGGCAGTTGGCCCGACGGGACACGACGGTGCTGATGGGGGCAAGGGATCTCAAACGGGGACGGGAAGCAGCAGACGAATTGACGTCCGAAGGCCTGATGGCCGAAGCGGTTCAACTGGATGTGACCCGCGCCGACCATATTGCACAGGTGGTGGCCTTCATCGAAACCCGCTTTGGGCGTCTGGACATCCTGGTGAACAATGCGGGCATGATTCATCCGGAGGAGCCGATGTTTGCCAACAGCGCCGAACAGGTCTCCCTTCAGGCCCTCAGGGAGACCTTCGAGGTCAATTTTTTCGGTCAGGTGGCACTGACCCAGGCACTCCTGCCGTTGATCAAAAAGAGTCCGGCCGGTCGCATCGTCAACGTGTCCAGCATTCTGGGGTCGCTGACCCTCCACAGCGATGAGTCGTCCCAAGCGACCCAGGTGAAGCCGCTGGCCTATGACGCCTCCAAAACGGCGCTGAACCAGTTCACGGTGCACCTGGCCGCAGCGCTGAAAAAGACAGCCATCAAGGTCAACGCCGCGCATCCTGGCTGGGTAAAAACGGATCTGGGCTCCCAGCGGGCACCCATGGATGTGGCGGACGGCGCAAAAACCGCCCTTCGCCTGGCGATGATCGGCCCCGACGGTCCAACCGGAAAATTCTTTCACTTCGATGAAGAGATCCCCTGGTAAAGGCGGTACCTTACTGCGGGCGCATCGAACGCGCCCCGCGCACCGGTGTCCCTCCTTCGCAGGGACACCGGTGCGTGGGATTTTTGCTTCGCGACGACAAGCGGCGGGCGATGCGCTGGCCATCTCGGTTCGTCAACATCAGCCGTCAATCGGTTTGCCTGGTTTGAAAATATACATTTGACCTTTGATTGAAAATCATCTATTGGATAATTATTATCCTTTAGGTTTTATTCCTTTAATCATCATGGCCTCGTGGCGGACCATCCAGCAATAGAATTGTCCCGGCCATTTTCGTTCCCATTGAATGACCGGCAGATGGGGATCTACAAGTTTGAATCAAAAGGCATGGTGTCGTGTGACAGGTTCGATCATTCACTTGTTAACCTATCCGCGTGGCATAAACATATCCATTAATTTTTTTAACGAAAACATTTCTCTTTAAATACCCATGCTGATGTGTTGCACATATATATTGCTTGAGGCCTCAACGCGGATTTGGTAGAAGGAACCTGTATGTCGTTCATCGGGAAACCCGTCAATTGGCTGCGGCGATCCGAACAAAATCGATTCCTTCCTTCATTCTCTTTGTGAAGTGCCTCTGCGCGTGTGGTCAACCCCGTGATGGTGGGTGCACAAGATTGTGCCGCCATCGGATCTTTCCTTGATCACGGCAGGAAGCCGTATGGACCTCTTGACACGGACCTTATCCGAAAAAACAAAAAAGGAGGAAACATCATGAGTGAAGACAGCAAGTGCCCGGTAACGGGCCGAACGTTCAGTAGAGTAGCTGGTGGGGGCACGTCGAACCGAGACTGGTGGCCGAACCAGTTGAACCTCAAAATTCTTCATCAGCATTCGCCCAAAAGCAATCCCATGGGGGAGGCGTTCAACTACGCTGAGGAATTCAAAACGCTCGACCTAGAGGCCCTAAAGAAAGACCTCTATGCGCTGATGAATGACTCCCAGGAGTGGTGGCCGGCCGATTACGGCCACTACGGGGGACTCTTCATCCGGATGGCCTGGCACAGTGCAGGCACCTACCGCATGGGCGACGGACGTGGAGGCGGGGGGTCCGGCAACCAGCGCTTTGCGCCCCTCAACAGCTGGCCTGACAACGTCAACCTGGACAAGGCGCGCCGTCTGCTCTGGCCGATCAAACAGAAATACGGCCGCAAAATCTCCTGGGCCGACCTGATGATCCTCGCCGGCAACTGCGCACTCGAGTCGATGGGATTTAAAACCTTCGGCTTCGGCGGCGGGCGCGAGGACATCTGGGAGCCGGAAGAAGACATCTACTGGGGTGCCGAAGAGGAATGGCTGGCTACGAGCGACAAACCCAAGAGCCGCTACAGCGGCGACCGGGATCTGGAAAACCCCCTCGCCGCCGTCCAGATGGGGCTGATCTACGTGAACCCGGAAGGTCCGGACGGCAACCCGGACCCGGTCGCTTCCGGCCGTGACGTTCGCGAGACCTTCGCCCGCATGGCCATGAACGACGAAGAAACCGTCGCACTCGTCGCCGGCGGTCACACCTTCGGCAAGTGCCATGGCGCGGGTGATGCGGCGCTGGTCGGTCCGGAACCCGAAGCCGCCGGCATCGAAGAACAGGGTCTCGGCTGGAAGAGCAGCTTCGGCAGCGGCAAAGGCGGCGACACAATCAGCAGCGGCATCGAGGGTGCCTGGAAGCCGAACCCGACCAAATGGGACATGGGCTACCTGAAAGTGCTGTTCAAATACGAGTGGGAGCTGGTCAAGAGCCCGGCCGGCGCGAATCAGTGGCTGGCCAAGGACGTGGACGAAGCGGACATGGTGGTTGACGCCCACGATCCATCGAAGAAGCACCGGCCGATGATGACCACGGCGGACCTCTCATTGAAGTTCGACCCAATCTATGAGCCGATCGCGCGGCGCTACCTGAAGAACCCCGAGGAATTCGCCGATGCCTTTGCCCGGGCCTGGTTCAAGCTGACCCACCGCGACATGGGCCCCCGCGTACGCTATCTCGGTCCGGAAGTCCCGGGTGAGGAATTGATCTGGCAGGACCCGATCCCCGCCGTCGACCATGACTTGATCGACGAAAAGGATATCGCCGACCTCAAGGGCAAGATCCTGGCCTCCGGGCTGTCGGTCTCCCAACTGGTGTCGACCGCCTGGGCCTCGGCATCCACCTTCCGTGGGTCCGACATGCGCGGTGGGGCCAACGGGGCGCGCATCCGGCTTGCCCCGCAAAAGGGCTGGGCAGTCAACCAGCCCGATCAACTGGCGAAGGTGCTGGACACCCTCGAGGGAATCCAAAACGGATTCAACGGGGCTCAGTCCGGCGGGAAGCGGGTGTCGCTCGCCGACGTGATTGTCCTCGGCGGATGTGCAGCTGTCGAGCAGGCGGCCACGAATGCCGGCCACGCCGTAGCCGTTCCTTTCACGCCGGGTCGTACGGATGCATCGCCGGAGCAAACCGACGCGGTGTCCTTCACCGTGCTCGAACCCAAGGCGGACGGGTTCCGCAACTACCAGAAGACCAAGTACGCCGTATCGGCGGAGGAACTGCTGATCGATCGGGCGCAACTGCTGACGCTGACCGCGCCGGAAATGACGGTTTTGGTTGGCGGGCTGCGCGTTCTGAATGCCAACGTCGGACAGTCCCCGCACGGCGTTTTTACCAAACGGCCGGAGTCGCTGACCAACGATTTCTTCGTAAATCTGCTTGACATGCGCACGACGTGGAAGCCAACCGCACAAGACGCCGACGTTTTCGAGGGTCGTGATCGGGCGAACGGCGAACGCAAGTGGACCGGCACCCGTGTCGACCTGATCTTCGGTTCGAACTCCCAACTCCGGGCCCTGGCAGAAGTCTACGGAAGTGCAGACGCGCAGGAAAAGTTTGTCCATGATTTTGTAGCGGCGTGGAACAAGGTCATGAACCTTGACCGCTTCGACCTCGCCTGATCGCAGCAACACCGTCGCAGAACGCTTTTTTAGCGTATGTGAAACTGCAACACGGATGATCAAAAGGCGATAACCATTAGGCGTCGCAGCATCTTTCGAACGCTCAGCCGGGCCACTTCCTAAAGATTCACCCGGACCATGCGGCCGGTGATCGCGAGGCATTGGAGAAAAATAAATAGCGTGCTATGATGATGGAAAACCGGGACCGATAAGCCCCTTTTCCTAAATATTGAGGAGGTTCATCAATGCCAGAAAAAAAATTCAAACAGGTGTGTGAATGCAAGAACTGCGGAAACGAGGCCGAAATGGTCATTACCTGCTCCCTGAAAGAGGAGAAAAAAGCGGATGAAACGCCTCGAATCGTGCCTAAAGGCAAGGGGAAAACAGAAGGTCATGCCGTTTGCAGCCACTGCGGCGGCGAAGCGGACATCTGGCTTGACATCTGACGGCGGCTGATTGAGACCCGATCCTTTGAACCCTCCCCGCGGCAAGCCGCGGAGAGGGTTCACCGTAAGGATGAAAATCGATTTATCGTTCACTCGCTAACCCCGCCGCAAGCGGCGAGGAATGCGCTCGCAACCGCGGTTCAAGCGATAAATGGCATCAACGTCAGGGTTTGAAGAAAGGGCCGCCTGTCATCGGATGGGCGGCCCTTTGTCTTTCCCGAATCCCCAGCCCTGTACCGGCGTTTTTATTTTCAAGGACGGCGCCAGGCCGTTGAAATCCATCACCGTTAGTATCCCCCGATCCCCATCCACCCGCACCCGATCGCCGACGCGGATCAAGGAAAGCATACCTTCCTCCGGGCCAAATGGCAAACCAACCGGCGGTCCGTCGGGAAACCGCGTGCAATCCGCTGGAAAATGGCCTATGATGGTCTTATGTTTATCCATGCTCGGCGGCGACAGACCGGAAGCCGGGCACATCGGAGAATCAACCGGAGGGTTCACCGCCACTGGGCCAGTGAACACCATGAAAGGGTCAATCCTCGAATTTGTGCATGCCTCGGAAAAACTCCTGAGTCATTGCGCAAGGACACCAACAAAAGAGAGGCTTCTGATGGAAGGTCACATTAAATGGTACGATGAAAAAAAACGTTTCGGGTTTGTCACCACCCAGGAAAACGAAGATATTTTCCTGCATGTGTCGGGCATCAAGGAGTACGGTCATTTCGGCCTGCAGCGCGATGACCCGGTGGAATTCGAAATCAGGGAAACGGCCAAAGGGAAGCAGGCCGTCAATCTAAGGCCTGTTAAATAGGTTTCAATTCAGATTGAAAGGGCACCCCATGGTCCGGGGTGCCCTCTTTTTTTCTGACCGCCTGCGCTGATCCGCCCTCGCTCATTCGTTGACGCCGGCCCGGTTTCCGGGACGCGTCATCTGCCGCGGCGCGCCTGTCCATGTTCGTTTTCATATGGTTTCGTAGGGGTGGAACCCTTTGGGTACACCATCGGTCAGCGCGCCCTTCGCATGGTGAAATTCGGGACTGTCGTATATTTTTTTCAACAGGCCTTCCTTGAACCCGGGGGATGCCAGATGGGCCATGCCAACGGCCCGTTCGGAAAGGCTCAATCCACGGGGGTCGAACGCCCCGTTTTCGGTGACGATAACCACAGGATCGGCGGCGATGGCCGTGGTGGTGATACCCTCCGGGCACATGTCCACGATTTTTGACAAACCGCTGGCCGTTACCGATTTAAGGGCAATGATCGGCACCCCGCCTTTGGAAAGGTTGGCGCCGCGGATGAAATCGCACTGGCCGCCCACGCCGCTGTAAATCTGCCTGGCTTTCATGGAGTCGGCCCAGATATTCCCGTGCAGATCCACGCCGATGGCGCTATTGATGGAAACCATGTTGGGTTGATCAGCGATGGTGAGGATACTGTTGGTATAATCCACGGGTCGAATTTGAACGGCGGAGTTGTAGTCCAGCCAGTCGTAACCCGCTTGGCTGCCGGCCAGAAAAATCGAGGCAATGCTGAACTTGTTGCGGGTGCTGGTGAAGCGGTTGGTTACCACGCCCTCATCCACCAGCCGACGCATGGCATCGGCGAAAAGCTCGGTGTGGATGCCCAGGTCCTTGACACCTTTCTCCAGGATGGCATCGGTGACCGCCTCGGGAACCTGGCCGATTCCGTACTGGATGGTGCTGCGGTCCTTGACGAACAGACCGGCAATGATCCTTCCGATCCGTCGTGCCGGTTGGTCCGGTGGCTGAACCGGGCTGATGGGCAGGGGGTAGTCGGTGTCCAGCAGGTAGTCGATCCAGGCACCGGGGACGGTGTCTCCCAACACGAAGGGCATTTGGGTGTTGCGTTCGGCGATCACCAGTCCGTCATTGGCCCGGACCGTTTCAATGGCCGCCATTACCCCCTCCATGGTCGTTCCCAGGCTGTAGTTGCCTCCGTTGTCGGGTCCGGCGACGGTCAACATGGCCACGTTGGGTTGAAGGTATTCGCGGACCTGCATGGGGATGTCGCCCAGGTGCATGAGCTGGTATTTGGCCCATCCCTTGTTGGCGGATTCCCGGGTGTGGTGGCTGTTGAAAATGATCCGATGGGTGATTCGACGGCAGGCCGCTTCGGTGAACAGGTCTGCCACATCCCCGAGAAAAAGGACGCCGATCAGATCAACCTCCCGAATCGATTCGTCGGCGGCCAACTGCCTGAACATCACCTGAGGCGTGGCCGCGTTCCCCGACGCGTAAATCCGGCTCCCCGGCGGCAGCAACGACGCGTTGACGATATCCTGCACGTCTCTAACGATTCTCATCTGTCCCTCATGGTCTATTGTTGTTGTTTGTCCGACAGAACGCATCTGAAATCCGCGAAGGCGGCATTTTAATTTTTTAGGACCACAAAACACAACGATAAATTAAAAAAGGGATTGGGAAACAACCGATGCCGGCTATGCCCCAATCCCTCAATTCCCCAATCCCACCATCCGATTTATCGATTGGCTTTGCGATACCCCAACTGGTCCAGGGCGATGATCCACTTGCAGATGTTGGCCGACCCCTCCACCATGTAATACGTCGGCGTGTCCCGGTAAAACCGCGCCACCGGATACTCCGTCGAGTACCCGTAAGCCCCCAGGATGCGCATGGCGTAGTTGGACGCCTTGCTCACCGTCTCCCCGGCAAAGTATTTGGCCATGGCCACGTCCAGCCCGTTGTTCAACCGGCCCTGGTCCTTGGCCCAGGCCGCCTTGTACACCAACAGCCGCGACGCCTCGATCTCCGTGGCCATCTGCGCGATCATGTCCTGGTTCATCTGGTACTGACCGATGGGCTTGCCGAACTGCTTGCGCTCGTTGCAGTACTTGACCGCCACGTCCAGGCAGGCCTGGGCCACCCCAACCGCACCGGCCGCCGCCGACAGCCGCGTCTGGTTCAACGACCCAAAAACGATCTTGGCCCCGTCGCCGGGCTTGCCCAACAGGTTCTCCTTCGGCACCCGCGTGTTGTCCAAAAACACCTCCCCGGTGGGCGACGAAAAAGACCCCATCTTGTCCAGCCGCGTCGTCTTGATCCCGTTGAAGTTTTTGGGCTCGATCACGAAGGCCGACAGCCCCTTGGATCCCGCATCCGGGTCGGTGTAGGCGTAGTAGATCAGTACGTCGGCCACGTCCGCGTTGGAAATCCAGGTCTTGGAGCCGTTGATCCGCCAGTGATCCCCCTTGTCCACGGCCACAGACGCCATGGCCATCACGTCCGAGCCGGCGTCCGGCTCGGTGATGCCGAAACCGCCGATCAGGTCGGCCGTGCACAGCCCCGGTATGTACTTCTTTTTCAGGGCCTCCGTGCCGTAGGTGAAAATGGTGAAGGCACAGCCCAGCACCTGCATGTTCACCTGCACCCGCAGCGAACTGGCCACCCGGGCGATCTCCTCGGTGACGATCATGGCCGCCAGCCAGCCCATCTCCTCGCCCTCGTATTCCTCGGGAATCACCGTGCCGAAAAAACCCAGCTGACCCATGGGCTTGATGGCCTCCTCATAGGGAAAATAGTGCTCCTTGTCCCACTGGTCCGCGTTGGGGGCGATCCGCTTGCTGGCAAACTCGCGCACCGCTTTGCGCAGCATCTCCAACTCCTTGGTCAACTGAAAATCCATGCGGTCTCCTTTATCTCTCTGTGTCGATGATGTTTCGGCTAATCGGTGACTCGATCAACCAGTTCCACGGCTGTTTCCAGAATGGCTTTTTTAAACCGAACGGCCAGCGCCGCCTTGAGCATCTCCATCGAGATCACCCGGTCTTTTCTGGCCAGCACGGCCAGACTGGCTAACGCCCAGTCCTGGGCTTTGATTTTCTGCGCCTTGAAATCCACGTCCTGCACCGTGGCGCCGGTTTCGGGAAGCGTGACCCCGGCAGACCTGATGATCAGGGTATCGGCGCCCAGACGGCCCAACAACTGTTTGCGCCTCCCCACCCCCTCGTCGGCAAGGGCCACCACCACATTGGGCCGCTCGATGCCGGTATACCCCACCGGCTGCGGAGAGAGCACCATCTCGCTGACGGAATGGCCGCGAAGCACGGTGATGGGGTAGTCGTTTTTCAAGGTCGCATGCCACCCACCGGTCATACCGGCCAGACAGAAGATCTCGCCGGCGGTAACGATGCGCTGTCCGGCGCTGCCCAAAATGAGGACCTCCTGGCGACCGCCGGCCGGCGGCTGAAAGCGCGCCTCAATTTTAGCCGGACGGGCCGGCGGGGGCAGTTTAGCGGCCATTTCCCGGTAGCCGCTGCCGTACTCTTGGCGCTGGTTTTCAGGCACCGGCCCCTGGAAGCGGGGCAGCCTGGCCAGGTCGGCATCGATGCTCTTGGGCGTGATTTTATTGCGCTTGGTATAGCGACCCGGACACATGCCCCACATGTCGACGACGGAAAACCCGTCGAAGCTGATGGCGGCGACCATCTCATCCACCAGGTTCGGCGCATACGAAGAGGTGCGGGTCACGAAGGCGGCGCCGGCCGCTGCGGCAAGCTGGCAGACGTCTACCGGTTTTTCCAGCTGATTCAAGAACCCGGATCCCACCACGGCCTCCTGGGGCGTGGTTGAGGAACATTGCCCGCCGGTCATGCCGTAGTTGAAGTTGTTGAGAATCAAAAGGGTGAGGTCGATGTTACGGCGGCAGGCGGCGATCACGTGGGCACCACCGATGCCCAACCCCCCGTCACCCATGGTGACGATCACGTTCAGGTCCGGACGGGCCATCTTCAGACCCGCGGCATAGGTCAGGGCCCGGCCGTGCAGACCGTGGAACGCGTGCGTGTTGAAAAAGGTATCGAAAAGCCCCGAGCATCCGATATCGCTGACGATGACCACCTGGTTTCCGTTCAGGCCCATCCGCTCAAAGGCCTTGTCCAGCGTGTGGACGATCCGTTCATGGCTGCATCCCGGGCAGAAAACCGGGGGGCGGCTGGTATTGATCAGATGGTTCATTTATATCACCTCCCTGATCTGTTCCGGTTTGATCAGGTTGCCGTTCATCTGGCCCAAAAAACTGACCGTCTTGCCGGGCAGCAGCCGCTGAATCTCCCGCACGTACTGCCCCATGTTCATCTCCACCACCACGACCCGGTCGTAAGCGGCCGCTGTATCGACAATCAGTCGTTCCGCTACCGGCCACAGGGTCTTGGGAATCAGCAGGGAAACCGGCTTGCCGGCCGCTCTGGCGGCCGCCACCGCCACCCTTGCGGCACGGGCGGTGACGCCGTATGCCACCACCAGGGTCCTGGCCTGCGGGTCCAGATCCCGCTCGAAAAGGGTGAATTCATCACAATGGGCCTTCAGCTTCTTTTCCAGCCGAACCTGGAAGGCCTGGATTTCGTCAGGATCCACGGTGATATAGCCGTTGACCCCGTGCGTTGATGAGGTTTGACGCACCAGGGTTCGATCGCCGATTGGCAAAAAATCCGGAGCGGTGTGGTCGTTCGGGGTGGCAAAGGGAAGAAACGGTTTATCCCGATCTGCCGTTTTGCGGGTGATAATATCCGGCAGGTCAACGGCATCGAGATCGACACTTTCACGCGTCATGGCGATCTCTTTGTTGGAGGCCAAAAAAACCGGGCAGCGATACCGTTCGGCCAGGTTGAAGGCGTGGACGGTGAGCCGGTAACAGTCGGCCACGTCCACCGGCGCCAATACGATCACCGGCAGGCCCGAGCTGGAGCCCCAGCGCATGAACTGGATGTCCCCGTCCGCCCCTTTGGTAGCGGAACCGGTGGAGGGTCCCAGCCGTTGGACGTTGACAATAACCAGCGGAATCTCGCTGCCGATGGCAAAGGAGATCTGTTCGCTGTAAAGGCTGATGCCCGGTCCCGACGTAGCGGTGAGCACCTTGCTGCCCGCCATGGAAGCCCCCAGGCAGTACCCGATGGACGCGATCTCATCCTCACCCTGAAGGCAGACGCCGCCTTCCGGGGGCAGGTATTTGAGCATGGCGTTATAGACGGTGGTGGCCGGTGTGATGGGGTAGCCGGCAAAAAACCGGCAGCCGGCAGCCAGGGCCCCCAGCGCTACCGCCTCATTGCCCTCGATGAAACTCAGTGCCATTGCAACCCTCCGCAATAAATATATTATCCTAAATTTGATCAAATTTAAGATCAAACGAAACCACCCATAGCGAAACCGAATTTGGGTGTCAACGATTTTTAAATTAAACGGAGCGCGTCAAAGGAAATGGAGGCGCCCACCCCCGGATTGCGCCTACGGCATCAAAGGGTGGGCGATGAAAAGCGGTTGGGCGGCTATTTGAAGAGGGTAGCGCCCTGCTGGAAACCTTCATTGACATAGGATTTGAAATTGTCGCGGCCGGTTTTGTAAGCATCGACGCAGCTCTCGTAGATCTTGCGGCTTTCGTCGGGCAACCAGTCGGCTTTGTCCATCATGCTGCTGCCGACCCTCTCAACCTGGTCCTGGAAGTTTACCGCGGTATCAAATGCCGTGTTAAAAAGCGTTTGATTGAATTTGATCATTTGCGGAATAACGTTTTTCTGGTCCACCTTAAGCCTCCTTATTTGATGTCGTTGATTTTTTGGTTTTGGCGGGTGTCGCCGCCTGGGGTGCATCCAACATTTTTTCATACACGACGAAACACTGGTCGACATAAGCGCTGAATCGGTCACGCTCCTGTTTCATGAGCGTGCGCCAGTTTTCAAGGGCTTTTCGGCTCTCCTGGGGCATCCACGTTGCCTGGTCCATCCACTGGTCTGCGGCAGTGGTCGTTTGGGTCTGCGCAAGATCCCACATGCTCTGAAACTGGTTGACGGCTTGTTTTTGAAAAGCAAGCATCTGTCGGGTGACGTTTAAAGGCTCCATCTGTTTTTCCTCCTTCGGTTGATGAATCAAACATTATTGTGCATTGCAAGATTATTGCTATTGCCATTTCACATATATAATCGTTAGTTTCTATTAGATGTCAAGTATTATTTTGCATTGCAACATTTTTTTAGGCAATTGATCAACCGGCACCAATCCGTGCGACCGGTGGAGGCACCCGGCATATAGCCGGTCCCGCACCACTGTTTTTGCCTTGCGCACGTCGACCGAACAGGGTACTATAATACTATAGATAGTTGCGCCACGCATGTTGCATCACCGCTCGCTCTCGCCTCTTTTTGCAGCTAACCCTTGCTGGTGCCACACCTCTGCGATAAGCGAACGCAACCAGCACCGAGGAATTGCCGATTCATCGACAAGCGGCGCACTGACCCATGAACACGGTTGAACGCCCGTGCTGACAACAGGCAGACAAAACAGGGATACGCGGTTGCCGGGCATCCATGCCGGCCATGGTGCGTCTGTGCGCATTCACAGGGTCGAAAAGCGCAGTTTGCGGCAACTGTTGGGTCGGTAAGCGTTCACAGGGTGCCGCAGATGTGCTGCGCCGGGCGCGCAGACGTATTGGCCGTACGTCAAGTGCCCGGCAAATAAGCAGATGCGGTGCCCGATGAGCACTGCCGTGCGTGTGCAGAGACCCGGCCGCTGTATCGTGCCTGCCAAGGGGGTGGGAAATGACAGACAAGCGGGAGAAAGATCACCGTCCTGAAAGGGAAACCAGGACGGCCCAGAATCAAAACCAACGTAAAACAAACCGACGCGAACGAGAATGCGAGGGCTACATCTATATCGAGATGGTCGGCTGGATGGACCGCCGTGAAAAATGCCGACGCGATGATGACCGTTTCAACGAATGATTGGCTTGGGCGACATGACAGCCGCGATCGACAACCATAGGATTGCGAATCGTTCCAGGATCGCCGCCCTTTTTGTGCATTGCAACATTTTAATGTTGACAAGACCGCCCGGCGGTTAATATATGGATTCCCACTGGTGGGACGGATGGTTGCACCTTGCGGTTTTGTGTCGTAACGTTAATGCATCAATTTAATTGTGGAGGGAGCAGAGCAATGGACAACAAGCAAATCGCCAAACAGATGATCCAGTTCAACAAAGCGGTTTTCGACAACAGTTTCAAGGCAATGACCATGGTGGTCGAACAGAATGAAAAAATGACCGAATCCTTTTTCACCCAGGCGACATGGCTGCCGGAAGAGGGCAAAGAAGCAATAAGAAAATGGGTTTCAGCCTACCGCACCGGCTTTACTGATTTCAAGAAACTCATGGATGACAACTACGCCAAGGTCGAAACCTTTTTTGAAAAGGTTTGACACGGTCTAATTGATCATCGGTAAAATGGGAACGCACCGCATTGGTGCGGCCCAACAGCTGCTAACAATGGGACAGCCCACAAGGAGGATCGTATGCCGGGCGTAAAAAGAGACCCCGCCGACGCCGCTGCCAAGGATGACCGGCTCGGCGGTGCAATTTCTGTTTTGCAAAACCTGTTGACCGCATCACAAACCTATCTGAGCGGCATGTTGAACTATACCGACAGCTTTTTTACCCCCTATCTGCTGGCGACCCAGTATTTTCAACAGGCAGAGGCGCTCCGGTTGTCGGAAGCCCCGCCGGCGGAAAGCCTGGATGCCTACCTGGGTCTGCTGGAGAATAATATTGAACTGATGGCGCGCAGTTTGGACGGCAGCGCCCGAATGATGGAAAGCTATGCCCGACATGAGGCCGACGGATTTACCGAGGCCCTGCAGCAGAGTTGCTTTGAATTCAACCCCTCGAAACTGGCAGAATTTACCGCGCGGCAGGCAGAACTGCTGGATCTCGTAGTCAATGTCTACCCGAAGGCCATCGATGCCATCGAACCCGAGTACGGCTTTCATTTCGAGCGCGGCGGGCATGTACTGGCGGATGAAACCGATCGCTTTTTCCTCTACCGGGTGGCCCCGTCGCTCAAGGGAGTCGATACACGCAGCAACGCCAAACCGGTTCTGATCTTGCCGCCCTATGTGCTGGGTGCCAATATCTTGGGCTTTTTACCGGGTGAGCAGCGCAGCTACGCCCACTGTTTTGCCAATCAGGGGTTTCCCACCTACATCCGAATCCTCAAGGCGATCGACACCACGCCTGCCCTGCAGACCATGAGCGGGGAGGACGACGCCCTGGACACCCAGCGCTTTTGCCAGACCATCTTCAAATCCCATGGCAAACGGGTGACGCTGAACGGCTACTGCCAGGGCGGTTACAATGCCCTGTGCAACCTGCTCAGCGGGAAATTGGACGACCTGGTGGACGCGTTCGTCACCTGCGTGTCCCCCATGGACGGCACCCGCAGCAAAGGCTTGGCCCGCTTTCTCGCGCGGCTGCCCCAGCGGTTCAATGACCTGGACTATGGCACCAAAACCCTGCCCAACGGCAACCGAGTGGCCGACGGCAAACTGATGGGGTGGGTCTACAAGCTCAAGAGCATCGAGCAGGAAATTCCTGCAGCGGCCTTTTACCGTGATCTGATGATGTTCGCCCGCCAAAAGAACGGCGATCAACAGATCAGCAAGACCGCCGCAGCCTTGAACTATTGGCTGCAAAACGAGCGCTACGACCTGCCCTTGGAGATCACGCGCATCAGCTTTGCCGCCTACAATACACCCATCACCGCCGAAGGCACCTTGCCGGTGCGCCTGTTCGGCGGTAAGCTGAATCTGAAACGCCTCAAGGAAAAAAATATTCCCTGGTTGATCTGCTACGGCACCCATGACGACCTGGTGGAGAAGGAGACCGCCCTGGCGCCCCTCGAGCATGTGGACGCAGAGGTAACACCCTTTCCCAAAGGGCATGTGGCCATCGCCACCTCCTGGTCGTCTCCGCAGTCCGCCTGTGCACTGCACACGCGATTTGGCGACGGCGATTATCGCGGCCCGGTGCGTTATCACATGGACCTGGATGCGGCCCTCGACGAAGCCAAACACCAGACCGCCGGTGCATCTCAGCCGCTGCCGTCAGCATCCGCCCAACCAAATGCCGGGAGTGTCGCACCAAAAGCGGCGAAAAAGACCGCCGCCGCCCGTAAGAAAGCACCGCCAAAAGGTCCGGTAGCTGATAAACAAACGACCAAACCCGCACAGGCGGCAAAAAAGAAGCCCAACCCAGTGGCCAAGGCGACTCCGGCAAAAACAAAAAGACCCACTGCACCCCGTACCAAGGCCGCCAATCCGACCAGTCCCCGCGGAGGGAAGTAAGTGAAATTAGCATCTGCCCGGGGAGTCGGGACGATGCCCACAAAGGTGATGTGGATCCAATGAACACACAGTTTCTTGAATTCTGGGGCAAGTTCCTGACCAATGTCGCCCAGGGGCAAAAACAGCTCGACGAGATGTCAAGCTGGATGAAAAAGGGATATGCCGACGCAGATGATCTGGCAGCCCTGTTCCGTCGATGTTACGGTTTGGACACATCGGACGCAGGCGGCGCGAAGGATCGGCAAGCCTGGCAGGCGGCCGTTGCCGAATTTCAAAATACCTTCACCCAATTTGCCGCCCAATGGGGATGGGTGCCCCAGGCGGAGCATCAACAGACGCTCGAAAAGTGCGCTGCCCTCGAAAAACAGGTGGGGGCGCAGCAGGCCACCATTCGGCAATTGCGAGATCTACTGGCCCAAAAAGGGCTCGGATACAACGAGCTGCTGCAGCACATGCAAGGGTCCCTCAAAGACCAGAGCGATCAGTTTCAGGCGCTGATGGAGACGATTCGCAGGGCTTTCAACGACAAGCCTTACCAACCGCGCTGACGGTTGAAGATTAACCCAGACATCTCCACCGGGCATGCAGAAAAAAGCCCCAAGGATGGGAAAGAGGCTTTCCATGAACAAGACAAACGAAGATCCTTACGGAATGGCGACGCTGCTCAACACCTGGATGAAATCCATGGGCGACCTTTGGGGGAGCATGGCCGGTCAATGGGGTGCCTCCTCCCCGGAACAGCGACCGGCCGGGGCAAAGGCGGCCCCTGGCGCCAACCCCAAGACCCAGGCGGCCATGGCCGCCGCCCTCAAGAACTGGCAATCCATGGCCGGTGCCATGGCTGCGCCGGAGTCCATGACCGCGCTTTTCAAGGGCAGCGGGGCCATACCGGAGGTGCTGCTCAAGCTCGCTCAAACCTCCATGGGCAGTATGATCGAATTGCAGCAAAACATGGTCCAACGCATCGGACGGATGGGCCGGTCGGTTGAGGCCTATCAATTTCAGGACATTGATGAGAACCTGTTTCGCGTGTGGACCGATATCTATAGAAAGGAGTTCCAGCAGTTCTTCCAGATCCCTCAAATTGGCCTGCTGCGCACCTATCAGGAAAAGAGCAATAAGGCGGTCGATAAATACAACCTGTTTCAGTCCACGTTGTCTGAATTTTTGAATATGCTGGGTCTGCCCTTCAGCCGAGCCATGCAAGTCATGCAGGAAAAACTGAGCGAAATGGCCGAGAACGGCGAACTGACCGAAGACACCAAGGTCTATTACAACATGTGGGTAAAGGTGTTGGAGGGGCATTATATGACCCTTTTTCAAACACCCGAATATGTGGAAACGCTGACCCGCACCGTCAATGCCCTGTCAGACTATTCGGCCGCCCGGAATGCCGCCCTCGAAGATATGCTGAGCGCGCTGCCCGTGGCCAAAAAGACCGAGATGGACGACATGGCCCGGGAACTCTTTGAATTGAAAAAGCGCCTTCGACGGCTTGAAAAAGCAAAAACGTAAGGGGGTAGTTCATGTCGCAAACCAAAATTCCTGTGGATCTGATCCTGTCGAGGTTGGCGGAAGATGCCGAAAAAGCGCAAACCCGCGCCCACAAGGCATCGGAAGTATTATTGGACGATCTGGACACGGACCTGGCCAAAACCGCCTATGAGGTCGTCTACCAGGAAGACCGGGTCAAATTGAAGCATTACCTGCCCCGCACCGAGATCCGCTACCAGACGCCCCTGCTGGTCGTCTATGCATTGATCAACCGCGAAACCATGCTTGACCTGCAGCCCGGACGCAGCGTGGTCGAGCGTTTTTTGGGGGCCGGTATCGATCTATACATGATCGACTGGGGCTACCCCACACGCAAAGACCGTTTCCTGGGCTTTGACGATCACATCAACGGCTATATGGATAACGTCATCGACTTCATTCGTGAAAAACACGCGGTTGAAAAAATCAACCTGATGGGCATCTGCATGGGCGGCACCTTCAGCGTCATCTATTCCGCCCTGCACCCGGATAAAATAAAAAATCTGGTCACCACGGTGACGCCTACCAATTTTGATACCAAAAAGGGACTGCTGCATGTGTGGATGGAGCATCTGGATGTGGATCGCGTGGTGGACACCTACGGCAATCTGCCGGCCGATATGATGAACTTGGGTTTTCTGCTGCTCAACCCCGCCCGCCTGATGATCGATAAATACGTCGGTTTCATGGAGAACATGGACAACAAGCAGTTCGTCGAAAATTTTATACGCATGGAAAAATGGATTTTTGACAGCCCCGACCTGCCGGGCGAAGTGTTTCGTCAATTCATCAAGGACTGCTATCAGGGCAACAAGCTCATCCAGAGCAAGCTCGAAGTCGACGGCAAGCGGGTTGATCTGAAAAAGCTGACCATGCCGCTGCTCAATATCTATGGCAAATACGATCACCTGGTGCCGCCCGAGGCCTGCGACAAGTTGGTCAAGCAGGTGGGCAGCACAGATACCGAAGACCTGTGTCTGGACACCGGACACATCGGCATCTATGTCAGCTCGAAGTTCCAGCAGGCCTTTGCACCTAAAATTGCCAGTTGGCTCAAAGACCGGGATCAGATTCCCCGGAAACAATCTCCGCGCAAAAAAACAACGGCGGCAAAGCCTTCTGCCGGGTTGAAAAAAAACGTGCCGAAGGCCAATCGAAATAAAAAAGACACCCAACCGGTGGCCAAACCAAAATCATCCCGATCCAGGACGGCAACCAAAGCGACCAATGGGTAATGCGGATAAACCACATCAGTAGGAGGAACCCGATGACCAGGGAGATGGACTATTTCAAGACCTTTTGCAAAATCAGCAAGGCCTTCGGTACGGCTGCAGGCAAGACGGAGTTGCTGAACTTGATTGTCAACAGCGCCATCAAGACCATGGAGGGCAAGGCCGCCTGCCTGTTTTTAAAGGATGAAAAGAAGGATATATTCGTTCCGATGGCGCAACAGGGTCTGTCCGAAACCTATCTGCACGCCAACCCCATCCAGGCCAAACGGGTGGTAACGCCCCTGGAAAAGGAGGGCTTCCTGGCCTTTCCGGATGCCACGTCCGATCCGCGTTTGGAAAACCACGCGGCCAAAAAGGCGGAGGGAATTGTCTCACTGCTGACGGTTCCCGTAACGGTAAATGACCAGACTATCGGGGTGTTGTCACTGTACACAAGCACCCGGCGCGAGTTCAACCCCGATGAGATTGAATTTCTGCGCGCATTGGCCGAACAGGGGGGGATCGCCATCGAACACAACCGGTTGCTCAGGCGCATGCAAAAAAACGCCATGCTGTTTCTGGAGTTGGCCTCCAACATCAACTCCTCTCTGGACATCCAGAAGGTGCTCAAGAACCTGACGGAGAACATCTGCGATACCCTGGGAATGAAAGGCGCGCTGATCCGCCTGATGGACGAGGACACCGGTTCGCTGAAATTGATGGCCAGCCATGGTCTCAGCAAAGAATTTCTCGAAAAGGGCGCCATCACCACCACGGAAACCGCGGCACGCGCGCTGAAAGGGGAGACCATGGTGATCAGCGACGCCACCACGGACAAACGCATCCGGTTCAAAGATGCCATGAAAAGCGAAGGCATCGTCTCCATGATCGTGGCCCCCATTCTGGCCCGGGACAAGGTAATTGGTGTGATGCGTCTTTACAGCGATGTCCAGCGGGAATTCCCGGCGGATATGATGTTGATGGTAGAGGCGCTGGCCCACCAGGGGGGCTTGGCCATCCAGAACGCCTCCATGTACCTGAAACTCCAGGAGGACAAAAAAAACCTCGAAGAGGATATCTGGAGCCATCGCTCCTGGTTCTGATATCAAACATTGAAGCGGAAGTTGATGATATCCCCGTCACGGACCTTATACGTCCGGCCCTCCAGCCGGACGGTCCCTTTTTTTCGGGCTTCGGCATAGGTTCCGGCATCCATGAGGTCGTCGTAGGCCAGTACCTCGGCCCGAATAAACCCTTTTTTGATGTCCGTGTGGATCACCTCGGCCGCATCCACGGCCTCGGTATCCCGGCCGATGGTCCATGCCCGCACTTCGTCTTCACCCACGGTAAAAAAAGAGATCAGCCCCATCAGGTCGTAGGAGCGCACGATGACCCGGTCCGTGGCTGATGCGGTGATGTTGAACTCGGTCAGGAACTCCTGTGCGTCGTCGTCGGACATCTGGGCCAGCTCCTGTTCCAGCTTGGCCCGGATAACCATGCATTCCTCCCCTTCGGGCAGGGCATGGGCGCCGGGCAGGGCATCGTCTTCATCCTCATTGTTAAAGAGGATCAGCATCGGTTTGGCGGAAAGAAAGGCAAAGCCGCGCAGCAGTTTGGCCGCGGCGAGGTCGGGAAACCGACGAAGGGGTGTTTCATTTTCCAATAGATCCTTGCAGCGCTCCAACAGCGTGATTTCCTCGGGATTGGGTTTTTTTCCCCTTCGCTGATCGAGGGCCAGGCGATCCAGGCGTTTTTCGACCACGACCAGGTCGGATATGATTAATTCCTGGTCGATGGCCACGACATCTTCTTTGGGCGTGGGTGCATCCAAACCGTAGCCGCTGAAATGGCGCACCGTATGGATCAGGGCGTCGCAGTCCCGCACTTGGGTCCAGATGCCCTGGTCATTCTTGGCGCCGCCGCCATGATCCTCCTTGCCGGGCAGGAAATACGCCACCTGGGTGAAGATGGTTTTGCGCGGGTTGTACATCTCGCTCAGCACCGCCACCCGCTTGTCCGGAACGGTGATCGTGCCGATGCGACTTTCCTGGCGGTTGCCGTCGGCGGCGACGCTGCGCGTCAAGGCTTCGAAAACAGTGGTTTTGCCCGACTGGGGTAAGCCGATGATGCCGAGTCTCATGGGTTAGCTCCTAACACGCGCACGACACACCCATGCACCAACAGTGGGTGTTTTTACGACGTCGTCATTGTTTTGGTCTGGCCTTCGCATATCCCCATCCATCCGTCAAGGCAACAAATAAGGCCCAAGATTTGAAAATCTGAGCTGAACGGGCTATGCACCGGCTATGGTTTCCAACCTTTCATCGATTCCCTGGCCCACGCCCGCCCTCTGGCAGGAGGCCAACACCTGCCTGGCGCGCACCTTGCGGCAACACCAATCGGTGCTCGCCGAATCTTATCAGCAGGTCCAGCGGATACGCCGTCGTCTTGAATCGATTTTTCCCCTGATGGACCGCTTGTGCCGAAGCACCTGTCCCGACTGCATGGAAGTCTGCTGCCGACGGGCATGGGTGTGGGCCGATTTCAAGGATCTCCTCTTCCTCCACCTCGCCGGCATCCCGGTGCCCGATGGGCAGCTGCTCGGCCGGCAGGGAGACCACTGCCGCTATAAAAGTCCTGACGGCTGCCGGTTGGACCGGGTCCAGCGCCCCTTTGTCTGCACCTGGTACCTGTGCCCACGACAGACCCAATGCCTGCGAGAAGAACCGGTGAAAATGCAGATCATTCAGGAGCGCCTCCTGCAAATTAAAAACCTTCGGCAAACGATGGAAATGTCATTTATTCGGGCCGTGACGTTGCCGTGATCTCTTCTTTTAGCAGACAGCAGGCAATTTTATAAGCCGGTTTGCCGGCCACGGCAGGGGGAAGGTTGCGCGGCTGGATGATGCGGTTCATGACACACCCTTCGGGGATCAGCAGGGGAAACAGATCCGACTCGTTGACCTTGGGGGACGCCACCAGCCGGTCATCGCGAATTTCAAGGCTGTGCAGGGCGTAATCCTCGCACAGGGGGCATCGATAGACCCGGCCGTTGGGGAAGATGAAGTAATTGTCCGCCACCACCCCCGCACATTCGAAGGGCTCGTCAGGGCCCAGAAACACCTTGGGGAAGGTGACGGTGATTCCCCGCCGGGCGGCGGCTTCCGCCACTGGCGGGATCACCTTCAGCCAGGTGTCTCGATCCACCTGTGCAAGGCGCTCCACGCGCTGGGCATCTTGGGTCCACTGCCCCCGAACACCGATGACCTGGATGAAGAACCGGTCCACGCCCAGTTTTTCCAACAGGGGCGGCATGCGCTGCAGATTGTCGATGTTGGCCTGACTCACCGTATAGATCAGGCTGACTGAAAAACCATGCTTTTTGGCTGCCAGCACGCCTTGGGTGCACTGCTCGAAACTGCCGTCGCCGCGAAGGGGGTCGTTGACGTTTGGGCTGGGTCCGTCCAGGCTGAAGCTGAAAAAATCCACCTCCGCGGGCGTCACCCGGTTCAGGATGTCGTGAAAAAGGTACCCGTTGGTGTCGATGGTCACCGATGCATAGCCCAGCTGTCTCGACCGTTTCACCGCGACGGACAGATCCGGGTGCAACGTGGGCTCGCCACCCAGAAAGATCACGTTGGGCGACGGATGTCGACGGGCAAACAGCGTCAGCCACCGGTCGATGGTACCGATGTCAAGCGTATGTCGGCCGTGCTGATCGGGATTGATGTAGCAGTGGCGGCAGCGAAGATTACACCGGGTAAGGAGATGGAAGAAGATGTTGGCCGAATGACGGGAAAAAGAAACGGTTTTTCGCATAGGGTCACGGCCCGCCCTACATCGATTTCATGAAATCTTCCAGGTCGGCATCGTCGTCCGTATCCGCATTCGGGCTGGCTGCACCACCCAGGCGCCGCACCTCTTTTTTGGCCCGGATCAGCTCTTCGTTGGTCAGACGCAGGCGGTAGGTCATATATTCGGCAAAAATCCGGTAGAGCAGAAGCAAAAAATCCAGGCGCTCGTCTTTCTGCTCGGTGGTGGAGAGGCGGTTGCCGGCCGAGGTGTCTACGGCCAGGCAGATGGTCTTGCCATCGGACAGCACCGTTGCACTGCGCGTCTGATCGTCGATGATGCGCATTTCACCGAAGATTTCACCTTTTTTGCTGATGGCACTGATCTCCTCGCCTTCTTTGGTGATCCGGATTTTTCCGGACAGCAGAAAGTAGAGCCAGGGATCCATGTCGCCTTCCTGGATAATGGTTTCCCCGTCTTCGTATTGGCGAATCTTGCTGAGGCGAAGCAGTCTTCCCAGATTGCGGGTCTCGAAATGCTTCAACGCCGAGATGGACATGAGTCGTTGAATATTCTCTATATTTTCCTTAAGATACTTAGATTCGATCATGAAATCCCCCGGGCGACGGCAAACCGCTGATGGTCTTATGCAACGTATTCTAATGTGACGGCCAGAGAAAGGCAAGCCCCTTCGTCATCATTAACGAAACGCCAGCCAACCGTCAAAATCCAGATCTCAAATGATGAACCGTTATGTTATCTCCATGCAATGCTTGGACAGGTTCTCATCGAACTGGACCGGATAGCACCCGTCGAAGCAGGCCTTGCAGAAATGGTCCTCCGGGTTTTCAATGCCGGTGGATGAGAGCAATCCCTCCAGGCTCAGGTAGTTCAGGGTGTCCAACCCCAAATGCTTCCGGAGCGCCTCCACGCTCATTCTGGCCGCGATCAGTTCCCCCTTGGTGGAGAAATCGATTCCGTAATGGCAGGGGAACCGGTGTGCCGGGCCGCTTACCCGCAGGTGAACCCGCTTGACGCCCAGCTCTCGCAGGGCCTTGACCCGGGTCTTGACCGTCGTGCCCCGGATGATCGAATCTTCGATGATGATGATGTCCTTGCCCTTGAGCAGTTCCTTGATCGGATTGAGTTTTACCCGGACCCCGAAGTCCCGCATGCTCTGGGTGGGTTGGATGAAGGTTCGCCCCACGTAGTGATTGCGGATCATCCCCGTCTCGAAGGGGATGCCGCAGGCTTCCGAATAGCCAAGGGCCGCGTAGGTTCCCGAGTCGGGAAAGGGCATGACCAGGTCCGCTTCCACCGGGTACTCCTCAGCCAGCCGCCGGCCGTGGGCCTTTCGGGTGAGGTAGACGTTGTGGCCGAAAAAGGTGCTGTCCGGTCGGGCGAAGTAGATGAACTCGAAAATACAAAATGAACGGCGCTTGGGGGTTTTGGTGTGGATGCTTTTGACCCCCTCGCTGCTGATGATGACGATCTCACCCGGATCGAGTTCCCGGACGAATTCCGCCTGCACCAGATCCAGGGCGCAGGTTTCCGATGCCAGCACCCAGGTGCCGTTGAGTTTTCCCAGGCACAGGGGACGGAAGCCACGGGGATCCTTGATGCCGATGAGTTCTCCCCGGCTGGTGAGCACCACCATGGAGAAGGCCCCTTTCATCCGGGCCACGGATGCTTTGAGCGCCTCCTCGAAACCCAGATTCAGATTGCGGACGAACAGATGCAGGAACACCTCGCTGTCCATGGTGGTCTGGAAGATGGACCCGGTATCCTCCAGTTCCGCTTTCAAATGGTGCGCATTGACCAGATTGCCGTTGTGGGCCACGGCATAGGCCCGCTTGCGGTGGCGCGCCACGAGGGGTTGGGCGTTGGCCACCACCGAACTGCCCGTGGTGGAGTAGCGCACGTGTCCGATGGCGGTGGGGCCGCTCAGGCCTTCCAGGATGTCCATATCGAAAACGTCGGGAACCAGCCCCATGCCCTTGTATTCATCGATGGCGCCGGCCTCGGCAACGGCGATGCCGGCGCTCTCCTGGCCGCGGTGCTGGAGGGCGTAGAGCCCGAAATAGCACATTTTTGCGGCATCCGGGTGATTGAACGCGCCGAAAAGGCCGCAGGCTTCGCGGGGTTTGTCATCGCCAATGAATTCGCGGCTCATGATCGGTGATGGTTTCATGGTCTTTTGCCTTGCAGGGCTGGGGGTTATGGGTGGGAGACCGCATGGCCCGCTACCCATGGTAATCTTGAATGGCCTTGACTTCAAAGGGTTTTTCTCTCAAGGCGCCGACCGCCCGGCACACCGCCAGCGCACCCGCGGCGGTGGTGGCGTATGGCACCTTGAATTTGAGGGCCGACCGGCGGATGATATAGCCGTCGCGGCGCGGTGCGTCACCGGTGCCGGTGTTGATGATCAGCTGTATCTGGCCGTTCTTGATTGCATCGGCGGCATGGGGCTGGCCCTGGGACACCTTGTTGATCCGTTCGGCCGGGATGCCGTTGGCACACAGATGGGACCATGTGCCGTCGGTGGCCAGGATATCGAACCGCATATCGGAAAATTGCCTGGCCACAGCCAGAATGGCCGCCTTGTCTTCGTCGCCCACACTGATGAAAACCGTTCCGGACAGGGGCAGGCGCTGACCGGCCCCCAGCTGCGCCTTGGCATAGGCCAGGCCGAAATCGGTCCCGATGCCCATCACCTCCCCGGTGGATTTCATCTCCGGCCCCAAGAGGGTATCCACATCCGGAAAGCGGTCAAAGGGAAGCACCGCCTCTTTCACCGACTGGTGCCGGGGGACCACCTCCTCGGTGAGTCCCAGTTCGGCAAGGGTTTTGCCCAGCATGACCTTGGTGGCCAGCTTGGCCAGGGGAATGCCGGTGGCCTTGCTGACAAAGGGAATGGTTCGGGAAGCCCGGGGGTTGACCTCGATCACATAGAGCTGGTTGTCTTTGATGGCGTACTGGACGTTCATCAGCCCCACCACCTTCAGTTCGGCGGCCATGGCCTTGGTGGCCATGGTGATCTGGGCGATCATGTCGCTGCCGATGCTCTGGGGGGGCAGCACGCAGGCGGAGTCGCCGCTGTGGACCCCGGCCGCCTCGATGTGTTCCATGATGCCGCCGATAATGGTGGTGGCACCGTCACTAATGGCGTCCACATCCACCTCCATGGCCGCTTCCAGAAACTTGTCGATGAGCACCGGGTGACCCGGGGACGCCAGGATCGCCAGCCGGGTGAACATCTCCATGTCCTTGGGATCGTAAACAATCTTCATGGCCCGCCCGCCCAGGACGAAGGAGGGGCGCACGATCACCGGATAGCCGATGGTATCGGCGATCGTCAGCGCCTCGGCGATGGACAGGGCCGTGCCGTTGGCCGGCTGCATGAGGCGCAGCTTTTTCAACATGGCCTGAAACAGCTCCCGGTCTTCGGCCCGGTCGATGCTCTCCGGCTGGGTGCCCAGGATGGGAACGCCCGCCGCGTGCAGCGGGGTCGAGAGATTCAGCGGGGTTTGGCCGCCGAACTGGACGATGATGCCGACCGGCTTTTCCTTTTCCACGACATGCAACACGTCCTCGCGCGTCAGCGGCTCGAAGTAGAGCTTGTCCGATGTATCGTAGTCGGTGCTCACCGTTTCCGGGTTGCTGTTGACCATGATGCTCTCCACGCCCATCTCCCGCAGGGCAAAGGAGGCGTGCACGCAGCAGTAGTCGAACTCGATGCCCTGACCGATGCGGTTGGGTCCGCCGCCCAGAATCATCACTTTTTTTCGATCCGACACCCGGGCTTCGCATTCGGTTTCGTAAGTGGAATAGTAGTAGGGGGTGGCGGCCCGGAATTCTGCCGCGCAGGTGTCTACCAATTTATATACGGGCCGGATACCCAGGTCCTTGCGTGTCCGTTCCACCTTTTTTTCCGTACTGCCGAGGAGATGGGCGATCTGAACGTCGGAGAACCCGAAGGCCTTGGCCCGGGCCAGTCGGTCGGCGGTGAGGGGAAATAAACGATCCGCAGCCGACGTGCCGGAGCGGCCTGCCGCCTCGGCAGCTTGGATCAGGTTCCGCTCCATGCTGAAAATCTGCTCCAGCTGGAAGAGAAACCAGGGATCGATGGCGGTCATCTGATAAATCGTCTCGATGGACATGCCCGCCTGCAGGGCATAACGCAGGTAAAACAGGCGCTGGGAGTTGGGGATGACCAGCTTCTGTTCGATGTCGTCCATTGAGGGCAATGCGCCATCCGCCTCGGGCAGATCCTTGCCGTCGGCACCGAAACCGAAGCGACCGATTTCCAGAGACCGCAGGCCCTTTTGAAAGGCCTCTTTGAAGGTCCGGCCAATGGCCATGGTTTCACCCACCGACTTCATGGCGGTGGTCAGCAGGTCCTGGGTTTCCGGAAATTTTTCGAAGGTCCACCGGGGAATTTTAACCACGCAATAGTCCAAGGTGGGCTCGAAGGAAGCCAGGGTCTCGCCGGTTATATCATTGGGAATTTCGTCCAAGGTGTACCCCACGGCCAGTTTGGCGGCGATTTTGGCGATGGGAAAGCCTGTGGCTTTGGAGGCCAACGCGCTGCTCCGGGATACCCGGGGATTCATCTCAACGACAATCATATCCCCGTTTTGCGGATTGACGGCAAACTGGACGTTGGAGCCACCGGTATCCACCCCGATCTCGCGCATGATCGCCAGGGAAGCGTCCCGCATGGTCTGGTATTCCCGGTCCGTGAGCGTCTGGGCCGGGGCCACAGTGATGGAATCACCGGTGTGAACCCCCATGGGGTCGAAATTCTCGATGGAACAGATAATCACCACGTTGTCGGCGTGATCCCGCATCACCTCCAACTCGTATTCCTTCCATCCCAGCACCGACTCTTCCAGCATGACCTGATGGGTCAGACTGGCGTCAAGTCCCGATTTTGCAATGTTTTCAAGGTCCTCGGGGTTATAGGCCACGCCGCCGCCGGTGCCGCCCAGGGTATAGCTGGGCCGGATGATCAGCGGAAAGCCGATGTCTTCGGCGATCACACGGGCCGCTTCCATGCTGGTGGCGATGCCGCTGTGGGGAATGCGCAGGCCGATGCGATGCATGGCCTCACGGAAACGGTCCCGGGATTCGGCCTTTTCGATGGCGTCCAGGGAAGCGCCGATGAGTTCCACGCCGAACCGCTCCAGAACACCCTGCCGGGCCACTTCTACGGCGGTGTTCAACCCGGTCTGTCCGCCCAGGGTGGGCAGCAGGGCATCGGGACGCTCTTTTTCGATGATCTTGGCCACGGCCTCCGCGGTGACCGGCTCGATATACGTGCGATCGGCCGTTTCCGGGTCGGTCATGATGGTGGCAGGGTTGGAATTTACCAGCACCACTTCGTAGCCTTCTTCTTTGAGGGCCTTGCACGCCTGGGTGCCGGAGTAGTCGAACTCACAGGCCTGGCCGATGATAATGGGGCCGGCGCCGATGATCAGGATTTTATGGATGTCCGTGCGTTTTGGCATGTGATTAGGCGGTTTTCATCATGGCCCTGAACTGGTCGAACAGGTATGCCGCATCGTGCGGCCCCGGTGATGCCTCCGGATGATATTGGACTGAAAAAGCCGGCAGACGGCGGTGCCGGATACCCTCCACGGTGTTGTCGTTCAGGTTGATGTGAGACACCTCGACGGTATCGGTGCCCAGACTGTCCAAATCGACGGCGAATCCATGGTTCTGGGAGGTGATCTCCACCCTGCCGGTCGCCAGATTCTTGACCGGCTGATTGGTGCCACGGTGGCCGAATTTCAATTTATAGGTGCGCCCGCCCAGAGCCAGGCCCAGAATCTGGTTGCCCAGACAGATGCCGAAGATGGGCAAGCGACCCAGCAGTTCCTTGACCGTCTGGACGCCGTAGACCACCGGTTCTGGATCGCCGGGGCCGTTGGAGAGAAACAGACCGTCTGGCGCCATGGCCATAATGGCCGATGCCTCGGTGGCGGCCGGCACGACCACCACCTCAAACCCGACGCGCGCCAAACATCGGGCAATGTTATACTTGAGCCCGAAATCAATGGCCACCACCGATGGATGATCTCCCCGATGCTGCCAGACGTCGCCATTCAATTTCAAGTCAACCGGCAGCGTGTCGGGCATACCGCCGGTCCAGCGGTAAGGCTGCAAGGTTGAAACTTCCCTGGCAAGGTCCATACCCACCATGCTGGCAATGGCCTTGGCACGCCGGGTCAGGGACTCGGAATCCAGATCGGTGGTGGAAATCATGGCGCGCATGGCGCCGCCATTACGGATATGGCGGGTCAGGGCACGGGTATCCAGACCTTCGACACCCAGCACGCCCCGGCCGGCAAGGTAGTCGGCAAGGGATTGCGTGGATCGGAAATTGCTGGGAAACGGCTGGTACTCCTTGACCAGAAAAGCGGCCACCTGGATCCGTGCGGACTCTACATCTTCGTCGTTGACGCCGTAGTTGCCGATCAACGGATAGGTCATGGCGACCATCTGCCCGCGGTAGGACGGGTCGGTGAGCACCTCCTGATAACCGGTCATGCTGGTGTTGAACACCACCTCGCCGCTGGCTTCTCCCGGACCGGTAAAGGACCGGCAGGGGAATGTACGGCCATCTTCAAGGGCTAACAATGCTTGCATACGGTCTAGTTTTTTCGCGGGTTGAGCCCGCCGCTTTGCCTATAAGGAATGAACACGTCGAAGTTCTGTGGTCAATTATCACATCTGATCGGCAAATCAACCCCCTAAAAAAGGCAGGCCCCGCAGGCCTGCCTGCTTTTGCCGACACACGTCAATCCGGCATTACCCGATGGGGGTGTTTTCCACCAGATCCCAGATCCCACAGGGGCAGGCACCGGCACAGAATCCGCAGCCGATGCAGCGCTCCGGGTCCACCACATATTCGAAGGAGACCTCCCCCAGGGCCTCGCGGCTGATGGCCGCCTCCGGGCACATGGCCACACAGATGCCGCAGTCACGGCAGGTGCCGCAGGAGGAGCACTGGGAACCGCACTGATCCATATCTTCATACTGAACAATCCGGGGGTCCAGGTATTCCAGGGAGATGCGGTTGATGTCGATAACCATTTTGCGGTCCGCGCCGGGCCGCTTGCCGGCCAGGATCTCCGAGATCGTTTCGGCTGCCCGCCGCCCGGCACCAATGGCGTCAGTGAGCAGTCCGGGCCGCACCGCGTCGCCGATGGCATACACATTGGGGTTGGATGTCTGGTAATCCTCGTTGACGGCCACGAAGCCACGCACCGTCGCCACGTCGTCTGGCAGGAATTCCAGATCCGGTGCATCCCCGATGGAGACGACCACCGTGTCGGCGGGGATCAACTCCCCGGTTTCCAGTTCCACCCCCTGGGCGGTAATTTGGCGGGTAAAGACCGGCCAACGGAACACGGCGCCCGCCGCCTCGGCGTCTTCACGCTCCTTGCCGAAGCTGGCGGGCTCCTGGACGTCCAGCAGGGTGATCTGCCTGGCGCCCAGACGGGACGCCTCGGTGGCCACGTCGCAGCCCACGTTTCCCGCGCCGATGATCACCACCCGATCACCCGGTTTAACGCGGTTTTGTTTAGCATCGGATAGAAAATCCAGGGCCGTGATTAACCGTTCCTTACCCGGAATGGGCAGGGTCCTCGGCTTTTGTGCACCGGTGGCCACGATCACAAAATCGTAATCGGCGATCAGTTGGGCCATGTCACGCTGGTTCAGCCGCTGATGGAGGTGTACATGGGGGATCACCTCAGCCGCCCGTGCCAGTTCTTTGCCTACCACGTCGCTGGGAATACGGCTGTTGGGGATCACCGACGCGATCTTGCCGCCCAGGCTGGGGGCGTTGTCGAACACCACCGCCTCATGGCCTAACCGCCGCAGTTGCCAGGCCGTGGAAATGCCGGCAGGCCCGCCGCCGACCACGGCGATGCGTTTACCGGACAGCGGCGGCAATTCCGGCATGCTGGCCTTGATGCTGGCACGGCCCAGTTGAGACACGTCCACCGGCGTCATGAAGGCCGACCCTTTGGTACAGGCGGTCATGCAGGGGTGGGGACACAGGTAGCCGCACACGGAGGCCGGGAAAGGGGTGAAGGCCAGGGCCAGGTCCACCGCCTCATCGACCCGCCCCTCCCGCACCAGCCGCCAGCGCTCCTGCACCGGAATCCCCGACGGGCAGGTGGATTCACAAGGCGCCTTGAATTTGCGATTTTCCCACACGGGAACGAAGCGCCGCAGGTTCCCATGGGTGATCAGTGGAATCGCGCTGCGGTCAAGGTCGGTGAGATCGCCGACGATGCCGCCTTTGCCCAGTTTGGCGTCCCAGACATTTTTCCTGAAATCGGCCATGGAGCGCCGTTCGGCGCCTTTTTTCTCCTGGGGCGACCGGGCGGCGATCAATTGCCATTCTTCACGGACCGTCAGGTGCGCGAACAGTTCAAATCGGTCGATGGCCGCCAGAAACCGCTCGAGCCCGTCGGTCAGCCATTTCCAGGTATCGTCATCGATGGGCATCATCTTGGCGTCGGCATGACTGAAGCCCTGATGCGGGCCGCGAAACAATACGCGACCACCCACCATGCCCACCATGGGGCGATAGCCCAGCACATTTTCAGAATTCTGGGGTTCATGGCCGCAAATCACGGCCACACCACCGGCCATGAACTCGGCGAAATAATCCCCTGCAGACCCCAGCACCCAGAGCTGGGGGGGTTCAAAACGGGGGTTGAACTTGGTCATGGTCATGCCCCGGGCGCCGATGTTGCCGGCGACATAGACATATCCCTGAGCCATCCCATTGGCCACGCCGTTGGACGCGTGACCGTGAACGGTGATCGTCGCACCGGCGTTGAGCCAGCCGACATCGTCCGAGGCTGGCCCCAGCACTTCGATAAACGTACCCGGATATCCCATGGATCCCAACCGCTGGCCGGCATGGCCCTCGATGTTGATATGCACGGGCTCGCCATCGGATCGCCAGAGGCGGCCACCGATGCCGTGCTGGCCAAAAGCATGAACGGCCAGTTGACGATGGCCCGCCTGCACGGCCTGTTGAATCTGCTCTTCAAGAACCCGTGAGGTCAGACGCTGGCCGTCGCGCATCCCCAATATATTGAAAGGCTGTCTGTTTTCCGTCATCACATCTTCTCCGGTGGATGAAAAAAAAGGTGTTTGGGTTGTCAGCCTGTGGGCTGAAGAAACAACCGGCATTGCTGCCGGTTGTTTCTTCAGTCTTAACCGCTACAGCCGACCACCCTGTTTACACCACATACTTGATATCAAGCCGCTGGGCGGCATGGTAATCGCTGATGCCCAGGGCGTCCGACATGCCGATGGGCAGTGCCGTGGACCGGCCCAGCGGCGCCACAATTTTTTTCAGTTCCGTGTCAAATGCCAGAAACAGATCCACCACCCGTTCGGCCACCCGTTCCACATCCAGGCGACGGTAGAGCCGCGGATCCTGGGAGGTGATGCCCCGGGGACAGCGGCCGATGTTGCAGATGTTGCAGCGATCCGTCTCCGATCCCAGGCAGCCGGCAGCGGCCTGCATGATGTATTTTCCGGTCTGGACGCCGCTGGCCCCCAGCATGATCAGGGCGGCGGCATTGGCAGCCAAATTTCCGCTTTTTCCAACGCCGCCCCCGGCAAAGATGGGGATCTCGTTTTGCATGCCCACCTTGACCAGATTCAGGTAGCTGTCGCGGACGTTGGTGGCGATGGGGTGGCCCAT
This sequence comes from uncultured delta proteobacterium, assembly GCA_963705475.1. GTDB lineage: Bacteria > Desulfobacterota > Desulfobacteria > Desulfobacterales > Desulfosarcinaceae > Desulfosarcina. The sequence continues at coordinate 13,722 of CAVPJS010000014.1, read as the reverse complement.
GTGGTCCATGGAGACATTGTAGGCGGCGCCTGTGCCGCCGTCCTCACCATCGATGGCCAGACCGGCAGCATAGGGATTCCGGGTGAGGTTGTTGAGTACCGCCATGGCCGTAGATGTAGCTGAAATCTTAGGATATACCGGCACCCTGAAGCCCCAGGCCATGTACATGGATTGAATCATCTTGGCCACCGACTCTTCGATCGAGTATTGCGTCTGGTGGGTGGGTGGGCTGGGTAGACTGACCCCTGACGGTACGCCGCGGATGGCGGCGATCAATCGATTGACCTTGTGCCACATGAGCAACCCGCCGTCGCCGGGTTTGGCGCCCTGACCGTACTTGATCTCGATGGCGCAGGGATCTTCCACCATCTCGGGTATGGCGTGGATGATCTCGTCCCAGCCGAAATAACCACTGGCGATTTGCAGGATCACGTATTTCAGAAAGGGGCTTCTGAGCAGGCGCGGCGGGCAGCCACCTTCACCGGTGCACATGCGCACCGGCATGCCCAGCTCCTCATTGAGGTAAGCCACCCCCATCTGCAGCCCCTCCCACATATTGGGGGAAAGCGCGCCGAAGCTCATGCCGCCGATGATCAGGGGGTAGATCTCCCGCACCGGCGGAATCCATCCATTTTCATTCACGAACTTCAGGTTCTGCTCCGGTGGCAGGATCCTGCCCAAGAGGGTCCGCATTTCAAATTCATGACGGCCGGCGTCCAGGGCCGGGTCCGTGAGCATGGAGATGCGGATGAACTTGATCTGGTCCAGGATACCGCCGGGTGAATTGCGCCGGCCGCCGCGACTGCGAGGCTGACCGCCGCGGTTGATATGATACCGCAGCTTGTCCGCTTCGTCGGACCGCATGGGGAAAATAGCGTCGTTGGGGCAGACCAGGCTGCAGGTGGCGCAGCCCACACAGGCATAGGCCGGGTCCGTCTTCTGACGGATGCCATGGTAGACGTCGAAACTGCTGGCGGGATTACCCTGGGGCGCCAGGGAGACCTTGATCCGCCGCTTGCGGAACACACCCAGGTCGATGGCGTTCACCGGGCACACCGCCGTGCAACGGCCGCACAGGGTGCACTTGTCTTTGTGCCAGAGGATCTGCCAGGGCAAATCCTTTACGCTTAATGTGGAAGGGCCAATGGTTGCGTTTGGCTGCATATGGAAACCTCCTGGCGCGCCGGTCCGACAATGACCGTGTCCAGATGCATGGGTTGAAAGTCTTTGCTCTTGTCGCGATCGGGAACCGCAAAATCCAGGCCGCAGATTTCAGACGAGAAGGCGTATCGACCGGGTCGTCCGCCAACCACGCCGGGACGCAGTTTCTTGCGGTCCTGGACCATGAAGAGGCTGTGATCCGGCAGGCACCCGATGACGCAGTTGGGTCCATCGATGATCAGACGGCGGCACGACTGCTTGAGTTGGGTCAACAGGGCGGCGTTGGGGTGATCCGCGATATCGGCATCCTGCAAGGGCGTAATCACGTGTTTGTAGGCCGAGATATCCAGTCCCAGGCGCGTATGGGTGTAGTGCAGGATGTGGGTGAAGACCTCCGAGTCGCTCTGGTAGCCCGAGTACCCGGGGAAGTTGCGTGACAGCAGGAACTCGCGGATAGGGGTGAATGCCGTGCATTCCCCGTTGGTCATGGAGGCATAGCCTTGGATGAAAAACGGGTGACAGGCATACAGGTTGATGGCATAGTTGGTGTTCTGCCGGCCCTGGGCCATAATGACCCGGGCGTGCAGCTCCTTGCGGTCCAGCTTCAGGTAGGTGGCCACCTGGAGCGGGTCGCCGATCTCCTTGAGCATGATCACGTCCGGCCAGAAGGAGAAGACGATCATGTCATCCTTCGCCTCTCCCATGGCCCGCAATTGGAGGCGAATCTCCAACAGTTTTTCATAAAGCGCCGCCTGGGTGTAGTCATCCCACTCTTCGGGGTATTCGTAGGCGCGAATCAGGTAGATGTCTCGCTTGGGGACACCGGGGGGCGGGTTCTTGGGCACCTTGATGGTGATCTTGTATTTGGTCATGAACCCGACATCCATCATGAAGGTATCCAGACGCCGCAATCCCGCTTCGCTGAATATTCCGGACAGGATGGGTGCGTCCTTGATCTCCTCGAAGGGACCGCTGAGATCACGCAGAAACAGACCGACACCGGATCCATCGTGGCCTTCCCGCATGACGTCCATGGCTTCCAGGGCGATCATGGGAGAGACGGGGGTGTCACTGGTCATGGCAAACAGTCGGCACATGGTTGATACACTCCTTTGGCTGCTGTGGCGAAAGGGTCGCCATCGACCTGTCAATGGCGGACCGGAATGGAACAAAACAGCAAGTTACATACCATATTATAGAACTCACTGAAATCCAATTGCATAGTTACCCGTCGAATTAGCCACATCAATGATTGGAAGACAACTTTTTACATTACTGCAATATAAATATTCATCAAATGACAATGTTGTACTTTAAGGGAGCCCCGTCCAGAGGTGATCGTAACCCATCGAAAAAATACTGATCTTGGCAAATTTTAGGAAATCTGGTAAGCCTTCACAGGTTCTTCGTTGCGGGTTCGCCACCGGTCTTCGACCACGCTGAACCCTGATACCGTTGAACGGCTGGAAAAGTTACCGACGTTCGGCCATCGTTGCCGCAACCCAATACAGGACATCTCCCCTACAATGACAGACGCCCCCACCGAATTCCAGAACCGGCATCAACAGGAACAATGGCACATGTTCTGTCAGGAAGCCATGGCCACCGGCATGCCGTTTTCCCCCGCCACGGCCGGTTCGATAGCACTGGCGACAGCCTTTGACTTCAGTGAATTCGTTTCCACCAGCTGCATTCGCCACCCGCACATGGCCTTGGATCTGATCGACGGCGGCGATCTGCTCAACCCATACGCCAACGGCGACATGGCCGGCCGCCTGGCGCCGCTGCTGCTGCCGGTGGCAAAGGCAGCGACGGACATTCCCATGGACGGCCTGCTGGCGATGCTGAAAAGCACCCTGCGTCAATTCCGGCGGCGGGAGATGGTGCGCATTGCCGTTCGGGACCTGGCCGGCGTCTGCGACCTGGACGACACCATGGCCGATCTGTCCGCCCTGGCCGCGGCGGCCATCGATGGGGCCCTGGGGTTGCTGTTTGACCGCATGTGTGCAACCGATGGTGTTCCCGAGGACGACGCCGGCAACGGCCAGCGTCTGGTGGTCATCGGCATGGGAAAACTGGGTGCCGGCGAACTCAATTTCTCATCCGATGTGGACCTGATTTTTACCTTCCCAGCCAGCGGTGAAACCCGGGGCGGCCGGCAGGCCCTGTCCAACGAGGCCTTTTTTACCCGGCTGTGCCGATACCTGATTCAGGCCATCGGCGAAAACACCGCCGACGGCTTTGTTTTCAGGGTTGACACACGGCTGCGGCCCTATGGGGACGGCGGCCCGTTGGTCATGAATTTCGACCATATGGAAGACTATTACCAGTTCCAGGGCCGCGAGTGGGAGCGCTACGCCCTGATCAAGGCCGATGTGGTGGCCGGAGACCGGAATGCCGGACAAAAACTGCTCCGGCGCCTGCGGCCGTTCGTCTATCGGCGGTACTTGGATTTCGGCGTGTTTGAGTCGCTGAGGGAGATGAAGCAAAAGATCACCGCCGAGGTCCGCAGAAAAAAACTGCACGACAACATCAAGCTGGGCAGCGGCGGCATTCGGGAAATCGAGTTTTTTGGGCAGATGTTCCAGCTGATCCGGGGAGGTGTGCTGCCGGCGCTCCAGCAGCCGGCAATCCAGGCCGTACTGGACACCCTGGGCAAAGAGGGATTTGTGCCCCAGCCGGTTTGTCGGGATCTCACCGAGGCATACCGCTTTCTCAGGAAAACCGAGCACCGTCTCCAGGAGACCAGCGATCAGCAGACCCACGCGCTGCCGTCGGACCCGCTCGCCTGTCTGCAGCTGGCCCGGTCCATGGGTTTCGACACATGGGCCGACTACCTGCAGGTCCTCGATGGCCATCGCGAGCGGGTTCGGTCGCATTTCGACGGCCTGCTGGAACCGGTGGCCCAAGCAACCTCCGAACGCGATGCCAGCCAGGCGGCAACGGATATGGCCGATGCCTGGTCCTTTTCCATGACAACCGCGGAACGCCGACGGCTCCTTGAAACGGCGGGGTTTCAGGACAGCGATGCCGCTGCCACCCTTCTGGAGACCTTTAAATCGGAACCGGCCACCCGATCCCTTAGCAGCTCGGGAAAGCGTCGTCTGGACCGTCTGATCCCGCGGGTGTTGAAGGCAGCCGGCCGCTGCGATGATCCAGAGACCGTCTTGGGTCGCGTTCTGCAGCTGCTTAAGGGCATTCAACAGCGGATCAGCTACCTCTCCCTGCTCCTCGAATACCCCGATGCACTGACCCATCTGATTCGACTGGTCAGCGCCAGCCCCTGGATCGCCGCCTTCCTGAGCCGTCATCCTGTGGTGCTGGATGAGCTTCTGGATCCTCGCACCCTGTACACCCCCCCCGGCCCCGATGCTCTGCGCACCGGCCTGGCACGCCAGCTGGCCACTGTCCCGGACGACGATCCGGAGTACCAGATAGAGGCCTTGTGCATCTTCCGCCAGATCAACACCTTGAGGGTGGCGGCGTCGGACATCACCAATGTGCTGCCATTGATGAAGGTAAGCGACCATCTGTCATGGATTGCCGAAACGATTCTTGACAAGGTGGTGGAAATCTCCTGGAATCATCTGGTTGAAAAACATGGCCGCCCGTCATGCAGCCTGAGGGGAGAGACCTGCGAACGGGGATTTGCCGTCATCGGCTACGGCAAGCTCGGGGGGTTCGAGTTGGGGTACGGATCGGACCTGGATCTTGTCTTTCTCCACGCGGCCGACCCCGGTGAAACCGTCGGCGGCAAACGTCCAATCGACAACACCCACTTTTTTTCCCGGCTGGGTCAACGGGTGGTTCATATGCTTTCCACTCACACGGCTGCCGGCGCCCTTTACGAAACCGATATGCGGCTGCGGCCCAACGGCGTTTCCGGGCTGCTGGTCAGCCATGTCGACGGATTTAAAACCTACCAGATGGATGAAGCCTGGACCTGGGAGCACCAGGCCCTGATCCGGGCCCGACCCATCACCGGGGATGGCGTGCTGAAAGCCGCCTTTTCCACGATTCGGCGCCAGGTGCTCTGCCTGCAGCGGGAACCGGAAACGCTGAAGGCATCGGTGCGGGAAATGCGGGAACGCATGCGCGAAAGCCGCCTATCGGCCGAACCGGACCAGTTCGACATCAAAGAAGACATCGGTGCGATGGTGGATATCGAGTTTCTGGTCCAGTATCTGGTATTGCAGCATTCGGCCAACCATCCGGAAATCTCCCGCTGGACGGACAATGTTCGCCTGCTTCAGGCACTGGCCGAAACGGGCATCGTTGACGGGGTGACGGCCTACCGACTCAGGCAGGCCTATCTGATTTTCAGGGCTGTGGTTCACCGGCTCAATCTGCAGGAACGCTCCCCCCTGGTCGATAGCCATCGGTTCGACCACCTGAGGGATCTGGTTCGGCGCCTCTGGCGGCGGACATTGGACTGAAGAAAGGCCGTTGCAATGGAAGACAGGCCCCCTGAACGATCGTTTCCCTTCAACCTGAATCTGGTGCTTCACCGGGGCTTGGGTCGGCAGTTGCTGTTCCTTTGCTTGGGCCTTGCCATGGTACCCACGGCCCTCGTCGGATTGATCGGCTACCAAACAGCCTACTCGCAGCTGGAGCGGGAGGTCCGCCGGAACATCCGCGTTGCCGCCGAATTGAAAAGCCTTCAGCTTCAGCGGTTTTTCGATGACCGGTTGGCGGACGCCGACAATCAGGGCCGCGAAGGCACCACGACAGCCCTTGTCAACGCCCTTCAACCGATGCTGGCGGCGCCAGTTGAAATCGGTTCCGGTTCGCAGCTGTATCTGGTGGGCTCCGATCTGAGACTGCTGGCCGGCACCACCGGGTCGCCGCATCTCACCACCGGGGTCCGGGTGGATACCGCGCAAACCCGGTTGTGGCGGGAGAACCAGACTGGTGAAGGCAACCGGACATCCCCGGCGGAACCTTTTGCCTATGCAGGACCGGGCGGCAATCCGGTGATCGGCACCTGCGCACAGATACGCCTGGGCGATACCCCGTATGCCTTGATTGTGGAAATTGATACGGCGGCAGCGTTCGGCGCCATTCATCCGCTGCGGGCGGTAATCGTTGCTGTCCTGATCCTGACATGCCTGGCGGCAATGGCGGCATCGGCGATCCTGGCGCGAACGATCGTTGAACCGGTGCACGATCTTTCCCGACAGACATCGATGGCGGCACAGGGTCGCTTTGAGCATGACATGCCTGTAGCGGCCAGCGATGAGATCGGTGTACTGGCAGCATCGATCAACAGCCTGATTCACCACCTCAAATCGGAAAAAAGCACCCTGTCGCGGTTCATGTCCGGGCTGGCCAACCTGCACCGGTTGGTCGGCGATGGAAAGGACCTTGGGGAGCTGTCGCTCAATTCGCTCGAATTTCTTTCCGACTTTCTCGATCTGTCTCAGGCAGACTTATTTGTCATGGATGGCGACGGCGAACTCAAATGCATCAGCCGGTTCCCGGGCCATCTCAATGGAGAGCCACAACCGGTCTTAGACCCGAAAGCATCACGCATCGGTCAGGCGGCCCAATCCGGAAGCATGTCGATTTGTCAAAGGGAGGCGATCAGCGGCTCGGTGTCGCCCGTTTCCGAACCTGACCTGGCCAACCTGATCGTCGCGCCGTTGATGTGGCGGCAAACCGCCAATGGGATTCTGGAGCTTTCGAAAACAGGCGTATTCAACCGATTTGATTGTCATTTCGTAGAAGCGGCGTCGGTGATTATTGCCCTGGCCGTAGACGCCGCATCAACCCGACAGCAGGAGAAGGCCCTGCTGGAACGGACCCGAAAACAGGCTCAGCATTTGAAGGCGCGTGAACGGTCGCTCGAAGAAAGCACCCACCAACTGCAGGTTCAGAGCCGGGCTTTTCAGGCGTCCGAGGAGAAGCTTCAGCTCAAACAGATGGAGTTGGAAGCCGCCAACGCACAGATGGTGAAAAACGCTGCCGATCTCGAAGCTCACATGGCCATCCTGGAATCACAGAAATTGGACATGGAGAAACAAAATACCGAGTTGGAAAAAACCCACCTGGAACTGGCGAAAAAAGCTCGGCAGCTCGAGATTTCAAGCCGCTACAAAACGGAGTTCATGGCCAACATGTCCCATGAACTCAGAACGCCGCTCAACAGCATCCTGCTGCTTTCCCGGCTGCTTTTGGAGAATAAGGAAAAAAACCTGACAGCCAGGCAATCCGAGTTTGCCCAGACCATCCATTCGGCGGGAGAAGACCTGCTGAACCTGATCAACGAAATTCTGGATCTGGCCAAGGTGGAATCTGGAAAAATGGAGGTGGCGCTTCAAGCGGTGCGGGTCCAATCCATTGCCGACGCCATTCAGGTAAGCTTTGCGCCACTGGCCGAGCAGCGCGGTATCCGGTTTGCCGTCCAAGTGGCATCGGACGTACCGGAGCGATTGATCACCGACCGCAAGCGCGTCGAACAGATCGTCAAGAATTTTCTCTCCAATGCCTTCAAGTTCACCGCCAAGGGATCCATCCGTCTGGAATTCACGGTTTCCCGCGAACTGGTCATCTGTCGGGGTGCCGACGACACCGGTGATCATGGCTGCCTGGCCATCAGTGTGGTGGATACGGGAATCGGCATTCCGGCGGCCAAGCAACAAATGGTGTTTGAGGCTTTCCAACAGGTAGACGGCTCGACCCGGCGCAAGTATGGCGGCACCGGATTAGGCCTTTCCATCTCACGGGAACTGGCCCGAATGCTGGGCGGCATCATCACCCTCGAGAGCGAAGATGAACAGGGAAGCCGGTTTACGCTTCACCTGCCCATCATTCCGCTGCCCGAAAAGGAACCAGCGGTAATCCGAAGCGATACGTCTGCGCGCGCCGCCACCCGGACGGCGGCGGCGCCGTCCACGGCAGATGAGACCGAAGCGCCCCCGGGGATGGATCCGGTTCCCGACGATCGCCATCGGCTGGCCCCCGGGGACAGATGCATTCTCATCATCGACGCGCATCCAGATACGACCGAACCCATCAAAGCCGATGCGTACCAAAAGGGCTACCGCGTATTGGTGGCCGAGCAATTCCACACCGGCCTTCATTTTGCCGATTATTATCAACCGGCCGCCATTTTCGTCAACCTGGGGCTGACCGATGCGCACGGCTGGACGATGGTTCACCGGATCAAAGCCAATCCCAGCAGCCGTCACATTCCCGTTTTCACGTTCGCTTTGCCAGCGGATGACTTCGACGCGGCGGTTCACGGGGCAGCCGGCCATGTGATCGATCCGGTCGTTACCGGCCACCTGGAAGCGGCGTTTCAACGGATCGAACATCTGCAATCGACCGACGATCGAACCCTTCTCGTGCTCACCCCGGATCCGGATGCCACTGCCCAGATTACCGACGCCATCGGCGGCAAACCGTTGCGTATCAGGACGATGGCCACTGCTGCCGAAGCGACAACGGTCATGAAAACAGGTGTCGTTGATGCCGTAATCGTCCATCCAACGATACATGCCGACGAACAGCGCCGTTTTCTAACCGGCCTGCAACACAATCCAACGCCGGTGTTTCTGTACCCGGGGACGTCATTGGATATCCAGTCTGCAGGCGGTGTCGACCCATTTTCGGCTGTCGTGAACCTCAAGATCGTCGACGCACCGGAGCAGCTGCTGCTGGCGCTGGTTTCGCGTCTCCACCTGTCGCCTGAAGCACTGGACGATCCCCATCGCCATCGGCTGCTCGCCGTGGACAGCCGCCGGCCCGGATTAAAGGGTCGCAAAGTCCTTTTGGTCGATGACGACATGCGAACCGTATTTGCCGTATCCAATGTTCTGGAGGACCAGGGAGCAGAAGTCTACAGCGGAAAATCCGGCAAGGAAAGTCTTGACAAACTCGACGGGTTTCCGGACATTGATCTCGTTCTTATGGATGTCATGATATCTGAAGTGGACGGTTACCAGGCCATTCGGGAGATTCGAAACCGGAATCGCTACAAGACGCTTCCCATTATCGCCCTGACGGCAAAAGCCATGCGCGGAGACCGTGCCAAGTGCATCGAAGCCGGCGCAGACGATTACCTGGCCAAACCGGTGAACCTGGACAAACTGACGTCCATGCTCAAGATCTGGATCGCCCCGCAACCCACCGATCCGGAGCGCATCGGCGCATCGTCTTCCGTTTAACGAACCCACAGGAAGCGATTATGTCATCGGATGAAAAAATAAAAATCTTGGTTGTGGACGACCGGCCCGAGAATCTCATGGCCGTCGAAGGCGTGCTTGAACGACCAGAGCTGTCCATCATTACCGCCACATCCGGCAACGAAGCGCTGGGGCTGGTTTTGGAGCACACCTTCGCCCTGATCCTTCTGGATGTTCAGATGCCTGGCATGGACGGCTTTGAAGTGGCTGAGCTGCTGCGGGGCAGCGAAAAAAGCCGCCATATCCCCATCATCTTCCTCACGGCCATCAGCAAAGACGACACCCACGTCTTTACCGGCTATGAGAAAGGTGCCGTGGACTACCTGTTCAAACCGCTGGACCCGCTGATCCTGAGAAGCAAGGCCAATGTCTTTGTCGAATTGTTTCAGCAGCGCAAAAAACTTCAGCAGAGCAATTTAGCGTTGAGCCGCGCGGTGGCGGAACTGGAAGCCGTCAACCGCCAGATCCGTGAACAGCAGAAATCGGTGATCGAGGAGGAGCGCCTGAAAGTTCTGCTTCAGATGGCCGGCGCCACCGCCCACGAATTGAACCAGCCGCTGATGATTCTGATGGGAAACGTTCAACTGATGGAAATGGAGGGCAACATTCCGGCCCACTTGGCCAGCCGGGTGAGTAAAATTACCGAAGCCGCCAACCGGATTTCCGACACGGTCAAGAAGATCCAGACCCTCCGCCACGACCAGCCCAAAACCTACGCCGGCGGAAAAACCATCCTCAACCTGGATCAGCATGTATCTATTCTCGCCATTGAGGACAAAGACGATGATTTCGCCAAAATCAGAAAGATCCTGCAGGATCACCATCAGCTTACCCTGACCCGGGTAAGATCCATCCGGGATGCCTTCAGCCGTCTGGACAAGGATAGGTTCGACCTCATTTTTTTGGACTACCTGCTCCCCGACGGCACCGGTCTGGACTTTCTTGAAGCCATCAACAACAAGGGGATAGAAACACCGGCGGTGGTCATTACCGGCCAGGGAGACGAGCTGATCGCCTCCCGGATCATCCAGGCGGGTGCCTGCGACTATCTCCCCAAGGCCAAGGTGAGCGGCAAGGCGCTGCTGCGCATCATCTCCAATGCCCTGGAGAAGGCCGGTTTGAAGCGGGAGATGCGCATGGCTCAGGAGAAGCTGGCAGAAATGTCCGTGCGCGATGAATTGACCGGCATGTTCAACCGGCGCTATTTCAGGGAAGCGCTGGAACGGGAAATCTCCGGTGCGCAGCGCTACGGTCACGGGCTGGCGCTGTGCATGATCGACCTCGACCATTTCAAGCGGGTCAATGATGCCCACGGACATCTTTGCGGGGACCGGGTCCTCCAGGAGTTCGGGCGGCTGCTGAATGACAGCATCCGCAAATATGATGTGGGCTGTCGCTACGGCGGCGAGGAGTTTGCCGTGATTCTCCCGGACACCTCGCTGGATAAAGCGTCAGCGCTGTGCGAGCGGTTTCGGCAGCGGGTCAAGGAGTTCGAATTCACTTACGAGGCGCTGACCCTTCACATCACCGCCAGCGTGGGTGTCGCTGCCCGGCCGGCCGGTGGTATCATCACCGGCCGGCAACTGGTGGATCAGGCTGACAAAGCCTTGTACCAGGCGAAAAGCCAGGGGCGGGATCGGGTGGTCGCCATTTAGTCAGCCGTTTGAAAAATGGAGCGAAGGCCGTCATTGAACCGCGATTCCTTGGTTCAGCATCCATCCCATCTGGCTGAAGACATGAAAAAAAAACGCCGGGGCGTCTTTGACAGATGCACCCGGCGTTGTTTTGTCAAGCGTTCCTCAATCGCTCAGGACCGATCAACGATCAGGATTTCCTGGAACCGGCATACCCGATGCCTTTGAGGGCCTCTTCCATTTCACTCAGGATGGTCGGGTCGTCGATGGTGGCCGGCACATTGTACGCCTTGTTGTCGGCAATCTTCTGGATCGTGCCGCGCAGGATCTTGCCTGACCGCGTCTTGGGCAGCCGCTTGACCACCGTGGCCGTCTTGAACGCCGCCACCGGACCGATGCGCTCACGCACCATCTGGACCACCTCCTTGATGATCTCGCCCTCGGCCTTGCTCACCCCGGCCTTGAGCACCACAAAACCCACCGGCACCTGGCCCTTGAGGTCGTCATCCACACCCAACACCGCACACTCGGCCACATCCGGATGGTCCGAAAGTACCTCCTCCATGGCCCCCGTAGAGAGCCGGTGACCGGCCACGTTGATGATGTCGTCCGTGCGGCTCATGATGTAGGCGTAGCCGTCCGCATCGATATAACCCGCGTCGGCGGTCTTGTAGTAGCCGGGAAACTCTTCCAGGTAGGACTCCACGTAGCGCGCGTCGTTCTGCCACAACGTCGGCAGCGAGCCTGGGGGCAGCGGCAGCTTGACCACCAGGGCGCCGATCTCACCCGGGGCCACCTGCTTGTTGTTTTCGTCCACTACCTGCAGGTTCCATCCCGGTGCCGGTTTGGTGGGCGAGCCCTCCTTGACCGGAAAGACATGCAGGCCCATGCAGTTGGCGCAGATGGCCCAGCCCGTCTCCGTCTGCCACCAGTGATCCACCACCGGCACCTTCAGGGCCTCTTCGGCCCAGTGCAAGGTGTTCGGGTCCAGGCGCTCACCGGCCAGAAACAGGGCCTTGAAGTTGGACAGATCGTATTTTTTCATCAGTTCGGCCTTGGGATCCTCGCGCTTGATCGCCCGAAACGCCGTCGGCGCAGTGAACATCGTCTTGACCTTGTGCTCGCCGATCACCCGCCAGAACACACCGGCATCCGGCGTGCCCACCGGCTTGCCCTCGAACAGGATCGTCGTGCAGCCCTTGAACAGCGGACCGTAGACGATGTAGCTGTGACCCACCACCCAGCCCACGTCAGACGCTGCCCAGTAAACATCCCCCGTGTCCACATTGTAAATGTTCTTCATGGACCACTTCAAGGCCACCACATGGCCGCCGTTGTCACGCACCACGCCCTTTGGCTGGCCCGTGGTGCCCGAGGTGTATAGGATGTACAGCGGGTCCGTCGCCGCCACCGGCACGCAATCTGCCGGTGCTGCCGCGGACATGGCGTCCACCCAGTCCACATCGCGGCCGGCGATCATGGACGCCTTTTCCATGGGCCGCTGAAAGATGATGCACTTGTCCGGCTTGCTGGTGCTCATGTCGATGGCCTTGTCCAACAAGGGTTTGTAGGCGATGATCTTCTTCACCTCGATGCCGCACGATGCCGACACGATCACCTTGGGCTTGGCATCGTTGATGCGCGTGGCCAGCTCCTTGGCCGCAAATCCGCCGAAGACCACCGAGTGCACCGCCCCGATGCGGGCGCAAGCCAGCATGGCCATGGCCGCTTCGGCGATCATGGGCATGTAGATCAGTACCCGGTCGCCTTTTTTTACCCCCTGAGCCACCAGCACGCCGGCAAAACGGGCCACTTCGTCGCGAAGCTGGCTGTAAGTGTATTTTTTGATCGTGTCGGTGACCGGGCTGTCGTAGATCAGAGCCAGCTGGTCCCCCCGCCCCTGGTCGATGTGATGGTCCAGGGCATTGTAGCAGGTGTTGATCTGGCCCCCTGTGAACCAGCGGTAAAAGGGCTTATTGCTGTCGTCAAGCACCTTGTCCCAGCGCTTGTACCAGTGGCAGTCCTCCGCCGCCTTCGCCCAGAATCCGTTCGGATCGTTGATCGACTGTTCAAATGCAGCTTGATAGGGATTGGTCATGTGGCCTCCTTTTGCCGTTGGTTAACATTTAGAAGGGAAACACCGTTGCATGGTGACTGTGATATCCTGGATCCATCGGCTCCGGCATTTCTCCGGATGACGCGGTTTCGGGGATAAGCGCCGGTGGTGGTTCGGCAGCCTTTTAGCGATCGAGAGGTCAAACCGCCAGAAAAGAATAGAGAAAAAGAACGATTAATGTCAAGCATAAAAGATGAATTTCATACAGTATGTGAATGGTTTCTGATGATGCATGCCCTGTGTTGACCCGTGTGGGCTTTTCAGATATCGTTTCACAGATATTTGCATGTCTTGGTCCGATCTCCCTTTTTCCGACAACCCCTAAGGGACGCATTCCATGCCGTCACTGAAAGCCATCATTCACGAGAGCCTGTTGCTCAAACTGTTGGCCAGCGTCGGTTTGATGCTGCTTCTGTCCCTCGCGGTGTGGGGATTCTTCAATTTTCGATACATGCAGCAAAAGTTGGTGGGCAACATCACCGCCGGCACGCAGCGGCTGAGCAACACCATCCGACTGGGCACCCATTATGCCATGATGCTCAACTCCAGGGACGACATCAAGCAGATCATCAACAACATTTCCAAGCAGCACGACATCGTCAACATCCGCATCTACAACAAGCAG